>CAWJXM010000059.1:0-372596 GCA_963846635.1 uncultured Alphaproteobacteria bacterium | reverse complement strand
CAACAATCAGCAGGGGGCATTATTGCACGTCCGCTGGATCGGTCGCGCCGCCCTGATCGGCGGGATCCAGCGAAAACAGCGTCAGCATCGGCCGGCGCGCCGGCGGCCGCGTCAGCCATCTGGGCGCTGGCGAGACGCGCGAGGCGCTCCTTTTAGCAGCCTCAGCGCGTCCTCGCTCATCGGATCGGTTTCTTCAGGGTCGGGGGCGACGGCTCGCGGATCGGCTTTCCGCAACAATTCGAACAACAATTTGGTCGCGGCGAGATCGGCCCCGGTCGAGCGCTCGACAAGGCTGCGGACCATCAATTCGCGCTTGGTCAGCCGCTGTTACCGTCGGCACCGACCGCGGGCGCGTCGAGGGCGCGCTGCAATATCCCGGCGAGACTGCTCGAACCGCGCGGGTTGGCTCTGTTGCCTCACTGGGTGTTCGAGGTCAAGGCCGGCTATTTAGCATAGTGCTTTCTCTTGCCGCTTGATCGAAGCGTGAGCCCGTCTTTGCCATGCCGTCCGGGTGACCGCATCACCTCACATCCGGTCGAGCGGTCGGGCTCGGACCATAATCCCTCTGCTCGAGGGCATCGGGCTCGGGGTGGCGGGACCATCCTTTTTCGCGGCATTTCGCGGCCGGGGCAATTCTTGGTCACCGCCCGCCCGGATCCGGCGAAGCCGTCGCGTTCAGCTTCGCGGGATGGCAATTTGGGTTATCGGATCACGCCGCCTTGAGGGTGGCGCCCTCCGGAACGATGCCTTGCGTAACATAGCGCCACAGGGCGACGAGCAGCTTGGGCCAAGGCCACGATAGCGATGCGCCGGACCCGTCCCTTCGCGGTGCCGACCCGATTGTGGAACCAGCGGCTCAAGGCCGAGTTCGGCTGATGACGCAGCCAAAACCAGGCGATTTCGATCATGACGCGCCGCAAGCGGTGATTGCCGGCCTTGGAGATGCCCTGGTCCCGGTCGGTCCCGCCGCTCTGCCAAGGGCTCGGCGCCAGTCCGGCGTAAGCGGCTACTTGGCGCCGGTTGGTGAAGCTGCGGAACAACCCCTCGAGCCAGACAAGCGAGGCGAATTCGATCCCCACGCCCTTGAGCTTGATCAGCAGCGTGCTCGGGTTTGTCCGTTCCGTCGTCTGCGTGCGCACCAATTCGTCACGTGCCCGCTCGACGGTGGCGAGCTGGGTCGCCACCACGTCGATCCGGGCCAGCTCCCGGCGGATTTCGGCTTTGAGCCGTTCCGGCAGCGGGCGCCCATCGCCGGTCCGCAGCGCATCGAGACGATCGAGACGATCGGGCTTCAATGGATCGTATTCCCGGATGCCCTGCCCGCTGAGCAGTCCTTTGATCCGATTGGTGTGCTGGATACGCTCCTTGAGCAAGGTGCCGCGCTCCCGTGACAGGCGCCGCTGATCTTCCTCTTCCGGACTTGGCGGCCGAACCATGGAGCAGACCCGCCGCTCCCCGCGCGCCCAGGCCATCAGCGTCCGTAACAGGCTCACGCCGTCGATCGCATCCGTCTTGGCGCGCCGATGGCGCCGGGCAACCGCAATCGAGGCCGCGTCGACGACATGGCTCTCGATCCCGTTTTGGACAAGCAGGCGATCAATCCAAAAGCCGTCCAGTCCGGCCTCCTGAATGACCACAACCTTCACCGCGACGCCGCGGCGCTGCTCGGCTTTCGCTTTCAAGCGCGCAAGAAGGATGAGCAGCGAACCGCCGTCACCGCCGGCAACGATATGCTGGGAAAACTTCTCCTCACCCGGACTGTTGGCGGTCACCAGCCACTTCGCTTTGCTCAATTCGAGCGAGGCGAACAGCGTGTTAGAGTGATCTCGGACGGTAGTCTCGACAATGGTTGCGGGGGTCTCGGTCTGCATCGGGGGCCTCCATGCTGGTGTGTGGAAGCTCAGCCTACCAACTCAGGCGACCGTCCACCCGCATAGGATCTTTTTGAAGCGGGTCGCGATCGGCGGCTTGCCATAACCCACTTCGTAGTCTCTCGGCCCGTCACTCGCCAATCGCCCGCTCCATTCCTGGTCCCGCTTCGAAACGCGACCTCAAATTCGCCGCACTTATAGCTCATATAGCATGAATTATCAATACAACAACAACTAGAGTTTCCGTTGATTCCCGCTTCGAGCCTTGCGTTTCCCACTTCGCGGCAAACAATTTCCCAGTTCGCGTGTCCTGAAATGCGACACCCGGAACCGCAACATCTTGAGATATAGACAATAATTGCATGCAAGCCAAGTGCTACAACTGCAATTTACCCGGTTGATACCCGGTTCGACGGGAAATTTGCGCCAAAGACCACGCGCGGCTTGCCGTCGGCCCGACGCACTCAGCCGATATCGCTTAGCTCAACCAGATGCGTGGCGGTTGAACACGGCAAGCCCGCGCAATATGTCGACCGCCTGGGTCAGTTGCTCGTCATTCACCCCGCCGATATCCTCGTTCGCTACCGATGGCGCTGTCTTATTGGCGACTGACGGGGCCCGCTTTGTGGCGGCGTCCAAAGACCTGTTGGTCGGGCTCATGCCCGAGACCGGGCCGGGTCCGGTCTTGCCCCCTTGAGGGGATGGCGCTGCCGGATTGGGGGTTGGGGCTGCGGGCTGATCCGGGTTCTTCAACGCGCCGGGCAGATCCGCCTCATGCAACCCCTCCTCCCTGGCCAGCTTTTCGAGCTTGAGCGGCGATACGATGAGATCGGGGTCGAGGCCCTTGCCATCGATCTCTCTGCCCTCGGGGCTCGCGAAATGGGCGGTCGTGAGGCGGATGGCGCCACCGCTGGCGAGCGGGATCAGGGTTTCGATGGCACTCTCGCCAAAGGTTTTGGTGCCGACCAACAGGGCGCGGTGGTTGTCTTGCAACGCCGCTGCCATCAATTCGGCTTCGTCGGCCGTCCCGCCATTGACAAGAACGACGATCGGCAAGCTCTTGACGAGATCGTTTGGGGTGGCGGCAATGTGCTTGACATTGCCATCGTTGCGGCCCTTGACAACCGCAACCTCGCCTTTATCGAGAAAGTCGTTCGCGGCGGCGACCGCGTCCTGGAAATCGCCGCCTGGATTGTTGCGCAGGTCAACGACGACGCCGGCCAGCTTGCCGCCCGTCTGCTGGCGCAGATCCTGAGCCGCCGCTGCAAGTGCGGCCGGAGTGCCGGGGTCGAACCCGGCCAGCCGCAAATAGCCTATATCCCCATCGATGACGTGGGTCGACACGGTTTGCAAATGATCGGCCGCGCGCTTGAGCGTAAGCTTGAGCGGCGCCTTCTCGCCCGTGCGTTCGAGGGTAAGTTTGACGCTGCTGCCGGCGGGACCGCGCAATTTCTGCTCGACTTCCGCCAAGGTCAGCTCGAAGGTCGGTTCCTTGTCGATCGCCAGGATCAGATCGCCAGGCTTGACCCCGGCCTCCGCGGCTGGCGAGCCGTCGCGCGGCGAGATCACCTTGACCTCACCCTTGACCAAGGTCAGGGCGGCGCCGATCCCCGCCTCGCCGCTCGCCGCCGTCCCATTCATTGCCTTCAGCGCAGCCGGATCAATATAAGCGGCGTGCGGGTCGAGGCCCGTCAGCATCCCGGTGATGGCCGCGCCGACAAGCTTGCTGTCGCTGACCGGATCGACCGAGTCCTGTCGAATTCGCTCGAATGCTTCATCGAACAGGTTAAGTTCGTCATAGACGGCGTCCTTGCCGCCCTGTGGTGTTGGTTGTTGCTGGGCGAAGGCGGCAGTCGGTGCAATCGACGCCGTTACCAACAAAGCCATAGCCAGTTTACGCACCCGTACCGCCCTCCATACAGCCCTCAGCGGGGGATATACCACCGGTGGCAGCTCATCCTGCCGACAGACCAACCCGATCATCGATCGTTGAGCCTAGCCGAGCAATGATGGCATTACCATGGTTGTCAGCATCGGTTATCGCGGCAGATCATCACGGCTGAGGAGCACAGGATGGACACGCTCGCGCAACTCACCACGCGGCCATTGCCTTTTGCCGAGCTGCTCGGCATCGAATTCGTCAGCGCCTCGCCAGATCGAATCGTCGCCCGCATGAGGGTGCGCAGCGATCTTTGCACCGATCCGGCCGTGCTGCATGGCGGCGCAATCATGGCCTTTGCCGACACGCTCGGCGCTGCCGCCACAATCGCGAATTTACCGGACGGTGCGGGCACGACGACGATCGAAAGCAAGACAAACTTTGTGGCTTCGGCGCCCATCGGCGCGCAGGTCACCGGCGAGGCGACACCGGTTCATCGCGGCAGGCGCACAATGGTCTGGCAAACCCGCGTCACCAACGAGGACGGGCGGCTGATCGCGCTGACGACCCAGACGCAACTCGTTCTGTGAGCCGCTAAAGGTAATCCCGCACCCGCTCGATCTCGTCCAGCGCACCGCCCGGAGACATCGCCAGAATCTCGTCAAAACCGATCTGCTCAATCCGCTTCAACCGCTGACGGGCACCCTCGGGGGTGCCAACCAGCGAGATTTTGGCGCGCTCGGCAAGGCTTCCGGGTTCCGGGCGATGCCGCAAATCGACGACGACATTGGCGAGCACGGCATTGGTGCCGCCTGCCTCGCGATAGATGCGCATGCCGCGTTCGAGATCTTCCCAACTGCTATAAAGTCCGGATGCGATCCAGCCCTGGCATTGCTTTGCAGCGTAGGTGATCCAGCGCGGATTGCGCCACGCGCCAAGCAACACCGGGGGTCCGCCTTCGCTGCCCGGCCATGGGATCAAGACCCCGCCATTGACCGGCTCGCCGCGCCAAGTCCGCCGCATGATGTCAAGCGAACTCATCAAGGTGCGAAAGCGCTGGCCGTAATCGGCGCCGAACAGGTCGAAATCTGCCTGGGTCGAGCCGCTGCCGACGCCGAGCCGCAGTCGGTTGCCCGACAAGGCCTGGACTGACTGCACCCGATGCGCGAGGTCGACCGGATGGCGCAGCGACACCTGCAACACCGCGGTCCCGAGCTCGATGCGCGGGGCGACGGTGGCAAACGCCGCGAGCGCGGTGAGCGGGTCGAGGGTGGCTCGTCCGCGGCCGAGCAAGTCGGTAACCCATATCCCGGGAAACCCGGCGGCCTCGACGCGCCGCGCGTAACTGGCGATGCGCTCGAGCGATCTTCCGCGCGCTTCCGGGCCCGGGTGCATAAAGGTGACGATGCTCAATCTCATGACCGATTGCTCCACCCGATGTTGCCGAACCCATCTGCGCCGGCCGAACCCATCTGCGTCGAGTAAAACCTGCAACCGCCAGCACTCCCGCGCGGGGGTGAGCCAATCCCACGAATTGGCTCAGCCGGACCCAGGGCGGAACAGGATCGTCCCGCCAATTGCAGCGGGAAGGGTCACCGCGACCCCGCCGGGGATTGATCTGGTCGCAACCCCAGCGGCGCCGAGAACGCGGCGGAGGCGATTGAAGTCGGCGACGGCTATCTCATCCGCCGCGAGATAGGGTAATGGCGGGCCCGGAGCAATGCCGAAATGCTGATGCAGGTACTCTGGCGAAGCAAACCGCAGATATCCGCGGTCGAGCGGGATTGTCGCGACATCCCGCTCACGCCGTGCCGGACGGCCGGTAAACCGGGCAAAACGGTCGGCTGGTTCGGCGGGATTTTGGGCAGCAATCCACAGACCGAGCAGCGCCTGCGCGCCATTCGGGTGCTCGAGATAAGGTTCGCGCCAGACCAGGTTCTCACTATGGTGGGTCAAAAATTGGATACGCCCCTCGGGCATCGCGCTACCGGCGATGCGGGCGATCGTAAAGCGGGCATGCTGCTCGCCGGTCTCGGTCGCAACCGGGCGGCGCATGTCGACAAGCGGCAATACCGGGAACCCGGCCGCAGCCAGCCGTCGATGGTCGCCGGCGGCGTCCGCGCTGCTGAAGGCGGCGAGATGCAGGCCGACATGCCGCTCCAGGCGATCCCGCAATTGGCGGGCGAGCGGCGTATCCTCGGTCGCAGCCAGGATCTCGACATAGCCGCGGCGCAACATCGCGCAGCGGTTTCCGGTCCCGGCCGGCACCGGGTGGCCGTCTGCCCAATTCGTCTGGACGGTAAACGGCGTCAGCCGGAACCCGCAGCGCTCCAGCGCTCTCGCGGCCGGCGCCATCGCCGGGACAAAATATGCTACGTGATCGAGAAACACCTCCGCCTGACCAGGCAATTGTCCGGGCATCGCTCTCCCCTTAGGTATCAATCGACAGCAAGCGCGCGGTCTGAGGTGTTTATCAACAAACGGCCGGAATCGGTCGGGTCCTTGCGTGAGCCGATTGATGCCCCAGATCAAGCGGCGGTTTGGTCTCTGAGCGTTTCCACTGCATCCAATTCGCCTCTTGATCTTTACGGCTAGTTGATGGCCCTAGCTTTTCGCCGAATGTCGATCTCGACCCGCAGGAAGTGGTCATCCATCCTGCTGGCGGTGGCGATTTTTGCCTCGCTCGCCGGATTGGCGACGTTGGCCCGAGGCCGGCCTCCCGTCTTTGGCGTGCTGAACGCGATACTCGTCGGGACCGGCGTCGGCCTGTTCGAACAGTTTTACGTCCAGAGCCTACGCGGGCGCTGGATCCGCAATATTCACCCTCTGCTGTCGATCGGCTTTTATACGCTTGTGGTCGCGACTCTCTTCGTGATCGCAGTCAACATCACGCATCTCGTACTGTATCCTGTTTATCGGTTGCCCGTCCCCTATCGCCGGCTGCCCTTTATTTTGCCTGTTATAATCGCGTTTTCGGTGATTGGGATCGTCGTCATGCGGGCGGTGCATTTCATCGGTATCGAGACCCTGTTTCATTTGATGATCGGCACCTATCATCGTCCGGTCGTCGAGCAAAAGGTATTGGTGTTCCTCGACATCAACAATTCCACGGCACTTGCCGAGCGACTGGGCGCGTTAACGATCAAATCGTTTGTCGGAAAATTCCTGTTCGATATTTCAAAGCCGCTGACCGATTACGGCGGCGAGATCTATCTTTACAAGGGTGACGGGCTGATCGCGATCTGGGACTGGGACGAGGCAGTGCGCGGCGATCGGATTTTGCGGGCGATCGACGCGGTTTTCGCCTCGGTTCGCCGCGAGCATGATGCGTATATCGAGCAATTCGGCGTGACGCCGAGTTTTCGCATCGGGGTGCACGGCGGCGACGTGGTCGTCAGCGAACAGGGCGACACCAAGCGCTCGATCGGGATCTACGGGAGCACGATCAACATTGCCTCGCGCATGGAGGAGGCGGCAAAGGCGCACGGTGTCGCGTGTGCGATTTCGGGCGATGTCGCTCAGGTTCTGTCGGACGCGACGAACCGGCTGCACCGCATCGGCTTTGAAAAGGTCAAGGGAATATCTGCCGAGATTCCGATCTTCGAATACCGCGAGGCTGAGCCCAGCTCAGCGTCGGCTCCCCGCCGATGGGTCCGAGGCTCTGCTCGCCGCAGCCAAGCGCGTTCCCAGGGTGCTCTCTAGCGCTTGCCCGGCATCATAAGGCAGCGTCACGGGGTGAAGGTAAAGGCGGCGGCAGAGGGCAAGGGGATCGCCCAACTTGTCACAACGCCTTGCGGAAGGTTAAATTTATCCGGCTGCGGCGCGTCAGCGGATGCTCGCCTTCGGCGAGCGGTGCGATCCCGTGATAGACGAGGCGGGTGGGTCCGCCCCACACGACGACATCGCCGCTGTCGAGCCGAATGCGTGCGGGTGGGTCCTTACGGCTGAGCCCGCCCCACAAAAAAGTTGCGGGCAGCCCTAAGGAAACCGAGACTACGGGGGCGCCCAAATCGCGCTCGTCCTCGTCGCGATGAAGCGACAGCTTGGTTTCCGGTTCGTAGCGATTGATCAGGCAGGAATCGGGCGCGAACCCAGCAAAGCCAGCCGTCCCCGCCGCACGCGCCGCCAAGGAGCGAAAGAGCACCGGCATCGCCGGCCAGGGCGCGCCGGTCGCCGGATCCAGCGGCGAATAACGATAGCCGCTGCGGTCGGTGATCCAGCCAACTGCGCCGCAACTCGTCATCGCCACCGACATGCGAAATCCGCCCGGTGTGACCATGTGGCGGAACGGCGAGACGGCGGCGACCGCTTCTACCGCTGCGACCAGATCAGCGACCTCGGCGCGGGCAAAGCCGCGCAGCAAGACCGCACCCTCGGAAAGCGGTTCAGCGCCGTCCCCGGACGCAGCACCGGCAAACAGGTCGCCGACCGCGCTGGGGTCGCTCATCTCAACCGAGCGGGATCGCGCGCAGCGCTGTCGTGTCCTGGCGGGCACCGGCGAGGACGTAGTTGACGTCGGTACCGGCGATCACAAAACGGGCGCCGAGGCGGATCAACTCACCCTGCAATCCGACATTATGCCGGATACCGCCGACCCCCAGCACCTTGCCATGTGTGCGGCAGGCCCGCGCCACTCGCTCATAGGCCTCGCGCAGGCGCGGATGATCGACCTGACCCGGAATACCATAGTTAGTCGTCAAATCACCTGAGCCGATCAGCAATACGTCGATCCCCGGCACCCCCGCGATCGCCTCGGCATTATCGATGCCTTCCGCGGTCTCGAGCATTACGATCACCGCCGTGTCAGCGTTTAGGCGATTATTGAGCTCGCTCAAAGGCGCAGTACGATAGCCGAGGGCCGGCCCCAAGCCCATGACCGAACGCTGTCCCACCGGCGGGAAACGGCAATGCCGAACAACCGCCTCTGCCTGCGCGCGGCTTTCGACGTCGGGAACGATGACGCCCTGCGCCCCGCCGTCGAGCACCCGGCTCATCCATTGCCCGTCATGGCTTGGCACCCGCACCAGCGGTGTGATGCCGATGCCGAGTGAGGCGGCACAGATTGTCGCCGTGGTCTCAATCGAGTAAGGGGCGTGCTGCATATCGACATAGAGCGCGTCATAGCCGCCGGCTTTGGCGACCATCGCGATGTCGACACTGCGCGCCAGGCGCAGGTTCATGCACAAAACCAGCTCGCCGGCCGCGAGCTTCTGTTTCATCAAATTGCCGCTGGTGTCATCGGCCATCGGCACCCTCCATTAGGCCCTCCGTTGCCCCTCACCCCGACCCTCTCCCCGCGAGCGGGGAGAGGGGGGACCCAGCCCGTCGAGGGCAGGGTGGGTGAGGGGCTGCTGGTATCTCTTACCCGCAAGCAACCGCGTAGACGTCGCGCACCCCTTCCGGCAGCCGGGTCTCGCGCCAGCTCTTGCCGCCGTCTTGCGTGCCAAACACCTGGCCAAAGCGCGAGACGCCATAAACCTGGTTCGGGTCCTTGGGATGGACCGTCACCCCCATCATCGTCGCCTCGGCCTTGACGCCATGGTCGAAGCGCTTCCAGGTTTGGCCGACATCGTCGCTGCGATAGATCGATCCGTCGGTGCTGCGCGCCGCCGGGCTGAGGCAGGCATAGAGCACTTTGGGATCGTGCGGCGACACGCGGATGTCACGGCCATAGGTCAGCGGCGAGAAACGGTTGATCTCCATGTCCTGCCAGGTCTCGCCGCGGTTGTTGCTGCGGAACAGCCCCATGCGGTTGGCGAGGAACACGGTGCCGGGAGCCGCGGCGCTGCAGGTAAGCGCATGCCCGTCGAGCATGCCCTCGATCTCGGTCTGGCTGCCGATCCGGCTGCGATATCTGGGCTCTTCGCAAAAGCGGATCAGATCCGCGGTGCAATCCTCCCAGCTCTCGCCGCCATTGCGGCTGCGCATAGCCCCGTTGGCTTCGAGCGTCGCGTAAACATCGTTGGGCGAGTTCGGATCGATGTCGAGCCGCATGACCCTGCAGGCAAAACCCATGATCACGCGATCGGGGAGTCCGGGATCGGCGGTTTTGCGCCAGCTATCGCCGCCGTCGTCGCTGCGGTAGACTCCCGGCGGGGTGGCGCCGGTATAAAGAATGCGCGGGTTTTGTGGGTGAATGCAGATCGACCAGATGTCTGCATCACCGGGCAGGCTCAACTGCTGCCAGCTGTCGCCGCGATTGGTGCTGCGAAAGGCGCCTTTGGTGGTGCCGATATAGACGGTGTCGGTGTGCTCGGGATGAACCGTAATCGCGTGGACTTGAGCATCTTCGGGCAGGCCATTGGCCAGGCGCTGCCAGCCGCCGTCGCCGATCGTCTGGCGATAGACCCCGCCTGTCGTCCCTTCCATCGACCGCGCCGCACCGGCGTAAACATGGGTTGCCGCCATAATCTCCTCCCTCCGATGAGTTCCTCAGCGATCATACGCCGACGCCGACGCTACCGGCAAAGTTTTAGCGCCGCCTGTTGCGCTGGAGATGTCAGCAGCCGGCGTTAGCCAGGTAGCGTAAGCCGGATCAAGGCGGCTGTCATCCTCGCGTGTATACAGGCGGGATAAATCCGTAGGTGAAGTCACGCAATAGGATTATCCATTACATAAAATATCTAGTTTTCTAGAAATCAACGATCTTTGAAAGAGTATCTGCAAAATCGAATGCACTGTAATCGGTGAGAGTTATTTGTAACCGCGTCTTTCATATCCTCAAATTTGTGAGGCAACCACCTAAGAATGCTCTAAGCGAATAATGAAGACCGTTTAGCACCCTGCCAAAGGTTCGTTTAGGCAAGTTCTCTGCGGAATCGATTTAAAAAAGTGCGGCTCGGCGCACCTGATATCAGTCGAATCGATTGAAGCGTTGCTATGACCAACCAAGGCTGCGGGTAAAAGCCGGGCCATGCTCAACCGCATTGACCTCGTCGAATTGGACGAGGCATGTCCGCGCCACGGAATGTACGGTCTCACCGGTCGAATCCGAGATGAGATGCAGATGAAACCGCGTCACCGGCGCACTGCCACGGCGAACTCTTTATCATCCCCAGGCCGATGTGCATAGCTCGATGATCATCCACAATTTTACCTTCCGCGCGCTCGAAACGGCCGTTTTATCCCCGTTTCGCGTCGGTAATAAAACATCCGTCCACGACGGTCGCTCCGTTTCCCATGGAGTCCCATGGTTGTGCATAGTCGCAAGCGCGCCAAAATAATCCCCGGTCTTCACGACTTTCCACCGGCCCAGATCGCGTCGCTTTGGAGCGCAAATTCACCGCGTAGTGTACAGTTGCGACTACGCGACTGTTCACTCTCCGAAAGCTGGATAACTCGCTTGCAAAGCGGGGATTGCATCTAATCCCCGAAACCCACACTACCTTCTACCTCTTACCACCTAAATACAAATCTATATAGATGAGGAAGAGGGATCAGTGGCGAGTAGTCCGACCAAATCGTTACAGCAGCGTATTCAAATGGCGGTCAGCGCTGGCACTTTCTGGCAGTTCGAAGGAGGGCAGCTTTGCGCGTTGTATGACTTGGCTCCACAGCCCATTGACCTCGTGCTCCACGACTGCGCCATCTTCGAACGCGATGATGTCCGCTCGGTTGGGCTCCCCACCAGACCCTACCCTCCTCTCCCGGCGTGTCGTCCTAACAAACAAATAACGGTGAAATGCCTCAGGCACTTGCAAAATTTCTATCAGGGACCGTATAGAATAAAAAAATGAACAACATGCAAGGTGCTGTCCAATGATTGTTCCTCGATATCACCCGGGCAAAACCGCCGCGTTCCCTTGACGAGGGTGGCGGTCTTGATTACCGAAGACCTTCGCCGCGTAGCTGGTGGTAATGGCGACGGCGTTATCTGTTAAAGCGATTTTTGGGTCGGTGTGATGGAATAAAGGTGAAGCACCGTCGTCCTCAGAGGCAGAACCGGGATGCTGCGGAGGGCTCCATGCCTCTGCCTTATTCGGCGGATTTGCGCGAGCGGGTGCTGTTGGCCCATGAGCACGGTGAAGGCAATGCGGTGGCCCCTTCGAGAGCCTCAGGAGGCGGCGCGGTTTCGGGTGGCGGTCAAGACGGTGAAGAATTGGGTGCGGGCCGCCGCGACGGCGGGGCGGCGGGCGCCAAACCGCTGGGCCGCGGTCCGGCGCCGCGTCTGGGCGCGCCGGAGTGCGCGGCGCGACGGCAATTGGTGGCGGCCGACAACGATGCGACCCTGGCCGAATATGGCGCGCGGCTGGCGGCGCAGACCAGGGTCAGCGTGAGCCGGCCGGTGCTCTGTGTCACCCTCAAGCGGCTGAGCTTGCCGCGCAAAAAAAAGACCCTTCGGGGGCGCGCGCAGACGCGCGCTGA
Organism: uncultured Alphaproteobacteria bacterium; assembly: GCA_963846635.1. Lineage (GTDB taxonomy): Bacteria > Pseudomonadota > Alphaproteobacteria > ATCC43930 > CGMCC-115725 > AP-15. The sequence goes on along the minus strand of CAWJXM010000059.1, from coordinate 360,482 downwards.
TGGCGCCGCCGAGCGCGTCGCCCTCTGTTCCCTGCCAGGGGCAAGCTTTGCCGAACGGGTCAAGAGCATCGCCCCCGAGGACCTCGTCTTTCGCGACGAGACCGGGGCGCGACGAGACCGGGGCGCGACGTCAGCACCAAGCTGACGCGGCTCTCTGCCCGGGCGCCGCGCGGCCACCGGGCCGACGGCAGCGCTCCCGGTCACGGGCGCCGCCGCACGGTGCTCGGCGCGCGCACACGCGGCGGTGTGGTCGCCGTCATGACCGTGGCCGCCGCCACCGACTGGCCGGTGTTTCAGGCGGTTCTGCAACCGGTTCTGATCCCCGGCCGGCGCCAGCACAAGCCGGGCGCCACCATCGTCATGGACCATCGTGCCGCCCATCGCCTCCCTTAGGCGCGCGCCCTCGTGGAGAGCGCCGGTTTCGCGCTGCTGCCCGTGCCGCGCTACGCCCCAGACTTGTCGCCGATTGAGCTTTGCTGGTCCAAGCTCAAGACGCCGCTGCGTATGGCCGAGCCGCGCTCGATCGACGCTATCGAAGAGCAGATCGGTCCGGCCCTCGGTACCATCACCCCCCAGGATGCCAAGGGTTGGTTTCGCCATTGCGGATAGTCTACGTCAAACTGACCCAAAAATCGCTCTAGCTCTAAACACGACTTTATTGCCCGGTGAGCCGACCCGAACTAACTCGCCTATCGAGACTGTCCCAGAAGCAGCTGAATGCCAGGTAAAGCTGGGCGGGTTTCTGTAAGCGCTGAACGAGCCCAGGGGACCAAGAGAACTGTTACAAACCGACGCTGCTGTGCATAATGCCGCCATCGGCGAAGATCGTGGTCGCGGTCAGGTAACTGGCACCCGCGCCGGCGACAAAGCCGACGACGCTGGCAATCTCCTCCGGCCGCGCCATACGTTGCAGCGGGATTGCGGCATTCAATTGGGCGAGTTTGGTTGGATCGCTGATCGTGCCGATGTTGATCGGCGTTGCCACCGCGCCCGGACCCACTCCGACGACAAGGATGTTGTGTTTGGCGAGTTCGACGCCGGCGGTGCGTGTCAACATGCGCATGCCGCCTTTCGAGAGGCAATACGGGGTGTTGCCGGGCATTGGCCAGTCCTCGTGGACCGAAGTGATGTTGATGATCCGGCCCCCGCCGCCCTGCTTGATCATCTGCCGAGCGGCGATTTGCGTGCCGAAAAAGGCGCTCTTGAGGTTGATCGCCATGACTCGGTCATACTGTTCCTCGGTGGTATCAAGCACTGAGCTGCGGGTTTCGACCCCGGCGTTGTTGACCATGATGTCGATCCGGCCGAATTTGTTTACCGCCTGCTCGACGAGCATCTGCAAATCCGCAATTTTGCTGACATCGGCTCTGACGCCGATTGATTGGTCGCCCAGTTTGGCGACCTCTCGCTCGAGAGCTTCGGTCGCCTCCGGGTGGCACACATAGTCGATCACGAGATTGGCACCCTGCTGCGCCAGCTCGAGGACGATCGACTGGCCAATCCCGCTATTGCCGCCGGTAACGACCGCGACTTTGTCCTTTAATGACATTGGCAGATCCTCTCGATGCGGGGGCTCCTGGTTCTGATAGGTCTCGATCAGCGCGAGCTTGTGGCGTCGAACACGATCTGATCGTACTCCCAGAGCTGCACAATAAACCTGCGGGTCTGCTCCTCGGTGCCCGCCTCCGCCGCATTCCGGAGGATCTCTTCGATCGAGCGGCTACCGTCGATCGCTGCGAAGAGTTGCTCCTGCACCGCATCTATCGGGAGCGCGAGATCGGGGTAAGTATGCGCCCGATTGATCAGAACGGCCACCGAACCGGGAGGTGCCCGGTCGCGGATGCACAGGGTCCATGGCAGACGCAAAGGAACATAGGCCCGCCAGACATCACCGTCGAACGCGATCGGTTGGCTCTCGCCGACGCGATCGTCGCGATAGGCGATGAAGTTGTGCCTGGTCATGGTGCCGCGCAACAGCTCGACCGCCGCGTGCTGCAATGGTGGCGACAATAAGACGAGGCGAGGGGCGTGTGGCATCTTTGCGATCGCCCCGCATCGCGGGAGATAGGGAGCTTGCTCGAACCAGCGCCCGAACGATAGCCCGCACCGCTCGAGCCAGGCATAGAGCTGCGGCACGGTGTAGGCGCGGTCCTGAGGATGAAGGAGTGCGTCGGCGAGTGCGTCGGGATATGTGAAATCCTTGGCCTGCCTGGCGACACCGGCTATTGGATGGTCGGCAGACAGCGCACCGATCGTTATGCCGAGGTCGCGCAACTCCGCCTCCGTGGCAGAAACCCCGAGCAGGCGGCAATACTCCTGCATCATGTAGATGCCGGCACGCCCATATGTCGCATAGACCATCACGTGCATCGCGCCGTCGGGCGTAAGGACACCACGTAATGCCCGAAGACCGATATCAGGGTCGGGCAGGTGGTGAAGCACCCCGGTGCAGACGATCTGATCGAAGCTTTGCCCGAGTTGCCCGACCTCTTCGATCGCGAGCCGATGGAGATCGAGGTTTCGCAAGCCATATTTTCGCTGAAGATCGCGCGTGTGGCGCAGGCTGGCTTCGCTGATGTCGATTGCCGTCACCCGTGCATCGGGCTCGCGCAGCGCATGGATCGCCGCCTGGGACGTTCCACAGCCGGCGACCAGGATCTCTCGCTTCGCTCGCGGCTTCTCCGTTGGCCACAGCAAAAGCGATAGCGCCCGGCGCCGATCCGGGTTCCGGTAGAGCTCGCGATGGCGATCGAGGTCGCCGATCGGTGCCGGATAGGGGTGGCTTTCGTAGAAAGCGCGTACCTCGTCGGCTGGACCGGTCCGCGCTGGTGTTCTCGTCTCTTGCCGAACCATGTGTGTCTATTTGCGCCCCTCAACGCAGCTCAGCGGCGTTACCACCAGTTCTAACTCGACTAGTCTTGGGCTCACTGAGTTTCGCCCGCAGCCGGATGGCGTCGCAATCGGCGTGCAATGCGCGCGGCGGGTCCCCGGATCAGCAGATAGGGAATGAACGCCAGGAGTATCGCGACCTTCAGCGCTTCAACCGGATAAAAGGTCTTGAATTCGATGGCCTGGTAAAGCCCGTCTATTAAGATGCCGAGCAAAATGATCTTGCCCGTTACCGCGACTCCTTCGCGCAATCGCGCGCGGCGCTCGTTAGGGTTGGACAAAACGGTCCAAAAATAGGGCGCGCTTCCGGTGCGCGCGTCCTTGATGCCGTCGCGGACCGCAAAAATCGTCGACATCGCGGGCTGCAACAGAAAACGGAACGCGAGAGACCCGCCTGGGCGCGCGAGCAGATTATCCCAGATACGCTGGAATTCTGCCAACCCGACACCGCGCATGATTATGCCGGCGGCTATCATGGCGAGCGCTAGATAGAGGATTAGGCGCGGCAGGATCGCATTGAGTGATTTCATCATCCGGGTTCCGGTGCGGTCGACTGGAATTCGGCGTCCCGGTCGAGAAGCTCAGCCAAGTCACGGTCGTAGCGGAGCCAGACTTCGCGCACCCGCCGGTGTGTCGCCGGCGCGGCGAATGCGGCCAATAGCCCGGTGAAAAATGCCTCGGCGGTTCCGATGGCGACAATGATCAACGCCATCGCGTCGATGATGACGACGGTGTCTTTCGTGACCAGACGCAGCCATTCCTCCATCGTCCCTCCCGGCAGCCTCGGAGGCGGCCGCCCGAGAACCGACCGGCCACCCTCTAGTCCGACCCGGCAGGGTTAGTGGTGGGTGCTGTCCTGCAGCTTGCGGAGCACGTCGTCGAGGTTGAAGCTGGCGGCCTTCTGGCGCTGCGGGTAGTCCCTGAATGTCGCGAGGAATTCCCCGACATAGGCCTGCGCCGGCACCATCAGGAAGACGTGATCGACAAGCCAATCATAGTAGGTCACCGACGTGATGTCGGCGCGCTCGAAGGGGTCCGTGCGGAGATTGAACAGCTTTGGCACGCGAAGAGTGACGAACGGCTCGGACCAGACGCGCATCGTGCCGGGCTCCCGCTGTTCCGCGAACACGATCTTCCAATTGTCGTAGCGCAGTGCCACGACCTGCTGGTCGTCGTTGCAGTAGATGAACGAGACCCGCGGGCTCTTCTCCGCCTGGCCGGTCAAATACGGCACCAAATTATAACCGTCGAGGTGGACCTTGTAGGTCATGTCCCCGATCGTATAGCCCTTCAAGAGCTTGTCGGTGACATCCGCGTCGCCGGCCATGGCCACGAATGTCGGCAGCCAGTCGTGATGCGCGACGATCTCGTTCGACACGCTGCCCGGTTTGATCTTGCCGGGCCAGCGGACCACGCACGGCACCCGATAGGCGCCCTCCCAGTTGGTGTTCTTCTCGTTCCGGAATGGCGTCATTGCCCCGTCCGGCCATGAGAACATATTTGGACCATTATCGGTGCTGTACATGACAAAGGTGTTGTCGGCGATGCCAGCATCGTCGAGCGCCTTCAGCACTTCGCCGACGTTCTTGTCGTGATCGATCATCACATCGTGATATTCGCTCTGCCAGCGGCCCGACTGACCCCGGCTCTCCGGCTTCACATGCGTGCGGAAATGCATGTGCGTGAAGTTCACCCACAGAAAGAAGGGTTGGCCGGCTTGAGCCTGCCGCTTGATGTAGTCGACAGCACGGCCGGCGATGTCGTCGTCAATCGTTTCCATCCGCTTTTTCGTCAGCGGGCCGGTGTCGTGGATCGTCTGCTTGCCGACCCGGCCGAAGCGCGGGTCGACCGTCGCGTCGTCGGTGTCGGTCGCCTTGCACTCCAGGACGCCGCGCGGGCCGAATCTCTCGTGAAAGTGCGGAAAATCCGACCCCTTCGGGTAATCTGCCAGCTCCGGCTCTTCCTCTGCGTTCAGGTGGTACAGATTGCCGTAGAATTCGTCGAACCCGTGCACGGTCGGCAAATATTCGTTGCGGTCGCCGAGGTGGTTCTTGCCGATCTGCGCGGTGGCATATCCCAACGGCTTGAGCAGCTCGGCGATGGTCGGATCTTCCTTGTGCAGGCCGACGGGGGCGGCCGGCAGACCGACTTTGGTCAATCCGGTGCGCAACCCGTGCTGACCGGTGATGAACGACGATCGTCCAGCCGTGCAGCTCTGCTCGGCATAGCAGTCGGTGAAACGCATGCCCTCTTTGGCAATGCGGTCGATATTGGGCGTGCGATAGCCCATCAGCCCGTCGCTGTAGCAACTGAGATTGGTCGTGCCGATATCGTCACCCCAGATCACGACGATATTGGGCTTGCCGTTTTGAGCCATCGCAATCTCCCCTGGTTGGTTCGGTGATCTTGAAAGTTCGTGCACGTTGCAGTTGCTGTGCCAATACGGCTACAGAAGCCGAAACACCACCGCCGAAAAGGCAAATACGCCGATCAAGATCAGCAGGATTGCGATCACGACAATCGGCGATTGCAGCCCCTCCTTGGTCATTCCGGCGAGTACGGCGAACGACCCGCCCCACATATAGCGGATCGTCCACCAATACTGCCAGAGCGAGATGACCAGCGCTAGAACGCCGCAGGAAATCAGCGCCAGCCCCAGATATTCCGCCGCGTGCGGATGTTCGGCGGGGCGGACCCCGGGCATCTGCTGAAGGTGCTCGAAAAACTGGACGATCGCAAAGCCAAAGCCGATCAGTGAGACTGCGGTTCGCAGCCACGCCATCATCGTGCGTTCGAGTGCCAAGCGGGTGCGCAACCAGGCGAAGTGGCTATCCGCGGTGACCCGTACTTCGAACCTGCCCGCATGCGCGGTGGCGGTTGCATCTGCCATGTCCGGTGCCTCTTTACTGACTGGCTAGCAGGATCTAGGGCACGCCCCAGGACTTCCCTTAGCTGCGCCTCATTGGCTCCCGCTCGACAAGAACATTCGTACCAGCCTGCCTTCACCGAGCGCCTCGCCGAGAACGCGGAAGGCACAATACGGGAGGAGCACCAGCAGCATGATCAGGTAGCCGGCGAGCGTTTCCTCGAGACGAGGACCAAAGAGGTCGCCGAGCGAGGCGGCGATCGATCGGTGATGAAAGAGGCCGACGACGGCTTCCTCGATGATGGTCATGATGATCAGCAGTGCCAGCAAGCCGAGCGCTTTTTGCAGCGTCGGCCAGATCAGTGGGCCGGTGGTGGTACGGCCGCCGATCTTCATGGCCTCGCCGATCAACATGAATTTCGCCAGCACCACCGCCTTGACGATGGCGATGCCCCAAGGAGTGAACTCGATGCCCTGGGTATGCAGCACCGCTGTCTTCATCAGGATCACCGCTCCGATGGTGATGTAGAGATAAAGAGAAATGAACACGAGCTCCTTGAGTTCGTGCATGGCGCGTTGCTGCAGCGGGGCTTTCGCGGTGGTCTCAATTGTCACGATCATCTCCTATCCTGTGGCGGCGATAAACACGGCGAAATCGCGATTGGTAACCGCTTATTCATCGATCCAGAAGTTGCCGATGCTGACCTCGTGGACCAGCGCTTCTTCCGGATAATGCAGATCCGACTCCATGCGGAACGTGCCGCCAGGAACCCATTTCATACCGGGTTTCGGTTCGGATAGCATCGCACGATCTTCCCGATGGCGCCCTCAATTTTACCGCTGCGCCATCCGAATAAATATCTCCTCCTTTCCGAGGGTGAACATCGCGCCGCTCTCTGTGCCTTGCAGGTGCATGACGACGCCGGCGCCGTTCTGCAGTCACAAATCACTGCTCCCCGAGCTGCTAAAACCGGCCTTACCGGTGCTTTGCGTGTATCTCCCGGGAAAATCGGCGACACCGGCAAGCTTGTATACCGCGCCCGATGCCGTGATTTTCGACACCCCGCCGCCGGGGCCGGCGACGGTTCCGACAACTTTGAACGGGTATGCCTGGCCCTGGAAATAGAGCGTACCGTTGCCGCCACCCAGGCCGGTGACAAAGTCCTCGGTGATCGTCACCTGGCCGGAAGGCGATAGACCCGCAATGCTCTATTCGGTCGGAGCGCTCATCCCCGAGCAGCCGGCGGTTGCAATCACAACCGAAAGGAGGAGCCCTTTTGTGAACCGAGCGGTACAGTGGAATTTAGCGTGTGACATGTGCTGAAATGTATCCATTTACCCTCTCCACGCTCAACCACTGAGTAGTGTCACGGAAGTTTGATGCGCGGCTCGCGCGGATCAATCTGTCTCGTGCTTGTGAAAAGCAGAGCGTGCAGTTCGCGCTCGCCGATCGCTCGGCCAATTTCCCTGAAGGCAAAGAACGGGATCAACGCGACGGCGAGGATTATGGCGACAAAGAATACTCCGCTCGGACTGCCGCCACCAATGTTCGGGATGCTCTGAACAATGGTCTTTCCTTTGAATAAGCCGACAATCACTTCTTCAAATACGTCGAAAATCAAAAATAAAATCGAGAACGCGACCGCCTTGCACAAAATCGGATACGCTAACGGCCGGTTTTTAAGCCAATCTGCAAAATGCAACTCTTCAGCGACAAGCATCACCTTCCCCAAAATGAGGGCATTGGCGAGAGCGAAGCCGTAAAAGTGGTAATCTATATGATCTTTTGCGGACACCACGGATTTGTGGAGCGCGAAAATGCCGAACATCACCCAAAGGTAAAAGGCGATCCCCAAGAATCTTATTACTTCATCGAAAACCCGCTGTTTGAAGCCGCTTTTGCGCTCATGCGGTATACCCCCATCGGAGATGCGGGAAGTAGCGTCCGGCTGAAGAGGCTTACTCGGCATATTCGAATCCTCCTCGATGTTGGGCGTGTCGGCTGCCCGGCCGCATCGGGCAACCGATGAGGGTGCCAGGAGGCTTGGTTCGGCATCCTACGGACGGGTATCCGTGCTCAAACGCGCGGCTATTTCCTCGCCGAGGATCGGCACGCCCATATTGCACGCCTGAACCCCCTGGACGACACAGAGCTTCAGCACTTCCATGATCTCTTGCATAGTCGCGCCAAGCTTCAAGGCCGCCCTGATGTGACGGCGCGTCCCCGGCGCGTACATGTGCGTGAAAGACGCGTCGCAGGCGATGCTGAGGAGCTCGACCTCCTTGGCAGGCATCACGCCGCTCTTATAGACCGGGATCACGGCTGCAAAGAACTCGTCAGTCCACGCCGGATCGAGCTCGAAGAACGGATCCCATGCGGTATTCCATTGCCCGACCGCCCGCATCGCGTCGCAAGCTGGCGTGGCTGCGGACGATGGCGGCGGCGGCTTCACTCCGGCCGCCTTTGCTTCGTCAAGGAGAATGGGCGCGCCTAGGCTGCAGGAGTGGATGGCCATAAGGGAAGCGGCCTTGAGAACGAACAAAATTTCTTCGCGCGAGGCACCTGCTTCGAGCGCCGCGCGAATGTGGCGGCGCGTGCCATCGGGGTTGAGATTCGTGCAGGCGGCGTTCAACGCGATCCCGACCAACTCGATGAATTTGCGCGGCAAGACGCCCGAATTCCACGGGTTGGTCGTCATCTTGACGCAGCTGTCGGCCCAATCAGGATCCCACGCGCGCAATTGAGCCAGCGCCGGGTCCCAGGGGCCTGTTTCACTCGGCGGATCGACGGTCGGCGTCGGATCATGATTTTCCGCGCTCATAAGGTTCGTGTCCTTTTCGAACAGTTGGTCGTAAACCCTTCGCCCGATCCTGCCCCGGGCCGAGGGCAAGATCTTGGACGCGATCTCTGGGCGCCGGCATCGGGTGCCACAGACGAACGGCGCTTTCTTAGAGGCTCTATTAGAATTAGAGAATGTGTCCGTCTGCACCAGCGGCTGGCCGCGGTATCGGGAGTTTTCCATCGGTCGTGTACCCGACAAAGCCGGTCTGACCCGTCCGGCGGTTCGGCGGCAAGCCGAGATTGATCAGCGTCTCCCCGACGGAGTTGTAGGTGACCCCGATCTTCAAGATCCGACGAGCTTCGTCGCCGGTCGCGATCTTGCGCCCGAGTTCGTTGGCCATCCGCACATGCTTTTCGATCATCTGCACGGAGGTCAGGCGTTTCCCCTTGGTCGTGTCCCAGAGATTCTCCTCGATGCCGGCGCGGGTGTGCTGCCCGAGGGCGATACACACGGCGGCGAGGGGCCAGCTATGCCGCATCATCGTCTGATACGTGAACACCGAGCCATGCGGCGTGCGGCGAAACAACTCCAGCCAGTCGAAGGGGTTGGTGCCCGTCACGCCGCCGCCGACCATGCTGAAGAACCCGTTCACCGGCCCCATGTGGATACCCTGGCGGACGAGACGCTCCACGATCATCAGCGAGTGGACATGGGAGAGGGCGAAGTAGGGTTGGATGCCGTTCTGTTGCAGGCGCTTGAGGTGCTCGACGTAAAAGTCCGAGGTGGAATCGGCCACCATCTGGGAAAATGCCCATATCTGCTCGGGATTCGCGAGATGGGTCCCCTGAACATCGTCCATCGTGATCAGCGGCGTCATGTCGTACAGGGACGAGCCGATGGCGACCGTGACCTGGTCCGGCTTCGGATCGATCTCGGCCAGCATGTGACGCGTGTCGTAGGATTGCCATTTCGCCTTCTCGTCGCCTTCCGGGGCGAACGAAATCGATCCGCCGACCTGCAGGACCATCTTCGGCACGGCCTGGCGCAGACGCCCGACCAGATCACCGTATTCCTTGAAATTTTTCGAGATGTGGCCGGTCTTGGGGTCGCGCACATGGATGTGGAGCATGGTGGCCCCGGCGTTGTAACAATCGACCGCCTTCTGGACCTGCTCGTCCCAAGTCACCGGAATGTCCTCGGGGTAATCTGCCGGCATCCAGATCGGCCCGTAGGGCGCCGCCGTAATAATCAACGGGTCCTGGTTTTCCGGAAGCAGCGAGTCGTCGGTGAAGTACATGGGTTGCTCCTCTCTGTCGAGCTCGTGACGGGCCACCCGGCATTAGATCGCGGGCGCCCCGGGTCCTTGCATGGTGATGACGATGCGCTGGTTTTTCCGCGGTCTGCTGGCGTATCGTCGCCCTAGTTGAGACTAAAAAGCCTTTGTCTTCGTTGTCTATGCAGATTTGAAAAATTCACCCGATCGTAAAATTCCTTGCCCTAGCGCTGCGAGAGCGGCCGACAGGGTCTCGCCGAAAGTCGCCCAATACGTGCCCGCAAACCGCCTATCTCGGTGAAGCCACTAGTGTCGACAACCCCCGCGCGCACTTGGCCCCATTGGCGCTCGCTCAAATATGGCCCCCATTGCCGCCACGGCACTGTTTGCTCGCGTGCCTCTTCCAGACGCTGCACTTCGACCGTCTTGACCGGCTCGGTTGTCGCGCTCCTAGCCATGAATACCTCCCGCTTCCGCCGGTGCATGCGAATTCAAAAGCTGCTGATCGTGGTAAGTAGCTCGTCGAATTCTCCTCATGGGACAACCGGGTCTAGCAGGATCCAGGGCGCGCGCCCCAGGACTTCCCTTAGCTGCGCCTCATTGGCTCCCGCTCGACAAGAACATTCGTACCAGCCTGCCTTCACCGAGCGCCTCGCCGAGAACGCGGAAGGCACAATACGGGAGGAGCACCAGCAGCATGATCAGGTAGCCAGCGAGCGTTTCCTCGAGACGAGGACCAAAGAGGTCGCCGAGCGAGGCGGCGATCGATCGGTGATGAAAGAGGCCGACGACGGCTTCCTCGATGATGGTCATGATGATCAGCAGTGCCAGCAAGCCGAGCGCTTTTTGCAGCGTCGGCCAGATCAGTGGGCCGGTGGTGGTACGGCCGCCGATCTTCATGGCCTCGCCGATCAACATGAATTTCGCCAGCACCACCGCCTTGACGATGGCGATGCCCCAAGGAGTGAACTCGATGCCCTGGGTATGCAGCACCGCTGTCTTCATCAGGATCACCGCTCCGATGGTGATGTAGAGATAAAGAGAAATGAACACGAGCTCCTTGAGTTCGTGCATGGCGCGTTGGTGCAGCGGGGGTTTTGCAGTGATCTCAGTTATCACAATAGCCTCCTGCCGCGTCGTTGCGGCTATAAACGGTCAACAGCGACAGCACCGTGATACCCTTACCCTGCGTGAGCCTCAGGGTTAAGCGTAAGAGGGGCTGCTCCATCTGCCATAGTCACCGGCCCCGGCGCCGAGCCCGGCAAATGGGCTTGGCGGCTTGGCGGGAAAGCCTGCCATTCGGCCCGGCAGCGTCGTGAGCCGATTTACTGCCGTGCCATAGCGATGCGGATAGCGTCCTCCGGCGTCACCAGGTGATCCGAGCTCTCGGCCGCATCGCCGATGGCGAGCTGCACTCCTTTGACCGTCCCGTTAAAAGCATTGCCGCGTGAGCCGTAATCCTGAGAGACGGGGGCGCCGCTGTCCTCGCCGACGTCGCAGCCATCATCGGCGGAGAAGACCATCGCCTGCGTCATTGGGATGGCACCTTCGCCGACCGTCTCGCCGTCGACATAAAGCGTGACCTGGCCGCCCTTGCCGAGGCCGCCGCCAGCATAGGCAAACTCCATGCGGACTTGGTGCTCGCCCGCCGGCAGCGCCCGCGCGGCTTCAACATAGAAGTAATTCACCCCCGCCACATTGTAGCAATATTTGAGCTTGCCGTTTTTGGCGTAGAGGCTCCAGCCGCCGATGTTGGCACCCTGGGCGATGATCACGCCCTCGGCCCCCGATTCCGGGACCTCGATCTCGGCGGTGACCGAGTGGGACTTGTTTTTAATGCTCAGGACGCAGTTTTCCGACAGCCGCCCCATGCCGCCGAACAGCAGCTGGGTCTTCCCCTTGATCAGCACCGGCCGCCCGGCGGTGTCCGGGTTGAACTTCTCGACGGTTCGGTCGTCGATCGGCAAGACGTTATAGCGCGTCGCTTCGATCAGCCACAGCCGCTGCAGCTCGTGGAGCTTCTCCGGCATGTGTTTGGCGAGATCGTTGGCCTGACTCCAATCCTTGCTGGTGTCGTAGAGCTCCCAAACATCATCGTCGAGTGCGACGGTCTTTCGACCCACGAGCACCCAGGGTGTGCCGTGCTTTGTCACCGCGGTCCAGCCCTTGTGGTAGATGCCGCGATTGCCGAGTATTTCGAAGTATTGCGTCTCGTGTCGCTCCGCGGCTTTGGCATCGTCGAACGAGTACAGCATGCTGACGCCCTCGATGGGCCGCTGCTGTATGCCATTGACCGAGACCGGCTCGGGGAGCCCCGCCGCCTCTAGGATCGTCGGTGCTATATCGATGACATGGTGGAATTGCGAACGGATTTCGCCTTTGGCCTTGATGCCGTTGGGCCAGTGCACGATGGTGCCATTGCGGGTCCCACCCCAGTGGGAAGCGACCTGCTTGGTCCACTGGTAGGGGGTGCTCATTGCGTGTGCCCAACCCACGGCGTAATGGTTGTAAGATTCCGGCCCGCCGAGCTTTTCGTACCGCTCCATCAGGAATTCCGGAGTCTCCAGGGCCGCCAGGCCATTGAAATTGGCCATCTCGTTATATGCGCCGTTCAACGTGCCCTCGGCCGAGGCGCCGTTGTCGCCGATGATGTAGTAGACGAGCGTGTCGTCGAGGATCGTGAGCTTTTGTAGCCCATCGATCAGGCGTCCGACATGGTGGTCGGTGTACTCCAGAAACCCCGCATAGACCTCCATTTGACGGCGCAGGATCGGCTTCAGTGCCTCTGGCATGTCGTCCCACGCCGGGATTTCCGTGTGGCGCGCGGTGAGTTGGCAGTCCGCCGGGATTACGCCCAGCGTCTTCTGCCGGGCGATGGTCTCTTCGCGCAATTTGTCCCATCCTTGGTCGAACTTGCCCTTGTATTTGTCGGCCCATTCCTTGGGCACATGGTGAGGCGCGTGGGTGGCACCCGGCGCGAAGTAGACGAAGAACGGTTTGTCGGGCGCCAGCGCCTTCTGCTGTGACACCCAGGCCATCGCTTTGTCGGTCATGTCCGCCATGAAGTGGTAGCCCTCTTCCGGCGTCTTCTTCGGCTCGACCGGCGTGGTCCCCTCGTATAGCGTGGGATACCATTGGTTCGCCTCGCCGCCGATAAACCCGTAGAAGTACTCGAACCCGCCGCCGCCGGTGGGCCACGCATCGAATGGTCCGACCGGGCTCGTCTGCCATACCGGCACTTCATGGCATTTGCCAAACTGCGCGGTCGAGTAGCCGTTGAGCTTCAAGGTCCGGGCAAGCGGCGAGATCGTATTAGGCAGCACCGAGCTGTAGCCCGGCGCGCCGGTGGCGATCTCGGTGATGCCGCCCATGCCCGCGGAGTGGTGGTTGCGCCCAGTCAGCAGCGCCGCCCTAGTTGGGGAGCACAGGGCGGTGGTGTGGAAGCGGTTGTACTTCAGTCCAGCCGCTGCCAGTTTTTCGGCATGCGGCGTCTGGCACGGGCCACCAAAGGCGCTCGACGAGCCAAACCCGGCGTCGTCGATCAGGATCAGCAGCATGTTAGGCGCGCCCTTGGGCGGGCGCAACTGCTCGATTGGCGGGAATTTTGTGTCCGGATCCCTCGCGTCATAGGTGATCAGCCCGGTTCGCGGTCGATCCGGTATCGGAAGCACGTTGCGCTGCAGCTTGTCGTCGGAACCGCTCATTGGTCTCCCCTCTTTCGTTGCATTGCTCGCGACGCCGCTCGCATGGCCATGGGCCGGAATTTCCGCCTTGCTCGCTCATGTTTGCGAAAGACGGTGTCGTCGTTCGGTTTCCCTTGCCTGCGGAAGCGTCGCCCAGGGCATTCTCCAGCCGACCCTAGCTGGGGCGACATTCCTTTATTCGCGACCAAAGGCGGCTTCGCGGCCGCCTTTCAGAAATGTCTCAGCGTCCATCTTCCCAAAGATGTCGATCAGGCCGGCGATGACCCCGGTCCATCCTGTCTGATGACTGGCCCCGATGCCAGCACCATTGTCGCCATGGAAATATTCGTAAAACAGCAGGTGATCACGCCAGTAGGGATCGCTCTGGAACTTTTCGGCGCCGCCAAAAACCGGACGCCGGCCGTTTTCGTCGCGCAGGAAGATGCGGGTCAGCCGATTGGTGATTTCCTGAGCAACCTCGAACAGGTTCATCAACTTGCCGGAGCCGGTCGGGCATTCGATTTTGAAGTTGTCGCCGTAATAGGCGAAGTAATGCATCAGCGCGCGGATAATTAACGCATTGACCGGCATCCAGATCGGGCCGCGCCAGTTCGAATTGCCGCCGAACATGCCGCTGTCCGACTCCGCCGGCAGGTAATTCACCCGATATTCCTGACCTCCCGCCATAAACACATAAGGATGCTTGGCATGATACCGGGACAGTGCGCGGATTCCGTAGGGGCTGAGGAACTCATTCTCGTCTAGCATCCGGGTCAGGATTCGCCGCAGCCGGACGGGGTTGACCAGACCGAGCAGACCGCGCTCCGCGAAGCCAAGATGGCCTGGCCCGGTTGGATGGATTGATTCGAGCAGCTCTGGCATGCGCCTGACGCGATCGAGCATTTGCTCGACGAGTTTGGGAGCCTGCTCGCGCTGCCGCTTCTCCACAGCGGTAGTCGCACACAGCGGTAAGAGACCCACCATCGAGCGGACCTTGAGCCGCGTTGCGTTTCCGTCGGGCAGGCGCAGCACATCGTAATAAAAGCCGTCTTCCTCGTCCCACATGCCCCCCGGACCGATCCCGTTCATCGCCCGGGCGATCAGCAAAAACTCGATAGCGTAATTTGTTGCCAAATCCTCATAGGTCGGATCGTGGGCCGCGAGCTCAAAGGCGATCTCGAGCATGTTCTGGCAGAACAGTGCAACCCAAGCGGTGCCGTCAGCCTGTTCCAAATAACCGCCGGTTGGCAGCGGGGCGCTGCGGTCAAAGACGCCGATATTGTCGAGCCCGAGGAACCCTCCTTCGAATAGGCTCCGGCCAAAGCGGTCCTTGCGGTTGACCCACCAGCCGAAATTTGCCGTCAGCTTGCCGAAGACCCCTTTCAGGAAATCGATGTCGGTCTTGCCGCGCAAAGCCTGTTCCATGCGATAGATAAAGATTGTCGCCCAGGCTTGTACCGGCGGATTGACGTCGCTGAAGTTCCATTCATAGGCCGGGATCTGACCGGTCGGATGCAGGTAAAGCTGGCTCAGCAGCAGGTTGAGCTGCTGCTTGGCGAAATCGATGTCGACGACCGACAGGGCCAGCGTGTGAAAGGCTAGATCCCAGGCGGCGAACCAAGGATATTCCCATTTGTCCGGCATCGAGATCACATGGTCGCCGACCAGGTGGAACCACTCACGATTGCGCACCGGGCGGGGTGAGAGCAGCGGTGCATCGACGCCGTGCTCTTCAAGCCATCTGTCGGTATCATAAAAGAAATACTGCTTGCTCCACAGCATCCCGGCCAAGGCCTGCCGCATGACATTGGCGGCATCCTCACTGACGCCAGGCGGTGTTATCGCACGGTAGAACGCATCGGCCTCGCGCCGTCGCTCCGTAAAGATTTGTTCAAAGCCGCGGCCGAAAGGAGCGCCAGTCGTGGCTGCACTCAGTCGCAAGCGGATCGTCGAGGTTGCCCCGGCATCGACATCGAGTCGATAATGCGCCGCCGCCTTGGTCCCGGTCTGGTTCGGGTTGATTGCTTCCTGTCTGCCCGCAACCACATAGCCGTTGATGCTGTCCTTGACATAAGGGGTCGCATTGGCGGTGCCGAACAGGCGCTGGTTATTGGTATCGTTTTCGGTAAACAGCAGCGGCGGATTGGCGTCGCAATAGAGAAAATATTGGCCGAGTTCGCCATGTGACGCGCTGATTGCCGTAACGCCGGTCCGCATTGCCGATAACGACGGCTTTGGCAATTCCGGCCACCATGCCCAGGTGTTGCGGAACCATAGGGTCGGCAACACCTGCAGACTGACCGCCTCGGGTCCGCGATTGGCGACATTGATCTCGATCAGGATGTCATCCGGCGCCGCCTTTGCATACTCGACGAAAACATCAAAGTACCGGTCTTCATTGAATATACCGGTGTCGAGCAATTCGTATTCGGGATCGTTGCGGCTGCGCCGTCGGCTGGTTTCGATCAGATCGTTGTAGGGATAGGCATTCTGCGGATATTTGTAGAGGTATTTCATGTACGAATGGGTTGGCGTGCTGTCGAGGTAATAGTAGTATTCCTTGACGTCCTCGCCGTGATTGGCCTCGCTGTTGGTCAGGCCAAACATCCGTTCCTTCAGGATCGGGTCCTTGCCGTTCCATAAGGCGAGCGCAAAACACAGCCGCTGATGGTCGTCGCTAATCCCGGCGATGCCGTCTTCGCCCCAGTGATAGGCGCGCGACCGCGCCTGGTCATGGCTGAAATAGTTCCAGGCATTGCCGTCTTCGCTGTAGTCTTCGCGCACCGTGCCCCATTGCCGCTCGCTGAGGTACGGCCCCCACTGGCGCCACGGGATTCCCTTTTCCCGCGCTTCATCGAGACGCAACGCTTCCGTCGTCTTGGCCGGTTCGGTCGTCGGGCTCTGGGCCATCCCCACCTCCCTATTCAACAATTCGTAACCGCGCTAAATCAGCGCTGTCCGAGGGTCTTCATCAACTGCATGTATGCCTGAGCCTCTTGCGGCAACATGGTGGCAACGATAAAGCTGCCACCGCCGTTAGTGGATCCCACTTCCCAATCAGGCACCGGTTCGACTTGCACATAGGCCTCTGTGCCCGGTGTGAGCTGGAGGGTGTCGATATAGTTTGTCGGGGTCCCGTAGGGCTGTAACCGTAAGACGGTAGGTTCCCGGCTGGAAATCATGGAAAAACACTGACCGCCTCCTGCGGCCGGACCGCAATTTACGCGTAGGACTGCGCAATGACAACGACGCCAATCGCTCTCCATACGCCGAAGTCAGAGGTGATTGTGGCCGGAGGATTAAACGGAGGGCTATGCATTTTTGGCAAATGAAAGCCGGCTAATCGGGCTGCTTGTATCGCTGCTTGTATCGTGTGGCGGAAGAAAGCTCACCAAACAGCCGAACGATATTTGACGGCAAAGCGCCCGAGTTGCCAGAAGCCATAGCGCGTGGCGAGATCGGCCACGGGGTTCGATCCGATGGCCGAAGAGTTCGCCAGATGTTAACGATCGAGCCGGTGGAACTTTGGGCATGGCGCTTGCCGCAACCTATCGCCCGGTGCGGGCGTGTCGGCGAGTGACCGATGTGCGCGCGGAGCGAGGCAATACCGGCGCTTTGCCCCCACCGCGCACGCGGCCGGCGGCAGGCTTCTCGACCGCGATCCCGACGAGCGATGATCGACCATGCCATGCGAAATTGCGGAAAAGGGAGCGGTGATGGGGAATGCGGAGCATCTCGCGGTCCTGCGCCAGGGTGCCGAGCGGTGGAATGCGTGGCGCAACGGAAACTCTTCGCTTCGCCTCGATCTCGCCGGGCTCAATCTGGCGGCGGCCAATCTCGGCGGCACGTTCCTCGCCGGCGCCGATCTCAGCCGGGCAAACCTCAGCGGTGCGCTTCTCGACGGCAGCGAGCTTTCCGAGGCGGACCTGAGCGGAGCGAACCTCAGCCGGGCGAATTTGAGCAACTCGATCCTAACGGGCGCCAATCTGAGCCGCGCAAATCTTTCAGAGGCGGTCCTCAACCGGGCAAATTTGGGCCACGCCACGCTCAGTCTCGCGAACCTGACCAAGGCAACCGGCGATCATGCAAATTTCGGCAAGGCGGTGCTGAGCGGCGCAGGTGATCGAAGCGTTAACTCTACCAAATTCTGCCGAACCAGACCCGCTGGCCGACAATCGCCGCCACCTTGTGCTCGATCTCGGCGTTTGTCGCCGATCACAACTGATCGCCACCGGCCTAATGCTGCCTCACCTGCTCGCCGAGGCCATGATCGTCCGGCGGCCTCCAGCGCTCGTGAGGCTCAATGGTTGCAGCCGGCTCAATGTCGGTCTTGCGAAAATTCGTGACCGAGCCGTCGGGATAGAGGTAGAGCGGAACACCGATCGCGTCCGCCGTGCCCTGGTAGAAATCTGCATTCTTCATGCCCTTTACCTCCACAGATACCCTAGCACGAAATGTACCAATTCGAGTGTGAGGCTGTTCACATGCTCGGAAACATTGTGCCGATTTGCCGCGCGTGATCTGATCGCTGCATCTTCGATGAAGATTGCCCAACCCACCGAGGAAACGTTCGTGCAGCTACTGGAGCTCTTCCGCACTTATCAGAGCAGCCTGTATCTCCAGTACTTGATCAGTGAGCCGATCGAGTACGGCTGGGCCGAAGCTCTCCGTGCAACATGCGGCGGAACAACGCAGGACGACGAATCGCGTCCAGTCATCTGGCCCGAACCCAGAGGTCAGACCGGCAGATTGCCCGGATAGCTAAAATCCGCTTGCTCAGCATCGCCAATTGATCAATATTCCATACACTTCTTTGTGACGCTTCTGTGAACGTTTCGCTAACTCAACTCCCGAAACTGGCAACGCTTCAATAAATTATTGATAATCAATCGCTTGAGACGGCTGCCTATTTTTTAATCAACCCTGTAAGGGCGTCGATTGTACGGGCGCTTAGCTTTCCCTGAGCGGGCTTATCCACAGGCTTATCCACCAATCTGGTGGATCTTAACCGAGTCGATCCAAGATTAGCATTTGACACTGTCAAAGACGTGGAATAGACGAGCCAATGACTTACACGCGTTTATGAAGACTGCCCAAATAGTCACTCATCGACTGATTAACTGCATGCAGTTTGGGCCGGCATCGGCTTATGCACTGGCAAGCGAACCGCCTTTCGGCTGAAAGCCTGAGCTTGTGTCTCGGCTCACCTATCTCCGTGATCCTCCCCATACTCTCATGTGTCGAACCAAGGAGTAGCCGATGGCGATCGAGACAAGGGAGCTTTATAGTAGCTCGAACGGGGACCGCTGGTATCTGGGCCGCGATCCCAGCACCGGAGACGTGTTCATCCGGCACGAGCCAAATCGCTCATCAGGCGGCCAGCCATCGCATATCGACATCGGCGCGTTCCTCAGCAGAGGGCCGAGAAATCCCGAACATCGCGCTTGTTGCAGCTGATCGGAACGCTGATTGAGGGTAGCTCCGAAGCACCAAGCACCTCGATTTGAACGCGGCCGTACCCTCCCTAAAGAATGCCACCTGCGCGCGAGCGCTCCGGCATGAAGCGCAAACCCGCGAAAACCGACCACATGTGCTGCTTACGTTCAGCGGGTTTTAGTGCAATAGAAACATGGAAACCCTGGAAGCTGAGGAAATAGGGGGTTGTACGTTAACACCGGAGGGTCACTGGTTCAATCCCAGTCACACCCACCATTTCCGAATGATCGGCTAGCCGGTTACTGCCTCTGACTCTGATACTGATTAGAAATATCTGGACGGTGAGCCCGGCCCGCTTTGCTGAGCGTCGCCTCACCCGTCTTCGGAAACACCTTAATTCAATTCGGCGTCGGCCGGCGATCTGTCCCGAAACTCTCGTGCTATAGGAAGGCGGCTTGGGATTCCGTATCCGGAACGAATTCGGGATAGAGTGCGGCAGGTCATCGCAAGGGATGCCAGATGTGCGGAATTGCCGGTTTTTTGAGCAGCGTGCCGATGCCGGCAGCCGAGCTCGATGGCAGGCTGTGGGAAATGATCACGCCACTGCGCCATCGCGGTCCCGATGATGAGGGCGTGTGGACCGATGGCTGGGCGGGCCTCGCCCATGCGCGCCTGGCAATCATCGATGTTTCATCGGCCGGGCATCAGCCGATGGCGAGCAACGATGGCAGCGTGTGGATCAGCTATAATGGCGAAATCTACAATTTCGCTGAAATCCGGCGAGATCTCGTGGGCCTTGGCTATCGGTTTCGCAGCCGCAGCGATACTGAAGTTATCGTTAATGGCTGGCACGCCTGGGGACCTCGCATTTTTTGTCGGCTGCGCGGTATGTTCGCATTGGCGATATGGGATCGCCGCACCCGCCGGATGGTCTTGGCGCGCGACCGGTTGGGCAAGAAGCCGCTTTATTGGGCGCAGTCACGGATGGCGCTGATCTTCGGCTCCGAGATCAAAGCCCTCCATGCCTGGCCCGAGCTGCCGCGCGAACCGGATCTCGATGCGATCGATCGGTTTCTGACACTGCAATACGTGCCGGCGCCACTGACCGCTTTTGCCGGCATCAATAAACTACCGGCAGCCCACTATATGACTGTCTCAATGCGTGAAGACGGGAGCCTCGAGGAGCCCGAACTCGTCCGTTATTGGGAGCTGCCCTACCCTGAGGCGAGCAGCCTGCGGCGCAAACCGATTGAGCTGCGCCGCGAACTGATCGAGCGGCTCGAGGAGGTGGTCCGTCTGCGCCTTGTTTCCGATGTGCCGCTTGGCGCGTTCTTGTCCGGCGGCGTCGATTCATCTGCCGTTGTCGCGATGATGGCGCGCCTTGGCGGCGGGCCACCCAAGACCTTTTCGATCGGGTTCACCGACAAACGCTATGACGAAACGCGTTATGCTCGCATGGTTGCACGGCATTACGGCACGGACCATCGAGAACTCGTGGTCGAGCCCGATGCCGTTGCGGTATTGCCGCGCCTCGTTTGGCATTACGGCGAGCCGTTTGCCGACCCGTCGGCGGTCCCGACCTGGTATGTGTCCGAAATGGCCCGCCGTGAGGTCACCGTAGCGCTGACCGGGGATGGCGGCGACGAGTGTTTTCTTGGTTACGGCCGCTACAAAGCCATGCACTGGCTGGCGCGGCTCGACGGTATGCCGCAATCTGTTCGTGCTGGTATTGGGCGGCTCGTTCAGAGTGCGCCAGCGGCATTGCAGCGGCGCTTCAAGCTGCGCCAGATCGGCGACATTCTGAGAGCGCCAGGTTCCTCTCCGGCGCAGCGTTACCTTCCGTCACTCGCATTCTTTAGCGATAGTGACAAGACCGAAGGCTACGGGGAAGCAATGTGCAGCTTTGCTGAGCAGTCGGCCGCATCGCTATTGACCTCCTATTTCACCCCCAATATCAGCTTAGTCGCTAGTGCCAATCGGGCCGACATCCATACCTACTTACCCGACGATCTGATGGTGAAGATCGATGTCGCTGGCATGGCCCATGGTCTCGAAGCACGCTCGCCTTTGCTTGACCATGAGATGTTGGAATGGGCTGCGGCATTGCCGGACACGGTCAAAATGAAACGCGGGGCACTAAAAGCGCTGTTCAAATCGGCGATGGAGCCTTACCTGCCCCGCGCCGTATTGTACCGGCCAAAGCGCGGTTTCGGCTGCCCGATCGACCGCTGGTTTCGACAAGAACTCAAAGAGATGGCCTATGACACCCTGCTGTCACAGAGCGCGCGGCAGCGCGGGCTGTTTCGACCGAATTACGTGCGCCAGCTGCTCGACGAGCACTGCGCCTATCGCTTCAATCATCAAAACCGGCTGTGGGCGCTGTTGATGCTCGAGTCGTGGTTCCGCATGTGGATCGACACGCCGGCCCATGCCGCGGTGCTGCGCCCCGCGGCCTAGCGGGCGGTCGAGCATGCCGTAGAAGCGAGGATTGTTCGCCCGAAGGCATGGCACTCGCTAGCCCCATATTTGCTTTGGGCCAATGTCGCTGTGGAGTGAAATGCGGTGCACGACGTGCAGATCCGGCGGTTGTCGTCGGCGGATGCCATCATATATCGCGAACTACGGTTGGAAGCACTGAGGCTCGCTCCTGACGCCTTCAGCAGCACCTTTGCTGTCGAAAATGCCGAACCGTTGACCTGGTTCGCAGATCGGCTCGAGAGATCGGCAGTATTCGGCGCTTTCGGTGGCGAAGAGCTGCGAGGCATCGCCGCCTTCCTTGCCAGGCAGGGACAAAAGGAGGCGCATAAGGGCGTGCTGGTCGGCATGTATGTTCGACCCGATGCACGCAACGCCGGCATCGGCCGCCGGCTTGCCGAGGCAATTATCGAGCATGCCCGAAACGAGGTCGAAATTCTCCAGCTGAGCGTTGTCGCCGGGAACGAACCGGCCCGGCGCCTTTACACGAGCCTCGGCTTTGTCGAATACGGGATCGAAAAGAATGCGCTGAAAGCGAACGGGTGTTATTGGGATGAGGTGCTGATGGCAAAATCGCTCTTGCCAGTTGATCGGATCGGGCCGCCATGATCCCTCGTTACAGCCGGCCCGAGATGACGCGGATCTGGGCGCCCGAGAATCGCTTCCGGATCTGGTTCGAGATCGAAGCCCATGCCGCCGATGCGCAGGCTGCACTCGGCGTTATCCCCGAAAGTGCTGCACGCGCGGTGTGGGAGCGCGGCACCTTCGAGATCGAGCGCATCGACGAAATCGAACGCGAGACGCGCCATGACGTGATCGCGTTTCTGACCAACCTCGCCGAGCATATCGGCCCCGAAGCGCGGTTTCTGCACCAGGGGATGACGTCAAGCGATGTCCTCGATACTTGCCTTGCGGTGCAACTGAAAGAAGCCGCCGACCTGCTGCTGGCAGATCTCGACGTGCTACTTGCCGCAATCAAGCGTCGCGCCTTCGAGCACAAATACACGCCGACGATCGGCCGCAGCCATGGCATCCATGCCGAGCCCACAACCTTTGGGCTCAAGCTCGCTGGGCACTACGCCGAATTCGCTCGCGGGCGCGAGCGGCTGGTCGCTGCGCGCAAGCAAATCGCGACTTGCGCGATTTCCGGCGCGGTCGGCACCTTCGCCAATATCGACCCCGCGGTCGAAGCCCATGTCGCAAAAATGCTCGGCCTCGAACCGGAGCCGATCTCGACCCAGGTGATCCCGCGTGACCGGCACGCGCAGTTTTTTATGACCTTGGCGCTGATTGCCGCCGGCATCGAGCGGCTCGCGACCGAGATCCGCCATTTGCAGCGTACCGAGCTGCGCGAGGCCGAGGAATATTTCTCACCGGGCCAGAAGGGTTCATCGGCGATGCCGCACAAGCGCAACCCGGTGCTCGCGGAGAACCTGACCGGCCTCGCCCGGCTGATCCGATCGACTGTGACGCCGGCGCTCGAAGACGTAGCGCTGTGGCATGAGCGGGATATCTCACACTCCTCGGTCGAGCGGGTCATCGCTCCGGACGCGACGATCGCCCTCGATTTTGCATTGGCGCGCATGACCGATCTGATCGATCGGCTGGTCGTCTATCCCGAGCGCATGCGCGCAAACCTCGAATTATCAGGCGGGCTCGTCAACTCGCAGCGGGTCTTGCTGGCGCTGACCCAGGCCGGCATGAGCCGCGAGGACGCCTATGCCGCCGTTCAGCGTCATGCCATGGCCGCTTGGCGTGGTGATGGCCGTTTTGCCGAGCTGCTGAAGCGCGCCCCTGAAGTTGGCCGCTATCTCGCTCCCCAGACCATCGAAGGCCTGTTCGACACGGCCTATCACCTCAAACACGTCGATACGATCTTTCGTCGCGTTTTCGGTCAGCAGGGGTAATACTGCCGATAATACGGGTTCCAACAGCTCCGCGGCGGATAATAGGGCCTCGGCGGATAGTAGGCCGGGGCCGCTGGGTAATAGTACCCATAAGGATAGTAGTAAGGATTGTAGTACGGGTTCGCAGCTGAGCCAAGCGCGCTCCCGACCGCAAAGGCGCCGAGTCCGATCCCCACCGCGGCACCGGGGCCGATAGCATGCGCCGGCTGCGGCATGGTGGTCAAACCAACCGCAGCAAGAACCGCCGCCCCAATGGCGAACCCGCGACCCGTCCGTGCAAAGTGTTTACCAAGAGTCATTTGCCACTCCTGCAGTTGACTGCGGCACTGGCAAGCTTACGACCAGACGCCAGTGCGATATCGGTAATAACGGTCACCGTCGCGGCGAATTCCAATCCTGGTTCCTTAGGGATGCGTCACCAAACACGTCAATGCTCGAAGACGTGGCGGTTTGGCACGAGCGCGACACCTCGCATTCCTTGGTCGGGCGGGTCACCACCCTCAATGCGACGGTTGAATTCGATTTTGCCTCGGTGCGACTGAAGGGCTGATCGACCGGCTCGTTGTATATGCCGAGCGCATGCGCAGAACCCTCGCATCATCAGGCGGGCTCGTCAACTCGCAGCGGGTCTTGCCAGCACTGACCCGGGCCGGCAAAGCCGCGAGGACGCCTATGCCGCCGTTCAGCGTCACGCCATGGCGGCATGGCAGGGCGGCGCCAGCTTCGCCGACCGCCTCAAAGCCGATTCCGAAATCACCCGCTATCTATCCCCCGCGGAAATCGACGGCTCGTTCGACACCGCCTATCATCTGAAGCACGTTGACACGATCTTCCGCCGGGTGTTCGGTGACGATTGAGTGTGACCGATAGTCACTTTCCGATTGACGACCGGCCAACCTCGACGTATATGAATTGCGCTTCCGGGAAGCATGCTCCCCAGATGCTTTAGCGGCGGCGTAGCCGGGGAGCGTCATGGGATTTATCCAGATGAGGCAGTCGTGCAAGCGAAGATGAAAGGAAGGCTCGCTCCTGTGGAGATTGGTTTTCAGACGTGGTGCAGAGAAAGCACTCGACAAGGTCCAAGCCGATCGCCAGCGGCAGATTCTCTCTCGTCTCAAAGAGCTGGCCGCCGACCCGACAAATCGGGGCGCCGATGTCAAGCCGCTCGCCGGCAGCGGTTCCTTGCGGCTTCGCGTCGGCGACTATCGGATCCTGTTCAGCCTTGACGAAGCGGAAAGGATAATGACGGTGGAGCTGATCCGCACGCGCAGCGATGTGTACAAAAGGTAGCAATGCCTTTCCTGCTACCGAAACCGAAGTCGATCACCGACACCGAAGTCGTGCTATCGCGCGCCGATTGGGACCGGATTGCCGAGATGTTCGATGATCCGGACTGGGCAGACGAGCTTGCGGAGGATGCCAAGGACCTCGCAGCGATTGCGGAAGTACGTGCCGAGGACGCCGCTTTCGCCGCCCGGATCGAGAGCGAACGCGGCGCACCTGTCGAAGTTACGATCCCGGTCGAAGTGATCGAAGCCAAGCTTGATGGTGCCCATCCAATCAAGGCCTGGCGCGAACACCGCGGCTGGACGCAGCTGGATTTGTCGTCCACAGCGGGAGTTCGCCGCGACCTGATCGCGCAGATCGAGACACGGCGAAAGAACGGCAGCATCGAAACGCTCGACCGAATTGCGCGGGCACTCAACGTGCCTATGGAGGCATTGCTTGAGGAAAAGGAAAATCAGGGGCGTAATGGCGTCCCTGGTCATCATCGTAGAGGAGAAACGCGATGAACAGCTCGCTGCGCAGCAGGAATGGCCCGCGAATCAAATATATGCCGGAGGAAGCGGCGCCCTATGAGACGATCACGGTCGACAAACTGACGCCGATCATCGGCGGCGAGATCGGCGGGATCGATCTACGCGAGATCAGCAACCAGCAGATGGACGAGGTCCACCGCGCGTTGGCCGAGAATTTGGTGATCTTCTTTCGCGACCAGCACCTGACCCCGGACCAGCACCTCGATTTCGGGCGCCGGTTTGGTGAATTGCACATCCATCCGGCGGCGCCCTCGGAGCCTGGCCACCCGGAGCTGATGATCATCCACGCCGACAAGGATAGCCCGCGCGCCAATGGGGAGGGCTGGCATTCCGACGTGTCGTGCGATCTCGAGCCCCCCATGGGGTCGATCCTCTATATCCGTAAATGCCCGCCGCGCGGCGGCGATACGCTGTTCGCCAACATGTATGCGGCCTATGAGGCGCTGAGCGACCGGATGAAGACCTATCTCGAAGGCCTGACCGCGCGCCATGACGGCGAGCATTATCGCGGGCAATACGCAAATTACGGCATAAAAGACAAGGAAAGCTATCCCTTCGCCGATCATCCGATCGTGCGCACGCATCCGGTGACCGGCCGGAAGGCGCTCTATGTCAATGAGGGTTTCACCCGATACATCAATGGCATTCCGCGCGACGAAAGCACCGGCATCCTACAATATCTCTTCAAGCACATGGCAAACCCGCTGTTCCAATGCCGCTTCCGCTGGCGGGAGAACTCGATCGCCTTCTGGGACAATCGCTGCGTCCAGCATCACGCGATGTGGGACTACTGGCCGCACACCCGTTCCGGCCACCGGGTAACGGTCAAGGGTGACCGGCCGGTATAGAGCCGCTACTCCTGCATTAGTTGCTGTTTGGCCTGCTCGGCGAAATGTTCGAGCTCAAAGCTGACGCGGGCGATGGTCATCGTCGGATCCTTGGTACCGAGATCGGTGGCGATTTTATCGATGACGTTCCTGTCACCGCCGGGCTCGAACTGGGCCTCGACGACCCGCTTGCTATAGGCCTCGGCGTCGCCGCCGAGCAGCCCCAGACGCTGCGCCGCCCATAGGCCCAACAGGCGGTTGCGGCGTGCGGTCGCTTTGAACTTGAACTCCTGATCATACTGAAACCGCGTTTCGAATTCCTTTTCACGGTCGGCGAAAGTAGGCATCGCGCCCTCATCCCAAATATGGCTGGCCGAATATGGCTGGTTTTGTTTGACCCGCCATCCGATATTGCCTGATCTCGCGGCAGCGGCAAGGCAAGAACAACCAGAGCCGATGTGTACTCTCGTCATTCTGCGTCGTCCCGACCACCGTTGGCCGGTGCTGATCGGCGCCAATCGCGACGAAATGATTGACCGGCCGTGGCGAGCGCCGGGCCGACATTGGTCCGATCGGTCCGAGGTGGTGGGCGGGCTCGATCTCCTTGCCGGAGGGTCGTGGCTCGCCATCAACGATTGGGGGGTCGCCGCCGCGGTGCTGAACCGCACCGGGTCGCTGGGACCTGCCGCGGGCCGCCGCTCGCGGGGCGAATTGGTACTGGAGGCGCTCGACCATGCCGATGCGGTCGATGCTGCCCAGGCCTTGGCGCATCTCGACCCTGATGCTTACCGTACCTTCAACCTGATCGTGGCCGACGAGCGCGACGGGTTCTGGTTGCGCCATGCCGCCGGCCGCCGCGTCGAAGTTCACCCGTTGAAGGAGGGATTGTCGCTGATCGCAGCTGGTGATATCGACGATCTCGGCACCCGAAGATTGCAGCTCGCTCTGCCGGCATTCCGGGCTTGGCCCGTGCCCGACCCCGATCGGGGCGATTGGACAGGCTGGCAGGAACTGCTCAGCAGCGGCCGTGCACCACCTGGCGAGCCATCAACCGCCGCTATGCGGTTTTGTGTCGAGGGCTATGGCACCGTGTCGAGCGCGCTGATCGCACTTCCAACCCGCGCCGACCCCGATTTGCGGCCGGGGTTCCGCTTTGCCTCGTGGCTCCCGGAGGTCACCCCGTGGCAGGACGTTAGCCTAGCCTAGCCTGAGCGTCGCCAAGAACTCGATAGCCGGGTTCGCTTGTCCGGGTGCGATGCGTGGCCGCGGGTTTAAACGCGTCACCAAGAAATTTCGCAGCGCACCATTTTTTCTTTCGTAATCGCCGCGGTGAATTGCCATATTCTGAAAATCGTCCGCAAAAAAAGCCCTCGGGGTGCGAACGGCTGAGAGATGCCTGTGCTCTTGCCCGACTTTTGGGAGGGAAGAGTACATGCCCCCCACGCTCTCTATCTCAAATCGGCTACTCCGCGCGTTAGTATCTGAGGATCTCGATCGCCTCAGGCCGCACTTTGAGCCTGTCATGTTAGAGCTTAAACAGACGCTCTCAAAGCCGAATACTCCAATCGATCATGTCTATTTTGTCCAAGAGGGGATCGTGTCGCTTGTACAGGCTCTAGGAAACGGAGCCGCGATCGAGGTAGGAGTGATCGGTAACGAGGGATTTGTCGGGATTCCGGTACTGCTCGGTGCGAACTCCTTCCCTCTCGAAGCGATGATACAGCTCCCCGGTTCTGCCTTACGAATGCAGGCAGGCACATTCCGGGATGAAATAGGCCGGATCCCCGCTCTTTTTGGGTTGCTGCTTCGGTACGTCGAGGCGTTCCACACTCAGGTCTCCTTATCGGTGGGCTGCAACAACCGACACAATTTGTCTGAGCGCCTTGCCCGCTGGTTGCTGATGGCCCGTGATCGCGCGACCAGTGATCGGTTGCTGCTCAGCCACGAGTTTCTGTCGATAATGCTCGGGGTGCGGCGGGCTGGCGTCACTGTTGCACTGGGTGAGCTGAGGGCTGCTCGGCTGATCGACAACGGGCATGGCCAGATTACCATCATCGACCGTACAGGCTTGGAGTCGGCCTGCTGTGAGTGCTACCGCATTGTCAGGAATGAGTACGAACGTTTGCTTCCATGAGCACGGGGAGCAATCAGAGATGCTCCGGTCTTGCCGGGAAAGCATAATTGCCGGACGAAAGTCACGGCACTCGGATTGGATCATTGTCAGAGTTGACAGCAACACCGACTATGAAACCTACTACATGGCTGGGGTTTGGTGTGTAGCCCAACAATTTGCCAAGCGGATCAGAGGTTACGGTAATGCCCTAGCAACGTGCGATACAATACGAAAAGAGTTGGGATTTAATTATGAGATTCGGCCGATAGACTGATTGAATATTAAAAAAAGCACTCGGCGGGCTAAATCTCTTCCGGGCGGTTACGTGTCAAAACCAGCGGTTTTCTGTCTTTATTTTGGAGGGCCTCCCCTCGGAGCTGATGAAGCTTAATTGTCCGGTGACGTACAAAAGTATTTGACGCCATCTGCAAAATCAGCTCTTAATGATCGTTCGGCCAGATTACAATCTAAAAGAGAGAAATAAAATGGCCAGCACTGTAAAGGTGTATGAATTCAGAAAGTACGACATTGTAAGAGACGAGTTTATCACATCCCGTCGCATGGCCACGCGGGCATGCATAGACCGTATCCGTGCTTGAGAGTCCTAACTGAAGATACATAGGAAGGTGGCGACGAGGGCGGCGAAGTTGCACGGATTGTCGTGGAAGTGATGATAGATGCGCAGGGACAGATCGACCATCTCCACGGCTTTGGAAACGACCTTGGTACGACGGCGAAAGCGGGCGACGAAGTGACGAATGTTGCTGTTGTCCTGCTCGATGGAGAACGTCAGGTCTTTACCGGTGAAGAGTTGATCCTGCGGAATGAGGCGGTGAAAGCCTTCCCAATCGTCGGTTAGGAAGGGTTTGCCCTGGATCCCGACTTTATCGAGGAGCTTTTGACAGAGCCTGCCCCCGCGAAGGCGGGGGCGGCATCATCACGGCCACCAAGCACCCCGGCGACGGTGCGCCGACGGACAGGGTCATACGCTCGCCAAATCCAGAGTTTTTCAGTCTTTTTTTGAGAAAATGCCACATCTCGTCGAGCGTGATAATGACGGTCTCGGCTGTCACGGCCGGTTCGGGCAGCCGCCGGGCTTCGTTACGAACCCACTTAAGGACCGCGACATCGCTGACCCCGAGAAGGCGAGCGATGCTGCAAAAGCTCATATTGCCCATGGCATAAAGCATCAGCGCCAGAGCCTTCATTCCCGGCGGCTTGCCACGCGGCGGCGTGTTCGTGAAATTGCATCCGCAGGCCTTGCGTTGGTAGCGTTGCAGATTGCGAACCGTTCCCCTCTTGACGTAATCCGTCCCTTGACAGCGCTTGCAGACAATCCCGCCCATGGCTCCCCCTTTCTATGGCGAACCATGCCCTTCTACACCAAATTCCTCACATGTATCTAAAGTTAGGATTCTCTAATGAGATTTAGTGATTTAAGGAGCACAGTCTTAGGGTTTGCGGCTGAGCATCCATCAGTTTAGTAGGCACTCCCATAGCTTCGGGAGTGGTGGTAAGGGCTTTACTAACGGCCCGACAGCATCACCGGAACCAAATTAGCTCAAGCCGCGCTGTTCCTGATAGCAAATAGGCCGGAAAAACGCAGCGCGTTCCGCCCTATCGCTAGCGAGCAGGCGAATGATCGGCGGAATACGCGTCGCTCGTCCGTCCTACACGCCATCAAATGAATTATCTTAAGTCGTCGCGTGGGTGCCGAGGATGACAGTGGCTTGCGACGACAGGACGCCGCCATTGCCGTGAGCGAGGGCGACCTCGCAATTCGCGACCTGGCGGGAACCGCATTCGCCGCGCAACTGCCGCGTCGCCTCGATCAACAGAAACAGGCCATACATGCCGGGGTGGCAATAGGAGAGCCCGCCGCCATTGGTGTTGACCGGCAGACTGCCGCCCGGCGCGATGCGTCCGCCCTCGACAAAAGACCCGCCTTCGCCCTTTTTGCAAAAGCCGAGGTCCTCGAGAAACAGGATCGTGTTGATCGTGAACGCGTCGTAGAGTTCGAGCACGTCGATATCGGCGGGCCCGAGTTTTGCCATATCGTAAGCGGCACGGCCGGAGGGCACCGCACCGGTCACCGTCAGATCGGGCATGCTCGATATATTGGCGTGGGTGATCGCCTGCCCGCAACCGAGCACATAGGCCGGCAGCTTTTTCAGCGAACGGGCACGCTCGGCGGTGGTCATGATCACCGCACCGCCGCCGTCGGTCACCAGACAACAGTCGCGCACCGTAAACGGGTAGCTGATCATGCGAGCGGACAGCACCTCGGCGATCGTCAGCGGGTTCTTTTCCCAGGCGACCGGGTTTTTGAGCGCCCATTCACGCGCCGCCACCGCGACCGCAGCCAATTGCTCGCGCGTCGTCCCGTATTGGTACATGTGCCGCGAGGCAGCCAGCGCGTAGGCGG
Organism: uncultured Alphaproteobacteria bacterium; assembly: GCA_963846635.1. Classification (GTDB taxonomy): domain Bacteria; phylum Pseudomonadota; class Alphaproteobacteria; order ATCC43930; family CGMCC-115725; genus AP-15. The sequence continues at coordinate 329,985 of CAWJXM010000059.1, read as the reverse complement.
TCGACGGCAGAAACGGGCGGAACGGGGTCTCGTACGGGTTGTATTCGCGTACCGAGGCGTGGCGGCGCCCGATCGTACGTTGGGTCGAGCCATAGGCGATGACCGCAACCTGACACAGCCCCAGCTGCAGTGCCATCTGGGCGTGCGCCACATGAAACATGAAGGACGAGCCGCCAAGGATCGTGGTGTCGATAAAGGCCGGCGAGATGCCGAGATATTCGGCGAGGCTGAGGCCTGAGGTGCGGCTCTGCGCCGTGGCGCAGATCAAGCCGTCGACATCGCTGAGCGAAAGCCCGCAATCGGCGAGGGCGCGGTGGATGCCCTGGGCCATCAAATCGATCGGGGTCATCTCGGCGGCAACCGCTCCCAGATCGGACTCGGCGACGCCAACGATCGCGGCGGCGCCGCGCTGCAGTCCATCCATCACGCGCCCTCCCCTACCGGGACGAAGACCGGATAGGGCGGCTCGTCGCCGGAAGCCTGATCGCCCTTGGGCCGATGAACCCGAAACTTGACGCGCATCCCGATTCTGACCACTTCAGGAGCGATGTCTTCGACCCGGCTCATCAACCGAAAGCCTTCATCGACATCGATCACCGCTACGTTATAGGGCGCCCCCTCGCGCGGATGGGTGACGGTTGTCGCATAAACCGTGCCGAGACCGGCGCTGACCCGCCATTCGAGGCGGTCACTGCCGGTATAAGGGCAGATGACGCGCGGATAAAACACCGCCCGGTTTGCTTCCGGGCTCCACTGATAGGCGAGCTCGCCTTTGTCGAGATATTGCTGATAGATCGCCAATGGCGAGTGTGCGATCCGCTCCATGCTGCGTCCTCCCTCGGCTCCCATTCTGAGCGTGGAAACCTGCCGCTGCCAACCGGAGAAATCGCCGCTTGACATTATGTAACCTTATGGTTACGCATCCATACGATGGCACAGGTTGACGATATTCTCACTGCCGTCGGCTACCCGATCCGTCGCGAGATGTTGCACCGGCTCGCAGAGCGGCCACGCCGCGCCGGGGATCTGGCGCGCGGCTTTGCGGTAAGCCGACCGGCGATCTGCAAGCACGCCCGGGTATTGCAACGCGCCGGGCTTATTCAAGCGGCTAAGTCAGGACGCGAGCGGGTGTATGCGCTGGCGCCCGGCGCCGGAGCGGCGATACGCGCCGCCGCGACGCAAATCGAGGAATTGAGCGCCTTTTGGGATATTGCATTCGATGCCTTCAGGCGCGTGGCGGAGGAGGGTGAATGACGATCCGGAAATCAGTCAATGTCAGCTGCGGTCCGGACAAGGCATTCCGCGTCTTCACCAGCGAGATTGGCCGCTGGTGGCCGCTGAAGCGCGGGTTTTCGATGGCCCGCGAGCGGGCTAACGAGATCTTTCTCGACGACCACGTGGGCGGCCGTTTCTACGAACGCTTCACTGATGGGAGCGAATGCGAAATCGGCCGGGTGATCCGTTGCGAGCCGCCGCACCTGATCGCGTTCACCTTCAAACCTCCCGCATGGGACGCGACTACGGAGGTGGAGGTCCGCTTCGCCGCCATAGCGGGCGGCACCCGCGTCGATCTTGAGCATCGCGGGTTCGAAACCAGCCCGACGATGCGAGAGAGGGGTAAGGGCTTCGCCAGTGGATGGGACATCGTGCTGGCTCAATATGCCGAAGACGCAACTCGTTAGCAGAGGACGAAGATCATGAAACTCTATCATTTTCCATCGCCCAACCCGCAGAAGGTTACCTTCGCGCTCAAAGAGCTGGGACTCGATTGCGAGCTCATCCCGGTTGATCTGGCTAAAGGGCAGCACAAGCAGCCCGCCTTTCTCGCGGTCAATCCTGCCGGCCGGGTGCCGGTCCTGGTCGATGACGGCACGACATTATCGGAGTCGCACGCGATCCTTGCCTATCTCGGCGAGACAACCGGCCGGCTGTGGCCGGTGTCGACGGCGGGGCGGGCGCAAGCCCTCCAATGGCTGTTCTTTTTGTCGCAGCACATCATGCCGGCGGCGGGCGAGGTTGCGCTTCGCATCCGCGCCAGGGTCACCGGAGTTGCTGTCGATGAAGCCGTCGTTGCGCGCGGCGAAGCGGCACTCAAGGCCGTACTTCCGATCATCGAGGACCGCCTGCAGCACAACCAATGGATGCTCGGCGACGATTTCAGCCTGGTCGACTGCGCCTATTGTCCGATCTTTAATGTGATCGAAAGGGCCGGTTTTAGCCTCGCCGGCTTCCCCAGGGTCAGCGCCTATCTCGACGCAGCCCGTGCCCGCTCCGCCTGGAAGGAAACGCCAAAGCTCCCCGGCCTCTGAACCGGATAGGTCAGGGCTATCTCTGGCTCAAGGCTGCTATCAGCACAGCGGCGCGACCCGGACCGGCTGCGGCGCTGGAGCGCCGCCTGCTCGGATCAGGTCAGCGAGATCAGGGTGCCGATCAGATCGGCCGGCCAGACAAGGCTGACCGGCGCGGCAACCAGCGCCCGGCCGAAAGACGGATCGCCTTGGGCAAAGTTGAACGCCAGATGATGGCTGAAATGCGCGAGCACACCCGCCATGTAAAGACCAGCAGCGACTCTCCACACATATCGGGTCTGGTGCGGCCGCTTTGCCTGTGCCGCTTTAAATGAAAAGACACGGCGTCCAAATTTTGGCAATCCCGGTGGTCCGATCATGATCTCACCTGGATATTAACGATGGGCGGCAGGATGCGCGTAATCCGACCGTACCATGCTAGCGGTCGGCGGTATGTTTCGTAGCGCAAAGACACAAATGAAAGATATGCTCTGTTTTCGCCGCCGTCACCATCCGATGTGCTGGGCGGCAGGAAAGATTGCCGCAGAGCGGCCCGCCCGATGGCGGCCGGTTTACTCGACGAGTGCCAGTAATCCAGCAACGGCGAGCAGAGCGATCGCAAGCACCGTGAAAGCACCGGCGCCGAGGCGATCGCCAAGCGGCCGGCCGATGCGCCCGCCGAGCAATGCAAAAGGCAGCATGACAGCGCCAGTCAGCCAAGTCTGCGCCGGAATGCCGATTGTCGCGGTGTGCGCCGCCAAGGTTGCAGCATAGACAAAGCCAAAAAACGCCAGCAACGTCGCTCGGATCACCTGGGATGCGGTACCAGCCAGCAGCAGATAGATCAGCAAGGGCGGGCCCGCCATTCCGACGAGGGCGGTTGCCGCACCGGCTACGGCACCAGCGGCAAAGTCGCGATTGCGGGTCGCGTTAAGGACGCTGAGGAGCCGCGAGCGGCCGCGAAATAGCGCCAGCAATACGGCAAAACCGAGCACCATTCCGCCGGCAACCTCTCGGATGACGGCGGGATTGCTGTAGCGGAACGCGACAAGGCCCAGGGGCAATCCAGCACCGCTGCCGAGCAGCAAGCGCAACAGCAGCCCGGGTGCTACCGCATGTCGCAAGCGCGGCAGCACCGCCACCGACAGTGCGGTGGCGATCATGATCACGAGATGGACCGCCGTCGCCGGCGCGACGATCGTCAGATAGATTGGGGTTGCGACCACGGCAAAACCAAATCCGCCTGCCGCCTGCAGCAAGGCGGCGCCAAAGGTCGTCGCCGCTAAGCCGATCCAGGCGAAAAGGTTCACGGGCAGACCGAGAAGGATCAGGGTGTCTTGTGAATGGCGGCAGTCTGACGCGGCCGCGGCTCGTCACTTCGCATCGCAAAGGACCCGGTGATGGTTTCGATGCGATAGCCGCAGCAAAAGCGTGCAACAAAGGCGTGGGCGAACGCCGCGCTCTCGAAATAAAATGCGATCGCATCATTGACGATGCCACCCGTTCCCGACGGCGCCGAGGCCCAACCTGCGGGCCCGCAAGTTTCGTCGAGCCAAGCGTGCATCACCCGAAGCTGCCGGCCGAGCCCGTCGGGCGGCAGAGCAATCCGTACGCGTACCGGAAACTGCCGCTCTGCTGCGCGTTGGGCTTGACGGGATACTCGGGTCACACTGCACCTGTGTTCCTATTTTGTTTCGATGACCTTACACCGACGGCAACAGGATTGTCGAGAGCTGCCAGTGCGTGGTTGACACGCAGGCGACAAAAGGCCGCCGGCGGTTTTTCCGGGGTATATTGAGGGATAAGCAGATCGCAAGCCGCATGTCGGCTCGCGGTCTTGACCGGCGGCGGGGCTCGGGTCAGGCTCTAAAGGCAGCGATCCCGGAGAGGGCCATGACCGAGCCGCAGGTGTTTTCAGTCGAGATCAACGGCTTTCCGACGCGCGTGTGGCAAGCGGGCGCTGGGCCCAAGCTCGGTTTTCTCGCCGGCTTTGGCGGGTTGCCGCGCTGGATCCCGTTTCTCGACGCGCTGGCCCGCGAACGCACGGTCATTGTGCCGTCGCTGCCGGGGCATCCGGGCGGCGATCGCGGGCATACCGTGCTCGACAGCCATCTCGATTGGGTTTTGGCAATACGCGAACTGTTGCAAAAAGCCGGGCTCGACGGTGCCGATCTTGCCGGCAGTTCGGTCGGCGGCTCGTTTGCCGCCGAGATCGCAGCGATCTGGCCCGACATGGTGCGCCGGCTCGCTTTGATCGCGCCTTGGGGTCTCTTTGACGAGAACGACCCGGCGACCGATCCCTGGGCGCAGCGCGCTCCCGAGGTGCCGGGCCTGTTATGCGCCGATCCCGAGCGCTGGAACCAGCTCAAGACCGAGCCCGAAGGTGCCAACTCGCCCGAATGGACGATCGAGCAAACCCGTGCGGCGGAGGCTGCGGCCCGCGCCTTCTGGCCGCTCGGCAACACCAAGCTCGAAAAGCGGTTGCCGTTGATCAAGGCACAGAGCTTGCTGATGTGGGGAGCCGAGGACCGAATCATGCCGAAGACCTACGCCGACCGCTTTGCCAATGCGATCGCCGGCCGCACCGAGATCGTCACGGTATCGGGTGCCGGGCATTTGGCCGAACTCGACAAACCCGACGAGGTTGCCGCGGCAATCCTGCGCTGGACATCCTGAAGTGTTGGGCCATGTGTCGTGAATTCGGATCTGGGACTTCACGCAGCGGTCGGAAAAGCGGTTAGCGCTTCCGCATACGATCGGTACATCGGCCGCTGGTCTCGACTCTTTGTACCGAACCTGCTGGCCGCTGCGGAAATAGCGGCGGGACATCGAGTGCTCGACGTAGCCACGGGAACCGGCGAGGCCGCTCTCGCAGCCATTTCCATTGTCGGGCATGCCGGCGTGGTCATTGGCGCCGACATTTCAGCGGCGATGGTTGGCGCGGCTCGTGCCCGACTGCCCGCATCCTATCGGGCGGTCGTGAGCGACGGCCAGGCGCTGGCGTTCCAGGGCGCGAGCTTTGATACCGTCGTGTGCCAACTCGGCCTGATGTTCTTTCCCGACCCGACGCAAGGGCTCGCCGAGTTCCGACGGGTCCTGCGCAGTGGCGGGTGTGCTGCCGTATGCGTCATTTCCACACCTGACAGAGCACCAATGTGGGGCGTTCTCGCCGAGACACTTAGCCGACATCTTCCGGCTCGGCGGGAAGCGCTTCACCTGCAGTTTTCGCTGGCAGATGACCGGCGTCTCGAATCAATGCTTGGTGAGGTGGGATTTCGCGACGTTCGGATAACGCGAGAAACGCGAGATGGGGCTTTCGGGTCGTTTGACGAATTCTGGGCAACTATCGAGGCCGGGATAGGGCAGCTGCCCTTAACATACTTGGCACTTCCAGAACGGGAGCGACGAGCGGTACGGGAAGAAGTGCGGGCAGGACTATCCTCATTCGAGTCGGATGGGCGTCTAGAGATGAGCGTCGAGATGCTGATCGGCGCCGGCCGAGCTTAGAATTGCGCGTTCATGCTCCCAAACAATCGATCCATCCTCTTATTGGGAGGTGGATTCATCCTGGGCGACGCAATCTGATACGGCGCTGATGCTGATCGCTCTGATGATCACAGCCTCAGCGGATGCAAACGAGACGAGGGCGAACAATGAAATTCGGTCTTTTTTACGAGCATCAGCTGCCGCAGCCGTGGGACGAGGATTTAGAGCTGCGGCTGTATCAAGACGCACTCGAACAGGTGGCGCTCGCCGATCGGCTCGGCATCGATTATGTCTGGGAGGTCGAGCACCACTTTCTCGAGGAGTATTCGCATTCCTCGGCCCCGGAGGTGTTTCTCGCGGCCTGCTCGCAGCGCACCAGACACATCCGCCTCGGCCATGGCATCGCGCTGATGCCGCCCAAATACAATCATCCGGCCCGGGTCGCCGAGCGGGTCGCGACACTCGATCTGGTTTCGAATGGCCGCGTCGAATGGGGCACCGGCGAGTTGGCGACGGCGGTCGAGATGGGCGGGTTTGGCGTCGATCCGAGCGATAAGCGCGCGATGTGGGAGGAAGCGACAGAACAGGCCGCCAATATGCTGGCGATGCGGCCTTATCCCGGATTTCAGGGCCGCTGGTTCGACATGCCGTGCCGCAACCTGGTGCCAAAGCCGGTGCAAAAGCCACACCCGCCGATGTGGGTCGCGTGCTCGCGACGCGAAACGATCCATCTTGCGGCAAGAACGGGGCTCGGCGCGCTGACCTTCTCCTTTCTCGACCCCGAGCAGGCGGCCAGATGGGTCGAGGAATATTACGCCATCATCAAATCCGAGGAATGCGTGCCGATCGGGCATCGGGTCAATCCGAATATCGCGATCGTCACCGGTATGTCGTGTCACCCGGACGAGGCTGAGGCAATCCGCCGTGGGCTCGACGGGTTTCGCTTTTTTGGCTATTCGCTCGGCTATTACGCGCTGTTCGGCGAGCACAAGCCGGGTCGCGCCGATCTATGGCAGCGCTTCTTAGAGGTCAAAGACCGGCTGCCTGACAATGCCGGGCGCGGCGGCATCGGCACACCGGCGCAATTGCGCGAGCATCTCGCGAAATACGAGAAGGCCGGCATCGATCAGGTCATGTTCATCCAGCAGAGCGGCGGCAATCGCCACGAACATATCTGCCAGTCGCTCGAGATTTTCGCGTCGCAAGTGATGCCCGAATTCAAGGAACGCGAGCGCCTGCGCGCAGCTGAAAAAGAACGGGAATTGGCCCCCTTTATCGAAGCGGCGCTGGCGCGCAAACCGCGCCTGCCGCCGCTTGAGGATGCGCAGATTCCCGGGGTCGAGGCCTTTGGCCGCAAGGCGCCGTCACCGCTCGTCGGCGGCGATCGCGGCGGGGCGATCTCAATCCCGACCGCCGATCCGCTCGCCGAGCGCGAAAGCCGCGTTTCGTAGGGTCAACACATCAGGAAGCGGTATATTGCGGGGCGATTTTACCGGTGGGCGAACTCCGCTCACGACAGCACCCGCAAATCGGAACGCAGGCGGTCGGCGCTAGGTTCGCCGATAAGCTGTTCAATGTCGGCGTGAGTTTTTCGCCATAAGGGCACGGCCGCCATCAATAATTCACGACCGGCGGCGGTCAAGCTGAGGCGGTGGGTGCGCCGGTCAACGGCGTCGCTGGCGACCTCAACCAGACCGCGCCGTTCGAGCGGTTTCAGATTGGCGGTCAGAGTCGTACGATCCATCGCCAACAACCGCGAGACATCCGTTATGCTTGGCGGCTGCGGCCGATTTAGTGCCATCAGCAACGAGAACTGGCCATTGGTCAGCTCGACCGGGCGAAACACCTGATCAAAGCGCCGGGCTATGGCGCGCGCCGCCCGCTGCAGATGCAGGCATAGGCAGCGGTCGCGAACCAAAAGCGTGATTTCGTAGGAAAGTTCTTCACCGCTTGACATGGTCGGGAAGATATGTTGATATCAACTTAAATGTCAATGATCGAACGAACGGAGGGCAGTGTGGACGCGCACCGGATCGTTTCGCGCGAGGAATGGCTTGCCGAACGCGTGAAATTGCTTGCGCAAGAGAAGGAATTCACGCGCCAGCGCGACCGGCTCGCGGCAACACGGCGGGCCTTGCCGTGGGTTAAGGTCGAAAAGCAGTACATCTTCGATGCGCCGGAGGGAAAGAAAACATTGGCCGAGCTGTTCGAGGGACGCAGCCAATTGTTCATCGACCACTTCATGCTAGGCCCCGGCTGGGGCGAAGGTTGCGTCGGCTGCTCGTTTGGCGCCGATCACATCGAGGGCACCCTTGTCCACCTCGAGCATCACGACGTGACGACAGTCGCTGTGTCCCGCGCCCCGCTCGCCGAGATCGAAGCCTATAAAAAGCGGATGGGATGGACGTTCCGGTGGGTGTCGTCCTACGGCAACGATTTCAACTATGACTACCACGTTTCTTTTACTCCGGAGGAAATCGCGCAAGGCCGCGTCTTTTACAATTACCAGATGACCGATGGCGGCATGGATGAACTGTCAGGCCGCAGCGTGTTTTACAAAAGCGAAGCCGGCGACATCTTTCACACCTATTCGACCTATGGCCGCGGCACCGAGGAACTGCTGACCACCTACATGGTCCTCGATTTAACACCCAAGGGTCGCAACGAGACCGGCCCGCATCACAACCTGATGGATTGGGTAAAGCGTCACGACGAGTACGATGGGCCCGCAACATTCACCCCGCCGCGGCGATGAGGAGATAAAGGTACAGCATTAAACAAGACGCGGCTCGGGCGGCTGCACGCCTGGTTCTCGGCCGCGAGCGGGAGGGCGGGCTGGTCGGTTCAGTCCGTCCGATGGCCCGCCATTCCGGTTCTACGAGCGCACGAAAAGATTGAGATCTCGGCGACCCAAGGTGACTGAATGTAAAGGAGATCGAATGGGTAATCCTGTCGTTCATTTCGAATTCACGTCGCAAGATCCGGTAAAACTATCGGCCTTTTACGAAGCGATCTTTGGCTGGAACATTCAGCACCGTCCTGATCTCAGCTACTACATCGTCGAGACCGGCGGTGAAGGCGGCATCGGCGGAGGTATCGTCAAGCCGGATCGGCCAGAACCGTGGCCCGCGAACACGCTATTCTACATCGCGGTCGATGATCTTTCCGCCTATCGCGACAAGATCGTCGCGGCAGGCGGAAAGATTTATATCGAAGAGCAGGCGGTACCCGGCATGGGCGCTTTTTCGCTGTTCACCGACCCCGAGGGGCGCATGCTCGGATTGTGGAAATCGACAATGCCGGCTTGAGCCCAGAAATCTTGAACCCAGGGAAATATAGAATGGAGCGGTGACGATGCGGTTTATGCTGCAAGTTAGGGCTAACCGCGACAGTGAGGCTGGCATCCTGCCCAGCCAAGAACTGATCGAGACGATGTTCAAGTTCAACCAGGAAATGACCGAGGCCGGCGTCATGCTGGCCGCCGAAGGGCTGCAAGCAAGCGCGAAGGGCGCCCGCATCTCTTATGCGGGCGCCCAGCGCAGCGTTGTCGATGGTTCGTTCAATCCCGACGAACTGATTGCCGGGTTCTGGATGATCAAAGTCGGATCAAAAGAAGAGGCGATCGAATGGGCCAAGCGCGCCCCATTCCGGGATGGGGTGGTCGAGGTTCGACAAATCTTTGAAATGGAGGATTTTGGTCCCGCCCTGACGCCGGAAATGCAGCAGGCCAAGGACCGCATGCGCGCCGAACTCGCTGCTAGAAACAACGCCTAAACCCGCATCTATAGCGGTGCGGTTCACCCCCAAAACTTTACCCGAGAGGAGCAGAGGATGCAGCTGAACCCCTATCTGAGTTTCGATGGCCGCTGCGAGGAAGCATTCAAATTTTACGAAAAGGCGCTCGGCGGCAAAATCGTTGCGATGATGACCTATGGCGAGACGCCGATGCGGGACCAATCGCCGGCAGAATTTCACGGCAAGATCATCCACGCGCGGCTGACCATCGGCGACGAGGTGCTGATGGGCGGCGACGCGCCCCCGAACCATTATCAAGCACCAAAAGGGATCACGGTGACCCTCAGTAACGACGATCCGGCCGAGGCGGAGCGGATGTTCCGGGCTTTGTCCGAGAACGGCACGGTGACGATGCCGATTGCAGAAACCTTCTGGGCGCAACGGTTTGGTATGCTCGTTGACCAATTTGGTATCCCGTGGATGGTCAATTGCGAGCGCCCGCACGGCTGATCCGGCTATTCCGCTAGCCGTGCGATCCGGCGCCGTGTCATTCTCGGTAACTCGACATGACTTCGGCGCCGAGCCCGCCCCGAGGCGATCAGTCGGTGCCGAGACCGTATCAGCAACGCGTGAACCGATGGAACAAGACGCGCTTGGCCTGCCGCCCGGAGCCTTTACGAAACTCGACGCCGAAGACGATGAAATCTTCTACGAGCCGGCGCGGCTTGTCTGCCATATCGACGACGGCGCGATCGCCGCGCTGACCGAATTCTATCGCAAGGTTCTGCCGGCGGGCGGCGCATTGCTCGATCTGATGTCGAGTTGGGTCAGTCATCTGCCGCCCGAGATCGCCTATGCCGAAATCATCGGCCACGGCATGAATGCCGAGGAGCTTGCCGCCAATCCGCGTCTTGACCGCTGGTTTGTCCAGAACTTCAATCGCGACCCGATCCTGCCGCTCGCCGACGATAGCATCGATGCGGCGATGATCTGTGTCTCGATCCAGTACTTGGAGCGCCCACTCGAAGTGTTGCGCGAGGTGCGGCGCGTGCTGCGCCCCGGCAGCCCGGTCGTCATAAGTTTTTCGAACCGCTGCTTTTGGACGAAGGCGGTGGCGGTTTGGCGCGCCCTCGATGATGACGGTCATGCAAGGCTCGTCGCGCACTATTTGCGCCATACGGGTTTCGCCGAGATCGAGATCCATCGCCTTGCCGAATGGGTCGAGGACGAGCGCGATCCGATGATCGCCGTGATCGGCCGCGCGCCCGCGCCAACCGGCTGACGTATTCACGGTTCGCCGAGCCCGGGGCGGCCGTTATGCTCTCGGGCGATACCGCTGCGCATGCTACTATAGCCTGTGAGATAGGCCCACGCGGATCACGGAGGGGAAGTGCGATGGAAATCGGGACCTTGTTGCCGTGGAGTGACATCGGCGGCGATCCGGCGGTCGTGCGCGAATACGCGCAAACGGCGGAGGCGATCGGCTATCATTTTGTTGAGGCGCCCGACCACGTGCTCGGGGCCCGAGAGGGCGACCGTACTGGCGCTGGGCTCTACCATGACCCGTTCGTATTGTTCGGCTATCTTGCAAGCTGCACGCAAAAGCTCGGCTTTTCCACCGGTGTCCTGATCCTGCCGCAGCGCCAGACCGTGCTTGTCGCCAAACAGGCGGCTTGTCTTGACGTCTTGTCAGGTGGCCGCTTCCGGCTCGGCATCGGGGTCGGCTGGAACGAGGTCGAATTCACCGGCCTTAACGAGAACTTCCACAATCGCGGCCGCCGCTCGGAAGAGCAGGTCCAGGTCATGCAGAAATTGTGGGCCTCCCCGCATGTCACATTCAAAGGGCGCTGGCACACGATCGAAGATGCCGGCATCAACCCGCGGCCGGCCTCAGGGAAGGTGCCGGTATGGTTTGGCGGCCATCATGACCGGACCTTGGAGCGGATCGCGAAATGGGGCGACGGCTGGATGCCGAATGCCTATCCGCCCGGCCCGGAAGCCACCGAGGTGCTGGGGCGGCTGCGGCGCCTGACCGAGGCCGCGGGGCGTGACCCGGGGCAGATCGGGATTGAGGCCTGGGTGTCGATGGGCAGCGGCAATGAGGCCGATTGGGCGCGCGAGGCGCGCTTTTGGAAATCAGCCGGGGCCTCGCATCTGTGCCTGACGACGACCTTCAACCGTCGCCACCATAAGCGTATCTCCGGCCACACGCTTTCCGACCATTTGGCTGCGTTGCGCCGCTATCACACCGCCGTCGCCGCCGAACTTTGACGGCGGCGCAGACCCTCATTCTCCGGCCGGTGAGTGCCATCACGCGGCCTGTCTCAATCCTGGGCGCGCCTTACCGGCCGATTGGGCGCAGCCCCTATCAGAAATCCGGTTAACTTTCGCAATAATGATGCCGCTGTGAATTACCTCACAAACGCGAACGGTACGATCGCTTACGTTAAATATTCGTGCCGAGGCGCGTTCAAAGGAGGTAACGGATGGCGACAGAGCCCCCGCCGCTCGACAAATTGGCGGAAGAGACCCGCCACGCGATTAAAGATGTCCATGTCTTGCTGGAATATCTGGGCCGGCGGGCGGACAATCTTTTACAGGTGCAGTTTGAGGATACTCGGGCTGATCTCAGCGCCCCGATGCGACGGGTGGCGGTCCCTCCATGCCGGACCTATAAACATTTCCTGACGCGGTTTGTCGCCATCGAAAGCCGTTTTCCGGACCTCCGACCGATGGCGGAACCGCCATCGCCAGACTCCGGCTCGGCGCCCGAAGGTGATGAGGGGTTGACCGATCTCGCTTTTCTCTATCTGAGCCGAGATTTTCTGGCCGCCGTCGCTGCTCCCGCAACCGTAAACAGTATTCAGACCACGAATGCCTATCGCGCTGCCCGGCGGCATTCGTTTTTATCGCAATTGTGGCGGCGCTTGCGAGGGAAAGGGTCGGCTAGTACTGCTTCGGATGTCAGGCCGGAATATGAAACGGGTGCCCGGCGTCTAGCATCCCGTGTGGTCCTCACCGAATTTTTCGCCTTGGTAGGCACCGCGTTGACCTTGATCGTTTCGGTCTATGCATTGGCCGGTCACCTGATCCTGGACAGCCAGCGACAGATAGTCGATCAGTTTACCGCAATCCGGCACGACATGGAGGAATTGGCCAAGGATTTGTCTGACCCGTCGCTATTACTTTCGCCGGTTGTCTTGGCATCGCTATGCGACCCCGCCGCCGATCGACCCCAGATGGAAACGGCCACGATGAAGTATACGGCAGCGGCCGATCCGCAAGGCGCCACCGCACCTGCAACCGCGCCGACGAGCAAGCCGGGCGTCATAAACCTGCGGGCTTGCGGACTTTATTGGCGAAGCAGACAAAATACCGAGAATGTCGCGGCAGTGACTTTGCACATGATGTCATGGACTCACGTCGCCATTAGCGATCTCGGGGCGGGGGAAGTGTTCGGGCTTAATCCATCCTTCCTCAGGAAAACCGCCGAGCAGAGCGCCGATCTCTGCAGAATCGCTGGCCTCCCCCTCGACCAAGGGGGGCATTGCGGGCTTGCTCTGCAGCAATTGCCTCTTCGAACCCGCGAAGTCGCCGACGGGCTCCTCGGCTGTATCACGCTCTATCTGCTTCCCACCCTCTATGGCGGCTTGGGGGCAATGGCAGCTACATTGCGCGCGCTGCGCCGCAAGGTTGATCAGTCGCTAGTCACGATGACAGACCGCGGACGCGTTCAGCAGGATGTCATTCTCGGGGTTCTGTGCGGCGCCATCATTGGCCTGTTTTTTAGCTATCTGGGCGCGTCAAATCCACAACAGGGCCTCGGATTGTCGGCCCTGGCGTTATTGGCCGGGTACAACATCTCGGGCGTATTCGCGTTCCTCGATGAGCTTTCGAGCCGCGTGTTCCAGGCAGCGCCGGCGGCGAATAACGCCGGCAGCCGGCTGGGATAGGACCCGGCCACCCAAATCCCGGCAGTCGAATCAATTCGTTCGAGCCAAGATCGTAAATGTCCTCTGTCGTCCGATCCGCGCGGGTCAGGCCCAATCGCATTTTCCGTCCCGCGTTTTGAGCGCCCGATCATTGTTTTCGCGGCGGCGAGGATGCAAGCTCTGCCAGCCCATCACGCGAGGGAGGAAGAGGCCATGCCGATCGAGCCGATGCTGACCGAAGAGATGCCGGCGAATGCGCTGGTTGCCCGAGTGCTCGAAGAAGCCGGGATTGAAATGGTTTTTGGCATTTCCGGCGGTCATACCGGCCGCATCGTCTCGGGGCTCAGCAAATACCAGAACTCGATCCGCACGGTATTGGTGCGCGAGGAATCCTTGGGCGGCGTGATGGCCGAGGTGTATGGCCGGCTGACGCGGCGGCCCGGCGTGTTGCTGGGACAAGGGCCGTGGGTACTCGGCAATGGGCTGATCGGCACGATCGAAGCGTATCTGTCGAGCTCACCGATGCTGCTGTTGACCGACTTCAGCGACGCTCCACGCTTTCCCTTGCACGCGCCTTATCAGCAGGGCACCGGCGATTGGGGCAGCTGGGACGCGCGTCGCGCCTTTGGCGGCGTCACCAAGCATGTCATGCAGGCGCACGACCCAATTGCGGCGGTGCAGGCAACCCAGCTCGGCATCAAGCATGCGCTCGCGGGCCAGCCGGGTCCGGTCGCCATCCTTTACAGTCACGATTCGCTGGCCGGCGCAGTGTCACCCAACTCGCAGCCGATGCTATACCCCACTCGCTATTACCTGCCCGGCTCTCCTCCGCCGGCCGAACAGCGGCAAGTCGAGGCTGCCGCTGCCGCGATACTCGCGGCCGAGCGCCCGGTGCTGATCGCCGGAAACGGCGTACGCATCGCCCGAGCCTATGACGAGCTGCGCCAATTGCCGAGGCGGCAGGCCTGCCGGTCGCGACCACCGCAGCCGGCAAGGGCACCTTTGCCGAAACCCATCCATTGGCCCTGGGCGTGTTCGGCACGTTTGGGACAGAGGCCGCCAATGCCTGCATTGCCGAGGCCGACCTCGTTGTCGTCGTCGGTTCGAAACTGTCGCCAAGCGATACTGCGTGGGAAAACCGCGCCTTGTTGGACCCGACCCGGCAGACTTTTGTTCAGGTCGATATCGAGCCGCGCAACGCCTCGTGGAATTACCCGGCTGAGCATGTATTGCTTGGCGACGCCGCGATAATTCTTGGGCAGCTTGTCGCCGAAATGCGGATGCGGGGGGCCGGGCGCCGGCAGGCGGCCGAGCGCCGCGTCGCCGAGCATCGCGAGCGCCGCGGTTATTTCAATGACCGCGCCTATTTTGCCGACGACGTGCCGATCCTGCCGCAGCGCTTGATCGGCGAATTGCAGCGCGGTCTGCCGGAGAATGCGATCGTCACCTGCGACGCCGGCGAAAACCGCATCATGATGACGCATTTCTATCAAACGAAACGCGCTGAGGGCTTTCTGCAGGCGGCCGGCTCGGGTCCGATGGGGTTCGCAATCCCGGCTGCACTCGGCGCCAAGCTCGTCCATCCCGACCGGCCGGTCGTCGCGGTGTGTGGCGATGGCGGCTTTGCGATGACGATGAACGGGCTGATGACCGCGGTCGAGCACGACATCCCGATCATCACCGTCGTCTTCAACAACAAGGCGCTGGGCTGGGTCTTGCACGGGTCGGGGCCGTTCTCGGCTGAGTTCAACGACTGGGACCACGCCGCAATCGCCCGCGCGCTGGGTTGCCGCGGCGTGCGCATCGAGGATCCGGCAGCGATCGCACCGGCCCTGTCAGAGGCGCTCGCGACCCGGGGCCCGACCGTGCTCGATGTTCGGACGTCGCTGGCCGTGACGTTCGCCGACATCACCTCGCAACTGGCAAAGGACGCCTCGCCGCGGCGGCGCTGATATCCCCCGGTGGGGGTATCTCACAGCGTTTCCTGGAAGATTTCGCGGCCGATCAGCATGCGGCGGATCTCGGAGGTGCCGGCGCCGATCTCGTAGAGCTTGGCGTCGCGCAACAGCCGTCCGGCGGGGAATTCGTTGATATAGCCGTTGCCGCCCAGGATCTGGACCGCGTCCAAGGCCATCGCGGTCGCCTTCTCGGCGGCGTAGAGGATGGCGCCGGCGGCGTCCTTGCGCGTCGTCCGGCCGCTGTCGCAGGCCCGCGCCACCGCATAGACATAGGCCTTGCACGCATTCATCCCGGTGTACATGTCGGCGATCTTGCCTTGGATCAGCTGGAATTCGCCGATCGGCTGGCCGAATTGCCTGCGGTCGTGGACATAGGGAACAACGAGATCGAGGCAGGCCTGCATGATGCCGAGCGGGCCCGCGGAGAGCACGACGCGCTCGTAATCGAGACCGCTCATCAGTACGCGGACGCCTTCTCCCTCGGCTCCGAGCAGGTTTTCGGCGGGCACTTCGCAATTCTCAAAGACGAGCTCCGAGGTCGGCGAGCCACGCATGCCCAATTTGTCGAGCTTTTGCGCGGGGCGAAAACCGGGAAAGCCCTTTTCGATCAGAAACGCGGTGATGCCGCGCGGGCCGGCATCGGGCCGGGTCTTGGCATAGACGACGAGAGTGTCGGCGTAATGCCCGTTGGTGATCCACAGTTTGGTGCCGTTCAATACCCAATGATCGCCTCTTTTGTCGGCGCGCAACCGCATCGCGACGACGTCGGAGCCGGCCCCCGGCTCGCTCATCGCCAGCGCCCCGACATGCTCGCCGGAAATCAACTTGGGCAGATATTTGCGCTTTTGGGCTTCGCTGCCGTTGCGGCGGATCTGGTTGACGCAAAGGTTCGAATGCGCGCCATAGGACAGCCCGACCGAGGCCGAGGCGCGGCTTACCTCCTCCATCGCCACGCAATGGGCGAGATACCCCATGCCGGCGCCGCCGTATTCCTCCTCGACGGTGATGCCATGCAGGCCGAGTGCCCCCATTTGCGGCCATAATTCGATCGGAAACCGGTCGGCGCGGTCGATCTCGGCGGCAAGCGGCGCCACCTTGTCCTCGGCGAAATCGCGCACGGTTGCGCGCAACATATCGATCTCCGGACCGAGATCAAAATCAAGGGCTGAAAGCCGCGTGTTGTGCATCGCTTTGAACACCGTATTCCGAGTGCATCTATACGCCCGCGGCACCCGATCGTCACTTAACGCTTGCCGCTCGCCGCCTCGGGCCTATCTGCTAAGCGCAAGATCGAGATATTGCCATGCATATCGCCCAGACCCGACTGACCCTCGATACCGAGCCGCGCGAGATCAAGGAGATCACGGCTGAGGTTGCGCGCTGGGTCGAAGGCCGGAAGATCGATTGCGGGCTGTTGACCGTCTATATCCCGCATACCTCCGCCTCGCTGCTGATCCAGGAGAACGCCTCACCCGCAGTGCGGTACGATCTAGACGCATTTCTACGGCGCTTGGTGCCCGAAGACACGAGCCTCTATCGACATAACGATGAGGGGCCGGACGACATGCCGGCGCATATCAAGAGCATGCTGACCCAAACCCAGCTGACGATCCCGGTCGCCGACGGCCGCTTGCAGCTTGGCGTGTGGCAAGGGATCTTTCTGTTCGAGCACCGCGCCTCGCCGCATCACCGCTCGCTGATCCTGACCCTAATCGGCGAATAGGCAGCCCGAGGGCCCGGCTCCTGAGCCGGGTTGGCAGCGTCGTGTACTCAAGTGTTGATCTACTCAGAATGCCTTGAGCGGCGCTTTCGCGATATTCAACCCGAACTACGGATAAGGGTTGAGGGGCTTCCCAAAGAACCAAGGCTTTGACAGCATCGGCTTACGAACACTGAGCGTCAAACCCGGGTCTGGAGAGCCCCCTCAATGGCGGTCGATATCACAGCGCTGTATTGCTGTCTCGATGACTTCTGCAAGCTGTTCGCAGACTGGGAAGCGCACCGGTTGCTCCCGTCGGAGCAGACCAGGCAGCGCCCAGGCAAGCTGTCGCGCGCCGAGATGCTGTTCATTGTGGTGCTGTTTCACCTCTCGCCGTTCAAGCACTTCAAGGCATTCTACTGCTACGGGATCGGCCAGCAGTATCGCGCCTGCTTTGGCGATCTGCCGCACTATGACCGTTTTGTCAGCCTGATGCCGCGGCTGTTCGCCCCTCTGATGGTGCTGCTGCACAGCCTCAGCGGCGAGCCGAGCGGCGTCTACTTCGCTGATTCAACCAAGCTCGCCGTCTGCCACAATCGCCGCATTCACCGCCATAAGGTGTTCGAGCGCCTCGCCGCACGCGGCAAGACCAGCATGGGCTGGTTCTACGGCCTCAAGCTGCACTTCGTGATCAACCACAAGGGTCAGATCATGGCGCTGAAAATCACCCCCGGCAACACCGCCGACAGCACCGTGCTCGACGCGATGACCCAGCACCTGGCCGGCACCCTCTACGCCGACAAGGGCTACATCGGCCGCGAACTCTTCACCAAACTCTGGCAGCGGGGCTTGCACCTCATCACCAGCATCCGCCGCAACATGAGGAATTATCTCATGCCGCTGGCCGACAAGATCATGCTGCGCAAGCGCTTCCTCATCGAGACCGTACTCGATACTCTGAAATCCGAAATGGGGCTTGAGCATTCACGCCACAGATCGGTGATCAACGCCATGGTCCATGTCCTGTCCTGCCTCGTCGCCTACGCTTTCAGGCCGGGCAAGCCTTCCATCTCGCTCACAAGCCAACGCCTTGAGGCATATCCGTAGTTGGGGTTATTCAACAACTTGCGTACTGTTTCGAGCGGCATCGCCAGTTTTTTGGCGAGCTCCTCCTCGGTGGGCACGCGGCCGATTTCGATCAGCATCTGCTGAGACGTGCGGACCAACTTGTTGATCGTCTCGATCAGACGGCCAGGGACAGGGTTCGCCGGGCCTTGTTCCATATCGGGCCTCCATGGCAATTCGCATATCCGAATATGGCACCGCCCGTCCGAGTTTGCGCCCACAACCCTTAAGGCGCGCGCCGAATTAGGCGAGCGACATTAAAGTTCTCGGACATTGCTCGCCTTCATCTGTTTGATCAGCCAGCGGCCGTTGACCCGCGCCAGCGTGTCCTCAGAGTTGGTGTGGGCGGCGATCTTGCCCGCTTTCTTGTCGACCCACAGGCATTCGAAATAGAGGTACGCGCTCTCGCCTTTGACGTCGTAGCGGATGCGGAAAGCCGGTGTGTAGCCGACCCATTCGTTTTGCGCCTGAAATGCCGGGTGTGTCTGCCAGTAACCCTTTATCTGCTCCTTGCCGGTGTAGGTCTTGCCTTTGGCGGTCAGCACCGCGTCGTCGGCGAAGAGCGACAGCATCAGGTCCACATTCTTGGTCGAACCGGCTTCATGGAAAGAGATCTCTACCTGGTGCATCTGCATGAAGTTTTCGGAGTTTTCTTCCGTACCGGCACGCACGCGCGCCGTCAGAGCCAAGGCCATCGCTATGGCGAGCAGCAGTATCCCGATTGGCCTTGAGCCGCAGGATGTCACGTAGGGTAAAGCTGCCGCTGTTCTTTGATGCAACATCGCTTTGTTCATTGCCGCACCTCCCGTTCATTAGCTCTGCGGTTTATGGACGCCGCATCGCAGCCCGGCGAAACCAGGCTCGAGAGCTAGAGTGGGGCGCGATCAGGCTACTCGTGTTACGAATGCGGCGGAAGAGGCCCGCTCCGCCGGCGATCGCTATCGCTCTCGCGAATCCGACCACGCGCGTGATCGCCCTTCCAATAAACAAAGCTAGCCCGGACGAGGGCTTGTCTTCGAGCCAATATTTGGAGAACCAATCCGGGTCCGGCCGGAAGGGACCGAGGCATGCTGGTGGCAAGATTGGCCTATCTCCGGGCGGGGAGTTTGACCTGTGGTTACCCCTGGACATCTATCCCTCCATATGCTCTGCGCGGCAAAGGCCGGTCCGCATGAGTTCTTCGCCGAAATCTAGGACTGAGGCTCGCCGATCGATGTGAGGCAGCTCACACAGGATCGAGCTTTTGCGGGAAGGCGGGCGCAGCCCTCCACTCTCCAGCGCCAGTGTCCGGAGTTGATCGGCTTGGTGCCGCGGCTGGAGACACCGCCTCTGGTCGTTTTGCGACATCCGGCCCGAGAATAAGGACCTCCGGGACGATTGGCTTCGAGGCGACATTGAAATGCGCTTGAGAGCGTCTTGATTTTCGCGGCAGGCAAAACGCGTTAAACTTGTTCTGCGCCCGTGATGGGTTTGCCAGGCGAGTTCTAACGTGCTGTTTTTATTTGACGATTATGCGCTCGACATAGATCGGCGCGAGCTCCGCCGAGGCCCCGTATTACTGCCGATCGAGCCGCAGGTATTCGATCTCTTGGTGTTTCTGGTCAAGAACCGCGATCGTTTGGTGAGCCGGGACGATCTGCTCGACTCGGTCTGGGGCGGGCGGATCGTTTCGGAATCGACCATCGCCAGCCGCATCAACGCCGCGCGCCGTGCCATTGGCGACAGCGGCGAACAACAACGACTAATCCGTACAATCATTGGCAGGGGTTTCCGCTTTGTCGGCCCTGTGCGGCAGCAGCCGGCCGGCGCCGAGCCCGCCATTCAGGCCGCCATGCCCCGGCTCTCGATCCTTGTCCTACCTTTTACGAACCTTAGCGACGACCCGGAGCAGCAGTATTTCGCGGACGGGATCACCGAAGATCTCACAAGCGATCTCTCGCGGCTCGCACATATGTTTCGTGATCTCACGAAATACTGCGTTCAGGTATCGGAACAAGTGATCGACACGAAGCAGATCGGCCGCGAGTTGGGCGTGCGCTATGTGCTGGCAGGGAGCGTCAGGCGATCGGGCAACCAGTTCCGCGTCAGCGCCCAGCTAATCGATGCCGCGACCGACGCGCATCTGTGGACCGAGCGGTTCGACGGCGATACCAGTGATCTATTCGCTCTGCAAGACGAGATCACGAGCCAGATAGCAAACGCGCTGACATCGAGCTGATCGACGGCGGAGGCCGCTCGGCCGACCGGGATCCCGACGGCTTGGACTACATTCTCCGGGCGCGCCGAGTTATTGAAACCCCAGACGCGGCAAACCACAGGAGGCCATCAATCTTTTCGAGCACGCATTGGCTCTCGATCCGCGATCCGTCGAAGCACAGAGCCGCTTGGCGGCCGTACTGGTGGACAGCGTGGCATAGTGAATGACCGACTCGGGCCCGCCGCGCCCGACATCGCGCGCGCAGAAGAACTTGGCGGTCAAGCTCTGGCGGCGTCGTCCCGCTATGCGCACCCGCATGTCGTTAGAGGCCATGTGCTGCGCGCGCAGAACCGATGGGAGGAGGCAATTACCGAATACGAGGCAGCGCTCGCATTGGATCACAACTTCGTGGCCGCATAATCCCTCTCGCGTGGTGCAAGCTCTACTTCGGGTCTATGGACGAGGTCGATCCCGCTCGTGGAGCAAAGCATTCGCCTCAGTCCCTCGCGATCCGGTGATCGGAGTTTGCTATCGCCGGATCGGAATGGTGCATCTGCTGCAATCGCACACCGACGAGGCGATCGTTTGGCTAGAAAAATCGCGCAGTGCCTCGCCTGGCCTACCGATCCCTCGCCGCCGCCTCGCCGCCGCCTATGCCCTCAGAGGCGAAAGCGAACGCGCCGTTCGCCGAACTCGCCGAAGCCCGCAGGCTGAGCGGCGGACGATCGTTTTTCGAGCATCGCTCGCTTGAAGGCTCATCCCGGCGCATGGCAGGGGTGCCGAAAATCCGGGCGCTCTATCGAAACCACTTATTTCGCCGGGTTGCGCAAGGCCGGAATGCCGGAAGAATGACAGCACCCTTCGCATACGGGTGGCGCTCTGGTCTCTTCTTCGCAGGCGCGTGGACGTCGCCATCTCGCGAAGAGGGTTAGCCGAGGGATGACCCATAGGCGTTGCGACAAGATTGATATAGCTGGGTTCAGGTCGCGCGCTTCAGCCCAGAGCCGAGGTGATGTCGGTATGTGAGAAATCCTCGCCTTTGAAGAGCAGCGGTTCACCCGTGGCCCGTGCCAAAGCGTAGGCAAAGCAATCGCCGAAATTCAGCCGCGCCGGATGCCCACTGCTGCGGCCATAGTCGCGGTAGGCCTCGCGAGCGATCCTCGCCTGAAGCTCGGTAACTGGCTCGATGACGAGCTGCGCTTCGGTCAAAAGATCGTCGAGACGCCGGCTCGCTATCGGATCGCGGCTCGCATCAATGACGATCGCGGTCTCAACAAAATTGGCAGCGGAAATCCGGCGATGCGAAGCGGCCTCGATGGCCTCGGCGCAACGGTCGCCTCCGGCTCAGCGCGAAGAATGGCAATCAGCGCAGACGTATCGACGATCATCGCGGTAAGCCGCGCTCGTCATAAAGCAGATCGCCGTGCTCAACCGAGCGAAAGGGTTCTTTTAGATGGCCGGCACAGTCCTTCCCGATCTCCAGCAGGCGATTAGCTAAGCCTGGTTCGCGCTTGCCACGTATTCGATCGAGACGCTCGCGAACCGCTTTTGCGACTGCTGCCGTCAGACTTTCTCCGGTGAGATCGGCTAATTCCCTTACAAGCCTATGGACCTCCTCGCTCTTTATGTTCAATCCCATACTTATACCTTTCTACCAAATTGGGAAGGCTTTCTACCGCCGGCTACAGAAGTCGTCAACTCTCCACAGAATTGGCACAGGCGCTGTCGGTTGTGTCACAATCGCGTCGAACATCGCCGTGGCACAAGGAGTTTCCCGATGAAGGTCGCCAATGCCGTTGCCGAGATTCTGAAACGCGAAGGGATCGATTTTCTGATCGGCTACCCGGTCAATCCGATCATCGAAGCGGCGGCCGAGGCCGATATCCGCACGATCATGGTGCGCCAGGAGCGGATCGGGCTGCATATGTGCGACGCGATCGCCAAAGTGACCTCGGGCGACCGGATTGGCGTGTTTGCGATGCAGCACGGTCCCGGCACCGAGAACGCGTTTGGCGGGGTGGCGCAGTCCTGGGGCGATTCCTGTCCGGTTGTCGTATTGCCGGCCGGCTATGCCCGCAACATCAATCAGGTGCGCCCCAACTTTAACGCCGCGCTGAATTTCCGGCATGTCACCAAATGGATCGAGCAGGTGACGGTGCCGAGCGCCACCGAGGAGGCGTTGCGGCGCGCCTTCACCCAGGTCAAGAATGGCCGTCCGGGCCCGGTACTGGTCGAATTCCCGTCAGATCTGTTGCGTGAGGAAATCAACGACCCAATCGATTATCAGAAGACGCCGAGGCTCAAGACTGGTCCTGATCCGCGCTCGGTCTCAGAGATCGCCGCGGCGCTGGTCGAGGCACAGCGCCCTGTGATCGTCGCCGGCCAGGGTGTGCACTATGCCAAAGCCTGGTCGCAATTGCAGAAATTGGCCGAACTCCTCGAAGCGCCGGTCATGACGACACTGCCCGGCAAGAGCGCGTTTCCTGAAAACCATCCGCTGGCGCTGGGCTCGGGCGGTATCGGCATCTCCAAGCAGCTGCACACGTTTTTACAGAATGCCGATCTGATCTTTGGCATCGGCTGCAGCTTTACCCGGTCGAGCTTTGCGACGCCGATGCCCAAGGGCAAACGCATCGCCCATGCCACACTCGATGCGACCGACATTAACAAAGACGTGCCAGTCGACCTGGCGGCGGTCGGCGATGCCGGGCTGACCCTCGACGCCTTGCTCGAAGAGGTCAAGGATCGCCTGCACGGCAAGACGCGCGACCGGCTTGCCGGTGTGACCCGGGGCATTCGCTCGCTCAAGGAAGAGTGGATGGGGCAGTGGATGCCGCGGCTGACGCAAAATACCAAGCCGCTGTCGCCCTATCGCGTGATCTGGGAATTGCTGCATACGGTCGACGTCAAGAACACGATCATCACCCATGACGCCGGCAGCCCGCGCGACCAGCTGTCACCCTTCTGGGTCAGCGAAGTGCCGCTCTCTTATATCGGCTGGGGCAAGACGACCCAGCTTGGCTATGGCCTCGGGATTGCGATGGGCGCCAAGCTGGCAAAGCCCGACAAGCTGTGCATCAACGTTTGGGGCGATGCCGCGATCGGCTTTACCGGCATGGATTTCGAGACCGCGGTGCGTGAGCGGCTTCCGATCCTGTCGATCCTGATGAACAATTTCTCGATGGCGATCGAACTGAAGGTCATGCCGGTCGCGACCGAGAAGTATCGGTCCACCGACATCAGCGGCAATTATGCCGATTTCGCCAAGGCGCTTGGCGGCTATGGCGAGCGCGTGACCGAGCCGGGCGAAATCCAAGCCGCGATCCGCCGCGGCATCGAAAAAACCCGCGAGGGTACCCCGGCGCTGCTCGAATTCATCACCGAAAAGGCGGTCGACGTCTCGCGCTTCGCCTGATCGAACGCTCGCCCGGCCCTCTCCCGGCATTCCCGGCAGAGGGAGGCGGGCGTGAGGGCAGCTTAAGCGCGCCGCTGGCAACCGACCGATCGAGGCTTTGTTTGGGCCAACCGCGGGGATAGCGTCGGAACATTAGGCGTATGGGGACGGTTTCGCGTATAGAGATCGCTCCCCTTCGCCTGAGGTTGAACATTATGGCCTCCCCAAACCAGACGCGTCCCGTGGTGCTGTGTATTCTCGATGGGTGGGGCGAGCGCAGCGATGCGCCCGATAACGCGATATCGCGCGCGCGGATGCCGGTCTGGCATCGGCTGATGGCGCGCTGGCCCCATTCGCACTTGCAGGCGAGTGAGCATTTCGTCGGCCTCCCCGATGGGCAGATGGGCAATTCCGAGGTTGGACATACTAATCTCGGGGCGGGGCGGCTCGTCATGCAGGATCTGCCGCGCATCGACGCCGCGATAGCCTCGGGCGAACTCGCGCATATGCCGGCATTGCGTGATTTTATCGATCGGCTGAAGAAAAGCGGCGGCACCGCTCATGTGATGGGGCTGTTGTCGCCGGGTGGCGTCCATTCGCACCAGCATCAGATCGCGGCTCTCGCCCGCATCGTCGCCGAAGCCGGGGTCCCGGTGGCGGTTCACGCTTTTCTGGATGGCCGCGACACGCCACCTCAATCCGCCTTGGCCTATCTGGAAGAATTCGAGCGCGATATCGCCGGCCACGGAAATCTGCGCGTAGCCACCCTCGGCGGCCGCTACTACGCGATGGATCGCGATAAGCGCTGGGATCGCGTCGAACAGGCCTATCGGACGATTGTCGATGCGCGGAGCGAGGCGGCACCCAACGCCGCGGAGGCAATCGAGGCCGCCTATCACCGCGGCGAAACCGATGAGTTCGTCCGGCCGACAATCATCGCGGGATATCGCGGCATGCGCGACGGCGATGGGCTGCTGCTCGCGAATTTCCGTGCCGACCGCGTGCGCGAGCTCGCTACTGCGTTGCTCGACCCCGATTTTTCCGGGTTTGTGCGCGATCGCCGCGTCGCCTTTGCCGCGGCACTTGGACTTGTCGAATATTCGGCCGAGCTGAACCGCTTTCTTGGCACGCTGTTTCCGCCGGATAATCTCGACGACACCTTTGGCGAGGTCATCGCCAAGGCGGGGCTGACGCAATTGCGCATCGCCGAGACCGAAAAATACGCCCATGTCACGTTTTTCTTCAACGGCGGGCGTGAGACGGTTTTCCCTGGCGAAGAGCGGATTGTGGTACCGTCGCCGAAAGTTGCGACCTACGACCTGCAGCCGGAAATGTCGGCGCCCGAAGTTACCGACCGGGTGGTCGGGGCGATCGAGTTGGGCCGCTTCGACGTGATCGTGCTCAATTACGCCAATGCCGACATGGTCGGGCATACCGGCCGCATCGATGCCGCGGTTAAGGCGGTGGAGACGATCGATACTTGCCTCGGTCGGCTCGCGGCGGCGGTCGAGAAAGCCGGCGGCACGCTCATCATCACTGCCGATCACGGCAATGCCGAGATGATGCGCGACCCGCAGACCGGTGAACCGCATACGGCGCATACCCTCAACCCGGTGCCATTTCTCGTCGTCCATCCGCCGGGAGCGGTCGTCGCCCTCGCCGACGGCTGCTTGGCCGATGTTGCTCCAACCTTGCTCGACATCCTCGGCCTCGACAAACCGCCGGCGATGACGGGTCAGTCGCTGCTTCGACGTCAGGAATTCCAACTCAGTGCCAACTAGTCGCAGCCGGGCCGCGACCTTGATTGTTAACTCGACCCCCGGATATCATCGCGGCCTCTCGCAGAGTGCGAGGCGTTTACAGGGTGCGTATATGAAACGTCTAGGTTTTATTGTGGCGGCGACCGTAATGGTACTGGTGTTTGGGCTCGGTCGGGATGCCGGCGCCGCGGACACCAATTCTTCTGCCCCGGCCAATTCCTCTGAAGCCTTCAAGGAACTCGATTTATTTGGTGACGTCTTTGAGCATGTGCGGGCCAATTACGCCGGCAAGGTCGACGACGACTTGCTGATCGAATCATCGATAAACGGCATGCTGACCTCGCTCGACCCGCATTCGAACTATCTGAACACCAAAAACTTCGACGATATGAAGGTGCAGACCCGCGGCGAGTTCGGCGGGCTCGGCATCGAAGTTTCGATGGAGAACGGGATCGTCAAGATCGTCTCGCCGATCGACGACACGCCGGCGGCGCGGGCCGGGCTTAAGCCGGGCGATCTGATCACCGCACTCGATGGCCAGCCGGTCCAAGGCATGACCCTACCGCAAGCGGTCGACAAGATGCGTGGCCCGGTTAACAGCGAAATTCGCTTGACGATCCAGCGCAAGGGACGCGACCCGTTCGATGTCAAGCTGACCCGCGCGACGATCCGAATTCAGTCGGTCCGCTCGCATCTTGTCGGCGACGACATCGGTTACATCCGAATCACCTCGTTCAACGAGCAGACCGATGTCGGGCTCAATAATGCGATGAAGAGCATTAAGCAGCAGGCCGGCGACAAGTTGCGCGGTATTGTTCTCGATCTGCGCAACAACCCAGGCGGATTGCTTGATCAGGCTGTCGCCGTTTCCGACGCATTTCTCGAAAGAGGGGAGATCGTTTCGACACGCGGCCGGCGCCCCGACGACGCGCAGCGCTTTGACGCCCGGCCAGGAGATATTGCGGCGGGGCTACCGATCGCAGTCCTGATCAACGGTGGATCAGCCTCGGCGAGCGAGATTGTCGCCGGCGCACTGCAAGACCATCACCGCGCGATCCTGCTTGGCACGCGCTCGTTCGGTAAGGGCTCGGTGCAGACGATCATCCCGCTACCCGGACATGGAGCGATGCGGCTGACAACGGCGCGGTACTACACGCCATCGGGGCGCTCGATTCAGGCCAAAGGCATCGAGCCCGATATCGTTGTTGAAGCCGCCAAAATCGAAGCCGAGCCGGATAAGAAGCTGAAGATTGCTGACACCTCGGCCAAAACCGATGATTCGGCAGACGATGCCGACCTATCGCCTTCGGTCGACCCGACGATCATGGGGACCCCGGCTGATTATCAGATGACGCGCGCGGTCGATATGCTCCGCGGTGTTGCGCTGTATAACGGCCGACTGGTCAACTGAGGATATCCTACGAGCCCGGGCCAAGCTGGCATGATGGCGCACGAAGGCGAGAGGGGCGACAGGCCGCGTTATCGCGACTGCGTCGGCATCATGCTGATCAATGGGCACGGCCATGTTCTCGTCGCACGCCGCGCCGACAGGGCCACTGCGGCTTGGCAGATGCCGCAAGGCGGGATCGATTGGGGCGAAACGCCGCGACAGGCGGCGCTACGCGAGCTCGAGGAAGAGATCGGCACCGCCAAAGTCGAAATCATCGCCGAGAGCCGAGACTGGCTGACCTACGATTTCCCGCCCGAAATAGCCCGTCGGCGGTGGGGTGGGCGGTTTTGCGGTCAGCGTCAGAAATGGTTTCTGATGCGGTTTATCGGGTGCGACGCCAACATCGACCTCGGCTCCGCTCATCCGGAGTTTGACGCTTTCCGCTGGGCGGATCCCGAAGAGCTGCCGCAACTCATCGTGGCGTTTAAACGCCAAGTATACCTCGCGGTTTTAAGCGAGTTCCGCGATCATTGCCGTGCTATCGACGCCGGCGGCAACTCAAACGACCGCGGTTAGCGCTCAGGCAACTGCCGCACGGCTTGGTCGATCATCACGGCATCAGGCATCGAACTCTGGGCGCCGCGCGCCAGACAAGCAAGGCCGGCAGCCGCACTCGCCCGCCGTAATCCGGTTTCCAGCGCGGCGCCGGCATCGAGCGCCGCCGCCAGCACACCGACAAAAGTGTCGCCCGCGCCGGTCGTGTCGATCGGTATAATCGGCAGAGCCGGCGCCGAGAAAATGCCACCGTTGGCAAGATAGGCAGTCGCCCCGGCGGCCCCGCGCGTAACAATGAGGCCGCGGCGCAGCCTGCCGGCAATCTGCCCGGGATCAGCGCCGAGCGTCGCCGCTTCCCCCGCATTGGCGACAACGAGGTCAATCTCGCCCAATAGGCTGGCTTCGATCGCCAGCGCCGGAGCGAGGTTCAATAATGCGGACCCGCCCGCCGCCCGCACCCGGCGGATTACCGCCGCGGTTTCGGTGGGCGGCACCTCCATCTGGGTGACGAGGATCGTCTTGGGGCCGAAGAGCGCGTCCGGCACCTGATCGGCGCAAACGGCGGTATTGGCGCCCGAAGCGACGGCGATCATGTTCTCCCCGCTTTCCGACACCATGATCGCGGCACAGCCGGTCGGCGCGGCAACGGTGCGCACCAGCCGGGTGTCGATCCCGGCTCGGATCAGCGGGCCGAGCGCCACCCCGGCAAAGCTGTCACTACCAACCGCCCCCGCCATGACGACATCGGCGCCGGCACGGCGCGCCGCGACCGCCTGGTTGGCTCCTTTGCCGCCCGGCAATAGCTGGTAATCGCCGCCAAGAACGGTCTCGCCCGGCTCCGGCAAGCGCGGCACCGGTACGATGACATCGACATTGATCGAGCCGAAGACCAGGATCATGCGCGTTTCTTCGCGAATTACCCCTCGCCGTGCATAATTGCGCATCGCCGCCGGGCGCGGATAGGCCCTTCTTTCAGAACAAGTAGATGCGGATGAACGAACGGGTGCGACCATCCGGACGCGATCGTCGAGCGCGTGATCGCGCGGCGCGGCAGCGAAGATTGCTTCGCCGATCTCGACCGGCGCGTACCGCGCTCGTGGTGATCGACCTGCAGCATGCGCTTATCAATGACGCGGTCGGACACGCGGTGCGCCCGATGCCGTGGCAATCAGCCGGCGCGCAGGTACTGGACGGCTTCGTCACGCCGAAAAAGGTAGAGGAGGGTGCGTAGCGCCTTTCCGCGCTCGCTATCGAGATGCGGGTCATGTTCGAGCACTAGACGAGCGTCGTCATGCGCGATCGCGATCAGCTCGGCATGGGCGGCAAGATCAGCGAGACGCAATGTCGGCAGGCCGCTCTGGCGCGTCCCCAAGACCTCGCCGGCACCACGCAGCCGCAGATCCTCTTCGGCGATGCGGAACCCGTCATCGGTCTCCCGTAGTGTCGAAAGCCGCCGGCGCGCCACCTCCCCCAGTGGCGGCTGGTATAACAACAGGCAAGTCGAGGGCTTGTCGCCGCGGCCGATGCGACCGCGCAACTGGTGCAGCTGCGCCAAGCCAAACCGCTCGGCATGCTCGACGACCATGACCGTCGCCGCCGGAACATCGACCCCGACCTCGACCACTGTCGTCGCCACCAAAAGGTCGATGCTCTCACCCGCAAAGCCGGCCATCACGTGATCCTTCTCGCCCGGCTTCATTCGGCCGTAAACGAGGCCGACCCGCCCCGGCCACAATGATTCGAGCGCCTTGGCCCGCTCGCGCGCCGCAGCGAGATCGGCGTCTTCAGATTCGTCGACCAATGGGCAGATCCAATAAGCCTTGGCCCCTTGCATTAGTGCCCGACCAATCGCGGCCGTAACCGCGTCGAGGCGTTCGATCGGGATAGTGCGGGTGTCGACCGGCCGACGGCCGGGAGGCTTTTCGGTCAGTCGCGAAACGTCGAGATCGCCGTAAGCGGTCATCATCAAGGTGCGCGGGATCGGGGTAGCGCTCATCAGCAGGGTATCGGCGTCACGACCCTTTTCAGCGAGTACGAGGCGCTGCTCGACGCCAAAGCGGTGCTGCTCGTCGATGACCACAAGGGCAAGGTCGCGAAACACCACATCGGGCTGCAACAAGGCGTGGGTACCGACCACGATCGGCAGGAGACCCGAAGCGAGGCCAGCAAGTGTCGCATCGCGCGAGCGGCCCTTTTCGCGACCGGTCAATAATCCGATTTCAAGCCCCGCCGGGCGGGCGAGACGGGACAAGGTCGCCTGATGCTGGCGGGCGAGGATCTCGGTTGGTGCCATCAAGGCCGCCTGCGCACCGCTTTCGACTGCCGCCAGCATCGCCATCAACGCGACAAGCGTCTTGCCGCTGCCGACATCGCCCTGCAATAGCCGCATCATGCGATGGGGTTGCGCCATATCGGCGCCGATTTCGGCGAGCGCCATGCGCTGGGCGCTCGTCAACGCAAAACCGAGCCCGGCCTCGACCTCGGCGGCGAGCCTTCCCGAACCAATAATGGCGCGGCCGCGGCGCCGCTGGCGACGGGCGCGGACGAGGGCGACGGCGAGCTGACTTGCCAACACCTCGTCATAGGCGAGCCGCTCGCGTGCAGGATTCGAGGGGGACAGATCGGCCTCGCCATTCGGCGAATGGGCCTCACGCAATCCCTCGGCCCATTCGGGCCAGTGCCGCTCGCGCAGAAGGCTGCGGTCGATCCATTCCGGCAATTCGGGGACGCGTTCGAGGGCCGCGGCGACCTCTCGCTGCACGATGCGAGGGGCCAAGCCCGATGTCAGTGGATAGACCGGCTCGATCGGCTTCAGCCGGTCGCGCTCGTCGGGGCGCAAGACGAGGTCGGGATGCGGCATCTGTGCCATGCCGCCATAGAACTCGACCTTGCCGCTGACGATGCGCTCGGCGCCGATCGGCAGTAGGCGTGTCAGATAATCGCTTTTGACATTGAAATAGACGAGC
Organism: uncultured Alphaproteobacteria bacterium; assembly: GCA_963846635.1. Lineage (GTDB taxonomy): Bacteria > Pseudomonadota > Alphaproteobacteria > ATCC43930 > CGMCC-115725 > AP-15. The sequence goes on along the minus strand of CAWJXM010000059.1, from coordinate 299,500 downwards.
GTCAGAATCCCGGTGTCGTCGGCGCACACGACCCGATAGGGTCGGCGCCCCCTGCCGGGCTCATGCGCCTCGACTTCGAATCTGGAGAGTGGCGATCTGGTCGGCTTCAAGCGCCCTTATCTTTGGTGCAGCTCGGCGATCGATGATGCCGGTCGGCAGATGCCACAACAAATCGACAACGAGCGGTCCCGCCAGCCGCTCGAAAAAGCGGCTGAGCTGCGGTCCAATGCCGGGGAGTGAGGTAACCGGCGCAAACAGCCGATCGAGGATGGCGGGGCGCAAGGCTTACACCGACTGAAGTTCGGGCTGACATGGCGACGCAGGATCTCTATATCCCTGCTGCGACACCGCCAAGAGCGTCACGTGCCCGCCCCATCCGACATCCGCCGCAAACGTCTGCTGTTCCGGTCATGGCATCGTGGAACGCGCGAGAGTGACCTGATTCTTGGCCGTTTCGCCGAGGCGCATCTTGATGGCTTCGATGCCGGCCAGCTCGACCGTTATGAACGGTTGCTCGAATGCAGTGACGCCGATCTGTTTGACTGGGTCAGCGGCCGGGCGCCGCCGCCGGCAGAGCACGATCATGATGTGACGAGATTGCTGCTCGCGTTCCGCGGCGCGCCATCGGCGGGATAACCGTGACTTAGCAATTAATTCTCTGATGCGACGATCACCATCGCCCACCCCCCAGCCCGTCGCCGCTGGGCTCCACCCTCTCCCGCACTGCGGGAGAGGGTACCGACCGCCGCGAAGTTGGCGAGGGCACCGCCGACAACCTTGAGATGAATGCTATCGACGAACTTGTCCGCTCGCTGAAGGCTCGGCCGCGCGCGACAATCCTGTATGGCGCGCCTGAAGGCCATGATGCGGCGGTGGTTGGCCGGCTGGTTGGCGCCGAGAGCGGGCCGCATTGGCTGCATGTATGCCGCGACGACGGGCGAATGGCACGGTTTGCCGCGGCACTCGCATTTTTTCATCCCGAGATTGAGGCGCTGACCTTTCCGGCCTGGGATTGCCTGCCCTATGACCGGGTGTCGCCAAACGGTGACATCGTCAGCCGGCGGATCGATACCTTGACCCGGCTGGCAGTGGCACGCTCCCTCGCCTCACCCTGCATCGCGAGCGGGAGAGGAAGGGGAGGCGGCCGGCCAGCGCCGACACGGCACCGCTGATCGTGCTGACGACGGTCAACGCACTGATCCAGCGCGTCCCGCCGCGACGGCTGTTCGACGGCCGGCTGCTGACCCTGCGCCCGGGAGGACGTATTGGCGGCGATCGGTTGCAGAGTTTTTTCCGCAACAACGGCTATTTCCGCACCGACACGGTGCGCGAGCCCGGCGAATTCGCGGTGCGCGGCGGTATCGTCGATCTTTACCCGGCTGGAGCTGCCCAGCCGTTGCGCCTCGATTTTTTTGGCGACACGATCGAGAGCATCCGCAGCTTTGACCCGTTGACCCAGCGCTCGACCGGCACCGAACCCGAGGCGGTGCTGCGCCCGGTCAGCGAGGTCCTGCTCGATGACGCCTCGATCAGCCGTTTCCGGCAGCGCTATCGCGAGGAATTCGGCACCACCGGGACGGATGACCCGCTCTACGAATTGATCAGCGCCGGACGCCGCTATGTCGGCATGGAGCATTGGCTGCCGCTCTATTACGAGCAACTCGAAACCCTGTTCGACTACCTGCCCGGAGCCGGAATTTCGTTCGATCATCAGGCGGATGAAGTCCGCGCGCACCGGGTCGATCAGATCGCCGAATTCTATGCCGCGCGACGCAATGTGACCGGCGCCGCGCGCGGCGCCGCTCCGGTTTATCGCGCGTTGCGCCCCGACCGGCTTTACCTCGATGACCGTGAATGGCGCGGCGCGCTCGCGGCCCGGCCGATCGTACAGATCTCGCCATTTGCGGCCGCCGCAGAGGCGGGCGACGCGTTCGATGCCGGTGCGCGGCCGGCGCGCAACTTTGCCGCCGAGCGCGCCGATCCGAAGATCGTGCTGTTCGAAGCGGTGCGCGACTATCTCGCAGCCGAGCAGCGATCAAGCCGCAAAACCGCTATCGCCGCGTTTAGCGAAGGCTCCGCCGATCGCCTTGCCACCGTGTTGCGCGAGCGCGGTGTCGCCGATCTGCACCGCATCGCCGACGGCAACGCGCTGCTCGACTTGCCGGCCAGCTCGGTTGGGCTTGCTGTCTTGCCGCTGGAACAGGGTTTTGCGACCGAGACGCTGGTGTTGCTCGGCGAGCAGGACATTCTCGGCGACCGGCTGGCACGGACCGCCCGGCGGCGGCGCAATCTTGACCAGTTCATCACCGAAGCGACGACGCTGTCGCCGGGCGATCTCGTCGTGCATGCCGATCACGGGATTGGCCGCTACGAGGCGCTGGAGACGATCGATGTCGCCGGCGCGCCGCATGACTGCCTGCGCGTGCTCTATGCCGGTGACGACAAATTGTTCGTGCCGGTCGAGAACATCGAGGTGCTGTCGCGCTTCGGCTCCGAGGATGCCGGGGTGCAGCTCGACCGGCTGGGCGGGGTCGCCTGGCAGTCGCGGAGGGCGCGGGTCAAGCAGCGCATTCGTGACATCGCCGACGAATTGATCCGTGTCGCGGCCGAGCGCCAATTGCGGCCAGGCGAGGTGGTCACACCACCCGAAGGCATCTATGAGGAGTTCGCCACACGGTTTCCCTATCCTGAGACCGAAGACCAGCTGAACGCCATCGCGGACACCCTAGCCGACATGGCCTCGGGCCGACCGATGGACCGGCTGATCTGCGGCGATGTCGGCTTTGGCAAGACCGAGATCGCGCTGCGCGCCGCTTTTATGGCGGCCATGGCCGGCAGCCAGGTCGCGGTTGTCGTGCCGACGACGTTGCTGTCGCGCCAGCATTATCGCAACTTTACCGAGCGATTTGCCGGTCTGCCGATCCGGATCGGACGATTGTCGCGGCTCGTCTCCGCCAAGGAGGCACGCGAGGCCAAAAAGGAGTTGGCCGAAGGACGGATCGATATCGTCATCGGCACGCATGCGCTGTTGGCGAAAGACGTGCACTTTGCCCATCTCGGGCTGTTGGTCATCGACGAGGAGCAGCATTTTGGTGTCGCGCAAAAGGAAAAGCTGAAGCAGCTCAAGGCCGACGTCCACGTCTTGACGCTGACCGCGACGCCGATCCCGCGCACTTTGCAATTGGCGCTCTCGGGCGTGCGCGAGATGAGCATCATCGCTTCGCCGCCGATCGACCGGCTCGCGGTGCGGACGTTTGTCATGCCATACGATCCGGTCACGATCCGCGAAGCCATCATGCGCGAGCGCGACCGCGGCGGGCAGGTGTTTTACGTCGTGCCGCGCATTGCCGATCTCGACGAGGTCGCTCAGGGGCTGCGCGAAATCGTACCGGAAATCAAATTCGCGATGGCGCATGGCCGCATGGCGGCCTCGGAGTTGGAGGCGGTGATGACCGCATTCGACGACCGCGCCTTTGACCTGTTGCTGTCGACCAACATCATCGAGTCCGGCCTCGACATCCCCTCCGCCAACACGCTGGTTGTCCATCGCTCGGACATGTTCGGGCTGGCCCAGCTCTATCAGCTCCGCGGCCGGATCGGGCGCAGCAAGGTGCGCGGCTATGCTTATCTGACCCTGCCCGAGCGCAAGAAATTGACCGCGACGGCACAGCGCCGGCTCGAAGTCATGCAGACCTTGGACAATCTCGGCGCCGGGTTCCAGCTGGCGAGCCACGATCTCGACATCCGCGGCGCCGGCAATTTGTTGGGCGACGAGCAATCGGGGCATATCCGCGAGGTCGGCATCGAGCTCTACCAGCACATGCTGGAGGAGGCGGTGGCGGCGGCGCGTAGCGACGGCGCCACCGCACCCGTCGAGGACTGGACACCGCAGATCACGATCGGCACGCCGGTCCTGATCCCGGAGAGCTATGTTGCCGATCTCGGCGTGCGGCTCGGCCTCTATCGTCGCGTCGCGGCACTCTCCGATCGGCGCGAGATCGACGCCTTTGCTGCAGAGCTGATCGATCGCTTTGGTCCATTGCCGGCCGAAGTCGAAAACCTGCTGCAGATCATCGCGATCAAGCGCGACTGCCGCGCCGCCGGGGTCGAGCGCGTCGAGGCCGGCCCCAAGGGTGCCGTCATTACCTTGCGCGGCAATCGTTTTTCCAATCCGGCCGGACTGGTCGAGCTGATCCAGCGCAATGCCGGCACGTTGAAGATCCGCCCCGACCAGAAGATCGTCTACCTACGCAACTGGGACGACGGAAAGCAGCGGCTGACCGGCGTTGCCCGCCTGTTGCAGGCGCTGGTCAAGATCGCCCGCACCGCCGCACCCGAACCCGCGGCGCCGCCCGCGCCCGTCCCGGCCAAACCAAAAGTGGCGCGCCGGGCATCGGGTTGAGGCCTTGTCGTAAATTTTACATTGCGGTCGACTGGACGGAGGTGCCGGTCGCTGCTCATTTCGATGGTCTCGTCGGCACCCGATCAGGCGCCGCCAGGATGCCTCGCCCGATCTTGACCCTGGCGTGGCGACAGCGAGCCGTTCGATAATGGGCAGCAGGTAGGAGGGAGGATCGGATGGTCGCGATTAAATCGGTTGCCCATTTCAGCATCCCGGTCAGCGACGTCGCTAAAAGCACTCAGTTTTATACCGAGATCGTCGGCTGTCGGCATTTGCAGACGGTTGGGGGCGGACGGATGGCGTTTCTCGATGCCGCCGGGACCTGCGTAATCCTCGTCAAGCGCGATCCGCCGATAAATCCGATGCAAGACGATCACGGCGGCGTTCATCATGCCTTCGCGGTCGCGCATGACGAATACAACAAGGCGCTCGACCATCTGCGCGCGAACGATGTCAGGATCACCTTTGAGGAGGATCGGCAAGGCGGTGTGCTCAATGGCCCGCGGGCCTACTTCCACGATCCCGACGGCACCGTGCTCGAATTCATCGATCTGACGAGCTACGCCGGCCAGTCGCCCTGACCGGCCTCCTTGATCTGCTTCCCGTGCCCTTCGACAGGTCAAAGGCGCAAGGCTTCAAGAGCGTTACGGTTGAACTCCGGGAGTTCGTCCAAAAACAGCACGCCCTGGTGGGCGAGCGAGATTTCGCCGGGCCGTGCCCGCATCCCGCCACCGACCAATGCCGGCAGCGAGGCCGAATGGTGCGGATCGCGAAACGGCCGCTCGCGGGTCAATCCGCTGCCCCGCAACCCACCGGCGACCGACTGGATCATGCCGAGCTCGAGCGCTTCGGCGGGTTCGAGCGGCGGCAGCAAAGCTGGAAGGCGCGCGGCCAGCATCGACTTGCCGGACCCCGGCGGGCCGACCATCAGCAGATTGTGCCCACCGGCGGCGGCGATCTCGATCGCGCGCTTGGCGCTTTCCTGGCCTTTGACGTCCCGCAAATCGAGGCCCGCCATCGTCGAGGGCGCCAGCCGCGGCTCCGGTGGCGGCAACAGCTGCGCGCCTTTGAAATGATTGACGATTGCCAGCAGGTTCGGGGCGGCGATGACCTCGATCTCGCCGGCCCACGCCGCTTCTCCGCCGCACGCGGCGGGGCAGATCAACGCGCTGTCGTGACTGGCGGCGAACAGCCCGGCAATCAAGACACCGGCAACGCTGGTAATCGAGCCGTCGAGCGACAATTCGCCGAGTGCGGTGTGGTTGGAGAGATCATCGGCCGGCAACGCCTCCATCGCGACCAACAAAGCAAGAGCAATCGGCAGATCGAAATGGCTGCCCTCCTTGAGCACATCGGCCGGGGCAAGATTGACCGTAATGCGCTTTGGCGGCAGCGAGAGGCCGAGCGAATTCAGTGCCGAGCGCACCCTCTCGCGCGACTCGGCGACGGCTTTGTCCGGTAGACCGACAACGGTAAAAGCCGGCAGGCCGGAGGTGATGGTCACCTGGGTTTCGACCTCGATGACCTCGATCCCATGAAACGCCACCGTGCGAACCTGCGCGGCCATGTACTTGCCCAGCTCTAACCCGGTGCGAATGTGAGCCATTGGCCGATTAACGCTAGCGTTGCGGCAAAAATCCGAAGACAATCTTTGCGCGCGCAACATCCCGGCAACTCAAGATCAAAGCCCAGCGAGAAACAGACCGAGCGCGGGCTAGCCCGGATTTCTCCTTCGTGGTCGACTCAGACAAATTTGGCGCATCCTCGATTGCGCATCGATTATCTCCCTCGCCCCGCTTGCGGGGAGAGGGATGGGGTGAGGGGCTATTTTTCGAGTTCGGACAGGAGCATTTGGAGAACCCCATCGAGATTATCGATGATATCGTTATTCCAGATGCGGACCACGCGATAACCGAGGGCACATAGCTCGCTGTCACGCTGCCTGTCTTGGGTACTTTCCGAATATTGGCCGCCGTCGACCTCGATAATTAAATGCCGGTCGCGACAAACAAAGTCGACATAATACCGACCGATGGCTCCTGGCGGACGAATTTGAAGCCGCCGAGTTGCCGGCCGCGAATGTGTGTCCACAACGCCAGTTCCGCCTTCGTGGAGGCACGCCGCAACGATCGCGCATGCTCAGCGCGCTTTTGGTCCTTGCCCCGCAACGCGACAATCTTTCTGTCCCGCGGCTTGCCCCTCACCCCAACCCTCTCCCCGCAAGCGGGGCGAGGGAGTCGACCCGGCGCGGAGGAGTCCGCACATCCTAGAGACCAGGCGTCGCGCTATGCGCTGTTCCCCATACGGGTGGCATCGACGAATTCTTCGGTGGCGGCATCGATCGCCCGTCCGCGACGGCCGCGCGCCGGGTGAATGTAGAGAGAAGCGGGGTTCACGCGGGCCTCGGGCGCGGGCGGTGGGGACGGAATTTGATAAGCAACCGGTGCCGTGTGGTCGGCAAGCAGCAATTTCGGACGATAGACCTTGTTCAGTTGGAACAGACTTTTGACGAAATTGGTCTGGCCATGCAGCAACAGCCGGGCGACGATGCTCCCGGCATCGACCAGCTGGTGCCAATCGAGGTGCTTTTTTAAGATCGCCCGCTGGGTCGTCACCAATTCCCGGTAAAACTCCGCGAGCGGCAACCGCGTCGGCAACACCGCGTGCTGTATGTCGAACAGCCGATAATCGCGGGTCGCCAATCGGCGGCTCTCGGTGACCCAGCTTTCGGTGCCGGGATAGGGCGTGTTGACGCTGATGTTGATGACGTCGGGCATCTCCAGGCACCACTCGCGCACGATGCGAAAGCGCTCGTGGTCCCAATCGGGGTCGGCGATCAAATTGACCGCGACGTTGACGCCAAGCGAGCGGGCGAATTCGACCGCCTCGAAATTGCGCTCTACTGACACGCGCTTGCGGTATTTCTTGAGACCCTCCTCGTCGATCGCTTCGAGGCCGAGAAACATCGTCAGCAATCCGAGCCGCGCCCACAGGCGAAACGCCTCCTTGTTGCGCAACAGCACGTCGCCGCGGGTTTCGAGATAATATCGCTTCTTGATGCCGGCGCGCGCGATCGCCTCGCCGATTTCGATGCCGTGGCGCTCGTGGATAAAGGCGACGTCGTCGACGATAAAAATACCCGGCTCGCGGATCGAACGCAGATCCTCGATGACGCGCTCGGTACTGACGAGGCGGTAACTGCGGCCATAAAACGTCCAGGCGCTGCAAAACGAGCAGTCCCACGGGCAGCCGCGCGAGAATTCGATCGAGGCACAAGGATCGAGCGTGCCGATGAAATATTTACGACGATGACGCAGCAAATCGCGCGCCGGCCTCAACTCGTCGAGCGAATGGACAAATGCCGGGGATGGCCCTTCGCCGGCGGCGGTAACGGTCCCGGGAACCGTGAGCGGGTCGCCACCCAATTCGATCACCGCCAGCAGCGACGACATTGCCGCTTCCCCTTCGCCTTTGAGGACGCAGTCGATCGCCCCCGCCCCGTGCGCGATGATCGCGCTCGCCGTGAACGAGGCGCTGTGGCCGCCAACGCAGATAAAAACTCCCGGGAACCGCTCCTTTGTTGCCTTTGCCAAATCGATGATCTCGGGGACGTTCGCGAGGTAATTGCAGGAAAAGGCAACCACATCCGGGCGCCAGCGGTCGAGCATTCGGAAATAAGCGCGGTGGTCTTCGACCTGCAGATCGATCAGCTCGACCCTGTGCCCGGCACGGCGCACCGCCTCGGCCACCAGTTCGAGACCGAGCGGCTCGAGCCGCAGAAAGATCTTCGTGTACATCAGAGGGCCCGGATGGACCCCGAGAAACCGCATCGAAATTTACCTCCACGCGTCGCTGCGACGCATCATAGAGCCGCGCCGTGGGGCGGAAGCAAGAGACGCGATGCGGCTAACCTGCTCAGGGCGCGCTTCCAACCCGGGTCGCTTCGACAAAGCTTTCGGTCGCTGCATCGATTGCCCGGCCTTTGCGGCCGCGCGGCGGGTGGATGTAAAACTCCGCCGGCCGCGACTCGCGGATTCCGGCTCCTGTCGTGGGCAGCGGAATCTCATATGTGACCGGCATGTTGTGGTCGGCGAGCAGCAATTCCGGGCGGTAGAGCTTGTCCAACAGATAGAGGCTCTTCAGAAAGTTGGGGTGGCCGCGCAGCAATTGGCGGGCGACGGTGCTGGCCGCGGTGTAAGCCGCCCGCCAGCCGGCGAATTTGCGGTAAAATGCCCGCTGCGTCGTGACCAGCTCTTCGTAGAATTCGGCAAGCGGGAGCCGCGTCGGCACCACCGCATGGGCGATGTCATAGAGCCGATAATCGCGACTTGTCAGCGCACGTTCCTCGGTCAGCCAGCTCTCGGTGCCGGGATAGGGGGTGTTGACGCTGAGATTGACGACTTCCGGAACTTCAAGCCCCCATTCGCGCACGACGCGAAACCGATCATGGTCCCAATCGGGTTCAGCGATCAGATTGATCGCGACGATCAGCCCGAGCGAACGGGCGAATTCCAATGCCTCGAAATTGCGGCCGAGCGAGGTTCGTTTGCGATAGCGCTTGAGCCCGTCCTCGTCGATCGCTTCGAGGCCGAGAAACAGATACTGGAGCCCGATGCTCTTCCAGAAACGGAAGACCTCCTTATTGCGCAACAATACGTCGCCACGAGTTTCGAGATAGTAGCGTTTCTTGATACCGGCGCGCGCGATCGCGTCGCCGAGTTGCATCGCGTGGCTCTCGTGGACAAAGGCGACATCGTCGACGACGAAGATGCCGGGCTCGCGGATGCGCCGCAGATCCTCGACAACGTGATCGGGGCTGACCAGGCGATAGCTGCGGCCGTAAAAAGTCCAGGCGCTGCAGAACGAGCAATCCCAGGGACAGCCACGGGAAAACTCGATCGACGCGCACGGATCGAGGATGCCGAGAAAGTATTTCTTGCGATGACGCAGCAGGTCGCGGGCCGGCATGACCTCGTCGAGTGAATGGACAAAGGTCGGCTGCGGGCCCACACCGGCAGCGGTCACCGCGCCGGGAACGGCGGTAAGTGCGCTGCCGGTCTCGATCGCAGCGAGCAGCAATGGGATCGACGCCTCGCCCTCGCCCTTCAGCACGCAATCGATGGCACCGGCACTGTGCTCGATGATCGCATCAGCCGTAAACGAGGCGCTGTGCCCGCCGACGCAGATGACGATGTTTGGGAAGCGCGCCTTGGTCGCCTTGGCGAGGTCAACGATTTCCGGGACGTTGGCGAGATAGTTACAGCCGAACGCGACGACATCCGGCCGCCAGCGTTCGATCGTGCGAAAATAGGCGCGCTGGTCTTCGACCTGCAGATCGATCAGACGGACGGCATGACCGGCTTGCCGCGCCGCGGCGGCGACCAGTTCGAGACCAATGGGTTCGAGCCGCAGAAAGATCTGAGAATAGGTCAGGGGCCCGGGATGGACGCAGAATACCCGCATTACAACACCCCTCTCTTTCGCCGGTGCGAGCTGTGGCACAACGTTCGGAGGCATCGGCGGTTGCTACCGCCGTGCCTCACCAGAGCCCCAACTCTCCGAATTCCTAGCGGTTCCGTCCATTGTGATAAATAGTCCCGTGCCGCGGCAGCGCGCCGCCGGATTGCGCCATTGGCGCCCGTCGCTGCCGCATTGCGTTGGGAAGCCTGAATATGAGCGAAGACTGGACCAAGCTTGCAGCCGATCTCGAGCGACTGTTGAAATTGCGCACAATCCCGTTTGGCATGAAATTGTTCGAGCGGCGCGAAGACATGGAGGCGATCCCGCGTATCCGCCGGCCGACAGCGATCCACACCTTGGACCAGATCGTGGCGCAGACGGCCCGCCTCGGGTGGACGGTTGGATTGACCGCCGAGGATCTTGTCGGCGCGCAATGCCGAGCTGTGGTCGGGCTCGGCGGCGCCAAGGACGAAGCGTGGCGCTCGGGGCAGCACATGGTTGGCGTGTGGTACAGCTCGCCCGAGGATGCGCAGGCGCACCAGGCCGCGATGGAATGCGTGCCGGATGGTCGATACGAAGCACTGGCGGTGGCGCCGCTCGCTGCGGGCCGGCTCGATCCGCCCGACATAGCACTGTTCTATGCGACGCCGGGGGCGATGATCTATTTCATCAACGGGCTGCAATGGGCCGGGTATAAGCGCTTTGACTGGAGCGTTGTCGGTGAATCCGCCTGTGCCAACTCTTGGGGGCGGGCCTTGAAAACCCGCGAGCCGAGCCTGTCGATCCCGTGCTTTGCCGAGCGTCGCTATGGCGGTGTGCTCGATGACGAGATGCTGATGGCATTGCCGCCCGATTATCTCGGCAAGGCGATCGGCGGCATGGAAGCGCTCTCTAAAAACGGCCTGCGCTATCCATTCCCGCAATACGGCATCCAGCAGGACGCGCGCGCCGGCCTCGCGGTCAGCTACCCCACCCGCAGCGGCTGAAAGATCGAAGTCTTTGGTGTATCCTTTCAGCGACAGCCGATCCGGGTTGGTTGCGCAAGAGAGCGGTCTTCCTCCCGTCGTCCCGGCGCAGGCCGGGACCCATGGCAGACATCGATACCGGCTTTCGCCGGTATCAGGAAGCTACGGAGACAGATTGGTGTAAAGGTCGATCCAGTGCGGGTTTTCCCGTTCGATCAAGCTGAGCTTCCAATCCCGCTGCCATTCCTTGATCTGCTTCTCACGCCGGATGGCCGTTTCGACGCAATCATGCGGCTCGAACCAAACGAGGCGGTCGATATTATAGCGAGTGGTAAATCCGGGCACCGCTTTGGTCTTGTGCTCAGAGACCCGTTTCAGGAGATTGGAAGTCACGCCGACATACAGTGTGCCGTAGGGCTTGCTCGTCAGCAAGTAGACGTAGAACACTGGCTTCACTTTCCGTAGTCCCGGCGCCACGCCGAAACCCAAGGCAGACATGGATACCGGCTTTCGCCGGTATGACGAATTAAATTATACGTGACCTTCGAAACCGATTTTGATCGAGGGGTAGAGCATCAATCGGGAACGGCCAAATCAGACGCTGTTTTGATTCAAATTCGATCGGCAAATAGCGCAATCAAGTCGCGCATCATCTACTCCCTTGATCGCTCAGCGCATGGCGGCGGCGATATTGCCGCCGTCGACGGTGGTGACATCGGCGGTGGTCTTGAGTGCGAGCGCGTGAGCAAGAAAGGCTTGCGCCACGTCTTCGGCGGTGACTTCGCGGCCGAGCAGGTTGCCCGCCATGTAATCGGCCTCGCTGACACCACGAGCTTTGGCACGGGCGGCGATCATCTCCGGGGTCAACAGGCCGCTTTTGATGCGGTCGGCGTTGACCGCGTTGGCGCGGATGCCGTCCGCCCCGTAATCGAGCGCATATTGCCGCATCAAAGCAAGGGTGGCTGCCTTTGGCAGACCATAGGGACCGAAATTGGGGCCGGGGTTGACCGCCTGCTTCGAGACATTGAACAACAGAACGCCGCCGGTCCGCTGCGTCAGCATGATGCGGACCGCGTTCTGCGCCACGTGTTGATGAGCAAAAAAGTTGAGCTCGAAGCTGCGGCGCAGCACCGCGTCCTCAACCTCACCGATCCGGCCTTGCCAGGCCGCCCCGGCATTCGAGACGACGATGTCGATGCCACCATAATAAGCAGCAACCCGATCGAAAGCCGGGCGCACCGAGTTCGGATCGGTCACGTCGCAGACCAGCTCGAGCGCTGCCCCGCCGAGCTTTTTGGCCGCCGCGGTTGCGGCGGCGCCGTCGATGTCGAGCACGGCCAACTCAGCCCCGGCGCGCGCCATCGCGGCAGCTGTGGCAAAGCCGATCGTACCGGCGCCGCCGGTCACCACAGCGATCTGGCCGGCGAGCGGCTTGTCGACGGCCTGGCCGAGCTTTGCCTGTTCGAGCGACCAATATTCGATGTCGAACATCTCGTGCTCGCCGACCGGTTCGAAGCGGCCGATTGCTTCGGCGTCGGTGATGGTCTCGATCGTCGACTCGGCAATGTCGGCGGCAATGCGGGCGTCACGGGCGCTACCGCCGAGCCCGAAGAGGCCGAGCCCGGGCACCAGGATGACCCGTGGCATCGGGTCGAGCTCGCGTTTGGGGATGGCTTGGCGTGCGTTGTGGTGCGCAAAATAGGCATGATAATCGGCGACAAAGCGATCGGTTGCGGCGCGTACCGCTGCTGCGAAATCCGCGAGCCGTCCCGCCTCCGGCGCCGGCACAACCAGCGGATAGTTCTTGGTGCGCAGGGTGTGGTCGGGGGTGACGACACCCATTTGGCTGTAACGCGCCAGTTCGGCGCCGCTCACATAATCGAGGATCGCCGGGCTGGAGCGGAATTCGAGGATAAAGTGCTTATAGGCCCCGGCCTCGACCGGTGACGGGATGGCGCAGGCGCCGCGCAGGATTGGCGCCACCTCGGGAACCGTAGCGATGTTTTGCGGCAGGCGGGCGGCGGGAAACACGACCGTATTACGACGCCGCGCCAGCTGCTCTTCGGCCTGTGAAACGGCGTCGATCATGCGGTCGTAGGCGCTGCGCGCATTCTCGCCAAATGTGAAGATGCCGTGCTTAAGCAGCACCAGACCTTCGACGTCGGGATCGGCCTCAAAGATTTCGGCGGCTTTTTTGGCGAGCTGGAACCCGGGCATGATGTACGGCACGAGACCGAGCCGACCCTGGTAAAGATCGGCGCAGCGCTCGGCGCCGTCGGGCTGATCGGCAAGGCTCAGAACCGCGGTCGAATGGGTATGGTCGACAAATTTATGCGGCAAAAAGGCGTGCAACAGGGTCTCGACCGACGGGTTCGGCGCGCCGGGATCGATCAGATGGGCGCGCTGAACCCGCACCATTTCCTCGTCCGAGAGCGTCTCGCGCTGCCGCAATTTGCGCAGCGGAGCGAGCCGCACCGCGGGTAGCCCGGCCGGTTCGATCGCCGCCATATCCCAGCCGCTGCCTTTGACGCACAGCACCTCCGCATCCTCGTCGAGGAGGTCTTTGACAACGGTTTTGACCGAGGTGTTGCCGCCGCCGTGCAGAACCAGCCTTGGGTCGCCGCCCAATAGCCGCGAGGTGTAGACGCGCAGAGCGAGATCGCGGCCAATCCCATGCCCCGCATAGTGGTCGACCAGCTGCTCTGCCTCTTTATCGGACCACAGATTTTGCATGATGATCCTCTCCCCAGAGTTACTCATCAATGCATGTCGATATCAGCAGAAACAAGTCCGCAGCCTTGTTTAACCAACTCGGTTTAAGCGTGCTCAGCGGATCACGCGAAGCCGCCACCCCGGGTCGCAGGAGACGCAATGGCGGCCTCTCGTGATCGCATTCGACGATCACGAGAATTTTTGGTTGTCGAGATCCGGTGAGCCGCTTGGCAAAGGCAGATTGCCGCAACCAAGCTGACAAGATGATTTAACGATCTTAACTTTCAATTCGCCAGTACGAATTGAAAGGTATCAATAATTCGTCATATAATCGTCATGTATTTTACCTATTTCTTAGGATAATACAACTGAGCTGTGCAGTTTGACTCAATAAAAGATAGTAAATAGACAATTTTTTATTGACTTGTCATCGATTTTTGTTAAGGTCAGATCAATCATTCGTTGGGTTGAAACGGCCGATCGATCCCGGGCCGACGAGCTATCAGGAATGCTCGATGGTTCGGGGAGAGCGGATGCTGATCGAGATCAGGCGCATTGAGCCTCGCGCTCAGCACCTGGTTCGAGACGGATCCGGCGAGCAATGGCCCGAGCATCGCCGCTGAAGCAGGCGATCGGAGCAACACAGCGAAATTGATCGAGGGAGTATCCGATGTCGCTGATCTATCCGAACATCGTGCCGGAACTAAGCATCTATCAGTTTAGCAGGCACCCCCAGAGCTTGGGGAGCGGGAGGCATTTGAGGAGGAGTTTGATGGTGCGCCGGAGGCCCCGCGTGAACCAGGAGAGCTTTCCGCGGGCGAGCTTGGCAGGCTGACGGTCCGGTCGTTTTTTTCGGCGGGAATTGGGTGGTTGGCTTGATCCCACATGCCGGTCGAGACCGCCCAATAGAGGGCAAGCGACATGACCAGGATCAAGCGGGCGAGGCGATCGGGATATTGGATATGGGTCTGTTCGAGGCCGAACCCACGCGATTTGAAGTCGGAGAACATGGGCTCGATGCCCCAGCGCGCGGCATAGCCCAAGGTGGCCAGATATCCCGGCTTGGCCGACATGGCGATGATCCAGGGCTCGGCATGTCCGGGATCGCGAATGATGCCGATGTCGGTCGTGACCCGCTTGCCGGTCAGGGCAACAGCTTCGAAATAGTGGCCGCCGGACAGAGCGAGGTCGCCGGTCGTGGTTGTTGTCGTGCCGCAGCGGGCGAGGAGGTTGCTCTTGAGCCGCAGGCGATAGTCCCACCCGCGATCGTGACACCACCGGATCATATCAGGGGTTCCGTAGAAGCGATCAGCGAGCAGGACCACCACCAGATCGGCGGGCAGCCAGCCGGCGACGACCGCGAGCAACTCTTTTTGCGTGGCGAAGCCGATGGTGCCCTCGGTTTCCTCGACCCGCCAGGCCAGCGGCAGAGCGCGCTCGCCCCAGCGCACGCTCAGCATCAGGATCTGGTGACGATCGGAGGCCGTGGTCTGGTCGAGGATCAGCGGGATGGGTTCCCCGGTCTCGGCCAGCCGCGCCAGGATCTCGCGGGCAAATGGTTCCATGACCGTGTCGCAGCACACCAAATCGTTGGCCAGAAACCGGGAAATCCATTGATATCCCATGTCCCAGCGATCGGATTCCCGAGGCAGCCCAGCCGCCAGCTCCACCAGATTGGCACTGCGCACATGCAGCATGGTCGCCACCAGAACCGCCAGCTTATCCCGCTGCGTCTTGCGCTGCGTTGGCAGCCGCTTCGCCAGCTCCGCTTTGATGCCTTCCGTCCAAACCACGATTTCGTTCACTTGTGCCATGGCGCGATCCCACGTCAGAGCGAACGCAGTATCGTTGCATCACACCCAGCTTCAACCCGTCAACCCGTCATAACAAGAAACTGATGGATGGTGAGGTGCCGGAAAACAATTTTCGCCTGCCGGATGCGCTGACCGTCAAACACGGCCCGGCGGGATTGCTGTCGCGCTTTGTCCTCGAAGGCGACAAGGCGGCGCGGCGGGCCGGCCTGCGCCTGCGTTTGCGACACGATTTTGATGCGTTGCGTCGTCTCAATGACTTCGAGGTCGCCCGCGGAAACTGGTTCCGTCTGGTTAACTTGTTCAATCCCGAATATTGCGATTTGAATCCAGAAAATTCGTATTGGCTGTCCGGCGAGAACGAAGACGGCGAAATTGTCGTTACCGTGGCATGGCGCGTCTTCTTCTGGCCAGACACAAACCTTTTCCAAGAAGGACGATTACTGTTTTACGGTCGTGGTAAGGGCCGTCCGTGCGAATTCACCTCCGAAGCGGCCAGGGTTGCGGCAATGGTCTCGGGCGTTGTGTTGTTTGCCGGCTCGTTGTGGGTGCGAGCGGACTTTCGCGGGCATCAGCTATCGCGCTTAATTCCCCGGCTCGGCCGAGCCTACGGGCTCGCTCGCTGGCCGGTCGACTGGTGCACTGGGTTTACCGCACCGATCCTCGTCGAGAAGGGCGTGCCCGCGGGGTACGGCTACAAGCATGCAGTGCGCAGCATTTTTTTCCCGGACGCGCCGTCCGGCCATCCGGACAACGCGCTCCTCTATCTCTCCGGGAATGAGGCCTACGACGACCTTGCCAATTTTCTGACTACGGAATTGCTCGTCTCGGAGGGAGAGAATATGTCAGTGGCTTCGTCACCCAACCTTTTGGAGCACATCGTCACAAACACCTCCTCGGAAGGGGTTTTCCACGGCAGCAGCAGCCGCTCGTAACGGGTCACGTACATCTGAGAGCGATCGTGCGAAGTTTGGATCGCGGCGGTCACGATGTCGAATCTCGGCTGCCCAGTACTCGCCACCGCTTTGTAAAACTGCGATACCCAGGCGCCGTAATCTTTGTCAGGCTGGTTGGCAACTCTTTCTCCGATCACGCTGATCTCGGAATCGCGGCCGAGCCAGATGCCATTGCTGCGCCTGCCGCCGACAAAGCGAAACACCGGCTCGAAATCATGTGGTTTGAGGCCGAAGATCATCATGCGCGACAACGCTCCCTGCTCGAGCGCGTGCGAGATGACGGTCGAGTCAAAATGGGCAAATGATATCCGCCATTTTTGGAGCAAGGGCCGCAACGGATTGTCATACTCATCGAACAATTTGGTATAGTCGCGAGGTTCGAGCAAGAATCGTTCGGCGGGTGGCAAAAGAATGATAGAGGCACACAACTCGGAAAGGCGCGCGATCGCCTGTTCGGGGGAGGCGCTGATTTCGGAATGCCATGTATCGTCGAAATACTTGATGCGAAATAGACGAATACGTGACGACATTAGCTCCTGCTGCACGGCAAGCAACGCTGGCAGCGCGACGTTGCGCGGGTGCAGTTCGATTTCGGTGATCGAGTCGCTGAGGGTATCAAATCTGATAAAGCCCAGGTTTTTAATAGCGAATGCCAGCGCGTCGTAATCGGGATCAAAATCGCCCAACGCCTCAAGAAATTCGGCGCTGCCGGCGGCGACCCATCGACCGTCGGGTGTAACCAGCTTCGAAAGGCGTTTCACCACAAGCCTCGCGACAACAGTTCAGATCCCAAAGGACCAGTCCCCCGATGCTCGATCTTAGGAGACCAAGAGTGAAATAAACCTTAATGGGTGAGATACACCTAAAGAGCAGTCCGGGAAGGGGCCGAGGGCTCGCCACTTCATCGAGAATAGCACCATGCCGCCAGTGCGACGACGCATTGGAGTTGCTGAACACAACCGCCTTTAATTCGGATCGCCGAGAAGCGACTGATACGGCTTCGTCTCCGGCATCGCAGCGATGACCAAGGCGCAGGCGGCAATACCGCAGGCCGCTAGGCTCGCGAACGCCATCGGCTGACCAAAGTGGTCGCCGATCCAGCCCGCTAATGTTGTGCTCGCAGTAGCGCCAATCCCGATCGTAAACCCGACAAACCCCAGCGCCAAGTTGTAATGCCCTGAGCGGCCGGCGACATCGCTGGTGACCAATGGCACCAAAACCCCAACACAGGCGCCAGCCATGCCGTCCAGCGCCTGCACCACGACAACCAGGAGTGGCGAGGTCGTTACCGCGAACACCGCTCCACGGATCGGCAGGCTCAGCAACCCCAGCAACAGCACTAGGCGCCGCCCGCTCGCCTCGGAGAGCCGACCGATTTGCGGTGAGACGAGGGCAACGATCAATTGCGGAACCACGATCGAAGCGCCGATCACGAGGCTCGCCTCGTTACCCACGGTCTTGGTCAGCGTGGCACCGACGAGCGGCAGCATCGCGGCGTTGCCGAGGGTGAACAGCATGACCGCGCCGGCGAAGACGATAAGGCCACGGCGGGTGAGCACCCGCATCAAGGTCTCATGCGTCACTTGCGGCTCACCGTCAGCGGCGGGCCGGGCAGAATAATCGAGCCGCATCAACGGCAGCAGCGGAGCGAGAGCCGGCAAGGAGAGACCCGCTGTTAGAAAAAACACCGCCTGCGCCGAGACATAATAACCGCACGCTCCCATCAGCACGGCGCCGATACCGTTGCCGATCGCGGCAAAACGTGCGTTCCGGCCAAACCTGAGGCCGAGCGCCGCCGGGCTGGCCACAGCAAGGCTGACTGCGGCGATTGCCGGGGACAGCGTGCAGCTCGAAAAACTGTGCAGGATCTCGGCAATGTAGACTGATAGCGGCGCGGGTCGTAAGGCGAACATGAGGGCGCTGCCGCTGAACGAGGCGATGCTCAGCAATACCACCCAAGCCTTACGGCGGATCGCGTCGACCAGCGCGCCAGCCAGGATCTGGCTTGCCATCGCCGCAACCGTGCCGAGGCTCAGTGCCAAGCCGATTGAGGTCTCGCTCCAGCCGCACGTCGTCAAGTAAATCGCGATGAACGGCCCGAAACCGGTCTGGATGTTGCCGACGAACAGATTGAGCCAGTCGAGCGAGCCCTCGGCGGCCAGCGCGGCCGGCCGCGCGATGCCTCCCTGAGCGGCTGTGTCCACGCTGGCGCCTGGGCTACATCATCCGCTCGTCTGGCCCAATCAGGTGCAGCGTCCTCTCGCCTTTGAGCGCGCGCCGGCAATTCGCAACCGCACGCCGCAACGCCACATCGCGCCACACGCCGCCGCCCGCCGAATTGTGCGGCGAGCCAATCACATTGGGCAGGTCGAGAAACGGGTGGTTCATAGAAAACCGCCCGTGGCGCACCGGCTCGACCCACCATGCGTCGATGCATGCGCAAAAGTCTGGATGCGCCGTCAGATGCCTGAACAGCGCTCCTTCGTCGACGATCTCGCCGCGGGCAACATTGACGAGGATCGCGTCCTTTTTCATCAGCGCTAATTCGCGGGCGCCGATCATTCCTTCGGTCGTTTTGGTCAAGGCCGCAGCGACGACCAGCACGTCGGCTACCCGCAACATCTCGTCGAGATCGTCTGGTGTACCGATCCAATCGACCGGCTCGTCGCTGGCGCCGCGCCGGTTGATCGCATGAACCCGCATGCCGATCGCCCGCATCAGCCGCGCGGTCGCGACCCCGACCCCGCCAAACCCGAGGACCCCGCACACCGCCCCCTGCAGCATGCGGTTCTTGCTGCGCTGGTTGAATTCGCCACGCTTCAGATTGGCATGCTCGACAAACAGCCTTTTTGCTGCCGCGAGGGTCATCGCCAGGATGTGCTCGGCCATCGGCTCGGCTGAGGCGCCGCCGTTGCACGCGACCGGCAGTGAGGAAGGCAGCTCGTTGAGTGGAATCCAATCGATGCCGGCGGTCGTGAACTGCAATAGCCGCGCACCCGCGATCAACGGCAACTCCTCGGGCACCAGCTCGGCCGCCATGTTGTAGGCAAGCACCGCGCCGGCACGCCGCAGAGCTGGGGCGCGCTCGTCGGGGGCGAGATCGCGCAGATAGACCGCCTCGCCAGTGTCGCCGAGCTCCTGTTCGATAATAGCGCGGCTGCGCGGGCTCAGCTCGAAGGTAACGACCAGCGGTCCTGGAAGCATCGCGTGGCGGCGCTCAGCGGTGCAGGATGATATCGACGCGCCGGTTGAACACGGAAGGGTCGTGCGACCCGGTCTGGCCAATCGGCTCCTGCTGGACCATAGCCGGTTCGATGCCGTCCGCTTCGAGCTGGTCGGCGACGATCGAGGCGCGCGTCATCGCGAGATATTTGTTAGTCTGAACCGTGCCGGTGGCGCTCGCCCGCGCCTGCACGGTGATCGCCTTGACGCCGGTCTCCTTCGCCTCCTTGGCTGCCTTGGCGATGATCGCCTTGGCCCGCGGCGATAAGTAGGCGCTGAACTCGTCGAAATAAATTAGGAAGCGCGGCACCTCCGCCTTCGCTGCAGCCGCTGTTGGCGCCGGAGCTGCCGGCACCGCCTCAGCGGATGGGCTCGCTGAAGGGGCCTGCGCGTTCGCGCCCGACGAGAGCGCCAGCGCCGAACTCATCAGCATCGCCAAAAGAACCTGCCGATATCGCAACATCATGTCCCCCCAACCCTTGCTAGGCCCGGACCACCAAGCTGCCGCAGTGTATGCGGCTTTGTCCGCCCTGCAAGGCCCCGGGACCGCCCGAGCGGATTGGCAAGGTTTTTCGAAACCGTCGATGCATCGCTGGGGCGATCTACGCGTTGACGGATCAGTACTGCGGCTGAAGGGTGGCCGTTGCGGCCGGCGTTCAGTCGGCTTTTCTGTCGCAACCGTTGCAAGGAGAGAAAGATGTATCTCGCCCGGTTTTGTTATGATGTGCTGCCGGTCAATCGCCAGCGTGCGATCGAATTCATCCGCCGCGAAGTCGAAGCGGCGCGCAACAACGGCCTCGAGGCGCGCATGCTGGTGCCGCTGACCCGCGGCCATGGCGACCATACTGCCCTGCAATTCGAGGTCGAGCTCAAGGGGCTCGATCAGCTCGAGGGGTTCCGCAACCGTGGCGTCGGTTCGAGCGAGGAAACCGGCAATTGGATGCACGCATTCAGCGAGGTGCTGACCCGGCCACCCTGCGTCGAGATCCTGCGTTTCGAACCTTGAGGCGATCCTGCGCGGGGAGCTCGCTACCCCTACATATTCGGTAAGCATCGCGGCCGATCGGCCACGGAAGGATACCCAGTCCGCAGAATGAGCGCGCGGTGCCAAAGGAAGGCTCCGCGATGAATGTCGTTTTTGCCAACCCGCCGCCGGCTTCGCCGTTGCGCGCCGCGGTCCGCGAGCACGCCCGGCTCGACGAGACCGTGGCCGATGCCGAAATTCTGGCAGCGGCCGAGATCGCGCCCGAGGCGCGCGATCGGATCGCCGAGACCGCCCGCCGGCTGGTCGCCACAGTGCGGCGCGAGCGCCACGGCAAAGGCGGCATCGACGCGTTTTTGCACGAATATGCGTTGTCCTCGCAGGAAGGCGTGGCCTTGCTGTGCCTCGCCGAAGCCCTGTTGCGCATCCCCGATGCCGAGACGATCGATCGGCTGATCCGCGATAAGCTCGGCGAAGCCGATTGGGCGCGCCATCTCGGCCATTCCGATTCGGTCTTTGTCAACGCCTCGACCTGGGCGTTGATGCTGACCGGGCGGCTGATGCGCGCCGAGCCCACCGCGCGCGACCTGCGCGCGGCACTGCGCCGTTTCGCGATCCGCTCGGGCGAGCCGGTCGTCCGCCAGGCGGTGACCGCGGCGATGCGCATACTCGCCCGCCAATTCGTGATGGGCCGCACGATCGAAGAGGCGCTCGAGCGCGCCCGCGCCGCTGAGCGCGAAGGCTACCGCCATTCCTATGACATGCTCGGTGAAGCGGCGCATACCGCGGCCGATGCCGCCCGCTATCTCGCCGCTTACGAGCATGCCATCATCGCGATCGGGCGTGCCGCCGCGGGTCGGGTGGTCGAAGAGGCCCCGGGCATCTCGGTCAAATTATCGGCGCTGCACCCGCGTTATGAGATGGCGCAGCGCGAGAGGGTGCTGGCAGAAGTGACGCCGCGGCTGTTGGCGCTGGCCGGGGCCGCGCGCGGCGCCGGCATCGGTCTGACGATCGACGCCGAAGAGGCCGATCGGCTCGATCTGTCGCTCGATCTGATCGAGGCCTTGGCTCTCGCGCCCGAGCTTGCCGGCTGGGACGGTTTCGGGCTCGCGGTCCAGGCTTATCAAAAGCGCGCGCTGCCGTTGATCGACTGGCTCGCCGGTCTCGCCCGCCGTGGCCGGCGCCGGCTGATGGTGCGGCTCGTCAAGGGTGCCTATTGGGACAGCGAAATCAAGCGCAGCCAAGAGCGCGGGCTCGACGGCTATCCGGTTTATACCCGCAAGGTCGCAACCGACGTGTCTTATCTTGCCGCAGCGCGCCGGCTGCTCGCAGGTGGCAGCGTGTTCTACCCGCAATTTGCGACCCACAACGCGCACACCGTCGCCGCGATGCTCGAATTTGCCGGCCAGCGCCGCGACTGGGAGTTCCAGCGCCTGCACGGCATGGGCGAGGCGCTCTACGACGAAATCGTTGGGCCGGATCGGCTCGACCGTCCGTGTCGTGTCTACGCGCCGGTCGGCAGCCACGAGGAACTGCTCGCCTATCTCGTGCGTCGGCTGCTCGAAAACGGCGCCAACACCTCGTTTGTCAACCGCATCGTCGACGACAAGGAGCCGATCGACGAGATCATCGCCGATCCGGTCGCACGCCTCGCTCGGTTGCCGGTGAAGCCGCATCCGCGTATCCCGCTTGCCATGCGACATCTATGGGCCGGAACGGCGCAATTCGCGCGGGATCGATCTGGCCGATCCGCCCTCGCTGCTCGCCCTGCGCGATGGGCTCGCAGCCGCACTGCGCCAGCCGTGGCATGCCGCCCCGATCATCGGCGGGATCGAGCAGCCGGGGCCGCTCGAACCCCTATACGACCCGAGCGACCATCGCCGCCAGATCGGCACGGTAAATGAGGCAGGGCGCGAAGAACTCGACCGGGCGCTCGATCGCGCGCGGCATACCGCGGCCGGCTGGGACCGCCGCCCGGCCGGCGAGCGCGCCGCGATCCTCGAACGCGCTGCTGATTTGTTCGAGGCACACGGCTATGAGTTGATGGCGCGGATCATCCGCGAAGGCGGGCGCACCATTCCGGCAGCGCTCGCGGAACTGCGCGAAGCGGTCGATTACCTGCGCTATTACGCGTTGCGCGCCCGCGCGGATTTCGCCGCCCCCGAGCCGATGCCCGGTCCGACCGGCGAGCGCAACGAGGTGGCGCTGCATGGGCGCGGCGTCTTTGCCTGTATCGCGCCGTGGAATTTTCCGCTCGCAATCTTTACCGGCCAGGTCGCCGCGGCGCTTGCCGCCGGCAACGCTGTGATCGCCAAGCCGGCCGAGCAGACCCCGCTCGTCGCTGCCGCCGCGGTGCAGCTGTTGCACGAGGCCGGCATTCCCGCCGATGTGTTGCACCTGTTGCCCGGTAGCGGCGACAAGGTCGGTGTGCCGCTCGTCGCCGATCCGAGGATCGGCGGTGTCGCCTTTACCGGCTCGACCGAAACCGCACGCGCTATTGCGCTGGCGCTGGCCCGACGACCCGGCCCGCTCGTGCCATTGATCGCCGAAACCGGCGGGCAAAATGCGATGATTGTCGATTCCTCGGCGCTGCCAGAGCAGGTCGTGACCGATCTGTTGACCTCGGCTTTCGAGAGCGCCGGCCAGCGCTGCTCATCGGCGCGGCTGCTTTATGTTCAATCCGACATCGCCGACCGCCTTTTGGAGATGCTGACCGGAGCCATGGCCGAATTGGTGATCGGCGACCCGGCGCTGCTTGCAACCGATATCGGCCCGGTGATCGACGCCGATGCCGGCGCGGCGCTCGATAGGCACGCCGCGCGCATGCAGCACGAAGGTCGGCTCCTCTATCAATGCCAGCTACCATCAGGCACCGAGCACGGCACGTTTTTCGCCCCGCGAGCCTTTGAGATCGCGAGCGCCAGGCTGCTCGACCGCGAAGTCTTTGGCCCGATCCTGCACGTCATACGCTGGCCGGCCGACCGGCTCGACGACGCGCTCGACGAGATCGACGCCACCGGTTATGGCCTGACACTCGGCATCCACAGCCGCATCGACGAGAATGTGCGGCATATTCTCGGCCGGATGCGCACCGGCAACAATTACGTCAACCGCAACATGATCGGCGCTGTCGTCGGCGTGCAGCCGTTTGGCGGCGAGCGGCTCTCCGGCACTGGCC
The DNA here is from genome assembly GCA_963846635.1 of uncultured Alphaproteobacteria bacterium. Taxonomy (GTDB): domain Bacteria; phylum Pseudomonadota; class Alphaproteobacteria; order ATCC43930; family CGMCC-115725; genus AP-15. Next base: position 275,812 of record CAWJXM010000059.1, on the reverse strand, counting down.
CCAAGGCCGGCGGCCCGCGCTATCTGCACCGTTTCGCGACCGAGCGCACCATCTCGATCGACACCACCGCCGCCGGCGGCAACGCTACCCTATTGTCGCTGCAGGAGGACGGTTAACGGGCGTGGCGTGAGTGGACGCCCCTTGGTGGAAGGGGTGAGGTGTGGTCATGGACGGCCTCTTCGTGTTTTGACAGCCGGACTATGGCACCAGATGCCGCGGGGCCGTCCACCCCCACGGCTGAGCCCGGCGAAACCCACCACCTACCGCCGCCGACTATCGCGACCACCTCCGCCCCTGCGATGCGGCCCAGCCTAATGGGCTTAGGGACCTGATTTCTGCAACAGAGCCCGCAGGGCGAGATTCTCGGGACTGGTCCCAGTCCGGTTAAGGAACTCTTCGACATCGGTTTCGGTGATCTGTCCGCCGGAGGCGAGATTGGGCTCGTGCCTGACAAACGACCGCCCCGAGGCAGGATCATGGACGAGCTGCCAGCGGTCGCCGTTCGAGCTGCGATAAAAATCCTGCACCGATAAGGCCATGGAGGTATCCGTGATCCTGGTTGAAGCAAAAAAGAACCTGAGCTTGTCAGTCGCCGAACCGATTTGCGCATCCTATAAACAAACTTCGCGGCCGCGGATATGATCGCGGTCCGGAACCAGAAATTTTTGGCGATGGCATCGGCGCGGATCCCTCGCGTTGCGCCATTGCCGACCCGGTGCGTCGCATTCTGCTTGCACCATCAAAGCGGGATAGTCTTGCTCTCGCGCCGGTGATGGTGGGTTTCGCTTCCCGCTCAACCCACCCTATCCGCTGTATGAGCGACCAGGGAAGCCGGATGGCATCAAAACCTTAGAGATGCTTTTGAAGTCCAGCCTGCTTTAGGATACGGTTTGCGAGGTTTCTGTCCTTGAGATGGCCTTTATAGGGAACCACAAACCGACGTTTTGTGATCGGACTATACCAGACTTCGTGGCTTCCGTTGCCTGGTCGATCGTAATAGCAGCCGGCCTCCTCAAGGAGATCACGCAGTTGTCGATGAAGATCCACGGCAGCTATGCAAAGGCTTCAACCTCGACTGTTTCGACGAGGCGAAGCTCGATTTCCTCGCCCGGCGCTACGAGGCCGTTCAATTCAGCCATCTCTGCGGCCTGTGCCTTGACTTCCACGATCAGCGCGTCGAGCGTAGGCGCTTCGGCTGCCACCGGCAGTTCGTCGTTTACCGCGCACCAGTCGTTACCTTCGGTGCTCCAGTAAGCTTGAACCTCAAAGATTTTCTTTGCCACCGTTCCCACACTTCGAGCAAGGAATTGCAGCTCATAATATTGCTCCGTTCGCGGCCTTATACAAGCGCGATAATCGTTCACCTGCCATTCTCGCGCAGTTCGACGAGAGAACATGCGGGGTGGCCGCATTTGACTGCCTCACACTATGACCACGGAGATACGTAATCCCAAATAGTTAATAAAACATGCACGGATCGTTAGCCCGGTCGTCGGTCTCGTGGTTTCTGGAGCAGGCTACATCATATCATTGGATGCGTCGCGCAAAGCATCGGCCGGGAAATTCTCGTGCTGCGCCGTGTTGCCCGAGAACCAATCGCAAAAGATGGTTATTTCTCCCGTATCTGCATCAGTATCAACCGCTCTTACGGTCATTTTCGGGCCACTGGATTTAAGCCTAACAACGTCTCCAACTTTAAAGTTTTGGGGCACGGGTCCCATTCCTTTCGCGAAGAAAGCTTTTAGCCGTTCTGACATATGGCGTCTGCTGAAGCGCTCAAGCAAGCGCGGCGCTCAGCTTCGCGGCAAACTGAGTCACTACTGATGGGTCGCCAAATTTGACTGATGGATCGCCAAATTTGCCGCACACGCGAGAACTCGGCAGAAGACGAAGTCGACTTCACTGGCGGGGCGGGACAGCGATGTCGAGCCAGCCAAGTTGGGTGACAGCGGCGCGGTCGCCGGAGCGCAGTAACACTGTCGTCATCGGCAATTCGATGATGGCGAGGCCGGTGATGCTCTGGGCCGCGGCGAGCGCTTCAAAATCCCAGACCGGTGCAGCGACCCAATTTCCAAGCCAGATCTGGCGTTCGCCGCGGGGCGGTGCGATTGCTGCGGCGGGCAGAAGCGGCTCCTGGGGCAAGGCCGAAAGCACACCGGAAACCGCGACCCGTGCGTTGACCAGGACAATTTCCTGGTCACGCATCGCATAGGTGTAGAGTTCTTCGTGCCGATGATGAAACCGCTCGATGATCTCGGGTAGCGGATCGGGCCGGGTCCAGTCGATGCCGTCCAATGCAACCGTGATCTCGAACACCTGCTCGCCGTAGCGCATATCGACCGCACGCGAAATCCGCGCCGGGCCGTCAAATGAAGCCCGCAGCCGCGCCAACCCCTCCGCCTCCATATCCTCGAAAAGCCGCCGCAAAGCGGCGCCGTCGAGCGATCGAGTGTCGCCAATATGCGTGCGCGCCACCTCGAAGCGCAGATCGGTGGTCAGCATTCCCCAAGCCGACAATACCGCCGCGACGCGCGGCACAACGACCCGCGAGATATCGAGCTGGCGGGCAATATCGGTTGCATGGAGTCCGGCTGCTCCACCAAAAGCGAGCAACGCGAAGCGCCGAGGGTCGACCCCGCGGCGCACCGAAACCAGCCGCACGCCCTCAGCCATCGTCGTATTGACGACGCGGTGAATGCCTTGCGCCGCGGCGAGCCGGGTGGTGCCGAGAGCAGCGGCGATGCGGTCAATTGCGGCTTCGGCGGCGGCGCGATCGAGCTTTCGCCGGCCGCCGAGAAAACTCGCCGGGTCGAGATAGCCCAGCACCAGATTGGCGTCGGTGACGGTGGCCAGGGAGCCGCCGGCCCCATAGCAGGCGGGTCCCGGTATCGCCCCGGCACTTTGCGGCCCGACATGCAGAATGCCGCCGGCATCGACCCGGGCGATGGAGCCGCCGCCAGCGCCGATGCTGGCGATGTCGAGGCTGTTCAGCGCGATTGTGTGGCCCGCGATGCGCCGGCTCGGGGCGAGGCTTGGCGTACCATCGACGATCAGCGAGATGTCGGTACTGGTCCCACCCATATCGAACGGGATTAGATTGCCTTCGCCAAGGAGGCGTGCGGCGTAAACGCTGCCAGCAGCACCTCCCGCCGGACCCGACAACACCGCGCCGGCGGCAAGCCGCCCGGCCTCGGCGATCGGGCTCACCCCGCCATGCGATTGGATAATCAGCGTCGGTCCATTGTAGCCGGCTTCGGCCAAGCGACGTTCGAGCCGCCCCAGATAAAGCGACAATACCGGGCCGACATAAGCGTTGACGACGGTCGTCGAGACCCGCTCGAATTCCTTGATCTGCGGCAGGACCTCCGCCGATAGCGATGTGTAAGCCCGCGGAAGTTCGCGCGCGATGGCGGCGCCGGTGATGTGCTCATGGCGGGGATCACGCCACGCATGCAGATAGCAGACCGCGATCAACTCGACCCGCTCGCGCTTCAATACCGCGATCGCGGCATCAAGCGAGGCTTGGTCAAGCGGCGTTTCGATCCGGCCGTCGGCGCGCATCCGTTCGCGAACGCCGACGCGCAATTTGCGCGGCACCAGCTGCTCGGGAGGCGGCATGCGCAAATTGTAGCGGTCGTCTTTGAGCCCCTCGCGCATCTCGATGACGTCGCGATGGCCTTCGGTGGTCAGCAACCCGACCCGCGCGCCCTTGCGCTCCAACAGGGCGTTGGTCGCCACTGTGGTGCCATGGACGATACGCTCCGTTTGTGCGAGGAGTGCGGCACGGTCGAGACCGAGGCGCGCCGCCAATAGTGCCAGCCCCTCGAGGACGCCAATGGAGGGATCGGCGGGCGTCGTCGCGGCCTTCTCCAGAACCGTGCGGCCTTTTTCGTCGACCGCGACGAGATCGGTAAAGGTGCCGCCGACATCGACGCCGATGCGATACATTGGGTCACTCCGGAAGCGGGCCTTACTCTCGATGGTAAGGGTGGCCGGCGAGGATCTGCTGCGCACGATAGAGCTGTTCGAGGAGCATGCCGCGAACCAGCAAATGCGGCCAGGTCATCGGACCAAGCGATAGGACCGCCGCCGCGCGATCGAGGACGGTGGCTGCCAACCCCTCGGCGCCGCCGATCGCAAAAGCGAGTTCCGCGGCGCCGCGATCGCGCCATTGACCGAGCCGATCCGCTAATTCGCGGCTCGACCAAGCCGTTCCACGCTCGTCGAGGGCGACAAGCGGCGTTTCGATTGGCAATGCTTTTAGGATCAGCTCGGCTTCCCGGGCTTTCGCCATTGCCGGCGGTAGACGCTGTTTGATTTCGAACTCGATAATCGCCGGCGGCGGAATTATGCGTGCCGCGTAAAACGTCTGCAGATCTTTTAGCGGCCCACTTCGCAGCCGGCCGATGGCGAGTATGCGAAGCCGGATCGGCGACGTCCCGCTTTACTGCCGCATGAATTCGGCGTCGGGAAAGGATGCGCCCCACATTTTTTCGAGATTGTAATAGGCGCGAATTTCGGGCCGGAACAGATGCACGATCACATCGCTGGCGTCGATCAACACCCAGTCCCCTTGCTCCTTGCCCTCGATCGAAATCTTGATATGGCGCGAGAGCGCCTCTTCGAGATGCTCGGTCAAGGCCCCGACTTGTCGTGCGGAACGCCCTGTGGCAACCACCATGTAATCGGCGATTGTCGTCTTGCCGGCAAGATCGATTGTGACGATCTCCTCCGCCTTGCCGTCATCAAGCGTCTTTAACACCAGATCAAGCAGCTCTTTCGGCTCCGTCGGCCGGGGTTGCCAGCGCGGGCGTGAGGGCAGGGCAGTGATAGTCGCTGTAGTCAATTCGGTTTCTTGCTCCGTTAGAGATGGCGTTGATTCCTGGTTGCGCTCGGACCGTATCCGCGTCGCCGAAGTCGGATCGAGCCTTGTATGAAAGAACACCCAGGCTGGTGGTTCTGTCTCGGCAAGCCGGCGAGCGGTGTTTTCGGGCACACGATTACGAGAAAAACGCTGTGCTGCGATACCAACGAGTGCTCTATGAGAGTAGGAAGGGCGGTCGAAGACAGCAATGGGCACGGTCCGGAAAATTTCGGTCCAGTGAGCCCATCGCGGTAACTGAACGAGATTGTCGCTGCCCATCAACCACACGAAACGCCCCCGTGGAAATCGCCGGGTCAGGGTTTTCAGGGTGTCGGCGGTATAGTAAGAGCCTGCCAGCCGGGCTTCTATATCGGTCACGCGAATGCGCCGGTGACCGGCCGCTACCTCTCGCGCCTGTTGCAGGCGCTCGGCGAATGGCGCCATGCCTGCTGCGGGTTTGAGCGGGTTCTGCGGCGAGACCATCCACCACACCTCGTCAAGATCGAGATGTCGTAGTGCCGCGAGGCTCAAATGAAGGTGACCGCGATGCGCGGGGTTGAATGATCCGCCGAGCAGGCCGATACGTCGGTGCCGCCGATGTCCCTTTGTATTCGGCAAGCCGGTTTCGCTGCTTTTCAGTTTGAGCCGGAGGTTGGCGGAAGCCCAGCAAAACGCCTGGGCAGGGCGGATTGAAGTTGCCCCTGCGGGACCGGGCCGTTGCAAATTCAGGGGCGCACCTGACCGTTGCCGCGCACGAGATATTTGTAGGTGGTTAATTGCTCGGCGCCGACCGGCCCGCGCGGCGGCAAGCGCTGCGTCGAGATCCCGATTTCCGCCCCCATACCGAACTCGCCGCCATCGGCGAACTGGGTTGAAGCGTTGACCAGCACAATCGCACTATCGACCTCGCGCAAAAACCGCTCTGCTGCAGCCTTGTCCTCGGTCAGGATCGCGTCGGTATGGTGCGAACCCCAATGATTGATGTGCCTGATCGCGCCCTCGACCCCGTCGACGATCGCGACCGATAGGATTGCGTCGAGATATTCGGTACGCCAATCCTCCTCGGCGGCAGGGAGAACCGCGGGGTCGATTGCCCGCACCGCAGCGTCACCGCGAATCTCGCAGCCAGCGGCGCGCAGATCGGCAAGGATCGGAGGCATCAAGGTTCCTGCCACCTGGCGGTCGACAAGCAGAGTTTCGGTGGCGCCACAGATCGAGACCCGGCGCATTTTGGCGTTTAATACGACAGCCCGCGCCTTTTTTGGGTCGGCCGCGCCATCGACATAAGTGTGGCAGATACCTTCGAGATGAGCGATGACCGGAATGCGGCTTTCGCGCTGGACACGCTCGATCAGCGAACGCCCGCCGCGCGGGACGATCACGTCGATATGCTCGTTCATCCCCAGCATCAGCCCGACGGCGGCGCGATCGCGTGTCGGCACCAGCTGTATCGCCGCTTGCGGTAGGCCTGCGGTATGCAGCCCCTCGGCCAAAGCCGCGACCAGCGCGCGCGAGGAATAAAAGCTTTCGGAACCGCCGCGCAGGATCGCGGCGTTGCCCGATTTGAGGGCCAGCCCGCCGGCGTCGGCGGTGACATTTGGCCGGCTCTCGTAAATGATGCCGATGACGCCGAGCGGCACTGACACGCGCTCGATGTCGAGCCCGTTGGGACGCGTCCAGCGAGCAAGCGAGCGGTCGACCGGGTCTGGCAATTCGGCGATCGCTTCGAGACCTGCGGCTACCGCCTCAAGCCGCTTCGGATCGAGAGCAAGCCGGTCGCGCAGAGCCGGAGCCAGATCCGCGCCATCCGCCTCGGCGAGGTCACGCGCGTTGGCGGCGAGAATCGCCAACGCGTTCGCCCGCACCGCGGCCGCAGCAGCGCGCAGCGCGCTTGTCTTCGCCTCGGCCGATGCCAGCGCCAGCACTGCCGCGGCTTCGCGTGCGCGCTGCCCGATCGCTTGCATTTCGCGGATGAGATCTGCCTGCGAACTCGGCGTACGCTCGCGCAATAAGGTTTCGCCAGAGATGGGATTGGGCGTCATCGGCTCTTGTTTACCACCAGATCGTCGCGATGAATGATCTCGTCGCGCCCACGGTAACCGAGAATGCTCGCGATTTCACCACTCTTGTGCCCGGCAATCAGCCGAATATCGGCGCTCGAATACGCCGATAACCCGCGGCCCGCCTCGCCGCCGGCGCGGGTGCGGACGATTACCGCGTCGCCGCGCTCGAATATCCCCTCGACCGCAACGACGCCGGCCGGCAGCAGGCTGCGGCCGCGCCGCAATGCGAGTGCCGCGCCGTCGTCGACGACAACCACGCCCGACGGCTCGACCGTGCCCGCGATCCACGCCTTGCGCGCCGATCGCGGCTCGCCGCGCGGCAAAAACAAGGTGGCGCGCTCGCCGGCCTCGATGGCGGCGAGCGGTGCCAACTCGCAATCGCCTTGCGGCACGCCGCGCGCGATCAGCATGCGGCAGCCGGCCGCGATCGCAATGCGTGCCGCCGCGAGCTTGGTCACCATCCCGCCCGAGCTGTAGCCGGGTGCTGCCTCCCCGGCCATTGCTTCGATTTCGGGGCCGATATCGTGCACAACGGGGATGTGGCGCGCCTGCGGATCCTTGCGCGGATCGGCGGTGTAGAGACCATCGATATCCGACAGCAGGACCAACGTGTCCGCGCTCGTCATTTGTGCGACGCGAGCCGCGAGCCGGTCGTTATCGCCAAAGCGGATCTCGGCGGTGGCGATTGTGTCGTTCTCGTTGACGACCGGCACCGCGCCAAGCCCCAAGAGCTGCGAAAAGGTGGCGCGCGCGTTCAAGTGGCGGCGCCGCGCCTCGGTATCTTCCAAGGTCAGCAGGACCTGCGCGACGGTGATGCGATGACGCGCCAGCGCCTCCTGATAGGCGTGGGCAAGGCGGATCTGCCCGGTGGCGGCCGCCGCCTGCTTTTCCTCGAGCCGCAGTCGATTGCCGGTGAGGCCGAGATGCCGGCGGCCGACTGCGATCGCGCCCGACGACACGAGGATCACGTCCTGACCGCGAGCGCGGCAGCGCGCGACATCGTCGGCCAACAGATCGAGCCAGGCACTGCGTACCCGACCATCCTCGGCAACGAGCAATGCCGAGCCGATCTTGACCACGAGCCGCCGCGCCGTCACCAGCGCCGCAGCCGGCGGTTGCGCAGCAATGGCGAGGTCGGTGCTCAGGAGGGCTCAGCGAATGCGTCCAGCATCGCTCCCTCATGCTCCGCCGCACGGTGCTCGGCGACCGCCGCGAAGAGCTTTCCGACCACCTCCGGCACGCCGTCGCCGGTGGCGGCGGACAACGGCAGTACCGTCGTGGTCCGTCCGGCGGCGCGGCGCAGCCGGCGCAATTTCGCCGCGACGGCTTCGGCATCAAGCGCGTCGATCTTGTTGAGCCCGACGATTTCGGGCTTGCTCACAAGCCCGTGGCCATACGCCGCGAGTTCCTCGCGGATCGCGCGATAGGTCGCGGCGACATCATCGAGCGTGCCGTCGATCAGGTGCAGGATCACCGCACAGCGCTCGACATGGCCCAAGAACCGGGTGCCGATGCCGACACCCTCGCTCGCCCCCTCGATCAGCCCCGGGAGATCAGCGAGGACCAATTCGTCGTCACCTAGGCGGACGACGCCAAGTTGCGGCTTTAAGGTCGTGAACGGATAATCGGCGATCTTTGGTCGGGCGTGCGACACCGAAGCGAGAAACGTCGATTTGCCGGCATTGGGCATGCCGACCAGACCGACATCGGCGATCAGTTTGAGCCGCAGCCACACCCAGGCTTCCGTGCCCGGCCAACCGGGATCGGCACGGCGCGGCGCGCGGTTGGTCGAGGTTTTGTAGTGGGCGTTGCCAAAGCCGCCATCGCCGCCGCGGAGCAGGACGATACGCTGGCCTGGCCGGGTCAGATCGGCCAACACCTCGCGATTGTCCTCGTCCATGATTTGGGTTCCGACCGGGACCCGCAGGACGAGGTCGTCGCCATTGGCGCCGGTCTTTTCGCGTCCCGCCCCGGGCCTGCCATGCGCGGCCCGGAAATGCTGACGGTAGCGAAAGTCGATCAGCGTGTTCAGATTGTCCACCGCGACAAAGACGATATCGCCGCCCTTGCCACCGTTGCCGCCGTCGGGTCCGCCGAATTCGATGAATTTCTCGCGGCGAAAGCTGGCGGCACCACGGCCGCCGTCACCGCTTTTCAGATAGATCTTGCACTGGTCGAGAAACTGCATGGAATGATGCCATCAAGCCGCAAAAAAGGGGAACGGCCGGGCCGCTCCCCTTTTTTCTTTGGCCTGTCGGGAAACGGCTATTCGGCGGCTTCGGCCGACGGATTTGGCGCCGGTGCGGCCGGTGCCGCGGGCGGCACGACCGAGACATAGGTGCGGCCCGCGAGACCAGCGTGGAATCGAACCGCACCGTCGGCAATCGCAAACAATGTGTGGTCGCGGCCAATGCCGACATGGTCGCCGGCGTGAAATTTGGTGCCGCGCTGGCGTACAATGATGTTGCCGGGAATCACGGCCTCGCCGCCAAACTTTTTGACGCCGAGACGCCGGCCGCGGCTGTCGCGGCCGTTGCGCGATGAACCGCCCGCCTTTTTATGTGCCATCTGAAACCCCTTCGTCTAAATCCGCTCCTTGGTTGAGAGCCGGCGTGTCCTGCCAGGGACGGTTCTGCCTCGACCGCGGGCCCGTCTTGCGCAGCCGGCCATTCTTCTTCCGCAGCAACAGGCTCCGCTGTTGCCGGTGCAAAGCCGGCGCCGTGGATGTCTTCGATGCGCAGCACGGTCTGGTGCTGGCGGTGGCCCTTTTTGCGCCGATAATTGTGCCGCCGCTTTTTCCTGAAGACGATGATCTTCGCCGCGCGGGTCTGCTCGACGACAGTGGCACTGACCGCCGCCCCGGCGAGCAGAGGCGCGCCGGTTTCAACCTCGGCGCCGTCGCCGATCATCAGCACTTCATGGAATTGGACCGCCTCGCCCGGCTCGCCGGCGAGCTTTTCGACCGCAATCACGTCATTCTTGGCGACGCGGTATTGCTTGCCGCCGGTTCGGATCACTGCAAACATGGTGTCGACCGATATAGGTTATGGTGCCGTCGGCGCAACCATCCAGCGCGCACAACGGGCGCCGGCGAGCCTGCCCGACAGCGAGCGCGGCACTATATCGGCGCGCGGCGCTCTGTCAACGAAGCTGTCGCGCCGGGTCGCCGCCCAAGGCGGCTTGGACCCTATCTTTCCGATATCATCGAAGCCCCGGATTCGGAGCGCCGGCTTGTTTGGGTCAGTTGCGTGACGGGCAGCCCGGATTTGCCTTCACAACAGACTGCCGCCATCGACCGGGATGATCGTGCCGTTGACAAACGTCATCGTCGTCGCGAGCCCGAGGATCACCGCAGCCACCTCTTCGGCCTGAGCGATGCGTCTGAGCGGGTTGCTCGCGATCCGCTGGGCGCGCTGCTGCGCCGTCCACATGTCCGACATCGGCGTTTCCATCAGGCTCGGGGCGACGGCCACAACCCGGATCTCGGGCGCCAAGGCTCGCGCCAGCGACATCGTCATCGTATGCAGCCCGGCCTTGGCCGCGGCATAGGCGATGTTGCTGCCGCCGCCGCGGACACCGGAGACCGAACCGACATTGATGATGAGCCCCTGTCCGCTCGCTCTGAGCAATGGCTGGCAGGCGCGCACCGTGGCGAACGGACCGCGCAGATTGACAGCCAGCACGAAATCGAAAAACGCGTCGTCCAGGGCGCGCAGATCGGCATGCGGGATGACGCGGGTGCTGCCGGCATTGTTGACCAGAATGTCCAACCGGCCCTCGGTGGCGGCGATCTCCGCGGCAAGCCTCTCGATTGCGGGCGTGTCCTGCGCCGGTGTACGGCTGGCGCGGTGGCCCGTGCCGGGCAGGCTCGCAACCAGCTGCTCGGCGGCCTCTGCATCATTGCCAAAGGTAATGACGACGCGCGCTCCCGCCTCGGCGAAAAGGCGGGCGGTCGCGGCACCGAGGCCCTTGCTGCCGCCGGTGACCAGCGCTACCCGCCCGTCGAGCATGCCCATAGATTTCGCCTTTATTCAGACTGATCGAGGGTCTTCATGAACTCGATCAGATATGGCTTCCACACCTCGGCATAGAAATGGGTGAAATGGCCGTGGGTTTTCTCGCTCGCCGGGATCAGTACATAACGGCCGTGGCGCACCCGCCGCATCGCCCGTTCGACGGTGCCGAGCTCGGGTGGATTGGCCTCGTCTTCCGCCGTGTTGATCAGCAGGACCTTGGCCTTGATCTTGTCGAGGTCGGGTTCGGGATTGTAGTCCATGATCGCCTCGATCGCCCACAGCTGGTCGTTGGCATCGCCGCGGGCGGCTTGAGCCACGCGCTCTTCATAGAGAGCATCGGCAGCGGCACGGGTTGGCGCCAGCTCTTGAATGCGCGTCGCACTCTCGGTGCGCAGCGAGTTTGCTGCCGCGGTCCAGATGTAATAGCTGGGATTGCGGTCGTAATCGCCGTTGTTCCATTCCGGGTCGTGCCGGATCGCTTCGGCGGCGGCGCGCCGGCTGATCCAGTTGCGTCCGCTGATTTCGATCGGTTGGCAGGAAAGCGGCACCACGCCATCCATCAGCTCGGGGTACATCTCGGCCCACATCCAGGCATGCATGCCGCCCATCGAGCTGCCGATGACGAGGCGGAGATGGGCGATCTCAAGGGCCTCGGTGATCAGCCGATAACCCGATTCGACCATGTCATGATAGCGGTAGTGGGGAAATTTCCCCTTGAGCCCGTCCGAAGGCTTGCTCGATCCGCCCCGCCCGATCGCGTCCGGCATGATCAGGAAATATTCCTCGGCATCGAGCGGCTGCCCGGGCCCAAACAGTTCGTCGGCAAGGGTCGGGCGCAGCCAATTGGCGCCGGTGCCGGTATTGCCCTGCAACAGGAGGACGCCGTTGATGATCTTGCCGGTGGCGTTGCGCTTTGCCGTCCCGAGAGTGCGGTAATGGAGCTTAAGCTCGGGCAGCGTCTCGCCGCTGCGGAACACGTAGTTGCGAATGATAAAATCGGCCTCGCGATAATTCGGCCAGCGGGTCGGTGACACTGATATGGGAGCGGCAGGAGCGTCAGCAGGCATTCGTGAGTCTCCGATTGGATTGGGCATGATAAAGTCTGGCTGTCACCAGAGAAAGCCGCAGATGACTATCAAGTGATCGTATTTGCCGTTCGGGCTGTGCATAAGGTAGCGGACCCGAAGGCGATCCCTGTTTCCGAACGGATTTCTTCCGGCGACGTACCAAGATACGTGCATTGCCAAATGCGGGAGTAGCTAATGGCGCCAGCCCTTTTCGACACCAACCCAGTACGCGTTCAGGCGCGGGATAGGCTCATTGTCGCTCTCGACGTCGGCAGTGTCGGGGAGGCAAAGAGGATCGTCCAAGAGCTGGATGACGCCGTCTCATTCTACAAGATCGGCCCGCATTTGCTTCTCGATCCGGAATTGCATAGTCTGCTGCGCTATCTGAAGGCAGAATTGAAAGCCGTTTTTCTGGATTTGAAGGTTTTTGATATTCCGACCACAGTAGAAGGCGCTGTACGGGCGGCAGCGGTACTAGGAGTAAAATTCATTACTGTCGCCGGACAGCAGCCGATCATGGAAGCGGCTGTCAAGGCGCGCGGTAGTGCGACACTCCAAATTTTAGTGGTGACACTTCTCACCTATATGACTCAAGAAGATTTGAAAAGAGAATACGGCAGTGCCGCGTCGCTAGACGAGTTTATTCTCGGGAGAGCCAAGTTTGCCGCGGGTCACGGGTGCGACGGCGTCATATCTTCTGCTAAAGAGGTACGTCTGATCAGAGAGAACATCGAACGAAAAGATTTTTTGATCGTTACGCCAGGCATTCGACCGCGCAATTCCTCGATAGATGATCAAAGGCGGGTCGTTACACCCTATGATGCTATTAAAAATGGATCCGACTATCTTGTGGTCGGACGGTCAATTATCAGTCACAAACCCCGCTATGACGCGGCGATGGCGATTTTGAGAGAGATGCAACAAGCAATGGATAAGGGCGAACAACTCTGAAGGTCGAGCGTACTAACCTACCGGTATATACAATCTGCTGAATGCCTGCGCGCCTGCTCGGTCTCCTTTCACTTGGTCTCCTTTCAAAGGAGGATCCATTTGATTTGAAGTTGAAGGGATGCGAGACGAAAAAGAAAGCGGCGGCGCCGGGGAAGGAGAGGCCCGACGCCGCTTGGCTTGAGACAGAAAACTTAGCCGGTTTTGCAAGCGAGCGAACAGAAGCGATGTTGCGGATGGGACGATTTACCCATTTCTGGCCCGGTAACGGCGGCGCGCTAGACCGAGCCCAGCAAAAGCCACTCCGATGATAGCTAGGCTCGTCGGTTCGGGAGTCGGCACAACCGTTGGTGGCGCGCTCAGGCTGACCGGCTCTTCGAGCGAAAAATAAGTCGCATCACACGTGCCCGGATTGGTGCTCGGCGAGAACTGCGGGCAGTTCACGTCGCCAGTACCGCTGGCCAATCCACCGATGATATTGATCGTGCCGGTATCCAGCGCAGCATTGATGTTCGAGAACCATACCAACGGACCGCCGTAACCCGTGTTGTCCTTTGAATTGTCCGAAATGCTGCCGGATGGCGGTTTTACATAACTATCGATGCCGTCGCCCTCGAACGCGAAGATATCGACTCCAGGATTGGTCAGATTGAAGCTGTTGATAGTGTTGCCGCTGTTATTGACCACACCGATTAGTGCATCATCGTTGCTCTCGTAAGCTCCTCCAGGACCTGTTGTTGTGATCGAGCCGTTCGCGTTGAATACGATCAAGAGATTGCAGTCTGTTGCGGATCCCGTCCCGCCGCCGCCTTCGGCGTTATGACCGGATGTGGAGGGGCAGACCCCCGTATATTGAAGGGGAGCTGCCTGGGCAAGGTCGGTCAGCGCCGTCGATCCGAACAGCAACCCCGCTGCCGCGATCCCGAAAAAAAGCTGATTGCTACGTCTCATGATATGCCTCATCTGTGTAGTAGCCGAAACCGATTGGGCTTACTACCGCATAAGTAGCAATAGGTGTACCAAAAGGATAATCGTAAATTTTTGAACTGCTTAGGGGACATCGGGCGCGGTGCTTGTAAAAGCTTCCGACGCCCGCACCGACCTTTAGGTGGTCGGGGCGGTTGCTGAGCGCCTGGCCTTAGGCGTGACGGCCATCCCCCAACCCTGCCCAGCCCCGGGCCGGACGAGTAGCTGCGTGTGGAGGGAGCTGGTTCGGCCCGCCTCGAGCTGCGACCGGGGGAGCGAGCAGGCGTCTTCACGTCCGGCACCCCGCCTTCTCGGGGGCTGCACTCCTCGCATGCGGGAGGAGGTCTGGGTGGAGGTTTTATGACTGGCAAAAGTCCCCAAAGACATCCCCGAGACCGCCGATCAAACTGACCGCGGCTTGACTTGGTCCGGCGCCGATCGGAAAGTCGGGCGACACCAGCGGGAGAATCAAAAATGCTGCCACGCGAGGAAAACGAGCTTCTGACCCGGGTCGGACAGGGTACCGCGATGGGCAAGACGATGCGGCTCTATTGGATTCCGGCGTTGCTCGCCCGTGAGTTGCAGGAGCCCGACGGCACGCCGGTGCGGGTGCGGCTGCTGGGCGAAGACCTTGTCGCCTTTCGCGACAGCGAGGGCCACATCGGCCTCGTCGGCGAGTATTGCCCGCATCGCCGCGCCTCCTTGTGGTTCGGGCGCAACGAAGAGGGTGGACTGCGCTGCGTCTATCACGGCTGGAAATTCGCAGTCGACGGCAGCTGCATCGAACAGATGAACGAGCCCGAGCCGTTCTGCCACAAGGTTCATCTGACGGCTTATCCGACGGTGGAACTGGGCGGGATCATCTGGGCCTATATGGGCCCGCCCGAGCGCACCCCGCCGCTTGCCCAAATTCGCCTGGACGCAGGCGCCCGAAAGCCACCGCCAGGTCTCGAAAGTCATTCAGGAATGCAACTGGCTGCAGGCGCTCGAAGGCGGTCTCGACACCTCGCACGCGCCGATCATGCATCGGCTCTTAAAAGACAATGCCGGGCGCGGCGGCATCAACCCGTCGAGCGCTTATGTCCGCGCCAAGGCGCCGAGCATCACCGTCGACTTGACCGATTACGGCTATCAATACGCCGGCATCAGGGCGCTTGGCGACGAGGAGTTGCATATCCGCACCTACCACTACATCCTGCCGTTCCATCAGATCCGCGCCTCGCGCTCGGAGACCGGCAACCGGGTCGATGCCGGGCATATCTGGGTCCCGATCGATGACGAAAACACGATGGTCTACAACTGGCAGTACAGCCTCACCGACGAGCCGCTGTCCGACGACGATCGGCTCGAACGCGGCATCGGCAATGGGCCGCTGCATGTCGATCAGACGACCTTTCGTTCGAAGGCCAATCGCGCCAATAACTACCTGATCGACCGCGCGGTGCAGAAGACCCTGAGCTTTACCGGAATAGACGGCGTCAATGTCCAAGACCGCGCGATCCAGGAAACGATGGGCGCCATAGTCGACCGCAGCAAGGAACATTTGGGGCCCGCCGACAAGGCGATCATCCAATTGCGCCGACTGTTGCGCCAGGCAATCAATACTGCCAACGAAGGCGACACCCCGGCCGGCATCCGGCCGAGCTATTACCATCTGCGCGCAGCCGAAACGGTCGTGCCACGCGCTGCCGACTGGCGGGGCCTTGTCAGCGAGGGGTTAGCGCCGGAGGAGATCCTGGAGACGGTGTAACAATGGGAAACGGGCAGGGCGAGGCGGCGGTCCCGCGCCGCCGCCAGATCCGCATGACGCCGGAGGAGCAGGCGGCGTTCCTGCGCGACAACCCGAAATGCGCGCTCGCCACGATCGACCAGGACGGGTTTCCGCATGTTGTCGCGATGGGGTTTTATGTCGAAGACGGCGTCTTCTACATGACCTCTTATGCGAAGGCGCAAAAGGTCTTGAACATCCGGCGCAACCCGAAGGTCGGGCTGATGGTCGAGACCGGCGCCAGCTATGCCGAATTGCAGGGCGTCATGGTGCGCGGTTCGTGCGAGATCATCGACGATATCGAGGCGGTACGGCAGGTCATGAACCACCGCCGCAGCGCCCGCGAAAGCGGCCGCCAGGGCGCCCTCGACAGCGCCCCAAAGCGCGTCGTGCTCAAGGTCACGCCGCACAAGATCACCAGCTGGGATCATCGCAAGCTCGGCGGGCGATATTGACGCGGATCGTTATCTGCGCCCGCCCTCGCGCCCCAGACGGTAATTCTTGGGCCTCGCGCAGACAACGCTCTTCTCAGCAAATATTAACCCGGCAACATCCACAAGGCATTCCCCTATTCTTGCTAAAGCAAGCGTAGATGCTATGAGGCGAGCCGGGGAATTTGCCGGCTCGATCGCATGTTTGACTGGTTCAGCGGTCTACTGGAGATGGCTTGTGGACGAAAACTAGCTAGACCTCTCGGTGGTGCGGCTTTAATAGACACTAAATTCCATTCCGATTTATGGTTCAGAGGAACCAAAGCAATCGCCGGTGCAACGATCGCTGGCGCGTCAGCATGCTCCGCCGCCGTGTGGCGATCGTACGAACTTGAACCAGCAGGCTAAGGGGCGTAATTGATGCGCACTCGCGCATTTTGGGAGACGAGCATGGCAGATACGGATATCGCGACCCCGGCCGAGGCGGTTAGCCCCTCCGGCATCAATCATCTGGTGCTGAACGTCCGCAACATGGAGGAGTCGCACAAATTCTGGACCGAGATCGTCGGCTTCAAGCAGGTCGGCGAATTGCACCCGAAGGCCGGGCGGCCGAACCCGCCAAAAATGCGGTTTTACAGCGCCATCAACGACGGCCAGCTGACCCATCACACCGTGGCGCTGGTCGAAAGCCCGAACCTGCCGCCGCCCAGCGATTGGGTATTGTCGAACAGCCAGGTTGCGATTAACCATGTGGCATTGACGATGCCGAACCGCGAGGCGTGGCTGAAACAGCTCAAGTTCCTGCAAAGCCGCGGCGTCAAATTCAACTGGCGCGTCAACCACGGGGTGACGCACAGCGTCTATATCAACGATCCGAACGGTTACGGCGTCGAGTTCCTCTACGAGATGCCGCGCGAGATGTGGGAAAACGACATCGACGCTGGCATCAACTGGCTGGAAAACCTGCCGAGTGAAGGTCCCGAGGCGCTCGTCGACCGCACCGACACCCCGAGCTTTGGCGTCAAAGAACCCGTCCCCGCGGAATAACGCGGCCGGGTTTGTGGCCGAGGGTCGGTTGCAACAACCCTCGGCCAACCTGCGAGCGGGACCATCGCACACGTCACCAACCTAGGCGGCTATATCATCGCCACTCTCCACCAGCGGTTGTCGAGGAGAGCCAGGCGCGGCCAGTAGGCAACCGTGCTCCGCGGCCCAACGAGCTACGGCGCCTCACAAAAGCCCGCTTCCCGGGCTAAAGAGGGCCTCCTGCGTTATCTCGAACTTGGAACTGGCCGGAGGGTAGCCCTTCTTTATGACCTTTGGAGTTCTCGACTTTCCATATGTGGCTCGCGGTTAATCCCGGTTTGGTCGCGGAAATTCCCGTTTAGCCTGCCACGGGAATTGACCGCAAACAATTGATCCAATTGACCCTCATTTTTCTCGCCGTTATGAAGGCGATCGGCAGAGAACACCTTAATCTTATCGATCTATAAGTCTTCCCGTGCGTGACGGCGTAAAGGTATTGGCGGGCTGTTTGGCGCTCATGATCGGCGCGGCAGCGCCAACGGGTATTATCGCGTTTGTCAGCCCAGGCAGTCTCATACTCTCAAATTCACCACCCCCAAGTAGCGGGGAACGGCACGGAATACAGCAGAGCCGCCCCTCCAGCGAACATCGAGATACTCAACCCGCAGAGCAGGCACCCGAGAATTCTCCGATCACTCAGCACCCCCGCGATGACAGCACCATTCGCGCCAAGGCCCAAGGTGAGAGCCAATGGAATACGCCAGAAGGGTGGACCGCCATTTTCACGGGCCTTCTGTTCATTGCGACTACGGGGCTTTGGATTTTCACTTGGCTGCTCTGGGCCAGCACAAGGAAAGCTATCAGAGACGAAGAAAAAGCCCTTCAAATTGCCCAATTCAGTGCCAACGCGGCAAGAGACAGCGCCGATGCGCTTCCCACCTTGGAGAGAGCCCATGTCTTTATAGATGTTTCTCCCTCCATTGTTAATGAAATGCAGGAAACAATTCGCGGTTTCCGCGACGCAATTGGGGTGAGATATCATTTCATCAATCATGGCAAAACGCCAGCCATCATTAAAACCAGGAGTGTCGCTGTTTTCCCGTCTTCTACTCCAGAAAAATTTATTTTTGTACAGAAAAGAACCGACGCAGAGGAAATTATCCCAAGTGGCGGGACTGTTCCGCCTATTGTACATCGTCAAGTGTTTATTGATCGTGACGGCAACAAGGCGGATATTACAGAAACCTATCGCCTCGAAGAAAGGTATATTTGCTCGTTGACAATTGATGAAAGGAACGCAATCGAAAATGGCGAAACCTTCATTTGGTTCCGAGGGTACATTGTCTATTCCGATATTTTCGGAAAGGAACATGAAACCGGGTTCTGCTGGCGCTTTGATGGAACCAAGTTCAGCCCATACGGTAAGGAATACAATTACCGCAAGTAACACGTTCGCGCGCACGGCGCGTCACTCCCTACACAGTTACCTCCTTATATCGTGATAATTTTGCAACACGCGTTGCAATCGCGCTCTGGTGGCGCTTGCTACATAATACCCGATTTTTTCCTGTTTAACCGGGAATTCGGCGGGTGCGGCTCGCCGTCGCGGGCGTGCGTCAGCTTCGCTGCTGGCGGCGGATGAAGTCGATGAAGATTGCCGCCAACAGGCCTTCCTTTTTCTCCCAATCCTCGAGGGCGACGTCCTGGTCAGGGCGGTCTTCGGTCAGGACTTCGTGATATTCGGCGTTTGGCAATAGCCGGTGTGCTGCTTGGCCGGGGCCGCGCGGATGCACCCGGTCGTTCCCCGGAATGATGCAGGCGGGCATCGTCATCGAGCGCAACTCGGCAGGGCTGAGACCGATCACCGGATACTCTGCGCCCTCGTTAAAGCTCTGCCGCCAGCGCTCCATCAATGCGAGGAAATTCTTGACGTCGAGGCCCATCAGCCGGGCGCGGTTGGCTGGATTGGCGGCGATGACCTCGCGGAAATGTTCGCTGTCGCACACCGCCGCCATGCCGCCCGTCTGTGCCATCTCGATGTATTGGCTGTAGTAATTCTGCACGAGGCGCTCGGCCGCATAGCGCCCGCCGGTGACCCGCCACAACAGCAGCCCGTGCACCGCCGCCGGATGGCGCAACGCGAACAGCAGTGCCAGCCGACAGCCCGACGAGCTGCCGCCGATAAACGCCGGCGCGGCGTCGAGCTGCAGCAACAGCGCGTGCAGGTCCTCGACCCAGACCTCGTTTTCGGAATTGCCTTCGAACGCGACCCCCGAAGCGCCGCAATTGCGCCGGTCGTAGATCAAGACGCGGTTGCCGGCCTCGGCGATTTTTTCGGCAAGCGATCTGACGCCGGCGAGCGCGCGCCGCCCACCCGGCTGCAATGCCACCCACGGGCCGCGCTCCCCCAAAACCTGGTAATTGATGTCGACGCCGCGAATTGATGCGATCGGCATGGCTTTCCCCGATGGTCCAACGTTCCGAATTCTGCCATCCTAGCCATATATCCGGCGCACGCGCAGGGGAAATGGCATGCAGGTCGGCGTATCCTATTTCCAAGTCGATTACGGCGTCGGGCAATGATCCGCGAAGAACTGGTTTTTGTCGCGACCTGCGACATTTCGGGGCATGTGCGCGGCAAGGGCTTTCCGGCGCGCGAATTGCCAGGGCGGCTCAAAAAGGGCATCGGCTGGACCGGCAGCAATCTGATGATGTCGCCGGCCGGGCCGATCTGGGACACGCCGTTTGGCACCGCCGGCGATCTGATGATCGTGCCTGATGCGGGGGCCGAGGTCAGGGTCGATTTTGGCGATGGCTCGGCGGTCGAGCATTTCTTCTTGGGCGATATCTGCACGACCGACGGCAGGCCTTGGGAGTGCTGTCCGCGCGATTTCCTGCATCGTGCCGTGCGGGAGCTAGGGGAACTGGGCGGGCCGCGTATCGTCGTCGCCTTCGAGCAGGAGTTTGTCTACACTGGCACCGATGACCGGCCGGGCGATGCCTATGCCCTGGGTGCGTTCCGCCGCCAAGGCAATTTCGGCGAAGCGTTTATCGCTGCATTGCGCGCTGCGGGCGTGGTGCCGGACAGCTTTCTCGCTGAATATGGCGCCCGCCAGTTCGAGGTCACGGTTGCGCCGCAGCCGGTGCTGACTGCCGCCGATCATGCGGTGATCACCCGCGAGATGGCGCGCGCCACCGCATACCGTCTCGGCCATCGTGCGGTGTTTTCGCCAAAGACCGACCCCGACGGTGTCGGCAGCGGTGTCCACATCCATTTGAGCCTATGGGATGGCGGCGGGCGGCCTGCGACCTACCATGCCGGCGAGACGATGGATTTGAGCAAGCCGGCGCAGCATTTCTGTGCCGGGATTCTGCACCATATGCCGGCGATCTGCGCGGTGACGGCGCCCTCGCCGGTATCTTATTTGCGGCTCGTGCCGAACCGCTGGGCTCCGACCGTGATCGATATTGTTCGCCAGGACCGAGGCGCCTGCCTGCGCGTCTGCCCGGTCTTTGCCGCCACAAGCCCGATGGAAATTGCGCGGCAGTTTAATATCGAGTTCCGCGCCTGCGATGGTGCGGCAAGCCCCTATCTGGCGCTGGGGGCGATCATCTTCGCCGGCGCCGACGGCATCCGCCGGTCATTGCCATTGCCCGGCCCAGCCGCCGCACCGCCATCGCTGCCATCCACCCTCGGCGCCGCGCTCGATCACCTCTCCGAGAGCGAGGCGGCGTTGCGCTGGTTCGGTCCGACCCATCTCGACGCCTATCTGCGCTTCAAGCGCGTGGAGGCGGAAAAGGTCACAGGCCTCTCCCCCGCCGAACTCTGCGCCCATTATGCCGAGATCTATTGAGGCTTGCCGGTGGTGAACCATGCTCGACACTGCCTTGATCTCCTCGTCCCCGTGAGTGCGGCAACCCTGGGCTGGCACTCCGTCCGGCGAGCCCTGGACCCCCGCTTTCGTTGGGGGGACCATAGAAACTCGCGCGCGACACTCGGCCGCGTCGCACCGCGATGACCGCTCCGCTGCTTGCGCCGGACGAGCCCGACCCGGTCACATTCACCAACGAGAATGGCCGTTCGGCTTTCTTCTTGACCTGCGATCACGGAGGACGAGCCTTCCCACGGCGGCTTGGGCGGCTTGGGCTCGCCGAGCGCGACACGTTTCGCCACATCGCCTGGGATATCGGCATCGCCGAGGTCGGACGGCGGCTATCGGCGGCGTTGGATGCAGCGCTGATCGTCCAGACCTATTCGCGGCTTGTCATCGATTGTAATCGCGCCCCCGGGGTGCCGAGTTCGATCCCCGAAATGAGCGAAGACACCGACATCCCGGGAAACCGCAATCTTGATGAGACGGACCGCCTCGCGCGACGCGACGCGATCTTTCGCCCCTATCATGACCGGATCGCCGCGGCGCTCGATCGGCGCCGCGACGAAGGCCGGCCGACAGCGCTGATCGCGTTGCACAGCTTTACGCCGGTCTTTCACAGCGTGTCGCGGCCATGGCATGTCGGCGTGCTGTTCAACCGTGACGCGCGGCTCGCCCGCGCGCTGCTCGATTTGCTGCGCGCCGAGGGCGATCTCGTCGTCGGCGAAAACGAGCCCTATCGCGTGACCGACCTGACCGACTACACGGTCCCGGTGCACGCCGAGCGCCGCGGTCTGCCATATGTCGAAATCGAGATCCGCCAGGATCTGGTCCTCGAGCCCGAGGGGCAGGCGGCCTGGGGCGCGCGTCTGGCGCGGCTGCTTCCCGCAGCCTACGCCGCACTCACCCGGCGATGATCCCGCCATCGCGTGCGAGCCGGGGATGGACCTTGGGTTGCCGGGCGGTGGCCGGGTATAGAGCGCGCTGCAGTCGCGGCATAGCGCGGTCATGATGCCGATGTCTGCGGCGGCCAGAGCCAGGCCGCTCCACGCACGCCGCTCGCATCGCCATGCCGCGGCGCCACCAATCGGGCGTCGACTTGGTCGGAAAATACATAGCGGCCCCAATGCCGCGGCACTGCGCGATACAGCGCGCCGATCCGCGACAGCCCGCCGCCGAGCACGATTGCATCGGGGTCGATCAGATTGATGATCATAGCGAGACCGCGCGCCAGCCGGTCGATATAGCGCGCGAGCGTCGCACCGCAGTCGGCAGCACCACTTTCTGCACCATCGGCGATCCTGGCCGGGTCCAAATCCTGCCCGCTGTGGCGGCGGTGGTCTGCCGCCATACCGGGGCCGGACAAGAAAGTCTCGATGCACCCCGAGCGGCCGCAATAGCAGGCCGGGCCGGGCAGCTCTTCCGGCAAGGGCCATGGAAGCGGGTTGTGCCCCCATTCACCTGCGATCGCATTAGCGCCGACCAGGATCCGCCGATCGATGGCAATCCCACCGCCCACACCGGTCCCGAGAATGACCCCGAATACGGTACGAAATCCCGCGGCGGCGCCGTCGGTCGCCTCGGAAAGCGCAAAGCAGTTGGCATCGTTCGCCAATCGGACCGGCCGGGCGAGGGCGGTTTCAAGGTCCCGCTGCAGCGGGCGGCCATTCAGGCACGTCGAATTGGCATTTTTGACGAGCCCCGTGGCGGGGGAGATCGCGCCCGGCATGCCGATGCCAATCGAAGCCTGAGTGCCGATCTCCTGCTCGAGCGCTGCGACCATGTCGATGATTGCGGCGACCGTGCTCCGATAGTCTCCGGCCGGGGTCGGCACCCGCCGGCGAATCCTCACCGCGCCCACCCCGTCCACGGCGGCGCCCTCGATCTTGCTGCCCCCCAAATCGATGCCGATTCGAAAGTTTGTCGTCATTGCTGCCGCTTTCGGGATTTAGGTCACGGAACCGGCTTGCTCATCAATTCTTAAATCCTCGCCACTAAAGCCTGTGCCTGAGGAGCAGTGGGGCCGATGCCATCAATCCGCTCGGCCATAACCCGCGGCTCCCGGTTGTTCTGTGCACGTTTTTTGAGGTCCGACAAGCATGACCGGCAAAGCTGCACTACCCGAACCTATAGAGGAGGCACCACGGCGGCGGAAAGTCTTGATTGTCGAGGATAACGACCTCAACATGAAGTTGTTTAATGACCTTCTGACCGCTCATGGCTATGATACTCTGCAAACCAGGGACGGGATGGAGGCGCTGGTGCTGGCTCGCCGGCACCGCCCGGATTTGATCCTGATGGATATCCAGCTGCCAGAGGTCTCCGGACTCGATGTCACCAGATGGATAAAGAAAGATCAGGAATTAAAGCTTATCCCGGTCGTTGCCATAACCGCTTTTGCCATGAAGGGCGATAAGGAGAGAATTTGCTGCAGCGGCTGTGAGGATTACATCGCTAAGCCAATATCAGTTACCAGCTTTCTGCAGACCGTCGAACGCTTCGTGTCGCGTAAGACGCTCTAGGAGATTGCTACCGAGGCGGGAGCGGGGATGACCGGGCGAGTTCTGGTTGTCGATGACTTGGATATCAACGTCAAGTTACTCGAAGCGAAGCTGTCCACCGAATATTTCGACGTGTTGACCGCGTTTAACGGAAGCTCGGCCCTGGAGATTGCTGCGGCAGAGATGCCCGACGTCATCCTGCTCGATGTGATGATGCCGCGCATGGATGGGTTCGAGGTGTGTCGTCGATTGAAGGCCAACCCGCGAACCGCCGATCTTCCGGTCGTCATGGTCACGGCGTTGTCGGACGCCGCCAATCGATTGCGCGGCCTGGAAGCGGGTGCCGACGATTTCTTGACCAAACCGGTCGCCGATATCGCACTTTTTGCCCGAGTACGCTCGCTCATCCGACTAAGGCGGATGATGCAGGAATGGCGGCTGCGCGATGAGATTTGCGGTCGGTTTGGTGGCGGTGAGGCACATTCGGACCTCGATGACCGACCGGGGAACATTCTGATTATTGAGGATGATGGGCTCGCTGCCGCCAAGATGAAGCAAACCCTGGCAGTGGCACACCAAGTGACAACCGTCGCAAGCTGTGTCGCGGCGCAATCCCATCTCGACAGCGCGACCGACTTGGCCATCGCCAGCCTAACCGTGGGGGATAGCGACACGCTGCGCTTCGTATCGCATTGCCGGGCCAGCGACCAGTTGCGCCACCTGCCGATTTTACTGATCGCCGCCGAACGCGACTTGCCGCGTCTTGCCAAGGGGCTCGATCTCGGCGCCAACGACTATTTGGTGCGCCCGGTCGATCGCAATGAATTGATGGCTCGCACCAATATCCAGGTTCGGCGCAGGCAGCTTCAGAACCGCCTGGACGAGAATTATCGTCGAAGCTTGTCTTTGGCGCTAACGGACGAACTTACCGGCCTTTACAACCGACGTTACCTGTTTGCGCATCTTGATGAAATGATAGCGCGGATCAATAGCGAGGGTGTGGGAGCGGCGCTGCTGCTGTTCGACATCGATCATTTCAAGCGGGTCAATGACACCTACGGGCATCCGACCGGCGATGAAGTGTTGCGCCAGATCGCCCGCCGCGCCCAGGATAGCGTGCGCAGTGACGATCTCGTTGCCCGTCTTGGCGGCGAAGAATTCGCCGTGGTAATGCCGGAGACGAGTTTCGCGATTGCCTCTACGGTCGCCGCGCGGCTGCGGCTTGCCGTTGCCGCCAAGCCGTTTGTGCTGCCGGGCGCCAGTGGGGAATTGGATGTCACGATCAGCATCGGTGTTACCGTTGCCAATGCCGGTTACGAAGATCGCGACCAATTTCTGAAACGCGCCGACGAGGCGCTGTACGAGGCAAAGGCAACCGGGCGCAACCGCGTCGTTGCCCGTGACGCGGGCGCCCTGTCGCATCTCAGCCTGGAGCCGCCGCCTCAGCGGATCCCACTGTAGCGGAGAGCGATTGTCGGCGACAGTTCCGGGAACTCTCCAGTCTTGCGGATGTCCTACATCGCATCGCCGCGCGTCGGCGGCATCGTGCGCTGATGACTAGAGCGGTTTTAGAATCAGTCTGACAGAAGGACCATGGTCAAGCCATTGATTTTCCTGGATTCTTCTGGGCCAGAGGCAACTGACCGAAAAACCGCTCTAATTGATCAGCCCGTAGAACTTGCCGGCATTCTCGCAGGTGATTTTGTGGATGACATCGGCCGGCAAACCGGCAAACTGCTCCTCGATGTATTTTGACGATTCCGGCCACACGCCATCGGGGTGCGGATAATCCGAGCCCCACATCAACGTCTCGACGCCGATGTCCTCGACGAGCTTGGCGCCGATCCGATCGTACTGAAACGTGGCACGGCATTGCCGGCGCCAGTATTCACTGGGCTTCAGTTTCATCAGATCCCGGAAGCGGTCTTCGAATTCGAAATCCATCCGGTCGAGCGCATAGGGCAGCCAACCGATGCCGCTCTCGCCAAAACCGAGCCGGAGATTGGGGTATCGCTCCAGAACTCCGGCACCGATGACGGCGGCGATGATGTTGATCAGGTTCATCTGGAAACCGGCGACGCTGGTGAATTGCGCCTTGCGCCGCAGCTGGGTGTCGAGGCTCGCGCGCACACTCGCCGGCGTCGAGGGAAAGGTGTGGAAATGCAGCGGCAATTGCACCTCGCTGACCGCTTTCCACAGCGGCTCCCAGACCGGGTGCCACATCGGCTCCATATCCCACGAACATGATAGTTCGAGGCCTTTGAGACCGAGCTTGGCGACGCGATACACTTCCTTGGCAGCTGCTTCGACATCGCCATAGGGCAGACAGGCAAGACCGATCTGCCGGTCGGGATGATGGCTGCAGAAATCCTTGAGCCAATCGTTGTAGATGCGCAGCATCTCGTTGGCGGCTTCGGTATCGCGAACTCGAGAAGCGACACCGAGGATGCCAAAAATGATCTCGGCGTCGACGCCGTCACGGTCCATGTCCTTGATCCGCTGGTCGGGATCGCCTGGGCGGCGGATGCCCCTCTTGCCGTCTTCGTAGAGACCGGTTTCGGCCATCTTGTCGACCCGATAATTCTGGCCTGGCACGAACTTGCCGCCGACCGAGCCGACGCCACCGCACAGCCCCATATTGACCCCGGCTTTTGTCGTCCAATGCGGGCCGTCGGCTCCGTCGACCACGTAGGGCATACGCTCTTTAAGCTCGCGCTTAGCTTCAGAGACGAACAGCTCTGCCGGCAACCACGGCATATCAAGGTGGCAATCCGCCGAAATTCTTTTGTATTGCATGGCGATTTTCCGGTGCGAGTTGGGGTGGCCAGCCCCGCAACGGATTTTAGCTGTTGTCGCAGCGCGTTACCATCGTCCCGCGCCAAAGCCGATGAGTATAGTTAATATCGGCTATAACCGTTGCGCATGCCCGCATTGGTAGCGTAACTCTGGGCGCGGTGCTGAAACAGAGGTTCGCGTCGCTACCAGCGCAAATTTAACCGGATCGGTCCCTTAATGTCCTCGAATATTAGCGATCCCGGTTGCCCCGCGACTGGGCTGTTGCCGCTCGTTCCCGATACCCCGCCGAGCGAACAGGAGGTAAGCGAATTCGCCTCGACGGTTTTGGCAAAATTGACCTTGGGGGTCGGCAAGGCGGCTCCCGCCGCAACCGATCGAGACTGGTTTGTGGCCACCGCTCTTGCACTGCGCGATCGCGTCATCCACCGCTGGCTCGCCGCCGATCGCGCAAGCCAGGCAAAGGGCCGCAAGCGGGTCTATTATCTGTCGCTGGAATTCCTGATCGGGCGCCTGTTCAGCGATGTCGTCGAAAACTTGCGCCTGACCGAAATGGTGCGCCTGGCGCTCAATGATCTCGGTGTCGATCTCGATCGGTTGCGCGCCGCCGAGCCCGATGCGGCTTTGGGCAATGGCGGTCTCGGCCGGCTAGCCGCCTGCTTTATGGACAGTATGACCGCATTGGGCATCCCTGCCTGCGGCTATGGGATCCGTTACGATCATGGCCTGTTTCGCCAAGTCATCGTGGATGGGTGGCAGCAGGAATTTCCGGAGCATTGGTTGTCGTTTGGCAACCCATGGGAGTTCGAGCGGCCCGAGATTGTCCATGATGTCAATTACGGCGGCCACGTCGATCACACTTTAACAAACGGCCGCGCCCGCGCCGTATGGCATCCCGACGAAACCATCCAGGCGGTGGCGTACGACACCCCGATCGCCGGGTGGCGCGGTCGCCACGTCAATCTGTTGCGGCTGTGGTCGGCACGCGCGGTCGACCCGTTGCGGCTGGACATCTTCAACGAAGGTAACCATGTCGCAGCACTGGAACAACAAGCTCGCGCCGAGGCCATCTCAAAAATCCTGTATCCGAGCGACGACACGCCCTCAGGGCAGGAATTGCGATTGCGCCAGGAGTATTTCTTTGTCGCGGCCTCGATCCAGGACCTTGTGCACTGGCACCTCCGCAACCATGGCAACATCTTCACCTTGCCGCAGCAGGCGGCAATTCAGCTCAACGATACGCATCCGAGCATTGCGGTCGCAGAATTGATGCGCGTGCTGATCGATCGCTACCACGTCTCCTGGGACGGCGCATGGCGGATCACCCAAGCGACTTGCGCATATACAAATCATTCGCTGTTACCCGAGGCGCTGGAAAGCTGGCCCGTGCCGCTGTTCCAGCGACTATTGCCGCGTCATCTCGAAATCATCGACGCGCTCAATCGCAGCCACTTTGCTGAGTTATACGAAAAGCATACCGGCGAGACCGGCGATCTCGCGGCAATGTCCTTGATCGATGGGGCCGGTAGCGGGCGAGTGAGGATGGGTAATCTCGCTTTCCTGGGCTCGCACCGGGTCAATGGGGTCTCGGTGCTGCATACCGAGCTGATGCGCACGAGCGTATTCCGCGATTTTCACCGCCTCTATCCCGACCGGATCATTGCCGAGACGAATGGCATCACCTTCCGACGCTGGCTGCATCAGGCAAACCCGGCCCTGACCCGCTTATTGTGCGAGGCCTGCGGCCGGGAAGTGCTTGACGATCCTCTGACCCTCTGTCGGCTCGCCGATCAGGTTGAGGACGGGGCGCTGCGCCAGCGGCTCGCTGCCGTCAAGCGCGCCAACAAGCGAGCGCTCGCACGCGTGGTGCGCGATCGGCTGGGTTTGCGGCTCGATCCGGCCGCGCTGTTCGACGTACACATCAAACGCATCCACGAATACAAGCGGCAATTGCTGAATTTACTGGAAACCATTGCCCGATATTATGCAATATTGGCCGAGCCGGGGCGCGACTGGATCCCACGCGTCAAGATTTTTGCCGGCAAGGCCGCGCCGAGCTATGTGCAAGCCAAGCTGATCATCAAGCTCGCCAATGATCTGGCGCAGATCATCAATAACGATCCGATGGTCGAGGACCGGCTCAAGCTCGTGTTTATCCCGAATTACAATGTCAGCCTTGCCGAAGTGATTATCCCTGCGGCCGATCTCTCGGAGCAGATCTCGACAGCGGGAATGGAAGCCTCGGGTACCGGCAATATGAAACTGGCGCTGAATGGCGCGCTGACGATCGGCACGCTCGACGGCGCCAATATCGAAATTCGCGATCGGGTCGGCCCCGAGAACATCGTGATCTTTGGATTGCGCGCCGAGGAGGTGACCGAACGCGCGCGCGCTGGGCTTGACGCGACCGCCGCCATCGCCGCTTGTCCCGAACTCGGCGCGGTTTTGCAAGCGCTCGATGCCGGGGCATTGTCGCCCGACGACCCGTACCGTTTCAGCCATCTCGCAAACCGGATCAGATATGCCGATCGCTTTATGGTGGCGGCAGATTTTGCAACCTATCGCGCCGCTCAACAGCAGATCGACGATCTATGGCGCGATTGCGACCGCTGGGGCCGCATCGCGATGCTGAACATCGCCGGTATGGGGTGGTTCTCTTCCGACCGTACAATCGCCGGCTACGCGCGCGACATCTGGCAGGTGCCGGTGTAAGCGGCCGCGCCAGCAGCCGGACCCGGGCTGGGGCTCACGCCGCCAGTGTGTCCTCGAGGACCATTGCCGCGCACTTCTCGCCGATCATGATCGAGGGCGCGTT
Organism: uncultured Alphaproteobacteria bacterium; assembly: GCA_963846635.1. Taxonomy (GTDB): domain Bacteria; phylum Pseudomonadota; class Alphaproteobacteria; order ATCC43930; family CGMCC-115725; genus AP-15. The sequence goes on along the minus strand of CAWJXM010000059.1, from coordinate 246,682 downwards.
GGTGTTGCCGCCCGGCACCAGCGGCATGATCGACGCGTCGGCGACGCGCAGCCGCTCGATCCCGTGCACCCGCAAGCGCGGGTCGACAACCGCGTCGATGCCGCGGCCCATCCGGCAGGTGCCGACCGGGTGCAGGTTCGAGACTCCGCGCACCCGGATCTCCTCGACCAGCGCCTCGTCGCTTTCGACCTGCGGCCCTGGCAACACCTCCTCGGCGACAAACGGCCGTAACGCTGGCTGGGCAGCGATCTTGCGGGCCAGGCGCGCACCATAGATCAACGCGCGGAAATCATCGTCGCTCGACAGGAAATTGAAGCGGATCGCCGGCGGCGCCAGCGGGTCCGGATTCTTGATCCGCACCGTGCCGCGACCATCGGGACGCAGATGCACCGGGCTGAATGTAAAGGCCGGGAACGGATGCGGCTTGATACCGGTACGCAGACGTTCAAGCGCGCTCCACCCGGACATGTTGATCTGCAGATCGGGGGTTTCGAGCCGCGGGTCGCTCTTGACGAGCGCGCCGGCGTAGATCCCGGCGTTCGACAGATGCCCCGAGCGGCTCAGCGCATATTGCGCCGCCGCCTTTACCTTGAGCAGTGGGCTGCGCGCCATATCGTTGACCGTGATCGGCTGGGTGCAACGGAAAACGAGATAGGTGTTGAAATGGTCGTGCAGATTGGCGCCGATGCCGGGGATCTCGCGCACGACCGGAATGCCGTATTCGCTGAGGAGATCGGCGGGGCCGAGGCCGGACAGTTGCAGCAGCTGCGGCGAGCCGTAGACGCCGCCCGACACGATGATCTCGCCGCGCACTCGCGCGGTCTTGCGCCCTTGAGGGGTGTGATATTCGATGCCGACCGCGCGGGTGCCGTCGAACAGGATGCGCGTCGCATGCGCCTCGGTCGCGATCGTCAAATTCCCTCGATTGCGCGCCGGCCCGAGATAGGCCCGCGCCGAGCTCCAGCGCCGGCGGTTGCTGGTCGTGGTCTGGTAATAACCGACACCTTCCTGCCGCGCGCCGTTGAAATCGTCATTGGCCGGGATCCCGGCCTCGATCGCGGCTTTGACCATTGCATCGCCCAGCGGACAGCGCACCGGGTTCGAGACTCGCAATGGCCCACCCACACCGTGGAATTCGTTTGCGCCGCGTTCCTGGTGCTCGGCCTTCTTGAAAAACGGCAGTACCGAATCCCAGTCCCAACCCTCGCAGCCGCGCTGGCGCCAACCGTCGTAATCGGCGGGCGTCCCGCGCATATAGACCATGCCGTTGATCGAGCTGGTGCCGCCCAGGACCTTGCCGCGCGGCTGATAGAGGGTGCGGCCCTTGAGCTCTTTTTCGGGCTCGCTCTCGAACATCCAGTTCACCCGGGGATTGGCAAAGGTCTTGGTGTAGCCGAGCGGGATGTGAATCCAAGGATTGCTGTCGCGGGTTCCGGCTTCGAGCAACAAAACTCGATAACGCCCGGATTCGCTAAGGCGCCCGGCGACCGCGCAGCCCGCCGAACCGGCTCCGGTAACGATAAAATCGTAGGTCTCTTCCGCCGTGGTCATCGCTTTCCCCAACTCGTGCCGGGTAACGATAGCGAAGCGCTTGCGGCGGGTGAAGGGCTACGCGTCGAAGTATTGCCGCAACATCAGCGCACAAGCGAAGCACCACCAAGCCCAGATCGACGCCGTGACGCAGAACCTTCCGCTCTGCTGCTGCGAGGTCGGGCGATTGCGGCCCGCTCAAACCCGTCTTGGCCTGCCTTTTCGGAGCTGACCGGCGCCTGCGTCGATACCGTGGGCGGATCCGCGCTGTCTTGGTCGAGGCGCCGGCGGGTTCGTGCACGCCCGGGCTCGACAGATTAGCCTTTGCGCTGGCCGGCCTCAGGCTGGGGCCGTTGGCCAGCGCGTGGGCGTCTGAGAGCGTGCGCCGAGCCATGGTCGCTCGATCGTCGGGCGACCGATATGATAGCCCTGCAGGTAGCCCACACCCTCTTCGCGCAACAACGCAGCCTCCTCGGCGGTCTCGACGCATTCGGCGACCGTGGCAAAGCCAAAGCCTCGTGTCAGGTCGAGCAGGTGCCGCAGAATGATGCGGTTCTCGCGCCGGGCAGCAAGACTGCGGACGAAAGCGCCGTCGATTTTGACGATATCGACCTCCAATGCCTGGAGATGGCGCAGCGAGATGTGCCCGGCGCCAAAATCATCGAGCGCCACCCGGCAGCCTGCATATCTGAGCGCGTCGACGAAATGCGCCAGCTCGCCAATATTGTCGAGCGCCGCCGTCTCGGTGATCTCGATCACAAGCCGCGAGGCGCAGTCTGGCCGATTGCGCAACAGCGCGATCAGTGAGCGCAGCCATGGCCGGTCGCCGGCGGTTCGTCCGGAGACGTTGAAGCCGAGCCTGACCGAGTCATGAGCGGCAAGTTCGGCAAATGCCCGGTTCAGGACGTAACGGTCGATCAGGCCGATGAGCCCGGTTTCTTCGGCGGCGGCGATGAATTCTCCGCACGGCAGGAGATTGCCATCCTCCTCGCGCATCCGCAGCAGGCATTCGAAATAATCGTTTTCGCCCGTCGCCGCGCAAACCACCGGCTGGAAAGCGAACAGCAATCGGTCCTGACCGAGGGCGGCGCGCAGCATCTCTTCGATTGCCATCTCGCGCCGATGCCAGAGCGGCCGCCGTGTCATCCGCGGCTGATACATGATGCAGTCCCGCGCATCCACCGCTCGGCAATATCGCTTCGGCGATCCGCGCCGCCCGGTCTGAACCATCCCCTCTTTGCTACGCGACCTTGCTTGGCAAGACGACATGTCGGCACGACAGAGCCTCGAACGCTCGATCCGATGCCCGCTGTGTGATTCACACCTCAGGGAGCCCGTTCGCGGCAAGCTAGGCGGCACTCATCTACGAACGATTAATCGGGCAGCGCGCACGCGCGCAGCCCGAATTGGCCCATGGTCTGTGGAATTCCAACCGTCGCATTGTGCAGTCGACCCGATAGGCGCTAAGTCTGATCAAACGAGCGCCCATAGGTGTCATCAATCTGGGGCAGCAACCATGGACGCGCGCGACCCCGCAGAAGCCGTCGAAATTCTGGATTTGCTGTCGAAGTCCTTTGGTGGCGGCGAGCGTTGGGATCCCCTCAGCCCATCAAACGATGCAGGAAACCGCGTAGTCCCTTCGGCTGTGAGGGCGAGTCCCGCTGCTGTTGCGGCCTCTGGTCGGTCAACAGCCGAAAACTGCCCGCCTGCTCCTCAATCACCTTCAACAACCGGTCCCGCTCGCCGCGCAAGTCGTCCCGGTCATGCTGTAAATCCTCGATGCGTCCTGTCAGGTCTCGGCGCTCGTCCTCCCTCAAGCGTTCAAGATCGGTCAGTTTTATACGTAAAAACTGGATTTCCAGCCGCAATAGGCCGTTTCCATCACCATTTCGTATTGTTTCCATCGTTTCGTTTTCAACGCTTCCTCCTACGTTTTTGGAAACGGGCGGGTACACCCTGTGCAACTCTGCCGGATCAATCTGAATTTCGTCGTGCACGTCCGTGGCATAAGAGATTTTTCCACTCTTGCAGGCTTTGAAGATCGTTGACCGGGCCTTGCCCGTAGCTGCGGCAGCCTCTGTAAGGGTGTATGGCATTGGCGTTTCCCATTGTTCATCAGAAACAATAAGAAACGATTAGGGCATTTCTCATCCGGGAAATGCAACCACAGTGGATTTATCTCCTACTTTCAATGGGCTACCGGGCCGTAAACTCGTCTGGTCGGGCAGGACGTGTGAGAATCATCCATATCCAGAAAAGGCCGAGGAACCTTGGCGCCCACTGCCGCCAAGTCGTCGCGCTGCGCGCGTCCGCGAGTTCACGGTAAGGCTGTTCGACCGGCAGACGAGAGGGGGTGTGCCACGATTAACACGGTACCATGCGCTCAGTCAGGACCGCTTCCCTTACCTTTACTGAGGCTGTCCGAAACCCTGTCATTCAAAAAGCCGCACAATTCCTTCTCTGGGTTATGAATATGCGCGGCGTGGCCACGCCGCGCCGACTTTCCATTCAACCATCGCGTCTGATTTGAATGGCCCGCATTCCCTCGAGGAGGCGGGCATTTTGCGCGCACTCTCGGCAATTCTGAGTAAAATTCAGAGAGTTGTGGGGATCGAACGGAGCAATTCGGGATTGACGTTGCCACAGGCGCCCAAGAAGAGGCACCTTGGGCTCGCAACCACCGAGAATCCGGGGAATGTCGGTTTAGGGAGTGAGTGCGATGCCCGAAGCGGTCGCGGCCACGACCTTGCACATTTCCGAAGCGGCAATCGCCGATCTGCGCGAACGTCTGGCGCGCACCCGCTTTCCGGACCAGGCGCCGGGTCCGGCCTGGTCCTACGGCGCCGATGTCGAGTATATGCGGCAGCTTGTGGAGTATTGGCGCAGCGGCTTTGACTGGCGCGCGCAGGAGGTGCTACTCAACGCCTTCCCGCAATACACGACCGCGTTGTTCGATATCGGCCTGCATTTTCTGCACGTGCCCGGCCGCGGGCCGGCGCCCCTTCCATTGCTGCTGTTGCACGGCTGGCCTGGCTCGGTGTTCGAATTTCTCGATATCATTCCGCGGCTGACCGACCCGGCGCGGTTCGGCGGCGATCCGGCCGACGCGTTCACGGTGGTGGCGCCGTCGCTGCCCGGCTACGGCCTGTCGTTCAAGCCGGGGCAGCACCGCTTTGGCGTCGAGGAGATCGCAGACTGCGTCGCCGCGCTGATGCATGACACGCTCGGCTATCCGCAATTCGCCGTGCAGGGCGGCGACTGGGGAGCGATCACCGCGGCCCGCCTCGGCTATGCCCATCCCGAGAAGCTGATCGGCATTCACGTCAATATGCTGTCGGTACGGCGCGAGCGCGACAACACCGCGGCGGCCGCAACGCCGGAAGAGCAACGCTATTACGACGAAATGGCCGTGTTGCTCAGGGAAGAGACCGGGTACTCGACCATTCAGGGGACCAAGCCGCAGACGCTCGCTTTCGGGCTCACGGATTTGCCGGCCGGGCTGGCGGCGTGGATCGTGGAGAAATTCCGCACCTGGTCGGATTGCAGCGGCGATGTCGAAAGCGTGTTCACGCGCGACCAGCTGCTCGCCAATGTCAGCTTCTACTGGTTCACCGGCGCGATCGGCTCCTCGTTTTTCCCGTATTATTACCGCCTGCACCGGCCGTGGCCGATCCCGGAAGGCCGCACGATCGACGTGCCCACCGGCTATGCCGAATTTCCGCGCGAGATCGTGCACACGCCCCGCTCGGTGGCCGCGCGAACCTACAGCGATCTTCGCCGCTGGACCACGATGCCGAGAGGCGGCCATTTTGCCGCGATGGAACAACCGGAAGCGTTGGCCCGCGAGGTGCAGGAATTCTTCCGGCCGTTGCGCGGCTGAAATCGGCCGCTGGCGGCATTGACGCGTCGGTTGGATGTCCCGGATTTCTACGCGCTGCCACCGCGCCGGCGATCCGTTCTATCAAGCTCTACCACCACCAAATCTACAAATTCGCCCAGCACCGCCCTCAGCTCGCGATGCTCCGAGCGAGCGTTGAGCGCATCGGCGGCGCGGGCAACTCGCAGCGATAGAAATTATCGCGTAGAACTTTGCGTGTCTGGGAGAGGCAGCGCCAGGGAGATAAAAAGTGGCGCAGGTGACGTTGTCGGCGACCGAACACGCGCTTGAAAACCAGCGGCTCGGCGGGTTGCAGATTCGTGTCGCGGTGATCTGCGGCCTTATCCAAATGTGCGACGGCTACGATGTGGGTTCGATCGGCTGGGCGGTGCCGTCGCTGACCCATGCCTGGCATGTGGCGCCCCCGGCCTTTGCGCTGGCCTTTTTATGGTCGAATATTGGGGTAATGGTCGGTGCCTTGTCGGCAGGACCAATCGGCGACCGCCTCGGCCGCAAGCCGCTATTGCTGATCAGCGTCGGACTTTTCGGCCTCGCCTCGCTGGCGAGTGCGGTTGCGCCCACGCTCGGCTTCCTGGCGGGAACCCGGTTTTTCACCGGATGCGGGATAGCCGGTGCGTTTGCCGGCACGGTGGCGCTGACCGGCGATTACGCGCCGCAGCGCCTACGCGCGACGATGATCATGGTCATGTTTACCGGAGCTCCGGTCGGCGGCTTTGTTGGCGGCCAAGTTGTCGCCTTGCTGCTGCACGAGGGGTTCGGCTGGCCGATCATCTTTATAATCGGCGGCGCCTTCCCACTGGTGCTGTGGTTGATCACGGCGTTGTGGCTCCCGGAATCGCCGCGCTTGCTCGCCGCGCGGTCGAACATCGCGCCGCGCCATCGTGCATTGCTGCAGCGCCTCGACATCGCACATGCGCCGGGCGATACCCAAGCTGGCGACTTGGCTTACAGCAACCCGTTCAAGATGCTGTTCAGCGAGGGGTTCGCACTGAACACGACGCTGTTGTGGATCATCTTCTTTTGCAGCCTGCTTAACCTGTTCCTGTTCGTCTTCTGGATGCCGGAAGTTCTTCACCTGATCGGCATGACGCCGGCGCAATCGGTGTTCGCAACGAGTTTGGGTGCGCTCGGCGGGATTACCGCCGTGTTCTATCTCGGCTACTTGATCGACCGCTTCGGCACACGCCGGTCGCTGTCATTGCATTACGCGGCCAGCATCGTGATCGTCGGTATCATCGCCCTCGTCACGATGCCCTACCCGGTGCTGATGGCGGTCGTATTCCTGTCGGGCCTGACCGTGGTCGGCAGCCAGACCGGGCTCAACGGGGCCTGCGGCAAACTCTACCCGGCACGCATGCGCACCAGCGGCTACGGGTTCGCGACCGGCATCGGGCGGTTGGGCGGCATCGCCGCGGCGCCGCTCGGCGGGTTTCTGCTGGCGCGCGGATTGCCGCCAACCTATGTCTTTCTGTCCGCTTGCGTCTTCGCCGCGATCGCCGCCGTGGCGGCCGCATTTCTGGCATTGCCCGGCCGCCAGTCGGCCCGCATCGCGGCAATCGAGCTGGTATCCTGACCAGGCCTGTCGCGTGCCTCTCGGTTCAGGATGCGCTTCACGGCCGTGCGCGATCCCCTGCTCCCCCTAAGGACGCGTCAATGGAGCGCAGATCGGGTTGCCGCTCGAGCGCGCGAATGCGCAATGGCCGAAGTACGAAGAGGGCCAGTGCCACGACAAAGAAATTCATCAGCGCCGTGATCACGAACACCAGATGCCAGCTGCCGGTCGCCGCGACAATCACATTCGCCAATGGCACGAGAAACGCCGAAGCCCCTTTGGCGGTATAACGCCGAAGCCCCTTGGCGGTATAGAGCAGGCTCAGATTGGTCGTCGCGTATTTCGGGCCAAAGCTGTCGGTGCAGGTCGATGGAAACAGGCTGAAGATCTCGCCCCAGGTCAGGAAAATCAGGCCGGCGAAGAGCACGAACGCCCAGGGCGCGGTGCCGAGCGCGCCCAACAGCCAATAGCTGATACCGCCGAGGCCAAAGGCGATCGCCATCGTGTATTCGCGGCCGATATGGTCGGAGATCCAGCCGAACAACGGCCGCGCCGCGCCATTGGCGACATTGTCGACGAGCAAGGCGAGGGTCAGGGTCGTCACCCCGGCCAATACCAAAACATTCGCGACATGAAAGCTGCGCGAAATCAGGGCAATCTGCGCCGTCGCCATCAGTCCGCTGGCGGAGACCAGCACGAACATCAGATAGAGCACCCAGAACACCGGTGTCCCCAGCATTGCCCGAGGCGAATAGCTCGTTGCGCTCTGGATCACCTTGGCGACGACATTGGGCGTCTCGCCGGGATAAGGGGCGCGCATCAGCCAGGCCAGCAGGAAGACAATCGTCCCTTGCGCCAAGCCAAACCAGAAAAAGGCTGCGGCGTAGCCATCGGTGCCAATGACATGCCGGATCGGCACAACGGTTAGCGCGGCGCCGGCGCCAAACCCGGCGGCGGTCAGCCCGACCGCGAGCCCGCGCCGGTCGGGAAACCACTTTACGGCATTGCCGACGCAGGTCGCATAAATTGCCCCGGCGCCGATCCCGGACAGAGCCGAGCCGATATAAAGCGCGGCCAATGTGGCGGCGGCCGAGTTGACGATCCACCCGATCGCGATCGTAACCCCGCCAAAGGCCACCATAAGCCGGGGCCCGTTTCTCGGCCCGATCCGGTCCACGATCCAGCCTTCGACCGGTGTCAGCCAAGTCTCGAGGGCGACAAACAGGCTGAATGCAATCTGGATATCGGCCACCGCCCAGCGATGCGCCGCGTTCATCGGGTGGACGAACAGGGTCCAGCCGTATTGCAGATTGGCGATCATGATCATGCAGACGATGCCGATGATCAGCTGCAGCCAACGCTTCGCCGGCGCGGTGGCGACGGGCGCACCAGCCGAAGTGATGCGCGCTTGAGATGCGCTTAGCACGGGTCGTTCCTCCCAACAGAGTGCCGCGGCGATTAGCGAACTCAGCCGCTCGCCGCCACTTACATTAACTAGAACTAGTCGTGAGAAAAGTTAGTTGCCGACCGAGCCGCGTTCAATTTTTGCCATGCGAACGCGGCAAGAGCACACAGGAAACGAGGCTCCCGGCTCTCGCCTGAAATGGTTCCGCGCGAGGCGCTGGTTCTGGCGCAGCAGAAAGACGGCCGGCACATCTGGTCCCGACGAAACACCCTCGCATGCGGCTGGCATGGGAGCGGCGGCGGCAATAACATGAGGAGAGCAGGATAGGAGGTGGCGATGGCGGCAGCGGGATATCGCAGGGGGCTTGTCGATTTAAGCAAGGGCCAGATCAGCCGCGAGATCTTTGTCAGCGACGAGATCTACGCGCAAGAACAGGAGCGGCTCTTCGCCCGTGCCTGGCTGTTTGTCGGCCACGAAAGCCAGATCCCGAACCCCGGCGATTTCTTTGTATCGGGTATGGGCGAAGAGTTGGTGATCCTGTGCCGCGACCGCGCCGGCGAAATTCACGTGTTTCTGAATTCGTGCCGGCACCGCGGCATGAAGGTGTGCCGCTACGACGAGGGCAACACCCCCGTTTTCACCTGCCCCTATCACGGCTGGAGCTATGGCACCGACGGCAAGCTCGTCGGCGTACCCTATTTCCGTGAGGCGTACCACTCAAAGCTCGACCGCGCGCAGTGGGGCCTGGTCGGAGTCGCGCAGCTGTGCAATTACAAAGGCGCGATCTGGGCCACCTGGGACCCAACCGCACCCACCTTTCACGAATATCTCGGTGATTTTGCTCGCTATCTCGATCTGACCTTGGACAGCTGGGACGGCGGCGAGGGCGGCATCGAGGTCCTGGGCGGGATCCAGAAATGGCTGATCCCGTGCAACTGGAAGTTCCCGGCCGAGAATTTCTGCGGCGACAGCTATCACAATATCAGCCATCGCTCGGTCGATCTCGTCGGCATCGGGCCGTCGGGTAGCGGACGGCGCGATCTGCGCGAGCGCGAGATGGCGCACCGGTTGCAGGTCTCGTTTTACGAGCGCGGCCATCAAACCGGCGTCTACGTTTTGCCGCACGGTCAGCCAACCCCGCCGGCCTATGCCCATTCGCCGGTCGTCTCGGAATATTTCGTGCACTGCGAAGAACGGCGCCGCAAAAAGCACGGCGAATGGGGCCGGGTGATCGGCAGCCCCGGCGAGGTCTTTCCCAATATCGCGCTGCATCCGCGCCAGCCGCGCACGATCGCGGTGTGGCAGCCGCGCGGCGCCCACCAGACCGAATGCTGGCGCTGGTATTTTGTCGACAAGGCAGCCCCACAAGAGGTCAAGGATTTCCTACGCGACTATTACATCCGCTATTCAGGTCCCGCTGGCATGACCGAGCAGGACGACATGGAAAATTGGAACTACGCGCATGCCGCCAGCCGCGGCACGATCGCCCGCCGTCATCCCTACAGCTACGAACAGGGCCAGGGCTACGAGATCGCCGATTACGAATTCGACGGGCTGCGCATTCCCGGCATGGTGATGGATATCACCGAAGCCAAATCGAGCGAGCACAATCTGCGCAACCTCTACCGCCGCTGGTCGGAATTCATGGAGGCGGGGAGCTGGGACGAACTCGCGACTTGGCGCCGAGCCGAACAAGATCACGGCATCGTGCGGGCCGCCGAATGAGCGAACTCGTCAATACCCGCGAGCTGACGCCCGGCATGCAGATCGTGCTGGTCGATGGTGCGGTCGCCGAGATCGTGTCGAACCCGCTCGACGGCGTATGGGTGGTCGCGCGCTATCTGTCCTCGCCCGTGGATCCGACGGTCGTCGGCAGCGAGGAGATGATCTTTGCGCAAGATATCGCTGCGGTGCGCAACGCGGCCTGAGTGTCGGATCAGGGCCACACGTGGCATCATCGTCGCGATGCCGAGGAGCTGGTCCTGGATTCCCGCTTTCGCGGGAATGACGAGAGACGGGAAATTCGTAATATAGCTGATCAACCCGCTTCGCCATAGGGGCGTCGCCGTGCTGATCGCGCTGCCAAGTCGCTCACGCAAATCGGTCCGGCGAGCCACTCGGAGCGCAGCTACGCCACCCACATCCGCGCCGACTTGACCTCACCAAACCGGCCCGTAGCCCGTCCGGCTACGGGCCGGCATCGACGGCGCCGAAGCGCCATCCCCCCTGGAAAAGCAACAAAGGAAGTCGGGCACAGTATTAGCCATTCGCCCTCAAGGTCGCGTCCCTCAGCGCGCCTAAAATTCGCCCTTTCAAGCAGAGCTTGCAGACCGACGCGCTGGCCGCAAGGTAATCCGTTTGGTGAGCGGGGTAATCGGATCAGGATGAGATTGGACTAAAGCTGGCACACCGCGGCTGAGATGCGCTCTGAATTGCGACGAGACATCGTCGCAGTGTCAGCCGTATCGACCGCCATGCGGCAACCTCGCGGCGGCCAGCCGCCCGTCACCCCTGCTATTATCGGCGGTGAATTATGGGCAGCGAAGAGATGCTTTTCGTGCAAGACATCGCCGAAATCCGCAGCTCGGTTTGATTGTCCGACGGGGGGCCGGACACGGCATCACGTCCTATTCGTCGTCCCCGCGAAAGCGGGGACCCAGGGTGGGCGCCGAGGAGTTGGCCCTGGATTCCGGCTTTTCGCCAGAATCACGACAAATGATCATATGTTCCGATAACGTGGACTGGCGAACCCGCACGCCGTGGCGGCCGACGGATGCTTGAGCCTTCAGCTAAAACTGGCTTACTCACTTCACCACGAAGACTACACCATTAACTGCGCCATGAGCGCTCCCGGAGCAAAGGCATGCAGATCGGGTTCAACCTGCCGATATCAGGTCCGATGGCGGACCCCGACACGATCGTCCGGGTCGCACGCGAAGGCGAAGCGCTAGGCTATGACTATTTGACATTGACCGACCACATTGTGCTGCCCGATCTCAAGGTTCTGGGCTATCCCTACTCCGAAAGCGGCGAATTTTTTACCGAGGGGCCGGAGCGGCGCCACGACCAGCTGACGACGGCGGCCTTTGTTGCCGCCAAGACCTCGCGCATCCGATTGGTCCTGGCGGTGTTGGTTGTTCCTTACCGGCCGGCGGTGCTCGCCGCCAAGATGCTGGCAACAATCGATGTCTTGTCGGGTGGCCGGCTCGTCGTCGGCATTGGTGCCGGCTGGCTCGAAGCCGAGTTCGACGCGGTCGCGACCACGCCCTTTGCCACGCGGGGTGCGGTGACCGACGACTATATCCGGGCCTTTCGCGAGCTGTGGACCAAAGACATGCCGTGCCACAGCGGAGACTGGGTCAAATTCGATCGCGTGCTGTTCGAGCCGAAGCCGGTGCAAAAGCCGCATCCGCCGATCTGGGTCGGCGGCGAAAGCGGGCCGGCGCTGCGCCGGGCCGCCCGGCTTGGCGATGCCTGGTATCCGATCGGCAGCAACAACCGCCACCTGCTCGACACCTTGCCGCGTTATCGTGCCGGGGTGGCACGGCTGCGCCGGTTCGCGACAGAGGCCGGGCGCGATCCGGCGAGCCTCGCCTTGACCTATCGCGTCAAGCGCTATGGCGAGGCGGTGCCGCCGACTGCGTCGGACGGCGAACGGCGGCTGTTCTCCGGCAGCACCAACGACATTGTCGGCGATTTCCACGCGCTGCGCGATCTCGGGGTCAGCGCGCTCGATATCGATTTCGAGCGCCCCGAGGCCGACGCCTCGCTCGCCGAAATGCGCCGCTTTAAGGAAACTTCCCTCGCCCGGATCTAATGCAAGACCACCGGATTAGCCGACGCCGTATTGCTTGAACCAGGCCAGCATCCGGGCCCAACCGTCCTTGGCCGCTTCGGGTCGGTAGCTCGGGCGATAGTCGGCGTTGAACCCGTGCGGCGCCTCCGGGTAGATCTTGATCTCGCAGGTCTTCCGGTCCGCCTTGCACGCCGCCTCCATCTTTTCGACGCTGGCGACCGGGATGCTCTGATCGGCAGCCCCATAAAGACCGAGCACCGGGCATTTGAGGTCGCCGGCAAGGTCGATCGGATATTTCGGCTGCAGCGCGGTGCGCGGCCGGTCGATCGGCCCGTACCATGCCACGGCTGCCTTCAGATCGGGATTATGCGCGGCATAGAGCCAGGTGATCCGCCCACCCCAGCAGAAGCCGGTGACCGCGAGCTTCGCGGTGTCAACCTTGCCGGTCGATTTGGCATAGGCGACGGTCGCATCGAGATCCGACATGACCTCGGCGTCCGGCACTTTGGACACGATCTTGTCGATCAACTCTCTGATGTCGCTGATCGCCGCGGGGTTTCCCTGGCGGGCGTAGAGCGCCGGAGCGATTGCGTAATAGCCGAGTTTGGCCAAGCGCCGGCAGATGTCCTTGATGTGTTCATGGACGCCAAAGATTTCCTGCACCACGAGCACGGTCGGGAACGGCCCACCCTTATCCGGCATCGCGCGATAGGCCGGGATCGATCCGTCGGCAACGGGAACTTTGACCTCGCCCGCCTCGAGCCCGGTCGCGTCGGTGTGGATCGTCTCGGCCGAAATCGGTTGGACCGATAGCGCAAACCCGGTGCCAAGCGAGGTCACGACAAAGCCGCGCCGGCTCCATTGCGAGCGCGCCACAAAACCTTCCAATTCGCCTTCGCGGATGTCCATTTGAGCCTCCGCATTTCCCAGAACGGAAGGAGTAATTGCACAATCCAGCCGGCGGCGCGAATCACAGAAGCGCGATCTTGAACCCGATCACGATCGTTGCAGATCAAACCCGAATACCCCAAAGAACACGGCCCGGTTAGACGCAAGCCAAGCCGCTGGGGCGTTGCCGATCTTCCCGCTGATGACTGCCTTTTCGAGCGTCGCGATCTTGTCGAAGCGGACCACAGACGAAACCTTCAAGCCGGTCTCTGGAGTAGCTGCGATCGCAGCCATATCACGACTCGTTTGAGGTACCGAAGTAATAAAGCAAACGATAATGTCGGTCCGCTCAGCGTTATTTCCTGAGACCACGAGCGCCGGCCGGCGCTTCTGTCCCGACAGGTCTGTGAACGGGAAACGTGCGAGAACGATCGAACCGAACTCGAACACTTAGGCCCGCTCGATCAAATCGGCATCGCTGTAGAGATCCGGTTCGTCCGCTAGGAAATCGAACGCCCGGCCAGCCTGTGCGGTGGATGCGAGGGGTACAGCCTCATCGTAGATTTCAACCTGCACGCGGACGCGAGTGTTCGCAGTTATGCCGCGACGCGCGAGCTCTTGCGACACTTCTCCCGCTGCAATATCCAACGTAAGTCTCTGCATAGCGTAGCCCAGCGATAGTGCGGTATCCCAGTTCGAAAACTGTATCAAAGCTGTCAATAGTCGTAATTATAACTGAGGCCGATGCCGGTGCCGTTGTTCTGGCCGGCTTCGGTGTCGACCGTTACGTGGTGGCCAAGATCGACTTCGACGGTTACCTTGCTGGTCGGCGGCGATACGCCCTGGGTGACCCCGATCGATACGCCGGGCGCAATATATTTTCCGGCGCTGACGGCTGTCGTGCCCTGTTTCGTGGGCGTGACGACGCTGGGGTTCAGGATGCTGCTCGCCGCCCCCGCCGGACCCTGACCGAAACTGAGCCAATCGAGGCCGAGCTTGCCGCGCAGCCGATCGAGCACGTCAGGACCGCCGCCCGCGAGAGTGGAGGCAGCCGCGGCCAGCTGCAGTCCCTGGCCGGCTGTCAACTGCCCGACCCCTTGATTGAACAATAACCGCGACAGGATTTCGTCCTGCGGCACCGGCGGGGTCGAGGCCAAGGTGATCTTCGGCGCCGAAGCAAAGCCGTTAATAATCACCCGCGCCGTGATATCCGAGGCGCTCGCCTCGGCGACGATATCGAGAGCGGGATCGAGCTTGGCGCTGCCATCGAAGGCGATCGCACCGCGGGTCAGCCGGAAGCTCTTACCCAACAAATCGACGCTGCCGCGGCTCGCGATCAGCGCACCGGCAATTTTCGGCGCGGTGGTGGTTCCGGTGATCGCAAGGTGGCCATGCCAGTTGCTGTCGAGGCCATGGCCGCGCACCAGTACTTGCCCCGGCAGATTGATCGTAATGTCCAGCGTCGCCGCAAGTGCCGCGGCCGACGCAACGGGAGCCGGCGGCCTGCCCTTCCTGCCGTTGATCTCGGTGACCTTGATGACAACGACGCTCTGCGGCAGGCTGCTTGGCAGATTGATCTCGGCATTATCGACGGTGAGCCGCGCCGATACCTTGGGCGCCGTCAGCGGACCGGTAACGAAGAGGGTACCGCTTGTCGTCGCCAGCGCTTCGTCGCGCGCCGCCACTCGGAAATTGGCGATTGTTGCCGATAATTGCGCGGTTGTACCTTCGGGTCCCTTCAGCGCCAGACTGCCTTGGGCCTTCAGTGAGCCACCGGAACCATCGCCCGCCGACAGCGACGCCAGCTGGAAACGGTCGCCGATCCCGACCAGCTCGGCATCGAGATTGGTCAGCACAGCGCCACTTGCAAAACTCTCGTAGCGGGCGCCGCTAAGCCTCACGCGGCCGCTAGCTGAGAGGGCAGCGATCGTCCCAGCGACCGACGCGTCGACGGCAAACTCGCCGCTCAGCCGGTCCTCGCCGAGCGGCAGAAGATCGGCGAGATGGCCGATATTGCCGCCGCCCTGCAGGTTGATTGCGAGCCGGCCCTGCGGCGGCACAGCAATCCCGAAGGGAGCGGGGGTCAGCAGCAATGGCACCGAGCCGGTCAGCGCCATCCGGTCGCCATGGAGGCCGGTCACTTGGCCGTGTAGATCAACCGCGCGGCCGTCCCAGTCGCCTTCAACAGTCAATCCGAGCCGCGGTGTTTGCGCGTGCCGCGAGGCGGCCAGCGCCAACCCGGCGGCATTGATCGTAAAGCGCCCTCGCGGCGCGCGTAAATTGCCGCCGAGGGTCGCGGCAAGCGATAAATTACCCTGTATATTCGGATGGCCGCTCAACCGCGCGCCGGCAGCAATCGACAGATCGGAAGCATTGAGATCAAGCGCCAAGGCCTCGCCGCGCAGCGAGCCGCTGCCGGTAATCCGGCCCGACCCGAAGCGCAGGGCCAGCCGTGATACAACGAGGTCGGACCCGCGGCGCTGCACATCGAGCGGCTGTTCGAGCGCAAAATTTTCATGGTCGAGCGACCCTGCCAGCCGGGCAAGGCGGAGGTTGCCGCCGCTGGGCGCGAGCCCAGCCTCGCCGGCCAAGACCAGGCTCAAAGGATGGCCGGCGGCATTGCCTTGAAACGCGAACCGGCCGGGGCGGCGGCTGGTGAAGGTCGCGGTCCCAGCGGAGAAGTCGAAGGAACCGGAATGGACGGTGTTGAGGGCCGCTCGCCCCGTCCCTATTGGCTGACGCCACAAATCAGTAAGTCGGGCGGTGGCAGCGAGGCGCCCGATCGCAATGCTCGACGCACCGGTTCCGACGATCAGCCGCGCCCCTTTGATGTCGAGATCGAGGTCTTGCCCACCGCGCGCCGAAGTCATGCCGGCGCTCAGCTCGACACTGCCGGCGAGCGGCTTGCCGGCAAGCGCCGACCAGCGCGACAGATCCGGAAAACGTCCGGCAAGCGATCCCTGGATGAGCCCGCCCGCGAATGCAATCCGCAAATCGCCTGCAATCGAGCTATCTGCGGCCGTCAATCGCAGATTGCTGATGGACAGCCCGGTGTTCTCGATCGGAGCCGCGGTCAAAGCGAGCCGGCCATCAAGCCGGCCTGCGCGAAAGCTGCCGTCGACCGCCGCTTCAGGTTTGGAGAGATCGGCAACGGTGGCCGCAAGCTTCAATTGATCAATCGACGCGTTCCGTGTGGCAATGCCGTGCGCGCCGATTTCGGTTCGCAATTGCAGCCGGTCGAGCGGGCCTTGCGCCGTCGCTTTGGCCGACAGCGAGCCGCTGATGTCGGTACCGATCGCCGGGCGCAGCGATTCGAGCCGCGGAATGTCGATTGCGAGCGCTGCTGTGAGATTGTTGGATGCCGGTTCGAACCGCGCATCGCCGGCAAGCTTGGCGGCGGCACCGGTGAGTGCCAGGCCGTCCACCGTGACGATGCCGACCTCGTCGCGACGGAACGTCGCAGCGAACGAGGGGGTGGGGCCGAGCAAAACATCAGCGGCGGCGACGTTGGTGCGCAGACCAGTTGCCGAACCGGTTACATTGAGCGTCCCGGCAATGCCGTTGGCGGCAGCCGCGAGATGTCCGGAGCCGTTCAGATCGATGCCGCCACCGTTGACACCAAGATGGGCCAGAGCGACGGCGCGCGCATCGCGGTCGACGATCGCGGCCAACGACCACACGATCTTCTCGCCGATGTGCGCCGCAAACGCGCTGCCCTGGGGTAAGGCGAGCCCGGTGAGCTGACCCCGCCCGTCGACTGCAAATCGCGGATGCGGATCATCGAGCGCGGCGGTCGGCGTCGCCGATACCTGTGCGATAAGCGACCGCGCGGCCGAACCGAAAACTTCGACCTGGGCAGCGGAGAATTCGACCTTGACCGCCGGGCGAGACTTGCTGCCGCTCAACTCGGCGGTCATGGCTGCCAAACCGTGCGGGTTCCCGCCGGTGATTGTGGCAAACCTGGACAAATCGGGAAGATCGGCGTGCAAATGGGCGGCGACAGGCTCACCGGGTCCGCCGAATGCGCCGTCTCCCGCCAAGGTGCCGGACGCGGCGGCGAATGACAGCCGGTCGACAATGATCCGCTGACCAAAGATGGCGTGCAGCGCCAATCCCGCATCGTCGCCGACGAGCGGAGCGAAATTGGCAGGGAGCAAACTCGCCACCGCCGCCCTCGCCGATAAGGTCAGAGCCGTCTCCTTCGACACGGCGAGAGCGAAATCGGCATCGAGCCGTGCGTGCGGACCAGCCGATGCGACCAGCCGGCCGCGCCAGTCCGATACCGGCCCGTCTCCGTCGATCGACAGCGCCAACGGCAGATGGTCGGTCCGGCCGAATATGCGATTGCCGACAACGCCGGTGGGATCGTCTGCGTGCAGCCGCAGGCTCAGCTTTGGCTGCGCGCCGGCCATTGTCATCTGCAAGCCGATTTTGCCGACCGACCCGTCGATGCGATGAATATCAAGATCGGCTCGCGCCGCTGCTCCTCGAACCGCCACATCACCAGCGACCGTCGCGATGATGCGTGCGCCCAATATCGGCGGTCCCAATATCAGCCGATCGATTTCAAGACGATCGAGGACCAGGGCAATCGGCAAATGTGGAACGCGAAGATATTCGACGAGTGACAATGACGGCCCGGCCGCCGGCCGCGCCTTGTAAATTTCGGCGGCGTGCAGCACGGGCACGTGCAGTTCGCCAGCAAATAAAGCAGCTAGGTCGATGTCGAGCCGGACATCCTTTAGGGTTAGCCAAACGCCGTCCGGGTCGCTGACCGTGATCCTTCGGGCCGTCATATCAAAAGGAAAGGTGCCGCCGAGCCCCTCGATTGCCCATTCGGAGTCCGGACTGCTGGCCACCCGAGCGATCGCTGCGGCGGCCAGCGCTTTGCCCGGCTGCGTTTGCAGCAGTCCGAACGCGACAAAGAAAAGGGTAAGGACAGTTCGCAAGAGCGAGACCGAGCCAGAGCAGCGCCTTGCGCATCAGAACGCCTCGCCGAGGCTGATATAGACTTGGATTGGCGAGTCGCTGCGGCGTCGGTAGAGCGGCGTCGCCAGATCGAGTTGCAACGGGCCAAAGGCAGTGTAATAACGCAGGCCGAGACCGACCCCATAAAAGAGCGGATGGTCGCCCGGCTGCGGCATACTCGTCTCGTAATAGCTGCCGGCATCAATGAACGGCACGACGCCGATTGCTTGCGTGATCTTGACGCGCGCTTCGAAGTTCAGAACGAGGCTTGATTTGCCGCCGATCGGATCGTTGTTGGACGCGAGAGGTCCGGCGGTTTGATAGGCATAAGGGCGAATTGTGCCGCCGCCACCGACATAGATGCGCTGATCGGCCGGAAGCTCGAGCAGCGGCGGGCCGTCGAGCGAGGCGAATTGTGCCCGGCCGGCGAGCACCGCGCGTCCGTTTTGACCCGGCTGCCAGTACGTGCTCGCCGATACGAGATTTGTTACATAGTTCAAATCGGCCGATGAAAAAATATGGGTTGGCGTCACCGCAAGCTGCGCGCGATAACCTCGGGTCGGGCTCAGCAGATTATCGGTCGTATCGATCCTGAGATAGCCCGGAAGTGCTACGAGCGCGTAGTGCTGGGTGCGTTGCGCGGCAGTAATGATCGACGCAATATCGGCGAGCTCTTCGACATTGGCTTTTTCGAGCTGCAAGCCGACCCCAAAGGTCACCATATGGTCAAAGCGCCGCTCGATGCCGAAAGTGGTCAGCGCGCGGCGGCTGTGATAGGCGGTCGGGGTATAATTGGCAATCTCGGCGGTCGCCAAAAAATCCTGGTTGGTAATCAGAAAATCAGGGCGGCGGAAATTGCCGTTCAGTGCGTAGACTTGCTGGCCGCCGGTCGCCGACAACCGCAGATATTCGGCGTTACCGAAGAGGTTGCGGTTCTCCCAAAAAACCCGGGCGGCCGCACCCTGGCTGGTATTATAGCCGACGCCGGCGCCGATCGTGCGGCGCACGCGTTCGGTCGCCTCGACATTCATCAGCGCAGTGCCAGGGTTCGCCGGATCGGGCGTGGGCGTGATCCGTACCGTGCTGAACAGGCCGCTTTCGATCAATGCCCGGCGCGTTTCCTCAACTTTTGCGGCGTCATAAGGTGCGCCAGGCTGCCAGCGCAGGCGCCGTTCCACATAGTCAGCATTGAGGTCTTTAAGCCCGGATATCTCGACCGCGCCAAAGCGCGTCGCCGGCCCGGGCGCGATCGTGTAGGTCACCGCCATCGTATGTGCGCGGTTGTCGATGACCACTTCGCGCTTTTCGATCTTAGCGAATGGATGGCCGTTATTTCCGAAGGCGGCAAGCAACGTGTTTTCGGTGGCAACAACTGGCGCGGTGCGCGCCGCCTCCCCGGGCCTCAGCGGCAGCGGCGAGGCGCGCGGCGGTAGCTGAAGCGGCTCGCCGTCGGGGCCGAGCACACGAACCGAAGCAACGTGGTAGAGCGGCCCCGGTGCAACATTTACCTGGACTTGTGCAGGATGCTGCGTCGTGTCGATGTTGTATGAGAACTGCGCGTCCCAGTAGCCCAAACTATGCGCTGCGTCGGCGAGCCGCCCGAGGTCACTGTCGGCACGCCGCTGCAACGCTTCTTCCGAAGGCGGTGGCCGGTCTTCGAGCGCCTTCAGCTGAGAGATTTGATCGAGGAGATCGGAGAGATCACTTTCGGTCGCACCTTTGATCGTTGTTCGGTACGGAACATCGGCACGCCCTGCGGTGGTCGGAAACAACGCTGCAATCAACGCCATTGCGATAACGACGCGCCGAACCCGCATCGTCCGGGGCAAAGACCCCGAAGGGCGCCGCGTGTAAGGTCTAGGCGCTGCGGCGCGCCGCTGCTGCCTCGATCCGGCGTTTCAGTCGGCGAACTTCCGAGGTCAACTCCCGGTCCGGAGTTGAGCGCAAAAACGCATCGAAACCGCCTTTGTGCTCGATCGTGCGGATCGCCGCGGCACTGATCCGCAGCCGGATCGGGCCAAGCACATCCGACAGTACCGAGATATTCTGCAGATTGGGCAGAAACCGACGCTTGGTTTTGTTGTTGGCGTGGCTGACATTATGCCCGACCTGAACGCCCTTGCCGGTTACCACGCATCTCCGCGCCATATCCAAACCTCGATGAGACAATTTACGCAGAGAGCTCGCCGTGGCCGCTGCGCGGGCGGGTCTCTTACGCTGCCGGTTCTGGCCCGTCAAGCGCCAGCCAGTCAACGCGCTTGGCGGGCCATTGTTTCTGCCGCCCCGATCGTCGGCCCCGCAAAAGTTCTCCGCTTGCGATCGCAGGTGGCGCGACGCAGATTCGGGCCATGGGCGATTTCCTCTTGGTGTTCGATCTTGATGGGACGTTGATCGACAGCGCACCCGACCTGCGCGCCGCGGTTAACGGGATGCTGCGCGAGCGCGGCTACGCGCCGCTCTCTTTGGCGCAGGTCAGGAGCATGATCGGCGATGGCGTGCCGGCACTCGTCGCCCGTGCGCTCGCCGCGAGCGGCGCCGATCCGGGCGAAGAGACGGGGGCTCTGCGGCGGTTTCTGCAGCTTTACGAAGCCGACGCGGTGCGGCTCACCCGGCCTTATCCTGGCGTGCCGACGACTTTGGCAGCGCTGCGCCGGCGCGGCTACCGCGCCGCGATCTGCACCAACAAGCCGCAGCATGCCACAATAACGGTCCTCGAAGGCCTCGGCCTGCTGCCGCTATTCGACGGCGTGGCTGGCGGCGACCGCTTTGCCGTCAGAAAGCCGGATCCGGGACATCTCGTCGGATTGATCGGCACCCTGGGCGGGCGAACCGAGGCGGCAGCAATGGTCGGCGACAACGAAAACGATGCCGCCGCGGCCCATGCAGCCGGCATGCCGCTCGTGCTGATGCGCTATGGATATGCCCGGGTCGATCCGGAGTTGCTCGGGGCCGATGCCCTGCTCGACCATTTCGCCGATCTTCCGGCCGCACTCGATCGGCTTGGTCTGCTGCCGTGAGAATTTCTCTTCAATGCGTTGAGGCCCGGGAGCGCGCGTCAACAGCATCAAGCCGAGAAGGACGGTCAATGTAGTGTTCTCGGGATCCCTCGTTGGATTGCATCTGCTCAGTCACGGCGACGGCGGATCATAACGATTTACGCGGGTTCAAGTGAATGCTATGAACTTAGTTAGACGGACTCAGAATATCGAGACCATCAATTAGAGATAGATGGAGCAAATAATCGTCAAGGCTGGGAGATCGGCGCAGGCAATGCAGCAGGAGGAATAATGTCACATTTAGAAAAGACGGCAACTATGCTCCAGAGTTCGCGCCGCAATCTGATAAGGATGGGAGCCATAGCGGCCTCCGCTCTGCTTGCTGAAACCACGACAACCGCGGCGCAGGCGGGGGACTTTTTGTGGTTTCACTGGGGGCATCGTCATCGTCAATATGGGGACGGAGACGGGGGTAGCGGCGGCGGTGATTCTCAATGTTTTCTGAAGGGCACCACGATCCGGACCGCGGATGGCGACCGGAAGATCGAAGACCTGAGCGCAGGCGATTTGCTGCCGAGTGTTTTTGGCGGGACATCTGCCATTCAATGGATCGGCCGCTATTCGTTTAAAAAGGGTGATCCGACCAAGGGCTGGGTTAGAGGCGTATTGCCTATTCGGATTGCTCGCTCGGCGCTGGGCGATGATGTTCCGCATGCCGATTTGTATGTCACCCAGACGCATGCAGTGCTGGTCGATGGCGTCCTGGTGGCGGCGGGCAACCTCGTCAACGGCACAACGATAACCCGTTATGACGCGGCCGAACTCGATCGGTTGGAGTATTTCCATATCAAGCTCCCCGGTCACGACGTGATCTATGCAGAAGGCGCTCCCTGTGAAACCCTGTTGGAGGTCGATGAGAACGCCGCCAATTTTGCCGAATATCTACGCCAATACGGACCGCTTACGGCCGAAGAAACTCCATGTTTGCCGCGGATCAAATACGGTTACCGGAGGGGCGAAATAAAGTCGTATTTCCGCAGTACGGTGGCGCCGTGGATCGACTATCGGCAAAAGGCCGATATTATTAGAGACAAGCTGGATATCCGCGGAATAGCGCTGTTACGGAAGCCGGAACTCGTGTCCTGATCCAGGCCGCCGAGGGGCGGCTTGACGCCTCTCGGCTTTGGCTTTACTCCCCTTAAGCCCTGCGACAACCCCGGACTGAAGCAATAGCGGTCAGAGATCGCGGTCTTTTGCGCGCAATCGGTGCTTCCGACGAGGAACCCGGCGCAATACTCACATGAACAGCTTTTCGTTCCCGAGCCCGTCATATAGGTGGGCGACGAATTCGCCATAGCCGTTCCATTTCAATGTCGGCACCCGCTTGTCGGTGCCGATCACCCGCTCGGTTTCCTGGCTCCAGCGCGGATGCGGCACCTCGGGGTTGACATTCGCCCAAAAGCCGTACTCGTCCCCCTGCACGGTCTGCCAAAACGTTACCGGCTGCTTGTCGGTAAACGAAACGCGGACGATCGACTTGATCGATTTGAAGCCGTACTTCCACGGCAGCGCAAGCCGCAACGGCGCTCCATCCTGCTTCGGCACCGGCTTGCCGTACATGCCGGTGACCATGAAAGCGAGCTCGTTATTGGCCTCGGCGATCGTGATGCCCTCGACATAAGGCCAGGGATACCAGAACTGTTTTTGCCCCGAGGCCACATTGGCGTCGAGAAAGGTCTCCATACGCACATACTTGGCCGAGCCCAGCGGTTTGGCCAGAGCCAAGAAAGCAGCCATTGGAAATCCGCTCCACGGCACCGCCATCGACCACGCCTCAACGCAGCGGTGGCGATAGAGCCGTTCCTCGAGCGGCATTTTTTTGAGCAGATCGTCGATGCCGATCTCAAACGGCTTTTCGACCATACCGTCGATCTTGATGGTCCACGGCCGGATCTTCAGTGCCTGGGCGGCATCGGCGATATCCTTCTCCGAGCCAAATTCGTAAAAATTGTTATAGTACTCAGAATATTTCGGGTCGGTCAGCGGCCGGTCGAGTTTGTAGCGCGGGTTGCGCTTTACCGGATACAGGCCGGCCGAGGGGTCCGTGCTATCCTTTGCATCCTCGGCCGCATCGGAGGCTATCGCCGCGGTCATGCCTGGGATCAGCAATGCGCCAAAGCCCATCGCTTTCAACAGTACCCGACGTTCCATAAACACTGCTTCGGGTGTAGCCTCGGCTTCGCGAAGCTCCCATCCTCTATTGCGCCGGATCAACATGGCCGTCCCTCAACCGTCGAACTGGATGAGGTTGAGGTAAGACCACATTCGACGGCGCCAAGTCACGCTTTCGCGAGCCCGGCGCCGATCGGCTCTCCATGCCTCACAACGAATGTCTACTGCGCCGCCTCTGCGGTGCGCTGCGCCATCACCTTCTCCGCCGGCCGCCCGGTCAATTCCTGCATATGGTCGAAGCTATGGGCAAAGCTGCCGACCCCCAAGGTCAGCGAGCGCAATTCGACGATCAGATCGTGCAATTCGCTCTGCGGCATATGCGCGCTGACCACGTCCCAGCCGGGCCAGTCGGGTTTGGCGTCATAGCCGAGGATCTGGCCGCGCCGCCCCGAGACAAGCCGTTGCACCCGGGCGGTAAACGCGTTCGGCACCGAAATCTCGACCGAGTTGATCGGCTCCAGCAGGATCGGCTCGCATTTCGGCAGCGCTTCCTGGACCGCCTGCCGGCCGGCGGTATGAAATGCCTGGTCCGAGCTGTCGACGGCATGGAACTGACCGGTGATCAGGTTGACGGCGAGATCGATGACCGGAAAGCCGAGTGGGCCGCGCAGCAAAGCCTCGATGACACCTTCCTCGACAGCCGGGATGTAGTTGCGCGGGATCGCACCACCGACGACGCTATCGGTAAAGGTGAACCCCGAGCCGCGCGGCAGCGCCTTGACTTCGATCGTCACATCGGCGAACTGCCCGTGTCCGCCGCTCTGCCGCTTGAAGCGGGAATGCTGCTGGGTGCCGCGGCGGATCGTCTCTTTATAGGGAACCCCCGCCGGGCGGCCGTTGACCGCCAGGTTAAAGCGGTTGCGTAGCCGATCGATCGCGATCTGCAGATGGATATCGCCCTGCCCCCACAGCACCATTTCTTGCGTATCGGCGTTCTGCTCGAGTTGGAAGGTCGGATCTTCTTCGATCAGCTTGGCGATCGCGCCGGTTAATTTGACGTCGTCGGCGCGCTTTTCGGCGGCGATCGCGAGCCCGAAAACCGGCTGCGGCCGTTCCGGCCGCGGTAGCGGATCGGCCTTGCCCGATGGGGTCAGCACATCACCGGTCGCGACATCCTCCATCCGCGTCATACCGACGACTTCACCGGCCTGTGCCGAGGGGATTTTTTCATGCTGCGCGCCGGTCACCCGCAACAGCCCGGCAACGCGGGTGCCGTTCAGCACCATGCCTTCATTGACCGTCCCGCGCCAGATCCGCGCCAATGACAACTTGCCGGTATGCGGCAGGTGATAGGTCTTGACGATCTGCGCCAATGGCTCGCCTTCAAGGGCAATGCCGAGCCGGGCAGCTGTTTCCTGCGGCGATGGCGTCTCGTGGCGCAACGCTTTCCATAGGCGGCGCACGCCGTGATCGGCCGTTGCCGAGCCGAGAAACACCGGCACCACCTGCGCCTGGCTCATCGCGCGGGTCAGGTGCTGGTAGATCTCCTCTTTCGACGGCTCGATTTCTTCGAGCAGCTTTTCGAGGAGCGCGTCGTCAAAATCGGCGAGCTTCTCGATCATGCCGGTGCGCGTATCCCGCTCCTCATCCCAAAAGCCCTCGGGCAGCGGGATCAGATCGGAAGGCTGGCCGGGGCGATAGCGGTAGGCGCGCTCGCTGACGAGATCGACATAGCCGGTAATCTCGCCTTCCCCGCCGCGCAGCGGCACCTGGCGCAGCACCAGCGGCCGCTGCGACACCGATTGCAACGCCGCCAACACGTCCCGGACCCTGGCACTGGCATTGTCCATCTTGTTGATAAAGATCATGTGCGGGATTTTGTGCTGGTCGAGAAAGCGCAGCAGCGGGCTGATCGTCAGCGCGCGCTCGACCTCGGGCTCGACGACAACGACCGCGACATCGGCCGCCAGCATCGCCGATTGCGCCTCATAGGCGAGCTCGACCGAGCCCGGGCAGTCGAGAATCGTCCACGGATCGCCGAGAAATGAGGTCGCCGCGACGTTGAGCTCGGTCGACATTGACCGCGCCCGCGCCTCCGCCGAAGAGTTGCCGACCGAATTGCCGTCGCGCACGCTGCCGCGGCGGGTCGTGGTCCCGCTCGCGAACAGCAGCGCCTCCAACAGGCTCGTCTTGCCCGAGAGATAGGGACCGATCAGTGCGGCACAACGCGAGGCCGCAATCGCATTCGCCGACGTATTCGCCATGGGGCGCCTCCAGCCAATCTTTTCAAGGCGCCGGCAGGTCTACACCGCCGCGCCGGCGCCGGTATCTACCCCAATCTGGCGCGCCCAGCGGCTGTAACGCAATCGAAATCTGCCCGGGGCGCTATCAGTTTGGATTGGCCGACATCGGCCAGTCCGACGTATTCCCTATGCTGGGCTCGACCCGGCCGGAGTAAGGGAGAGCCCTCTTAGAAGCGTGAGATTCTTCCCATTAACCGGAGAGGGCGCGGCAGGCGCGGTCGATGCGACTGGCACGCGTCGCGCAGCACCTCGGTCGAGGTCGCATAGGAGATGCGGAAATGCGGCGACAGCCCAAAGGCCTCGCCGTGCACCACCGCGACCCCGGTATCCTCCAACAGGTAGCGGACAAAGTCCTCGTCGTTCTTGACCGTCTCGCCCTTTGGCGTGCGCTTGCCGATAACCCCGGCGCAACTGGGATAGACGTAAAACGCCCCCTCCGGCCGTGGGCAGAACAGACCGGGGATCCGGTTCAGCTGGTCCACGACGAGATCGCGCCGCTCCTGGAACTTGCGGTTATGGACCGGGATAAAGTCCTGCGGCCCGGTCAGCGCCTCGACCGCGGCGGCCTGGCTGATCGAGCACGGGTTCGCGGTCGAATTCGACTGGATCGCGCCCATCGCCTTGATCAAGGGCTTGGGCCCGCCACCATAGCCGATGCGCCAGCCGGTCATGCAATAGGCCTTCGAGACCCCGTTGACGGTCAGGGTGCGATCGTAGAGCCGCGGCTCGACCTGGGCGATCGTGCGGTATTCGAAATCGTCGTAGATCAGATGCTCGTACATGTCGTCGGTCATGACCCAGACCTGCGGGTGTCGCAGCAGCACCTCGGCCACCGCTTTCAATTCGGCCGCGGTATAGGCCGCCCCGGTCGGGTTTGACGGCGAGTTCAGGATGAGCCACTTGGTCTTCGGGGTGATCGCAGCGTCGAGATCCTCCGGCCGCAATTTGAAGCCGTTGTTTTGCGGACAAGGGACCGGCACCGGATTGCCGTCGCACAGCAGCACCATTTCCGGGTAGGACACCCAGAAGGGTGCGGGGATCACGACCTCGTCTCCCGGATTGATCGTGGCGACCATCGCGTTGTACAGCACCTGCTTGCCGCCGGCGCTGATCGTGATCTGCGCGGCGGGGTCGTAATCGAGCCCGTTCTCGCGCTTGAACTTGGCCGCGGCCGCGCGCTTCAATTCGATCGTGCCGTCAAACGTCGTGTACCGGGTTTCACCGCGCCGCATCGCGGCGATCGCCGCTTCCTGGATATTTGCGGGCGTGTCGAAATCGGGCTCGCCGACCGACAAGCTGACGATGTCGCGCCCGGCCGCCTTCAATTCGGTCGCGAGTGCGGTGATCGCCATCGTCGGCGACGGTTTGACGCGAGCAAGACGATCGGCAAGAAACGGCATGGCAGGCCCAAGTCTCTGGGGATATTTAAACGCGCCAAGCTACACGCGCAGCCCGCCGGTGTGAAGCCGGTTCGGCTGCGGATGGCGCGCCGATTGTGCTTAACAGAACTGGCCTTGCTGCGACTTGGCGCCCGGCGGCATCGTCCTAATCGTTGATCCCGATCCGTTGGTTCAATACGATCGGCTGCAAGTGTGTGCCCCGGAAGAAATGAGCTGTCCAGGACGATATCGTCGCCCCGTGCGCCCTCAGCCCACGAGCTTGTCCCGTGGGGAAAGCGGGGCTCGGTGCAATCTCTCACCCAGCCGCCCTGGCTTCCCGCTTTCGCGGGAATGACGGTTGTATGTTTGATCTTCCGCGCTTCTTTCGGATAGGCTGCAAGCTATGATGGTGGAGACATGAACAAATACAGCTGCACCAAATCGATCAGCGAAGAAATCTACTATGCGACGTTGATTGCCGAAACCCCGCAACAAGCAAAGCAAATGGCGATCGACGAAACCAACCAGAAGTGGTCAGGAAATGGCGGTCGGCCAAGGGATTGGAGTGTCAGGGTTCTCGAAGCCAATGTTGACGGCCCGGCTCGCATCATCGAATGCGGCTATCACGAGGCGTGACACCGGCGAGTTTTGCCCTTACTGCCGGACGATCTGACATCTGGTTGCAAACGAAACGACTCAATTTCGTTGCTACATCTCCTCGATGGGACAAAACTCATGTTTGCGGATGCACGCATCCGGAAAAGAGGGATTTACCCGTTAACTAAAGGATTTTGGTGATGCAAGGATCGGACTTGGAGGATTTTGAGCCTATCCAGTCGCAAGCGAGCGGCCAAATGGGTTATAATGCACCCTATAGCACCGAAGTGGCGGGCGTGGACAAGATCCGCGATCTGTTGTTCGGCAATCAAATGCAAGATTACGATCGCCGCTTCTCTCTGCTCGAGGAGCGATTTCTGCAGCGCTTTCGGGAAATCGAGTCTGAGATGACACACAAGCTCAGCTCTCTCGAATCGAGTGCGAAGAAGCAGACGGAGTCCTTTGCAGCCGAGCTGCGCGAAGAAAAAGATCTGCGCATCGATGCCGACAAGGAGATCGAGCGGGTGGAGCGCGAGCACAATGACACGCTTGAAAAGCGTCTGCGCTCGACATCGGAACAGTTGAGCCGGCTTGAGCGCGAGCAGAACGACCGCTTGACACAGGAGGTGCAGTCGCTACGGGAGGAAATTAAGCGCAGGCACGAGGACATCCAGCACACGATCGAGAAGATGTTCGCCGAGCTGAACGGCGTCAAAACCGATCGTAATTTGCTCGCCAGCTTGTTCGTCGAGGTCGCCCGATGCTTGAACCAGGACATCGGACCAAAGAGCGCCGGCAGGAGCGCCATCGAGCCCCCGCGTGGTTGGGTGCCCACCTAATCGGCCCAACGCGTTGAGCACATCCGCCGCCGATACGCTTGAAGCGCTCGTTCGTCCCTTCGCAGGCGATCCAGGTATCGATCGTAAGGGGCTTGCTGGGCTCCTGATCGAGCTCGCACGGAACGTCGAGCCCCGCTCCTATGAAGAGCCGATCGGGGTGCGCCCAATCGATCCCCGGCTCGAACAGCTGCGGACCTTGCTGTTCGAGCGCGAGCTCGAATTATTGTCACGGTTGAGCGAGGTCATAGAGGATCCCGAGCAGCTCGCGATCGTGGTCGCGCGCATTTTGCCCACAGCGATCGCTCAAGTGTCGAGCGACGCGCGGCTCGGGGAGGTGTTAGCCCCGGCTTTGGAGAAGGCAACGCAGAGCTCGATCCGGAGTGATCCGCGAACGCTGCTCAATATCCTTTATCCGCTGATCGTCCCGGCGATCCGCAAGTCGATCTGGGAAGCGATTGACGAGACCTTCCAATCGCTCAATCAATCGCTGAAGTACAGCCTCACATGGCGCGGGCTCAAATGGCGCTGGGAGGCCTGGCGCACCGGCACTCCCTTCGCCGAGGTCGTGCTCAGGCACACGCTCGTCTATCAGGTCGAGCACGTCTTTCTTATCCACCGTGATACGGGGCTGTTGATCTCCCATGCCGCGGCGGATAATGCAGCGAGCCAGGACCCGCAGCTGGTTTCGTCGATGCTGATCGCGATCCAGGATTTCGTGCGGGATTCCTTCAGCGGTGCCGAGCAACAGGGGCTCGATACGGCCCGGCTGGGAGAGCTCTGGCTGTGGTCCGAGCCGGGGCCCGTCGCGACGCTGGCCGCGGTGATCCGAGGCAATCCGCCGGAAGGCTTGCACGAAACGTTGCGCGGCATCCTGTCGCGGATCCACGACGAGCGCCGACACGCGCTCGAGAGCTTCGACGGCGACAGCTCTCACTTCGCCGATGTCGAGGCAAATTTGCGGGAATGCGTCGCTCTCGGGCAGCACGCGCCACAAGCCGCGGAACGCGGCTTTCCATGGTTCACCGCTGTGGTCGGACTGGTATTGCTGGCACTCGCGGGAGCAGGAGGCATTCGGTGGTGGCAGAACGAGCAGGCCTGGGAATACGCGCAACAGCGGCAGGAGGCCAAGCAGCGGATCTGGGACGGCTACGTCGCGCGGCTGCGGGCGCAACCCGGCATCGTGATCACCGAGATAGGGCAGCAGGACGGCAAGTTTCTGGTCGCCGGATTGCGCGATCCGCTCGCAGTCGACCCACAATTGTTGCTCCGCCAAGCGGGGATCGACCCCGCGGGTGTCGTCAGCCACTGGGAGCCTTATCAGGGACTTGACCCGGCGTTTATGCTAAAGCGGTTACGGGCTTCGCTTGATCCGCCGCCGAGCGTGACGCTTACGGTCGATGGCGATCACATCGTCGCGCAGGGATCGGCACCGTCCACCTGGATCGAGCGCGCGCGCACCGTTAGTCGGATGTTGCCAGCGGGGGGACCCAGTTTCGATCTCTCCCGGGTATCGGATATCTATCAAGGGGCCATCGGCAAGCTGAGCGAGGCTATCCGATCACACGAGATCCATTTCAGTTTCAACGAGGCGCTGCCGGCAGCGGGACAGGACGTCACCCTCGATCAGCTGGCAACGGAGCTGAAGGACCTCGCATCCTTGGCGTCCACTATGCGAGTGACAGCGAGGGTGACGGTCACCGGGCACTCGGACGAAAAGGGCAGCGACACGTTCAACCTTTCGATGAGCTTGGCGCGGGCCGAAGCTGTGCGCGCGCTGCTTAAGAAGCGCGGCGTCGATCCCGATATGCTTGCGGTGCGCGGCGCCGGCGCGCTCGAGCCATTGGAGGCAGCATCCTCCGAGGCCGCACACTCGGTAAACCGTCGAGTTTCGTTCAAAGTCGGGATCGAGGAACAGCGATGATCGCGACGCTGCAAAAGAAGATCTGCATGCTCGGTGCCTTCTCGGTCGGTAAGACCAGCCTGGTCAAGCGCTTCGTCCAGAGCATCTTCTCCGAGACCTATCTCACCACGGTTGGCGTCAAAATCGACAAGAAGAACGTCGAGCTATCCGATCGGATGGTGACCTTGATCCTGTGGGATCTGGCGGGCGAGGACGATATCGCCTCGCTCCGCATGAGCTATCTGCGCGGCTCTGCGGGATATGTGCTGGTCGCCGACGGGACACGGCCCCCAACCCTCGAGGTAGCGCTTTCGCTGCGTCGGCGGGTTGAAGCGGATTTCGGTCCCCTGCCATTCGTGTTGTTGGTGAACAAAAACGATCTTCGGGAGCAGTGGGCAATCTCTGACGAGAACCTCGAGGGTCTCCGGGGGAATGGCTGGTGGGTGCAGTCGACGAGCGCGCGAACCGGAGAAGGCGTCGAGGATGCTTTCAGGGCACTCGCCGAGCGCGTTGCGCGCTAAGTCATGAAAGATCTTCCCGCAGCCGTCGCCGAGCGGCTGCAAGCGTTGATCTATGATGAGCGGGCGATGGCCTATCTGCAGGTCGATGCCGGCCTCACCCTGGTCGGCGCCGGTGGGCATCTCGAGGCTTATGGGTTAGCGGGTTTGCGCGTGGGCGAGCCGGCCGCCGAGCAGGCATTCTTTCTTGAAGGGCTTCTCCCGCTGGTCGAGTCGCCCTACGTCGTGCCCTCGATGGAGCTCGCGAGCGGCCGTGTGGCCGATCTCCATTTCTTTCTGCAAGACGATACGTCCTGGGTAGTGCTGCTCGATGTTTCGGCCGAGCGCGATGCGGCTTGGCGCATGCAGCAGAAAGCCTATGACATGACACTGGCGCAGGAGCGCGAGGCGCTGCTCAATCGGCGATTGGAGGCCTCCAATGCGGCGCTTCTTGCGATTCAGCGCGAATTGGAAGCCTCACGCGATGCGCTCGCCCATGCCCATGATCAGCTCCAGGCGCAAGCCGTCGAGCTCGCCGTTTGGAACAAGACCCTCGAAGAACGGGTCGCGGCGCAGCTGGGGGAAATAGAGCGGATGGCCCGGCTCAAGCGCTTTTTTGCGCCGACGCTTGCAGAGCTGATTGTGTCGTCCGGAAACGAGCGCATCCTGGAGAGCCACCGCCGCGATATCGCCGTCCTCTTCTGTGATCTGCGGGGCTTTACCGCCTTTGCCGAAAGCGCCGAGCCGGAAGAGCTCATGGCGCTGCTGCACGATTATCACGCAGCGCTCGTGCCGCTGATCCAGCAGTTCGAGGGCACTCTCGACCGCTTCGTGGGCGACGGATTGATGGTCTACTTTAACGACCCGCTCCCGTGTCCGAACCCGGTCGAACGCGCCGTCGCCCTCGCGGTCGCGATGCGGGATGCGGTAACCGAGCTCGCGGAAACCTGGCGCCGGCACGACTATCAGCTCGGTTTTGGCATCGGCATCGCGCAAGGTTATGCGACGCTCGGGCAGATCGGCTTCGAGGGGCGGTTTGACTACAGCGCGATCGGCACCGTCATCAATACCGCCGCGCGCCTGTGCGACGCCGCCAAGGACGGCCAGATTCTGGTCACTTCGCGCATTGCAGCCGCGGTCGCCAAGGTGGCGGATGTCAGCGAAATCGGACCGCTCAGACTAAAGGGCTTGAGCCGTGCCCTCGCCGTCTGCAATGTCGAGGCGCTCAAAGCCGCGTGACGAGGTTAACAAAGGGCAAAGATGCACGTGGTCAGCCTCGCCGGCCACGCGCCCATCGGCGAATTTTTAATGCCCCTTACGGAGCGGCTGTCAGACGTTTTATCTCAGAAGCGAACTCGAAGTTTAATTGGTCTGCCTCTTCGGCGGGCAACCATTTGGCCATATTAGGGAACACAATCTGCCACATACGAGCTTCGCGCTCCGACCATGGCATTCTCTTAGCACAGCGGGCTTTCTCGATTACGGCTTTCAGCCGGCGGCGGACGGTCTCTGGATCGGGTACCAAACGCTGGCGCGGCGCCTCCAAGCGATTTGGGCCAGTGCCGAATAAACTCCCCTGGGCCGGACCGTGACCGAAAAGATCAGGTTGGTCCGACATCTTCGTCCGGCCGTCCGGCATCAAGGCCCAGCGCCTCCCGTGTCAGTGTCTCATGCAGTGTCGCTTCCAGGACGATATCGGCTTCCGCGAAGAGATCAATCAGCTCGGCTATCCGCGCGCAGACATCGCGCAATTCGCGGACGAAATTCAGATCAGGCTGCAATCCGATTCGTGCCTCAAGCCAGCGCGGGAGCAGTCTGTAGCCGCTGACCGCGAAGTCCCATATCGCTTGCGGAATTCCTGTAACCCGGCCGCTTCCGTCGGCGCACAGCGCAAGCTCCCCGTTGGTGTATTCGACCGGCGCGACAGCACCGCGCGGCTGAGTGGCGATGCGGACGAAGTCGGGTCGGCAGTAAGGGGCACTTGGCGGGCGCACGAACGTCTCCACCTCGCGAATCTCGTGACCGATTCGAGCGGCCTCTCGAAAAGCCGCATGGCGAGCCGGGAACGGGACATGAGGAAACACATCTTCCAGATCCTCAGCGAAGCGACGCGTATAGGACGATGCCGATAAGAGGCAAAGGATCGCATCGAAGACATCTTCGTAAGTGACCGGCTCGCCATAGGCCGCACCGAGACTTTGGATGAGCATGGTTGAAAGATTGGAACCGTTAGAACAGTTTCTGGATCAGTTTGACAGGGGATATCCGCAATGGCGGAACCAGCCCCTGGCATCCTGGAGGGTGATGGTATCGAGGGCCGGACCGATTTGCTCGTCGATAGCGGCGATCGAGCGCGGCTCGGCGGCGCGCAGCAGCGTCTTGAGCTTGGACCAGCACGGCTCGATCGGCGACAGGTCGGGGGAGTAGCGCGGCAGGGGCAGCAGCGTGAAGCCGGCGCCCTCCAGCAGGACACGTGCCTGAGGGATGCGATGGGCGGCGAGGTGGTCCATCACGATGGTGGCTCCCGGCTTGTGCCGGCGCAGAGCGGGGATCAGGACCTGTTGCAGAAAGGCCTGAAACACGGGCCAATCGGTGGCGACAGCAACAGTCATGACGGCGACAAAACCGCCGAGCCCGAGTGCGCCGAGCACAGTGAGGCGGCGCCAATGACCGGGCGCGCTGCCACAGGCGCGCTGGCCGCGCGGCGCGCGCGCATAAAGCCGCGTCAGCTTGGTGCTGACGCCGGTCTCGTCGAGAAAGACGAGGTTCTCGGGCGCGATGCTCTTGACCTGCTCGGCAAAGGTGGCGCGTTCGGCAACGACATCGGCACGCTCCTGCTCACTCGCCCGGAGCGTCTTTTTTTGCGCCGCAAGCCCAGGTGCTTGAGAGTGATGCAGAGCACCGGCCGGCTGACGTTGACCCCGGTCTGCGCCGCCAGCCGCGCGCAGTATTCGGCCAAAGTCGCATCGTTGTCGGCCGCCACCAATTGGCGCAGCACCTCGCATTCCGCCGTGCCCAAGCGCGGCGCCGGACCGCGGCCCAGCGGTTTGGCGACCCGCCGCCCCTCGGTTGCGGCCGCCCGCACCCAATTCTTCACTGTATTGACCGCCACCCGAAACCGCCTCGCCTCCTGAGGCTCTCGAAGGGGCCGCCGCATTGCCCTCACCATGCTCATGCGCCGACAGCACCCGCTCGCGCAGATCCGCCGAATATGGACGCGGCATAGTTCCCTCCACCAGCATCCCACTCCTTCCCGGAGGACGGCGGCGCGCCACCTTGGTTCCGCCACACCAACCCAAAAACCGCTCTAACGCGCGGGCGCCGATCCCATAGTGGAAAAGCGTAGCCGCCATAACTACCGCGAAAAGCATGATAGTCGGGAAGAAGCCCGTGGCACCATGCTGCCGGCCCAGCGCCAGTGCCACCCGGCAGGGCATAGAGACAGAGATTGTCGTCTCCCCACACCTCCTGAAGATCGCGTCTGCGACGGTCGATAAAATGACTGTTATTGTACAGCCGTCTCAAATCGAGCGGGCGGTATGCGACCATTCGAATCAGCCCTTCATCAAAGGGTTGTGCGCGAGCGATACTCCATGGCCGTGCTGATGTGCTTGGAAATACTCGCTGCGCCTCGGCATCCCCCATTTGACAGAACTCTACCAGTCTGCGTATCAAGATCTCACGGGAGGTGGAATAAACAAATTCATCTCGTTTTGTCTGAACGCCACTTAGCCGAAATAAGAAGCATGAGCTGAGATTGATCCAATCTCCATTCAGAAATGGCCGCGGTCGCATGTCATCGAGAAGCCTCCGCTCGACGGCCACAGCGTTCGGCAATATTCCGGCGTCGGCGCCGCTCGTCAGCCAATCGAGCTTCGCCCGCCGCGCAAAGAGGCCCTCTGACCAGCTATCGTGATAATACACCTGAGCCGGCTCTCCATCCGCCTTGCTGCCGTCTGCGATCGCGACTGTGATTGCTGTACCGACTTGGATGTTGAAGACGCCTTGGTCACTGTCGATACCGGCCCGCTCTCCGCGGCGGAGATCGCCTCGAAGATCGACAATCTCGATCCGATCGAACCGCTCGCGCATCATCTGCCGTAGTCCGGCGTAGGGCCACCCAGTCAAGAATTTGCGGTTGGTGATAAACGCGATTACACCCCGACCAGGCGCGTTCGGCGCTTCGAACAATTTCCAGATCGCCCAACGCCAAAATGCGACGGACAATTCGGGAAAGGTGTTGAGTTGGTTGCCGTGACCGGCTCGGCGCACCGGCTCCTTCAGGTCATCCCAGATATGGTCTAGCCAATCCCCCACAAGGGTGCGATTTTCGCCCTCCTCCAACCTGCGATATGGCGGGTTGCCGGTGATCACAAGGATCGGCTGCTCAGCCTTGATATGGTTGGATTGAGTTCGTTCGTCCGCGATCCCTTCTGACACGAAGCCTAAGGGGCCGACCGGTGCAGCAGAACCGGGTTCAGCGAGGGTGTCCGTTAGGTAGACCCCTAGTCGCGGGAGTTCCAGCGGGGGCTCGCCGTCGCGGCGCGGCCGGCGAAGCGTGTGGTGCAGCCGATAGTGGGTGACTGCATAGGGGCCGACCAGCAGTTCAAAGCCGAACATCCGCCTCGCGAGATCCTGTAGAGCGAGAGCTGCCATTCCCTCGCCTGCTTCGGCTTCTGCCTGTGCCCGGACGCGCTCGGCAATGCCGAGTAGAAACGTGCCGGTCCCGGCCGCTGGATCAAGGATGGTCACGCGAGTGTCCCGCAGACCAGCAGTGCGAAGGTTGTCGTACAACGCCCGATCGAGTGCCCCAACAATGTATCGCACGACCTCGACTGGCGTGTAGTACACTCCGTATCGCTGGCGCGCATCCGGATCGAAAGTCTCCAAGAAATATTCATAAAAATACAGAATCGGGTCACTTCCATCCGACCGGACGGCGAGGATTTCTGGTGCGAAACTGTTGACCGTATCGCACATGACATCGAATCCGATTCCGACATCTCGCACCACCTCGGGCAGACTTAAGACGCGCAATGCCGTGCGCATTAGCGGATGTTCTTCCGGCATCTCTTGCCAAGCATTCGGCCCCGCCGGTTGCCCCGCTCCCTCGCGAACCAACAGCAGCCCGAAGGCGAGGGTCTGTGCGAAGGCCCCGGAAAACAGCCCATCGAAATCTCTGGCGCTGTATCCGGCCGCCTCGGGATGGGCATAGAGGAGATACTGTCGGCGAATTCAGGCGGCCTGAGCCAGGGCGGCGAAGCGGGTCACGCGTGTCTTGGCGCGCGGCGTTCCGGCCAGCCAATGCACAATGCGCGCGGCGTTCAGCGCGGCGGCGGTACACACCTGTTGCAACCCGGTCTTGGCAAGGCCGATGTAACGGCTTCGGCGCATGCCGAATGCGCGCACGCCCTGTGACAAGGTGCCTTCGACGCCGGTACGCACGTGATAACGTTCCTTCCAGACCGGGTCATCCATCCGTGCCCGCGCCCTGTTCAGCGCCTCGTATTCCGGACGCGGGTGGAAGTAGACGGAGCGGCGCGCCACCTTGGCCGGGGTGCATAAGGCGCGCACGGCGCAGGTGCCACAGTCGGTGCGGCTGAACACCGCGCAAATGCGCGGGGCGCCGGCGTCGTCCAAGCCGCGGCGCCAGGTCACCGATGTCTTGCCCTGCGGGCAGGTGACCTGTTCGCGCTCCCAATCAATCGCAAAGTGGCGCTGCTCATAGGCCTGTTCCGCCGCATTCTGCCGCTTCGCTACTGCCCGGACTGGCCCTTCCAAGGAGACGCCGTGGTCACGTTGGCTGCTCACCAGCAGCGCCGCGTCGACATAGCCTGCGTCCACGAAGTGCTCGGCCGGCAGCAGCCCCTTGTCGGCCAGGCATTTGTGGATGTCTGCCGTGCTCGCCATGTCCGGCTGCATCGCCGGGCAGGTCATGATATGTGTAACCAGGTGTGCGGCATTCTCGTCGCAGGTTTCGGTCACGTGCACCTTGTAGCCCGACCATTCCGTCTGCCGTTTCGTGCTGTAATGCGCCTCCGGATCATAGGGGGATTGCAGCCGCTCGCCCACGGGCGGCAGTTCCGCTCCCGCCCGCCAGCGCGGTGGCCCGTTCCCCTCGCGGGCATAATGGATCCGCCACACATCCCGCAGCGTCCCAACCATCGGCTGCTGGCGCGCCGCGGCCGGTGCATTCGGCACCTCCAAGGCATCCAGCAAGGTGAAGCCGTCCAGCCCGATTTCGATGGCAAGGGCTTCGCGCTCTTCCCGCCGCTTGGGCAGGCGATAATCCTCGATCCGGCGCCCGTAGCGCTTGAACCAGACGGGCTGGGCGATCTGACGCAGCCAGTCCGGCACAATCGCGGCGAGGTCGTCCAAGGTGGCGCGCAACGTCTCGCCAACCAGTTCGAGCAGGTGCAGATCGTGCACCGCAGCCAGGATATGCGTGCTGTCCGTACGCTGCTTGCCCCGCGCCCTGATCAGGCCGCGCGCCTTGAAGCGCTCCAGCATCCTGTCCAGCAACAGATGCTCCGCCTTGCCCGCGACAAGGCGGGCGCGGAACTCCGTCAGCACGCTGAAGTGGAAACCAGGGTCGGTCAGTTCGAGCCCCAACGCATACTTCCAGTCAATCCGACCGCGCACCGCATCGGCGGCTTGCCGGTCACTGAGATGCTCCAGAAACTGAAAGACCGTGACCAGCGCTAAACGCCATGGCGCAAGGCCGGGCTGACCTCGGACGGGATACAGCGTGCGGAAGTCCGCACCCTCGTAAAGGGTGGCGAATTCATCACGCAGCCGCGTTATGACGGTGCCACCGGGAAACGCCGCACGGGCCACTCGCGCGGTCTCGGCCGGGATCTCGCTAATCGGCTCTGGATGCAGGCTCATGGATCACCCCATGCTGAAAAGCCGCCTGAATTCGCCGACAGTATCTAGAGGACGTCCCGAAATTCCTGCCGCACCTGCAACAGCGCATGCCGTGGATTGTCGCCGCTCTGGAGTTCGCCCAACCGGTCTCGCACGATCCCGCGGACCAAACGAGCCGAATGCGCCAATAACAACGCCAAATGCGGCGCATCGCGCGCGGCAGGTTCATACCCTGCAGCGTCGCAGAGCGTTTGGATCAGTCGCAAGAAGGGTCCGGCATCGTGGCTGGCGATTGCTCTGTCCGCATGCGAATCGTCTCGATCTGGATCCAGAGCGTGTCGGGGCACCACAACAGCGGCGTCGCGCTCCTTATCTCTCTCGAAGAAGCGAAGTTCATTGAAATTACAGGCTGCCCAGCAAGACAGCTCCTTAAACCGCTCAAATTGGCGACGGTCGTGAGGATCGCGCCAGCGCGTCGGATCCGCCGATTTCGTCGGTGACTTGAGTTCAATAAAGGAACGAGGAGGTGCGCCGGCCCGGACAAGCGCTATATCTGGCCGCCCGATACCAGGGTTGTGGAACTCGGGCGCAACGGTGAGCCCATGGCGGATCGGCAAGAGAGGAAACATCGCTTCGAGCAGTTGCTGAAAAGCCGGGGCGAGCGCCGGTTCCGGAACCTCTGGATTGGCTCGACGAAGTTCCCTGATGCGGCGGGCATATGCTTGCAGCGATGCAGTGATGGTCGTCATTTCGTTAAAGGAATGCGCTAGCTGGGCGGTTCTCTTACCATCAGCGTTCGAGTGTAAGCGTCAAGGCCTCGTCCTGGGAGAAATGCCGGAACATGCGGTGGCAAAGCACCGCGCTCCGAATATTGCCATAATCGCATGATATTGCATCATTCGCTGTTAATTATCCAGGTACGAATTTGACCGCCAGAAAAACGTTGCCCGAAACACCCATAGTCCAAGAAAGAGGTATGCAGCGCTTGGTGCCCCTCCTCGCATCCTTCGATGCAACAAGGACCTCGTTGCGTAAATTGGCGTATGACGACAACCCGCTTCAAAGCCGTCATGGCCGTGCTCGTCACGTGGGCCTTCAGCCCATGGACTTGATCCGTGGGCATCCACGGGACGTGGCTCTGGCCGTGGCAACATGGATGCCCGACACAGGGCCGGGCATGACGAAGCAGGAGGGGGCCGATCCAAAAATCGGGTACTCCGCTAACGTTTGCAACGAGGGACCAGACTGCCAGGTAAGAGGAGGCAAAAGTCCGGGCACGCAGATGCAGCAATCACTCTTCTTCGTCACCCCGGCCGCAGCCCACGGGTCCGCGCTCCGCGCGGCCCGAGGACAGGCTCCGCGGAGAGCCGGGAACCCAGGGACGCGGCTGCGGCCCCCTGTTCATGCCAGGGGCAAGCTCTGGGTTCCCGCTTGCGCGGGAACGACGAGGCGGGATCGGCAGCAGCATGGTGATCCGGGCCGCATCGATCTCCGTCTGCCCGGACTTTTACCCCCTTACACTGCGAGCCAAGCCCGCTGTTTTATCTGCAATTGGCCATCGCCGCTTTGAAAAAGCCTGGATTTGAGCCTCTTATCGGCCCTGCTTATATTTTCCCGGTATTTTCAGAAGGGGCGGCAAACTCGATCTTCCGGTCGCCGTCAGGACAACGACGCAATTGCTATCATCGCATTGTCCTGTCGCGGGCTTGGGCATCCCGGACGCGTACGAGATTGTCTTTGAGCGGGGTTGGTGGCGTCTGATCTCGACCTGATAAAACAGGTAAAAACAGGTGTGATTATTTCCGGCTTGGAGGTGGGTGTGAAATTCGGCGATTTTCTGTTTCCCGACAGCCGCGATCCCGAGCGTGACCTTTCGGCGTTCGAGGCGATGGCCGCCTCGCGTGCCGAGATGCGCAACCGCATTTATCGCGAGACCGGGATGCGAATCGAAGTGCTGGCGAGCGGCCTGCCCTCGACCTGCGCCAGTGTCGAGCGCGGGTTTATCTGCGATGCGCCGGCGCGCGTCGCCGAACCCATTGAAGAGATTGCCAAACCCCGGCTGCCGGCGTCCACGCCGCTACCTATCCCGGTCGGGGCATTGTTACCGTGTCGGGCTGATCACATCGAGCGCGGCGCGGCGGTGCCCACGATAGATCGTAAAATCGGAATCCAAGGTGCATATCGGCAACCCGGAAATCTCGGCGAGCCTAACCAGGCACGCATCGGCGAGCGACATCGGCAAATTTCGGTAGCGGTGCATCAGCCCAGCAATGGCGCTAGCTTCGTCGTCCAAGTGAATGCCGATCTGCAGGGCGCCCTGCCGCACCTTGTCGAGGAGTCGCCACGCAGGTTCCTTGGCTCGGCCGAGAAGAAAGCAGGTCTCGGTCAGTACCGGCTCGCAAGTCAAAATCGGCGGCGCAAGATTCTCAAACTGCTCAATAGCCCAAGCGTGGCGTGCCTCGCTGGCGCAGAAATACGCGACGAGCGGTCCGGTATCCATCACGGCGCCGCTCCTCACCGGCCGAATCCCTCCATGTATTTGGGATTTGTCGCGTAGTCGGCCGGGGTATTGGCCACGACGCCGCAGCAATCCCGCATCAGATCGTGAAATGAGGGCTGGGACGTCACTTTTTCGGCCTTGTCGAGCTCCGAGGAGGCGAGCAATTGGCGCAGGGCTTCTTCGAGCAAGTCTTTGAATTTGCGTCCACGCATCGCCGCCTCCGCCTTGATGCGTCGATATAAATCGTCGGAAAGGTCGACAGTGGTTCTCATGGTTTGAGAGATAGCATATTTATGCTTTTATGCAAGACCGTTGTCTCGCTGCAGCGGAAACGAGTTGGTGGGCATCCGGGTGACGGTTGGAGGTGGGTATGAAATTCGGTGATTTTCTGTTTCCCGACAGCCGCGACCCCGAGCGTGACGGTGCCGTCATCGACGAGACGCTGCGCGAGGCTTGGCTCGCAGACGAACTCGGCGTTGACGTGATCTGGCTCGCCGAGCACCATTTCGACGGGATCTGCGCCTATGCCGACCCGATCAGCTTTGCCGGCGCGCTCGCCACGACCACGCGGCAGGCGAAGCTTGGTTTTGCGGTACTGCAGATGGCCTTGCACCACCCGATCCGCGCCGCCGAGCAGATCGCGGTCCTCGATAACATTACCAAGGGGCGGCTTGTCGTCGGGCTTGGCCGCGGTTCCTCCTACAATATCTACGACTATACGGGCTTTGGTATCGATCACCATGAGGCCCAGGCGCGGCTCGAGGAAGCCGAAGACATCATGCAGCGCGCCTGGACCGAGGGCGAATTCCATCATCGCGGCCGGTTCTGGCAGCTCGACGTGCCGATGCTGCGCCCGCGCCCTTACACAAAGCCGCACCCGCCGCTCGTGCGCGCCGCCTCGGGCGAAGCCTCGATGCTCGAATTGGCGCGGCAGGGGCGGCCGTTTTTGATGAATGTGCAATCCTCAGCGACGACGCGGCGGCGCTTTGCGCTCTACCGCAAGGCGATGGCCGAGGCCGGGTTTGACGACGCAGCGATCGCCCGCAACCTCGATCACTGCTGGGTGTGGCGCAATGTCTTTGTCGCGGAAAGCCAAGCCGAGGCCGAGCGCATCGGCATCCCGGCGTTCGAGGCGATGGCCGCCGCGCGCGCCGAGTTGCGCAACCGCATCTATCGCGAGACCGGCTCAAGGATCGAGGTGCCCGCGAGCGACCTGCCCTCGACCCGCGCCAGTGTCGAACACGGGTTTATCTGCGGCACCCCGGCGCATGTCACCGAAGCGATTCAGGAGATCGCCGAACTCGGCGTCGGCGGCGTCATCGCGACCTTCCGTCTCGGCCCATTGCCGCACGCCGCCGCACTCACCAGCCTGCGCCTGTTCATGGCCGAGGTCGCCCCCCGCTTCCGCGGAACCGGCGATCGGTAAGGGCGCACCCTAAACCCCAAAGATAAACCTTGTGCCGATGTTGCTGGTGACGAGACGGTCGGGCATATCGCGCTGCATCGCCGCGATGAATTTGCTACCGCTGCAATGCATTGGCACGACGACATCGGGGTTGAGGCTTTTGAGCTCGGCAACGGTGTGCTCGACATAGTCCATTGGCGCCGGGCCGAGATGAAATCCGCCCAAAACGGCGT
Organism: uncultured Alphaproteobacteria bacterium; assembly: GCA_963846635.1. Taxonomy (GTDB): domain Bacteria; phylum Pseudomonadota; class Alphaproteobacteria; order ATCC43930; family CGMCC-115725; genus AP-15. The sequence goes on along the minus strand of CAWJXM010000059.1, from coordinate 204,957 downwards.
GCAGTTTGCTGACCCCGGAGACCGCCATCGCGGATTTGATCGTGTTGATCAGTCCGACATGGCCGCATGACGAGATAACGACGAGCCCGCGGCCTTGCACGACATAGCAGGTCGCATGCTCGTCCGGGTGCTGGTCGGGGATGAGCCGGCCCAAGTGTTCGGCCTCGGTGAAATGGTCGGGAGCAGCGGGGGCAGTAGCGGGCTCTACCAGAGTGCTGTCCAAGATGCGCTCGAAGGATGTGCGTGCGATCGGCCCGGTCGTGAACGGGCCGGCGAGGGCGTGCGCCCGGTCGCAACAGACCGTCGCGATATGCTCGGCCTCGATTGCCGCGCGGTCGAGCTTGCCCCACGAGACCGGCTCGGCATTGCGCCGCCTGATCCATTTCTCGGCAAAGGCGCTGTCGCCGCCGGTAAAGAGTTTGATGTCGGATCGCATCTGCGCGCGGTGATGTGCGACAAAGCCGTCAAGCCCACCGTAATGATCGCGATGACCGTGACTGAGGATCAACCCATCGATACGGGCGGGGTCGAGGTCGAGCAGCGCGAAATTGCGGATCAGCACCTCGGGCGTGTAGCCGAAATCGAGCAGGTACTGGGCGCGCGAACCAGCCTGCGCCAATTCGAGATGCAATGAGAGCCCCCACTCGCCGGCAAAGGTCGACCTCTCGTGTCCGGGGATATGCCGGACATGCTCGATCCTAACCGCGGGATGAGTGGCGTCGTCGATGAATCGGTCATAGGCGGAGTCGACAACGACCCGCATCGCCAGGCTGTCGACGGTCGGCGCCGAAAAATTCCTCGCGTCTTTGGTCTCGATCTCCATCACCTTCTCATTGGTCTGATCGTCGGTCGAACCTAACACGCCACAAATGCGCGGCGAAGGCTGATCCGGCCCGCTAGCCAAGCCGGAAGCGGCCAATAGTGTCGCCGCTTGGCATGTCAAAGCGAGAGCGCCGGTCGATCGGCGATGTTTATTGCGTCGCCTGCTTCAGATAAGCGATCAAATCGGCGAGCTGCTGATTGTCCTTGATGCCAGGAAAGGCCATCCGGTTGCCGGGAATAAAGCCCATAGGGTCGCGCAAGAATTTGGTGAGGGTCGCATCGTCCCAGGTGATGCCGGAGGCCTTCATTGCTGGCGAATAGGTGAAATCAGCGACACTCCCGGCCTTGCGTCCGAACAAGCCATGCAGATTGGGCCCGACCTTGCTCGGCGCACCGGCTGCAACTGTGTGGCAGATCCGGCATCTCGCAAAGATTTTCTGTCCGGCGGCGAGATCGGCTGCGCGCGGCGACCGAGCCGCGGTGATCCCGAATAGCAGCGCCGCCGCTACGTCGGCGACCCGCCGCGCCGCAAGAGTTTTCCCCGCACAGCTGCGCATTGTCTTGATACCCGTATCGGCCCAAATCGAGGGGAGGAGTCAAGCAATGGAAGTCGCGAGCTATCATTGTCCTAGCTGCGGGCGCAACATCGCGGCCGACCGGCCGCGCTGGCGCTGCGATTGCGGCAGCCCGCTCGATCTGGCGCCGGGCCCGGGTCTGTCGCGACGCGACATCGCCGCGAGGGACTCATCCTTGTGGCGATACGCCGCGGCCTTAGCCCTGCGCGACCCGCCCCGGGTCACGCTCGGCGAGGGCTGGACACCGCTCGTCCGCCGCGTGTGGGACGGCTGCACGGTCTACTTCAAGCTCGAATCGCAGATGCCGACCGGGTCGTTCAAGGATCGCGGCACCGCGGTCATGATCAACCACCTGATCGAGGTCGGCGTCGGGCCGATCCATGAGGACTCGTCGGGCAATGCCGGCTCGTCGATCGCGACCTATGCCGCTGCCGCCGGCATCCCATGCCGCATCTTTGTCCCGGCCGCAGCACCGCGCGCCAAGCTTGTGCAGATCGCGGCCTGCGGCGCCGAGGTGTGCGCGATCCCAGGGACCCGGCAAGCGGTGACCGAGGCCGCACTCGCTGCCGCCGGCGACAACTTTTACGCGAGCCACAATTGGCAGCCTTATTTTATCGAGGGCACCCAGACCTTGGCTTTTGAACTGTGGGAGCAGCTGGATTTCCGGGTCCCGGACAACATCCTGGTGCCAACCGGCTATGGCAGCAATATCCTTGGTCTCGATCGCGGCTTTGACGCCCTTGAACGCGCCGGCGAGATCAGCAGCCGGCCACGGCTCTTCGCAGTTCAGGCGGCAAATTGCGCGGCTTTTGCCGCGGCCTGGAATGCGGGTGCCGACGAGTTCGTGCCGTTCGCGGCGAGCGCAACGGTGGCTGACGGTATCGCGACGCAGCACCCGGTGCGGCCGGCGCAGGTGTTGCGCGCACTGCGCCGCTCAAAGCGGCGGCGTCGTCGCCGTCGAGCGAGGACGAGATCGCGCCGGCATTGCGCGCTCTCGGCGCCCGTGGGTTGTTTGTCGAGCCGACCGCGGCCACCGCCGGTGCTGCGCTCAGCCGCTTGTTGCGCGACGGCACGATCTCCCCGGCGAGATGACGGTTGTCGTGCTGACCGGCCACGGCCTCAAAGCCGCCGACCGCATCGGCGACCTTCTCGATAGCGGTGTAGGATAACGGAGGTTCGCCCAGGTCGCGTCCGGTCGGTCGCAGCCGCGGCTGCGACACTTACCCGGGCTGGTTCAGATGTTCCTGCAGCCGCGGCATCAGCTCGACGAAATTACACGGGCGAAAGCGGTTGTCGAGCTGGTGGACCAGGATTCCCTCCCAGGCATCGCGGCAGGCGCTCGGCGAACCCGGCAGCGCAAACAGATAGGTGCCGCCGGCGACTCCGGCGGTAGCCCGGCTCTGGATCGTCGAGGTGCCGATCTTGTCGTAGCTGAGCCAGCGGAACAGCTCGCCAAACCCGGCCACTTCCTTGTCATAGACGCTGTGGAATGCCTCCGGCGTCACATCGCGGCCGGTCACACCTGTTCCCCCGGTCGAAATTACGACATCGATCTCAGTGTCGGCGATCCAGGCGCGCAGCTGGGCGACGATCATGTCCAGTTCGTCGCGCACGATCTTGCGCGCCGCGACCCGGTGTCCGGCACTCGTCACGAGATCGGCGAGCGCGTCGCCGGAGCGGTCCTGTGCCGCGTCACGAGTGTCCGAGACCGTCAGGATCGCGATGTTGACGGGCAGAAACGGGCGGTTTTGGTCGATCCGGCCGGGCATGAGAGACGCTCCCTCTGGCGATGACCTCAAGATAGGCCGGCGATCAAGTGACTGAAAGCAGCTCGTCAAGCCGGGCGCGCAAGGCGAGCAGGTCGTGCCAGGCCTCGCGCTTGCGCTCGGGCGCACGCAGCAGAAACGACGGGTGGAACATCGGCAAGGTCGGAACCGGCTGATCGAGGCCGGGGATCGCGAGGTCGAACCAGCGCCCGCGCAGCCGGGTAATACCGGGTCCGGGCGGCAACAGGGCCCGGGCCGCGGTGCCGCCGGCCAGCACCAGCACCTTCGGACGAACAAGTGCGATATAGCGCAACACGAAGGGCAGACAGGCGGCGATCTCGTCCGCGGTCGGGGTGCGGTTGCCGGGCGGCCGCCAATAGATGACATTGGTGATCAGGACGCCGCTGCGGTCGAGGCCGATCGCCGCCAGCATGCGGTCGAGCAACTGCCCGGCGCGGCCGACAAACGGGCGGCCGATGCGGTCTTCATCGGCTCCCGGCGCCTCGCCGATGATCATCACGGGTGCGGCCGGGTTGCCGTCGGCGATGACCGTGTTGGTCGCGGTGCGTTTGAGCGCGCAGCCCTCGAAATCAGCGATCGCGGCTTCAAGCGCGGCGAGATTGTCGATGCGGGCGGCTATGGCGCGCGCCGATTGCGCCGCCTCCCCGGCCGATTGGGCGAACGCCGCCGGTGGGGCCGCCGCGACCGCACGGCTGGCTGGCCCCGGTTCGGCGGTCTCTGGCGCGGGCGGCGGCGGGGTGGGCGAGGTGGCGTCATTCACGCTGCTCGCGGCCGCTGACCTCGGCGCCATGGCGGGAGGAGCGAAGCGGTTCACCGGGTCCTCGCCGATCGCCTCGTCCGCGCCCATTTCGATATACCAACGCAACAATGCAAGGGCCGCCGCCCGCTCGGCCTCCACGATCTGATCATCCGCGTTCACCATTCTCGATCCTACCACGCTCACACACCGGCGCTACGGCTTGACCTCGGACGGGCGATCGCCTACATCCGCCGCTTCCGAGGCCGGCATCGGCTCGGAGGCTGGTGCTTGTGGTCAGAGTGATGAAAACCTTTTCGGCGAAACCCTCCGACATCGACAAGAAATGGGTGCTGGTCGATGCCGACGGATTGGTGCTGGGGCGTCTTGCTTCGGTGCTGGCCCTGCGGCTGCGCGGCAAGCACAAACCATCTTTTACGCCGCATATGGATTGCGGCGACAATATCGTCGTGGTCAATGCCGAAAAGGTGCAATTGACCGGCAACAAGCGCCAGGACGACATTTTTTATTGGCATACCGGTTATCCCGGCGGCATCAAAGGCCGCAGCAAGGGGGCGATTCTTGCCGGCCGATATCCTGAGCGGGTCGTCGAGAAGGCGGTCGAGCGCATGCTGCCGCGCGGACCGCTCGGCCGTCGGATCATGAAGAATTTGCGCGTCTTTGCCGGACCCGAGCACCCGCATCAGGCGCAGCAGCCGGCACCGCTCGATATTGGCGCGATGAACCGCAAAAATGTGAGGGTCTAAAGAATGGCAGAGAGCGAACGGCCGCCATCCGGCCAGCGCGGCCAGACCTTTCAGGGGCTCGGCAGTCTGCGTCAGGCGATTCAGGCGGCCCAGCGCCCCGCCCAGCAGGCCACGCCGACGGCGATCTCGACCGCTGCGGTCGAAGTCCAGCCCAAGCTCGACGAATTCGGCCGTGCCTATGCGACTGGCAAGCGGAAGAATGCGGTGGCGCGGGTGTGGATCAAGCCCGGCACCGGCGCGATCAGGGTGAATGGCCGCGACAGCCCGGTTTATTTCGCGCGGCCGGTGTTGCGCATGATCATCAACCAGCCTTTTGTCACGACCAATCGGCTTGGCCAGTTCGATGTGATGTGCTCGGTAACGGGCGGCGGGCTATCCGGTCAAGCGGGGGCCTTGCGGCACGGCATCAGCCGCGCGCTGACGTTTTACGAGCCCGGCCTGCGTCCGGTGTTGAAGAGTCATGGCTTTCTGACCCGCGACAGCCGCGTCGTCGAGCGCAAAAAATACGGCCGCCACAAGGCTCGCCGCCGTCCGCAATACTCAAAGCGCTGACCGCGGTGCCGGTGCGCCGCCCGTTTGCGGCAGGGCCTGGTCGCGGATCGCTGGGCGTTCTCGTGTCCGCCTCTTGCAGGCTGGTCCGCGGATTGATGTCGCTCTTCGCCGCCTCCGACCAGTTCCAAAAAGGATGGCTAGCAGGTCAACCCGGCCGCCGGGTGCTTGTTGGAGCCGGGTGCTTGTCGGAGTTTAATGCCGCGTATGCCGGTTGCGCATGACATGCAGATGGCGCCCGAAGAGCAGCGGGGGGTCAGATGAAATTCGCGATCGCGATACCGACCGACGCCGATTCCTGGCGGGTGGTAAGGCGGGCCGAGGAATTGGGGTTTGGGCGCGCCTGGTTCTACGACACCCAGATGCTGAGCGCCGACCCGTTTGTCGCGATGGCGGCGGCGGCGCTGAAGACGACTAAGATCCGGCTCGGTACCGGCGTATTGATCCCGTCAAACCGGATCGCGCCGGTAGCAGCGAATGCCTTTGCGTCCCTGAACAAACTGGCGCCGGGACGGATCGATTTCGGGATCGGCACCGGCTTTACCGGAAGACGAGCGATGGGGCTTGGAGCGGTCCGGCTCGCCGATATGGAGGATTACATCCGGGTCGTCATGGCGCTGTTACGCGGTGAGACGGTCGAGACCGAGCTCGAAGGCAAGCACCGCCTGATCCGCTTATTGAACCCGGAACTCGGGTTGATCAACACCATCGATCCGATCGGGCTCTATGTCGCGGCGACAGGCCCGCGCGCGCAGGCCTTGGCCGCCAGGCTCGGCGCCGGCTGGATCAGCACCATTGGCGATCCGCAGGAGGCAAGTGCAGCGCTCGGCGAGATGCAATCACATCGCGAAGCCGCCGGTCACAGCGCCGCGACGCTCGATTCGGTCGTCTTGACCGGGGGCGCAATATTGGAGGAAGGCGAACCCGCCGACAGCCCGCGCGCGATCGCGCAAGCCGGCCCGCGCGCGGCGATGCTGTTGCATCGCGCCGCCGATCAGGCCTTGGCCGGGTTTCCGAACACTACGCCCGTGCCGCCCGCGGTCGCCGATACCGTCGCGCAATACGTCCAGCTGGCGCGCAATTTTCGGCCGCAAGGGGCACATTACCTCGAAAATCATCGCGGCCATCTGATGTTCGTCAAGCCCGAGGAGCGGCCATTCATCACGGCCGAACTGATCCGCCTGACGACGATCACCGCGCTCGAAAAGCAGGTCAAAGAGCGGATCGCCGCGCTCGGCGCCGCCGGCTATAGCGAGATCGCGATCCAGATCGTCCCCGGTCAGGAACACGCGATCGAGGACTGGGGCCGTATCCGCCGCGCCTTCGCGTAAGCAAGGCCACCCATTCGGCGGCATCCCTCTGCGCGCGGATATCGCACAGAAATCGGCGCTCACTCGGCTGCCACAGGCGCCGGCGGCCTCAAAGTCCGATCCGTGGCACCGGCCACGTTGATCAAAGACCCGCCGAACTGATCGGCGAAAGCCTCCGCCTGCTCGCCGCTGTCAAATGAGACCCGGACCATCATCCCTGGATCAAGATAAAAATAGGTAAACACCGAGGGTTCAAACTGTCGTCCGTCGAGCCAGAGCCGCATATCCTTTAGTCGCTGACCGAAATCATCATCCGACATCCGCATTTCCGCCGTTTGCACGACGTTCTCCCCAAGCGTTCAAAACCTGTGCGTCAACAACGATTGCTCGCTTAAGTTCCCATGCGACGCAGATTTGATGCCGCCGCTAAGCTGGCTCTCTTGGTAACCAAATAGCTGGCCGGAATGTGCCAGGACAGACAGCTATGATCAGCGCAGCGCAGCAAACTCCTCGGGGCTCAGACGCAATGAAAGGGCGCCGAGATTTTCGTCGAAATGGGCGATCGATCCGGTGCCGGGAATGGGTAGCATTGTCGGCGATCGGTGCAGGAGCCAGGCGAGTGCCACCTGTGTTGGGGTTGCCTGGTGCCGCTCGGCGATGAGCGCCAAGTTCGAGCCCGCGACCGCGAGCCGACCAGCCGCCAACGGATACCATGGAATAAAGGCGATACCGGCGGCGGCACAGCGATCGACCAACTGATCCGAAGATCGGTCGCGCAAATTATAGTGGTTCTGGACCGATGCGATCGATGTCAAGCGCTGGGCATGGGCCAACTCTGCGGCTGAAACGTTCGAGAGGCCGATCTCGGCGATTTTGCCCACGGCTTTGAGGTCGATCAGAGCGCCGAGCGAATCCGCAAGCGGCACCCGGTGATCGACTGCGTGCAGTTGATAGAGATCAATGCGCTCGAGCCCTAGCCGGCGCAGGCTGTCCTCGCAAGCGCGGCGCAGATGCTCGGGACGGCAATCGGTGTTCCAGCGATCAGGTCCCGGGCGTACCAGCCCGCCCTTGGTCGCAATCACGAGATCGGCAGGATAGGGATAAAGAGCTTTGGCGATCAGACTTTCGCTGACGCCGGGACCATAGGAATCGGCGGTATCGATAAACCTGACCCCTTTCTCAACGACTCGACGCAATAGAGCCAATGCCTGCGCTTCGTCATGCGGCGGGCCCCATATGCCGGGCCCGGTGATCCGCATCGCGCCAAATCCGAGACGCCCGACCGTGCGACCCGCCCCCAAGCGCAACGTCATTGGCAAATCGCCGGCCATAATCCTCTCCCTTGCGTGCGCTGGTGAATCCGATATGGCGTGAAGTTAAGGAGAGCTGGAGGCATTGCTGGTCAAGAGATCTGTCTTGCGGGCCAGGGCCGAAATCAGACCACTGACGCCCTCCCGTGCCAGGATCGAGTGAAACTCCGCTCTCTGGGTTGCTAGCTGGCTGATTGTGCCGTCGAGGTAGACGTCCGAAATCTGCCAAACCCCACGATGCCGGTGCATCATATAGTTGATCGTCACCGGCTCGTGGCCGGCGCGCACGATTCTGGTCTCGACAATCACCCCGCCAGCGTAGGGCTCGGCGCCGGTGACCTGAAGCTGTTCGCCCGAATAATCATTGAAGCGATCGGCATAAGTCGCAGAAACGTATCGCGCGAAAGCGGTCGTGATCTGCTGCTGTTGTGTCGGCGGCATGGTGTCCCAGGCGGACCCGACGGCAAGGCGCGCCATCGAGGAAACATCGAAGAGGCTGTTAACAACCGGCGCCAACGTCGCATAGCGTCCGCTTTCTCCAAGCGTGCGGGCGTTCTTCATCGTGGTCAGCAGAACTTGGTAAAACCCGCGTACACTGTCCTGCGGTCCGGTCTGCAGGCTCTGCGGCACAGCCGCGGCGGTGGTGGCGAACATGCCGCCGATCACGGCTAGAACCAGCGCGACCACATAAGGGGTCCTGCATCGAGGCGTCCGCGCAACTGTCATGCCACTATCTCCATCTCGCCGCTCTCGTCGTGCTTCCTTCAAAAAAGGCGGGGCGTACAGCCGTCCTCCTTTATCGCGAGTTCCTTACCGGTTGATTGCGGCGACATCTTGCCAGATTCAGAGATCGTTGTTACCACTTTGATATTGATAAGCATTCCTGGAGCGGAGCGGAGCCGCGTCGGGCGAATCGCGTTCAGGCTGGGGCGCTAGGTCGCATTTCCGTTAATGAGCGAGATCCGAACTCCGAGAAAGAGAAGCCTGTTCATCAGATACTTGGCACTCAAGATTTGGAGCTCTAGGATGTGGAAATTTGCGGCCCCTGCCGTGGTTGGACTAGGATTCCTGGCGATTGGTGCTGTCGGCGCACAGGCGCAGACTGCTCCTTTCGCTGCTTACGCGGCACCCAGCGTACAGCCTTATACTGGACCCTATGGCGCGCCGGGGCCGGTTTGTTTAAATAGAACATTCAGCTCCGGTTACGGCTCGCCCGCATACACCCCCTATTGTGCTCCGGAAGGGACCTGGGCCGGGCCGTGGGCCTTGCGCGATCCGTATTCCTGGTATCGTCCATACTCGTCTAATCTCGGGCCAAAGCCGAGCACCTGAGACAGGGCATTCCAACCAGCAGACTGGCGAAAAGAACCTGTTGAGCTAACCCGGAGGCGGCCGATAGAACGGCCGCCGGCCAAGGGCGGTGTGCGCAACGCACAACCGCGATAATCCCACGATTAGCAAAGCTGGCCAATCGGCCAAAAAAGCCCGGATCGCCATAATCGTTGCCGCTGTTGACACGGCGGTTGAACCGGTGCAGCGACGTGGTATTCGCTTGTCGCCGGGTGTAACGGCAATAAACTCAAAATGTGCCGGCGCGCCTGCGCCGTCGGAAGAGCATTGCAGGGGATCGGATGACGAACCTTCGGATCGAAGATTACGCGCTGATCGGCGATTGCGGCACCGCTGCGCTGGTCGGGCGTAATGGTTCTATCGATTGGCTTTGCCTGCCGCAGTTCGATTTACCGGCCTGCTTTGCCGCATTGTTGGGCAAACCCGAACACGGACGCTGGCTGATCGCGCCCAGCGGGGGCCATGCCAAGGTCGTTCGGCGCTACATCGACAACTCGCTGGTGCTGGCGACGAGATTCGAGACCCCCAAGGGCGTGGTCGAGCTCGTCGACTTTTTTCGGCCGCGGCACGGGACTGTGAACCTAGTGCGGCTGGTGCGGGGCTTGCGTGGTCGGGTCAAGATGCAGGTCGAGGTTATCCTGCGTTTCGACTACGGCTATCTGGTGCCGTGGGTCGAACGATTGTCCGAAGGCGGCATTTCGGCAATCGCCGGGCCGGAGAGGGTGGTGTTGCGCACGCCGGTGCAGTTGGTCGGCGAAGATTTGAAAACAGTCGGCGAATTCGAAATTTCGGGCGGCGAAACCGTGCCATTCGTGCTGTCCTACGGCGCCTCGCATTTGCCGCCGCCGCGCCCGGTCGATGCCGAGCGCGCGCTGGAAATTGCACTTGCGTTCTGGCGGCAATGGGGGCGGCAATGCGCCTCGGCGGGGCCGTGGAGCGATACCGTCAAGGGGTCGCTCGCCGTTCTGAAGGGTCTGACTTACGCGCCCACCGGCGGTATTGTTGCCGCGCCGACGACCTCGTTGCCTGAATGGCTAGGCGGCCCACGCAATTGGGACTATCGGTATTGCTGGCTGCGCGACGCAACCTTTACGCTATTGGCGCTGATGCATGCCGGCTACCATGGCGAGGCGCGGTCGTGGCGCGACTGGCTGTTTCGCGCGATCGCCGGCAGCCCGGAGCAGATCCAGATCATGTACGCAATCGGCGGCGAGCGCCGGCTGACCGAGTGGGAGGTGCCGTGGCTGCCGGGGTTCGAAAACTCGCGCCCGGTCCGTATTGGCAACGCCGCGTCGACGCAGACCCAGCTCGACATCTTTGGCGAGATCCTCGACGTGTTTTATCACACCTATTTGGGCGGCTTGGCACCGACCGAGCGGGCGAGGCCGCTTGTTCGCGCGGTGCTTAATCATTTGGCAACAATCTGGCGGGAGCCCGATGAAGGGATCTGGGAGGTGCGCGGCGGGCCCCAACACTTCACCCATTCAAAAGTCATGGCCTGGGTCGCCTTTGATCGCGCGATAAAGATATCCGAGCAGCTCCAAGACGGCGAGGACGCAACACCCTGGCGCGAGATCCGCGACGAGATCCATGCCGATGTCTGCGCCAAGGCCTATGATCCCGATCTCGGCAGTTTCGTCCAGGCCTATGGCTCGAAATCGCTGGACGCAGCTTTGTTGTTGCTGCCGCTGGTCGGGTTTCTGCCGCCCGACGATCCGCGCATCATCGGAACCGTCAAGGCGATCGAACAGCGGCTGGTTTTTGACGGGCTGGTGTTTCGCTACGATACCGGCGAGACTGCCGATGGGTTGCCGCCGGGCGAGGGGGCTTTTCTCGCCTGCAGTTTCTGGCTCGCCGACAATTACGTTTTGCAGGGCCGCATTCGCGAGGCACGCGAGCTGTTCGAGCGGCTGTTGCTGTTGCGCAACGATGTCGGCCTATTGGCCGAGGAATACGATCCTCGCGCTAAGCGCCAACTCGGCAACTTCCCGCAGGCCTTCTCCCATGTGGCGCTGGTCAACACCGCGTTCAATTTGACCCGCAGCGAAGGCCCTGCCGATCAGCGCTCGGGCGATGGTACGCGGACCCCGCAAGCAGTGGCGGAGCCGGTGCTGTGAACAGTCACCGCGCGTCGCCTCGGCACGTCACCCGCTAATCATGCGAACCCGACGCTCGGTACGGAAGCGCCTATCACCGAGATTGCTTCGCGGAGCCTGTCCTCGGGCGGTGATATGTCGATCCACACTAATCCGGCCGCAGGCGTTTCGCAGTAATACTTTGCGGCTCTGACCTCGCTGCTGCTCCTCTATCCAGCGGCCGCAGTCATGCCATCGCGCAAGGCCGCGGCAACTTCGCCGATCGCGCGTCGCGCCGTGCCGATCAGTCTTCCGTAGCGGATAAAGCCGTGATTGATGCCCTCATATACCTTGAGGGTGCGCGGTACGCCGGCTTCCTCGAGCGCCGCCGCCAGGCGGTGGCTGTCGTCGAGCAACGGATCGAGGCTGCCGACGATCAAATGCGCCGGAGGCAAGCCGTTGAGATTGCCGAGGATCGGTGCCGCGCGCCAATCGCTCCGCTGCTCCGGTCGTTCGAGGTAGGTCTCCCAGATCCATCGCATCTGGCTCTGTGAGAGGCCCGCACCTTGCCCGAAATGCTGCCAGGACGGACTATCGGCATCGGTCGAGTAAACACCGTAAATCAGCAGCATAAAGCGGATCGCGCGCAACCCCTCGTCGCGTAACGCTATCGCCGCGGCAAGCGCCAGATTGGCGCCGGCGGAATCGCCGCCAACCGCGAGCCGGGTCGGGTCGATGCCGAGATCGGTACCCTCGCGTGCCGCAAGACGGGTCATCGCCACGATCTCCTCAAATGCTTTTGGGAAACGGTGCTCAGGAGCGAGTTTGTAATCGACCGACAACGCCGCGACCCCCGACTGGCGCACCAATTCGCGCAGCATCGCATCCCAGGACGGCAGGCTGCCCTGCATAAACCCGCCACCATGGGCATAGACGATCAATGGCGGCCGGGCGGCATCATCGGGCAGATACAGTCGGCACGGCACCTGCCCGTGCGGTCCCGGCAGGCTGAGGTCGCGCTCCTGCCGCAACGGCACCGAGCCTTCGCCGAGAAACGCCCCGACCCGGTCTTGCGCCGCACGGACCTCGGATAAAGGCGCCTTGGTACGGTCGGGCACGACAAATCCGCGGCTTTGCAACAATTGCCCGGCCGCAATCAGTTCGGGATCGACCCACGGTGTCGCGTCGTTCATCGCCTTCTCCTATCCCTCGCGTCGTCCGGATTTAACCCTGCCGCAAAGCCACCCCGCAACCCCGATCCCGGCAATCCGCGGGGGGGGGACGCCCGGTTCAGCGCGTTAGGCAGAGGCGCGCGAGTAGGTCAGCCGCGGGAGTGCGCCTTGATGTCTGCTCGGGCGTTTTGCGAATTGAACCCGCACCCTAAGAAAATCCGGCGCTCCCCGGGAACCTAAATGTAACGTGGCTGTTTCCCGGTAGCTTAAGGGGGTACCATATCCTATTCCGGCGGTCGGGGCGATAGGCTCAGAGGGGCGATCTTGCCGAGGTTAGAAGCTCAAATTGCAGCTTTGTCGGGTTCGCGGGGACAAGGAAGAGCGCGCGTTGTCGACCTCGCCTAGTGATCCGGCGGCAGGCGATTTGGAGATAGCGGCGGAAAATTCGCGCCTACGCGCCGAAATCGAGCGCCTCGAACAGCTAATTGCGGAGCGCAGCACCAGGACGTTATCCCCTAACGAACTCGGCGAAGCGGGTGGCAATGATGCCTATTATGCCGCCTTTTTTGAAAATTCGCCGAATGACCTGTTCGTGCTCGATGTCTGCGAGGATGGACGCTTTGTGTTCGAGCAGGTCAATCCGATGGTCACCAAATCCACCGGATATACCCGCGAGATGCTCGTCGGCAAAACCCCGCAACAGGCGCTCACCCCCGCTAATGGAAGCCGATTGGCGGAAAAATACCGCGAGTGCGTCGAGACCAGACGACGCATCGAATACGAGGTCACGGGAGTGGCGCCGATCGGCGAAGTCGTGCGCCGCACAGTCCTGGTACCGATCATCGACGCTGCTGGCAAAGTCCGTAAAATCCTCGGCACCTCGACCGATCTGACGGCGCTGCGCCGCACCGAACAAGCCCTGTTCCAGGCGCAGAAGATGGAGGCTGTGGGCCAGCTGACCCGCGGTTTCGCGCACGATTTCAATAATTTGTTGACGACGATCATCGGCAATCTGGAGATGCTGATCCGCCGCATGCGGGGAGCGCGGGAACGTACGCTGATCGGCGCCGCCTTGCAGGCAGCCGAACGCGGCGCCGATTTGACATCGCGATTGCTCGCCTTCGCGCGCCGCCAGCCGCTCCAGCCCGAGCCGATCAACCTCAATCAGGCTCTGGCTAATCTCGCAGAAATGCTGCGCAGCGCGTTGGGCGGTTTGATCCGAGTTGAGCTCGGGCTTGCGCCCGGCGCACCCACAGCCTTCGTGGACGGCAAGCATCTCGACTTGGCGCTGCTCAATCTCGCGATCAACGCCCGCGATGCGATGCCTGATGGCGGCACTTTGCGCATCGCGACCTCTTTCGAGACGGTCGGGCCACCCTCTCGGCCGGAACATCCGGCAGCCGGCGATTATGTCGTCATTTCGGTTGCCGATACCGGCGCCGGCATTGCGCCCGAATTGCTCGGTCGGATCTTCGAGCCGTTTTTTACGACAAAAGAGCCCGGCCGCGGCTCTGGGCTCGGCCTGAGCCAGGCGCTTGGGTTTGTGCAGCAATCGGGCGGTGGAATCAACGTCGACAGCAACCCCGGTCAGGGCACGACGATCAGGCTCTATCTGCCGCCCGCGCAAAAAGAGGCGAGCGAGACCCGGATCGCCAAAATCGCTCCGCCCGCGGGTTCATCAACGTCGACGCGGCCGCTGTCGGTATTGCTGGTCGATGACGACGCTGGCGTGCGCGAGGTGACCGCGGCCATGGTCGAGGAGCTCGGACATCGGGTCGTCGAAGCCGACACCGGCATGGCGGCGCTCGATATCCTGGCGCGAGGGGCTGATTTTGACGCCGCCGTTATCGATTATGCAATGCCCGGAATGAATGGCATCGAGCTGGCTGAACGGGTCCGGGAACGGCGCGCCGAACTGCCGATCCTGTTCATCACCGGCTTCGCCGAACCCGATCGTGTGAGCGGCCTGCACGCGCTCGGGGCCGTCCTGCACAAGCCGTTCAAAGCCTCCGATCTCGCGCCAAAATTGGCGCAGATTATGGGCTTCTCGGCACACTACGCGGCAGGCCAGTCTTAGCTTGGCCGAGCGCACCGGCGCTTCACCGACCTTGCCCCGCAGCATCCAAAAGGAATCACAGCCACCACAGGCCCACGAGGATCGTCAACACGGTTAAAGGTGCACCGACGCGAAGATATTGCCAGAAGCCGATCGTGATGCTGCGATCGGTAGCGCGCTGGACGACGATCAGATTGGCGACCGAACCGAGGATCGTCAAATTGCCGGCCAAGGTCGCGGACATCGCGACGACGAGCCAGGCACGCTGCTGATCGGGCAAGGCCGCGACAAAGGGCTTGAGTGCCATCACCGCCGGAACGTTGCTGACCAAATTCGACAGCACCGCCGTCACCAGCGCCAAGACCGGCATGCGGTCGAGGTGCTGATGGCCGATCGCGGCGATCAGCCTGGGCGATAACAAGACATGCTCGAAGCCGGCGACGACGACAAACAGGCCGGCGAACATCAAAAGTAGCGGCCAGTCGATCTCGCGGTAGATCTTTTCGCTTTTGACGGCGCGGGTCACCAGCAGCACCGCCCCGGCGATCAGCGCGATCTTTGCCGGCTGCTCGCCCCAAAAGAAGCCCGCCATCATCGCCAAAGTTACCAGCACCGATTTGATTGCCAATCGCCGATGGGCGTGCGCCGGCACCGCCGCCCCGATGACGCTTCCGTTATTGCGGAACTCGGCCGGGTGAAAGATCGCAATCAGCGCAAAAGTCAGCACGAGGCCGATCGCGGCGACCGGCGTTAAAGACGCAGCAAAAGTAGCGTAAGGGATACCCGAAAAACTGCCGATCATGATGTTCTGCGGGTTGCCGGTGATCGTCGCGACACTGCCGACATTGGACGCCATCGCGACCGCCAGCAAATACGGGACGGGATCGCGCCGCAGCCGCGCGACGAGATCAAGCGACCAGCGGTGTCAGCGCGAGGCAGATCGTATCGTTGACCAGAAATGCCGAGAAAAAGCCCGAGGTCAGGGTTACCGCCGCGAGCAAAACCAGTGGATGGCGGGTGCCGGTCACGATCCAATTGGTGACGAGCCGAAAAAAGCCCGAAAGCCTCAGGTTGCCGACCACGATCATCATGCCGAGCAGTAAGGCGATCGTGGCGAAATCGATTGCCCTCCAGCCCGCTCCGAGCGGCAGGACGCCGAGACCGACCATCAGCGCCGCACCGAGCAATGCCGAACCCGCCCGGTCGAGGTAAAACCCGGGCAATTTCCCGATGGCGATGACGATGTAGGTCGCGACAAAGATCAGAATTGCTGAGACGCGGGTGCGATCGGCATAAAAGGCTCGGATGACGGTCGGCTCGCGCAGCGCAGCAAACAGAAGTGCGGCGATCAGTAGGATGGCGATGATCGCGGCGGCGCACCACCGGCGCCGGCGGCGGGCACGCCCTGGATCGCCCGCCGCCGGCACCCGTTCCACTCATCCGGAGCCGTCGCCGGCCGGCCAGCCCGGCGTACCCGCGGGCATCGGTGGGCGCTTGCTGATGCCTGCGTCGATTGCGCGGTCTCGGGCATCGCGAGGGCAAGTGCGGCAAAAGCGATCGCGGCCACGACCGCCGAGGTCAGAAACGCGCTCGAATAGCTGTAGTGATCGACGATCAGCCCGGCGGCAAGCCCGCTCAGCGACGCCCCTATGCCCTGCGCCGTTGCAACCCCGCCCTGCGCGATATTGTAGCGCCCGGTGCCGCGCATCAGATCCGCGAGAACGAGCGGTGTGATCGCACCCCAAATCCCAGCGCCGACCCCGTCGAGCAATTGCACACCGATCAGCCAAGCGCTCTTGTTGGAAAAGGTGTAGAGCACGGCGCGAATCGGCAGGATCCCAAACCCGATCAACAGGATCGGCTTGCGTCCCCAGCGATCGGCTTTCCACCCGACCATCAATGCGATCGGCAGCATGATCATCTGCGCGGCGATGATGCAGGCTGACATCATTGCGGTTGCCCATTCCTTATGGGCGAAGGCCAATTTCTGGCCGACGAGAGGTAATAGCGGCGCGTTGGCAAAATGAAACAGCATCGTGCAGCCGGCATAGAGCATTAGCGGCCGGCAGCTCAGCAACACACCCAGGGCTATCGCATTTGCATTTTGCCGAACTGGGCGAGGAGGCGGGTTAGGAAGGTGTCGTCCAAAGCGGCGCGCATGCGCTTTCCCTTTATGGACCCCTTGGAGCCTTCGAGTTTGGCAAGGTTTAGAGCAAGGCGCCGCAGCAGGGCGATATTTTGCGGGCTGTGATCCTTGCGGTTCCTGGCTTGGTCTTCGTTCATGATCACGTCGAGGACCCAATGCAGACCGTTTTCCACCCCCCAATGGGCACGTGCCACCGCGCCGAAGTGCTCAGCGCTTAGAGGGGTGCTCAGCAGATAGTAGACGGTCTCGGTCGTGATCTTGGCGCTGACCTCGCGGGTCCGGAGCACGCGGCCAATGGCAGCCAGCCCGGGCCAGGCATGTCGCTCTTGCAGCCAGGCGATGTCCGTCGAGACCAGACTGGTTCGGGTCTCGATGCGGCCGTGATCGCCATCGACCGTGGTATGGCCAATCTCGGCGGCGCGGGCGGGATCGTCGAAGAAGCAGCGGACATCGTCGTGCAGGCTGCCCTGGTTACCCTTCAGTGCGAGCACATAATCGCCACCCTGCTCGATCACTTTGGCGGCTATGGCGCGCTGACAGTTGAGCGCGTCGGCGGTGACGATGCAGTCCTTGAGCGACAGCAGCGCCAGCAATTTCGGCACCGCTGTGATCTCGTTGGACTTGTCGTCGACCTTCACCTGACCAAGCAGCAGGCGCTGCTCAGCGGACCAGGCATGGACCATATGCAGCGGCGACTTGCCCGTGATGCGATCAAACGAGCGCCGCAACGTCTTGCCGTCGACGGCCACCACGCCCCGCAGGCTCTCGGCGAAACGCTGCATGAAGCGGGTGAAGCAGGTCTCGAACGGCTTCGGATCGAGCAGGCGGAACACGCGGCTGAAGGTGTCATGGCTGGGAGTGCCATGACACAGGCGCAGAAATTGGCGCAGGTATGGTGCTTTGATCTTCCCAAACAGCGCCATGTCCGAGCAATCCTCGCCGCCAGACAGCAGAGCGCAGAGCGCGATCAGCAACAGTTCATGTAGATCGTGGCGGGCATTGTTCTGTCGTGGGTCCACGATTTCGGCAAAGCAAGCGACGAATTCTTCCATAGGGCGGCCTCAGCGCTGGATCGAATACCGAGACTCCAGCTATATCCCCTCCGCCGCAACGCCCGCGTTCAAGCGCCAGCGCCATATGCGATAGCCCTGGCAACACACCGAAGCCGGAAGGCTGGGGCTTGCCATCATTCTCTTTTTCGCCGCCGCGGGCTCGGACATGGTCGATTGCCGCCGCCGGGATCGACAGCACCGCGAGGCTCGCGAGCACGGCAAAGAACGGCACCAGCAGAAACACCGCACGCTGCGAGACCGCCCAGCCGACGGCACCCGCCGCCGCCGCAATAGCAACATTGCCGGCATGATCCCAGGCGGAGTTCCGCCCCATGCGGCGGGCCAAGACCGAGCGCGGATAAAGCCCGAGGGTCAGCGCGGCGACCGCCGGGCCAAACACATCCCCGACCGCCGACATCATCGAGTTGGCGATCATGACCGGCCAGAAATACGGCGCTGCAAAGATCGTTACCGCCCCCAAGGCCAGTGCCGCCAATGCCGCCACAACCAGCGCGCGCTTGGCACGGGTGGCATCGATCAGACCGCCGATCGGTGTTTGGACTGCTAATCCGAGCAGCCCACCGACGGTTGTCACCAATCCGACCGCAGCCTGATTCCAATGCTGCTGGGTTACCAGGAAAACGTTGAGGTAGGGCCCGAGCGCGCCCCGCACATCGGCCAGCAGAAAATTGAGCGCGTCGAGCGAGACCGCTTTGTGCCGCGCACAAGCCGGCGCGGGTGCAAGCGAAGGCTGCACTGCTCTCACCGGCTCTCAGGGACGCGGCGGGGGAGGCGGCGCACCGGGGCCAAGCCACGGCGGCGCAACCTGGGTCAGTTGACCAAGCGATGGCCCAACTGCCTGAGCCTCGATGACGCGGCCATAGGGAGTCGCCAGCGCCCAACCCTGCACCGCGAGCGTCGCTCCCGGGCTCAGCACGGATCCGACGAAATAGGCCTCGCGCGGGCCGACGCGAACGATCGTGCCGTCATCGAGCAGGGCGCCATTGACGTCCCCGGCGGGGCCGTAGAGCGACCTCCGCACTTTGCCCTCAATCGACACCTGCTGCGCTCCGGGCGCCGGCATTCCAGGCGGAGGCGGCGGAGGACGCGAACCCGGGGGCGGCGGCCCGTTATCGACCACTGTCTGGCCGGTATTCGCGTCGGTGAGGGACGTGGCGACGACGAGCGGCACCGACGGTGATCGATAACCCTGCACCATCACCCGATCGCCGATCCGGACCGCGTTCTCCAATTGCGGCGTCAGGTGCGGCGGTACGTGGATCTCGGTGCCGTCGGCCAGGATCAAACCGTCGATCTCGCCGATTGGCGTCAGCGTAAAACGTTGAACGATGCCTTGGGTCTCAGGAAGTTGAGGGTTGTTATATGGCGGGGCGGGAGGCGTGGACCCGGCTGGTGGAGGTGGTGGTACTGCACTTGGCGGGGCCGCCGGTGGCGCTGGCGCCTGCGCGAAGGCGCTGGCTCCAAGCGCGCCTGCCAGGACCAATGAGCTGGTGACAAACCGTGCTTTCCATTGGGGCGTCATGTCGATCACTCCTCAAGGGTGGTCCTTGAGGTGTGAAGAGCATGCTGCGTGCCAACAGATAAGAAACTGTAATAATTATGATTTTCCCACCGTACACGACGCATGGGCGTCCGCTTCCCCGACACCCTCCGTCCGGTCTTCGGACATGTCCAACCCGTAGCGCTTGATCTTGGCATAGAGCAGCTGGCGATGGATCCCCAGGTGGCGCGCGGCTTCAGCCCGATTGCCCGCGGCCCGCGCCAGAGACCGGCGGATCAGCATCTCTTCCAAGCGTGCGATCGCGGACGGGAGGTCTTCATCCGGCCAGTCGGCTATTTGCGCCTCGCCGATATGTGTCGCGTCGATGAATTCAAGGTCGGCGGCGCCGATCACCCCGCCGCGCGAGAGCACCGCCGCCCGTTCCATCGCATTTTTGAGCTCGCGCACATTGCCCGGCCAGTGCTGGCCAATGAGCCGCGCGGCGGCCTTGGGTGCGAGCCGCTTGGCCCCCGCTTGGTTCAGAAAGTGCTCGGCCAACGGGACAATATCGGCGATCCGCTCGCGCAGCGGCGGCAGATGGATCGGAACGACGTGCAAACGATAAAACAGATCCTCGCGGAAACTCCTCTGGCGCAGCCGTTGGGCGAGGTCGCGATGCGTTGCCGCAATCACCCGGACATCGACCGCGGCGGGCTTGCCGCCGACCGGCGCGATCACCCGTTCCTGCAGGGCGCGCAGCAATTTCGCCTGCATCGCAAGGTCCATATCGCCGATTTCGTCAAGAAAAAGCGTGCCCCCGTGAGCCTCACGGAACGCGCCGGCGCGATCGCGGACCGCCCCGGTAAAGGCGCCGCGCACATGGCCGAACAGCTCGCTTTCCATCAGCTCCGCCGGGATGGCGGCGCAATTGACCGCGATGAATGGCTTGCCCGCGCGGCGTCCGTGATCGTGGATGGCGCGAGCGACCAGCTCCTTGCCGGTCCCGGTTTCGCCGGTGATCAGCACCGTCGCATTGCTGTCGGCGACAAGACCGATCGTCTTGTGCACCACCCGCATCGCGGCGCTCGATCCGATCAGCCCGTCCTGCACCGCCTTGGGCCGGCTGTCGCGCGAGACGGTCGTGGTGGCCAGCATACCGCTCAGCGCCGCGGCCAATTGATCGCGCCCGATTGGCTTTGTCAAATGATCGAAGGCGCCGAGGCGCATCGCCTCGATCGTGTTGGCCGCACTCGCGTGCGCGGTCAGCACCGTGACCGGAGGGTGACTGCCGCGCTCATGAAGCCGGCGCAGCACTTCGAGGCCGTCCATTCCCGGCATCCGCAGATCGAGCAGGATGGCACCGACCGCGGTTTCCTCCAGCGTCTTCAGCGCCGCGGCCCCGGAGGTCGCAATCAGCGGGCGATGTCCAAGGGCGCGCAGGGTTTCGTCGAGCGCGTCGCAAATCGCTGCGTCGTCGTCGACGATCAGGATCGCTGCCATGGAATGACAATCTCAAAGCGGGTCCGCGACCGGCAAACACCGAGCCGCGCCGTTCCGCCGTGCGCTTCGGCAATTTCTCTGACGATCGACAGGCCGAGGCCGGTGCCGTCCGGCCGGCCGGTGACAAATGGTTCGAATAAATGTTCACGGATCTCGGCGGCGGGGCCGGGTCCGTCGTCGCGCACCGCGAAGACCAGCCCTTCCAGCGTTCGGCACCCGCAAACCAGCACTTCGGTGCAGGCGGGTGCGGCCTGAATGGCATTGAGGATCAAGTTGTCGAGCGCCGCACGGATCTGGTCGGGGTCGAATGCGGCGGTTTCAACATCGCCCGCTGCGCGCAATCTGACGCCTTTGGCCCGAGCAATTTCCGCATGCGTGGCAATGCAATCAGCCAGAAATGATGCGATCGCAACCGGCTTGCGGTGCGGCTTGTCGCGCTCGGTCACGGTCAGGAGCCGCCGGACGAGCGCGTCGAGCCTATCGATCTGACCTAGGATCGCCAACAACGCCTGGTCTTTGTCGTCGGACCCGCGCATCATCGCGTTCTCGGCCTTGAGCCGCATCGCGGCGATAGGGTTGCGGATTTCGTGAGCCAGCCCCGCGGTTATCCGGCCGATCGCGGCCAGCCGCTCGGCAATTGCGATGCGGCGCGCCAGTTCATCGGCGCGCTGCCGCGCATCGGCGAGCCGGTGTGCGGCATCGTTGAGCGCCACGATAATGCGATCGAGTTCGCGCTCGCCAGTGACCGGAAGCGGCGGCAGTTCCGCGAGATCGTGGGCGTGGAGCGCCGTTTCGATCGCCTCGATATGCCGCGGCCAGCGGAGGGTCAACGGCGTGAGCAGCCCGGCCGCAGCGGCGATTGCGGCAAACAGGATGGCGAGCCCCGACATCAGCATCCAATAGCTGCTTCCGGCAAAGATGTGCACTCGCGTCATCGTCCACGCCGTTAGCCCCGGGATCGGACCGGGCAGTGGACACGCACCGGTCAGCAGCACCTCAGAGGAAGCGTGATAGCGGCTTATGGCCAGGCGATCGTCGAGGAGCGCCGAACGGTTGATTGCCTCAATCCGGAACAGTTCGGCCTCCGGCACATCGGTCTTGGGACTCGAACCCTGATAGGTCGGAAAAGCATAGGCGAGCGATCCCTTATGCGCCTGCCAGACGCCGCCCTCTATCCCCGGTCGCTGTCGCAAGGCAGTCTGCACCACGGTGACGAGATCGCGATGCAGCGCATCGGCATCCGAGGCAGGGGATGGCCCGCCCCATCCGGTGCTGTAGAAGCGATACGCGGCAGCGATTGCGTCGCATGCCCGGCCGACCTCGGCTTCGGCCACTCCCGCGCGCGCATTTGCCGACTGGCCGAACAGCACCACCATCAAGGTGCCGGCGGCAATCGCGGCCGCGACTACCAGCACCAGCAGCACCGCAAGACGTCCGCGCAGTGACCCTAGCACAGCAATACACACAGGCTTTATACCGACCCAAATATACTCCCGAGTGCAGCCCCCATCGCCGCCCCTCCGAGCGCTCGCCCGCTCGGGGAGCGGCGGCCAACACCGCCATGACGGGCGCAACCGGTCTGGACAATAGATCCCCAGATCGTGCTTCCCAGTGCTGGGAAAAGCCATCGGCAATCCGCATGATCGCGTCGGAGACCGTTGTCTCGGAGATTTATTACTTGCCGAAGTTTGGCGGCGGGTATCACCCGCACCCCGCCGCACCAGGGTGGTTCGCAGATATGGGGAGGATGCGCCTTATTATGATCGAGCGGTACAGCGACCACGCGGCAAATGAGCGGACTTTCCTCGCCTGGGTGCGCACGGCGATCGCGATCATGGCGTTCGGGTTCCTCGTGCAAAAGTTCGACCTGTTCTTGAGGATCGCCGGCCAGACCTTGGGCACGCGCACCGTTTCGGCCGGCAGTCAGGTGATCGGTACGACGGCCGGTCTGCTGTTGATCGTGCTCGGCGGCGCGATGATGGTGTTCGCCGCGATCCGCTTTCGCCAGACCGCGCTCGCGATCGAAGCCCAGGATGTGCAGCCGGGCCCGGGTGCGCGAATGGATATCACTCTTGTAATGCTGCTTCTGCTGTTGGGCATCATCCTGTTCGCCTACCTCGTCTACACGGTCGTCGACCGGCTGTGAGCGCCGGCACCCACCTCGCTAGGACCAGCCTCGCCGGTGCCGGCCGCGCGCTTGCCGGCGGTGCAAACACGGCTATAGTCCGGGCCGCCAATCTTTCTTCAGGTAGTTAGCCGCCAATGAGTGAAGCCCGGATCGACGTTGTCGGCATCGGCAACGCAATTGTCGACATTATTGCCCATGCCGACGAGGCGTTTCTCGAAAAACAGGCGCTCATCAAGGGGACGATGGCGCTGATCGATGCCGAACGCGCTGAAGCACTCTATCATATCATGGGGCCGGCGATCGAGGCATCCGGTGGGTCGACCGCGAATACGATGGCCGGCATCGCCTCGCTTGGCGGGGACGGCGGCTTTATCGGGAAGGTGCGCGACGATTTGCTCGGCGAAGTCTTCCGCCACGATCTGACAGCGCAAGGCGTCCGCTTCGACACGCCGCCGACAACGAGCGGTCCTGCCACTGCACGCTGCCTGATCCTGGTGACGCCGGACGGCCAGCGCACGATGAGTACATATCTCGGTGCGTGCGCCGAACTCGGCCCGGACGACATCGAGGCCGATATCGTCGGGGCCGCGCAAATTACCTATCTCGAAGGTTATCTGTTCGACCCGCCTTTGGCGCAGCGGGCGTTTTACCAGGCAGCCGCGATCTCTCACGGCGCTGGTCGTAAAGTGGCGCTGTCATTGTCCGACCCGTTTTGCGTTGAACGCCACCGCGCCGCCTTCCGCGACCTCGTCGCCGGACATGTCGACATCCTGTTCGCCAACGAGGCCGAGATCTGTTCACTCTACGAAACGACCGATTTTTCCGCCGCCGCTGCCGCGGTGCGGGGTCATGTCGCGATCGCTGCACTGACCCGCAGTGCGCAAGGCAGCGTCATTCTCGCCAATAGCGACGCATACCAAATAGCGGCCGCACCTGTAGCGCGGGTCGTCGACAGCACCGGGGCCGGCGACCTCTATGCGGCTGGGTTTCTCTATGGGTTGACCCGCGGATTGCCGCTGCCCATTTGTGGCGAGTTCGGCAGTTTGTGCGCTGCGGAAATAATCAGCCATATCGGCGCCCGGCCCGAGCGTAACCTCTCCGAGCTCGTCGCCGAAGCAAAAGGGCTTTAGACACTCGCTGTAAATTCGCTACAGAAACAGCGAAAACAGCAAACCTGTTGATCAAAGCCGCGCCCCCTCGGGGCGCGGATCTGCTTTGGAAATCATGAATATCCGCAACATTGCGATCATTGCTCACGTCGACCACGGCAAGACGACGCTGGTCGATGCGATGCTGCGCCAGTCGGGCGCGTTTCGTGCCAATCAGCAGGTTGCCGAGCGTGCCCTCGATTCAAACGAACTCGAACGCGAGCGCGGCATCACGATCCTCGCTAAATGCACTTCGGTCGTATGGCGCGAGGTCCGCATCAACATCGTCGATACGCCGGGTCACGCCGATTTCGGCGGCGAGGTCGAGCGCATTCTGAACATGGTCGATGGTGTCCTGGTGCTGGTCGACGCCGCCGAAGGGCCGATGCCGCAAACCAAATTCGTGGTCGGCAAAGCCTTGCGCCAGGGTTTGCGCCCGATTGTCGTAGTCAACAAGGTTGACCGGCCCGATGCTCGCCCGCTTGAAGTCCACAACGAGGTCTTCGACCTGTTCGCGGCACTCGACGCGAGCGAAGCGCAGCTCGATTTCCCGACACTATTCGCCTCGGGACGCAGCGGCTGGGCGGTCGATGACCTCGCGGCTCCGCGCCGCGACCTCGCCCCGCTGTTCGAGCTGATCCTGTCGCATGTGCCGGCACCGCAGGCCGACCCGGACGCGCCGTTTGCGATGCTGGCGACGACCCTGGACTATGACCCTTATCTCGGCCGGGTGCTGATCGGGCTTATCCATTCCGGATCCGCGCGGTTGAACATGCCGGTCAAGTCCTTGGGCCGGGATGGACGACTTGTCGAGCAGGCGCGGCTGACCAAACTGCTGGCCTTTCGCGGTCTCGATCGACGCCCGATCGAGGAGGCGCAAGCCGGGGACATCATCGCCGTCGCCGGCTTGGCGCTGACCACCGTCGCCGACACGATCTGCGCTCCCGAAGTCGAAACGCCGCTGCCGGCTGACCCGATCGATCCGCCGACCTTGGCGATGACCTTTTCGGTCAACGACAGCCCGCTCGCCGGGCGCGAAGGGTCGAAAGTAACATCGCGGGTCATCGGCGAACGGCTGTTCCGCGAGGCCGAGGGCAATGTCGCAATCCGCGTCACCCAGAGCGCGCAAAAGGAGGCGTTCGAGGTTGCCGGTCGCGGTGAATTGCAGCTCGGCGTGTTGATCGAGACGATGCGGCGGGAAGGCTACGAGCTTTCGATCTCGCGCCCGCGGGTATTGTTCACAACCGATCCCGTGACAGGCCAGCGGCTCGAACCAATTGAGGAGGTGGTGGTCGATGTCGACGAAGAATTCGCCGGCATCGTCGTCGACAAACTCGCCCGCCGCAAAGCAGAGATGCAGGAGATGCGGCCATCGGGCGGTGGCAAATTGCGCCTGACCTTTCTCGGGCCGACGCGCGGGCTGATCGGATATCAGGGCGAGTTTCTGGGGGATACGCGCGGCACCGGCGTGATGAGCCGGGTGTTTCACGGCTATGCGCCGCATAAGGGCCCGGTCGAAGGCCGCCGCAACGGGGTCCTCGTATCGACCGCCGACGGGGTCGCGCTCGCCTATGCGCTGTGGAATCTCGAAGAGCGCGGGCCGATGTTCATCGAACCGGGCGCGCGGGTCTACCAGGGGATGATCATCGGCGCGCACACCCGCGGCAACGATCTCGACGTCAACCCGTTAAAGGGCAAGCAGCTGACCAATATCCGCACGACCGCGAAAGACGAGGCGGTGCGGCTGACCCCGCCGATCCTGATGAGCCTCGAACAGGCGATCGCTTATGTCGCCGACGACGAACTCGTCGAAGTGACGCCAAAATCGATCCGGCTCAGAAAGCGCCTTCTCGACCCGAATGCGCGCCGGCGCTCTGCCCGCGCCACCGCCGCGGAATAGCACCAGCAACTGTTCTCTGCGGGCGTTGAGCTATCGAGACACTGGATTATAATCCCGCCTATTCGCGAAGCGGTTCGACCGGCGCGCGATTCTGGGCGAGCCAAGCCGAGCAACGCCGGGTTGACCTATTAACCGCTCGCTCGATCGTGAACAGGAGGTCACCAGTGGCGACGACCCGTGCTCCGTTTTTGAAGACGCGGTATGGCGGCTATTTTCACCGCGAGATTCCGGAAGAAGACATAGAATTGACGCATGTCGGCCCGGGGACGCCGTGCGGCGAATATTTGCGTCGCTTTTGGCAGCCGGTGTGCTTTTCGGACGAGCTGAAGGATCTGCCGCTGCGGCTCAAAATCATGGGCGAGGATTTAGTCGCGTTTCGCGACAGAAGCGGGGCCACGGGTCTGCTCGAATTGCATTGCCCGCATCGCGGGACCTCGCTCGAATTCGGGCTGATCGGCGATAAGGGGATCCGTTGCTGCTATCACGGCTGGCTGTTCGACGTCGACGGCACGATCCTCGAAACCCCCGGCGAGCCCGCCGACAGCACGTTGAAGGACCGGCTGTTTCATGGCGCTTACCCGATCCACGAATTTAACGGCATCGTCTTTGCCTATATGGGCCCGCCCGAGCTGAAGCCGCCGTTCCCGGTTTACGACACCTACGACCGTCCGGGCTACCGCATGATCCCGGGCCGGAAATACTGCTTTCCGGCGAACTGGCTGCAGATCCATGAAAACACGATGGACCCGGTCCATACCGCGTTTTTGCACACGATCGTCAGCGGCGCCGTGTTCACCGAAGAATTTGGCGTCTTGCCCGAACTCGAATATGTCGAGACGCCGGTCGGCATGGTCTATGTCGGCACGCGTCGGATCGGGGACAACGTCTGGACCCGGATGGTGGAAGTGGTGCTGCCCAATCTGCAGCAGGTGGCGCCGATCTGGGAGACCGGCCGCGAAGAGCGCTCCTTCAGCGGTCCGATGATGTCACGCTGGGCGGTTCCGCTCGATGACACCAACACGATGCTGATCGAATTTCGTCATGTCTGCGAGACCGACGAGGTCACAACGCCGGCATGGTGGGCCGACCGCAACATAATGCTCCCCGGCCAGCTGGCCGCCGATTCCTATGAGGAGGGCCAGCTTCACCCCGGCGATTACGAGGCCCAGGTGTCGCAGCGGCCGATCGCGATTCACGGTTTGGAGCACCTCAGCGAGACCGACCGCGGCATCAGCATATTCCGCAACCAGGTCCGGCGCGGCATCCGCGCAGTCGCGGCGGGCGGCGACCCGATGGGCCTGTTCCGCGGCAACGGGGCGGTGATCCCGACCTACTGCAACAATACGGTTCTGCGCATCCCGGCGGCGGAGACCGCCGCGATGGATAAGCAATTGATGCGCGACACCGGCCGTCGGCTTGCCCAGAGTTATCTAAAGGAACCGCCGCTGCTGGCCGGCCGCTGACGAGTACCGCCACGCCCTCGACGGCCCTCTCGATTAAACGGCGTCGGCCGGTTTGACTTGACCAGACCGGCCGCTATATGTTCTGCAATATTCCCGAGAGTGCGGGCCTAATGCCCCGGCGCCGTGATCGCTACGGATCGTCCTATCGGGACAACGATGGGGCAACCGGAACCCGACTTTATGAGCAGCAAACGCCAGGAACCCAAATACAAGGTCAACCGCAAACTCGGTGTCAATTTGTGGGGGCGGCCAAAGAGCCCGCTCAATCGCCGTGAATACGGGCCCGGTCAACACGGCCAGCGCCGCAAGAAGCCGTCGGATTTCGGGACCCAGCTCGCCGCCAAGCAGAAGCTCAAAGGTTATTACGCCAATCTCGGCGAACGGCAATTCCGTCGCCTTTATGAAGAGGCGGTGCGGCGGCGCGGCGATACCGGCGATAATCTGGTCGAGCTGTTGGAGCGGCGGCTCGACGCCGTTGTCTACCGCATGAAGCTCGTGCCGACGCCGTTCGCCGCCCGCCAGCTGGTCAATCACGGCCATGTGAGGGTGAATGGCCGACGGGTGACGATACCCTCTTATTCGGTCCGCGATGGCGACGAGATCGAATTGGGCGCGAAGGCGATGGCGATGGCACTGGTGTTGGAGGCGTCGCGGTCGGGCGAACGCGATGTTCCCGATTATGTCGAGATCGATCACGACCGCATGAAAGGGCGCTTTATCCGCGCACCAAAGCCGGCGGATGTCCCCTACCCGGTGTCGATGGAGCCAAACCTCGTCATCGAATACTACTCGCGCTGACCGCTCAGACATGGCGGCGGATCGCTCGGGTCCGCCAGCGACGGAACCGGCGGCTTTGCCCAGGCCGCCGCACAAAAGCCGCGAACCCCAGGCGGCTTTTTGTGTTTTTATCCAATCCTGTTCCCTGACCCGATCGCCGGTCTCGGTAATGTTTGCATTGCGCGCCCGGCGAGCGGCGGGACCAATGCGATGCTCGTTCTGCAACTGACAGTCGTTTTCCTTCTGATCCTGTTGAACGGCTTTTTTGCGATGGCCGAAATCGCCCTGGTCTCGGCCCGCACGGCCCGCCTTAAAGCGCTCGTCGAGGCCGGTAGTCTTGGCGCTGGTGCCGCGCTCGAGCTTAAATCCGATCCCTCGCGGCTGCTCGCGACAGTGCAGATCGGGATCACGGTGATCGCGGTCTTGTCGGGCACCTTTGGCCAGGCGACCTTGGGTGAACGGCTGCAGACGGTCCTCGAAGGATATCCGGGATTTGTCGCGCGATATGCCCATGCGATCAGCATGGTGGTTGTCGTCCTCGGGATTTCCTATCTGTCGCTGATTATCGGCGAGCTGGTGCCCAAGCGGGTGGCGCTGTCGCACGCCGAAGGGATCGCCGCCGCCCTTTCCCGAACGATGCGGGTACTTTCCCGCATCGCCGCGCCGATCGAATGGTTTTTGAGCGCCTCGACCGATCTGATCTTGCGCTTGCTTCCGCTCCGCGGCGAAGCGGGCGCGCCGGTCACCGATGAAGAGATCAGCTTCATGCTGCGCGAGGGGACGGCGACCGGGCATATCCCGCCGGCCGAAACCGCAATCGTCGAGATGGCGTTACGGCTTGGCGACCGGCGGGCAAGCACTGTCATGACCCCGCGCACGCGCATCGAATGGCTCGATCTCAACGACCCCGAAGAGGAAAACCGGCGCAAGATCCGGGTCAGCCCGTATTCCCGCTTCCCGGTCGTGCAAGGGGGATCGCAGCAAGTCCTCGGCATCGTCGAGGCTAAGGATCTGCTCGCTCGCTGCCTGGCTGGACAGCCGCTCGACCTGCGACAGGCGACGCGGCCGCCGCTTTATCTGCCCAATACGGTGTCGGTGTTGCGCGTACTCGACATGTTCAAAAGTTCGGGGGAGCCGATGGCGCTGATCGTCGATGAGTATGGCGATCTCGAAGGGCTGGTCACTCCGAGCGATATCCTCGAGGCGCTGGTCGGCGACATCCCGGGGGCGAGCGACACCGATCAGCGGGTCGTCAAACGCGATGACGGCACTTGGCTGATTGACGGCATGGTCGGGCTCGACGAGCTAAAGCAGGTACTGAACCTCTCGCACCTGACCGGCGAAGATACCGATTTTCATACCCTCGGCGGCTATCTGATGGCGCGACTCAACCGCGTGCCGATAATCGCCGACCGGGTCACCGCCGACGGCTATCAATTCGAGATTGTCGATATGGATGGCCGCCGCGTCGACCGGGTGCTGATCTCCCCGGTCGGCGCCAAAGGTCGCCGTTAGCTTCGGCCTCGTAAAGCCTCGATGAAAGTTATGCACAGTACCGGCTTAGCCCGGCAGCTTTGGGAAGACGCCCGGCTCTGGCGTCGCGCTGCGCTGGTGCTGGCGACAACCGCCCTCGCTTTGCTGGTCGCAACACTGGTGGCGCGCGAGCCCCCCGATTTCGCCCAACGGCCGGTCATTGCTGTGTTGCACGATGCTGACCAACGACCGGCTTGGACATTGCGGCTGGCACCAAATGCGCATCAGATTGCGGTCGACAGCCTCTCGCCACCACCACCTCCCGCCGGCAAAAACTACCAGCTCTGGCTGGTGGCGCCGGGCGAAACAGTGCCGCAGCCATTGGCTCTGCTGCCGCTGGCCGGACGCAAGATATTTGCCGAGACCCCGGCAAATATTCACCGATTAGCAGGCACCGGGGAGTTGCGGGTCACCCTCGAACCGGCGACCGGCACATTCGTCCCTGTCCCGAGTGGCCAATCGGTGTTTCATGCCACCCTAAAACCCGGGGCTGAGCGAGGCGAGGCGCCTCGAGAACAAAGCTTATCCGGCAAAGCAAACTGAACCTTGTTTTAACCTCGGTTAACTCGGCAGCAGCGAGGCGCGGTGTAAGCTGCGCTCCGCAGCGGCCGTTGTCGCATGATTTTCAAAAATCTCGGGGTCGACTGGCGTCAGAGCTCGCCTTATAGTCGTCGGCGGGAGACGGGAACCACGTAACATGTGGCAAAGAGTTAATGTCCCGTCCATCGCTGGCGCCATGAGTGTGGCCGGCGCCGGCAAGACGATGGCGGGGGAGCGCTGGGCGGAACGGCTCGACTGGAATTCATCGAAAGGGATCGCCTCCATCCGCCGGAGAATGAAAAGATGCAGAGCGGGCAGCCGCTGACCGATATCGACCGAACTCCTTGGCTCGGCGCGATCGCATCGGCAATTGCTGCTTGGCAGGCCCGCAACGCTTGCGGCGTCATCACCTGCTCGGCTTTGGAGCGGGCCTATCGGCGCAGCATCACCGGCGAGCGGATCGGTATTCGGCTCGTCTTTCTCGACGGATCGCGCGAGCCGATCGCGCAACGGCTAGCCGTCCGCCGGGGACATCTCATGCCACCACGCCTTCTCGACACTCAGTTCGCTGTACTCGAGCCGCCGGATGCCGATGAAAATCCGATCTCGGTCACGATCGATCAGCCGGTCGATCGGATCGTCGAACACATTGCAGCGCAGCTGCGGGCGGGGCCGGGACTGGCCCGACGAGTCGCGTTAACCGGTTGATGGAGAGGTTGGATGGTGTCTGCCCAATCGATTGACGAGCTTTGCATCAATACCATTCGTACCCTGTGCATTGACGCGGTGCAGCAGGCCAATTCCGGCCATCCCGGCACCCCGATGGCGATGGCGCCCGTCGTCTATACGCTGTGGCAGGATTTTTTACGCTTTGATCCCGCGGATCCGATTTGGCCTAACCGCGATCGTTTTGTGCTGTCGTCAGGTCACGCCTCGATGCTCTTATATTCTTTGCTGCATTTGACCGGCGTGACCTCGGTCGACGAAAAGTACGAGCGTCTCGGCACGCCATCGGTCGCTCTCGATGATTTGAAGCACTTCCGCCAGCTCGGCAGCAAATGCCCGGGACATCCCGAATATCACCTGACCTCGGGGGTCGAAACCACGACTGGCCCGCTCGGCCAGGGTATCGCCAATAGTGTCGGTATGGCGATCGCCGCCGACTGGCTGGCCAAGCATTTCAACCGACCGGGCTTTACGATCTTTGATTACGACGTATTCGCGCTCTGCGGCGACGGCTGCATGATGGAGGGGGTCGGCAGCGAGGCGGCCTCGCTCGCCGGTCATCTGCGGCTTGGCAACCTGTGCTGGATCTACGACAGCAATCATATCACGATCGAGGGCCACACTGCACTCGCTTTCAGCGAAGATGTCGCCGGCCGCTTTCTCGGCTATGGCTGGCAGGTATTGCGGGTCAGCGACGCCAATGACCGCGAGCGCATCGCCGATGCAATCGCGGACGCCAAGCGCACCAACGATCGTCCGACCCTGATCATTGTCGAGAGCCATATCGGCTATGGCGCGCCGCACAAGCAGGATACCTCGGCTGCCCACGGTGAACCGTTGGGCGAGGACGAGGTCAAAGCCGCCAAGCGCCGCTATGGCTGGCCCGAGAATGCGAAATTCCTCGTGCCCGAAGGCGTCTACGAGCATTTCGCCGCAAATTTCGGGGCCCGCGGCAAGAAATTGCATGGCGAGTGGAATGCGCTGTTCGAGCGCTATCGCGCGCAACATCCCGATCTCGCCGATCAGTGCGAGCGCATGCAGCGGCGCGACCTGCCCGAGGGCTGGGATCGCGACATTCCGGTGTTTCCGGCCGACCCGAAAGGCATCGCCAGCCGCAATTCCTCGGCGCGGGTGCTGAACGCGATCGCCCCGCGCTTGCCCTGGCTGATCGGCGGCGCCGCCGACCTCGCCCCATCGACCAAGACCCGGCTGACCTTTGTCGAAGCGGGCGATTTCGAAGCGGATGACCGCGCCGGCCGCAACTTTCACTTTGGCATTCGCGAGCACGCGATGGGCTCGATCTGCAACGGGATGTCGGTCTCGAAATTGCGCGCCTACGGCTCGGGATTTCTGATCTTTTCCGACTACATGAAAGCTCCGATCCGGTTGAGCGCGCTGATGGAGTTGCCGGTCGTCTACATTTTCACCCACAACTCGATCGGCGTCGGCGAAGATGGCCCGACGCATCAGCCGGTCGAGCAATTGGTCGGGTTGCGCAGCATTCCGGGCCTGATCGTAATACGCCCGGCGGACGCTAACGAGGTCGCCGAGGCGTGGCGCGTCGCACTGCGGGCAAAGCACCAGCCTGTCTGCCTGATCTTGAGCCGGCAGCCGCTGCCGACCCTCGATCGCCAGCGCTATGCGGCCGCGAGCGGCGTGGCCCGCGGCGCCTATATTATGGCGGATAGCGGCGATGGCCGCACGCCCGAGGTCATCCTGATCGGCACCGGCAGCGAGGTCGCGATCTGCGTCGAGATCTATGAAAAGCTCACCGCCGAAGGTGTTCGCGCCCGCGTCGTCAGCATGCCGTCCTGGGAATTGTTCGAGCAGCAAGACGAGGACTACCGCGCTGCGGTGCTGCCTCCCTCGGTGACCCGTCGGGTCGCGGTCGAACAGGCTTCGGTGCTCGGCTGGGACCGCTATGCCGGAACCGAGGGAACGATCATCGGCATGAAGACCTTTGGTGCCTCGGCGCCGTTGAAGGATTTGCTCAATAAGTTCGGCTTTACCCCGGAACACGTCTACGCAGCTGCCAAGGAGCAGCTTGCGAAGGAGTAAGACCATGCCCAATCCGCTGAGAACACTCAACGAATTCGGTCAGTCGGTGTGGCTCGATTTCGTCAGCCGCGAGCTGTTGAAGACCGGGCAGCTGACCCGGCTCATCGCCGAGGACGGGCTGCGCGGCGTTACGTCAAACCCATCGATCTTCGAAAAGGCGATCGGTCATGGCGACGATTACGATGATCTGATCGCGGCCGCCCAGCAAAACGGCGATCTCGATCCCGGTGCGTTGTTCGAGGAACTCGCCGTTCGCGACATCCAGGAGGGCGCTGACGCGCTGCGCCCGGTTTACCACCAGACGCAAGGCCGCGACGGCTTTATCAGCCTCGAAGTCTCGCCCTATCTGGCATTGAAAACGCACGAGACGATCGAGGAAGCGCGCCGGCTATGGCGCGAGGTCGGGCGTGAGAACTTGATGGTCAAGGTGCCCGGTACCAAGGCCGGTCTGCCGGCGATCCGTACCTTGATCGGCGAGGGCATCAACATCAACGTCACGCTGCTGTTTTCGCAGCAGGTCTATGCCGAGGTGGCGGAAGCTTATATTGCCGGCCTTGAAGCCCTCGCCCAAAAAGGCGGTGACCCGCACAAGGTGGCGAGCGTCGCGAGCTTTTTTGTCAGCCGCATCGATACGCTGGTCGACGAAGCGCTCGACAAGCGCATCGCCGCGACGTCCGACCCGGCGGAAAAAGCGCGGCTTGAAAAGCTGAAAGGCAAGGTCGCGATCGCCAATGCCAAGCTCGCCTATGAGGCCTACAAAAAAATCTATTCCGGTGAACGCTGGCAGCGCTTGGCGCAGCAGGGGGCGCAAACCCAGCGGCTCCTATGGGCCAGCACCGGCACCAAGAACAAGGCTTATAGCGACGTTCTTTATGTAGACGAGCTAATCGGCGCGGATACCGTCAACACGATGCCGCCGGCGACCATGGACGCTTATCGCGACCACGGGCGTCCGCGCCCGAGTCTCGAAGAAGACATCGAGGCGGCGCGCGCCATCATGGCCGCACTGCCCGACGCCGGCATTTCGATCGATGCGGTGACAGAAAAGCTCGTCGAGGACGGTGTCCGGCAATTTGCCGACGCCGCCGATCAGCTTTACGCAGCGGTCCAGAAAAAGCGCCGCACCGTGCTCGGCGCCAAGCTTGACGCGATGAGCTGGAAGCTCCCCGCGCCGTTCGACAAGGAAGTGCAGGAGACGCTAGAGGACTGGCGGCGCGAAGGCAAGGTTCGCCGCCTGTGGGCCGCCGATGCGTCGTTGTGGACCGAGACCGACGAGGCGAAATGGCTCGGCTGGCTGACCGTCGTCGACCAGCAATTGGCCGCCGCGGCGCATCTTGAGGATTTCGCCGCGGATGTGAGGCACGCCGGGTTCCGCGACGTGTTGCTGCTCGGCATGGGCGGGTCGAGCCTCGGGCCCGAGGTGTTCGCCGAGACCTTTGGCGCCAAACCCGGCTATCCGAAGCTGCATGTGCTGGATTCGACCGATCCCTCGCAAATTCGTCATGTTGAGAGTCGGATTGATCTTCCCCGCACCCTGTTCATCGTGTCGAGCAAGTCCGGAAGCACGCTCGAACCCAACATCTACAAACAGTATTTTTTCGAGCGCGCCAAGACTGCGGTTGGGAGCGAGGCGGCCAAGCACTTCGTCGCGATCACCGATCCCGGATCCTCGCTCGAAAAAACCGCGCGCAACGAAGGTTTCCGCGCGATCTTTCACGGTCTGCCGAGCATCGGCGGGCGCTATTCGGTGTTGTCGAATTTTGGCATGGTCCCTGCCGCGGCGATTGGCATTCCGCTCGCTGCGTTTCTTGAAAGCACGGCCGAGATGGTGCGCTCCTGTGCGCCGAGCGCGCCGCCCATCGAAAATCCGGGCGTGATCTTGGGGGCGATCCTTGGCGTCTGCCAACGAAACGGGCGCGACAAGGCGACGATCGTCGCGTCGAAGGGGATCGCTGATTTTGGCGCCTGGCTTGAACAATTGCTCGCCGAATCGACCGGCAAACTCGGCAAAGGGATCGTTCCGGTCGATGCCGAGCCGTTAGGGCCGCCAGCGGTCTACGGCAACGACCGGGTCTTTGCCTATTTGCGGCTCGCGGCCGATCAGGATGGCGAGCAGGACCGCGCGGTTGCAGCGCTCGAGGCGGCCGGCCATCCCGTGGTGCGGATCACGGTCTCCGATGCCATGCAGCTCGGCCAGGAATTCTTCCGCTGGGAGATGGCGACCGCGGTTGCAGGCTCGGTGATCGGCATCAATCCATTCGACCAGCCCGATGTCGAGGCGAGCAAGGTCAAGACACGCGACCTGACCGCCGCCTATGAAAAGAGCGGGGCGCTGCCGGACGAGACGCCGTTCTTTGCCGATGGTAATTTCAAACTGTTCGCCGACCCGCGTAACGTCGCCGAGCTGAAGCCCAAAGCGACCAATCTGACGGCGGCGCTAAAGGCGCATCTCGCCCGCATCGGCACGGGAGATTACGCGGCTCTGCTCGCTTACATCGAACGCAACTCGGCCCATATCGAAGCGATGCAGAGTTTGCGCCGCATGATCCGCGACCGCACTCGGGCGGCGAGTTGCGTCGGCTTTGGTCCGCGCTTTTTGCATTCGACCGGTCAGGCCTATAAGGGCGGGCCGAATAGCGGCGTGTTTTTGCAGATCACCTGCGAGGATGCCGAGGATCTGCCGGTCCCCGGGCAGAAATACACTTTTGGCGTCGTCAAGGCGGCGCAGGCGCGCGGCGATTTCGACGTATTGGCTGAACGCGGCAGGCGCGCGTTGCGCGTCCATATCTCGGGCGATCTGGAGGCCGGTCTGGCGGCGCTTGGCCGCGCCGTCAGCGAGGCCTTGCAATAATCGCCGCAATCGGCGGGAAGCGGAGGGATAATCGATGCAACTCGGAATGATCGGTCTTGGGCGGATGGGGGGCAACATCGTTCGCCGGCTGATGCATCACGGCCATGATTGCGTCGTCTACGACAAAAGCCCCGACGCAGTGCGCGGGCTTGCCGGCGAAGGCGCGAAACCGAGCCGCGATCTTGGTGATTTCGTTCGGCAACTGCAGGCACCCCGCGCCGTCTGGGTCATGCTGCCGGCAGGCGAGATCACGCACGGCACGATTGTCGAACTCGCCGATCTATTGTCAGCCGACGACATCCTGATCGATGGCGGCAACTCGTTTTATCAGGACGACATCCGTCATGCCGAGCTCTTGCGGCCGAAAGGCGTGCATTTTGTCGATGTCGGGACGAGCGGCGGGATCTGGGGTTTCGAGCGCGGGTACTGCATGATGATCGGCGGCGACAAGAAGGCCGTCGATCACCTCGACCCGATCTTCAAGGCCTTGGCGCCCGGAAGAGGCAATATAGACCGCACGCCCGGCCGTGACGGGCGCGAACCGCGGGCCGAGGAAGGCTATCTGCATTGCGGACCGGTGGGCGCCGGACACTTTGTCAAGATGGTTCACAACGGCATCGAATACGGGGTCATGCAGGCCTATGCCGAGGGCTTCGACATTTTGCGCAACGTCAACTCCTCGGCGGTGCCGGAAAATCGGCGCTATCAGCTCGAGCTGCCCGATATCGCCGAAGTATGGCGGCGCGGCAGCGTGATCTCGTCTTGGCTGCTCGATTTGACGGCGATCGCACTCGCTGGAGACCCGCAACTCGCGCAATTCACCGGGCAGGTCGCCGATTCCGGCGAAGGTCGCTGGACGGTTCAGGCCGCGATCGAAGAGGCGGTGCCGGCCGAGGTGCTGTCATCGGCGCTCTACACCCGCTTCCGCTCGCGCCAGGAACACACTTTTGCCGAGCGCATCCTATCGGCGATGCGCCATGAGTTTGGCGGCCATCAAGAACCGGGTACGATGGTGAAGGACTGAAGCGATGGACGAGGTTCGGGTCGCGACTGCGACTAAGGAGGGCAGCACGGCGCAGCGTGCGCCCAAGGCGCCACCCTGCACGATGGTGATTTTTGGCGCCGGCGGCGATCTGACAAAAAGGCTGTTGATCCCGGCGATCTACAACCTCGCCAAGGACAAGCTGTTATCCGACAAATTCGCGATCATCGCCGCTGACCGCACGCCAAAACCGGCCGACGCCTATCGTGATTACCTGGCCGAGGGGGTCAGAAGTTTTGTCTCGGATACCGCCTCGGGCGGCGACACCGAACCGTTTGATTCGCAAACTTGGGACTTTATCGCCGGCCGTATCACTCATTTTGCTGGCGATTTTACGTCCCCCGAAACCTACGCGCGGCTTCGCGATTTGCTCGACACCATCGAAGCCCAGTTCAAGACCGGCGGCAACGTGCTGTTCTACCTCGCGGTCGCTTCGCAATTGTTCGGGGTGATCGTCGAACGCCTCGGTGAAGCCGGACTGGTCGAAGAAAAAGAAAGCAATTGGCGGCGCGTCATTATCGAAAAGCCGTTTGGCAGCGATCTCGCCACCGCCCGTGCGTTGAATGCCCGCATCCTCAATGTTCTGCGGGAGCACCAGATCTATCGCATGGACCATTTCCTCGGCAAGGAGACGGTCCAGAATATCATGGCCTTGCGTTTCTCGAACGCGATCTTCGAACCGCTGTGGAACCGCGACCACATCGACCATGTCCAGATCACTACTGCTGAGACCGTCGGCGTCGAGCGGCGCGCGAATTTTTACGAGGTCACCGGAGCGCTTCGCGACATGGTGCCGAACCATGTCTTCCAGTTGCTGAGCCTGACGGCGATGGAATCGCCAAATTCGTTCGCCGCCGACGCCGTGCGTACCGAAAAGACCAAGGTTTTACAGGCGATTCATCCGCTTGATTACGAAGATGTCCGCCGCAATGTCGTGCGCGGACAATATGGCCCGGGCCACATCAACGGAGTCCCGGTTCAAGGCTATCGCGAGGAGCCTGGCGTCAAGCCGCGCAGCATGACCGAGACGTTTGTCGCGCTGCAGCTCGAGATCGACAATTGGCGCTGGGCCGGGGTGCCGTTTTATCTGCGTACCGGCAAACGGCTGACGCGGCGCACAACCGAGATCGCGATCCAATTCAAAAAACCGCCATTTGCGCTGTTCCGCGATACCCCGGTCGACATATTAAACCCGAACGTGTTGATCCTGCAGATCCAGCCCGACGAGGGGGTCTCATTGCAGTTCGAGGCCAAGGTGCCGGGACCGCGCCTCGAACTCGGCAAGGTCCGGATGGATTTCCACTATAAGGATTATTTTCATATCGAACCCAGCACCGGCTATGAGACGCTCGTCTATGACTGCATGATCGGCGATGCGATGCTGTTCAATCGCGCCGATGGTGTCGAGGCCGGCTGGGCGGTGGTGCAGCCGATCCTTGATCTTTGGGCCGAGGACAAAACCGTTCCGCTCGAGATCTATCCCGCCGGCAGCAGCGGGCCGGTATCGGCCGAGAACCTGTTGTGGCGCAGCGGCCGGCAATGGCGGCGCCTCTCGCCATAACCAAGAGAGGTCCCGCCTTGCCTCATCCCATCATCGTGGCACCGTCGATTTTGTCGGCCGATTTCGGCCGGCTCGCGGACGAAGTGCGCGCCGTCGACCGCGCCGGGGCTGACTGGATTCATGTCGATGTGATGGACGGGCGATTTGTCCCGAACATTACGATCGGCCCGGTCGTCGTCGAGGCGGTGCGGCGAGCGACCGCCAAACCCGTCGATGTTCACCTGATGATCGTCGAGCCCGAACATTACCTCGACGATTTCGCAAAGGCCGGCGCCGATCATCTGCTGGTACATTGCGAGCCCAGCGCTACCATTCATCTGCACCGCACATTGTCGCATATTCGCGATCTTGGCAAAGTTGCAGGCGTCGTGCTGAACCCGGCAACACCGCTGTCGCAGATCGAATATGTGCTGCATCTGGTCGGAGTTGTCTTGATCATGACGGTCAACCCCGGCTTTGGCGGCCAGAAATTCCTTCCTGAGGTGGTCCCAAAAATTGCAGCACTCCGCCGCCTGTGCGACGAGCGCGGGCTCGATCCGGTCATCGAGGTCGATGGTGGGTTGAGTGGCGAGAATGCGTGGCGGGTGATCGAAGCCGGCGCCAGGTCGATCGTCGCCGGCTCGGCGGTATTCCATGCCCGCGACTATGCGTGCGCCATCGCCGCGATCCGCAACTCGTCTGACCAAGATGAACCCGCGCTGTCGAACAGCCGATTCTGAAGGGGTATCGATGCCGAGCCGAACCCGAATCGAAGTCGCACAAGATCCGGAAGATTTGGCCCATCGCGCGGCGTGCTGGATCGCGGACATCGCTGCCGGCAGCCAAGGTCGTTGTGCGATTAGTCTGTCGGGAGGATCGACACCGCGGCGCCTGTACCAGCTCTTGGCCGAGCCGCCCTATCGCGACACGATGCCGTGGGACCGGATTCACTGGTTTTGGGGCGATGAACGCTTTGTGCCGCCCAATCATCCCGACAGCAATTACCGCATGGTCCGCGAGGTGCTTCTATCGCGTGCACCGGTAGCGGCGACAAACATCAGCCCGATCGCGACCGGCGGTGATCCGGCCGCCGCCGCCCGCGATTACGAGCGCACCCTCAAGCGCTTTTACGGCGCGGAAACCCTCGATCCGGCACGGCCGCTTTTTGAGATCCAGCTGCTCGGCCTCGGCCCCGATGGCCATACCGCGTCGCTGTTCCCCGGAACCAACGTGCTCGACGAGCGGCAGCGCTGGGCGGTGGAAGTCATCGGCGCCAAGGCCGAAGACCGCATCACACTGACCTATCCCGTGCTCGAAAGCAGCCGCCACACCGCGTTTCTGGTGGCCGGGGCCGATAAGCGCGATGCGTTGTCGCGGGTACAAGCGGGCGACCGAGAATTGCCGGCAGCACGGCTCGCGCCACATGGCGAAGTCGTGTGGTTTGTCGATAAAGAGGCCTACCCGGCCCAATGACCCTCGATCGCGACGAACTAAAGCGCGCGGCGGCGTTACGCGCGATCGAAGAGGTCGAGGACGGCATGGTGCTCGGTCTCGGCACCGGATCGACTGCGGCCCATGTCGTCGAAGGGCTTGCGGCGCGGGTCAGGGCGGGGCTGCGTATTGTCGGCATCCCAAGCTCCGAGCGCACCGCCGCGCAGGCGCGCCGGCTCGGCATTCGGATCGCGACCTTCGCCGAATATCAGAAACTCGACCTGACGATCGACGGCGCCGACGAGGTTGAACTCGGTACCCTTCATTTGATCAAGGGCCTGGGCGGCGCCTTGCTGCGCGAAAAGATCGTCGCCGCGGCGAGCCGGCGATTGGTTATCGTTGTTGACCAGGAAAAGCTGGTGGAGCGGCTGGGCGAGCATACCCCGGTGCCGGTCGAGGTCACCCAGTTCGGCTGGCAGGCGACCGCGGCAGCACTGGCGGCTCTCGGCTCGATGCCCGAGCGGCGCTACATTGGTGAGCAGCCCTTTGTCACCGACGAGGGCCATCTGATACTCGATTGCCGGTTCGGGCCAATTGCGGATCCGGCAGCTCTTGAAGCGCGCATCGCGATGACGGTCGGGACGGTCGAGAGCGGTCTCTTTGTCGGACGCAGCTCGATGGTTGTCGTTGCCTCGGCCTCGGGGGTTGAGGTGTTATTCCCGCCCTCGAGGGGCGCGGTGTGAGAAAATTTTCACTTGTTATCAGCGATGTCGACGGCACTCTAGTCACGACCGACAAGAAACTAACCCGCGCCGCGATCGCCGCGGCACATCGACTGCATGATGCCGGGATTGCGTTTTCGATCTGCAGTAGCCGACCACCATTCGGGCAGCGCATGTTGATCGAGCCGTTGCGGCTATCGCTGCCGTTCGCCGGCTATAATGGCGGGTCCATCGTCAATCCCGATCTTTCCCCAGTCGAGCAGAAACTGCTGACAGCCGATGCCGCAAGCGAGGCCATCGATATGCTGGAGGCTTGCGGCATCACCAGCATCTGGGTGTTTACCGAAGGCGAATGGCTGATCCGCGACCGCACCGGCGACTACGTCGATGTTGAAATCCATACGATCGAAACACTGCCGACGGTCGCCGCGTCATTTGACGGCCGGCTCGACGCCGTATCGAAGATTGTCGGCGCGTGCAACGACCATGATCGGGTCGCGGCTGCGGTCTCGAATGGTCAGAACCAGTTGCGCGGACGCGCCACAGTGTTGCGCTCCCAGCCCTATTATTGCGATGTAACTCCGCCCGGCATCGATAAGGGTCGGCTGGTCGACCTGTTGGCCGAGCGCCTGGCGCTAAGGCGCGAGGCGATCGCAGTCCTCGGCGACATGGGTAATGATGTCGAAATGTTCCGCCGTGCCGGCTTCGCCATCGCGATGGGCAATGCCACACCCGAAGTAAAAGCGCTGGCGCAAGCGGTTACCTCGTCAAACGACGAGGACGGCTTTGCCGCGGCGATCGATCGCTACATCCTCGGCGGCTGACGGAAGCCGCCCGAAAAGGCGGCTTCCGTAAAAATCGGCGCTGGATCAACGTCCCATGCCGGTCCCGTAATTGGGCCCCATGCTGCTGCCGTAATTATTAGGTGTCCCCAGCGTTGCATAAGTCGGCGTGTTCTCGCCCAAGGGAGAGAAATACGCGAAACTTTGCAGACAGCGCTGGTGAAGTACGGGATCGGCTATCGGCCCGCATTCATCGCGCATCCGCGCCTCGCGGAATGCGCGATTATGCTCGAGCAGCCAATGATAACGTTCGCTCTGCCTGATATTCTGCTGCGCCGACCATCCGCCCGACTGCTCAAGGCCACTGCTCTGTGGCCCGTTTGTCATCTCTTGGTTGTTTGCGGCATATTGGGCCTGAGCGGCTGGCACCACGGCCGTCATTGCCAACAAGCCGGCTGCCGCAACTGAAGTAGCTAAAGTTTTCAGCATCATGACCGTTGCCTCCTTGCACTTGTGGTCACGCACAGCAAACAAACAGGGTTCGGCCATTGTTCCGCACGCCCAGCCTGCCCACCAAGCCACCCTCAAACAGCACTCCACAGCTGCATCGTGACGTTCGCCGCGGCAAAGCAGAGACTTGCGGCGCCAAAGGCTTCGATCAGCCAACATAACGCCTGCGCTGCGGCAGCAGTAGGTCGGGCGGGGTCGGCGTCGATGTGAATCTGCAGCGCAGGACGAGAGCCGTCTGCGACTGAGATCTATAGCGGCAGGGGGTTGGTCAGCCCGCGGCGGCGGCAGGCGGCAACGAGCGTGTTGCGCAACAAGCAGGCAATCGTCATCGGCCCCACGCCGCCCGGCACCGGGGTTATCGCACTCGCGATTTGTTTTGCCGCGGTAAAATCGACATCGCCGATTATCCGATTGCGGCCATCGGGTCCCGGTAGCGGGTTGATCCCGACATCGATAACGATGGCTCCAGGCTTGATCCAGTTAGCCCCGACCAGACCTGGCCGGCCCATCGACGCGACGACGATATCCGCATGCGAGGTAATGAGTGCCGGGTCGCGGGTCTTTGAATGCACCATCGTCACGGTGCAGTCGGCCGCCAGCAACAAGGCCGCGACCGGCTTGCCAACAATGTTCGAGCGACCGAGAACG
The DNA here is from genome assembly GCA_963846635.1 of uncultured Alphaproteobacteria bacterium. GTDB lineage: Bacteria > Pseudomonadota > Alphaproteobacteria > ATCC43930 > CGMCC-115725 > AP-15. The sequence goes on along the minus strand of CAWJXM010000059.1, from coordinate 162,450 downwards.
GCCGCAGTGGCGCCGGAAAGATCCGGTCGGACCGCGCGCAGCAACAACAGACAGCCTTGCGGCGTGCACGGGACAAGGCCGGGCATCCCCGTCCACAACCGACCGACATTGATTGGATGAAACCCGTCGACGTCCTTTTCCGGATCGATCGCTGCAATAACCCGCTGGGCGTCGATCTGCGGCGGCAACGGCAACTGAATGAGAATGCCGTCGACGCGCTCGTCGATATTAAGCCGCCCGATTTCGCTGATCAGCACTGCTTCGCTGACATCACCTGGCAAGCGCAGGTCGAAAGACGCCAGACCGCCAGCTGCGCACGCCGTCCCTTTGGCCCGGATATAGCTTTGGCTCGCGGGATTGTCGCCGACCAGGATCGTCGCGAGACCAGGGGTCAAGCGCTGTGTTTCGCGCAGCTGTGACGCTGCCGCGGCAACCCGCTGGCGCAAGCCGGCGGCGATCGCTTTCCCATCGATGACGCGCGCTTCCGCCACGCGATGCTCCCTCGTTTCGGCCCGGCCCTGGCGGTGCGATTTATAACGGGTTCGGGGCCCGAATGATGCCAATATCGCGCAACGGGCTGAGCCTCGCCCTGGCCGAGAAGAGGATGAAGCGGATGACGATGCGGCAATTGATGCGGCAGATGATCGACCGCCGCGGCTACACGATGGTCCCCGGCGCTTATGATACGTTGACGGCACGCCTCGTCGAACAGGCCGGATTTGCCGCGGTGTATCTGACCGGCGGCGGATATTCGCGAGCGAACGGCTATCCCGATCTCGGGCTGTTGACCCTGTCTGAGAACGTTCGCTTTATCGGGTTGACGGTCGAGGCGGTCGGGATTCCGGTGATTGCCGATGCCGATACCGGCTATGGCAACGCGATCAATGTGATCCGCACCGTGCGCGAGTACGAAAAATCGGGCGTTGCCGCCTTTCACATCGAGGATCAGGTATCACCGAAGAAATGCGGCCATTACGAGGGCAAGGAGGTGATTTCGGTCGGCGAAATGATCGGCAAGATCAAGGCCGCGGTCGACACCCGGCAGGACCCTGATCTGGTCATCATCGCCCGCTCAGACGCGCGCGCGATCGAAGGTCTCGATGCGGCGATCGATCGGGTCAACGCCTATCTCGAAGCGGGCGCCGATATCGGCTTTGTCGAAGCGCCGCAGAATGTCGATGAGCTGAAGATCGTTGCCCGCCGGGTCGCCGGCCCGGCCCTCGTCAATGTTTTCGAGGGTGGAAAAACGCCGATGATGCCGGCAGCCGAGCTTGAGGAGATGGGTTTCCGCCTCGGCATCTATCCGTCGCAGACCCATCGCGCTGCAATCCGGGCGGCGCAGAAGGTCTTGGCCGCGTTGAAAGAGGACGGCCACACGACGCGGGTCGAGCCGGACCTTGCGACCTTTCAGGAACGCGAAGATGTTGTCGGAACCCAGCGTTGGCGCGAGCTCGAAGAAAAATACCTGCGTATAGGGTGAAATTGTGCAGAGCGGCACGGTGCTTCCAAGCCCAAGCTGCTGTTGAGAGCGACGGGCGTGCATCGAAGAAGCAAGTGAGGGCCTGCCGCACCAAATGTTGGTTTGTGCACAGGAGTGATTGATCTGCCCGAAAGCAAGGCGGACGTGATGGAAACCGAGACGATCGGCATTGTACCGCCGATCCCGCGACGGGCGGTGCGTGACGACGATGGCGGGGAATCCTTGGCGATCCGTCTTAGCGCCGTCATCGTCGCCGCGACCGTCGAGGAGCCTCGCGTCTTGACGGTGCGGATCGGGCGCGACGGGGTGGAAGCATTGCCTTCGGGCCCGCTCGAAGTCGAACATCGCACCCTTGAAGTCGGGTTGCGCTCTTGGGTCGAGCGTCAGACCAGCCAAAAGCTCGGCTATGTCGAGCAGCTCTATACTTTTGGCGACCGCGACCGCGTCGAAACCGACGATATCCGGCCGAGCCGGGCGCTGACCGTCGCTTATCTGGCGCTCGTTCGCGAGGCGCGGCCCGGGGGTGCGGTCGAGGCGGTCTGGCAGAGCTGGTACCGCCATTTTCCGTGGGAGGATTGGCGCGGCGGCAAGCCGGCGGCACTGTCGCCACTCGAAGACCGGCTGGTGTGCTGGGCGGATAAGGCTCCGAGCGAAGCCGAGCGTCGGCTGCGCGCCGAGCGGTTCGGCCTCGCTTTTGCCGCCTCCTGGAATGAAGAATTGGTCCTCGAACGCTACGAACTTTTGTACGAGGCCGGCCTCGTTGAAGAAGCACTGCGCGATCTCGGGCAAAACCCGCCGCGCAACGACGCACCAGTGTCAGGCGTGTCAATGGCAGCCGACCACCGCCGGATCCTCGCGACCGCAATTGGCCGGCTACGCGGCAAGATCAAATATCGCCCGGTCGTTTTCGAACTGATGCCGCCGTCGTTCACCTTGCTGCAATTGCAGCGCACGGTCGAAGCCCTGTCGGGCGTGCGCTTGCACAAGCAGAACTTCCGCCGTCTCGTCGAGCAGCAAGGTCTGGTCGAGGAAACCGGCGGCATCAGTGCCGAGACCGGTGGCCGACCCGCCCGCCTCGTGCGCTTTCGCCGCGAGGTGCTGCTCGAACGCCCCGCGCCCGGCCTGCGGCTGCGCGCCCCTCGGAGAGCCGGCGCATAGCCCGATATATCAACAGTGGAGGCCGAGCGCATCGATGCGGCAGCTTGATCAGCAGGCAAGTTCTGCAAACCTATGTCTGCGAGGGCAGCAGAGCTCCCGCCGGAACGCCCAGACAGAGGTCGCGTATCCCCGCTTGGCGACCCAGTCCCCAATTCCGCTTCGGCCGATACCCCCGTTGTGATGCGATTCGGTAAAACGCTTTCGCCCGCTCGGCGATATTGCCCGACGTGTATATACTGCGCCGAGTGGCATAGAGTTCGGCAAGAAGTCTGTATTGCGCAGCGCCGGTAACCGCCTGTCGGTGCCATGCATCCGACAGATTGCATTTCGCTTTTTCTAAAAGTTCCGAACATGTTTCAGCTACCTGCTGCAATCTGCCAAGATCCTCGGCTGGGCTGCGAAGTAGCTCACCCGGATTAGCAACGAGATATTGCAAGCCTGATGGATTATTCCAGCCAAAACAATTTGCGCCATGCTGACGATAAAAGGCCAATACTTCATCTATATACACCATCCTACCGAATACCGAGGCAATAAAGTTGACCCATTGGTCGTGTGCCATCGGCGCAGTCGGATCGTTGACGTCGCGAGACAATCTCCATAAATGGGAAAACCACAATATCGATCGGCGAAACAATTCAGTGAAACCAAGAGGGCCCGGCATATTATGTACTAAAGAAACCGCAAGGGGTCCGGTGATCGGCTCGGAAGCAAGCGAATCGAGGTTGTCGACGCGTTCGCCGGCTTCTGTGACAACGTCTGCGTTGTGATAGGTCAGTAGTACTTTGGGGTCTTGAAAGGGCTCGGTGCACAATGCGAGTTTCTGGGGCGACCAGATATCGTCCTGATCGCAGAAAGCGATCACGTCAGCTTTGCACAGACTGGCTGCCCGCATAAAATTGGCGCGATAGCCTACCCGGTCGCAGTAACGATGGACGTGAACCTCAAACGGTGCAGTCCGGGCGAATTGGGCTACGATTGCAACCGTCTCGTCCGATGAAGCATCGTCGGCAACGACCAGCTCGGATGGCAGATGCTGCTGGGCCGCCAAACTTTCTAATTGCTCTCGGATAAATCGTTGGCCATTGTACGTGGCCATGGCTACGGAAACCGAAATCATCGGCGCCGCTTACCATAAAATTTTCACTAACACTACAACAACATTATTATGTATTAAAAGATTTATGGCGTGCTTGAGTTGCACATTGAGCGCGCAACTTGATCGAGGGTTTTGAAAAAAGCCGATGAGTATAACACGTAATACGTTGATCAATTTGGTGGGTGCAATTGCGCCAATGTTTATTTCGCTGATTACTGTGCCCGTTTATCTAAGGTTTATTGGAGAAGCGCGTTACGGTGTGCTGGTTTTAGTCTGGTTGTTCTTGGGATATTTCGAGTTCTTCGATTTCGGTGTCGGCAAGGCCACAGCCAATCAGATGGCTAGGCTCCGCGATTCGCCGACATCGGCGCGAGAGGCAGCATTTTGGACCGGAGCATTGATCAATGGGATATTGGGCCTCTTGGGCGGCCTCGTGTTGCTGGTAGCCGGCCATTACGGCTTAAAAATATTTTTTGCACATAAGCTCTCAACTGCGCTGCAAGAAGAAATTCGTGATGCACTGCCTTGGTTGGCGATTGCCGTGCCAGTCGGCACTGTTTCTGCCGTGGGCGTCGCCGCACTCGAGGCAAGGGAGCGCTTTCTCACTCTCAACACAATGCAGGTTTTGGTCACCGCATCAGTGCAGCTCCTACCTCTGCTCGTGGCTTGGCGGCGCGGTCCGGCGCTCGAAGGATTGATCGCCGCCACAGTCATCTGCCGAATTGGCGCAAACATTCCGCTTTTTCTCGCCTGCCGGCGATATGTCCCGCTACAAGCTCGACCCTGCTTTCGGACATCGCTGGCGGGTCCCCTGTTTCGCTATGGTCGCTGGGTGACGATTACCGGAGTCATCGGCCCAATCCTGGTTTCTGTGGACCGCTTTGTGATCGGATCACAAAGCGGACTGAGTGCCGTTACCTACTACACGGTTCCCTACAACTTTGTGACAAAGTTTCAGATTTTGCCTGCGAGCTTGGTACGCACGCTGTTCCCGCGCTTTTCGATGCTGGCCCGGGAGGAGTGTGTGCCGGTTGCCAAGCAAGCCGTCAGTTCCTTGGCTGCGATCACTCTACCGATGATGGTCACTGCAGTAATCGCGATGAAACCGTTTTTGAGAGTGTGGATTGGTGCGAGATTCGCCGAGACCGCTGCGCCAGTCGGCGAAATTTTGTCAATGGGTGTATGGATCAATAATCTGGCCTGGGTTCCTGTCGTCCTGCTTCAAGGGCAGGGCCGGCCGTCCGCCCCTGCAAAATTGCATGCTCTCGAACTTATACCCTTTATTGCCATTCTCTGGATCGGGGTCGCCTGGGCCGGCGTCGTGGGAGCCGCCTCAGTATGGGTGCTGAGAGTCAGCATTGATGCTTTACTAATGTTCTGGGTGAGTGGCTTGTGGGACGGTGTGTTCCCAGTTCTTTGGACTGGCATGGCGATAATTGCAATTGTCCAACTCAACCTGCACCTGACCGCACAGCTGCCGATCATAAGCGCGATTGGCACGATCGCTCTCGTCATCGCTGCGGCATTCTATAGCGTGCGCGTCGCGCCAGACGATTTGCGGGCGATCGTTGTCCGGATGCTTCAGTCGATAGCGAGACAGAGAGCGAGTAGCCGCTGACAATGTCAGTTTCCGATCTCTGATGAGGCTTAACAGAGGGCTCTCCCTCTCGGGAGAGGGAGAGCCGGATGCAACTGTCAGGCGTGGTGGGCCTGATAGTAGCTATTGCGCAGCACGCGGCCGGGTAATGCGCCGGTGTGCTTGCCTTCGCTATAAAGCACTTCGCCATTGACGATCGTCGCGAAGATCCCTTCGGCCGGCTCGCGGATGCGCCAGCCGCCGGCCGGGAAGTCGCGGACAACCATCTCGTGACCGCATTTGACCGTTGCCGGATCAAAGATCACGATATCGGCGGCCATGCCGGGACGCAACAATCCGCGATCATACAGCCCGAACACCGAGGCCGAGTTCGAAGGTCAGCCGCCGCACCGCCTGCTCGAGGCTCAGGACCTGTTTTTCGCGCACCCATTCCCCAAGCAGCTTGGTCAGGTAACCATAGCCGCCATGGAACTGGACATGGGCGCCGCCATCGCCCAGCCCGATAATCGCGTTGGGATGGGTCAAGATTTTGGTCAGCGCCTCGTCATCGACATTGTTTTCGGCCTGCAGGAAGCGGGTTTCGAGCTTTTCCTCGACGACGAGATCAAGGAAAGCGTCGATGACGCGCTTGCCCTGCGCCTCGGCGATCTGGCCGATCGACTTGAACTGCATCCATTGGTTCTTTTCGAGCACCGGCTCGTTGACCCACATATAGTTCCACCAGGTCTTCGAGAAGCCGACCGCGGTGTCGGGCTTGTTGACGACCGCCTCATCATGGAGCTTGGCGCGGATCTCGGGGTCGGCATAGGCCTTCAGCTTTGCCTCGTCCGACGATAACAGGATCGGATGCCAGGTCGGCAGACCGCGGAAGACCTGGCAGTTTTTCATCGTGAAGTCCTGCGTGACCCGGTTCGGGCTGCACATCGGGTAAGCGCGGATGCCGAGTGCCGCGGTCTCCTCAACCCGTTTCATGTGGACTTTCCACTCGTCGGGCTTGCGCATCGTCTGCGACAGGCTGTTGTAGACGACGGTCCGCCCGGTCGCCTCGGCCAGCCGCCGGATCATGCCGTCCTTCAACTCGACATATTGCCCGCCGCCGGCCTGGATCGTGCCGGTACTCATCTCGCGCAGGACGTCGCCCAGCGCAAAGATCTCCTTTTCATCAGCCCACAGCGCCGGGATATGGACGCCTTGCGGGTCGTAATGACCTTGCTCGCGCGACACCGAAAGGCCCAGCGCCCCGGCCCGCATGCCGTCGCGCACGACGTCCTGCATCGCCTTGATCTGTTCGTCGGTCGCACCCGGCTTCTGACAGTCGTCGCCCATCACATAGTGGCGCACCGCGGTATGGCCGATCAGATTGCCGACATTGATACCGAGGCGCTTGTCGAGCCGGTCCATGTATTGCGGGATCGTCTCCCAATCGAACTCGACCGTGCGCAATACCTCCATCGGGATCGCTTCGACATAGGAGAGGAACTCGGCGAGCCGTTCCTCCTTGCCCTTGTGCACCGGCGCCAACGACAACGAGCAATTGCCAAAGATGACGGTCGTCGCCCCATGCTCGGGCGAGAAGGTGCAGAGCGGATCCCAGGTAACCTGAGCGTCGTAATGGCAATGATTGTCGATAAAGCCGGGAGCGACGGCGCGGCCCTCGGCATCGATCGTCTTCGCCGCCGCACCGCTCAATTTGCCGATCTCGACGATCTTTCCGTGTTTGATGCCGACATCGCCGCGAAACGCCGGCATCCCCGACCCGTCAACAATGAGCCCGTTCTTGATCAACAGGTCATAGGCCATCCGTTCTTCCTCTCTCGCAGAATGGGCCACTTTTGGCGACCCGAAAAACTCACTGCGAAGTGTACGCGCTTACGCCGTTGAAACAACGGCGGTGCACCCCAGGCAAAGGTCCCAGTCATGTGCCGAACGCGGGGGTGCCAAGCGCAGAGCGGCAGAAGCGACCGGTCGGGCACATGGTCGGCGGCGTCCGTTTCATGCTAAAGCCCGGGTTGTGCTAGGCAAAAGCCGACCTTGCCGCGGCAGCGGCGATTTTGACGGAGTACCCCATCCATGAGCCTGTCCCCTGAGGAGTATCGCGACCATCTGCAATCGACTTCGGTGCGCGCCGGGTTCAACTTTCGCGAGGTGGTGCTGCCGGACGAGCGTCACGCCGTCGTCGATGGGCTGCGGTTTCGTTATCTCGATTGGGGTACCGAGGGCAAGCGGCCGATCCTGTTTCTGCATGGCGGCGCCTTGACTGCCCACACCTGGGATCTGTGCTGCCTGGCGCTGCGCGACGACTTCCATTGTCTCGCCGTTGATCAGCGCGGCCACGGCGACAGCGACTGGGCCCCGGATGCGAATTATTCGATCGCCGCCCAGCGCCAGGACATCAAGGGTTTTGCCGAGGCGGTCGGGCTCGACCACTTTGTGCTGGTCGGCATGTCGATGGGGGCGATCAATGGCTTGGCCTATGCGATCGCATATCCCGAAACCTTGTCGGCGCTGGTGCTGATCGATGCCGGCCCAAATGTGCGCCGCCCCGGCTCGCGCCGCATCCGCGATTTTGTCAATGGCGGGGCCGAGCCCGAAATCTTGGAGGCGATCATCGAGCGTGCGCTTCAATTCAACCCAAGACGCGATCCGCTGATCCTGCGGCGCAGCCTGATGCACAACCTACGCCAACAGGAAGACGGCAACTGGGTATGGAAATACGACCGGCGGCGGTTTCAGCAGATGGGCGGGGATCAACACGCGACCGAGCGGCGCAGCTTGGCCGATGGGCTGGCCACTGTCACCTGCCCGACGCTGGTTGTACGCGGCGGGGAAAGCGACGTCTTCCACGACGAGGATGCCGAGAGGCTGGCATCAGCACTCCCCGACGGACGCTGGGTGAAAATCCCCAATGCCGGCCATACCGTGCAAGGCGACAATCCAAAAGATCTGGTGGCGGCGATGCGCGAATTTCTCGGCTGACGCTGCTGCCCGCGGATCCCGGCTAGAGTTCCACGCCGCGCGTATTCACGTCCACCGCGTAGAGCGAGGTGGAGGCGCAGATGAACAGCCGGTTGTGGTCGTGGCCACCAAAGCACAGATTGGCCGCGGTCTCGGGCAGGACGATGCGGCCGATCACGGCACCATCGGGGGCGAGCACTGCCACGCCGTTGAACAACGGGTCGGGAGCCCAGCCGCCGGCGCTCCATACATTGCCGTCCTCGTCGCAACGTATATCGTCGGACAGGCCGCCCTTGGTATCGCTGAAATCGTGAAATAGCTTGCCGTTGGCCAGCTTTCCGTCGTCCGTCACGTCATACACCCGGATCAGCGACGGCGAGACGCCGTCTTTGCCGCGGCCGGTGTCGGTGATGTAGAGCTTCTTCTCGTCCGGTGTGAAACATAGCCCGTTCGGCTGATCGAAATCGTCGGCTACTACGGTCATGTTGCCGGTCTTGGCATCGATGCGATAGACATTGTGCGGCAGCTCGGATGGCTCGCGGTGCCCCTCATGGTCGCCGGCAGTACCGTAGCTCGGATCGGTGAACCAGATTGAATTGTCCGATTTTACGACGGCGCCGTTAGGTGAATTGAGCTTTTTGCCCTGGTAGTTGTCTGCCAGCACGGTGATCTTGCCGCCGTAGTCGGTGCGCGTGACGCGCCGCGCCGCATGCTCGCACGAAACCAGCCGCCCCTGCCGGTCGCGGGTATTGCCGTTGGCGAAATTGGAGGGGGAGCGGAACACCTTGGTCTCGCCGGACATCGTGTCGTAGCACAAGAGCCGATTATTCGGGATGTCGCTGAAAATCACGCAATGCATGTCGCCGAACCACACCGGGCCCTCGGTCCATTCGGCCCCGGTCCAGACGCGCCGCAATAGGGTCGTGCCGGCGATGTACTTTTTGAAGCGCGGATCCAGCGCCTGCACATTCGGATCGGGATAAGGGACGGTCGGGTTCGAGTTGCTCCAGTCACGCGGCGGCAGCGGCGGACCGGGCGGCACCGAGTTGGCCGCCAAGGTGGTTCCGGCGGCGACAGCGCACGCCACCGACCCGGCCGCTCCGAGCATCAAATGGCGACGGTCGAGCATCGTTTCCTCCCAAGAGCAGTTATTGGACGCAAGGTGGAGCATAGCAGCGCTAAACCTGAGTGCGTCTGCCGACCCTCGCCTGCAGTCCTATGGCACCGCGGCCCTGACCGGCGGCCGCCGCACCAGCGCTGCGTCCAGCTCATCAATCGTGCGGCCCTTGGTCTCGATGCCGACAAACAGGAAGGCGACGACCGCGAGCAGGTACCACACGGCGAAATAGTTGAAGCCTGGAACCAGCGCGGCCAGCGTCGCCTTCGGGGCCACGTAATTGGACGCGCCGGCGATGACCGCAAGGCCGGCTGGGCCGATGAACTTGGCGAGGTTCGAGCAACCGTACACGAGGCCGAAGCCGCTGGCCCGCAATTGCGCCGGCCACAGCTCCGCCATGTAGGGAAAGACAACAGAGAAGCTGGCGTTCGCGAAAAAGCTGTGCAACATCAGCAACAGGAAGAACATCGACGCGGTGCCGATGTAGATGTTATGCAGATAGCCAGCGAGCGCCATCGCGCCGCCCGCCGCAACCGAGAGCAGAAACCCTGCCGAGCGGCGTCCGAGCCCATCCGACATCCAGGCGCCGAGGGCCCGCCCGGGGATGCCGATCAGCGCGATCCATACCGACAGGTACGCGGCCTCGGCGGGTGTCACCCTCAGCACGAGCACCAGCAGGGTGGCGCCCCACAGCGCCACGCCGACCGCGCCTGTCGAACTCAGCCCGGTCATGATCCCTGCGACGATACTGCGCGGATATTTGAACAGCTCCAGCCACGACACATGCGGCTGCTCGGGCAGAGACGCCGGCAGCTGGATCGCGCCGGGGTCCACCTTGAGCGCCCAGGCAAGCGAGCGGCGCGCCTCCTCGAAGCGCCCTTGGCCAAACAGCCAGCGCGGCGATTCCGGGACCCAGATGCGGATCACGAAGGCAAACGCCGCCGGCACCAGCCCGATTGCGAACAAGCCGCGCCAGCCGATGATCGCGCCGAGCGAAGCGCTAAATAACGCGGCCAGCAACGGCCCCAGTGGCAACAGGCCGATTGACAGGCCGCTGACCCAGCCCCGCTTCGAGGCCGGCACGAACTCCTGCAGCAGCGGCAAATCGACAGCGGCGAGCCCGCCCACCCCCAAACCGACGATGAACCGCATCGCCGCGATGAAGATCCACCCGTTCTGCGGTGCCAGCGCCATCACGCCGGTGGCGAACGAGAGGGTCAGGATCATCATCATGAACACTTTGCGCCGGCCGATCTTGTCGCCGAGCCAGCCAAAGAAAATCCCGCCCGGTATCGCCGCCACCCCCGAGGCAAACAGGATGGCTCCCGATTGCCCGAACGTCAGATGCCAGTCCTTTACAAAAAACGCCAGCACAAACCCAATCAAGCCAAAATCAAAGAAATCGATAACTATAGAAAATAGGCATGCGGTAAAGATTTTCCATTGGTTGATGGTCAGCGACTTTTGCTGATCAAGCAGCTCCAGCATGAGTTCCTCCTGTTCTGATTTTCTTTTTTCCAACCGCCCGATTTCGGTGCGCGAGGCAGCGCTAATCGTTCCGACAAGTAGTAGTCAAACCTGAGCCTGCCGTCAAAGGCGACGGCCCGCGCGGCCAGCGCTGTATTTTGCGTCAGGGGTTGACTGCGCCCTGGCTTTGCCGCCCGATATGTAATCTTGAACATCGAGTAGCGGTAATCATTGAAGGTGCGGTGATTTTTGAAGATGCGCTGATCTTGGAAGATTAAGTGGCGCATCTGACCGTGCCGCTGCTGGCAACGCGGACCGGAGCGGCAATCCGGTGCCCCCTTGCGAGCGCGACGAATTTGACCGGCGCCGCGAGCTGATGCGGCTGATCCTAAGGCGCCTTCGTGAAACCGTCCGGACTCCAGGATTTGCTGCCGACGCCATGGTGGACGGTGAAGAGGCCGTGGGGATCGAAGCGACGCTTGATGCGGGCAAGGCGCGGGTAGTTCGGGCCCCAGAAGGCGTTCTGCCAATCGGCCTGGAAGTAGTCGCATTCGTTGACATAGGCACCGGTCTTCGGCGCGGCGGCGCGCAGCGCGGCCATGGCGGCCTGAACGCGGGAGCGGGCGACGCCCGCAGCCACGAGGTCGGGCGCGGGGAAGCCGGGGAAGGCCGGCGGGCCGTAATCGGCGATGATGGCGAGCGCGAAGGCAGTGAGCACATCGGGGTTCATGGCGGTGTTTCGCGCGGCCTCGATCGCAGCGGCGGGGGCGCCGGCAAGCCCCTTGTTGAAATGGAAGCGCACCGGCCAGTGGCGGCTGGCGGCGAACCAGGCATCGACGAGCCGGGCCTGGTTTTGCGGCTTGAGCAGCGCGGCGGGCATCCAGGCCGAGCTGTAGGCGTACCAGAAGGCCCCGACCTGGCTGCTATCGCGCTGAGCGCAACGATGTGGTCGATGGAAGGACAAACGTCATGTTAGGCTTTACTATGCCGGCCTGCTTCGGGAGCGAGCGCCTGCCCGACCGTTACGCGGGAGCGCCGCACTCGCTCATCCTATCGGGCAGGGCTATCGCATATGGCGCTGGCGCTTGAACGCGGGCGTTGCGGCGGAGGGGATATAGCTGGAGTCTCGGTATTCGATCCAGCGCTGAGGCCGCCCTATGGAAGAATTCGTCGCTTGCTTTGCCGAAATCGTGGACCCACGACAGAACAATGCCCGCCACGATCTACATGAACTGTTGCTGATCGCGCTCTGCGCTCTGCTGTCTGGCGGCGAGGATTGCTCGGACATGGCGCTGTTTGGGAAGATCAAAGCACCATACCTGCGCCAATTTCTGCGCCTGTGTCATGGCACTCCCAGCCATGACACCTTCAGCCGCGTGTTCCGCCTGCTCGATCCGAAGCCGTTCGAGACCTGCTTCACCCGCTTCATGCAGCGTTTCGCCGAGAGCCTGCGGGGCGTGGTGGCCGTCGACGGCAAGACGTTGCGGCGCTCGTTTGATCGCATCACGGGCAAGTCGCCGCTGCATATGGTCCATGCCTGGTCCGCTGAGCAGCGCCTGCTGCTTGGTCAGGTGAAGGTCGACGACAAGTCCAACGAGATCACAGCGGTGCCGAAATTGCTGGCGCTGCTGTCGCTCAAGGGCTGCATCGTCACCGCCGACGCGCTCAACTGTCAGCGCGCCATAGCCGCCAAAGTGATCGAGCAGGGTGGCGATTATGTGCTCGCACTGAAGGGTAACCAGGGCAGCCTGCACGACGATGTCCGCTGCTTCTTCGACGATCCCGCCCGCGCCGCCGAGATTGGCCATACCACGGTCGATGGCGATCACGGCCGCATCGAGACCCGAACCAGTCTGGTCTCGACGGACATCGCCTGGCTGCAAGAGCGACATGCCTGGCCCGGGCTGGCTGCCATTGGCCGCGTGCTCCGGACCCGCGAGGTCAGCGCCAAGATCACGACCGAGACCGCCTACTATCTGCTGAGCACCCCTCTAAGCGCTGAGCACTTCGGCGCGGTGGCACGTGCCCATTGGGGGGTGGAAAACGGTCTGCATTGGGTCCTCGACGTGATCATGAACGAAGACCAAGCCAGGAACCGCAAGGATCACAGCCCGCAAAATATCGCCCTGCTGCGGCGCCTTGCTCTAAACCTTGCCAAACTCGAAGGCTCCAAGGGGTCCATAAAGGGAAAGCGCATGCGCGCCGCTTTGGACGACACCTTCCTAACCCGCCTCCTCGCCCAGTTCGGCAAAATGCAAATGCGATAGCCCTGTCCTATCGGGCCTTTGGGCATGATAAGAACCTGCGATTTCATGCACGGCCCCGGCTGACTGCGCCCGGCGACTCGAGCTCAAGGTTCGCGATGACGCGGCCCCGCGTCTCCGGGAGCAGCAGCAGCATGACGATCATCAGCACATGGGCCAAAGTCGAGAACAAGGCGATCGCCGTACCGAGCGGCATTATGGCTGTCGCAAAGCCGATCGCGGTCATGAACACCGAGCCGATCGCCCGCCCGGCGTTGTAGCAAAAGCCCTGGCCGGTGCCGCGGATGGCGGTCGGGTAGAGTTCCGTCATGAACGGGCCCATCGGTGCGAACTTCATCAGGATCGCGGTGTTGAGCGGGATCCCGAGGAGAAGAAGACCGGTGTTGCCGACCGGCAAGTACAGATAGACGAGCACCATGATGATCGTCGCGATGGCCGAGATCATGAATGTCCATTTGCGACCGATCGCGTCGGCCAAATAGGCGCCGAGCAGGAATCCGATCAGCGCCCCGAACGCCTGAACCGCGACATAGAGCCCGGTGCCGGAGGCGGACAGATGGCGCACCGTGCGCAGATAAGTCGGCATCCAGAACCCGACGGCCCACACGCCGCCCTGCGCGCCCATAACCATCAGCGACACTTTTATCGTCAGCCACAGATACGGCCCGCGAAACACCGAAAGCAGGTGGACGATCCCGGGCTGCGCGCTGCGGTTGCGCCGCCCCTCGAACGCTTCCGATTCCGGAATGCTGCGGCGAACCCACAGCACAAACAGGGCGGGTAAGATGCCGACCCAGAACAGCGCCCGCCACGCGCTCGCCTCGGGCAGAATGGCGAACAAGCCGGCATAGACGAGCGCCGCGAGGCCCGGTCCGACGGCCGCGCCGGTCTGCACAAAGCCGACGCCGCGGCCGCGATACTTGTCGCGGATGACCTCACCCATCAGAACCGCGCCGGTGGCCCACTCGCCACCGAACCCGAGCCCGTGCAAGCCGCGCAAAATGAACAGCTGCTCGAAATTCTGCGCGAAGCCGCAGAGAAAGGTGAAGACCGAATACCACAGGATCGCGATCTGCAGCATACGCACGCGGCCAAAGCGATCCGCGAGCGCGCCGGCAAACCAGCCGCCAAATGACGAGGTCACGACAGTGACTGTCCCGATCGTGCCGGCGGCGCCGGTCGACATGCCCCATACCGCAATGACTGTGGGCACGATGTAGCTGTAGAGCTGCTGGTCGAAGCCGTCCAAGGTCCAGCCGCCCCAGCAGGCGAGCATCGTCCGGCGTTCCCGCGAGGTCAAATCGCGCAGCCAGGCCAACATCGCGTTTCCCCCTTTTTGCCGATCGGTTGATTTATTGGCGATCTAATCTTAGCCGGCTAGGCGCGCTCGCGGCATCCCCGATGCGCCACCCGCAGCAGGTGCTCGCTTCCGTGGTCAGCGCCGGGCGAGTGCCGCCGATCTCAGACGGAGAGAACGCCGCCGTCGACGTCGAGCTTGATCCCGGTGATATAGGAGGCCTCGGTTGCGGTGTCGGTGCCGACCGGTTGGGACGCATCTACGGTAGATCCGGCAGCGCCGATCGATAGCTTGTCGACCTCGGCCACAATTCTCCCTGAATTATCGAGAGTTTTTAACCGGCCCTCAAATCGGATACACGATTGTGCGTAGCATGACGCGGCGCTCCTCCGGCCGGTAATCGCCGGCACCGCGATGCATCGTTGCCCGCTCGTCCCACATCAGAACGTCGCCGACCCGCCAGGAATGATAGTAGACGAAGCGCTCCTGGGTCGCGTGATGGGCGAGTTCCTCGATCAATCCCCAGGCCTCGTCGCGCTCCATGCCGGCAAACCCGTGCACGTGCATCGGATTGACGAAGAGAATCTGTCGGCCAGTGACCGGATGACGGAGTACGGCCGGGCGCGGCAGTTCCGCATAGACCTTTTCGGTCACGCCCTTGTCGTTGCCGTAGAGCCGCTCGCCGGCTGGGCCGGAGCTGCGGCCATGTAGCCCGGTGAGGCCCACGAGCCGTTCCTTCATCCCGGGCGGCAGAGCGTCATAGGCAGCGCGCATGTCGGCGAACATTGTGCCGCCCCTGTCCGATGGCACCTCCTTGGCATGCAGGATCGCGAGAAGCGGCAGTTCCGGCTCATAGGTCGAGTTGGTATGCCAGCACGTCGCTCGCTTGACCCCGTACCAGTCGATCTTGCCGTCCGGCTCGACATTGGTCAGCCACGACACTTCCTCGTGCTCCGGATGTCGATATTTGACCAGAGCGTGCTTGCGCGGGACACCAAAGCGGCGGCCGAATGCGGCCAGTTCCGCAGCACCGAGGTTCTGGTCCCGGAACACCAACACGGGATGTTCGGCAAAGGCACGCTCGATCCAGGCAAAGGTTTCATTGTTGAGCGGATTTGACAGATCGATACCGAGCGCCTCGGTACCAAGCGCCTGCCCAAGCGGGCGCAGTTCACGGACATCTTCCATAACCATCCTCCAAAAAGGCGGCGATAATTGACCGTATAACCGGCCAGATCATTAATCTATTGATACCTGCTCAACCGCTGCTGAACGTCATTCATGAGGCATCTCGACCTCAACCTCTGGCGGGGCTTCGTTGACCCCCGTGCTGGTGGTCTGGCTGTGTGAAGTGAGCGGGATCGGCCCGAAAACGGGCCGAGCGCATTATCTCCGGCTGGGCCAAACAGCAGGTCATCCGCGAGATCATGCTATTTCTGCACAGCAACGGGATTGGCACCTCGCGGGCGGTGCACATCGACGAGACTTACGGCGCTGATACTATCCAGCTGATCTCGGAAAACCCCTACCGCCTGGCACGCGACATCCGCGGCATCGGCTTCCGCACCGCCGACCGGATCACGGCCGTGGCCGGTGGGACCGAGTGTTCGAATCCCACGCCCCTCCGCCAGCTGGCCCCAATTCATCCGACGCGACCGCTCGCTGGGTCGTGAGCCAGTCATACCAGGCATTCATGCCCTCTCCTGTCCGCGCGGACAGGATGAGGCTGCTGATCGAGCGATTGACGGATCGCGCATAGCCGAGACAGCGCTCGATGCTGAAATCGACATGAGGCAACAGATCCGACTTGGTGATGACCATCAGGTCGGCGGCGCGGAACATGTGGGGATATTTCAGGGGTTTGTCGTCACCCTCGGTCACCGAGAGCATCACCACCTTCACCCTCTCGCCAAGATCGAACAGCGCCGGACAGACCAGATTGCCGACATTCTCGATCATGACGACCGAGCCCAGCGGCGGCTTCAGCGCCGCAACCGCGCGCTGCAGCATGTCGGCATCGAGATGGCAGCCCGTCCCGGTATTGATCTGAACCGCATTGCACCCGGCGGCGCGGATGCGGGCAGCGTCGGTCTCAGTCGCCTGGTCGCCTTCGATAACGCCGATCTCGAGAACCCCGCCAAGGTCTCGGATCGTCCGTTCGAGCAAGGTCGTCTTGCCGGCGCCCGGCGAGCTCATCAGGTTTACGGCCAGGATTCCGCGACCGGCGAACCAGCCGCGATTGCGCTCGGCGAGCAGGTTGTTCTTGGCGAGAATTTGCTGCTCCAAGGTCACAATCGAGCCGGGATCGTGGTGGTGGTGATCGTGGCCGTCATGGTGATGATCGCCATGCTCGTGATCGTGGTGATGCTCGTGATCGTGATCGTGGTCATGAAATTGGCCGATCACCGATGCTTCGGATGGATCGGAGCAGCCGCAGGTCGTACACATCACACGATCTCCATTTCTTTGATGCGCAGCTCGTCCCCCGCAATGCATTCGAGACCGGCGGCACCGCAGATGCACATCTCGAAGAGCGAGTTCATCTGCTGCTCCCGCCCGCAATCGGGGCAACGGCCGCGGCCAGCCGGTTCGATAATCTCGAGGACGGCGCCCTCGAGCACCGTGCCCTCAGCGCAGACATCAAAACAAAATCGAATGGCGTCCGGCACGACGCCCGCCAGCTGACCAATCACCAAGGTCAGCCGTTTGACATGTACTTCGCCCGCCCGCTTGCAGACGATCTCGACAATGCTCTGGGCGATGCTGAGTTCGTGCACGGCCGCGGCCACTCAACAAATCCGCGGCAGCTGCTCGCCGACGAGCATATCGAGAATGCGCGAGCCGCCGAACGGGGTTCCGAGTACCACCATCGCTTCCGGCGTTTCGACGACTTTACCGATGATCGCCGCCTGCCGGCCGGCGGGGTGCGACCGCATCGCGGCCAGCGCGCACTCGGCATCCTCGCTTGGCACGATGGCAACAAGCTTGCCCTCGTTCGCGATATAGAGCGGATCGAGGCCGAGCAACTCGCACACGCCGCGGACCTCGTCCGATATCGGTAACGCGGTCTCGACGACCCGCAGGCAGAACCGCGACGCGGCGGCAAACTCGTTGAGCACGGTTGCCACTCCCCCGCGGGTCGCGTCGCGCAGACAATGCACGTTGGGGCAAGTCGCGAGCAGGGTCTCGACGAGCCCGTTCAAAGGCTGGCAATCGCTCGAAATCTTTGCCGCGAGGCCGAGATCCGCACGCTCCTGCAGGATTGCGACACCATGATCGCCGATCGTGCCATTGACGAGGATCGCGTCGCCGGGCCGCGCGCGATCGGCGGCGATCGATACACCTTCGGGAATGACGCCAATACCAGCGGTATTGATCGGGAATGACGCCAATACCAGCGGTATTGATGAAGAGCTTGTCGGCGGCGCCACGCGGCACAACTTTCGTGTCGCCGGTGACGAGCTTGACCTCGGCCTCTTTAGCCGTGTCGCGCATCGAGCGCGCGACGCGGCGCAGTATCCCAATGTCGAGCCCCTCCTCGACAATGATCGAGCAGCTTAGATAGAGCGGCCTAGCGCCCCCGACGGCGAGGTCGTTGACGGTGCCGGCCACTGCCAGCCTGCCGATATCGCCGCCGGCGAAAAACAACGGATCGACGACATAGGAATCGGTGGTGAAGGCGAGCCGGTCACCCTGCGCATTCAATTCGGCGAGCGGCAGCCGCGCCTGATCTTCGAGCGTATCGAGGATGGAGTTGTCAAAGGTGGCGATGAACACATCCTCGATCAGGTCGTGCATCGCTTTGCCGCCGCTGCCATGGGCCAGGGTGATGCGCGTATCCCGCACCTGACGGGTGGCGCGGCGACCCGTCATCCGGCTATCCCGGGCCGGGGGGCACGGCGCCGCTTGGCCAAATGCGTGCCGCCGTAATTATAATAGGCGGCACAGGCTCCCTCGCTCGACACCATCAATGCGCCGAGCGGTGTCTCGGGCGTGCAGGCACCGCCGAACACCTTGCACTGCCACGGCTTGATCACACCCTTAAGAACCTCGCCACACTGGCACGCCTTGGGATCGGCGATCTTCAGTCCAGGCAAAGAAAATTTGCGCTCGGCATCGTAGCGGGCATAGGCATTGCGTACGCGGACCCCGGAGTGATCGATCGATCCGAGCCCCCGCCATTCGAAAAACTCACGCAATTCGAACACCCGGGAAATCGCCGCCAACCCCGGTCCATTGCCGGCCTCGGGCACCACGCGCCGGTACTGGTTCTCGACCGCGCACCGGCCCTCGGCGAGCTGGCGCAGAACCATCGCGAGCGACTGCAGAATGTCGAGCGGCTCGAAACCGGCGACGACGATCGGCTTTTGATAATGCTCTGCGATAAAGCGATAAGGTGCCGTGCCGATCACCATGCTGACATGCCCCGGCCCGAGAAAGCCGTCCAATGTCAGCTCGGGCGAGTCGAGGATCGCCTTGATCGTCGCAATGATCGTGATGTGATTGCACAGCAGGGAAAAATTCCGAACCCCGTCGCGCTCGGCCTGCAGCACGGTAAAGGCCGTGCTCGGCATCGTCGTCTCGAACCCCAGCGCGAAGAAGACGACCTCCTTTTCCGGGCGGTCGCGCGCAATCTTCAATGCGTCGAGCGGCGAATAGACGATACGCACATCGGCGCCGTCCGCCTTGGCCTGCAACAGGCTCTTCTTTGAGCCGGGCACGCGAATTGCGTCGCCGAAGGTCGCGAGGATCACGTTCGGATGCTCGGCCAGTGCGACACAATCGTCGACCCGCCCCATCGGCAATACGCAGACGGGGCAACCTGGGCCATGCACCAGCTCGACGCGGTCCGGGAGAAGCCCTTCGAGCCCCCATTTGAAGATCGCATGCGTATGGCCGCCGCAGACTTCCATGATCTGCAACGGCCGGACACGGCAGGCGGGGATCCGCTCGACCAGCCCCCGAATTTCCCGAAGGAGCCGGTCGGCCTTGGTGGGATCGCGAAATTCGTCGACGTACTTCATGGCCGGGCCTCGGAATGGAGTGCGCCGCGGTCGTCGGCCAGCATCGTGTGAACGAGATCCCACAGGATATGATAAAGGGTGACGTGCGTCTCCTGGATGCGGTGAATGCTGTCGGTCTCGACGACCAGACAATGGTCGAGCAGACCCTCCCGGGCCATCTCGCCGCCGTTCATACCCGCGACGCCGATCGTCGTCATGCCGAGCTCGCGCGCCTTCGCGAAAGCGGCAATGAGATTGGCGGAATTACCGCTCGTCGAGAACCCGATCAGGCCGTCCCCGCGCCGGGCCAGCGAGATCAACTGACGCACGAAAACATGGGCGAACCCGACATCATTGCCGACCGCGCTCATCATCGCGACATCGGCGGTCAGATTGACTGCCGGGAGCGCCGGCCGCCCGGCAGTGATCGGATGCATGAACTCCACCGCGAAATGCGCAGCGTCGCAGCTCGATCCGCCATTGCCTATCGCGAACATGCGGCCCTGCCGCCGATAGACTGCTGCAATGGCCCGCGCAGTGGCGACGATCCGTCCCTTGTTGGCCTCGAAGAAAGCTTGTTTGGTTGCGATGCTGTGGGCCGCCTTCTCACCCACCGAATGCAGCAAGGCTGCATTTTCCTTGCTCTCGTCCTTACGGGCTCCATAAAGGAACGGGTAGAGCGAGGCCAGGGCGTTGTCGCGGTCGGCGGTCATGTGAGACCCCGCAATTCGCTCTCGATGTCGCCGAGTTCGGCGAGCAATGCCAAGGTCTGAGCTGCCTCGGCCTCGTCGATGCGGCTCATCGCAAAGCCGACATGCACGAGCACCCAATCACCGATGCAGGATTCAATCGGATGCTGGTCGTCAATGATGCAGGCGAGTTGGATCTCCCGGCGCACGCCGGAAACTTCGACGATGCCAAGCATGTTCTCGACATCGCTGATCGCGACGATCTGCCCGGGAATGCCTAGACACATGGCGCAACCTGCATGTTTGCGGAGGGGCAACCAATGACTTGTCGCGCGGCAGCAATCACCGCCTGGCCGAGCGACAATCCACCGTCATTGGCAGGCACCCGGCGCGGGGAGAGCACTCTGAAGCCCCGACCGCGCAATCCGTCCGACACCAGCTCGAGCAGAAAACGGTTCTGGAACGCGCCTCCCGACAGTACCGCCGTCTGGATCCCGTTAGCGACCCGCGCCGCCATATCGACGATGGCGTCGGCAAGGCCATGATGGAAGCGGGCCGCCATGATGGAAGCTGGTGTTCCGTCAGCGAGGTCTCGCAGCAATTGCTTCCACATCGGGCCGCCTTCGAGGGTCATCAGCAACTCCGCGCTCATCTGCTTCGTCAGCGAGGGAAGAGCGGGTGCGGTGAAATCGATCGCGAACGGGTAGCCGTGCTCGGTCGAAAGGAGACATTCATCGACGCATGCCTCCAGCTCGATCGCCGCCTGTCCTTCGTAACCAGCGCGCTCGCGGCAGATGCCGACAGCAGCGGCGACGGCGTCGAACAACCGCCCGCAGGAGCTTGCCGGTGGAGAGTTGATGTGGTTGCGCGTCATTGCCTGCAGCGTCGCGACAGGCTGGGCGCCGAGGAAACGAATGATATCCAGTTGCGCGAAATCGCGCGCGCAGTGTTCCCACCCGATCGTCGCGTCGAGATGGGCAAAGGTGTTGCGCCACGGTTGCCGCACTGCCTGGGTGCCGCCGGGCATCGCCACGGGCTCGAAACGGCCGCCCCGGGTGAAGCCGAGATAATCGGCAATCAAAAATTCGCCGCCCCAAAAGCTGTCGTCGTCGCCGTAGCCCAGCCCGTCGAGGGCGATGCCTAGAACGGGAGGGGTGCCGAGCGGCACGCCGTGCTCGGCCATGCAGCTCGCAATGTGCCCGTGGTGGTGCTGAACCTCAACCAGCGCCAAGCCGTCGCGGGCAGCCCATTCCTGGCCGAGGCGGGTGGACAGGTATTGCGGATGACGGTCGATTGCGATGATCTGCGGTCGGTGGTCGAACAGCTCGCGATAGAGCTCCAGACTTCGCTGATATTCCGCGAGAGTTGCGGCGTCTTCGAGGTCGCCGATGTGCTGGGAAAGGATCACCTGGCCATCTTTTAGCAGACAGAAGGTGTTCTTCAGCTCGCCCCCCAACGCCAAGACCGGAGGGCACGCCGCAAACCCTTCCGGCAGCGTTAGCGGCGCCGGCGCGTAACCGCGCGCCCGCCGCAGCACGCGGGTTTGTCCGCCGACAACCCGGGTCACCGAATCGTCGATGCGATTGGCGATGTCGCGATTGTGGAACAGCCCGTAATCGGCAATCCGCGGCCAGCTTCCGCTTGGCCTCTTCATTGCCGATGCATTGCGGCTCCTCGGAAAGGTTGCCGCTGGTCAGCACGATCGGCCGGTCGATCTGCGCCAGCAGCAGATGATGGAGCGGCGTGTAGGGTAGCATAAAGCCGAGGGTGCGCTGGCCCGGTGCGACTGCATCGGCCACCTGGTCGGACCCAGCTGCAGCCATCACGACGATCGGCGCGGCGGCGCTGCGCAACAACGCCTCCTCTTCAGGCCCAACGGTGCAGTAGCGCCGCACGACATCGATGTCGCGCCCCATCAGCGCGAAGGGTTTAGCATAACGTCGCTTGCGGGCGCGCAGCCGCTCGACTGCATCGCTATTGGCCGCATCGCAGGCGAGGTGAAAGCCGCCGATGCCTTTCACTGCCACAATCGCGCCAGCCGACAGCAGCTCTGCGGCCGCCGCGACCGCATCGTCATGGCTTGGGATCGCCACTGCGGCGTTTGCGTCGAGTGTTTCGAACCACAATGAAGGCCCGCAAACCGGACAAGCAAGCGGCTGCGCGTGAAAGCGACGATCGGCTGGCGTCTCGTATTCCGCCCGGCAATCGGCGCAAAGCGTGAACCGGGACATGCTCGTATTGGCCCGGTCATAGGGGATCGCCTGCACGATCGAAAACCGCGGACCGCAATGCGTACAGTTGGTAAAGGAATAGCGGTGGCGCCGGTCGGCGGCGCTTTGAATTTCGGAGAGGCACGTTGCGCAAGTTGCGGCGTCGGGAACGACCCCTGTCTGAGCAGTGCCGGAACGGCTCGCAATAATGTGAAATGCGTCAGATCGGCGGACTTCGCGCAAAGGCATGCACTCGATCGCATCAATCCGGGCCAGTGGCGGCGCATCGTCACGCAAATGACGAATAAAATTGTCTAGTGCCGCGGGCACACCCCAGGCCCGAATCATGACTCCTTGAGCATCGTTCCACACCTCGCCGGCGATGCCGAAATCATGCGCCAGACGCCAGACGGTCGGGCGGAAGCCCACCCCCTGCACCAAGCCGCGAACCCGGACAGAGCGGCCCTCGCGATGCCTCTCGGCGGGCTCCGGCATCATGGCCGGCCTTAGTCCTCGCAGCCCGTTCCGCAGCTCACATATTGCGGATACGAATGTAACGGATCAGGTCGGGCAGGTTCACCGCAATCGCCGCAGCGGCCAGAACCCCCATCGTGATGCCAAACACGCCCCATCCGCTCATTCCCCCGCCGCCGGGCTGCTCTCGGCGAGGCTCGACGTTGCGCCCGGAGTTGTGGTCGGATGTGTAGCGGGTGTCCATGAAGGGTTCTCCTCGGCAAGGAGTTGACGGATCACCTGTTCGACGAGCGCGACGGCGGGATCGACCGCCGCTGCAACCGGCGGGGTCAGCTCTATCGCGCCCAGCTCATCGTCGCCAAAGCTGGCGGGCTCACAGGCGACCAGAATGACGCGCCGGCAAGGGCTATCCAATGCAGCAGCGAGCCGCAGCACCTTCGCTGGGTCGAGTTCATGCGGCGATAGCAGAAGGTCTTCCGGCTGCGTTTCCGCCGCGGCGGAGATCTCGGGCTCGATCACGTAAAGCGTCCCGGGCGGCTCGCCGCGCCGCGCAGTATCGATTACGACTGCCGCCGCGTAACCGTCGAGCAGCGCGTAGGTCAGGTCGAGGCCGCGGATGCCGAAATCCTTTATGGTCACGCCAGTCGGTGGTTCGCGACGCGCCATGCGCTGTGCCACGGCAACGCCGAAACCATCGTCGCCGTTGAAGATGTTGCCGATGCCGGCAACGAGAATTGGGCTCATTGCGAGCATTCCGGCGGCAAGGGCTGCACCTCGTCGGGGCCGAAAAAGAAGCGATGGCCGGGCATGTAACCCAAACCGAGCTCGCGGCCCGGATCGTCGGCAACTGTCACGGCGAGGTGAATGCGATCCTCGAAATCGCATTCGATCGCCTCGATCACCGCCACGCGATCCTTGAGCACCAGATCCATGATGTCGGCCCGGCCCCTGGGATTGAGACGAACCCGGTCGCCAATCGTCAGTTCGGCGCCGCCGATCCGCAGCGATGCGAGCTGCGGCTTGTTGTCAACCGCCGCCCATGGGCCGTTTATGGTGTCACGGGGGCTGCGCAGCGCACCATGCAGGCGAGTAAGTTCCGTTGGCGTCATCGCCTCGGTGCGCTCGAGGAGTTCGCGAGTACGGAGGTCGGTCGCTGCCATCTCGCGCTTCTCCTCGTCCGTCATTGTCAGGATGCGCAAGGCAAGCATCTCGTCAATCTCAGTGCCATCAAAGAAATCGCCGGGACTCTCGGGCGCGATTTGCGGATAGTCGTACAGTATGATCGGCGAGGACAACAGCAGGTCGGTTTGCCCCGCCTCCCCGACCAGGACCGGCCAGGTTCCCTGGTTGTCGCAACCAGCGGCGGCCTCTTTCAGCGCCCCGGGCGGGTCTGTCAGCGAGACAAAGGCGCCATTCCTCACCGCAAAGATCGTATGCGTCGAAGCGAAAGCGCGACGCTGGGCACGGTTGCGATCAGCGATTTCGCTAGGCTCGCATGCCGTGATGTTTTCGATCCGCACGGTCAAGCGAAAGACCTCACGCCCAACCGGCTCCGCCGCGATCGTCAGCTCGCCGGCGACGGCGCAGGCGGTGCGCAAGAGCACAGCGATAATCAATCCATCGGACCGCCTGAGGGGCTCGATCTGTCGCATCCCTGAAAAGGCGAATGGGATGCAGACATTGCCGTTGAGCCACTCGTCGGCCGCAAAGCCGGGAGCGAGGATTTCGCGCTCGACCGCCTCCTGCCAGGCAACAAAACGCTTGCCGTCTATCTCGAGCGACGGCACCAGCGCGAAGGCCGGTTCGTCGCTCGCTGGGAGCTCGGTAGCGGATTTCGCCAGCGCGCCCAGTTCCCGCTCGACTGCATGCAGAAAGCAGACCTTGATATCGATTACGGGAGCGCGCCCACGCACCAGGCACTGGGTCTGCATCATGCACGGATCG
This sequence comes from uncultured Alphaproteobacteria bacterium, assembly GCA_963846635.1. Classification (GTDB taxonomy): domain Bacteria; phylum Pseudomonadota; class Alphaproteobacteria; order ATCC43930; family CGMCC-115725; genus AP-15. The sequence continues at coordinate 137,696 of CAWJXM010000059.1, read as the reverse complement.
CTGCCGGTACGAGCGGCAAACTCGCGCGGAAAGATTCCGCCAAAGGTCCAGCGCTGCCGGTTTTTGGTTGCCGAGGGCCGATAAGGATAAAGGATGTAGCCCTCGTAAAGCACTGCCCGGGCGATCGCTTCGGCCGCTCCCAGGTTCATTGCGGCGCCTCCGCCGAGCAGCGAGGCAGCAGGCTGCGCAATGCATCTTCCCAGCGCGCGAAGCCGTTCTGCCGTTTGTAGCGGTAGAACTCGTCAAACACGCTGCGGCTGAGGCTCAGCCACGCAATGTCGGGGTAGTAATGGTTCATCATCGATTGCCAGATCTGTACCGGCAACCGATAGGCGGCCTCCTTGTCGTGGGAGAGCTGCACGATCTGCAGCCGGCCCTCGCTGTCGCGATAGAAAATCGTGCCGCTGAACAGCAAGGCGAGAGGGACTTCGCCACCTTCGAGGCCGTAAAAATATTTGGTGGCGGCGATATTGAGGTCATAGCTGCAGGCCACCGGCAGATTGAAAGTGCATCCTGTGTCGAACGGCGGCACCAATACATTGACGTAGGTCCACAACAGGCTGTGCAGACTGACGCCCCAGCGGTCGGGCGTGCCAAACAGCTCGCTCAACGGCTCATGCTCGCTCGGAGCGTATTGTCGGCGCGTCGGCTCGATCCGGATCTGGCATTGCAGCATCACATTCTGCACCGGCACCGCCGGCACCGCATTCGTGACCCGCAGTTTCAGCAATAGCGTCGGTGCCGCGGCATGGGAGGCCATATCGGCACCCAAAACGGCAAAATCCAGATCAATCATGTCCCAACCCGCGCGCCGATTCGGCGGGGCCGCGCAAGCCATCGAAGAACTCGCGGATCGCCGCCCAGGCCTCGGGACCGCCGGAAAGCCCACGCCATCGGGTGCGGATCAGGCCGACAAGGGCAAAGCATCGGTCGATCGAAACCCGGTAGTACTCCCGCGCGCCGTCGAGGCGATTGACCAGCAGGGCCTCGACATCCGGCTGCAAGTCGGCGAGCTCCGGGTTGCTGGTGACGATCCGTTCCCAGGCATCGAGGCCGAGCAGCGATTTGGTTGCGCCCGCAGGTCCGGGGTAGAGCGCGATCGGCCTCCCCTCCGGTGTGCTGTGGAACACGAAGGTCATGTCGATCGGTAGCCGCAAGGCTTCCCACTCGGCATCGGTCATGCGGAAGTCGGCCAGAAGCCGGGCGCCGCTGACGATGACCCGATATCCGCCCCGTCTGCCGACGCCGCCATCGTGGCGACGCAGACCTCGCAGGCGCAGACCAAGCGCCGCATCGCAGGCTCGATCAGGTGCGTGTGTCCGAGAGGGAGGGCAGTTCCGCAGAATTCACATCGTTCGGCCTCGGATGCGTCGACAAACCGGCGCAATGCCGCGACCCAATTGCCGCGAAGCGCAACGGCGGCACCGGGGTTACCCGGCCGCCAGTGCTGCCTGTTCGGCTCCGACATCCAATCCCTCGATCACAATATCGTCGAGATCGGGCGCCTCGTCGATGAGGACCGCCTCGATCTGCCGCCGTAGCTGCAATGCGCGGGGCGCTTCCAGGCAGAGAGCGCCCTCGACCCGCAGCTGTGCCGTCGCAGCCCTCACCTCGACCAGCCGCATCCGATAGCCGAGGTTTTCGAGTTCCGGCCGCAGGCGTTCGACGGCTTTGCGGACCCGCTCCTCGAACGGCTCGGGGTGAAGGCCGTGCAGAAGCAGAACCGCCCGCACTTGCTCTTCCTGGGCCAAGCGTCCGGCCAATTCTTTACCGCCTTCGGCAGACGTGACGATCGCCATGGCGCGGGCGAGCGCTAAGCCATGTAGGTCGAGGACCAGCTCGAGCAGCTCGCGCGCCGCATCGCGCGCACCGGCATCGGCAACCCGGTCCAGCGCCGACACCAGCGCGTCGATGCGGTCGAGCGCCTCTCGAAGCCTTGGCCGCTCGTCGTCGCTCACGACCCCGCCTGCCGACCAACGCCAAACATCGGGGAATGCACGGTCTTCAAGGTCTTGCCGCCACCGAGATACATGTGGACGCCGCACGGCAAACACGGATCGAAGCTGCGCACGGTGCGCATAATATCGATGCCCTTGAAGTTTTCCGGCCCGTTCTCTTCGAAAATCGGCGTGTTCTGCACCGCATCCTCATACGGACCGGGCGTGCCGTAAATGTCGCGCGGATTAGCGTTCCACGGCGTCGGCGGGTAGGGATGGTAGTTGGCGATCTTGCCGTTGCGGATCACCAGATGATGCGAGAGCACGCCGCGCACCGCCTCGTGAAAACCACAACCGATCGCCTCATCGGGGACTTTGAAATCGGTCCAGGTTTTAGTGCGCCCGGCCTGCACCTCGGCAAACGCGCGTTCGAGGAAATAAAGCGCGGCGGCGGCGGAATAGGCCTGGAAATAGGTTCGCGCCCGGTCGCGTTCGATGGTGTTGCTCCATTGCGGAACCTTCCACTCGAACTCAACCTCGGGTTTGAGCGCGGTCTTTGGCAAATAGATCTTTACGCTGTGGCCGGTGGCCTTAATGTAGCCGATATCGACCAGACCCGCGAGTGCCGTCGACCACAACCGCGCGATCGCACCACCGCCGGTGTCGAGCGCTAAATGATCGCCGCTGCGCTTGTCCAGCCAACGCGGCGACATGACCCAGGAATAATTGCCGTCAAAATTGCGCTTTTGTGGCCGCGGGACCGTCGTCTGGTTCCACGGGTGCTTGGGGTCGACGTCGTTACCGAGCGGATCCTTTCTGACAAAGATTTCCTGGCCATCCCAATCATCATAATAGGAATGGCCGAGCAAGATCCGCATTTGCAGATTGATGTCGACAAGATCCGTCGTTACCAGCTGGCCATCGATGATAACGCCGGGCGTCACGTACATGGCGCGGCCCCAATTGGTCATCGTCTGGTATCGGTAATCGCAGACAGCCGGGTCCTGATAGGCGCCCCAGCAGCCGAGCAGGATGCGGCGCCTGCCGACTTCCTCGTAGCCGGGCAATGCCTCGTAGAAGAAATCGAACAAATCGTCGTGGAGCGGCACGACCTTTTTCATGAACTCGACATATCTGAGCAGCCGGGTCATGTATTCGGTGAAAAGCTGCACCGAGGGTACCGTGCCGACCCCGCCCGGATAGAGGGTCGAGGGGTGGACGTGGCGGCCCTCCATCAGGCTGAACATTTCCCGCGTATAGCGGCTGACGAGCAATGTCTCGCGATAGAACTCGCCGGTGAACGGGTTCAACGCCGTCATGATGTCGCCGATCGTGCGATAGCCATGATCGGCGGCATGCGGCGCCGGCGTGTTCTGGGCCTTTTCCCACAGGCTGGGGTTCGTCTGCCGCACCATCTGCTCGCAGAAATCAACCCCGACGAGATTGTCCTGGAAGATGTTGTGGTCGAACATGTACTCGGCCGCTTCCCCGAGATTGATGATCCACTCGGCAATCGGCGGCGATTTGATCCCGTAAGCCATGTTTTGAGCGTAGACCGAGCAGGTCGCGTGATTGTCGCCGCAGATCCCGCAGATCCGGCTGGTAATGAAATGCGAGTTGCGCGGGTCTTTTCCCTTCATAAAGATGCTGTAGCCGCGAAAGATCGAGGACGTGCTGTGACACTCCGCGACGCGACGGTTCTCGAAATCGATTTTCGTATAGATCCCGAGGCTGCCGACAATGCGGGTGATCGGATCCCAATTCATCTCCACCAGATTGCGGGAGGGCTGGGTTGCGCCGGCGGCCGGACGCTCCGCAACATCAAAGGGGGTCGCCATCGGTTCATGCTCCTGCTGATGCGGGCCGCGAGATCGGGCGGTCGGGTCGATAGCCGGTTGTCAGCTCCGGCCGATTGTGGCGCCATTTTGGCTCTTCGTTGAGGGTGTTGTTGGTCAGCCGGCGCAATCGCCGGATCAGCTCGCCATAGGGCCGGATCAGGTTGGAAGAGAGGACACCACCGGGCGGCTCGTCCATGAACGGCATAAATTTATCGGGAAAGCCCGGCATCGTGCAGCCGATGCAGATGCCGCCGACATTGGGGCACCCGCCCATGCCGGAGATCCAGCCGCGTTTTGGCACATTGCATTGCACCGCCGGACCCCAGCAGCCGATTTTGACGAGGCATTTCGGCGAGCCGTATTCCCGCGTGAAGTCGGCCTGTTCGTACCAGCCGGCGCGATCGCAGCCCATATGCACGCTCATGCCGAACAGCCATTGTGGCCGGCCCAGCTCGTCGATCGGGATCATCGGCGCGAGCCCGGCGAGCTGGCGCAGCAGATAAAGCAAGGTTTCCATGAAATTGTCGGGCTGTACCGGGCAGCCTGGAACGTTGACAATCGGCAGCCCCGCCTTCGATTTCCATTTCGCGCCGAGGTAATCCTGTAGACCCATGCAACCGGTCGGATTGCCCTGCATCGCATGGATGCCGCCGTAGGTGGCGCAGGTGCCGGCACCCACCACCGCCAACGCCTTTGGCGCCAGCCGGTCGATCCATTCGGTCGTGCGGATCGGCTCGCCGGTCTTCGGATCGGTGCCGTATGCCGCCCAATAACCATCGCCGCTGATCTTTTCGTTTGGGATCGAGCCTTCGACCACCAGCACGAAATTGGTGATCTCGCCGCGATCGGCTTGATGAAAATATTTCATGAAGTCGTCGCCAACTTCGAAGGCAAGTACCGGATTGTGCAAATGAACCTTCGGCAACCCGGGGATGGCGCCGAGCAGTACGTCCTCGATGCTGGGCTCGCTCGCCGCGGTGATCGACACCGTATCGCCATCGCAGCCGAGCCCGGCGGTGATCCATAAAATGTGAACTTCGTCGATCGCCGGAGTGTGCTGGGTCTTGCGCCCGTAAGGAACGGCGCCCCTCTCTTCTGCCATCCTCAGGTCCTCCTGGCGTCTTCAGCAGCCTGAAGCTGCCGGTTTGATCGACCAACTCGGGGAAACGACGCTTCTAGCGATAAGTTCCAAACGAGCGACAAATCTTTAATTAACTATACTCGCGAATGCCCGATTCCCTTCGTCGCCGTAAGTTTTTTTCGCCAAGCAAGGCACTTATATCAATGCGGCGAGAATGCTGAGCCCGAGCAAAGGTGCCGGCGCGCTCATGCACTGGCCATTGCCGTTGCCATTATTAGAGCCGAGACCGCCGTTTTGGGACCCCTCCGGGATCAGCAAATACTGGCGTTACTCCAAGGCAGAACCAAATAATTATTGGTCCGTCGGCAATTTCATCCGGCTTGTCGCTCAGCAAAGCCGCGACGGCGCGCTTGCATATCTCAGGCGCGTGATGGATCGGTATGCCGTGACCGTCGCGATGCGCGAAACTGGCGAGGTAATCCATCACTGCGATGAACCGCTTAGCGAACATCAAGGCCACGGATCAGCTCAAGCTGAGCGATGAAATCCGTTCCCGGGTCGCCGATGACCCTCGGCAACGTAGCGGCGGCGGGATGAAGCTGCGTCCGCACGTGTGCACGTGACCGAAGCGGCAGTCGCGGGCGGGTTGTTTGCCGTAAATATCTGAATCCGGGGGAGCTCGTGCCAGAACCCATCATCATCACGATTTCGCACCAGTTGGGCCGTGATGAGGCCCAGCGCCGGCTTAATGAGGGAGTGGGGTACATTCGCACCCAGCTCGCACCCTTTGCCACCTCCATAAACCATAGCTGGACCGGGTATAGGCTCGACTTCGGTCTCACAGCGATTGGGCAAAGCATAAACGGGCGCATCGACGTCGAGGACCGGCTGGTTCGGATCGAGCTCGGCCTGCCGCCGCTGCTGCACTTACTCTCCAAACCGATCATTGACCGCATCCGCGGTGAGGGTGTGCGGCTGCTGGATAAACCGGGCCGATAACCGCGCCTGCGCTTTAACCGCCGCATTGCGAAACCGCCCCTACCCTCAATCCAGTATATGAAGCCATCTATCCTTGATGACTACGCTTTTTATCAACCAAACACCGCGATATTACCCCAAACCACATGTCGTCTTCGTCTGAGGCGGCCTATGTCGTTCAGAGCCCGACCGATAATGAGTCCGCCAGTTTCAATCAGTTGTCGCCTCTCTCCGTCATTCCCGCGAAAGCGGGAATCTAGGGCTGGCAACGCCGCAGCAGTTCGTCGTGGACCTCCGCTTTCACGGGGGTGACGATAACCTATTGGAAACTCGGAATTCATTTTAAGTCAGGCTCTCAGTGACCGCCGCGCCGCCCAGCCGGGTGAAACGTGGATGTACGGACGCCTAGGGCTTCGATCGGTCGGCCCGACAAGGACGCTCGATCACGGGTTCGCCGGACGACGAATTAAATTTGAGAGTCCTAACTGAAGATACATAGGAAGGTGGCGACGAGGGCGGCGAAGTTGCACGGATTGTCGTGGAAGTGATGATAGATGCGCAGGGACAGATCGACCATCTCCACGGCTTTGGAAACGACCTTGGTACGACGGCGAAAGCGGGCGACGAAGTGACGAATGTTGCTGTTGTCCTGCTCGATGGAGAACGTCAGGTCTTTACCGGTGAAGAGTTGATCCTGCGGAATGAGGCGGTGAAAGCCTTCCCAATCGTCGGTTAGGAAGGGTTTGCCCTGGATCCCAACTTTATCGAGGAGCTTTTGACAGAGCCTGCCCCCGCGAAGGCGGGGGCGGCATCATCACGGCCACCAAGCACCCAGGCGACGGTGCGCCGACGGACAGGGTCATACGCTCGCCAAATCCAGAGTTTTTCAGTCTTTTTTTGAGAAAATGCCACATCTCGTCGAGCGTGATAATGACGGTCTCGGCTGTCACGGCCGGTTCGGGCAGCCGCCGGGCTTCGTTACGAACCCACTTAAGGACCGCGACATCGCTGACCCCGAGAAGGCGAGCGATGCTGCAAAAGCTCATATTGCCCATGGCATAAAGCATCAGCGCCAGAGCCTTCATTCCCGGCGGCTTGCCACGCGGCGGCGTGTTCGTGAAATTGCATCCGCAGGCCTTGCATTGGTAGCGTTGCAGATTGCGAACCGTTCCCCTCTTGACGTAATCCGTCCCTTGACAGCGCTTGCAGACAATCCCGCCCATGGCTCCCCCTTTCTATGGCGAACCATGCCCTTCTACACCAGATTCCTCACATGTATCTAAAGTTAGGACTCTCTTAAATTTGGACCGAAGACCGCCGATTTCTTGCCAATTACTAATGGAGCGGCTGGTAAAAGCCGACCGCTCGGATGCGAAGAATCGCTCAAAGCCGCCCCTTAACCGGGCGTGCGCCGGTCGGCGCCGGTTAGGTCGCCGTCGACAGCGGCGGGCGCGCGGTCTTATGATGCGTCCTATTATGAGGCGATGACCAAGATCCGCGCCCGGTGCGCGATACAGGAGGAGAGTCAGGATGCGAAACGGGTTCCGCGCTTACGATTCCGACACCCATGTCAACCCTTGCGCCGAGGTGCTGGACCGCTATGTCGATCCGGGCTTTCGCGATCGCCTGCCCGAACTCGCACCCTATCGCGTGCCGAGCGGCCAACCGGCCAGAGAGCAGCCACAGATGCACCAGTATCGCGTCGGCACCAAGTTTTATCGCCGCGTCCTCGGCGAAAAGGCGCCGCGCGACAGCTTTAGCGGGCGCGAGACGACCTGGCGGGGGACGAAAATGCCGCGGCCGGGTGTCCAGGACGATCAGGCCGCCAACCGTGTCGCCGATATGGACGACGAAGGGGTCGATGCCCACTTCCTGATCCCGACCTCGTGGCTGAGTGTCGTCGGGCTCGACGACCCGGCACTCGAAGTCAACATGATCCGCGCCTATCATCGCCATATGGCCGATTTCACCGCCGATCACCCGGATCGGCTAAAAAGCCTGATCGTCGCTTCGTCGCGCGTCGTGCCTGAGGCGGTGCGCGAGATCCGCGAATGGGGCAAGTCGAAATGGGCGGTCGCGGTGTTGCCGTTGCTCGCCAAGGATATGCCGGCCGACCACCCCGATCTCTATCCGATCTGGGAAGCGGCCGCCGAGAACGATCTACCGATCGCCAATCACAGCTTTACCTGGAACCCGCCTTATTACCCGGGTTATCTCGATTTGTGGGAGAACATCTTTATCGGCCGCGCCGCCGCTCACCCTTGGGGGGCGATGCGGTTTGTCGCCTCGTTCATCGGCGGCGGGTTGTTCGACCGGTTCCCGACGTTGCGCATGGGCGTGCTCGAGGGCGGATTTGGCTGGCTGCCGTTTTGGGCCAAGCGTCTCGATGAGCAGGCGGTCTATGTCGGCGGTACCGCCGATCTGAAGCAAAAGCCGAGCGAATACATGCAAAGCGGCCGTTTCTTCTGCAGCATCGAGCATCATGAAGGCGAAGACATGTACAACTACGTCACCCAATTCCTCGGTGATGACGTATTGATGTACGCCTCCGACTACCCGCATTCGGAATGCCAGTTCCCGAATTCTGTCGACAATATCATCGGCTGGCAAAGCTTGAAGGGCGAGACCAAGAAAAAGCTGTTGTGGGACAACGCCGCTCGATTTTTTAAGCAGACCTGAGCGCACCTCGACGGGAACGAAGTCACAAGCGTTACCACATTCGATCGTCGCCCCCGCGAAAGCGGGGGCCCAGTGCCGCCAAGCCACGCCCATGGGCCGCCCTGGATGCCTGTTTGCGCGGGCATGACGAAAGGGCGGCGAGCTGAATAGCAATCCGTAATCGGGGCGCAGAACAAAGGAGGTGCGAAGTGAAAAACGGATACCACGTGTTTGATGCCGACACCCATGTCAACCCGGCTGCCGAGGTGCTCGATCGCTATGTCGATCCCGGGTTTCGCCCGCGGCTCGCCGAACTGGCAGACTATCGTCGGGCCAGCGGCGACGGCCGCCACCACTACAGTTTTGGCAGAAAATTCTACCGGCGAGTGCTGGGCGAGGCGGAGCCGCGCGAGAGCTTTACCGGACGCGAGTCGCAATGGCGCGGCGGCAAGCTGCCCAGGCCGGGCGTGCAAGACGATCAGGCCGAGAACCGCGTGAAGGACATGGACGACGAGGGGACGGACATCCATTTCCTGATCCCCGGCTCGTTTATGAGCCTTGTCGGGCTCGATGACCCGGCATTCGAAGTCGGGTTGATTCGCGCCTATCACCGCCACATGGCGGATTTCTGCGGTCAGTCCCCGAATCGGTTGAAGAGCTTGATTGTCGCCTCGACCCGCGATGTCGAGGCGGCGGTGCATGAGATCCGCGAGTGGGGGAATTCGAATTGGGCGGTGGCAGTCAAGCCATTGATGCCCTTTGACATTCCGCCCGACCACCCCGATCTCGACCCGATCTGGCGGGCCGCTGAGGAGCACGACCTGCCGATAGCGCATCACAGCTCGACCTGGAACCCGCCCTACTACCCGGCCTATCGCGACGTCTGGGACAACATCTTCGTCGGCCGCATGGCCTCCCACCCCTGGGGAGCGATGCGCTTTGTCGCCTCCTTTGTCGGCGGCGGCATCATGGACCGCTACCCGAGGCTGCGGATGGGGGTGCTGGAGTGCGGCTTTGGCTGGCTGCCGTTCTGGGCCCGGCGCATGGATGAGCAGGCGGTCTATGTCGGCGGCACCGCACCCCTGAAGCATAAGCCCAGCGAATACATGACGAGCGGGCGGTTTTTCTGCAGCATCGAGCACCAGGAGGGCGAGGACATGTTCAATACTGTCACCGGCTTTCTCGGCGACGATGTGCTGATGTACGCTTCTGACTACCCGCATTCGGAATGCCAGTTTCCGAATTCGATCGACAATATCCTCGCTTGGCAGAGCCTGAAAGGCGAGACCAAGAAGAAGCTGTTCTGGGACAACGCCGCCCGTTTCTTCAAACAAACTTGAAGGAACGGCGGGGCAGTTTCTCCGGAGCCGCCCTCACCCGACGCTGCGGCCGTTCCGCCCTGCGAGCACGATCGGAGTCGTCGCGGCACCGTTGCTCGCCGCGGCGGATCGGAGGACTGTCACGGCGGACAATTCGGATTGACCTTACCGCGGCGGGGTGGGCGAAATTGCTGTCATGGAACTGCGCAGCTTATTTTACTTCGTCCGCATCGCTGAGCTCGGCAGCATTACCCGCGCCTCGGCCCATTTGCAGATCGCCCAGCCGGCCTTGACCCGGCATGTCCAGCGGCTCGAGGACGAGCTCGATGCCGCGCTGTTTACGCGCGCCAATCGCGGCGTGCGCCTGACCGAGGCCGGGCAGAAACTGCTCGACAGCGCCCAGCGCATTCTGCGCGATGTCGAGCGCGCCGGCGACGAGATCCGGGCGCATAAGGCCCATCCCAGCGGCAAGATCATCCTCGGGGTCACGCCTCCGCTATGCCCGGTCGTGGTGCCCGAGCTGTTCGCGCGGATGCGCGAACATTATCTGCTGATCGAATTGAAAGTGGTGCATGCCGGCTCCGCGCGGCTCGAAGAATTCATCGTCGCGGGTCTCGTCGATCTGGCACTGATGGCAGAGATTTCGCGCAGCCGGCTGATCGCCTTGACCCGGCTCGCCGAGGAAGAAATGGTGCTGGTGACGCGTCCCGGCGCGCGGCCACCAGGCTTCATCACCGTTGAGGAATTGAACCGCACCCCGCTGATCCTCGGCGACGGGATGCGCGCTGCGCTTGACGTGTTGCTGGCCGGCCGCGGCATCGCATTGCGGGTTGATACCGAGCTCGACGATCACGAGACCATCCGGCTGATGGTGCAACAGGGTGTCGGAGCATCGATCCTGCCGCACTCATCGGTCTATCGCGAATGTGCGCGCGGCCTCGCGCAGGCGCATCGCATAACACAGGCGGGGGTGTTCCGTATTCTGGCGCTCGGCGCTGCCGAGAGCCGCGCCCCGTCAGCGGCGCGGCAAGCGGTTGCCGAAGTCGTCACCGAAGTGCTCGGCGACATCGAAGCCGCGGGCAAGCTGCGCCCACAAATCCCCGCGCCGACAAACGCTGTCCCGATGCCGCCGGCCACTGTCGAGCCGGCCCTCTTTTCACGTCCACGCGCCACGGCGAAGAGAGGCGGTCGCACCCGGCGCCAAATCCTCTCCCCTCGCGCTGCATCGGAGGATCGCGAGAAATCTGCATCCTTGACCGACACAGCCCCTGTCGTGTTGTCGGCCGGCCAAGATCCCGGAGAGAGCCGATGACCGACCCAGCCCCGGATAGTCCGTTAGCGCTGTTTGATCGGGCGCCGCTTCCAATCGCCCCGGCTGATCCGCAATACAAAAGACGAGCACCCAACCGCAGCAGAGGAGAATTCCGATGCAAATCGTCGACTCGCAGATTCATCTTTGGGAAAACGCGCGGATGTCGCCGCAACACCGCCAGATCCCGACCTATAATGTGGACGACGCGCTCAAGGAAATGGCCGAGGCCGGGGTCGACGCCGCGGTCATTCATCCGCCCAGCACGCTCGGCGAGGCGCCCAATGTCCAGGCGGTCGAGGCGGTCAAAGCCCATCCGGATAAATTCTGCATTCTTGGCAATTTCGACTTGCAGGCCCCCAACCGTGAGGAGATTGTCCAGAACTGGCGGCAGCGCCCGGGCATGCTCGGCTTCCGATTCACCTTCAACCAGCCGCATCAGGCAAGCTGGTGGTCGGACGGCTCGCTCGATTGGTTCTGGGCGGCCTGCGAGCGAGAAGGGCTGCCGGTCGGCACTATGGCCGGCGGGCACATCGCCGACTTCACCCGGATCGCCGAGCGCCACCCCGGACTGAAGTTGCATCTCGACCACCATGGCCGCGGTGGCCCCGGCGGTTCCGGGAAGGACGACGCCGCGTTTGCCAATCTCGGCGAGATGCTGGCACTCGCCAAATATCCGAATGTCGCGGTCAAATTGTCTGGCGCTCCGAGCTATTCGAGCGAACCCTATCCCTATCGCAACATCCACAAATACATTCGCCAGATCTTTGACGCCTTTGGCCCGCAGCGCTGCTTCTGGGGCACCGACATCACCCGCATGCCGTGCTCATACCGGCAATGCGTAACGATGTTTACCGAGGAATTGCCGTGGCTGCAGGGCCGCGACAAGGAACTGGTCATGGGCGACGCGATCTGCGACTGGCTCGGCTGGAAACGCCCGGTGTGACTCGACCACCGCCTCACCCTCTACCACGGTCGTGACGAACTGGACGGCGGCTGGGCGCAGCGCTCCGTAAAGACACTGCACCCGTCCGCCGCCCGATGGTAAGCACCCGAAGCGTTCACATAAGGGCGCTTCGGGTGCCGAGCTTTAGGGCGATGATTTTGCCCTCATACCCAAATCTGCAAGCACACCTCTGTTGTAGGCGTCGTAAACCATTGCCAGCGATTGCACCGAGATTGTTGCGGTTTGGGAATTTTGCACGCTATCGGCATTCATCCAGACAAACTGGGTGCCATTCCCTTGGAAGTTCCAGGTCAGCGTCTGGCTCTGTATCGAATTGATCGTAACAGCAGGTTGGCTGCTCGGTCCGGCATATTTGACAACGTAACTCGGGTCAACCAGCTGATTGACGATATTCACGATGGCGCGGGCTTCCGTGAACTGCACCGAAATGAACTGATTGATGTCGCTCTGGATTTGCCCTGAGTACCAATGGCTCTGCGGCACGGCATAGAACCGTGTGAAGGCCTGAAAAGCGTGGTTCTGGCCATCGAGCGGCATCGATATATTCTTGATGCCGGAGGTATCGACCGGCATCTTCACACTGCCGAGAAAGGCCTGCACCTGGGTGCCCGAGGAACTCTGGCCGAGCGAGATGCTGACGGTATTGGTGTCGTCACCCGACACGAAACAAAGTGCGGCGAGACCCTGCTTGGCCGTGGTGCCCGGCACCGTTACCAATACCGGCGGTTGCGAGTTGCTCCACACGACATTGACCGGCGAATTTTTGTCGTTGTTGGCAGAGTTGTACAAAAAGATCGCATAAATCTGCCCGGGGTTGAGCCCGCCGGCGCAGGTCGCCGTGTCACCGGGGTTCAGCGTAATCAGCTGCCCCCCATTCCAATTGATGTTCGCCATTTCTCAACTCCTTTGTCTCCGGGAGTGAGAACCCACTCCCAGTTCCCGCACCTAATACGACCTCTGTCAGAAAAACGTCCAAGACACGAAGTCATATATTATGTATATATTGTGACATGCCCGTCCTAAACCTGCAAAAATTTGGTCACATTATGACTTCCGTTCTCGAAGATTAAGCTTTAGGGGGCGAATGCCGACATGCGCTGGCGGACGCCACTCGGCGACGCCCCTCCAGCTGGCCCGCATCTCATCGTTTTGCCGGATTGCGTCTATCGCCGCGCGCGATCTCGCTGCGGAGCGCCCGAACGCCTGAGAATCAGCAGATTGCCCGCCGCAACTCGTTCGGGACGGTCCGATGCCTGCGGTTTTTTCCGGGCGCTATAAAACTTTGCTCGTTAAGCACAAAATTTGTGGGTTAATCCCTTCAGTTTTGCTCAAATTCCTCGCGAACCAATCTGGGACGGACAACCATGGAAGCGAGCTGGGCCGCGATCTTTAATCTTGCCGTTGGCATGTGTGAAGCGGCTCGTATCAATCGCATCTTTACGAACGGTTTCGCCACCCAAGGCGAGATGTACATCATGGCCGTCGCGGTCGAACGGCCCACGCAATTCGTGCACAATATGCCGGACTGGCCCGACCCGCGCGAGCTCACTAATCAACAGCGATAGCTCGCCGCCACGATGGCCGCCGCAATCGGTGCCGGCCGGCGCAATCATGACCCGCCTCGTGGTCCAGGCGGTCATCGATAATGTGCTCGTTTCAGGCTTTCTGCTGCGGGTCAAGCCTATATGCAATACCAACGACCGGCCGATTGCCCGACGACTGAGCCACGCGCGCAGCAGCGTAGAGTGGGCTGAGCGCAGAGGCTGGGCGAGCATCGGCTGGCAAGCCGCTTGCCCCGGGCCCACGCTCCCGCGGAGGTGACGAATGACGTGCTCGGAGGGGTTTCTTGCCCAGCCTCTTCACCTCAGCCCACCTTACGAATGACAATGTCCGACGCGTCGGGTGTATGCCGTGCCATTATGCCGGCGATCGGCAAACGGCATTGTGAATATAGCGAGGTGTGCCGTAAGGTCCGAAGGTGAGTGGGCGCGGCAAAGCAAGGTGAGAAGAATGCAGTTTGGCCTGTTCGGTAGTGCGGCGGCGCGGCGCGCCAAGGGGCCCGAAGAGGCCGAATTCGATAGTGCGGAGGGCTACCGCGATTTTATTGATTACAATATCGAAGCCGAGGCGCTCGGTTTTCACAGTACCTTTGTCGTCGAGCACCATTTCACCGGCTATGGCCAAGTCTCAGCGACAATCAACCTCCTGACCTGGCTCGGCGCCCGCACCCGCCGACTGCGCCTGGGCACGGCAGTCATGGTGTTGCCCTGGCATAACCCCGTATTGCTGGCCGAGCAGGCGGCGACCCTCGACCTGTTGTCGGGCGGCAGGCTCGATTTCGGCATCGGTAAAGGCTATCGCTATAACGAGTTCGCCGGTTTTTGCATACCGATGGAAGAAGCCGATGCGCGCTTTGACGAAGCGCTCGAGGTGATCGTCAAGGCGTGGACCGCCGACCAGCCGTTTTCACATTACGGCAAATACTGGCAGTTCGCCGATATCGTGGTCGAGCCGCCGACTGCGCAAAAACCCCACCCGCCGATCTGGATGGGAGCCGGCAGCGAGCGTTCGATCCGCCGTGTCGCCGCCCAAGGCTATAATCTGCTGCTTGGGCAATACGCGTCACCCGATGACGTTGCGAACAGCATTGCGATCTACAAATCCGAGATCGAGGCGCAAGGCCATCAATTCGATCCAATGTCGGTCGCGGTGACGCGGGCCTTTTTTGTCTGCGACACCGCGGCGGAGCGGGAAGCGGCGATGGAGCGCAGGCTCGCCAACCGGCTGCGGCAGTTAAAACTCGCGACGACGCCGGACGGCACCGTCCATGGCGGGCCCGATCGCGCTACCGGCGACCCGCGAGCGGTCAACGAAGCGAGTGCGATGTACGGCAGCCCCGATCATATTGGCGAGCGGCTCGAACAATTGCGCTCGGCCGGCGTCGGCTATGTGCTGATCAATGGCGGCGGCTCGGGCGGCGGTGTCCGAGGTCGTACCAGCCTGCGCCGCTTTGCCCGCGAGGTCGTGCCGCATTTTGTCGATGCGGTACCACGGCGCGCCGCCGAATAGCGCACTCTTTCGCATCTTCCAGCGACGCCGGGCCGCTGCAGCACCAACGATAGCTTGTCCGCCGAACTGGAACCCGGCGAATGATTGAATAATGACAAGTCTGTCGTCTAGATGATCGGAATGCCGCGGCGGCGCAGGTAGAGCGTCAACCAATTGGAGAGCTGACCGGTCTCGATCCCGACCCAGACAGCCGCCGGGGTGTGAGCACGCACCGTGGCGGCGATCGCGTCTGGGGTCGAGGCGCAGTTGCCGCGCCAAAACGCGGCGCCCTTGTCGTCGATGACCCAATCAGTCCTAAATCCAAGGTCGGGCTCCCGCTCTGAATTGACCTCCAATGGGGCGTGTTTGTTACTCCATGAGCGCGAGTTTCGTCCGCCCGGTACCTATGTGGTACCTGGGAAGGTCGAGGTGGGGACGGACCCCACCTAACCCCTTGAGTAGAATGGCTCCCCGGGCCGGACTCGAACCAGCGACCCAGCGGTTAACAGCCGCTTGCTCTACCAACTGAGCTACCGGGGATCAAAGGCCCTGCCGGGCCAGCGCTGTTCCGTTTCGCGTTCCTACGTACCGGAAATACGGAGCCTTAGGTTATTCATGATATAACCCGTGCCGCAGCCGATCCGCAAGGGCGTGCTGTTGCGATCCCTACGAGTTCGACAAAAAGACGCTGGACTTGTCGGCGGAATCCCATGGAGGTTGCGTGTCTGCCCCGGTTTGGCGTGGTCTACGCGCCGCAAAGACGTAGCCACGCCAGAGCCAAGTTGCCCTGCTAAGCCCGTGCAAAATCGACGAGACGCGACAAACAGCCGAGGCAGCGGCAAAGAAAGGCGCGGATCCGCCGCAGACGTTTTGGCCGCTGTCGCCGAAGGCGGGCGATTACTCCTGCGGATAGCGCCAGGGCCGTTCCGGCTGGATGGCGGTTTCGTCGATCGTCCATTGCGGCAGTGCCAAGCCTGGGCCGACATCGCTGAACACCATCCGTACCCGCGTGCCGATGCCGACCCGGCGCACCATCTCGGGAGGCGCCAGCTGGCCATCGCCGGTGGCGAGATTGCCGGCAACGCGCAATGCTTCCTCTGGGGTCGGTTCGCCTTTTTGCGTGTCAAGATCGACGAGCAGGATCAGATAGGGCGTCTTGCCGCGAAACGCGGGCTGGATCGCATGGTGTACCTCGCTGTAGGAATGCACCGTCCCCTTGCCTTCGACCGGCTTCCATATCAATTCGAGGCTCATGCACCATGGGCAGGCGGTCGTCGGCGGGTAGCGTAGCCGGCCACATTGCGCGCAGGCCTGTAGGTGAAAATCGTGTTCCGCACAATGGCGGAAATATTCGAGGTTTTCGACGTCAAGATCATCGATCGTCAGGGCCATGCCCAAATATTCACCGCGAACTGGCATCTTCTTCCCCTTTGTCGATCTTTCGTATCGTCATTCCCGCGAAGGCGGGAATCCAGTGAAACGCTGCGGCGCTTGCCCTGGACCCTCGCCTTTTCACGGGCGCGACGAAAATGAGTGGCTACCAACCGCGCCGCATCACCATCGAGGACGCCGTCGCCGGATTGGCCCAGCCGAGATTGGCGCTGACCTCGACATCGCGCACCTGCCGGCAGCCACCTTCGCTGTAGTCGAAGGTGTGGCGGCGTTTGCCGTCGGGGCCGATCGGGCAGGAATCGTCGGCGTCGTGGCGCAATTGGCGGACGTTTTCGATAACCATGTTCATGCCGTGCGTGTAACCCTCGCACAGATGCCCGCCGCTGGTGTTGTTCGGCCGCCGCCCGCCCAGCTGAATCGCGCCGCTCGATACGTATTCGCCACCCTCCCCCTTTTTGCAGAAGCCGTAATCCTCGAGCTGCAGCATCGTCGTAAAGGTGAAGGCGTCGTAGGAGCCGGTCACGTCGATGTCCTCCGGCCCGACCCCGGAGTTGGGCCACAGGATCTGGCGCGCGTAGTAGCCGGCGACGGTCGAGATCGGCCCGTGCTGGTAATGCATGTCGAGCCGCGGCTTGCTGCAGCGCCCGACGACGCCGCGGATCAGCACCAAGGGCTGCTTCATGTCGCGGGCGCGCTCGGCCGAGGTTACGACGATCGCTGTCGCATTGTCAGTCTCGACGCAGCAATCCAACAGATGCAACGGCTTGCAGATAAAGCGGCTCGACAGCACGTCGTCGATCGTATAGCGCCTCTTGTAATAGGCCTTGGGGTTGTTGGAGGCGTGATGGCTGTGCGCCACCTTGACCGCGGCGACCTGCTCGGGACGGGTACCGTAATCGTACATGTGGCGCATAAAGGTCGGCGCGAAGTTTTGGCCGGCGCTCTGCCAGCCATAGGCGCGATTGTGCAGCATGTCACCCGTGAGCGGCGCCGCCGAGCGCGCGCCGGTGCCGCCGATGCGCACCTGCGAATAGCCGTTCATCGAGCGGAAGATCGCGACCGTCTTGCAGCAGCCGGCCTCGATCAGGCCGATGGCGATGCCGACCAAGGCCTCGGTGGACGACCCACCCCCGACCACATCCATATAGTAATTGACGCGGATGCCGAGATCGCCGGCGATAAAGGTGCCCGAGGTCGAATCGCCGCCCGAATAGGACAGCATGCCGTCGATGTCGGAGGCCTTGAGCCCGGCATCGAGGATCGCGTTGCGGACCGCCCACGTCCCGAGCGCCCGGGTCGTCCTGCCGGAGCCGCGGGTATAGGTCGTTTCGCCGACCCCGACGATCGCATATTTGTCGCGCAGATATTTTGGGGTGGTGGCGTCCACCTCGGTTCTCGGCAATGGCATTAGCGTTTCTCCCCTACTAGGTCCTAGAAGTTCTAGAAATTAGAGACCAGTCCATAAATTCATGCCATTCAGCTTCGCCAGCGTTTCCTACGAGTTGATGAGTTAGCCCGCCTGATTATGCACGACAAAATCCATCGATGCGCAAACGGCTCATTCTTCATCGATAAATGCCTTCAGCTGCTCTACTAGCGGAGCTGCTGCTGTAGTGACTGTCGTCCACAAAACGTCGCGATCCACATCGAAATACGCGTGCACCAGCCGATTACGCATCCCCACGATCGCGTTCCATGGCAGATCGGGCATAGCTTCCTTCGTCTCGGCACTTACCCGACCGGCGGCTTGACCTGCGATCTCGATAGCCCGTGTCAGCGCGAATAGCAGCATCTCGTCGCTGTCGAGGTCACTCCGCTGGCGGCCCCGCGCAAACCGGATCGCTGAGTTCAGCGCATCCACCAAGTGTTGCAGCCGCACCCGATCTTGCGGGCTGAGGCGGCGCCCGCTCATGCTGCCTCATATAACAGCTCGGCCTCGCGCACCACGTCGTCGCGGAAATAGCGGCTCAATTCCCCCGGGGTTCGCAAGTCCACTCGTTTTCCAGAGAGCAGATCCGTCAGCTCCGTCTCGATTTCGACGAGTTCCGAAATAGCTCGGCGTGTTGCCAGGCTCGAATTCGACCAAAAAATCGATGTCGCTGTCCGGGCAGTCAGTGCCTTTCAGCACCGAGCCGAACAGCGACAGGCGGCGAATGCCATATCGGCGGCATAGCTCAGCAAGGGCCTGCTTCTCGTATAATGGTAAGCTCATCGCTTATCTGCTCTCGGCGCGGCAGGCGGTCCTCATATATTCCGGGGTAAGCCTACAGAGCCAGCCGGTAGGCTTTGCTGGCAGCACCGCTGAATAGCGCCGTCTTCTCGCTCGCCGAGCAGCCGGCGGCGACGCGCTTGAACGCGTTCCACATGATCGGATAGCTGCACATCCCTTTGTCGACCGGGAAATTGCTCTCGAACATCGAGCGCTCGGGACCGAAGGCCGCGATGCAGGTCTCGATATAAGGCCGCCAAGCCTGCTCCAGATCCTGCGAGGAGGGCGGCAGTTCGTTTTCGAAGAAGGTAAAGCCGGACAATTTCATGCCGAGCCCGCCGAGCTTGACATAGGTGTTGGGCGAGGCGCCGGCGACGTCGCCGATCGACGTCTTCCAGGCGGCAAAAGCCTCGTCGCGCTTGCCGGCATAAGGGCCGATCGCAAGCGGCCCGCCGACATGGTTCAGCACGATCGTCGCCTGCGGGAAAGCGCGGGCGAGGTCGGTCACATCGTCGAGCTGGGTCTGGAACACCCATGCGTCGAAGCTGAGGCCGAGCGCCGCGAGCCCGGCAAACCCCTCGCGAAAGTTGCGGTCGCGGTAGAGCCCTTGCGGTGCCCCCGAGCAGTAGATTTCGAGGCTCGGATCAGCATGCCAGGTGGCGCCGTTGCGGATGCCTTTGAAGCGCCCGCCCGAGATCGTGACATGCTGTTCGAGAATGCCCTTGGCGTGGCTGCCGATCCGCAGATCGACATTGCCGATGATCCCGGCGATGCACCGCGTCTTGCCGTATTTGCCGGAGGCGCTCATCGCCGCGATGCCATTGACGAATTCGGTCTCGCCGAGCGATCTCAGCTCCTGCGGGCCATCGGCGCGGTACATCTCGCGGCATTCCTCAAAGCAAGTCGCGACGATGTTGTGGCCGCTGCCGACATCCGCCAAGAGGTCCTCGAACAGATAGCGGTTGCCGGGCCGGTCCCACATGTGATGGTGCGGGTCGACGATCGGCAATTGCGCCTCGATCGCCTCCTCTTGCCGCTTGGCGAGCCAGTCGGGGCGAACCGGCGCATGACGGCCGGGCGGGATTGCGGATTGGGGCATGGGGCAGTCCTCCCGAGTTTGCTTTAACGCTCGCCCAACTGTGCCCCGCCCACGCCCGAAGCGCCATGGTTTTCAGCGTATCGACCAGCGCGGGCGTGAATTAACCATGCGGCCCCTTGACAGCCGCCATGCAAGCTCGCCACAAGGCGAATATGCTAATCCGGTTGTGGCATCGGTCGCGATCTCTACCGGCTGGTTGGGCGCTGGCGGCCACGAGATGAAAATGCCGGCCGGCGCGAGCCGCATCATCGCGAGGATCAGCCGCGAGCCTCCGTTTCGATTGATGACACGGCTAATAGTCAAGAAATTTTCGCGAAACATCGCCACCCGCGCCAGATTGGGTGTGGATCCCTACGCGCCCTATCAATACGGCATGCTCGAAGGCGCGCTCCTGGCCCGGCGTCAAGGTCAGAGCGGAATGACCGCTGTCGAATTCGGCGTCGGTAGTGGCCGCGGTTTCCTGAAGATGGAGCAATACGCAGCTATTATCGAGGCGTTTACCGGTGCGGCGATCAAAGTGGTCGGGTTCGATACGGGTGTCGGCCTGCCGACGCTGATCGGCGATTACCGGGACCACCCTGACCAGTGAAACCTCGGCGCTTATCGAATGCCCGACGATCTGAGCCGGCAAATAGATCCCGCACGGACCCGGCTCATTATCGGCGAGGTTGGTCAAACCGTGCCAGCCTTTGTCGAGCAATCCGATTTTTTGCCGATCGGCTTTGCCGCCTTCGACCTCGATTTATACTCATCGACCCGCGACGCATTAACGATTTTCCGCACTCCGAAACGTAAAATGCTGCGTCAAACTCCGATTTATTTCGACGATATCGACTTTATTTCGAATCATCGATGGGCGGGAGAGCTGCTCGCGATCGAAGACTTCAATCGAAATTGCGACTTTGTCAAAATCGACCACTGGTACAACGTCAAATCGGACAAGCCCTTTCCAGAAGCCTATTATTGGGATAAGTTGATGGTGGCGCACGACCTCGAAGCGATTTCCCGATGCGGGAATATTGACGTCGCCACGCAATGTGTTGGATAGCACAAAAAAGTCTTTGATGTTTTCACAAATAAGCCGTCGCTACGGCGGGCGGCGCTTATTCCTTCGCCATTTGCTCGCGAGTTTCGAAACTCGGATGCCGTGGTGGCACCGATTTCAACAGGTTGAGTGGCGTCGAGTTCGAGCGGTTGGTGTTCATCTGCCGGGGCAATATCTGCCGCAGCGCCTATGCGGCGGCGAAAGCGAGGGCACTTGGCGTTCCCTCGCAATCGGGCGGATTGCAGGCGAAAAGCGGTTGTCCCGCCAATGGCGAAGCTCGCCGTCATGCCGCAGCGCGCGGGCTCTCGCTCGAGGCGCATACGACGAAAGGGCTGGAGGAACTGGCGATCGGCACCGGCGACCTCGTGATTTGCATGGAGCCGCCCCAGCTAACGGCGATACGGAAGGAACATCCCACATTCGCCGGCCAATTGACGCTGCTGGGCTTTTGGTCGCAACCCCGCCGACCCTGGATCTTCGACCCGTTTGGCTTGGCGGACGAGCCCTGGCGTCAATGTCTCGATCTGATCGACGATGCTGTATGCCACGTTGCCGATTTGTATGAGCGGCAGCATCCACGCTTGACCGAAATGCCAGGTGAGGGCGAGCCGATGGCCCAGGCTCGCGGACGCGGATCGTTAAACCGATCCGAGGTCTGCCCTCAATCGGTGGTGCCTTAAGCACAATGGCGAACGCGGCCAGCACGAGCGCTCCATTCGACCGCCACTCGCACGCAATTTTGGTTCCATCGGCGCACTCGACCGCTGCGATCGGGGTCATTCGCTCGCTCGGTGCTGCCGGGTATCGTGTCCATGCCGCGGCAGCCAATGACGACGCGCTCGGTCTTAAATCGCGCTTTGCCGAGCGCGGCGTCGTCCATCCTCCGATCGCCTCTGGTAAGTTCGATGCGTGGTTTCGCGACTATATCGCCCGCAATTCGATCGAGATGATCTCGCCCGGCGGCTTTGATGTCGGCGCATCGCCGGTATTCGAGGAATATCGCGATCTCTTTACGACCTCGACCGATCGCGACGTAATCACGGCCACCAGATCGAAATACGCGCTCTTCGAAAGACTTTTGGGTGGCGATGAAACCCAGCGGGCGCATCTCCCACCCTCTCTGCTCGTCGATTTCGAGCGCAGCCTTCCAGCTCAGAACGACCTCGCTGCCTTGGGTGCGCCCATTTTCATCAAGCTCGATGGCAGCGAAGCCCGCAAAGCGGCGCCAAGCGAGGTGATCAAGCTCGCCGATCCCGCCGCGGCCGAAGCAGCACTCGAACGGTTGAGTTCTCAATACCGGCGCGCGCTCGTGCAGGGCTTCGTCCCAGGCCGCGGTGCCGGGGCCTTTCTGTTGCGATGGAATGGCCGCGTGGTCGCTCGCATGATGCATTTGCGGCTGCATGAAATGCCGCATACCGGAGGCGCCTCGTCGCTGCGGGTTTCATGGTGGCATGATGCAATGATGCGCGATGCCGAGGCCAAGCTTGCCGCGCTCAATTGGCAAGGCGTTGCGATGGTCGAGTACCGGTGGGATCAGGCGCAGGACGCGTTCCATCTGATGGAAATGAATTTGCGCTTTTGGGGCTCGCTGCATTTGGCGCTTTTTGCCGGCGTTGACTTTCCGCGGCTGCTTGCCGATGCGTTCTTCGGCCAGGTGCCGGATCGGATCGTGGAGGGCCGCATCGGGGTCGTGTGCCGCAATACGATCCCGTTCGAAATCGGTTACCTCGTCTCGCTGTGGCGAGACCCGCAAGTGGCGGCGATGCGGAAGCTCCATTCGCTGCTCGAAGCCGCATGGCTCAGCCTCGATCCGCGGGTCCGCAACGATATGCTCTATCCAGGGGATCGCATGTTGTACCTGCGACGGCTGCGTGAAATCTTGCCCCGCCGCGGTACCAGGGGGGCCGCATGAGCAAGCGCCTGTTTGCCTTGACCAAGGCGCCACTGAAACGAGCCGTTCTGGAAATCGCCAAGATGAGCGGTGGCTTCGCGCTGGCGCGACGCAGATCGGCGCGTCATTTGCGCGTACTCGCCTATCATGGTCTGTGGATCACGCCCGGGTTTCAGTTCGGCAATCGGCTTTTTATCGACCCGGAGCAATTCCGGCGCCGGATGACATGGCTCAGGAACAGCCGGTATCGAGTGCTTCCGCTCGACGAGGCGATCGACGCTCTCGCCGCGGGCAGCCTGCCCGATTATGCGACGGTCATCACGATCGACGACGGCTGGAAGTCGACCTACACCCATATGTTGCCGATACTCGAAGAGCTGCAATTGCCGGCGACCGTCTATGTGGCGACCTGGTACGTGGTCCATCGATCGCCGGTGCTGAATGTCGCGCTGCAATACGTTATGCAGCGCTCACCAGTATCCGGTTTTACCTGGACGTCGCCGGCTCACCCGCCGCTCGACATACATTTGAGCGATCATGAGAGTCGAGAACTGCGCCGCCTCGATGATCACGCGTCTGATCGAGGATCTGCCTTCACTCGACGCACGGCAGGCTGAGCTTCGGGAGATCTGCCATCTCGCCAATATTCCCACCGAACCGTGGTGGAGCGAGGGCCAATTTCATCTGATGACCCCCGAAGAAATCGCGGCGGCTCGCGCGCGCGGCTTGGATATCCAATTGCACACGCATCGCCACAGAGAGGTTACTGCCGATATCGCCGCCCTTTCGGATGAACTCTCGGATAACAGAGCGGCTCTACTCGCAGCCTGCGGGTCGGATGAATTCCGCCATTTCTGTTATCCCTCCGGGTATTACAATCGGAAGGCGGCCGCGTTGCTGAGGCATGCCGGCATAAGATCGGCGATGCTCTGCGACCAAGGCATCAACCCGCCGGGCGCCGATCCCTATGCGCTGAGGCGGTTTCTCGATGGCCGTCTGGTACCCGATCAGGAATTTCAAGCATATCTTTCGGGCGCACTCGACTATTTTGATGCTGCGGCGGCGCGATTGAGAGCGCACTGATCACCTGAACAACCAGCTGGTTCTAGATCGAGAGTTGGTCAGGCAAGCCGTAAAGTTGGCTGCTACAGGCATTCGACACTGTAATCGGCACTTCGCTCGGGCGCCGGGGCCAGAGTCTCATCCCGCGATCGGGGATCAAGCACAGCGCTGAGGGCACCAGATAGAGGCAATGCATGATTGCCGTTTCGAGGCGCTCGCGAACGCGCTTGTTATCGACCTGCGCCACGAAGAGGCGAAAGCCGGCCATTTGCCGTTTCGCGGCGCCGCGGATCTCGCTCTCCCGCTCAACGAATTCAGCGCGATGGCTGCGGGCGCAACCCCAACCGTGCCATATCTCATGGCGCCAGCCCCGCTGCAACATCGCGATGTCGAGGACGGTGTAATCGCCGTTCAGAAAGAACCTTGTGTGCTCACTTAACCTTTTGCGAAACGGCCATCCAGTGATGCCGGCGGAATAGATCAGGTAACCGCTCTCGTACTCGGCCGTCTGCAGATAAACACCCGAGTGCGCCGGGAGCTCCGGCAATCCATTCTTTGCCTCGAATTTAGGCCAGGAATAGGGCCCCGCCCATGACAGTTCTAGATTGAGTTCGCCGCTCATCCCCAATCCGCCTCTACCCTTATCGAAGATGATCCGACAATGCCGTTGCGAATTCCTTTAACTCGCTTCCGCGCCGATCTTCGATCAGTGGCAGGTTGAACCGCGACCAACCAATCACCCAGGTGTCCGGCTGATCGTCTGGTGCCTTGACTGCCACCATCGAAGCGAGCCCGATGCGGCTGAGATGGCGAGCGCTACGGCGCTACGCGGGCCGAAACGACCGTCTGTGGAACGCGCGGCTGTCTGCGAAGAATGGCCAGTCGGCGGGCCGATATCGTCGTGACCGGAACTGAATGACCGAGAGCCGATGAGTTAGGAGGTAAGGTCAGAGTGCGAGGCGCGTCTGCTCGACGAGTTCGCCCAGCTCCTGCCACGACGCGGCGGCGGACAGCGACGCCAACTTGGAAAGGCTAATCGTCTTGTTGGGGGGTAGTCGACTCGAAGGGAGAATGTAAAAGCACCATTGGCGCGGATCACGGTGATCGGCGCTCTCGTCCTGGATCGGGTGGTAAGCGAACACGTAGATATGCGCCTGCCGGCCGATCTGCGGTATCCACGCCGCACCCTCGTAGTATCCTGTTTGCTCTCGGATATCGAAAGTCGGCGGTGCTGGCTTCTTGGGTGCGGTCCAGGTTTGCAGCGCAGCTGATTGTTTGACCTCCAAGCGACAGCCGGTCATATGTTCCAAATCCCAGCCACCCCAGTCGCCGGAGCAAAGACGCCATTGAGGTCCGAGTGCTTCGCCTACGATGATCTCCGCGATCAGCCCTCGGTAGGAGTTCTCGATCAGCGGCCTCCCATACGCCAGATCGGAAGCCTTGGCGCGAATGTCGAAAGCAGTCGGCATATTTCTCATCGGTTATTTTTCGCCTCGCTGGAGCGCATGAAAGCCCTCGCCATTAATCTCTATAAGGCTAATAATTCGTTTAGGATGACCCGGTGGCAAAGCGGTACGTCTCCCGGCGGCACCTGACACAGCCTGCGCGATCCCCAGGAGCGTGGGGGCAGGCAATAACAACCATCTCATTGCCATAATGGCACTGTAGTATCCGCGGTCTAAATCATCAGCGGATCGGCGAATGTTCGTACGCGATCCTGACCCCGGCCTTATAAAACCGGCAAAACAGGATTGCCGAAGCGGTACCGGAATGACCGGGTAAATGGGCGGCCCACCCTTGCAGCCGGACCCGGATGGTCTGAAGCGGATTTGGGCTTATTCAACCGCATAGCGAGGTTTTGCTGCAGATTTGCTGCAGAAGCAGCAGACAAAAATGACCTGCTAAACTAGAGATTGATTTACGCCAACGGATGGCAACACCCGGCAGCTACGTCTTGCCGCGACAAACCGGGCCGACCGCAGCCCGCGATCTCCAACCGGCACAGGACCTAAATTTGCGCATGCGGGCGGCCCGAGGATGTGCCTAGATAAGCCGCCCGGATGTCGGAGGAGTGCGCCCATGCCGAATGTTGAACCATATCGCCTGTCGGCGATGGAGATCGTGCGGATGAACGAGGCCGGGGAGCTGACCGCCGAGGCGGTGGTGGCGAGCTGCCTCGAGCGCATTGCCGTACGTGAGCCGGTCGTGCGGGCGTGGGCTTATCTCGCCCGCGACGCGGCACTCGCCGAGGCGCGTGCGTTCGACCGCGCCGGAAGAAAGGCGCTGCTGTCAGGCGTGCCGTTCGGCCTCAAGGATATTTTCGATGCCGCGGCGATGCCGGCAACTTACGGCTCACCGATTTATACGGGTTGGTGGCCGCCGAGCGACGCCAGCGCCGCAGCCCTGCCAAAGGCGGCGGGCGGCATCCTGCTCGGTAAAACGATCACGACCGAATTTGCCAATCGCCATCCCGGCCCGACGGCGAACCCGCACAACCCCGCCTTCACCCCGGGCGGCTCGTCGAGCGGATCGGCGGCCGCGGTCGCCGATTTTATGGTGCCGCTGGCGATCGGCACGCAAACCGGCGGCTCGGTGATCCGCCCGGCGGCCTATTGCGGGGTCGTCGGGTTTAAACCGAGCTTTGGCCTGTTCCCGCCGGCCGGCATGCGGATCAACACCGAGACGCTCGATACCGTCGGCATCATGGCGCGCTCGGTCGAGGACATTGCGCTGTTCCGCGCGGCAATGATGGCGATCCCGTATGCGCCGCCGGCGATGCCGCAGATGCCGCCGCGGCTCGGACTGTGCCGCGGCCCACATTGGGACGAGGCGCAGCCGGAAGGGCGCGCGGTGCTCGAAGCTGCCGCCGACCGGCTTGCCGGCGCCGGGGCCAAACTCGCCGACACCGCGTTTCCGCCAGAATGCGCGGCTGCCGATGAGATCCAGCGCACTCTCGGCGCATTCGAAGGGCTGCGCAACCACATGCCCGAACTCTGGCGCCACGAAGCATTGCTGAGCCCAAGGCTGCGTGAAGAGAAAATCGCTCATGGCCGTAAGCTCACCTTGGACGAATTCCGCGCCGCCTGCCGCGCGGCGGACAAGGCCCGCGCTGCGGCCCGCGAGTGGGCTGGCGGGTTCGATGTGATCCTGACCCTGCCCGCGGCCGGCCAGGCGCCGCGCAGCTTGGCCGATACCGGCTCGGCGGTGTTCAACGCGCCCTGGACGCAATTCGCGATGCCGTGTTTGACTCTGCCTGCCGGCAAAGGACCCGACGGGTTGCCGGTCGGGATTCAGCTGGTCGGCCGCCGCCACGACGACCCGCGATTGCTCGAGGTCGGCCTCTGGGTTGAAAAAAGGCTGGCGCGAGGAGATGCACAATGAGCGGCGCCGAACGCCTGACCGCGAGCGAGGCCGCGGCCCGCCTCGAAGCCGGCAGCCTGACCGCGGAGAGCCTGGTCCGCGATTGCCTCGACCGCGCCGAACAGCGCAATTCAGTTAAGGCCTGGGTCTGGCTCGACCCCGAACTCGCTCTCAGCCAGGCGCGCGCGATCGATAGGGCCGGCCGGCCGGGAGTGCTGAAGGGCGTGCCGGTCGGGGTCAAGGACGTCATCGACACCTATGACATGCCGACCCAGCACGGCTCGCCGATCTACCGTGGCAACCGGCCCTTTGCCGATGCTGCCTGCGTCGCGCTGACCCGGGCGGCGGGCGGCGTCATCCTCGGGAAGACGGTGACGACCGAATTCGCCAACCGGCACCCGCGCGAAACCGTGCATCCGCACAACCCGGCGCACACCCCAGGGGGCTCGTCGAGCGGCTCGGCCGCCGCGGTCGCCGATTTCCAAGTGTCGGTCGGCTTTGGCACCCAGACCGGCGGTTCGACGATCCGCCCGGCGGCGTTCTGCGGCGTGATCGGCTACAAGCCCAGCTTTGGCGAATTCAGTCGCGTCGGCATTAAGATGCAGTGCCACAATCTCGATACGCTGGGCCTGATTTGCCGCAGCCTCGATGATCTGTCGCTGATCCGCGCGGCCCTTTTGGTGCAGCCGCGCCGTCCGATCGACCGCGCCGGGTCGGCGCCGCGCATCGGTTTTTGCCGCACCCCGGCCTGGGACGATGCCAGCCCCGATACCCAGGACTTGCTCGAACGCACGGCTTCTCGGCTGTCGGCGGCCGGGGCGGTGGTCAAGGACGTGGCCCCGGCCCCATCCGACATTCTCGACCAGCATCGCCGCGTATTCGAATTCGAAGCGGCGCGCAATTACGCCTGGGAATACGAGGTGCACGGCGACAAGTTGAGCCCGGCGTTGCGCGACGGGCTCCTGAAGCCCGGCCGGGCGCTGCCGTTGTCGGCCTACATAAAGCAATCGAGAGCGCCGAAGCGTTCCGCGCTGGTCTCGATGATCTCTTCGGCGAGGTCGATCTGTTGCTGGCGCCGAGCGCGGTCGGCGAAGCGCCCGAGGGTCTCGGATCGACCGGAGACGCCCGCTTCAACGCGATCTGGACCTTGGCGTGGACGCCGTGTGTCACATTGCCCGCCGGCACCGGTCGCAAGGGCCTGCCGCTCGGCGTCCAGCTCGTCGGCGCGCGTTTTCGCGATGAGGCCCTGCTCGATGCCGCGGCCTGGGTCGAGGCCCGGCTCGGCTGATTGCCGAGCGCGGCGCTTGCCGCGTGCCGGTCGAGGCCGCATTCTCTCCGCGCGACCCTCGATCAGACTACAGGAGAGACGCGATGATCTACGAGCTGCGCATCTATCACTGCGTGCCGGGACGGTTGCCCGATCTGATCAAACGCTTCGACACGATCACATTGCCGCTGTGGGAAAAGCACCGCATCCGCCAAGCCGGGTTCTGGACAGTTGCGATCGGCCCGTCGAACCAGGACCTTTACTACATGCTGCAGTGGGAATCGCTCGAAGAGCGCACGCAGAGATTCGCCGCGTTCCAGGCCGATCCCGAATGGATCTCAAAGCGCGCCGAGACCGAAGCCAATGGCCCGATCGTCGCCTCGATCACCAACAGCATTCTGCAGCCGACCAGCTTTTCGGCGGTCAAGTAATCGGCGCGCTTCTGGCAAAGAAAATAACGGGTTTACTTCGTCATTCCCGCGCAAGAGGCCGTCAGTAAATTGGTTGGAGAAGAGGCTGTCATTCCGGGATGCCCTTTAGGGCAGACCCGGAATCCATGAACACTTACTTCGCCAATATATTCGTGCCTCGTGTTCATGGGTTCCGGGCTCGCGGGTTGTGCCCGCGCCCCGCAATGACACTGTTTCGAAAGGGTAGGGGCGGGGGTGACGAGTAATGCGGGACACCGGGATGGTTGCAATTGACCACCCGCTCGACCGCGATGGTCAACGGAGAGACAGAAATGCTTTACGAATTACGGATTTATCACTGCCCGCCAGGGCGCCTTCCGGATCTGTTGAAACGGTTCGACACGATCACATTGGGGATCTGGAAGCGGCATGGCATCGAGCAGGCCGGTTTTTGGACGACTGTAGTCGGTGAGTTGAACCAGACGCTGCATTATCTGCTCAAATGGGAATCGCTTGCGGACCGCGAGAAGAAATGGAACGCGTTCCAGGCCGACCCCGAGTGGCACACCAAACGCGCCGAGACCGAACGTAACGGCCCGATCGTCGCCCGGGTCGAAAATTACATTCTGCAGCCGACCAGCTTCTCCGCGGTGAAATAAGCAAAATTGCCGGGTCCTGTCGCTGTTGCCCCTTACCCTCCCGCTTCGCGGTCCCTCCCTCTCCCCGCTCGCGGGGAGAGGGCCGAGGTGAGGGGCTCTTTGGCGTTGCTCAGCCCGTGAACATCTTCTGAAAGCCCTGCCAGCAGGAATTGTAAGCCACACTACCGCCGGGGAGGGTTTGGCGTGGGGACAGCACAGGCAACACCGCACGGGCTTGTGGCCTTACTTTCGGCTACCCTGTTTCTCGTGCGTACCGTCGGGATGATGATGGGGCCGCTCTTGGTGGCGTTGGCCGCGGCGTTTGATACCTCGCTTGCGGCGACCGGGCAACTAACTGCGGCGATTGGGATTTCCTGGGGGATCACCGCGCCCCTCGTGGGTCCAGTCTCCGACGTCTTCGGGAGACGACGGGTGGGTTTGACTGGGCTACTGCTGATGGCGGCAGGAACCGCCGGATCGGCACTAATGTGGAATTATTGGGGCTTGCTCACCTGTCGACTCGTCACCGGTGTCGGAGCCGCAATGATTCCCCCGAACAGCATGGCGACAATCGCGGACCATTTCCCGCCTGCCCGGCGGGGGACGCCGATCAGTATTCTGATCTGCGCCAGCTTCTTCGGGGTCGTCGTCGGCACGCCACTGATGGCTTTTCTGGTCGAGATCGGAGGTTGGCGGTTACCCTTCTACGTGGTGGGCGGGTTGCTCGCGGCAGTGTGGGGCCTGCAGTGGTATTGGTTTCCGCAGCGCCCGCGAACGGCGCAGGCGTTCAGTTTTGTCGCGCATTTCAAGGAAGCGTGCCGCAGCACGGGCCTTTGGTACGTGCTGGCGGCGAACGCCTTTTACCAAACCGCGGCCGTGGGGATTTTCGTGTATCTCGTGGCCTTTCTCATTCGTACCTATGGAATGACGCAAGGGGACACCGCTATCCCGCTGGCGGTGGTCGGAGTAGGAGCCATGCTGGGCAGTTTACTCGGGGGATATTTGGCCAGCCGGCCGCGGCGGCTGACCGGGTCGGCGCTCGCCCTCCTCCTCGGTGGCGGGAGCGTTTGCGTGGCGCTGACCGTCAGCCTGTCGCATTGGATGGCGATCCTTCTGTGCTGCGCCGGTGCTCTGCTCCTGACGGTCTTTGAACCGGTGACGTTGGCATTGACGGCAGAGCTCGCTGGAGAGTTGCGGGCAACCGCCAACGGCTTCTTGGCCACTAGCAACCAGCTTGGGGTTATTGGCGGAGCGTCGGCAGGGGGGTTCGCCCTCGCCCTGGGAGGCTTTCCGTCCGTCGGGCTGTTCTGCCTCGCCGCCGCCATTGCCTCTGCCGCAATTGTGACAGCGCTCAAGTTGCGCACCACCCGTGCGTCGCGGGTGGAGACGAAAGCAGCTTGAACAAACCTTGTCCATAACAATATTACGCGCGCGTACAGGGAAACAGCGCAGATCAGGCTCTGTGTCGGGGAGGGGACAGGCGATGGCGCGATCGATTGTGGCCTATGTCGACGAGACACTCGACAACGCGCGGCTCGGACCGGTTCACAAGCGCGTGCTGGCGATCATCACCGCCGGTCTGTTTTTCGATGTCATCGACTTCATCATTCTGGGCTCGCTGGTGCCGGATATGGTCCGCACGCATTTCGCGACCCCGGCGGGCATCGGGACAGTCGGCAGCGCCACCCTGCTCGGCCTCTTCCTCGGCGCGCTCGGCCAGGGCGAGTTCACCGACCGGTTTGGCCGCAAGGCCGTGTATCAGTTTGCCGTTGCCTGCTACAGCCTTGCCACGATCGCAGCAGCGCTGTCGCCCAATATCGAATGGTTGGTGATCGGGCGCTTTGTCGCCGGGATCGCGTTGGGCGCCGCAGCCCCATTGTGTTTTTCCTATGCCGCCGAATATTCGCCAAAGCGCATTCGCGGCCGCATCACCGCCTTTATGCAATTTGTCGGCGGCGCTTGTGTGTGGCCGCTTGGCACATTGCTCGCCCTTGCGCTCCGCGACTCGCTCGGGTGGCGCGGGGTCTGGATCTTGATCGGGCTGGGTGGTCTCGCCGTTTTTGCCGCGAGCTTTCGGCTGCCGGAATTGCCGCGTTGGCTTGTTACCCACGGGCGCGGCAACGAGGCGCTCGACCAGCTGCAGCGCATGGGCCTTGGCCGCCCGCCCGCCAGCGAAGAGCTGATCACCGACGCGCTCGCCGATATCCGCAGCGATCCGATGGGGATCGTCTTTCGCCGCTATCGCGGGCGCATCATCGCCGCGATGATCTGCTTTTTTGCGTTCTTCAGCGCCGCGGTCGGGCTTGGCGGCTGGCTGCCGAACATCCTCGCCGAGCGCGGCTTTACGATCACCAAATCGCTGAGCTTTGTGTTTACGATCCAGCTCGCTTTCCCCGCGAGCAGCCTGCTGATGATGTATGCGCTCGAGAGGTTTGGGCGCGTCCCGACCGCAGTCACGGCCTTTGTGCTCGCGACGATCTTTTCGGTGCTGTTCTATTTGTCGCACTCGGATCTGATGGTGCTGGCGGTCGGCTTTGCGATGACGTTTTTCACCCAGCTCGCCGGCAATTCGATGCAGATCTTCACCTCGGAGGTGTTCCCGTCGAATGCCCGCGCCTCCGGCTTCGGGCTGGCGCAGGCCGGCGGCCGGATCGGCTCGGCGGTGTCGTTTCCGGTGATCGGCGTCGTAGCCGCTTATGGCTTTGGCTATGTGATGGCCGGGATCGCGGTCATGCTGGGGATTGCCGCCTATGCCGTGACCCGGATCGGCGGCGAAACCCGCGGGCTCGCCCTCGACCAGATCGCACCCATTACCGAATAGACGGCCGCCGGGGCTGCGAGGTTCAGCTTCCGCCGTCGCGGCCAGACACCGAGATCAGTGAGGCGAGGCGGTCGGGGGCCGTGAGAAGATCCTGGCTCGGGCCGGCAAAGACGATCAATCCGCGATCGAGCACGATCGCCTGCTGCGCCAGTTCCAGTGCCAGGCGCGCGTGCTGCTCGACCAGCAGCAGGGCAAGACCGGCCTCGCGCTTCAGGCGCTCGAGCCCGGCGAGCAGCGCGTCGACGATGACCGGCGCCAGCCCTTCGAGCGGCTCGTCCATCAGCAACAATGTCGGGTTGCCCATCAACGCCCGGCCGATTGCCAGCATCTGCTGTTCGCCGCCGGAAAGCTGGTTGCCGCGGTGATGGCGGCGCTCGGCGAGCGACGGAAAAAAATCATAGACCCGGTCGAGTGACCATTGCCGCCCCGGCCGCGCCGCTACCAGCAGGTTTTCGGCGACGGTCAGTGACGGAAAGACCTCACGCTCCTGCGGGACAAAACCGATGCCGAGCCGGACCCGCCGAAACGGCGGCAAACTGGCAATCTCACGGCCGGCAAAGCGGATCGAGCCGGCGCGCAGCCGGGTGTGCCCCATGATCGTAGCGAGCAAAGTCGTCTTGCCGACACCGTTGCGGCCGAGCACAGCCAAGCTCCCGCCAGTCGGCAGCTCGAGCCCGATCCCTTCCAGCACGAGCGTCTCGCCGTACCCGGCGGACACGCCGGCAAGCGCCAGACCGCCGGCATTCATCGCGCCGCGCGCTCGCCGAGGTAAACCCGCCGCACCTGCGGATCGGCGGCAATCTCGGCCGGCGGGCCCTCGACCAACACCCTCCCTTGGACCAGGACGGTGATCCGCCGCGCCAGCCGGAACACCAGATCCATGTCGTGCTCGATGATCAGCAGCGCCGATCTCCGGCGACAGCGCCTCGATCGCCTCGACGATCCGTCCGGTTTCGCCTGACGGGACGCCAGCGGCGGGCTCGTCGAGCAGCAACACCTTCGGGGCTAGTCCGAGCGCGACGGCGATCTCGGTCAGCCTTTGCCGGCCATAGGCCAGGGTTGCGACCGGTCGCAACGCCTCTTCGGCGAGCCCCATTTTTTCGAGCAAAGCATAAGCTTCGTCGATCGCCTCGTGGTGATC
Source organism: uncultured Alphaproteobacteria bacterium (assembly GCA_963846635.1). Classification (GTDB taxonomy): domain Bacteria; phylum Pseudomonadota; class Alphaproteobacteria; order ATCC43930; family CGMCC-115725; genus AP-15. The sequence continues at coordinate 104,226 of CAWJXM010000059.1, read as the reverse complement.
ACCCGCCGGCCGCCGCAAATCGCCGCCGATGCCGCGGCGCTCGCAGACCGCCAGCGTCACGTTTTCGAGCAGGCTCAGTCCACGAAACAGCTGGGTCACCTGAAACGTACGGACGAGGCCGCGTTTGACCCGCGCCGCCTGCGGCAGTGCCGTGATGTCGGCGCCGCCGAACAAGATGTTCCCGGCGCTCGGCGACAGGGCCCCGGTCACCAGATTGACAAAACTGGTTTTGCCGGCGCCGTTCGGTCCAATCAGGGCGTGCCGCGCGCCGTGTTCGAGCCGGAAATCGATCGCGTTCGCAACCGTCAGCGCGCCAAAACTCTTGGTGAGACCGCGTGTTTCCAGGGCCGGTGGGACTCCAATTTCGTGAACTTCACTCAAAGGCGGACAGTAGATGCGGCTTCCGGTCGCTTTCCGCCAAGCGCTGCTCCGCGTCGTACAGATCCACGGCGTTTTGCAAATTCAGCCAGAACTGCGCGCTCGTGCCGAGCACCACGGCGATCCTGGCAGCCGTATCCGCCGTGATTGCCGCCCGGCCATTTACGATCGCGCTCATGTGCTTGCGCGAGACACCGACTGCTTCAGCAAATTTGGCGATCGAAATGTCGTGCGGAGCCAAATAAAGCTCGACCAGGATCTCGCCCGGCAAGCTCGGCCGCCTCAAGATATCGTCGGTCACGCTCCTCGCAGCCTCGTGTCCGCCTAGCAAGCTGTCCTGCCGTAACCCACACTCTCCCCAGTATGAACTACCTCATACTGCTCGACCAACGCCTGAATTATTTTCTGTCAGCGTGGGCGGATGATCCGGCCACTAGTGTGAGGAAATGAAACAAGGACCTGGAGCACAACGGTGTCTACGGGGAATTTCGGAGGAGATGAATGATGGCAAGCAAAATTGTATTGTACGACAAAACCGCAGGCCAAGCCGATGTCGTCGGGTTCGACGCGAGCGGCGCCACGAACCTCGATCACACCAACTCAGGCTGGCGCACGACCTGGACGACCTTGGTAACATTATAAGCCGAGCGGTAACCTTGCGTTTACGAGCGTCCCACCAGCAGGTTCACTAGGCGGCCTGCCCACACTACGTGCTTTCTTGATGCGGGACCACTCGCGTAACCCAAGAAGACTGTCATTGCGAGGAGCCGGAGGCGACGAGGCAATCTCGTTCGGACGAGGCCCGTCGGCGGGAGATTGCTTCGCTGGCGCTCGCAATGACAACGGCAGAAAGTCTGGTCAATCGTAAGCACGCCCGAGCCTCACCACGCGCAAACGGTCCAAAAGGCCGAGCACGCCGCCGCGGGCAAAGGTGACGAGCAGAACCATCAACAGGCCGATCCAGAAATACCAATAGACCGGATCGATCGACGAGAACCGATCCTGCGCAATCATGTATAGCGGTACGCCGATAAAGGCCCCGTAAAGCCGTCCGACGCCGCCGATGATCAGCATATCAGCACGGTCCCGGAGCGCTCGAGCCCGAGCGAGTCGAGCCCGACAAAGCTCGTGGTCTGCGCAATCAACGCACCGGAAATTCCGGCCAGGCCCGCCGAAATCGTGTAGACCGTGAGGCGCCGCTGCAAAACCGGCACACCGATCGCATGCATACGCGCGACATTCTCACGGATCCCAGTCAATGATCGGCCAAATGGCGAATAAACCAGTCGCCGCACCACGAGCCAGCACAAAAACAATACGGCGAGGCAATAAAAAAAGCCGGTTTGGCCTAACAGCCCGAAATCGAAATGGCCAAAGATCGGCCAAACCTGCATCCCTTGCAGCCCGTCATCGCCGCCGGTTATCGCACTCGCCTTGTTCGCGGCCTCGCGCAATAAGGCCGCGACGACCAGCGTCTGCATCAATAAGGTCAGCCCCGAGCTGCGCAGGATCAAAAGCCCGCTTAGAAACCCGATCGCGGCCGCCGTTACCGCGGCGGCGAGGAGGCCGGTAATCGGCTCTCCCCAACCATTGGCGGCGAGGATCCCGGCGGTATAGGCACCGGTGCCAAAGAATGCCGCCTGCCCCAAGGTCACGATACCGGCATAGCCAAGCACCAGATCGGCCGACAATGCGAACAGGATTGTCGCCAAGGTTTGCGCCGCCAATGGCAAGTAGCCGGGAAACAGCACATAGGCTGCGAGTGCCGCGAGCCAGGGCAGCGCCTCATATGGGCGCAAGCGATGGCGGCGGGCAAAAGCCTCGATCGCCGCCGGGCCAGCGATTGGCGGCGCTATGGCGCGGGTCAGGCGCGCCCGAATAAACCGCGCGGTCGCCACAGCAAGATCGCCATCGTCATCGCATAAATGAAAAAAGCGCCGAATTGCGGGATCAGATATTTGCAGGCGCTGTCGGCGACACCGACCAGCAATGCCGCGAAAAACGGCCCGCGAATATTGCCGAGCCCGCCGATCGCGACGACGATCAGGAAATAAACGAGGTTGTCGAGGGCATAGCCGGGGGCGATCGTAATCAGAGATGCGCCGAGCCCGCCGCCAAAAGCGGCGAGCCCGCTGCCGAGGGCGAAAGTCAGGGCGAACAGCCGCGACGTATCGATACCGATCGACTGCGCCATCCGCAAATTGTCGACCGCCGCGCGGATTTTGGCGCCGAACCGGCTGCGCTCGATCCCGAGCCATAGCGCCGTGACCAATCCGGCGCCGCAACCGATCAGCAGCATGTCATAGGCCGGGACCTCGCCAAAACCGAGCCGCACGCCGCCGTTTAACGAGGGCGGCAAGCGCAGCGGCTGCTGCAATGCTCCGAAGAGATATTGCGCCGCCGCCCCCGACATGAAGACGAGGCCCATTGTCAGCAGCACCTGGTCGAGCTCGTCGCCGCCATAAAGCCGGCGGTATAACAGCCGCTCGATCGGCAGGCTGGCGAGCGCGACCGCCGCGGTCGCGGCGGCCAAGCTCAGCGGCAAGGGCACACCCCAGCGGTTCATCAACCCGGTCATCACATAGCCGCCCGCCATCGCGAACACGCCATGCGCCAGATTGACAAAGCCCATCATCCCCATCGTCACCGAAAGCCCGACCGAGATCAGGTACAGCACCATGGCAAAAGCAATGCCATGAAAGGCGACGCTGAGCCCGGCGGAGAAGGCGATGCTCATGCTGGCATGGCAGTTTGCGGCTCAATCCAGAAAGTGCTCGCAAAATATTGATCTATTAACTCGTCACCCCCGCGAAGGCGGGGGTCCAGAGCCTGCCCCTGGCATGAACAGGGGGCAAGAGACAAGACCTTGGCCCCCTGGATTTCCGCTTTCGCGGGAATGACGAGGAACTTATCAATATTTCGAAAGCCATTTTGGATTATCTTTTTCGGGCAGCAGCGAAGGTACAACTCATTTCGCCGGGTGCATCTCCTTCCACGGATCCTTGACCATCGGGATCGTTTGGATCTCGACATCGGCGAGTTTGCCATCGACCTTTTCGACGCGCCGGATATAGATGTTCTGAACGATGTCGCGGGTCTTGGGGTCGATTTCGATCGGGCCGCGCGGGCTGTTCGGGTCCTTCCAGGTCTTGAAATATGCCATCGCCTGGTCGGCGGTGAATTGACCCTTGGTCGCCTTGATCATGTCAAAGATCATGTTCATCCCGTCCCAGCCGTCGACCGAGAAGAAATCGGGGATCGATTTGTCCCCATAAGCGCTCTTCCAGTCGGCGAGAAACGCGGCATTGGCAGGCCGTTTCGCGTCGACCGAATAATTCCCCGAGGTGACGAGCCCGAGCGCGGCGTCGCCGATGATTGGCAAATCCTCGTCCGGCATCAGATCCTGCGTCGAGGTGATGTTGATGCCGGATTGGCGCAGACCCAGATCGGTTGCCGCTTTCATGATCGCGACCGCCTGCTCGCCCGCCGGAACCCACAAAAAGGCGACATCGGGTTTGGCGTTCTTGACGCGCTGGATGAAGGGGACGAAATCCGGATTTTGCGGCGGAAAGCGATCAGCGCCGATGATCTTGCCGCCGCCATCGGTAAAGCCTTTGGTAAAGGCAGCTTCGGCGTCATGTCCGGCGATAAAGTCGGTGACCGCGGTATAAGCCGTCTTCCAGCCCTGCTCGGCGGCCCACTTGCCGATCGGATAACCTTCCTGCCACAAGGTGAACGAGACCCGCACGACATAGGGCGACAGCCGCGGGATCGCGACCCCCGCGGCGTTCGTAATCACAAACGGCGTCTTGCCCTCGGCGGTCAATGGCGCCACTGCGGCGGCGACCGGCGACAGGATCACCCCGGCCAACAAATTCACATGGTCACGAGCGATCAGTTCCTGTGCCAAGCGCTTGCCGACATCGGGTTTCGAGGTGTCGTCGCGCTTCAGGATGTCCAGCTTGACGCCGGCCGGCAGGTCCTTTTCGTGCAACTTGACGTAAAGGTCGATGCCCTTCTGCATCTCGTCGGCTGCGCGCGGCGACAAAGCCGGAATAGCTGTTGATGATCCCGATCTTGACGGTCTGCGCATATCACACGCTCGGACGAAACGGCGAGCGTTGCGGCACTAACTGCCAACACCGCCAAAACCAAATATCCGCGCGACATCCCGAACGCTCCCTGCTGCTTTACTACCGCAACCTAGCATAATCCGCGGCCGGTTCGCGCTATCTCCTTGCTAAATCACATTAGCATTAATTCGGGCGACGACTCTGCCACCGCAGCACACGGGCGGTCGCCACCCGAACGGTTCGCGATTCAGCTTTGCGGATGGGTAAAGCGCAGAATCAGTCCAGCCGCACCTTTGGTATGCCCCTTGAGATCGGCAAACAATTCGTCGCGGGTCAGCCCGGGCGGCAATGCCTTGGGATCGAGGTCGGTAGCGATCAGGGTCAGCGTATAGTGATGATAATCGCCCGACGGCGTGCACGGCCCGAAATAGGTCGCCTTTCCCATCGTGCTTTTGCCGCCGACATATTCGTCGGAGGGCTTGCTCAACGCGCCCTCGGCGAAGCCGTTCACCGAGGCCGGGATGCCATAGGTGACCATGTGGACCACCCCCAAGCCGCCGCGTCCTTCAGGGTCGACCATGATTAGCGCGAAACTCTTGGTGCCGGCCGGCGGGTTCGACCAGGCGAGCGGCGGTGAAACGTTGTCGCCGACGCAATTGGGGCTCGCCTTGTTGTTCCCGGCATTCTTGGCCGCGATAACGCTGTTGTCCTGGTATTCCGGCGAGGTCAGCTTGAACGGCTCGGCCGCCGCGACGCGGTGACCAGCCGCCGATATCAGCGACATCAAACAAGCCGCGATTAAAAGCGTCCCGATCGTCTTCTTCAAGGCGTTGCCTCCCTTTCTGGCGCACAAGCCAACCATAGCGGTCCGATCACGAGAAGGCGAGCGGCGGTGGTGTCTCAGTACTGAGACACCACCGCGATCCATGGTCATTTAGAGAATGTCGGTCTATGGTCTTAAAGTGTGCACTTATTATGACGTAGACGCTCAACAGTGCGGGAGGAAATCCATGTTGCCTAAATTTGTGATTGGCGCTCTTGGGGCCGTAGTTCTCTTGTTCTCGACCACTGCGTTCGCGCAAGGCACGGCGGCCGATGCCAAAGCCATGCTCGAAAAGACGGTTGCCGCCCTGAAGGCAGACAAAGCAAAAACATTGGACATGATCAACAAAGGAGAAGGCGGATTCCTCCAAGGCGACATCTATCCATTTTGTTCAAATGTCAGCGACGACAAGATCGTTGCCGTCGCCAACCCGAATGCCAAGAGATTGCTTGGCAAGGACGGTAGGACTTTGAAGGACCCAACGGGCAAGGCGTATGGCCAGGAAATGTACACCGCGGCGTCGAAGCCGGACGGTCAAATCACCGAGGTCAGCTACGTGTTCCCAAAGCCGGGCGCCGACACGACGCCGGTACCGAAAGTTAGCTTCTTAACCAAGGTGGGCGATCTGATTTGCGGAGTTGGCTACTACAAGTAGACCCTTCCAAGGCCATCAATCTTGGGGCGCCGAACCATGGCGCCCCTGTTTTCCTTATCTCTATCTCTCACGTGCAAATTTAGATTACGTGATCGAATGAGCAATCCTGAAAGTTCGCGGTATATCCGGAATCGTCATCCCGACGAAGGTCGGGATCTCCCTCGGCCGTAGATACCGGCCTTCGCCGGTATGACAAGGGACCGGTATGACAAGGGATAAGTTCAGCGAGCATATTTCAGTGGGCTTCTGATCCACTACATTAGCTCAAACGGTACCACCCGAGCGGCGCGCGCCACGCCCGGCCCCTCTTCCGGCGTTGATTGGAATACCTGTATCCTCGCTTCGCCAAAAGCTGAGGGAGGAGACGAATGGCGGCATCCGCGCAGCCGACCCAATGGGGACGGACCATCGAACGACCGAATGAGGCTTGGCTCGCCAAACAGGCGCCGGAGCCGATCCTCGATCCCGATCTGCCGATCGTCGATCCGCATCATCATTTCTGGGATCGCCCCGCCGAGCGCCCCGGCCATTGTTATCTGTTCGATGAGCTGCTCGCCGACATCAATACCGGGCACAATATCGAGGCGACGGTCTTTCTCGAATGCCGCTCGATGTATCGCGCCGGCGGCCCACCCGAGCTGCGCTCGGTTGGCGAAACCGAATTCGTCGCCGGGCTCGCCGCGATGAGCGACAGCGGTGGCTATGGCAAGACGCGGGTTGCGGCGGGCATTGTCGGCTTTACCGATCTGACCTTGGGCGACCGGGTCGAGCCGGTGCTCGAAATGCATATCCGCGCCGGCGGCGGACGATTTCGCGGCGTACGCCATTCGGCAGGCTGGGATCAGAGCGAAACGATCGGCAACAGCCGCGCCGACATGCAGCCGCATCTTTACCAACGGCCCGATTTCCGCGCCGGCTTCGCTCGCCTTATCGCGCGGGGCCTGTCCTTCGATGCGTGGCTGTACCACCCGCAGATCGGCGATGTCGTCGACCTTGCCCGCGCCTTTCCGACCGCACCGATCGTGATGGGCCATGTCGGCGGCGTTCTCGGCTACGGCCCCTACGCCGGCAAAAAGGACGAGGTGTTCGCCGATTGGAAGCGGTCGATGGCCGCCCTCGCCGCCTGCCCCAATGTCTCAGTCAAACTCGGCGGCCAGATGCGGCGGCTGGCGGCGTTCGATTACAGCGCGGCCGCGACGCCGCCGACCTCCGAGCAGCTTGCCGGCTTTTGGCGACCCTACATGGAGACCTGCATTGAATTGTTCGGCGCGCGTCGCTGCATGTTCGAGAGCAATTTCCCGGTCGAAAAGGTCGGCACCGGCTATGCAGTGCTATGGAACGCGTTCAAACGGATCGCCGCGGGTGCGCCTCCCGAAGAGAAGCGCGAACTTTTCGCCGGCACCGCCCGCCGCTTCTACCGCCTCGACCACAGCGAGCCGCAACAATGAGTGACGAATTGCCGACCGCGGCGCGGGTCTCGGATCCGGGGATCCGCGCCCTTTATGCCCAGGAAAACCGCTGGCAGGCCTGGCTCGATGTCGAGGCGGCCTTGGCCAAAGCCGAGGCCGAGCTCGGCATCATCCCGAAGGAGGCGGCCGACGCGATCGCGGCCAAGGCCCGGCTCGAACTCCTCGACCGCGCCCGCATCGATGAAGGATTTGCCCGCACCGGCCACACGATCGTGCCGCTCGTCTGGGAGTTGTCGCGGATCGTCGGCGAGCCACATGGCGGTTGGGTGCATTGGGGTGCCACGACCCAGAACATCACCCAGACCGGCGATCTATTGGTCTTGCGCCAGGCGCATCGGGTGTTTCTGCGACAGATCGGCGAGGCGCTGCAGGCGATGGCCGATCTCGCCGAACGTGGCGCCGACATGCCGATTGCCGGGCGCACCCACGGCCAACATGCGGTGCCGGCGACCTTTGGCTATAAGCCCGCGGTGTGGATCGATGAGATGATCCGTCACGTCGAGCGGATGCGCCAGGCGGCGCCGCGTATCTTTGTCGCAATGCTGGGCGGGGGTGCGGGTACCTTTGCCTCGCTCAGTGCGCAAGGCCCCAAAGTGCAGGAAGGGATTGGCCGCCAGCTCGGCATGCTGCCGATGCGGGTGCCGGCACGGACGATCGGCGACCATCTCGCCGAAAACATCTGTCTCTTCGGGCTCATCGCCGCGACCTCCGCCAAGATCGCGCGCGAAATCTATACCTTGATGAAAACCGAGTTCGGCGAAGTCGAGGAGCCGGTGCCGCCGGGCACGGTCGGCAGCTCGACAATGCCGCAAAAACGCAATCCGAAGCTGTGCCAGGACATCATCGCCGCCGCAGCCGAAGTGCGCGCCTGCGTGCCGCTTGCCCTTGAAGCAATGCAGACCGAGCACGAGGCCGACCGCACCACAAGCCTGATCATGGAGGCAGCCGAGGCGCGCGCCGCGATTGCGATGGGCGACATGCTGGCGCGGCTCGTCGAGGTGCTGCGCGGGCTGCGGCTCGACCCTGAACGCATGCGCAAGAACCTCGATCTCGGCGGCGGTTTGATCATGGCCGAGGCGGTCATGCTGAACCTTGGCGCTGCGATCGGGCGCCAGCACGCACACGATGTGGTCTATGACGCGGCGCAGGCAGCTTTTGTCGAAAACCGCCCCTTTGCCGAACTGCTGGCCGCCGATCCGCGCGTCGCGGCGCATCTCGACCGCGCGGCGATCACCACGTTACTCGACCCGACGGCCTATACCGGGCTCTGTGCCGAGATGGCGCGCGATGCCGCCCAGCGCGCCCGAGCTGTTGCCACCGAGATCGCAGGTTAAACGACCTCGACTTCGGTGGGCGACACTGCCGTCATTTGGTCAGTGGGCGACCATGGGATCGCCATCCCGGTGCTGGGCCCGGCGGAAGAACAGCAGCAGCGGAAAGGCCGCCAGAGTGAGAAACATCAGCAGACGGAAATCATCGATATAGGCGATTATCTGCGCTTGGGTTGCGATCGTGGCGTCGAGTGCGGCGCGGCCCGCGGCTGTGTAGGGGTTCCAATAATGCGCAATTGCCGGGTTTTGCAGCACCCGGTTGACCGGGTTTACGTAGGAGGTGATGTCGGCATTGTTGATCTGGGTGAAGGTCACGAGCAGCGCCGAGACGATTGATGTGCCGACACTCGACCCGAGATTGCGCGATAGGTTGTAGAAGCCCGCACCTTCGGTGCGGCGTTCGGGGGCCAGGGTTGCAAGCGTGGTCACGCTTAGCGGCACGAACAGAAATCCCATTCCGGCACCCTGCACGATGCCGTTGATGCCGACCGTCCATTCCGAGACGTTCGGGGTCCAATTGCTCATATCCCACATCGCCCAGGCGGTCAGCGCGAGCCCGATGCCCAGCAACACGCGCGTGTCGACTCGCCCGATCAAGCGGCCCACGATCAGCATCGCGAACAATGTGCCGACACCACGCGGCGCCATCGCAAACCCCGCCGTCAGGATCGGGTAACCCATCAGATCCTGTAGGTAGAGCGGCAACAGCGCCAACGGCGCGAAAAAGACGACGCCGATGATGAGGACAAAAAGCATTCCGGCCGAAAAGTTTCGGTCGCGAAACAGTTTTGGGTCGACAAACGGCGACTTCGTTGTAAAGGTATGCGCCAGGAACAGCCAAAACGCCGACGCGCTGATAATGGCCAGAATGATGATTTCGCTGGAGCCGAACCAGTCGAGCTCCTCGCCTTGGTCGAGCAGAACCTGCAACGCCCCAATCGCCACGCTCAACATCGCGAAACCGAACCAGTCGAGTTTGCCATGTTGCCGTTCAGTTTCGGGAAGAAACATGATCATTCCGACAAAAGCCAGCGCCCCGATCGGAAGATTGATGTAAAAGACCCAGCGCCAGCTGTAATTATAGGTTAGCCAGCCGCCGACAATCGGCCCGATGATCGGACCGATCATGATCGCCATGCCCCAATAAGAAATCGCCGCGCCCTGACGCTCCGGCGGATAGGTGTTCATCAGCACCGATTGCGACAATGGCACCAGTGCCGCACCGAACGCGCCCTGGAGCAGGCGGAACAGCACGATTTCGGTCAACGATGTGGCCATGCCGCACAGCATCGAGGCTACGGTGAAGCCGACGATCGAGATCAGAAACAGCCGTCTGAGACCAAAGCGGCCGGCGAGATAACCGGTCGGCGGCGTCATGATCGCGGCGGCGACGATGTACGAGGTCAGAACCCATTCGATCTCGTCCTGATTGGCCGAGACACTGCCCTGGATATAGGGCAGCGAGACATTGGCGATCGTCGTATCGAGCGCCTGCATGACCGTCGCCAGCCCGACGCAGGCGGTGATCGCGACGCGATTGGGTGCCGCCGCGGCTCCATGCGATGTGTCGGCGGCCGCCATTATCCGCTCGCCTCAGGGCCGCCGGCTCCATTACTGCTGGTCAAAGGTGGGTGAGCGGCCTTGCCGTTGGTGGAAGGGCCGCCGGGCCCTTTGCCGCTGGTTGGAGGGGCGTTGGCCGGACTTGGCGTCGAGCTGCCGGAGTTTGCACCGTTCCCACCACTTCCGCCACCAAACAGCCCCGTGAGAAAATGCGGCAGCCCGCGCTTGTGCCCGGTGTAGGCCGAGACCTCGGCGCTCATACCCGCGCGCAACGGCGGATTGTCGCGCAATGAGGTGTCGTTAATCGCAACGCGCATCGGGATGCGCTGGACGACTTTGACCCAGTTGCCGCTCGTGTTTTCCGCCGGCAGCAATGAGAACTGCGATGCCGCGGCGGGGCCGAGGCTCGCGACCTTACCGTGCCAGGTGCGCCCCGGATACGTGTCGACAGTGATCGTCGCCGGCTGACCGGCGCGCACATAGGTCAGTTCGGTCTCTTTCGGCTGGGCCTCGACCCAGACTCGGTGGGTATCGACGAGGTAGAAACCCGTGGTCGATGCCGACAGGTACATCCCTGGCCGCAACGCGTCGACATGTGTGACGGTGCCAGGGAACGGGGCACGGACCACAGTGTCGTGCAACTCACGCGCGTCCTCGTTGCGCGCCGCTAACGCCTGACGGTATGGTGGATACTGATCGAGCGGAATGTTCGGATTGCCTCCGAGATTAGCCACGATCCCTGCCAACTGATGCTTCAGCGAAGCCAGCGATTGTTCCGCGTTTTGCAGATTGACGCGTGCCTGATCGACTGCTGCTTGCGCAGCGAATCCTTGTTTTGCCAAAATAGCCTGGCGTTCATATTGCAGCTGGTTAAACGATACTTGGTCTTGGGCCTGGACTATCTGAGCTTCTACGCTTTGATAATTCTGTTTAAGCGCGCGAAAATTGTCGGCAACAACGCCGAGCTGGGCTTGAGCTTGGTCCAATTTGAGCTGGAAAGGTGCCGGGTCGAGTTGGAACAGGACCTGTCCCTTGGTGACCTGCTGGTTGTCTTTAACGTCGACCGACTTAACCATGCCGGACACGTCGGTTGACAGCCCGACTTGGTCGGCCTCGACATAGGCATCGTCGGTCGTCATGTAGGCGCCGCCCTCGAAATAAAAGTAGGCGCCGACAATCAGCACGATCGGCAGCAGCAAAAACAGCGCCCAACGCAGCCAGCGTCGGCGCCTCGATACCGGCTGCTGCTCCGCCGCGGGTCGTTCCGCCTGCGGCCCTTGCTGTTCCCGCGGCGGCGCAACGGGCGCGGGCCCCCGATCCGTTGGCGCCCGGCGTCTTTCGGGGGCGCCGCGGGCTTGCGCAGGCGCTTCGAGAACCTCCGCGCCCTGCAAGCCCGGGTCGCGGTCATCACGCATGGTCTCTCCTTGCTTCGTCGATCGACGATTCCCTCTGCCAAGGTGTTGATTGGCCGAGGAAAGGAAAATCCCATGACAATTGCATTCGGTATTGAAGAGCTTTCATGAAGCGCCGCGGTGACATCTCGGCGCTGATGGCGTTTGTTGCGCTAGCCGACCAGCTCAATTTCCGGGTGGCGGCGGCACGTCTGGGGGTCACACCCTCAGCCCTCAGTCACACGATCAGACAACTCGAGGAACGCTTGGGCGTGCGGCTGCTCAACCGTACGACCCGCAGCGTGTCGCTGACCGATGCCGGGCTTCGTCTGGTCGAGCGGCTGCGGCCGGCGGTCGACCAGATTTCGGCGGCGCTCGAAGACCTCGGGGAGGAGCAGAGCCGGCCCTTCGGGCGATTGCGGCTCTATGCGACGCATTCGGCCGCCGCAGCGGTCATCGTGCCGGTCTGGGCGCGATTTTTATCGACCTATCCCAATGTGCATCTCGAGCTTCACCTCGACGAAGCGCCGACCGACATTGTCGCGAAAGGCTTTGACGCAGGTATCGGGCCGCAGGACCGCGCCGACGCCGATATGGTGGCGGTGCGTGTTACCGGTCCGATGAAATTGGCCGTCGTCGGCTCTCCCTCTTATTTCGCCCGAAAACGGCCACCGCGTGTTCCCGAGGACCTCACCAGGCACGACTGCGTGCAATATCGGCGCATCGCCGAGGGCGCCACGATCGAATGGCCATTCGAACGCGGCGGCAAGTCGCTGCGGATTTCGGTCGATGGACGGGTCACCGTCAACGATCCCGAACTGGCGCTGAGAGCCGCCGTCGACGGGCTCGGCATCGCCTATACGATCGAGTTCTTGGTCGAGCCGTTCCTGCGCTCGGGGCAACTCGTGCGCACGCTGGAGGAGTGGTCGATCTCGTTTCAGGGCCTTTATCTGTACTATCCCGGGCACCGGCAAGTGCCGGCGGCGCTACGCTGCCTGATCGACATGATCCGCGCCGGGCCGCGCGCGAAACCCGCCTCGGGTCCACACGACAGCACCTTCGCAGCTGCGGATTGATCGCAGCCTGATGCCCGCTCGCCGCTGCGAGCCTTCCTCCCATACGGGGGGGCGCGGGACGGGTCCACGACCTCGCAAAGCTGCTCGCCCCTAATTTGGCGACGGGATACCCTTGCTGGGACCGGCGATCGAGCGAGAGGGTTATGACAGAGGCGACGCAACCACACTCAGCCGACACGACGCAGATCAGTCTAGCTGCGATCTTCGCGGCGTTCTTCCGCCTTGGCGTGACCAGCTTTGGCGGCGGCACCGCGGCTTGGCTTTACCGCGCGATCGTGCAGCGCCGCCGCTGGATCGACGATCAAACCTATCTCGCCGGGATCGGGCTCAGCCGGATCGTGCCGGGCTCGGCCGGGGTCAGTCTTACGGTGCAGGTCGGTCAGCGCCTGCGCGGCGGTTGGGGCGCATTGGCGGCGGTTCTCGGCCTGTTGTCCGGACCGCTGTTTATCGTGATTGGCGTGGCCTCGGGTTTTGCGCGGATTGCCGGAAGCCCGGTCGCCCATGCCTTTCTCGACGGGGTCGCCGGGGCGGCGATCGGGCTTACCTTTGCGACGGGCCTTGTGCTGGTGCCGCGCGGCCGAACCCAGATCGGGCAGCTCGCGATCACGATCGTGACCTTCATCGCCGTGGGCGTGCTGCGCTGGCCGATGCTGCCCGTCATCGTCTGCCTGGCCCCGGTCGGCATCGCTCTCGCGTTTTTGCAGCGGCCCGGACGCGGCTGACATGCCCGGGGATTGGCGGAACCTGGTGGCATTGGTTTTGGTCTTTGGTCCGCTGTCGTTGTTTTCGATCGGCGGCGGCGCTTCGTTGCTGGCCGAGATCGAGCATCAATCGGTCGCGGTCCATCATTGGACGACGCACCGCGAATTTGCCGATCTGTTCGCGATATCGCGTGCCGCCCCCGGGCCCGGCACGATGCTGTCGACCCTGATTGGGTGGAAGGTCGCGGGCTGGAGCCGGAGCCCTGACCGCGACGGTGGCGCTCTATCTGCCGTCATCGCTGGTTGCGTTTGGTGTCTCCAAGATGTGGGGACGCTGGCGCGGCTCGCCGTGGCACGGCGCTATCGAGCGCGGACTGGCACCCATCGCTGCGGGGTTGGTGTTGGCGGGTGGGTTGGCGGTGCTGCAGGCTGCGGGCGGCATCGCGGTCTGGGCGGCAGCGGCGGTCACCACGGCCGTGGTGCTCGCCCGGCCGCAGATCAATCCGCTAATCTTGTTCGGTGCGAGCGGTGTGCTGTTCGCGTTGGTGGCGGCGTTTACCGGTTGAAATTGGAGCGTCACGATGACTGACGAAGGGCTTAACACGCTTCTACCGCGGCTTGCGATCGCCTGCCCTTGCCGTGATTTTCGCTGACCGACGCCAGCTTTAGCCCGCTGTCGGCGTCAGAAGGTGGCGCCCGATTGCAGCCAGTGGCGCACGATCTCCTCGCCGGTGGCAAACCACACCGCGTCATGGGCGCGGATATAGGCGAGCGCCGAATCGAGCCCTTTGATGCGGTGCGGCACGCCGGTCAGATAGGGGTGCAGGCATATCGCCATGACCCGGCCCGATTCCGCACCCTCGGCATAGAGTGTGTCGAACTGGCGGCGGATCGCGGTTTCGAACTCGTCGATCGTGCCGAGGCGCGTGTTGATGAAGGGCGCATCGTTGATCTCGTAGGAATACGGGATCGAGACCAGCGGTCGCCCGCCGATGTCCATCATATAGGGCTGGTCGTCGTTGACCCAATCGGCAACATAGAGGCAACCCTCATCGGCCAAGAAATCGAGCGTGTGCCAGGTCTCGGCAAGGCCACTGCCGAGCCAGCCCAATGGCTTTTTGCCGGTCATCTCGGCAATGCGCGACAGGGTGCGGTGGATCGTTTCGCGCTCTTCCTCCGGGCTCAGTGCATCGAGCCACACACTGTTCGTCTGGTTGTGGCCGAGGATTTCCCAGCCGAGCTCGATTGTGGCGCGGACGATTTGCGGATGATGGTCGCAGATGTCGCTGTTCAGGGTCGGGCTCGCGCGAACCCCGTGTTTGCTCAGCACATCCATGATCCGCCAGATGCCGACGCGGTTGCCGTAGTCGCGCTGGGCCCAGGCGCGCACCGATGGCGGCGTGCCCGCGGGGGCTCCCGGCTGCGGCGGGATTCCTCGGGTGAGCGGGAAGAACTCGATATTCGGAATGATCCAGACCGCGAGCCGGGCATTGTTCGGCCAGGTCAGCTTTGGCCGATCCTTGATCGGAACATAGGGAAAGGGTCCATAATCTCGCGGTTGCATAACGAAGTCCTCCACGGCTGAGACAAGGGTCAGCTTGCCAAAGATTGCCCCCGGGATCACCATCGAATGGCGGCGCTTCGATCAGCTATCGGCCGCGGCGCTCTACGAAATGCTGCGCTTTCGCCAGCAGATCTTTGTCATCGAGCAGCGCTCGCCTTATCTCGATCTCGATGGTTTCGATCAATCCGCCCATCATCTCCTGCTGAGGATCGAGGGCACGATTTCCGGGTATCTCCGCTTGATGCCCCCGGCCGATCGCGAGGCGGTGGTCCGGATTGGCCGGGTCGCGGTCGCCGCCGGCTTGCGCCGGCAAGGGCTCGGCCGGCGACTGATGACAGAGGCGTTGTCATTTTGCCGTGAGCGTTATTCCGGGCATGCGATCGGGCTCAGCGCCCAATGTCATCTCGTCGGCTTTTACCGCAGCTTCGGTTTTGCCGAATTTGGCACGCCATTCGACGACGGCGGTATTCCCCACATCGAGATGCGTAGAGACTGACGGTCGCCATCCGTGCGAACGCGACGAAATACGGCGGGGCCGCGATGGCTTTCTCGCACTGCATGCGAGGATTTAGCGCAAAGCATATCCGACGGGTCTTGCGAGACGGCCAGTGCGAGAGCAATTTGGCCGGATGTGCGGCCGAGCGCGACTCTCTACCGACGTCAGTGAAATCACGCGCGTCTTTTCGATCCCGCCGGAGCGCCCGACCCCCAATGTCGCTGCGACCTGGAACCTTGCGCCGACCCAGCCCGCGCCGGTCGTCCGCTTTGATCCCAGGGCCGGTGAGCGCAGCCTCGATGTGATGCGCTGGGGGCTCGTGCCGCACTGGGCGAAGGACATCAAGATTGGCTATTCGACCTTCAACGCCAAGGCTGAGGGTATCGACACCAAACCGGCATTTCGTGAGCCGTTTCTGCGGCGTCGCTGTCTCGTTCCGCTCGACGGCTTTTACGAATGGAAAAAGCTGGGCCGAGAGCGCCAACCCTATGCTGTGGCGCTGTCCGACGGGCGGCTGATGGCAATGGCCGGGTTGTGGGACAGCTGGCAGTCGCCCGATGGCGAACGGGTGCGCAGCTTTACGATCATTACAACCGAACCTAACGAGCTGTTGGCCCCGTTGCACGACTGGATGCCGGTCATCCTCGGGCCGGAAAACTGGGGGTTGTGGCTCGGCGAGGTGCCGGCTGATCCGCAGCGTCTAAAGGCGCTGCTCGTCCCCTATCCGGCGAACGACATGGTCATCTGGCCGGTCGACAAGCGCGTCGGTAATGTCAAAAACAACGATCCGTCGCTGATCGAGCCGGTCTCGCCTGCCCTGCTATAGCGCTTACCGGCACACGCGTCTGCGGGGCGAGCTTTCTCGCGACAACAGGCCGCGGACCCGGTCGGCCGTTGAGCTGGCAAGCCACAGCATGGCCACGAGATATTGTTAAGCGACAATAACGAGCGCGGATCGACGCGCCCACGCGGTGACAGGAGATTGGTCGGTAATGGTCGAAAACGGCCGAGAACCGGAAGCAGCAGATACGGCATTCTGGTCCTGGCTCGGGTTTTGGGTTCAGTTTCTGGTTCTCGGGATCTGTATCGTGCTCGGCGCCTTTACTGCCAGCGGCGCCGAGGAACCGGGCGATTACGCGGCCGGTCTCATCTTGATCATCTGCGCGCTGGCGCTTGCTTTCCTGCGGCTCAAGCAAAGTTTTGACGGGTGGCCCTCGGGCCTGAGTACCTTACTGCTGGTCGACAATCTCGCCGGCCTAGCCGTCGTCATTCCGCTGTTTGCGGTGATCGGCATTGCCGGTCTGTTTCTCGCCCAAGCCTGGCCTTACGGCAGCCTGCACGACGCCGGAATAGCGCTCTTCGTGTTTAGCGGTGTGATCATCTTTCTCGATATCAAGCAAGTTTTTGACCGGATGGGTTCGGATTAGCGGATGAACAACCCACTCATTTTCGACAGTTCTCGATACCACTGTCGCCGTTGCTGCCCGGCGATTTGACGGGGCGCGCCATAGTTGCTTGACGCGCCGGTTTATCTCCGTCATCCGCTACTGCATGTTTTTTGGTGAATCCGCCCCGGGCGCAAGACGTTTGCATTCACGTGAATAGCGATCGTTCGAAATGAGCGCGGCAAGCTCCGAGCCCCATGCCGTCGTCGCGGCCAGCGTTGAAACGCCATCCGGTAAATGGCGCGACGGTGAAAATTTCCCGGTCGGGTCGCTGCTGATTTCGGCGCGATCTGCGCCGCCATGTTCATGCCTTTTACCGGTTTGCGCGCAATGCCGACGACATAGCGGACAATCCAGCGCTGGCACCCGCAGACAAGATCCATCGGCTTGATCGAATGGCGGCGGTGCTGGACGGCGCGCCGGGTCCCGCCTCGCCAGCCGCCGCGGCAATGCGCCAAAGCCTGCTCGAAACCGGAATGACCGCCCAGCATTGCCACGATGTGTTGCGCGCGTTCCGCCAGGATGCCGAGCAGCGGCGCTATCGCGACTGGGCCGACCTAATGGAATATTGCCGCTACTCGGCGGCGCCGGTCGGACGGCAATTGCTCGATCTGCATGGCGAAAGCCGTATTACCTGGCCCGCCTCGGACGCGCTGTGCGCTGCCCTGCAGGTGCTGAACCATCTCCAGGATTGCGCTCTGGATTATCGCCGGCTCGATCGCGTCTACTTGCCGCTCAGCGACCTCGCGGCCTCCGGGATCGGGGTTGAGGCTCTTGCGGCACCGGCCGCAAGCGCAGCGTTGCGTCAGGTGCTTGACATCCTGCTCGATCGCACCGCTGTGCTGCTCGCGATCGCGCGCGGGCTGCCGTCCGCTGTAGCAGCGGCTGGGCTGCGCTGCGAATGTGCCGTGATCGTCGAACTGGCGGCGCGCTTGCTTGCGCGGCTGCGCCGCGGTGATCCGCTCGCCCATCGGGTCGGACTCAGCAAAGTCGATTTTCTCGCAGCCTTTGGGTTGGGCATGCTGCGCGGAGCACGACGATGAGCGAGGCGGCCGTTAATGAGGTCGCCCCAGCGCCGAACGGTGCAGCATTGCGCCAGTCGATCCGTCAGCGGGTCGAGGCCGCAGGCACGTCGTTCTACTGGGCGATGCGCCTGCTGCCGCGGGATCGACGCGATGCGATGTACGCGATCTATGCTTGGTGCCGCGAAGTTGACGACATCGCCGATGGCGAGCGGCCAGTCGCGGACAAGCTTGCCGCGCTGCGGACCTGGCGTGAGGAGATCGAAGCACTTTATACCGGGCGTCCGCGCCACCTCATTGCCCGCGCATTGCACCAGCCGATGCTGTGCTATGCGCTGCGCCGACAGGACTTTCTGGCTGTTATCGACGGTATGGAAATGGATGCGCGCGAGAATATCCGCGCCCCTGACCTCGCCACTCTGGACCTTTATTGCGCCAGGGTCGCGAGTGCCGTCGGCCATCTTTCGGTTCACGTCTTTGGCGATGCGAGCCCCGCCGCCCATAGCGTGGCCGACTTGCTCGGTCGCGCGCTGCAATTGACCAACATCCTGCGCGATCTCGGCGAAGACGCGCAGCGCGGCCGGCTTTACCTGCCGCGGGAAATTCTCGAACGCCATGGCATTCGCGGTGCCGACCCGATCGGCGTATTGCACGATCCGGCGTTGCCGGCAGTTTGCCGCGAGGTTGCCGCGATTGCCGAGCGGCATTTCGATGATGCCGAGCGGGCGATGGGTCAATGCCAGCACCGGGCCATGCGGCCCGCTGCTGTCATGGGTGCGGTCTACGGCGCGACCTTGCGCGAGCTGTTGCGCCGGGGATGGCGCGATCCCATGGCACAGGTCGCATTGTCGAAGAGCTTGAAATTGTGGCTGGCGTTGCGCCATGGCCTCCTATGAAGGTCGAGACGACGAGCGGTGTGGTCCATGTTGTCGGTGCCGGGCTCGCCGGGCTCGCCGCGGCCGTCGCACTGGCAACAGCAGGGCGCGAGGTGCGGCTTTATGAGGCCGCTAGTCACGCTGGTGGCCGGTGTCGCTCGTATTTCGATGCCGAACTCGGCTGCCGGATCGACAATGGCAACCACCTGCTGCTGACCGGCAATCACCGCGCTTTGAACTATCTCGAACGGATCGGTGCGCGGGGCACATTGCTGGGGCCCGATGACGCGGTGTTCCCGTTCTTCGATGCAACCACCGGGCGGCGCTGGGCCTTGCGGCCAAATCGCGGGCGCCTGCCCTGGTGGATTTTGCAGCAAAGTCGGCGGGTTCCGCAGACACACGCCGCCAATTATCTTGAAGCGCTGTTGTTGCGCCGCGCCGATCCGTCGGCGGTGGTTGGCAAAGCGCTCGACCCCAAGGGTCCGCTGTTCGCCCGGCTATGGGAGCCACTCGCCGTTGCCGCACTGAATACCGGGGTCAACCAAGGCTCGGCGCGACTGTTCTGGCGGATTCTCGCCGAGACATTGGGGCGTGGCAGTTCGGTCTGCCGGCCGTTGGTGCCGCGCGTCGGCTTGTCTGAGACATTTGTTGACCCGGCACTCGAAACTTTGCGCCGGCACGGCGTCGTCTCGCATTTCACCGCGCGTTTGCGCGCGCTCGACTTCTCAGACGATCGGGTGTCGATGCTGAGGTTCGAAAGCGGAGCCGTCGAACTCGCAGCCGAGGACGGGGTGATCCTGGCGACGCCTGCCTCGGTTGCCGCGCGGCTCGTATCTGGTCTCGTTGTGCCCGAGCGCCATTCGCCGATCGTCAATGCCCATTTCCGCTGCACGGCCGCTCCCGGCTCGCCGTTGTTCGTCGGAGTGATCGGCGCGACCGCGGAATGGATCTTTCGCAAACCGCAAGTGTTGTCGGTAACCGTGAGCGCAGCAGACCGAATTATCGACCATCCGGCCGAGGAATTACGCTCGATTTTATGGCGTGACACTGTGGCGACCTATCAAATTCCAGCGATCCCGATGCCCCCGGCACGGATCGTTAAGGAACGGCGGGCGACGTTTCTCGCCGATCCCGAGCAGTTGTTGCGTCGGCCTACCGCGGTAACACGATGGCAAAACCTGCTGCTCGCCGGCGACTACACCGAGACCGGGTTGCCGGCGACGATCGAGGGCGCCGTCGGCTCGGGCTTCACAGCCGCGCGCGGCGCGCTAAGCCCCGAAAACCGTCGACATCTTCAGGTGGCAACGCGCGGAGCGCGACCCGCGCGATGAGCGACCCGGAACACCAGCGCACAGAAAACTCAAACTTAATGCGATGAGCAATCAGCGAGCAGAAACGATCACCGCGAGCCGCCGAGCACCGTTACGCGGCGACGGCCCCGCACTCGACGACGCGATTGGCCGCGGGACCCGATCGCTGCTGGCGCTGCAGCAGGATGACGGGCATTGGCTCTTCGAACTCGAAGCCGATGCGACAATCCCCGCCGAATGCATCTTGCTGCAACATTACCTCGGCCGCGAAGAACCCGAGATCGAGACGCGCATTGCGGAATTTTTGCGCGCCGAACAAGGGGCGGACGGCGGCTGGCCATTGTTTCATGGCGGCCCGCTCGATCTCAGCTGCTCGATCAAGGTGTATTTCGCGCTGAAGGCCGCGGGTGACCCGATCGACGCGCCGCATATGGCCCGGGCTCGCGCCGCGATCCTGGAGAGAGGCGGCGCGCGGCGCAGCAACGTCTTTACCCGCATCCTGCTGGCTTTATTCGGCGAAGTACCGTGGCGCGCCGTGCCGATGATGCCGGTCGAGATTATGCTGCTGCCGCAATGGTCGCCATTTCACATCACCAAGGTTTCGTATTGGTCGCGCACGGTGTTGGTGCCCTTGTTGGTGTTGATGGCGATGCGGCCGCGCGCCCGCAACCCGCGGGGTGTGACGATTCGCGAGCTGTTTCTCGAGGACCCCGAGAGCGTGCGGGATTGGATAACGGGGCCGACACGGTCGCCGCTGGCGACAGCGTTTGCGGTCCTCGACCACGTCTTGCGTCGGACAGAGCCGATCTTTCCCAAGGGCGCCCGGCAGCGAGCGATCGATCAGGCAGTCGCCTTTGTCAATGAGCGGCTGAACGGTGAGGATGGTCTCGGAGGCATCTTTCCGGCGATAGCCAATACGCTGATGATGTACGACTGTCTCGGGTACTCGCCGGACCATCCCTGCTATCGAACAGCCGATGCAGCCCTGCACAAGCTTCTCGTCCTCGACCCCGGACGGAGCTATTGCCAGCCGTGCCTGTCCCCCGTCTGGGATACCGCCCTGATCTGCCATACGCTGATGGAGGTTAACGATCGCGATCTCGAACCAGCCATAGAGCGGGGTCTCAACTGGCTTGCCGAAAAGCAGGTGCTGGAGGTGGTCGGCGACTGGGCTGCGGTGCGGCCTGGCCTGCGGCCGGGCGGCTGGGCTTTTCAATACGAGAACCCGTTCTACCCCGACGTTGACGATACCGCGGTTGCCGCGCTGGCCCTCGATCGCTTCGATCGGGAGCGCTGGCGTCCAGCGATTGACCGGGCGGCGGAATGGATTGTCGGCATGCAAAGCCGCGATGGCGGTTGGGGCTCATTCGACGCCGACAACACACATTTCTACTTAAATCATATCCCGTTTGCCGACCACGGTGCACTGCTCGATCCGCCGACCGCAGATGTCAGCGCCCGCTGCCTTGGATTTCTCGCGCAACGCGGCGATCCGGCGCACAATGCCTGCGCCGCGGCCGCACTCGCCTATCTCAAACGCGAGCAGGAGGCCGACGGCAGCTGGTATGGCCGCTGGGGGAGCAACTACATCTACGGCACCTGGTCGGCGCTGGCGGCCCTCAACGCTGTCAATGCGGATGCCGCTGCTTCAGAGATTCGCCGCGCGGTCGATTGGCTCTGTGCCCGGCAACGCGACGATGGCGGCTGGGGTGAGAGCGAGGAATCCTATTGGCCGGACAGACCGCGCGGCACGGCTCCTTATAGTACCGCATCGCAGACCGCTTGGGCCCTGCTTGGGATGATGGCGGCCGGCGAAGTGCGAAACCCGGTGGTCGCCCGCGGCATCGCCTATCTCATTCAGACGCAGAATGCGGCCGGCGGTTGGGACGAGCCATGGTTTACCGCGGTCGGCTTTCCCCGCGTATTCTTTCTGCGTTATCACGGCTATCCTGCATATTTTCCCTTATGGGCGCTCGCCCGCTACCGTCGGTTGACGACGAGCAATTCGCGGCGCGTGCTGTTCGGCCTTTGACCTGCGACAATTTTGGACCTTTAAACAGCAGAAAACATTGCTAAAAGCGCCGCTTGGCAGGGAAGCGAGCCGCTCGGCTGTTGTCGAAGCAAGGTCTGCGAGTTCGAACATTGATTCCCGCCGATCGATCCGCGGGGAATTCTTCATGCTGACATTTCCGGGACAGGTGCTTTGCACAACCGGGCTCTTGGCCGAAGCGAGAATTGCACGGGCCGCCGGTTTTTCGACAGTGGTTGGCGGCGGGGACCGCCACCGCACCGCAGCGCTCGTCGAACGCGCAGTGCGGCACGCGAACTGCCTTGTCAGCTTTGGTATCGCCGGCGGTCTCGCCCCGCAGTTGCGCGCGGGCGACGTCGTCATTTCCACCGAGGTGCTGGCTGCCGGTGAACGCTGGCAAAGCGAAGAATTGTTTCGCACGCGGATCGCGGGGCTTGCGGCCAAGGTGGGTGCGGTCGAAGGTCCGGTGCTCGGAACCTCGCGGATCATGGCCAGCACCGATGAAAAGCGCCGAACCTGGGACGAGACCGGCGCACTCGCCGTCGATCTCGAAAGCGATGTCGTGGCGCGCATCGCTGAATTGGCCGGTATTCCGTTCGTCGTCGTGCGCACGATCGCGGACACCGCTGTACCGGTCGCTGCCGCCAGCAGCGCTAATCCCGCTGGCCGAGAACGGTACGCCCAAATTGGCCCGAGTGCTTGCCTCGGTAGCGCGCCGCCCGCGGCAAGTCGCGGCGCTGGTCGGGTTGGCGCGCGAAACCCGGTTGGCGCTGGCGGCGCTAGTGCTGCCCGCCCGCGCTCTGCACGGTTTCGTCGCGGTGGCCTAACCTGGTCATCATCTCGGCGACATGCCGAGAGAGAACATATTCAGCCGGACGCTGGTGATCGAGGGGGATCTCCGGCGCCATCTCGCCTTTGGTGCGCACCCCGCGTAGCGCCACTCTCAGCACCTTCAGCGGGTGGCGTACCGAATCCACGACGGCGGTGGCCTCGTAACCGCTGTGGACCATGCAGTCAGCGCATTTTTCATAATGGCCGGTGCCGTAAGCGTCCCAGTCGGTATCCTCCATCAACTCCTTGAAGGTCTTCGCATAACCTTCGCCGAGCAGATAACAGGGCCGCTGCCAGCCAAAGACGTTGCGTGTCGGATTGCCCCAAGGGGTGCACCGATAAGCTTGATTGCCGGCCAGGAAATCGAGAAACAGGCTCGATTGATTGAAGGCCCAGCGGCCCCGGTCATGCGCGAAGATACCGCGAAACAGTTCCTTGGTGCGGCGGCGGTTCAGAAAATGCTCCTGATCGGGCGCGCGCTCATAAGCATAGCCCGGCGACACGGTGATGCCGTCAATGCCCATGGCGCTGACTTCGTCGAAAAACCGGGCGACGCGTTCCGGCTCCGCCGTGTCGAATAGAGTAGAGTTAATGTTGACGCGAAAGCCGCGTCGCTTCGCCTCCGCGATCGCTGCGACCGCGCGATCATAGACCCCTTCCTGGCACACTGTTCGGTCGTGCTCTTGACGATCGCCGTCGAGATGCACCGTCCAGGCGAAATTGGGATGCGGCTGGAATTGGTCGATTTTCTTCTCAAGCAGCAGCGCGTTTGTGCAGAGATAGACAAACTTCTTTCGCCTGATGATGCCCTCGACGATGTCCCCGATGTCCCGGTGCAGCAACGGCTCGCCGCCGGCGAGAACCACGACCGGCGCGCCGCATTCATCGACGGCTTCGAGACATTCGGCGACGCTCAGACGCTGATTGAGGATCGCGTCCGGGTAATCGATTTTGCCGCAGCCGGCGCAGGCGAGGTTGCAGCGGAACAGCGGTTCGAGCATCAGCACCAGCGGATAACGCTCGATGCCGCGCAGATGCCGTCCGAGGACATACGCCCCGACACGAATAGTTTGCCGCAATGGAATGCCCACGAGACAGCCTCTTCAGAGATTTGCGTTCAACAACAAATCAGCCGGCCGCGTCCTCGGCGAGTTGCGGCGGCATGCGGAAGCGCACGTTTTCGGTCACCCCCGACAGTTCCTCGACCTCGATCTCCGCCAGATCGCGCAGACGGTCAATCAGTGCTTCGACCAATTCGGCGGGCGCCGAGGCGCCCGCTGTAATGCCGATTGCCGAGGCACCTTCGAGCCAGCGCGGATCGAGAGCCGCGGCATCTTCGATCAAATAACTCGGAATCCCGCTTTCAGCGGCGATTTCGCGCAGCCGGTTCGAATTCGAGCTATTCGGGGCGCCGACCACCAGCACGAGATCCACCATCGTCGCGAGATTGCGCGCCGCTCGCTGCCGATTTTGCGTGGCGTAGCAGATGTCCTTGGTGTCGGGGCCGACAATGGTCGGAAAACGTGCCTTCAGCGCCTCGATCACCGCGCGCGTATCATCGACGCTAAGTGTCGTTTGAGTGATAAAAGCGAGCTTGTCGGGGTCGGAAACCTGGAGCCCAGCCACCTCTTCCGGTGTCGAGATCAAATGCACGCGGCCGATGATGCGACCCATCGTACCGACGATTTCGGGATGTCCGGCATGCCCGATCAGAATGATCTCGCGGCCCTGGTTCGCATAACGCTGGCCTTCGATGTGCACCTTTGAAACGAGCGGGCAGGTGGCGTCGATGACCGGCAGTCCGCACGCACCGGCACGCTCCTCGATCGCGCTGGCGACGCCGTGGGCGCTGAAAATCGTGACGTTGCCCGGCGGGATCTCGTCAATTTCGTCCACAAAATGGGCACCTTTGGCGCGCAGACGCTCGACCACATGGCGGTTATGGACGATCTCGTGACGGACATAGATTGGCGGCCCATATTTTTCGAGAGCGCGCTCGACGATCTCGATGGCGCGTTCGACCCCGGCACAGAAGCCTCGCGGCTGAGCTAGCACGACACGCATGACCTCGCCTCATCACCCCGACGACAGGCCGAGCCTGCCAACGCAACCGATTATATGTGAGCGCAACAGCGCTGCTACCAATTGCGGCGGCTTGCATTGGGAACGCGCACCGGTGCCTTTCGTTTCCGAGACCGCTATGTAACCGGATTTCGGTCCGACGAGTTTCGTTTGAATGAGTTTGGAATGAGTTCGGCTCTCCCGATTGTTGCCGTGGTCCTCGCCAGCTGGCTTTGCCTCGGCGGTCAGGTGCTGGCCGCCCTTCGCTTCGCCCGGCGGCCGCTTGCAGGCGCGGAAATGGGTAGGCAGCCGCCGGTTTCCATCCTCAAGCCGCTGCATGGCGCCGAGCCCGGCCTTTACGAGAACCTCCGTTCATTTGTCGAGCAGGACTATCCGTCGGTCCAGATCGTGCTCGGCGTCAACAACCCGCAAGACGCGGCGCTCGATGCCGCACGGGCGCTGATTCGCGACTTCCCCGCGACCGATATCGCGCTCGTCGTTGACAGCCATATTCGCGGCAGCAACCAAAAGGTCTCCAATCTCGAAAACATGCTGGCGGCCGTGCAGCATGACACGTTGGTCCTGGCCGACAGCGACATGCGGGCCGATCGAGGCTATCTCGACGCGGTGACGGCCCTGCTGCGGAATTCGCGAATCGGCGCCGTGACCTGCCTCTACAAAGGCGTCTCAACCGGTGGGCTGTGGTCGGATTTGGGCGCATTGCAGATCAATTTCGCATTCCTGCCGAATGCGCTCTTGGCCGATGCATTGGGGATCGGGGGCGGCTGTTTTGGCGCCACGATCGCGCTCACCCGTGCGACTCTCGGCCGCATCGGCGGCTTTGCACCATTTCGCGACGAGCTCGCTGATGACCATCGAATGGGCGCTGCTGTCCGAGCACAGGGGTTGGAGGTGGCTCTGTCGCGCTACCTCGTCCAGGACGAGGTGCACGAGCCGAGCTTTGCCGCACTTTGGCGGCACGAGCTGCGCTGGGCGCGTACGATGCGCGGGCTGGCGCCGATCGGATATGTCGGATCGATCGCGACCCACACGTTGGCGATCGCATTCTTCGCCGCCGCAGCGAGCGGCTTCGCAGCACGCCCTTGCATGCTCTTCGCCATCACTTTGCTGTTGAGATGGGCTGCGGCAGGGGCCGTCGCGCGAGTCCTTGGACTTTCGACGACGCGATTGTGGCTGTTGCCGCTGCGCGATGGCTTGTCCTTTTCCGTGTTTGTCGCCAGCTTCTTTGTTCGGCGGGTCCGGTGGCGGGACCTCAGCCTTGATGTCGCACCAAGCGGTCGCATGACCGTCGCCGATTGAGTAAAGGTATTCTGATGAAGACCTTGTTTCTGCATCCGCCGTCCTTCGACGGCTTTGATGGCGGCGCCGGTTCGCGTTATCAGGCGCGGCGCGAGATCCGCTCGTTCTGGTATCCGACCTGGCTCGCTCAGCCGGCCGCGTTGGTTCCGGAAAGCCGCCTTGTCGACGCGCCGCCGGCCAAGCTCAAACTCGACGATGTTCTGCCGCTCGCCGCCGATTACGAGCTTGTTGTCCTGCACACCTCGACCCCGTCCTTTGCTTCGGACGTCAGGGTCGCCGAAGCGCTAAAGGACGCCAATCCGCGCCTGAAGATCGGCATGGTCGGCGCCAAGGTGGCGGTCGAGCCGGATGACAGCCTCCGGGCGTCATCCGCTCTCGACTTTGTCGCCCGCGAAGAATTCGATTTCACGATCAAGGATGTGGCCGAGGGACAACCGTTTGATGCGATCGACGGCCTCAGCTATCGCACGCCAAGCGGCGCCATCAGCCACAATCGCGATCGCGCGATCCTCGAAGACATGGACCAGCTGCCGTTTGTCAGCGCGGTCTATAAGCGTGACCTCAAGATCGAAAACTATTTTATCGGGTATTTGCTGCATCCGTATCTGTCGCTCTACACCGGGCGCGGCTGCCGCTCGAAATGCACGTTTTGCCTGTGGCCGCAAACGGTCGGGGGGCATCGCTACCGGGTGCGCAGCGTCGGTCATGTCGTCGAAGAGATCCGGCTCGCCAAGAGCTGGTTTCCGCAGGCAAAGGAGTTTTTCTTCGACGATGATACCTTTACCGACGACCGGCCGCGCGCCGAGGCGATCGCCCGCGAGTTGGGCAAGCTCGGCGTCACCTGGTCATGCAATGCCAAAGCGAATGTGCCGCGTTCCACTCTCGAGATTCTGCGCGACAATGGGCTGCGGCTGTTGTTGGTCGGGTATGAAACGGGCAACCAGCAGATCCTTAACAACATCAAAAAAGGGATGCGGATCGACATCGCGCGCCGCTTTACCAAGGACTGTCACGAGCTCGGGATCACGATCCACGGCACCTTTATCCTCGGGCTGCCCGGCGAGACCAGGGAAACGATCGAAGAAACGATCCGTTTTGCCGGCGAAATCAACCCGCACACGATCCAGGTATCACTCGCCGCCCCTTATCCCGGTACCTATCTCTATCGCCAGGCGGTCGAGAATGGCTGGCTTGATACGAGCCATGCCGAACTGATCGACGATCGTGGGGTGCAGATCGCGCCATTGCATTATCCGCACCTGTCTCACACCGAGATCTTCGAATCGCTGGAGACCTTCTACAAACGCTTCTATTTCCGGCGCCAGAAAATCGCCGCATTGGTCGCCGAAATGATCAAGAGCCCGCAAATGATGCGCCGGCGGCTGCGCGAGGGTGTCGAGTTTTTCCAGTTTCTGCGCAGCCGCGAGATGACTGGCTAAATGCCGGACTGCCGGGCGACGTCTGCGAAGCGGTGGTCCCCGCCTGTGATGTTTTGGCGACAGCCATAACCTATTGTAAGGCTCGGGATCGCTCACCGACCACGGCGGTTCAATCCGGTCGAAGGTCCGGCATTGCGCAGCAAGGAGAGCCCCGCTGCGAATAGCGAGCGCGTCTTGCCGCCGGGCGAGACTTGTAGGTGGAGAAGAGATGGCTCAATCAAACTCGACCCGGCACCGCGTTTTGACCGGCCTCGGCGTGCCGTTTTTTGGCCGATGTTGGTAGGGGCCCAGATCGGCGAAAAGGAGCTGGGACTCTATATCAAGAATTTAGAATTCGTGGCCGAGGAAGAAAAAATTCTTCATCCTCCGCGTCCGAAACCGGCCACCGCCAATCGCGTTTTGCTCGATCTGCGAACCATGGCGTTCCGCGATTATTCGACGCCGAATTCCCGAGGTCTGCCGACAATCGTCGATGCGCCTTATGCCGGGCATTCTGCGGTGATCGCCGACTACTACAATGGCCAGAGTCTGGTCGAAACGCTGCTCGCGAATGGTCTCGATCGGCTCTTTCTGACCGACTGGAAGTCGGCTACCGAGGACATGAAGGATCTCGAGATCGACCAGTACTTGGCCGAACTCAATGTCTGTGTCGACGATCTGGGCGGGCGCATCGCGCTGATCGGGCTGTGCCAGGGCGGCTGGATGTCGGCAATGTATGCCGCGCGCTTTCCTGACAAGGTGGCAAGCTTGGTGCTCGCAGGGGCACCGATCGATACTGACGCCGGAGAGGGACCGATCAAGCAAATGGCACACACCTATCCGACCGCGTTATATCGGCAGCTCGTCGACCTTGGCGGCGGACTAATGCGCGGAGCGATCATGCTTCGTGCGTGGAAAGATATGAATCCGGAAGAACATTATTTTCGAAAGCACATCGATCTCTACGAGCACATCGACGATCCGCTTTACCTGCGCAAAGTCGAAACTTTCGAAAGCTGGTATGAGAACCCGATCGACTTGCCAGGGCGCTGGTATCTGCAAGCTATCGTCCAGCTGTTCAAAGAAAACCGATTGGCAAAGGGCGAGTTTGTCGGACTTGGCCGACGGTTAAGCCTTGCGGACGTTACCTGCCCCGTCTATCTGCTCGCCGGTGCCGCGGACGACATCACGCCCGCCGAACAAGTGTTCGACGCCGAAAAATATCTCGGCACACCGCGGCAGCAAATCGTCAAGCAACTCGTCCCGGGTGGCCATATCGGGCTGTTCATGGGCTCGCGAAACCTAAAAGACGCTTGGCCGGCGATTGCCCGCTGGATTGGTCGGCAATCAAACTGAAGCCGATATGTCGCCAATTCTCCTTGCATTGCCGGGAGTCCGGTCATCAAGCGCTTGATTCTCTGCGCCGACGATTTCGGGCTCGACGGGGCGGTGAATGCCGCGGTCGAGGAAGCGCACCGGCATGGCATTTTGTCGACCGCGAGCCTGATGGTCGGGGCACCGGCGGCGGCGGATGCGGTCGCGCGAGCCCGCCGCCTCCCTAAATTGCGCGTCGGTCTCCATCTCGTGCTGGTCGACGGCCAGCCTGTGAGCCCGCCGGAAAACGTGCCGGGACTGGTCGGACGTGATGGCTGCAATTCCACTCAAATATGGCGCGGGCTGGCTTTCGGTTCTTCTTTCGCTCCGATATCAGGCGACAGCTCGCGCACGAGATTAGGACCCAGTTCGAGGCCTTCCATGCGACCGGCCTCGAGCTCGATCACGTCAATACCCATAAGCACATGCATCTTCACCCGACGGTTGCCGGTCTGATCCTCGAAATCGGCCGAGATTATCGCATGCGGTCGATGCGGGTCCCGGCCGAGCCGCGGGCGCCACTGCGCCGCGCCTTCCCGCAAGAGCGAACCCCGCCCGTGCTGTATCGCCCGTGGGTCGAGCGCTTGCGCGGCCGCCTGCGTGGCGCCGGGATGGTGGTTAATGATCACGTCTTTGGCCTTGCTTGGAGCGGCAGGATGGTTGAGGAACGGATATTGCGGCTGTTGCCATATCTGCCCGAGGGCGTCAGCGAGATTTATTTTCACCCGGCGACGGAGCGCAGTCCGGCGCTGGCCGCCGCGATGCCCGAGTATCGCCACACCGAGGAATTGGCGGCCTTGACGAGCCCCGCGGTTGCCGCCCGGATCGCAGCCCTCAACATCGAGCTTTCGACCTACAGCGCGCTCGCCGGTTGAGCCCTTTGCGGCCACCGGCGCTGGAGTTAACCAGATTGGCCCTGCCGATACTGCGTAACGGACGCCCCGCAATTCTAAAACCAGAGTGCTGCTATTATTTCCAGATGAGGCTTATACGACTATGAACAAGCTCGTAGTCAATGCAGAGAGCGCAGGACATAGTTGGTTAACTAACCCGAACTACGGATAAGGGTTGAGGGGCTTCCCAAAGAACCAAGGCTTTGACAGCATCGGCTTACGAACACTGAGCGTCAAACCCGGGTCTGGAGAGCCCCCTCAATGGCGGTCGATATCACAGCGCTGTATTGCTGTCTCGATGACTTCTGCAAGCTGTTCGCAGACTGGGAAGCGCACCGGCTGCTCCCGTCGGAGCAGACCAGGCAGCGCCCAGGCAAGCTGTCGCGCGCCGAGATGCTGTTCATTGTGGTGCTGTTTCACCTCTCGCCGTTCAAGCACTTCAAGGCATTCTACTGCTACGGGATCGGCCAGCAGTATCGCGCCTGCTTTGGCGATCTGCCGCATTATGACCGGTTTGTCAGCCTGATGCCGCGGCTGTTCGTCCCTCTGATGGTGCTGCTGCACAGCCTCAGCGGCGAGCCGAGCGGCGTCTACTTCGCTGATTCAACCAAGCTCGCCGTCTGCCACAATCGCCGCATTCACCGCCATAAGGTGTTCAAGGGCCTCGCCGACGCGGCAAGACCAGCATGGGCTGGTTCTACGGCCTCAAGCTGCACTTCGTGATCAACCACAAGGGTCAGATCATGGCGCTGAAAATCACCCCCGGCAACACCGCCGACAGCACCGTGCTCGACGCGATGACCCAGCACCTGGCCGGCACCCTCTACGCCGACAAGGGCTACATCGGCCGCGAACTCTTCAGCAAACTCTGGCAGCGGGGCTTGCACCTCATCACCAGCATCCGCCGCAACATGAGGAATTATCTCATGCCGCTGGCCGACAAGATCATGCTGCGCAAGCGCTTCCTCATCGAGACCGTACTCGATACTCTGAAATCCGAAATGGGGCTTGAGCATTCACGCCACAGATCGGTGATCAACGCCATGGTCCATGTCCTGTCCTGCCTCGTCGCCTACGCTTTCAGGCCGGGCAAGCCTTCCATCTCGCTCACAAGCCAACGCCTTGAGGCATATCCGTAGTTGGGGTTAACTAGGAGCCAAGACGTTCGCATCGTGCCCTCGCCCTAAGCCCACATCTTCTTAAGGACCATCCGACGAGCGCGACATATCAAAGTTCTGCATATTACCCGACCACTTTATCAGCCATGTTGAAACTATGGGGTTTATAATATTGTCTGCTTGAAGAGTAAGATAAATCCTATACCATCCTATACGCAATGGTTCCCGAGCAGGAGAAAGCTCTGGCACATTCTCGTTAGGGTCCAAGAACAGCTTCAACTCATCGCCCGCTTTGTTTACTGTTGCAAGCACGACAAAAAGATTGGGCGAAATATCCAGGGCATCGAAGGAATGCGCAGCGGCGTACCAGCCAAATTGCGCTCTGTTATAATCCTTGTTCAGAGATGGCCCCCATGATCTACCACCATCTTCACTATAAATCATTGATTCAAGGCGAAGCCGCGCGTTTTTAACAACGCGATCAGATGCGACGTCGATCCTCACAACCCAGTCACCCCCATACTCTCGGGGCCGATCAGATGGTGGCATCACGTAATGTGGCGTATTGCCATAATAAAAAGTGACGACGGGCTGCACTCCATGGCCAGTGAGAGCATTTCCTAGCTGCAGGCTATAGAGAAACGGGTTGAGTGCCACACCCCCGATTAATCCGAGCACCAACCATAGCCACCATGAGACGCGCAAGCGCTCCCAGCGCAATTCTTTCCATAACCCCTTCCATCCCATAAGACATGCGAGAATTGCGGCCACCACAGAGAGAACGATGATGCCGATAATTCTGGCAGTCCAACTGAACGCCAGAGGATTAGTGAGAGCGAGTGCGACAACGAGCGCAGCGAGAATAGGTAAAACGTAGCGCTCGATAAAAATACTCATTTTACTTTGGCGACGTGGATGAGCTCTCTCTTCGGTCAAATTTATACGCATTTTTGGCAGCGGCGTGAAGCAGCGATGGACCTTGCGCTGCATAACCGAAAGGAAGCGTCAACTGTCTGGTCCTTTGCATTGACTGTCCGTCCATCGGCACCCCCATGGCGGCGTCTGCGTCGAGATAGTGCTGTGAGGCGACCGCGAAATTGCCGCAGTCGGATCTTACTGTAACCAACTGGGAGGAAGTACGGGATTGTCTATCGGCCGGGTTCGTAACGCCTGATCTCGACCTGATAAAACAGGGAAAACAGGAGCCTTGGACAGACGAAAAGGTTTAAGCGAAGGAGGTGTGCGAGGTTGCCGGCCTTCCGGTGCTTTATTCGAGCTCAAAAGAAACAACCTGGTTCCGCGGACGCAATTTGTTAAAACCCTGCCCCGGCGAACGAGCGTGTGAAGGAATCAGATCGCAGGGGAATTGTCATTCCGGGATGCCCGTTAGGGCAGGCCCGGAACCCATGAACACGGTGCCTCCTATAGTTTCTATATGCCGGTTTCATGGGTTCCAGGCTCGCGGGCTGTGCCCGCGCCCCGGAATGACACTTTTGGGGATTTCTTTACATACTCTTGCGCCGGGAAAGCGCTCTGGTGGCGGTTTCATCCAGGATGGGGCGACCCAGCCGGCCGGTTAGCGACTCGCGATATGCTGCGACCAAAAAGAGGTCCCGCTGTAGATTTGCTGCAAATGCAGCAAACGTCGAAGATTACGAAAAATCGTTGGTTGCAGATCGGTGCGCGTGATCCGGGATGCGGATTTACAGGAAGGCGGCGGGCGTGGCACTTTCGCAGCCGAATAACGGGAGGTAGGCAGGCGGTGATGGTGGGACGGCTCGCATGGCAAACGCGCGTTGGTGACGGCGGCGGGGCAGGGTATCGGCCGGGCGGCCGCACTCGCCTTTGCCGCAGAGGGAGCCAGCGTGCTCGCGACCGATATCGCCGATGACAAGCTTACCCCGCTGAGCGATGCGCTGATCGCGACACGGCGGCTCGATGTCACCGACGACGACGCGATCAAGACCATCGCCGACGAAGTCGGGCCGCTCGACGTGCTGTTCAACTGCGCCGGCTTTGTGCATCACGGCACGATCCTCGACGCCGATCCGATCGATTGGGATGCGTCGTTTGTGCTGAACGTGCGCTCGATGTTTATGATAATTCGCGCCTTTTTGCCAAAGATGCTGGAGCGCGGCGTCGGCGCCTCGATCATCAACATGGCTTCGACCGTCTCCTCGGTCAAAGGCGCTCCAAACCGTTGCGTTTACGGCTCGACCAAGGCGGCGGTGATTGGGCTGACCAAATCGGTGGCGATCGACTACATCGCGCTGGGGATACGCTGCAACGCGATCTGCCCGGGGACGATCGAGACTCCCTCGCTGGAAGATCGCATTGCCGCGCAGGGGACGCGTGTCGTCGGCGGCACCGAGGCGGCACGCCGCGCGTTTGTCGAGCGCCAGCCTTTAGGCCGGCTCGGCACCCCGGAGGAAGTGGCGGCCCTCGCCGTCTATCTCGCCTCGGACGAGTCGTCGTTCACGACCGGTGCCGTCCATGTGATCGACGGCGGCTTTACCCTATGAGTTGCAGCAGGAGACATTGCCGATGAAGCTTCTTCGTTACGGGCCGCCGGGCCAAGAAAAGCCCGGTCTCCTCGATCGCGACGGCAAGATCCGCGATCTGTCCGGCGTCCTTCGCGACATCGATGGGGCGGCGCTGGCCTCCGCCGAACTCGACCGGCTGCGCCGGCTCGATCCGGCGAGCCTGCCTTTGGTGCCGGGCACGCCGCGGCTCGGGCCGTGCGTCACCGGCGTCTCCAAGGTCGTCGCCATCGGTCTCAACTATCGCCTGCACGCGCAAGAGGCCGGGGCCGCGATCCCGACCGAGCCGATCTTTTTCATGAAGGCGCCGTCTTCGATTTGCGGCCCGAATGACGACGTCATGACGCCGAAAGGGTCGCAAAAGCTCGATTACGAGGTCGAACTCGGCATCGTCATCGGCAGCCCGACCCGGTATATCGCGGTCCACGATGCGCCCAAGCACATCGCCGGCTATTGCGTCGTCAATGACGTGTCCGAACGCGAGTTTCAGATCGAGCGCCTCGGGCAATGGACCAAGGGCAAAAGCGCCGACACCTTTTGCCCGATCGGTCCGTGGCTGGTGACTGCGGACGAGGTGCCGGATCCCGGCAAGCTTGCGCTGTGGACCGAGGTCAATGGCGAGCGCCGGCAGAACAGCAACACCGCCGACCTGATCTTTGGGGTCGATCACATCGTCAGCTATGTCAGTCATTTCATGACGCTATTGCCGGGAGACGTGATCCCGACCGGGACGCCTTCGGGCGTCGGCATGGGCTTCAAACCGCCCAAATTCCTAAAGCCCGGTGACCGAGTCCGGCTGTCGGTCGAGGGGCTCGGCGAGCAGAACCAGCGCATTATCGCGTTTTCCGAGTAGCGGGATCGGGCGCGCCCAACCAAAATTGGGCAGCAATGGGGCGAAGTTACGGCTAGCGTAAGGCACCTCATTTCGGATAATCTCTGGTGCTTTTAGGCCAGCGGGGCTTTGCCCCACGCTCGGAGGAGCAATGTACGAGCGCCGCCCCGGCTTCTTTCGCGAAGACACCGCGCCGGGTCGTCGCGTCGAAGCCAGAGTGAAGTGGTTTAACGCCGGCAAGGGTTTTGGCTTCGTCACGCCGATCGACGGTTCGCAGGACGCGTTTTTGCCGATGGCAGTCTTGCGCCGCGCCGGCTACGAGGATTTGCCCGACGGCGCCTCGGTCACTTGCGAGATCAGCGCTGGCGCAAGGGGGCCGCTGGTCACCAGCATCTTGAACATCGACAACAGCACCGCCACGGCACCTCAATCTACAGGTAGCAGCGGCTTCGAGCGCCGCGCGCCTCGCCCGGTAACGACGATCGAAGGTGCGGTCAAATGGTTCGAGCCTGAGAAGGGCTATGGCTTCATTTCGCCCGACAGCGGCGGCAGGGATGTCTTCATCCATATCACCGCGCTGCGTCGCAGTGGCATTACGGCGCTCGATCCGGGTCAGCGGGTCCGCGTCGAGGTCGTCGAGGGGAAAAAAGGCCAAGAGGCCGAGCGGATCACGTTGATCTGAGAGCACGGCCAGCATCGGCCGCGCCGCTGGCAGATGCTGCGCGGCGGGGTGCCTGTATCGGTTAGTTGGGGTAGCTAGGCAGCTTCGAAATTAAGCACCGCAAGCAGCGGAGCTATTCAGCGGTAGTCGGTCCGGTTGTCGTTCCACTGGCCCAGCATAACCCGGGCCGGCGTTGGGCTCGGTGACGCTCAAAATAATTCCGAGATTTTCGATTTATTGACCCGGAATTGACGGCGCGTTGCGGGCAGGGCGGTAGGATTTAGCGTCTCCCGGTGCCTTTGCCCATATGGCGGCGGGCAAGGCATCACCTGCCCCGGCTTCGGCCGGGGCTTTTGTTTCCCGGGCTTTTGTTTCCCGGGCTTTTGTTTCCCGGGCTTTTGTTTCGGTGAATCGATCCGAAGCCGCACCAGGCTCGGCCGCTTCGAAACAGCTTGCGATGTTTGACAGCGTTTAGCGCAATCTATTCCGCCCAGCCATAAGCGGCCAAGCAGCGATCGAACGCCGCTTGCCGCACATTGGCCGTTGCGATCGCCGTGGCCAGACTGGAGGCCGGTACGGCCTGCATCATGTGGCTGAGACAAATACGCTCGGCGGATCTTGCATCGGCGATTGCGGGGGCGGCGGTGATCGGGTGGAGCGTTGGGTTACAGGCGGCAATCGCCACATAGCCCAACAGCACCATGATCTTTTTCATCGGCGCCTTATAAATTGCCCCGAAGAAATGTTGGAGCACCCAGCGCTTACAACGCTCGAGCGGGCGCCAATTCTCCCGCGCCCGCCCTGTATGGGGTTCAACCCGTCAGCAGGCAATCAGCCTTACTGGCAATAGCTTCGCCCCACCGGGCCGTCAGTAGCTGGGTCTGGACGCAAATGGCGTCAGCTGCAGCTCATGTGTCCAGCATGACCGGTCTTGAGTGTGCAGATACCAAAATGCCTCGGCGATCTTGACTGGATTGATGATCAGATCGCGGCGGTTCTGGTTTCTCGGCAGCGCACGGGTTCCGGGTAAGTCGATGGTTCCGTCGATCACGATATTGGCCACGTGCACGCCGTGCTCGGAATACTCCTCGGTCAGCACTTGCGCCAATGTGCGCATCATGACCCGGGGGTAGTAAAGTGATTGCCCGGTCATGCGCTTCTTCCCGCGCAGCGAGCTCGAATTGTTGGAGAAGAAAAACGACCCCGCACCTTTCTTTCGCATCGCCGGCAACACTTCCTTGGCGACCAGAAACGGTCCGCGGCAGGCGATGTGCAGTGCCGTGTCCAAGATCTCGACCGGGACGTGTTCGAGCAGTTCTTTGTCGGGCGGCAGGTCGCGGCCTTCGAGGTAACCCGCGTTGTAGACCAGTACGTCTGGGTCGCCCGCCTCGCGACGGATCGTGGCGAAGGCGGATGAAATCGAGTCCTGCGAGACGAGATCGAGTTCGACGATCATGGAATCGCCACCCTGCTCGCGGATCGCCGCCGCCAGTGCCGAGGCGTTGGATTCCCGGCGCGTCGTCAGCACGACGAAAAAACCCTCTTGTGCGAATTTCTGCGCGATGGCGCCGCCGACACCCCAGCGCACGCCGACCGGCAGTTCGCTGTCGTCCACTGGGTGGCCGTGTGCCAGCAGGGTATTGCGGCCCTCAGCCTGCCATTTCGAAGTGGCGCCGATCACCACCGCGACTTGCTTGCCTTTGGTGTTGGTATTGCGAGTTTCGCTCATTGGATCCTCTTTCCTAGTTCAGTCATACAGTGGATGAGCGAGGTGTAATCCGCCATCAGCGTTGGCGGAATACGCTGAGCTTTTCCGCCCCTACACCCGCTATGTCAGGAGCTTGCCTGGTTATCAGCATTAGCCAGAACTCTCTCACCAATACTTTTGGCTAACATTAGAAGATAACCATCAGGATCCTGCACAAAGATCTCCTCCTGACCGCACTCGCGATCGCCGGTTCGGCGCCAAATCTCGCGTGGCCCGAGATAAATCGGCCATTTTTTGGCGGCGAGAGTGGTCAGAATCGAGCCCATTTCCTCGAAGTAAATCTGGAACATCGCGCCTTGCCCGAGCGGCGGTTGCATCGGTCCTGTCTCAAATCGGCCGTGTCGCTGGCACAGCATGATTTGTTGCCCTTCCGCGTGCTCCAAATAAACGAACTTTTCTTCCTCACGCCTGAAGGCAATTTCAAAGCCCAGAATGTCCTTCCAGAAAGCAAGGCTTGCGTTAAGGTCGGTAACATGAAGCTCGGTCACAATGTTGGACCAACCCGTTTTCGGCGGCGCGTTACGATCGGGGCTCATATCGAGAACTTCTCCACTGATCACCGATTGTCGAGAATCAATCGGTGCCACGCCACGTGTCACTCTGCTCGGTTCCAGCCCCACCAGGCGCAGACCGCATCGCCCATGATCAGGCTTTTGTCCTGATCGCTGAGCCACGGCAGTTCCTCGGTGAACATCGTCACGCATTGGCGCCACGAGCAGGGCATCTTGGTGATGTCGGTGCCCCAGAACATGCGGTGCGGACCGAATGCGTCGTAAACTTGCTGAAGATAGGTGTGCAGTGCCGGGAATGGATAAGCCTCGCTGGAATAATGCGGCACACCCGTTGCCTTGACCGCCACATTCGGGAATTTGGCCAATGCCAGAAGCTCGGGCATGTGGGTCATGGAAGCGGCATCCTTCAACGTCGTCGTGCCGCCACGGCCGCCCAGATGATCGATCGTCAACCGAAGTCCGGGGTGGCGCTCGGCGACCCGGCCGAACTCTCGCAGTGAATCCGTCGCCAGCGCGGCGATCGGGACGCCGGCATTTTCGGCCGCCGCCCAGAGCCAGTCGAGGGTGCCGTCGTGCAGCCATCGCCGCGCCGGATCGCCGAGAAACCCATATCGCAGGCCCAGCATTCCCGGCGGCTCTCGCCAGGTCGCGATGCGGTTGCGCGATTCCGGTCGATCGAGCGGCACCGACCCCATGATCGCGAACCGGCCCGGGTAGTTCCGCACCGCCGCAAATGCCATATTGGTCGAATTTGGGTCCCAGCCCGGCGGATGAATGACGGCGGCGTCGACACCTGCCTCGTCCATCAATGCGATGGCCTCTTCGGGCGTAAAAGCAGTTACCTGCCGATGCGACAGGTTGCTCGGCAAGCCGCTTCCCCAGAGGTGAATTTGGGCGTCGACGATCTGCATCGCATCCTCCCCTGACCCTTTGCCCCTTGAGAGCGCACCAAAGCCTCGGGCTCGGAATGCTAACGGCAATACCGCTGGCTGTCAGCTGTCATAGCCCGCGGACAACAGAGAGACACTTGAGCCGCGGACTGTCGGATGTGAAGCTGGTTTGGTCGCTGACTTCCAAATAAGGAGTTCTTCGGATGACCGTTGCCCGAGAGTTGGCGGAGTTCTTTACAGACACCTCGGCAGCCGACCTTCCGCCGCAAGCCGTCGAGCATGCGGCGATGCTGATCGCCAGTACCATCGCCAGCGCGGCCATGGGCAGTGGGCTCGCATCCTCCGAAATCATTCGCTCGCTTGCGCGGGAGCGTGGCGGGAGACCAGAGGCGTCCGTGTGGTTCGATCCGGGTCCGCGCCTGCCGGTCGCCGATGCGGCGCAAGTCAATGCCGTGATGAGCGATGCCGCCGCTTCGGATGATAGCGACCTGCGTAACATCGTCCATGCCGGCACAACCTTGGTCGCCACCGCTTTTGCGATAGCTGAGCGAACCGGCGCTAACGGCAACGATGTCCTCGCCGCCATGGTGCTCGGCTACGAAGCGGCCGGGCGCATCGGCGAAGCGATCACCCCCGGCTATCGCGATCGTGGGTTTCACGGCTGTCTTGTCGCGATTTTTGGCGGTGCGGTTGCCACCGGCCGGCTCCTCGGGCTGGAGGCAGCACAATTGGCGCAGGCTATCGCGCTATCGGCGACATCGATCGGCGGGCTGATGGCGGCAGCCAATACCAGTGTCGCGCGGGAATATCACGCCGGGCTCGCAGCAATGCTGGGTATTCACGCCGCTCTCGCGGCGCAGCGGGGATATCATGGCGAAGAGAGCATTCTGGAAACGCGGCGGGGTTTCTTCGAGGTTTATGGCGGACCTAACGCCGAGACCGCAAGCGCAAAAACAACCCGCGGGCTTGGCGAGAGTTGGGACATCCTCACCGACATGGCGATCAAGCTGGTGCCGGGCGGCCATCCGTATCATGCTCTCGCCGAAGCCGCGGCCAATGCGGCCAGAGCCGCAGATGTCGCACCCGACGCAGTCGAGAGCATCACGGTGTCGCGTCCCGGCTTCACAGCACTGACTGGGCCTTTGCATCCAAGTGATCTGATCGGTATGGCGCATAGCCCCGCCTATTTCCTGGCTGCTGGGGTCGCCGATCGTGATTTCTCATGGATCCATGCGACGCCGGCGAAGATCGCGGACCCGGTGATTCATCAACTGATCGATAAGATCCGGGTGGGGGCTCCGCCAACCAACGACGTCGCGCGCTATCGCCAAGGCGCCACCGTGACAATCCGGACAAAGGACGGCCGCACCTTTACTAACACCGTCTTCGAGCCGAAGGGGTCGGCAGCCTGCGGGATCGCATGGGCTGATGTCGATACCAAGTACCGGACCCTGGTGCCGCAAGCACGGATCCCTGAACGGCAGATCGAGGCGAGCCTCGCGATGATCCACGACTTTCGCGGCCTTGGCCATGTCTCGGCGCTGATCGATCTACTTCGCACCTGAGCGCTTGCACGCGTTCACCGCGGCCGGACTATCCAACAAATTGCCCATTTCCGCAGCACAGGCAGGTTGAACCCTGCACAAAGCGTGTGCGAAGCAAATCCGCGCTGGCACCCGCCAACGGGGTTTGGACGCCCCTGTAGCGGCACGGTCCTTGCGTAGCTCCCGCCAACCTCGACTCAACCTCGGAGACGGTGGCATGGCGGAGCCCCTCGTAGTGGATCGTCGGCACTTTGGGCTACTCGGACTTGGAATAGCCGCAGCGGCGACGGTTGGGGTGGGGCCCGGCGGTGAAAGGCGCGCCGAGGCGGCGCCAGCGGCGGCGCCTGCCCCCGACACCGGAACGCCGATAAAGGTCGGGGTTCTTCATTCGCTCTCCGGCACGATGGCCATCAGCGAGGCTCCCTTAAAAGATGTCATGCTGATGCTGATCGCCCAACAGAACACCAAGGGCGGAGTAATGGGCCGGCAGCTTCAGCCGGTGGTGGTCGATCCGGCTTCAAACTGGCCATTATTCGCCGAAAAGGCGAAACAGTTGCTGTCGGTCGACAAGGTGGCGGCGGTGTTCGGCTGCTGGACCTCGGTGTCGCGCAAATCGGTGTTGCCGGTGTTCGAAGAATTAAACGGCATCCTCTTGTACCCGGTGCAGTACGAGGGTCAGGAGTGCAGCCGCAACGTGTTCTACACCGGTGCGGCGCCAAACCAGCAGGCTATCCCGGCAGTCGATTACCTGATGAACCAGGTCGGGGTGAAGCGCTGGGTGTTGGAGGGCACCGACTATGTCTATCCGCGTACGACTAACAAGATCCTCGAAGCCTATCTGAAGTCGAAGGGCGTCGCGCCCGCCGACCTGCTGATCAATTATACCCCGTTCGGTTATTCCGACTGGCAGGCGGAGGTGGCCAAGATCAAGGCGTTCGGCTCGGCCGGCAAAAAGACCGCCGTCGTCTCGACAATCAACGGCGACGCCAATGTGCCGTTTTACAAGGAGCTCGGCAATCAGGGCATCAAGGCGACCGATATCCCGGTGGTCGCCTTCAGCGTCGGCGAACAGGAACTCGCCGGCATCGACACCAAACCGCTCATCGGCCACTTGGCGGCCTGGAATTATTTCATGAGCGTCGACACCCCGCTCAACAAAGAAGTCGTCGCGGCCTTCAAGCAGTTCGTCAAGGACGACAAGCGAGTGTTCAACGATCCGATGGAGGCGCATTACATCGGATTCAACATGTGGGTAAAGGCGGTCGAGAAAGCCGGCACCACCGATCATGATGCGGTAATCGACGCAATGATCGGCGTCGCCCACCCCAATCTTTCCGGTGACTACGCGACGATGATGCCCAACCATCACTTGACCAAACCAGTGCTAATCGGCGAAGTCCAGGGCAACGGACAGTTCAACGTGGTGTGGCAGACCGGCGGTCTGGTGGTTGCCCAACCGTGGTCGCCGTATCTGCCGGAAAGCAAGAACCTGATCGGCGACTGGCTGCCGCCGATGTCATGCGGCAGCTATGACGTCGTCGTCGGCAAGTGCGTCGGGGCGAAGAAGGCCTGATCAAGATGGGAGGAGTTCAGCGGGGAGGTTATCGCCACCCGCGGGCCCTCCCCTGCGGCTTGCTTGTTGGCGCATTGTTGGCGCTGGCAGTAGCAGTGTTGCCGATCGCGCACGCCCAGGCCGACCCGTTCGTCGACATAGCCTCCACCACGGCTGATATCGAGGCGCGGGGCGTGACCGCGCTTGCGGTTTCCGCCAACCCGCGCGCCGCCGCGATCATCGAGGCGTTGCGCGACGGCAAACTTTATGCCTGGAAATGGCCGCGGCCGGATCCGCCACTCTACATCCGCACCGACAAGGGGTTTGTCGATGCGCGCACCGGCGCGCCAGTCGCGACCCCGGCAATGCCAAACCTGCGGCGGGTCATCGTCAGTGATGCGGTGCGCGCGGCTATCGAGACGGCCGCGGGGGCGCTCGACCTTTTCTCAAAGAGCGCGGTGGCGCGGTTGAAGGCCGCGGAGGCGCTGTTCCAATCGGCCGACCCCGGCGCTTTGCCATTGATCGACGAGGCGCTCGCCACCGAACAGGACGCCAAAGTCGCGCGCGTACTGCGCGAAGCGCACGCCGCCGCCTTGCTGAAATCCGACACGGGATCGGTGCCCGATCGGATCGCAGCGGTCCACGCGTTGGCGGGGCGCGCCGATCTATCGACACGCAGCCTGCTCACCTCGCTCCAGGGCCAGCCGCCGCCGGTAGCGGCAGCGATCGCGACGACGATCGGCGAGATCGATTTCAAGTTGAAGCTGTGGAGCCTCGCCGAAAACGTCTATTACGGCCTCAGCCTCGGCGCCGTGCTGCTGTTGGCCGCAACCGGACTCGCGATCACCTTCGGGGTGATGGGCGTCATCAACATGGCGCATGGCGAGATGGTGATGATCGGCGCTTACACCACTTTTGTCGTGCAACAGCTGATTGTCGTCTTTGCCCCGGCGCTTGTTGATATCGGCCTGCTGTTCGCTGTGCCGGCGGCGTTCTTGGTGGCAGGTGCGTTGGGCGTGGTGATCGAGCGCACGCTGATCCGGTTTCTGTACGGCCGCCCACTCGAGACGCTGCTCGCCACCTGGGGGCTCAGCCTGATCCTGCAGCAGGCGGTCCGCAGCATCTTCGGGCCGACCAACCAAGACGTCAGTTCGCCGCCATGGATGAGCGGAGCGGTCACACTCGGCGGGCTCACTCTGACGGTGAACCGGCTGTGGATCATCGTGTTC
Organism: uncultured Alphaproteobacteria bacterium; assembly: GCA_963846635.1. GTDB lineage: Bacteria > Pseudomonadota > Alphaproteobacteria > ATCC43930 > CGMCC-115725 > AP-15. The sequence goes on along the minus strand of CAWJXM010000059.1, from coordinate 61,485 downwards.
GCGGCCCTCGTGCTCGCTGCATTGATGGCGATATTGCGCTGGGGTGGGCTCGGGCGCTCGATCCGAGCCGTCATGCAGAACCGGCGGATGGCCGCGGCGATGGGCATCCGCACGCCGGTCATTGACGCGCTGACCTTTGGCCTTGGTTCCGGGATCGCCGGGATGGCTGGTGTCGCACTGAGCCAGATCGACAATGTCAGCCCTAATCTCGGCCAGAATTACATCATCGACAGCTTTCTCGTGGTCGTGCTCGGCGGTGTCGGCAATCTGTGGGGAACGCTGTTTGCCGCGATGACCCTCGGCATCGTCGACAAGTTTGTCGAGCCGTTCGAGGGGGCCGTGTTGGCCAAGATCCTGGTACTGGTGTTTCTGATCCTGTTCATTCAGCGGCGCCCGCAAGGCCTGTTTCCGCTTAAAGGTCGAGCGGCCGAGGCCTGATGCAGATCGATCGCCTCACGACAACGACGCTCGCCTGCGTGCTCGGCGGGGCAGCACTGCTCGCCGGTTTGAATCTCCTTACCCCGGCGGCGAGTGCCGCGCATGTCCCCGATTTCGCGATTTCAATCACCGGCAAGTATCTGTGCTACGCGATCCTGGCGTTGGCGATCGATCTGGTGTGGGGCTATGTCGGCATCCTGACCCTCGGTCACGCGGCGTTCTTCGCCCTGGGCGGCTATGCGATGGGCATGTACCTGATGCGCGAGATCGGCGCGCGCGGCGTCTACGCCAATCCGACCCTGCCCGATTTCATGATCTTCATCGGCTGGAACAAGCTGCCCTGGTACTGGTATGGGTTCGGCCATTTCTGGTTTGCGTTGCTGATGGTGGCGCTGGTACCGGGGCTGCTGGCTGGCGCGTTCGGCTGGTTTGCGTTCCGCTCACGCGTCTCCGGTGTCTATCTCTCGATCATCACTCAGGCGCTGACCTACGCGCTGATGCTTGCCTTCTTCCGCAACGACATGGGTTTCGGCGGCAACAATGGAATGACCGATTTCAAGGATATCTTGGGGTTCCCGCTCAATCGGGAGAGCACCTCGGTCGGGCTCATGCTGATCACGGCCGGCGTGCTGTCGGCGGCGTTCGTGATGGCGCGCGCAATGACCGGATCGCGCTTCGGCAAGGTACTGGTGGCGGTGCGCGACGCCGAGGCGCGCACCCGTTTTCTTGGCTACCGCCCGGAATCTTACAAGCTTACCGTCTGGGTGGTCTCAGCGGTCATTGCCGGGATCGGCGGCGCGCTCTACGTGCCGCAGGTCGGCATCATCAACCCCTCTGAATTCTCACCCGGGAATTCGATCGAAGCGGTCATCTGGGTCGCCGTCGGCGGACGCGGCACACTTGCTGGCGCCATCCTGGGGGCGGTCATCGTCAACCTCGGCAAGACCTGGCTGACCAATGCCTTACCCGAAATGTGGCTGTTTGCGTTTGGCGGATTGTTCATCCTTGTTACTTTGTTTCTGCCGCGCGGCATCATCGGGCTCTTCGCGGTGCGCCGACCTCGCCGCATGGCCGAACTCAAGTCGGCGGCAGCTGAGGCGGCGGCGCGCGAGGTCACCGGGTGAGCGAAGCAGTCTCACTCCTGCGGCTTGATCGCGTCAGCGTCAGCTTCGACGGGTTTCGCGCCCTGAACGACCTGTCGTTTATGCTCGACAGCGGCGAAATGCGGGCGGTTATCGGCCCCAACGGCGCCGGCAAGACGACGATGATGGACGTGATCACCGGCAAGACGAGGCCGGATTCCGGGCGCGTCGTATTCGGCGGCAGTACCGACCTGACCCGGCTTGATGAGCCGGCGATCGCTCGGCTCGGCATTGGCCGCAAATTTCAGCGTCCAACGGTGTTTGACCCGCTGACGGTCCACGACAATGTGCTGCTCGCGCTCAGCGGCGATCGCTCTCCGCGCTTCGCGTTGCTGGCAAGCGAGACATCCGACGAGCGCGCGAGGCTTGAGGGGATTTTGCAAACGACCCGTCTTGTCACCGAACGGGACCGCCGCGCAGCCGATCTATCGCACGGTCAGAAACAGTGGCTAGAGATCGGCATGCTTCTCGCCCAGGACCCGAGATTGCTGTTGGTCGACGAACCGGTCGCCGGCATGACCGATGCCGAGACCGAGCAGACTGCAGCCCTGCTGCGCGAGATCAACCGCACCCGCAGCGTCGTCGTCGTGGAGCACGATATGGCGTTTGTCCGGGCGCTCGACGTCAAGGTGACAGTGCTGCATGAGGGCAGCGTGCTCGCCGAAGGTGCGATCGATGCGGTCAGTTCCGATCCGCGCGTGATCGAGGTTTACCTCGGGCGATGAGCGCGGCGCTGGAGGTCCGCTCGGTCAGTTTGCACTATGGGGCCGCGGTCGCCCTTCGCGACGTATCGATCTCGGCCGCACTCGGTGCCGTCACATGCCTGATGGGCCGCAACGGCGTTGGTAAGACGAGCCTGTTGCGCGCGATCATGGGGGCACATCCGATTACCGAGGGCGAGATCCGGTGGGAGGGCGCCGACATCTCGCGGCTGACGACCTATCAGCGCGCCCGTGGCGGCATCGCTTGGGTGCCGCAAGGCCGCGACATCTTCCCGCTGCTCACCGTTGAAGAAAACTTGGAGACCGGCTTTAGCGTATTGCCTTCGAGGCAGCGCCGTATGCCCGACGAGATCTTCGCATTATTCCCGATCCTGAAGACAATGCTGCGCCGGCGCGGCGGTGATTTGTCGGGTGGTCAACAGCAGCAGCTGGCTATCGCCCGGGCGCTGGTGATGCGCCCCCGCCTGCTGCTTTTGGACGAGCCGACCGAGGGTATTCAGCCGAGCATCATCAAGGACATCGCCCGTGTAATCGAGATGCTGCGACAACGCGGGGATATGGCGATCCTACTCGTCGAGCAATATTTCGAATTCGCGCGCGAACTGGCTCAAACGATTGCGGTCATGGACCGCGGCAGCATTGTTCTCGCCGGTGCGCGCGACGACCTTGACGAGACCGATGTTCGACGCCGGCTCTCCGTATGAAATTGGCCTGCAGCGCGCCGAAGGCAGACTGCAGGCGTCCTTTCGGGCGCGCTCGGGAATGACCGTGCTCGACACGCTGCATCAGGCCGGATGCCTGAAGCTGCGCTTTCCTCGCCGGACGACCCCGGAATGGGCTGAGGCGGTCACGGTCAACACCTCTGGCGGGATCGTCGCAGGTGACCGGCTCACGAGCTGTTTTGCTGTCGCTTATGGAGCGAGGGTAACGATTTCGGCGCAAGCGGCCGAGCGGTTCTACCGTGCGCGGTCCGGCGACGGCCCCGCCGAGATTGAGAACCGGATCGTGATCGCGCCGGGCGCCGCAGCCGAATGGCTGCCGCAGCAAGCCATCTTGTTCGACGGCGCGGCCGTCTCCCGCAGGCTTAAGATTGATCTCGCCGCGGATAGCCAGTTTCTGGGCGTAGAGATGCTGGTGTTTGGCCGCGCTCTAATGGGCGAAACCGTTGAGCGGCTGCGCTTGCGGGACAGGGTGCGCATCAATAGGGACGGCCGTCCGCTGCTGCACGATGCGATCCGGATCGCAGGCGACGCAGCGGCGCTGCTAATACGGCGCGGTGTCCTGGGCGACATGCGCGCGGTAGCAACCCTTGCCTATGTCGCGCCAGATGCGGGCGCTCGCCTTCAAGTTCTGCGCGGTGCTCTGCAGGATGCAGAGGCCGGTGCCAGCTGCGACGACGGTCTTTTGGTCGCCCGCGTCCTTGCCCCAACCGGCGCAGCGCTGCGCCGCACGATCGAGATGGCGCTCGTGGCGCTACGCGGTCGCCCCTTGCCGCGCGTGTGGCTGTGTTAGGATCGGCTGAATGAACCTGACTCCCCGGGAGAAGGACAAGCTATTGATCGCGATGGCGGCGCTCGTGGCGCGGCGCCGCCTCGAACGCGGCGTCCGCCTCAACCATCCCGAGGCGGTGGCGCTGATTACCGATTTTGTCGTCGAGGGCGCGCGCGACGGGCGCAGTGTCGCCGAACTGATGGACGCGGGCGCCAAGGTTTTGACCCGCGATCACGTTATGGATGGGGTCGCCGAGATGATTCACGATGTGCAGGTCGAAGCGACGTTCCCGGATGGGACCAAGCTCGTCACCGTGCACGAACCGATCCGCTAATTCCCGGCGAGATCATCCCAACGGTACGGAGCTCAACGCCAGTCCCCGCCCACCGTGCGGGCGGTTGCCATGATCCGCTGACCGTCCGGTTCAGGTCGAAAGCCACTACGGCTTTGGCGAGACCAACCCGGTTTTGTTTACCTCGCGAATCTGAGCCATTTTAACCGTTTGCCTGGCTTGGAGGCGGTTCAGGCCCGGTTTTCAGCCGTTGTGCTAACTCGAATTTGGCATGGCTCCTGCACATCACATCCTGGGGGGCGTGCCAGTACCCAAAGGAAGGCACGGGGCGGTCGCACTGTCAGCTGATTGGATGGATATCACAGTTCAGCTTGTTCGGCGGGAGTGCGGCTGACGGGAGCTATTAACCCCCGCTTAATGGCTCGCGATTGTGCGCCGCGATTGCAAATCGTGGAGAGAGGAGACTGTAATGCCGAAAGTTGCCTTTCACGCCGATCTTAACCCGACTTCGCGGATTGGGGCCATTTTTTGTTTCGGCCCGCCTGGAACATCAACGGGTTGGGCGGAAAAGTCTTCACTACGGCAGGGGTTGGCGGGGCTGGTCGGCGGTGGTGATTCTCGGCGGCGGCTGGGGTGGTAGTTGGAGCTTGAGCTGGTTGATCAGGAGTTGGAGTTCGGGTTCTGGCTGGGTGTAGCGCGTCAGCACTAGCTCGCGTCCGTCAGTGGTCGGCACATGGACGTCGATCATCTGGACGGCGGCAAACTTCTCGATGGCGCTGCGCGCGCTCAGCCCTGGCGCCAGCGCATGCAGGCGGCGCTGCAGTGTGATGTACGAACAATAGGCCAGGAAGGCGATGAAGATATGGGCCTCGATCCGGCGTTCCTCGTGATGGAAGATCGGTCGGATGGCGAGGTCCCCTTTGAGGTTTTTGAAGGCTTCTTCGACGGCGACAAGCTGGATGTAGTATTGCCAGAGAGTCGCGGGGTCGCCTTCGGTGAGATTGGTGCGTAGCAGATAGCGCCCTTCGCGTCGCCGGATCTGGCGCAGCCTGGTTCGGTTGAGCGCGAAGGCAAAGCTGGCTGAGGCCGGGTCGACGGTGATGTCGATCAGGCGCCAGCCGATCGGTGCCTTGGCGCGGGCCGCACCCAGCTTCATCAGCAGTTGCTCGCGCGTGATCTGCATTGCCGCGAGCCGGTTGAGGCGCTGCCACAGCCATTTCAGCTGCCGCCGGCGCATCGCCCTCTCCTTGAGGACCCGGTCGGCGCTTTGGGCGAAGACATAGAACTCGCCGTCCTGGGCCAGCAGTTTGACCTGGACACCCTTACGGGCCTCCTGCCAGGGCTGGTCGAGGAGATGCTTCTCCAACCGGGTCAGGCGGCCCTTTGGAGTGCCCACCAGATAGCGCACCGGCGGATCGCTCTGGCGCATCTCGGCCAGCACCGCCTCGCTCGGAATGCCGCGATCCATCACCCAGACGCGCCGGGCCTTGCCGTACTGCGTCTCGATCTTGCTGAGAAATTGCCGCAGCGTCTGGTTATCCGCCGTGTTGCCGGGGAGCACCTCGTAGGCCAGCGGCAGGCCCTCCGGCGTGACCACCAAGGCGATCACCACCTGCGGACAATCCGGCCGATGATCACGGCTGTAACCATGCCGGCGCTTGTCGCCTTCCGGCAGCTGTGCGGCGTCGATCTCAAAATAGGTGCTGGTCAGATCATAGAGCAGCACATCGAAGCGGGCGTTGAACAGGTCGCGCCAGCGTCCGACCAGGTGCGCGAACAACGCGTCCTTGTGCTCGAGCAGTCGGTCATGGCAGGCGTACAGTTTATGCGCCTCGGCCAGGCCAAAATCGGCGCCCAAGAGATCGGCCATGGCACTGTTGCCGAACCAGTCGCGATGCAGCTTCCACTCGCTGCCCGGTGCGATCAGCCGATAGGCCACCAGAACCTGGAGAACCTGGTCCCAGCGCGTCCCCTTTCGGCTCGGCGGCAGGCGGTCGGCCCAGAACCGGTCCAGCTGCAGCTCGCGCCACAGCTGACCCGCCAGCCAGCACGCCCCCCATTGCCGCGGCCGGTACAGCTTGAGCGCTGACAGGCAAAGACGCACCACCGAGGCGTCATCGGCCACCGCCGCGCAGCGATCCTCGGGGAACAGCGCTAGCGTTCGCGGCTCTCCGGACGCCGTGTCGAATACCTCGATCGCTTGACGCCAAGCGGCGGCCTGCGACGAATGGATCTCTCCCAGATACAGAACCTGTCGCTGCACCACCCGGCCATCGTCGAGACGCCGATTCTCGACGATGTTCCAATAGACGTGCGTCTTGCCGTCCTTGCTGCCGTCGGGTCTGCCGCAGAAACATGATGGCACGAATCGTGGCGCAGAAACCCGACCCAGGGAATAGGGTAGGTCTTCACTACAGCCCATTCTAGCAACCCTCGCCAATACGAGCCCCATCAATTCAATTGCTTGCTTGCTCGCGCAGCACTCAAAATCGCATTCTTGCGCAGCCAATCCGCGAAGTCGGGTTAAGAAGACGCCGGAGGCGGCGGAACTAAAGACCCACAACCGTTGGCATCCTGATATTCCCTTAGTAGAAACGTACAAACCGGGGGCGGAATTTCGAGTCGAATGCTTCGACTGGACCGGTGGTCAAATCGCTCCGGATGACAGCGCCAACGATGTCCGCGACGTGGATTTGACAAAAGTCCATTATTTGAGCGGACCATTCGGCGTCGAAGGGGCCGAACCTGGCGACCTGATGGTCGTCGATCTGCTCGACATCGGCTATCTGCCGGACTCGGCTTGGGGCTTTACCGGGATCTTTGCCAAGGAAAACGGCGGCGGCTTTCTCGTCGACCACTATCCCCAAGCACGCAAGGCGGTTTGGGACTACCACGGGATCTACACCAGCTCCCGTCACATTCCGGGCGTTCGCTGGGCCGGCATCATTCATCCTGGCCTGATAGGCTGTCTCCCTGACCGCGAATTGCTCGAGCGCGCGAACCGGCGGGAGGCCGAACTGCTCGCCACCAATCCCGATCGGGTGCCGCCGTTGCTCGCACCACCCTATGCTCCGACGGCGTTGATGGGACAGATGAGTGGCGCAACCGCGCAAGCCGCCGCGCAAGAGGCGTGGCGCACCGTGCCGCCACGCGAGCATGGCGGCAACTGCGATATCAAGAACCTGTCACGCGGCTCAAAAATTTATTTCCCCGTCTATGTCAAAGGCGGCGGGCTATCGATGGGTGATATCCACTGGTCTCAGGGCGACGGCGAGATCACGTTCTGTGGTGCCATCGAGATGGCTGGCTGGATCGACATCGGCGTCGACCTGATCAAGGATGGGATTGCAAAATACGGGATTACCAATCCGATCTTCAGGCCGAGCCCGATCGAGCCTCGGTTCTCCGAATATCTCGTGTTTGAAGGCATCTCCGTCGATGAGACCAGCGGCAAACAGCTCTATCTCGACGCACATGTCGCGTACCGCCGGGCATGCCTCAATGCGATCGAATATTTAAAGAAGTTCGGGTACACCGGCGAGCAGGCTTACATGATCCTCGGCACCGCTCCCTGCGAGGGGCGCATCAGCGGGATCGTCGACATCCCGAATGCGTGCTGCACGCTGGCAATTCCGACTGAGATCTTCGATTTCGACATCCGTCCCACCGCCGCCGGCCCAACGCGCGCGGTGCCGGCGAGCAACGTCGCGGCCTGCACATAAGGCACCCCCAGCGGGGGGCGGCTTGTTCGTCGCCTCACCGCTCTCCGACAACGCGCCGTTTAAGGCGAGACTTATAGCCGCGCGCCGGGATCATTGCGGTGCCCACAGAAAAATAGGAGGGGACGATGCTGTTAGGACTGTCGCTCTTTTGGGTTGGCGCCGTCCTTTTTCTCAATGGCTTGTGGGTACTGGACAAGGTGGGCGACCGCAAGATCGCCGTGATCGATGTCTTTGTTGGAACTCTGACTTTGGCCGTCGCGACCTACCTCGCCTTTGGTCCCGAAGCAAACGCCCAATCCATCAAGGGTGCAGCGTTTCTCTTACTGTTCACCTTCACATATTACTGGGTTGCTTGGAACCGCTGGAATGGGGCCGATGGGCGCGGTCTCGGCTGGTTTTGCCTGTTCGTCGCCATCACCTGCGCGCCGATCGCCCTGCAGAGCTTTGCCGCGGCTCATACATTATGGGACTATTGGCTCGCAATATGCTGGGTGTCGTGGGGTGTACTCTGGTTTCTTTTTTACTTGCTGCTTGCAGCGGGACGGAGAGAGTTAACCAGATTTACTGGCGCGTTGTGCACCCTCGAAGGCATCTATACCGGGTGGATCCCCGGCTATCTGCTTCTGACCGGCGCCATGCCTGGCGGACCAGTGCTGCCGCATTGATACTGATGTGACCCCCGAGGGAGTGAATTAAAATGCCGCTGTACGATTATGAGTGCGGGGAGTGCGGGGAGTGCGGACCCTTCCGCGAGTGGCGCAGGATGACGGATTTTGAGGCGCAGGTGCCATGCCCCAGTTGTTCTGTGCCGGCGGCACGGCTCGCCGCAGCGCCGATGCTGGCAATCCTCTCTTCGAACAACCGGATCGCGCATGAGCGCAACGAGCGCAGCGCGCATGAGCCAAAAGTCGTGCGCCAGGAAGATCTGCCGCAGGCTCCTCACCGCCATCATGCTGTGAGCCCGCTGATCAAACAACAATTCGGCAATGTTCACGAGAGTCCACCCGGTCGGCCGTGGCTGGTCGGCCATTAAGAAGCGATTATATGTCGGTTGCGTTTGGCATCGCCGAAAAGCTGAGGGCGCTGACCACCGGCGTAGGAACCACATATCTGTGTGTGGCGCTCGGTAGTGCGATTGGCGGCTCCGCGCGCTATGCCATATCGGGGATCGTGGCGAATTGGATCGGGGCGACGTTTCCCTGGGGCACCCTGCTCATCAATATTACAGGGTCTTTCGGCATCGGGATTTTTAACACGCTAACGGGGCCAGACGGAATTTTGTTGGTACCGACCAGTCTCCGCATTCTCGTCATGATTGGAATATGCGGTGGCTATACGACTTTTTCTTCGTTCAGTCTTGAATTGTTGAACCTTATGCGCAATGGGGAATGGTTCTCCGGCGGATCATATATATTGGCGTCCGTTGTTTGTTGCTTGCTCGGCGTGTGGCTCGGCCATATCGCCGCGATCGGGCTCAATCGTTGAAGCAGACGAATCAATTCGGGGCGTGAGATGCGGTTGCAAGAAGCGGCGTTGCTGTTGCGCGTCTTCATCGGGGAGAATGATCGGTTCAACGGAAAGCCGCTTTATGAGGCGATCGTCCTCAAGGCGCGCGAGCAAGGGCTCGCCGGGGCGACGGTGTTGCGCGGACCGCTGGGGTTTGGCCATTCGAGCCGCTTGCATACCGCCAAAATTCTGCGTCTTTCCGAAGATCTTCCTGTCGTCGTGGAAATAATCGACAGCGAGCAAAATATAGCGGCCTTTCTGCCACTGCTTGACAGTATGCTGAAGGGGGGACTGGTCTCGCTCGAAGATATCCGCATCCTGCGTTATGGCCCGAATGAAGAAGAGGCCGGTGGTTAAATCCGCCATTCGGGAAAGTGGGGTCAGCTCGAATCCATTTTAAAGGCAAGTCGCGCGATCATGGCTCAATTATTGCTACGCAGGGCCTATGATGGACCTGACTGCGTGCGAGAAGGTAAAGCTGCTGATTGCCAGGACGGCAACCATGTCACGCCGACGACTGGAACACGGCCTCAGCCGTCTCGAGACGGTCGCTCTCATCTCACCGATTTGTTCCAGATGATACGCTCGACGGATGCGGCATCCGAAGTGTTGACCCGCGATCACTTCATGGAGAGGGTCGCTGAGATGATTCACGATGCGCAGGTCGAAGGGTCGTTTCCGGGCGGAACCGAGCTGGTCACCGTGCGTGAGCCGGTTCGATGATCCCCGGCGAGATCATCGCGGATGACGGCGAAATTGAACTCAATGCCGGCCTACCTCGTACGGTGCTCAACGTGGCCAACACCGGCGACCGCCCGATTCAAGTCGGCAGCCATTACCACTTTGCTGAAACCAATCCGGCTTTGTCCTTCGACCGTTCAGCCGCTCGCGGCCAGCGGCTGGATATTCCCGCCGGTACTGCAATCCGGTTCGAGCCCGGCCAGAGCCGCGAGGTAATATTGATCCCACTCCGCGGCGCACGCCGCGTGTTCGGTTTTCGCGGCGGCGTGATGGGAGCTCTCTAATGGCGCAGATCAGCCGCCGCGCCTATGCCGATATGTTTGGTCCCACAACCGGCGACCGCGTTAGGCTTGCGGATACCGAACTGTTTATCGAGGTCGAGCGCGACTACACCAGCTATGGCGAGGAGGTGAAGTTCGGCGGCGGCAAGGTGATCCGTGACGGGATGGGCCAGTCGCAAGCGTCTCAGGCTGAGGGCGCGGTAGACACGGTCATCACCAATGCGCTGATCGTGGATCATTGGGGGATCGCCAAGGCCGATCTCGGCCTTCGCGAAGGGCGGATTGCACGCATCGGAAAGGCTGGCAATCCCGACATCCAGCCCGGCGTCGACATCATCGTCGGTCCGGGTACCGAGATTATCGCCGGCGAGGGCAAAATCCTGACTGCCGGCGGGATCGACAGCCACATCCATTTCATCTGCCCGCAACTCGTCGAGGAAGCCCTGGCCTCGGGAATCACGACGATGATCGGCGGCGGCACCGGCCCGGCGACCGGCACCGCGGCCACGACCTGTACACCCGGCCCCTGGCATATCGCACGAATGCTGCAGGCTGCTGAAGGATTGCCGGTCAATCTCGGTTTTGCCGGCAAAGGCAATGCTTCACGTCCAGCCGCGTTGGAGGAGATGGTTCGCGCCGGCGCCTGCTGCCTCAAATTACATGAGGATTGGGGTACGACGCCCGCGGCGATCGACTGCGCTCTCGGCGTCGCCGACCGGGAAGACGTGCAGGTGATGATCCACACCGACACGCTGAACGAATCCGGCTTTGTCGAAGACACGATCGCCGCGTTCAAGGGCCGCACGATTCACGCCTTCCATACCGAAGGGGCAGGGGGAGGCCATGCTCCAGATATTATCAAGGTGGCCGGCCTGGCAAACGTGCTGCCGAGCTCGACCAACCCGACACGGCCTTACACCATCAACACGCTCGACGAGCACCTCGACATGCTGATGGTGTGCCATCATCTCGATCCGGCGATCCCCGAGGACATTGCCTTCGCCGAAAGCCGCATCCGTAAGGAGACGATTGCCGCGGAAGATATCCTGCACGATCTCGGCGCGCTCTCGATGATGTCGTCGGACAGCCAAGCGATGGGACGGGTGGGTGAGGTGATCATTCGCACCTGGCAGACCGCGCATAAGATGAAGCTTCAGCGCGGCCCATTGCCGGGCGACGGACGCGCCGACAATGCCCGTGTCAAACGCTACATCGCCAAATACACGATCAATCCCGCGATTGCGCACGGTATTGCGCATGAGGTGGGTTCGGTTGAAGAGGGCAAGCTTGCCGATCTCGTGCTGTGGAAACCCGCGTTTTTCGGGGTGAAGCCCGACCTCGTCATCAAAGGCGGAGCCATTGCAATGGCGCCAATGGGCGATCCCAACGCGTCAATCCCGACACCGCAACCGGTGCATTATCGGCCGATGTTCGGTGCGTTCGGGGCGGCCCTTGCCGCCACCTGCGTGACGTTTGTCTCGAATGCGGCTCTCGAGGCCGAAATCGGGCGGGCTCTTGGGCTGCGGCGCCGTCTCGACGCGGTCAAAAACACGCGTGCCGGCATCGGCAAGCGCAGCATGATCCACAATGACGCTACCCCGGTGATCGAGGTGGACCCGGAGACTTACGAAGTGCGCGCCGATGGTGCGCTGTTGACCTGCGAGCCGGCGCACGTGCTGCCGATGGCGCAGCGCTATTTCCTGTTCTAGCGCGAATGCGCGCGGTCGCCGTTCTCGCCGCCGGAACCTGGGACACACTGAGTGCGGCCGATTCCGTGCTGCTGGACCATGACCATCGCCACCGCCGCCGCATCGCGCTGCGCACCGAAGCGGGTGCAGAACTCTTGCTCGACTTGCCGCAAGCGGCTCGTCTGCGCGACGGGGATGGGCTGGCGCTGGAGGATGGCGGCGTGGTTCGGGTGCGCGCCAAACCAGAGCCGCTTCTTGAGATCCGCACCAGTGACGATACCACGCTGCTGCGTATCGCCTGGCATCTCGGCAACCGGCATCTGCCGGTACAAGTGTCAGACAAGCGATTGCGCATTTGCACGGACCACGTAATCGCCGATCTGGTTATTCAGTTGGGGGGCACGGTCGAAGAACTTGAGGCGCCGTTCGACCCCGAGGCCGGCGCCTATGCCGGCGGACATCATCACGATGACGATCATGACCACCACGGATGACGCGTTGCCCGGGGTGCTACGCCTCTTGATGTGGTTGTCTCCGGCTTTCCCGACCGGCGGCTTTGCCTATAGCCACGGTCTCGAATGGAGCATCGAGGCCGGCGACGTCACTGACGAGCCGAATTTGCGCGGCTGGGTCGCCGATGTGCTGCGCAGCGGGACCGGCTGGTCGGACGCGATCCTCCTTCATCACGCCTATGCCCCCGATCCCACGGATCTCGCCGAGCTATGTGCGCTCGGTGCAGTTCTCGGCTTCGGCCGTGAACGGCGGTTGGAGACCTGCGCACAGGGTATGGCCTTTATTCGCGCAGGCGCCCAATGGCGCGGGCCACGCTTCACGGCACTCGCCGGTGAAAAGCAGGTGCCTTATCCGATTGCGGTCGGCGCTCTTGCCGCGGATAACGGCATCGAAGCCGATCTGACCACCGCTGCCTATTTATTGGCGTTGGCGACCAGCCTCGTCTCCGCTGGTATGCGCCTCATTCCGCTCGGCCAAAGCGCGGGAGTTCGCGTAATTGCCGCATTGGAACCGTTGATCGCCGAATTGGCACAGGATTCCCGGGCCGCTACGCTGGACGATCTCGGCGGGGCATGCTTCCGGTCGGATATCGCCGCATTGCGGCACGAGACGCAAAACACGAGGCTGTTCCGTACATGACCAATCGCAACGGACCCCTGCGGGTCGGGGTTGGCGGCCCGGTCGGCAGCGGCAAGACGGCGCTGATCGATGCGCTATGCCGGAGCTTTCGCGACCGCTATCAGCTCGCCGCGATCACCAACGACATCTATACCAAGGAAGACGCCGAGTTCCTGACCCGCGCGGGGTCACTGCCGCCCGAGCGCATTCTCGGCATTGAGACTGGCGGCTGTCCGCACACCGCGATCCGCGAGGATGCCTCGATCAATCTTGCCGCCGTCGCCGAAATGTGCGGGCGGTTTCCGGAGCTCGATTTGCTGCTGATCGAGAGCGGCGGCGACAATTTGGCGGCGACCTTCAGCCCGGAACTCGCCGACCTGACCATCTATGTGATCGACGTCGCCGCCGGCGATAAAATTCCGCGCAAAGGCGGGCCCGGCATCACCCGCAGCGATCTTCTGGTCATCAACAAAATCGACCTCGCGCCGCTGGTCGGCGCCAGCCTGGAGATAATGGATCGCGACGCGCGTCGGATGCGCGGCGAACGCCCGTTTGTCTTTGCCAATATTAGGGCCGCCAAAGGCGTTGCCGAGATCGCCGCCTTTATCGAGCGAAGCGGCGGCCTGCCGCTTGCCGGCGTTCCCAGACCATCATCCGCCTTCGCGTAGGGGGCTCCGGGCGCTATCTATACTTCCACTCTTTGCGCGGTCCAGTTGAGCTTTGATTGCGCTCGTTGCTTAAAGCCCCTTGGCCCCCGCACTTCAGACGTCGCGGAAGACTTTGCGCAATTGCCAGCAAAGCTCTTTGAGGCTTGATCCAAATTCGACCTTTCAAGGCAGTATTCTGCCGAAGGCTTATGTAAACCACGCCTGGGCGTTGCTGATGGCGCCTGCGGCGTCCGAAGCGAGCATGAACTGCTTACTCGCGAGACTATTAACCGCTGCGGCTGCCCTAGCCGCCTAGTGCTGAGACGCGGACCGAGGATTCCCTCGATCGTCGTGGCCGGGCCCGGCCATCCACGAGCCGCGGCACGTGTCTTGCCCGTTTCTCGTGGATGCCCGGCCCAAGGCCGGGCAAGACGATCAGACTGGGACGGAGTTATCTGAATGCATCTGAGCACTAGCAAGCGGTATTGCCGTAGCGCTCCTGCAGCGTGAGACGCGGATCACTGCTCGCCGTTGCCGTCGGCGTCAACTTGCGGTACGAGCGACGATCCGATGCCGAGTGGGTTTTACCGGAATTTACCAAGATTTACTGGCGTTCACTTGTCCAGTTCCTCATTCGCCTGTAGCTGTTATCACAAGAGCCCGGACAGGCACCTGGATGGGAGCTCGCTGTCGATAGGAGGGGCGAATGGCGAAAACTGTTGCTGATCAGTTCGCGGAAATTCTCGCTGCAGCGGGCGTCAAGCGTATCTACGGCATTGTCGGCGACAGCCTCAACGGGCTGACCGACGCGCTCCGCCGCCAGGGGAAGATCGAGTGGGTGCATGTCCGGCACGAGGAGGTCGCCGCTTTCGCGGCTGGTGCCGAGGCGCATCTGACAGGTGAGCTCGCGGTCTGTGCCGGCAGCTGCGGACCGGGCAATCTGCACCTGATCAATGGGCTGTTCGATTGTCACCGGTCGCGGGTGCCGGTGCTTGCGATCGCGGCGCAGATCCCTTCGGCCGAGATCGGCTCGGGATATTTCCAGGAAACGCACCCGCAAACGCTATTCAAAGAATGCAGCCATTATTGCGAACTGATTGCCGGCGCCAATCAGATGCCGCACGCGCTTGAAGTCGCGATCCGCGAGGCGGTCGGCAAGCGCGGCGTGTCGGTCGTCGTGATCCCGGGCGATGTCGCATTGCAGCCGGCATCCGATGCTTCGCCGGTCAAGGTGGCGGGTTTGCTGCCGGCCGCGCCGGTCGTCACCCCGGCGAACAAGGACCTCGATCGCCTGGCGGCGCTGCTGAATGGCAACGGTCGCGTGACACTACTGTGCGGCTCCGGCTGCGTGGGTGCGCACGACGAGCTTCTGGCATTGGCGGAGCGCCTGGAGGCGCCGATCGTGCATGCGATGCGCGGCAAGGAATATGTCGAGTGGGACAACCCCTACGACGTCGGCATGACCGGGCTGATCGGCTTCTCGTCCGGCTATTACGCGATGCTCGACTGCGACGTCTTGCTGATGCTCGGGACCGATTTTCCGTATCGGCAATTCTATCCTCGGGGCGCCGGTGTCCGCATTGCGCAAGTCGATATCAGGGCCGAACAAATCGGCCGCCGCACGGCGGTCGACCTCGCGGTGGTCGGTGAGGTCCGGGCAACGCTCGAGGCCTTGCTGCCGCTGCTCAATCTGAAACGTGACGCGACGCATCTCACGCAAGCGCGCGAGCACTACGTCAAAGCACGCAAAGCCCTTGACGATCTGGCGGTCGGAACCCCGGGCAAGCGGCTGATCCACCCGCAGCAGATCGCCAAAGCGATCAGCGACCACGCCGCAGAAGATGCGGTCTTTACCTGCGACGTCGGCCTCCCGACAGTGTGGGCCGCGCGTTATCTGGCGATGAACGGCAAGCGGCGGCTCGTTGGGTCGTTCTGGCATGGCTCCATGGCCAATGCGATGGCGCAAGGGATCGGCGCGCAGGCGGCATTTCCCGGCCGGCAGGTGGTCTCGCTATCGGGCGATGGCGGGTTCGCGATGCTGATGGGCGATTTTCTCAGTCTCGTGCAGCTCCGCCTCCCGGTGAAGGTCGTCGTGTTCAACAATGGCGCGCTCGGCTTCATTGAGCTCGAGCAGAAGTCGACTGGATTTCTCCCATTTGGCACCGAGTTCAAGAACCCGAATTTCGCCGCGATGGCCGAAGCCGTCGGCGTGCGCGGGATCAGGATCGAGAACCCGGGCGAGGTCGACGAAGGAATCCGTGCCGCTTTCTCGCATGACGGACCGGTGCTGGTCGATGCGGTCGTCAACCGCACCGAGCTTGCGATGCCGCCATCGATCACGATGGAGATGGCGAAGGGCTTCACGCTCTATATGGTGAGGGCAGTGATGAGCGGCCGCGGCGACGAGTTGATCGATCTCGCACGCACGAACTTGTGGCGCTAACATGATGAACGTCATGGCCGGACCTGTCCGGTTTGGCCACCTAGATTGCGAACCGCTTGCGGTTTCCCCGGATCGAGCCGGGTGACAACGACTGATACCAGACTACTGAGGCGTTCCAATGGACCTCACGGCGCTTCTGCTGTCCCGGATTCAGTTCGGATCAACCGTCGCCTTCCACATCATCTTCCCGTCGTTCACGATCGGGCTGGCGGCGTGGCTCACTGTGCTCGAGGCCATGCATTTGTGGACCGGGCGTCCGGTGTATCGGCTGATCTTCGAGTTCTGGCTCAAGGTCTTTGGCGTCGCCTTTGGGCTCGGTGTCGTCTCTGGGATTGTCATGGCATTCCAGTTCGGCACGAACTGGAGCGTGCTGTCGCAGATGTCGGGGCCGATCCAGGGCCCGCTTCTCTCCTACGAGACCTTCACCGCCTTTTTCCTGGAAGCGAGCTTTTTCGGGATCCTGCTGTTTGGCCGCCCTCGCGTCCCGCCGTGGTTCTATTTGTTTTCGACCGCCATGGTTGCGTTGGGAACCACGCTCTCCGCGTTTTGGATCATGGCAAACAACAGCTGGATGCAAGTGCCGACCGGCTATGTGATGCAGAACGGTCAGTTCGTTCCGAACGATTGGTTCAAAATCACGTTGAGTCCGGTGCTGTGGGTACGGTTTCCTCATATGCTGCTTGCTTCGTACCTGACCGGCGCCTTTTGCGTTGCCGCGACCGGGGCATGGTATCTGCTGCGCCGGATCTTTTCCGCCGAGGCGCGCGTCATGCTTCGGATGGGCTTGTATTTCGCGGCTGTGCTGCTTCCGGCCCAGCTCCTGTTCGGACACCTCAACGGTGAATATATCGTTCACCACCAGCCCGCGAAAATGGCGGCGATCGAGGCCCGGTGGCACGATCAGAAGCCGGCTTCCGAGGTACTGCTCGGCTGGCCGGATGTCGAGAACCATCGAAACCTGTTCGCGATCACGCTGCCGCCGCCATGGGGGAGCCTGATCGACTCGGACAGCCTGTCGGCGGGAGAGGTAGGGCTTGACAGCATCCCGCCGCAGAATTGGCCACCGGTGGCGATCCCATTCTTCAGCTTCCGGATCATGGTCGGCTGCTGGCTGGTCATGCTGCTGGTCGCCTGGGTCGGCTCGTATCTGATCCACAAAGAGCGGATCGAGCAGAACCGGCTGCTGCTCTGGGCGACGTTCCTCAGCTTTCCCTTGCCGTTCATCGCGACATTGAGCGGCTGGGTCACCGCCGAGGTCGGGCGCCAGCCCTGGGTGGTCTACGGCGTTTTGCGAACCGCCGACGCGATGACGCCGTTCCTGACCGCCCGCACGGTAGCAGTTTCGCTGGCGGTTTATTGCGTCGTCTACAGCTTCATCTTCGCGTTTGGAACCTATTACATCTATCGGCTGCTGCGCGCTGGACCGGAAGGCCGCCTGGTTCTGCCGCCAGCCGCCGCTGTTCCCAATCGCCCGATGTCGGTCGTCGACGAGCACCATCCCGCGACGGCCATTCACCGCGTTGCCGCCGGAGAATAGCCATGATCATGTTCTGGGTGGCCATACTGGCCGTCAGTATCCTCCTTTACGTGCTGCTCGACGGGTTCGATCTCGGCATCGGCATTCTTTTTGGCCTGACGCACAGCGAAGAGCGGCGGCACGCGATGTTGAGCGCGGTTTCGCCGATCTGGGACGGCAACGAGACGTGGCTCGTCGTGGCCGGGGTGGTCCTTTGGGGGGCGTTCCCGGTCGCCTACGCGACGCTTTTATCTGCCTTTTATCTGCCGATCATATTGATGCTGGCGGGCCTGATCCTGCGCGGCGTGGCATTCGAATATCGCTACAAGACCGAGCGTCTGCGCTGGATATGGGATGCGAGCTTTGCCGGAGGCTCGCTCGTCGCTGCCTTTATGCAAGGCCTGACAGTGGGCGCCCTCGTGCAGCAGCTGCCGATTACCAACGGCCATTATACCGGCGGCGAATTCGGCTGGTTCAGTCCCTTCGCGATCCTGTGCGGCGTGGGGCTGTGTCTCGGTTATGCCCTGCTCGGCGCCTGCTGGCTGGTCAGGAAATGTGAGGGCGATGTCCGCGAGGAAGCCTATCGTCTGATCCCCTATCTGTCGGTTGGACTGGTCGCTTTCCTGGTCGTCGTCTTCGCTTATGCCTTGATCGAAAATCTTCGGGTCACCCACCGATGGCTCGAGCGCCCATACCTGTTCGCCTTCCCGGCCATCGGGGTCGTCGCGGCGCTCGTGGCGGTGGCGAGCGTTCGGCGCCGCTCGGACGCACTGCCATTCTACATGGTCGCGCTGATATTCGCGGCGGCGTTCGGCACCTTGGCGATCTCGTTCTGGCCCTACATGATCCCGTTCTCGATCACGATCGAGGACGCCGCCGCACCGCATTCCAGTCTCGCCTTCATGTTCTGGGGCGAGGGTCTCTTTGTCTTCCCGCTGATGCTGGTCTACACGGTCATTAGCTACACGGTCTTCAGAGGCAAGGTAAGGCCTACGATGAACCATTACTAAAGACAAACCCCATGGGAGCCACATAGGAGGAATACATGGCTCAAACAGTCGCGGAGACGTTGGTGGGTGTGCTTGAGCGCATCGGCGTCAAGCAGATTTTTGCTCTGATCGGCGACTCGCTCAATCCGCTGGCCGATGCGGTGCGAAACTCCTCCATCGAATGGATTGGCGTTCGCCATGAAGAGGGCGCGGCTCTCGCGGCGTCTGGTCAGGCCAAGCTCACCGGCCGTCTTGCGGTCTGCGCCGGCACCACGGGGCCGGGCAGTACCCATCTGGTCGCGGGCCTTTACGAAGCGGCGCGCGACCACGCGCCCGTGCTCGCACTCTCCGGCGACATGCCGCGCAAAATGCACGGCGTCGATTACTTCCAAACCACCAATCCCGATCTGCTGTTTCGCGATGTGTCGCTCTACACGGAAACCATCATTTCGCCGGAGCAGGCTCCCGCCGTCATCCATCAGGCAATCGCTGCGGCCTATGCGGGCCGTGGCGTTGCTCATCTCACATTGCCGCAAGACGTCATCTCGGCACGGACCGACGGCGGGGTTGCCAGCATGGATACTCTGCAACCGCGCCCAGAGATCGCGGCGAGTGCGGAGGACGTAGCCCGTATCGCGAGCCGGATTGACGCGGCCGACAATGTTCTCATCATGTGCGGTAACGGCTGCCATGGAGCCGCAGCGGAGCTGCAGGCCCTATCCGACCGTCTCAAGGCGCCGCTGATCCATTCCGTCAAGGGCCAGGACATCATGCCTTATGATGATCCACATTGGATGGGTGGCATCGGCTTTATCGGTTCGAAGCCGGTCTACAATGCGGTCATGAGTGCTGATTTGCTGCTGATGGTGGGCACCGATTATCCGTATTCGAATTTCCTGCCGAACCGGCCGGTGGTCGTGCAGATCGACGAGCGGCCCGAGGTGCTCGGCCGCCGCGCGCCAACCGCGCTCGGCGTGCTTGGCTCGGCGCGGCCGACGCTCAAACTGCTGATCGATCAGGTCGCGCCGAAAACCGACACGAGCTACTGGGACCGGCTCACGGAGGAGCGCCGCGCCTGGGACCGCAAGCTCGACCAGCAGGCTGATCTCGCGCGCAGCGCCGATCGCATCCATCCACAGGCAGTCGCCCGCGCGGTCAGCGATCTCGCCAACCGGGACGCGGTCTTCGTGCTCGACACCGGCCTTAATACGCTGTGGTCCGCCAACTGGATCCGGCAAAGCGGATCGCAGCGCATCATCGGGTCGTTCAACAATGGTGCCGTCGGAACGGCGCTCGGGCAGGCCAACGGCATCCAGGCGCTCGACCGCGCGCGGCAGGTGATCGCGCTGACCGGCGACGGCGGCTTCAACATGTTGATGTGCGAGTTCCTCACCGCGGTTCACCACAAGCTGCCGGTCAAGGCTGTCATCTACAATAACGCCGCGTTTGGCTTGATCCGGCTGGAGGCCGAGTTGATCGGGGTGCCGCCCTACCGGCAGGGCATTGACTTTCCCAATCCGGATTTCGCCGCATTCGCGCGCGCCTGCGGTGGCCACGGCTTCGCGGCGCGCAAGCCCGACGAGCTGAAGAAAGCGATCAGTGATGCCCTGGCGGTTGACGGACCGGCAATCGTCGACGCCGCGGTCGTTGCCAACGAGCTGCCCAACGTGCCGCACCTCGACCTTGAGCTGCTCGGGCAGGTCGCGCGCGCCAAGATCAAAGAGGCGGTGCTGGCCGTTACGGGCGGTTGATTATTGGCGCTCACCGAGGTCCATCGGAATGAAACGGGCACGCTGCACACAGGAGTTACTTAATGAACTGAGGAGGACTCCATGGAAACGCTGCAAGCTGATTACTTTGCCGCGTATCGCAATTTGAAACTGTCACGTGATGATAAGGGTGTGCTGGTTGCCGAGTTCCATAGCGACGGCGGCCCGTTCATCATGAACGCGCAAGCCCATACGGAATTTGTCGATGCCTTTCACAGAATTGGACAAGACCGAGGGAACAAGATTGTCATCGTTACAGGCGCGGGCGGAGAATTTCATTGGGGACGTAGAATGGCCATCGTTCGGAGATGTCGCCGATCCCGGCGTCTGGAGCAGAATTCACGATGAAGGCGTCCAGACTTTAGAGAACATTGCGAACATCCGCGTTCCAGTGATCGCGGCCGTCGAGGGACGCGCCCATATCCACTCGGACTACGCGCTCCTCGCTAGCGTCATCGTTGCGGCTGAAGGTGCGACATTCCAGGACGTCGGCCACTTTGCCGTGGGAGTTACGCCGGGTGACGGGATCTTTACAACATGGAGTTATCGCGCTGGAGCGGGTCGAGCCGAGGCGTTCCTGCTCAATCCACAACCGCTACCGGCGCGTACCGCATACGAATGGGGAGTCGTGGCTGAGGTAGTACCGAACGGCAAGGCAATGGCACGCGCTCGGGAACTGGCCGATTTGTACCTGCACGCTCCGGAAGTGACGCGCCGGAATACGCGCATTCACTTCATTCAACCGTTGAAGGAGCGCATCGTGCGGGAAGTCGGTTACGGACTATCCCTCGAAGGAGCGTCATCGGCCGACCTAGTAAAATCAAAGCAATCGAAGAGTTAATCTCTTACTCAGAGAAAATCAGGGTGAAGCCGGTCGTATGGGTGACACCGCAATGGTGGGATTAGCCGGCCTTGGCTGCATCAGGATCAAAAGGATTGGGTCTCCCCTAACAGGCCGGATCGAGAAATCAAGGCTAAGGGAGGTACCGAATGCGCATCGGGCTGTTCATCCCCTGTTTCATCGACGCCTTCTTCCCGGAAGTTGGGGTCGCGACCCTCGAGCTTTTGGAGCGCTTCGGCCATGAGGTTGTTTACCCGCGCGACCAGACCTGCTGCGGGCAGCCGATGGCCGATAACGGCTTCAATGCCGAGGCGGCCGACACCGAGGCGCTGTTCGTGCGCAACTTCTCCGGGTTCGATTACCTGGTGGCGCCGGAGGGCAGCTGCGTCCACCATGTGCGCGACAATTTCGATGCGGTAGAGCAGAGCGCGGCGGTGACGGAGGTTCGCGCGCGGACCTACGAACTGGTCGAGTTCCTGCACGACATCGAGAAGGCGGACGCCTTTCCCTGGGCGAAGTTCCCGCACCGCGTCGGGCTCCACAACAAATGCGTGTCGCTGCGCCGGCTGAAGCACGCGCGACCCTCCGAGCTGCACGAGCCGTTCTACTCGAAGCCAATGGACCTGCTCTCGAAGGTCGAGGGGATCGAATTCGTCACCCCGGCGCGACCCGGACGAATGCTGCGGCTTTGGCGGCACTTTTTCGGTCTTCGAGGAAGCCGTCTCCACCAAGATGGGCTACGACAAGGTCAGCGACCATGCGCGGGCCGGCGCCGAGTACATCGTCTCGGCCGACTCGTCGTGCCTGATGCATCAGCGGGGCTGCGCCGAGCGCATCGGCCTGCCGATCAAGTTCATCCATATCGCTCAGATTCTGAACGGAGCCAGCGCATGAACGCTCCTCACGCGATGTTGCACCCCGAGCTGCTGGCGTCGGACGACACGGAGACGATCATTCGCGACGGCCGCCGTCTCGATCACGCGGAGGCAGCCTCGAAGCCGCTGCGCTCGCGGCCGGAGCCGCAGCCGCGCGGCGCCAAGGTCCACGGCAGTCGGCCGATCGACCAAGAGGAAGCCGCCGCACGCTTTATTGCTGCGCCCGAGCACGAAAAGATGCACGACGAGCGGCTGTGGGATCTGCGGCAGAAGCGCGACCGCGAGATGCACGGCATTGCCGAATGGGAGGAGCTGCGCGCGCTCGCCTCGGCGATCAAGGAGCACGCGCTTACCCATCTCGACCAATATCTGGAGCAGTTCGAGGATAATGCGCGCGCGCACGGCGTTCACGTGCATTGGGCGCGCGACGCCGCCGAGCACAATCAAATTGTTCACGGCATCCTCAGCGACCACGGCGCCAAATCGCTGATCAAGAGCAAATCGATGCTGACCGAGGAGTGCGGCTTCCGGCACTATATGGCGTCGGTTGGTATCGAGGTGATCGAAACCGATCTCGGCGAGCGGATCCAGCAGCTCGACAATGAAGATCCGAGCCATGTCGTCGTGCCGGCCGTACACAAGCTCCGGACTGACGTAGCCGAGGTTTTCGCCAAGACTATCGGTACCGATCCCGCCAACAGCGACGTCCATTACCTGGCGGAAGCGCAGCGCGAGGCGACCCGCCCCTTAATCCTCGCCGCCGATGCCGGCATGACCGGCTGCAATTTCGCGGTCGCCGAGACCGGTACCTTTGTCGTCTGCACCAACGAGGGCAATGCCGATCTGTCGGCCAATGTGCCGAAATTGCACATCGCCTCGATCGGCATCGAGAAGATCATCCCCCGCCTCGAGCACCTGGCGGTGTTTATTCGCCTGCTGTCGCGCAGTGCATTGGGTTCACCGGTCACGCAATACACGTCGCATTTCCGCGGGCCGCGAACCGGCGGTGAGATGCACGTCGTATTGGTGGACAATGGCCGGTCGGAGCGACTGGGCCTGGCGGAGTTCTGGACGTCGCTCAAATGCATTCGCTGCGGCGCCTGCATGAACACCTGCCCGGTCTATCGCCGCAGCGGCGGCCTCAGCTATGGCGCCACCTATTCGGGCCCGATTGGCCTCATCATCGACCCGACCTTCAACCAGCGCAAATACAGCAACCTGCCCTTCGCTTCGACGCTTAATGGCAGTTGCAGCAATGTCTGCCCGGTCAAGATCAATATTCACGAGCAGATCTATGCGTGGCGACGAGTGCTCGTCGAGCGGCACGAGACCCCGCTGGCCAAGAAGGTCGAGATGAAGGCCGCCGGCGAGTTGCTGTCGCGTCCCGCCGCCTATCGCGTCGCAATCGCCGCCGCCGATGTCGCGCTGGCGCATCTGCCGCGGTTCGTCATCTACAACGGCCTCAACGCCTGGGGCAGACACCGCGAGGTGCCGCACCCGCCCAAACAGACCTTCCATAGCTGGTATCAGGCCAATCGCGGAGAGAAACCATGAGCAGCCGCGACGACATCCTGGCCTCGATCCGCGCGAACCTGCCGCGAGTGGACCGGCCGCTGCCCGCTGTTCCCCTGTTTGACGAGAACCCGCCGACTTCGCTCCTCGCTGCCTTCAAAGACAGTCTGCATCGCATGGGAGGGCTGTTTCTCGATCCGCCTGCCTCGGGTGATATCCTGGCGCCGGTCCGGGAGAAGATCGCCGGCGCCAAAATCGTCTGCTCGATGGTGCCGGAGATCACCGGAAATCGCGACATCGCCAGTATCAGCGCAACGCAGGATCTGGCGGACGTGGATTTCGCGATCGTTCGCGCGTCATTTGGCGTCGCCGAGACTGGCTCAGTCCTGTTGAGCGAGACCGAGCTGCATGTCAACGCGGTCGCCTATCTCGCGCAGCACCTGATCGTATTGCTCGATCCCGCCGACATTGTTGTCAATCTGCATCATGCTTACTGCCGGCCCGAGTTCCGCGACCGGCACTACGCCTCCTTTCATACCGGCCCGTCTGCGACCGCGGACATCGAGGGCGTCTTGATCCACGGCGCTCAAGGCGTGCGCTCACTCTCCGTCTTGCCGCTCGCTCGACTGGCCGACGGCAATCCCCGCGATTGAAGGCTGATCGGGGTTTGTTTCTAAACAGAGGATAAATCAATGCCTGCTTCCAATACCGGCATCGGCAAACGCGGCATCGACCTTTTGCACGACCCCCGGCTCAATAAATCCACCGGCTTTACCGAGGCCGAGCGGCAGGCGCTGGGGCTGGTCGGGCTGGTTCCCGATGTGACCGAGTTGATCGAGACTCAGCTCGATCGCGTCCTGCAGCAGCTCAAAGATAAGCCCACCGACCTCGAGCGGTTCATTCACCTGATGAATTTGCTCGAGACCAACCAGACGCTCTTCTACCGCACCTTGATGTCGGACCCGGCTCGCTTCCTCGAGATCGTCTACGATCCGACGATCGGCGAGGCCTGCCTGAAGTTCGACCACATCTTCCGCCGCCCGCTCGGGATGTATTTGTCGATCACCCGGAAGGGGTACGTCAAGGACGTGCTGCGCAACTGGCCGGTCAAGGACGTGCGCTTCATCTGCGTGACCAACGCCGGCCGCATCCTTGGTCTGGGCGATCTGGGCGCCAACGGCATGGGCATTCCGATCGGCAAGCTGCAGCTTTACACCGCGGCGGCGGGCGTGCCGCCCGAGGGCTTGCTGCCGATGTACCTCGATTCCGGCACCAACAACGAGACCTATCTGCGCGACCCGCTTTATGTCGGCCTGCGGCAGCATCGCCCTTCAACCGAGGAGCTCTACGCCTTTGTCGACGAGTTCGTGGAGGCGGTTCAGGAGGTCTTCCCCAACTGCTGTATCCATTTCGAGGATTGGACCGGGACAGATGCGATCGCTCTGCTTGCCCGCTACCGCAACAAGGTCTCCTGCTACAATGACGACATCCAGGGCACGGCCGGCGTCACGCTGGCCGGCCTGATCAACGCGCTCAAGCTCACCGGCGGCCGGCTCGAGCAGCAGCGGATCCTTTTCCTCGGCGCCGGCTCCGCCGCCATCGGCTTGGCCGATCTGATTGTCTCCGCGCTGGGTCAGCAGGGCGTCGCGCCCGAGGTGGCCCGGCAACGGATCCGCATGTTCGATACCCAGGGGCTGGTGGTTGCGGGGCGTCCCGGCCTCGCGGCACATAAGCTGCCCTACGCGCACAAGCTGCCGCCCAGCAAATCCTTCAATCATCTCGACCTGGCGAGCGAGTGCCCGCAGATCGTCGCGGCCGTCGAGGACTTTCAAGCCGACGCTCCTCATCGGCGTCAGCACCGTGGGTAAACTGTTCTCGCGGGAGGTGGTCGAGGCGATGTCGCGCCTCAACGACCGGCCAATCATCTTCGCCCTGTCGAACCCGATCGAAAAACACGAATGCCTGCCTGAGCAGGCCTATGCCTGGTCCGGAGGCAAAGTGGTCTATGCCGGCGGCGTGCAATTCCCGCCGGTTCACCTCGGCGGCCAGACCTTCCTGCCGTCACAGGCCAACAACCTCTATATCTTCCCCGCCGTCGGGATGGCGATTTACGCCACCAATGCGAAGCGCGTCACCGACGACATGTTCATCGAGGCTGCACATGCCGTCGCCGACCAGGTGACCCCCGAGCAGTTGAAGCTTGGGATGCTGTTCCCGCCGCAGTCGAACATCTTGGAGGTCGAGGTTCAGACTGCTACGCGCGTCGCCAAGCTCGTCTTTGATTCCGACCTCGCCCGCGTCGATCGTCCGGCCGATATCGACGCATTCATTCGCCGGCACCTCTACAAACCCGAGTATCAAACCTTAGCGTGAGTTGGCTTGCGAGCTGACCCGCGCCTTTCCGCTTTCCTGCCTGCGAGGAGCCTCATGACCGCATTGACCGCGAATACGAGCCAACCTTCCCGACGCGCCGAATTCGTCGTCAGACGTGTCGGGGTGGTTGGTCTCGGCCATATGGGACACGCGTTTGCCGTCAATCTCATTGAAGACGGTCATCAGGTGTTCGTCTATGACCGAGATCCGAAGCGGTCAGCGGCGCTGGCCGGCGCTTCCGCTGCCGCCGGGCTCGCCGATCTCGCCATCTGCGATGTGGTGGTGACGTCCCTTCCCGACGACGACGCGCTTGCGGCGGTCGCACTCGGGCCTGGGGGTTTGGTGGGCGTTCTCGCCCCAGGTGCGGTCCACATTTCCACGAGCACGGTCAGTCCCGGCGATTTCCCACCGCGTCGCCGAGGAACATGCGCGCCATCGCCAGGATTATATCGCCGCACCGGTGCTCGGGAATCCGGATTTCGCGCAGGAACGCAAACTTTTCGTGCTTGCCGCAGGCCCGCACTCGGCGCTGGAGAAGGTCCGCCCACTGCTCGAACGCCTTGGCCAACGGCTGTTCGTTATCAGGCGAAGACGCCGCGATTGGCCAACCTTGTCAAGCTCGCTGCCAACGTGCTGACCGCGACGACGCTTGAATGTATGGGCGAGGTGCTGGCGCTGATTGCGAAAAGGCGGCGTCGACGCCCACCTCGGGTTATGATGTGCTGACGAATTCGCTGTTCGATTCGCGGGTCCATAAGAGCTACGGCGAGAAAATTGTCGACGGGCGATACAGCCCGCCCGGAATGGCGGCGCCGCTCGCCATCAAGGACCTGCGGCTCGCGCTGGCTGAAGCCGAGCACGAGGCCGTCCCGATGCCGGCCGCGAGCCTCGTACACGACCGGCTGGTCGCGATGGTGGCGCGCGGCTGGGCCGGGCTCGACTGGTCGGCTCTCGGTCTGCTCGCGGCGGTCGATGCCGGCCTCAATGACGGTCGCTAAAGAGGCAATATGATGGACGATTCTACACCTCGCACCCTGCACGACCTCCCGATCGGCATTCGCGCCACTGGAACGCGGCGCGAGACCGACTCGATGGGCGAGATCGAGGTGCCTGCCGACCGCTATTGGGGAGCGCAGACACAACGCAGTCTCGTTCATTTCTCGATCGGCGACGACCGCATGCCAAAGCGCGTCTATCACGCTTATGGCCATGTCAAGAAAGCGGCGGCGTTGGTCAATGCCGCGGCCGGCCGATTGCCGCAATGGAAGGCGGACGCCATCGTGCGCGCCGCCGATGAGGCGATCGCGGGCAAGCTCGACGACCATTTCCCGCTCTATGTCTGGCAGACCGGTTCGGGCACGCAGTCGAACATGAATGTCAACGAGGTGTTGTCGAACCGCGCGATCCAATTGCTCGGCGGCAAGATCGGCAGCAAGGAGCCGGTGCACCCGAATGACGACATCAATATGGGCCAGTCCTCCAACGACACCTTCCCGACCGCGATGCACATCGCCGCGGTCATGGAATTAGAGGAGCATCTGCTGCCGCATGCCGAGGCCTTGGCCGCCGCGATCGAAACCAAGGCCAATGAATGGATGGATGTGGTCAAGACCGGGCGCACCCATCTGATGGATGCGACACCGTTGACCGTGGGTCAGGAATGGTTGGGCTGGGCGCACCAGATCCGCGACGCGCTGGATCGCATCCGCGTTTCCGAGAAGGGGTTGTTCGAATTGGCGGCGGGCGGCACCGCAGTCGGTACCGGGCTCAACGCGCCACCAAATTTCAGCCGCGACATCGCCGCGAAGATCGCCGAGCTGACCGGCTATCCCTTCGTTACTGCCCCCAACAAATTCGCCGCGCAAGGCTCGCTCGACGCGATGGTCGCGGCAATGGCGGCGGTGCGCGGGCTCGCCGTCGCGCTGATGAAGATCGCCAACGACATGCGCTGGCTGGCTTCCGGGCCGCGCTGCGGGCTCGCCGAGCTGCTGTTGCCGGAGAACGAGCCGGGCTCCTCGATCATGCCGGGCAAGGTCAACCCGACCCAGCAGGAAGCGATGGTCATGGTCTGCATTCAGGTGATCGGCGAGGACAACGCCGTCGCCTTTGCCGGCAGCCAGGGGAATTTCGAGCTCAACGCGATGCGCCCGATCATCATCAACAATTTCCTGCATTCGGCGCGCATCCTCGGCGATGCGTGCGAGAAGCTGCGGCACTTCTCGGTCGAAGGCACAAGGCTCAACCGCAAACGCATCGACGAGATGGTCGACCGCTCGCTGATGCTGGTGACCGCGCTCAGCCCGGTGATCGGCTATGACAAGGCCTCCGCCATCGCCCACAAGGCCAATGACGAGGACCTGAATTTGAAGGAGGCGGCGCTCCAATCGGGCGCTATCGATGAAAAACGTTTTGACGAGATCGTCGACCCGAAAAGGATGGTGGGCCACGGCGTCGCCGGCAGCTGATCACTCGAACCAATGCTGCCGTTCGTTCTGAGTGTGATCGCCGGGTCCACCGACATCATCGGCTTTCTCGGCCTCAACGGCCTGTTCACTGCTCATATCACCGGCAACATTGTCGTTCTGGCCGCCCATATCGTTGCCGGCGACCCGGCAATATTCTCCTATATTCTATCGGTACCGGTCTTTATGGTGGTATTGTTTCTGACGCGCTTGCTCGCAGCGGCCTTCGAGCGGGCCGGGATTTCGACCCTTCAGCCCTTGCTGCTATTGCAGCTTCTATTACTGGTCGGCTTTCTCGTGCTGGGTGTCACCGCGGGTCCGTGGAAAGATGCGAACGCAGTACTCGCGATTGTCGCTGGCATGTTCGGGGTCGCGGCAATGGCGGTGCAGAACGCGCTTGTGCAGATCTCGCTGAAAAACAGCCCAACCACGGCCGTAATGACGACGAACGTCACTCACTTCATGTTGGATCTCGGTGAGGGGCTGGTCGGCCGCGATCAGGCCGGGGTCGCCAAGGCGCGCCACCGCGCCATGCACACCCTGCCGGTGATCCTCGGCTTCGTCATCGGCTGCGCGCTGGGTGCGACTTGCGAAGCCACCGCGGGGCTATGGTCCCTCATTCTGCCGACGGCTCTCGCACTCTTCGCCTTTGGCGCGGGGCAGCTTCCTCGCGCTGTCTGAAGCGCTCTCGCAGCATGCAGCTTACTTACGCGCAAAGGCGCCGATGTGGTCGGTTTTCGTACAACCTCAAGTCAATCAACCGGCCGACAGCGCTGCGTCACCTGCAAAGATCAGTGACGAGCACCTGCTCGATGCAGCTGTCGCGGCGCGGTCTGGGCTACCATCTGCGACAGCACTGATCGGGTTCGGCAAGATATCGAGCCGGCGTATTCGTCGCCTCGGGCGAAGGCGCTATTGACACGACGGGATATTGCAATTTCGATCGCGGCCTCGCAATGCGCTCTGAGCTTTGCGCGTTCACCAGAACTGACCTTTATTTGCCTCGTTTCACCATCAATCGCGAGCAATCCGGCCTATTTTAGGGCCATGCCTTGGCTCAATTCCTCCTCCCCGAGGCGCAACTGCGACCGGCCACCCCATCGTTAAGGGCCGGTCGCACTTTTTGGGCGGAGGATCACACTATGTCGGGCAACTACCACGGCCGACCAGCCAAGGTCTTTCGCCGGGGCGGTTGCGACGCGTGCGCGACGACATCGAAGCACATATCGACGAAGACCTCTCGTTCGCCATCCTCGCCGACATTGCCTCTCTGAGCCCCTATCATTTCAGCCGCTCATTCAAGCAATCGATCGGGGCAACCCAAGGGAGAGCTGAGAAGGCCGCCTCGCACCGTCCGGCCGCTCATACAAGCCAACAGAAACCCCGCCTGCAAACGGGTGGCGCGGCGCGCGGGCGGCCGGTAGATTGCGCCGAGCGTGATCAAATAAGGGGACAAAAACATGGCCATCACCGCAGAATTGCTGACCGGCGCGCTTGCCGGCCTCGCTTTTGTCGGGTGCAGCATGGTGCGCGCCCGGCCGGCTCATGCCGCGCAAGGAACCGCACAGCCAAGCCGCCGGCGCGAGGTCGTCGTCAACGGCAAGCGGGTCAAGACCGTCGATATCCACGCGCACACGATCGTCCCGGAGGCGGCGGCGGTCATCAATCACCCGCTCGAAGCGCCGGGCCTGTTATGGTCGAACGTTTCCGACCGCATCGCCGAGATGGATGCCGAAGGGATCGATGTCGAGGCGCTCAGCATCAATCCCTATTGGTATCGCGCCGAGCGCGATGCGGCAGCTGAACTGATCAAGATCCAGAACGAAAAGCTCGCGGAATTCTGCGCCGCGATGCCGGACCGCTTTGTCGCCTTTGCGACGGTGGCATTGCAGCACCCGCAGCTCGCGGTCGAACAACTCGAACATGCGATCAAGAATTTGGGATTGCGCGGTCTGTCGGTCGGCGGCAGCGTTGCCGGCCAGGAACTGGCCGATCCCAAATTCCACCCGGTCTGGGCCAAAGCCGAAGAACTCGGCATCCTGATCTTTATGCACCCGCTCGGCACCCGGGAGTTGGAGCCGAGCGGCCGGCTGAAGGGCAGCGGCCTGTTGACCAACACGATCGGCAACCCGCTCGAAACCACGATCGCTTTGTCGCATCTGATCTTCGAGGGCACCCTCGACCGTTTCCCCGGGCTCAAGATCTGTGCCGCGCATGGCGGCGGCTTTCTGCCGTCCTACGCCAACCGCTCGGACGCGGTGATCACCACCTTCCCGAACCGGGTCGGCCCGCTGCCGAAGAAAAAGCCGACCCAATACTTGAAAGATGGGCAGCTTTATTTCGACTCGATCATGTTCACTGGCGAGGGGCTGCGCCATCTGATCGCCGAAACCGGTCCGGACAAGGTCGTGATCGGCACCGACTACCCGTTTCCGTGGAATAAGGTACCGGTCGACCACATCATGTCGACCCCGGGCTTGAGTGACGACGACAAGATCGCGATCCTCGGCGGCACCGCCGCAAAGCTGCTCGGCATCGAGGCCTAGCCAAAGACCCGCTAGGCATATTGGCGGCAATCGGCTGCGGCGGCGCCTGTGGACGCCGCAGCCGGATACGATGGGCGGCGGCGATTAGCAAACGGGGAACCATGTGCGGCGATCGGGGAAGATCACCGTCTTGACACTTTCGCACAGTGCCGTCGGCGGATCACCCGGTGCGCCGCGATTTCCTCGTCAGTAGAGGCCAGGGATCAGCCGCGATGTCCGGACCCGGTAGGAATTGTACTCCGCGCCGAATTGCGAGCGCAGCAGCTTCTCTTCGGCGCGGATACGAGCGAGGAGCGGCGGTAACAGCAGTCCCGCGAGCAGCACGCCGATACCCGAGCGAAAGGCGAGACCCCACCCCAGCGAGCTGATCAGCAATCCGAGATAACTCGGATGCCGGATCATCCGATAAACCCCGGTTGTGACCAGCCTGTGCCCTGGCTGGATGGCGACGAGCCCACTGAACCGGTTGCCGAGCACAAAGACGGGCCAGATGCGTAACGCGCCGCCGGCCCCGAACAGCACCACGCCGAGCCAACGGATTGCGTCTCCGTCGATTGTCCAGATCCCGTTGCGATCGCTCCAAGCCGGTAGGAAGGCATCGAGCAGCCCGACGATCGTGAAAACCCAGATGACCCAACGGTTGCCGCGGTCCTCGCGCACGCCGGAGCTCAGATTGCCGCCGGCGAACAGCGCCACAGCGGACAGCACGACGAGCACGACGGTCAGCGCGATCAGCGCCGGCTGCGAGAAGAAACCGGCGACTCCGCCCCACCCGAGCACCGCCAGCCCGAGATAGAAGACGGTGCCGACCACAACCAGCAACAATCGTGTCGCTACGTTCGACATGTCACGCGTTTTTCTGCGCTATATATCACTTTGTCAAAGTCCGTTTCGGTCGAGATCCGCAGAAGATTGCGCGGCGCTCGGTCTTGCCGCTGTGCTACGCTGCTTGCATTTGCAGTGCGGGGCTCTTCTGATAGCAGAGTACATGGGGACCGGGTGGCCCCAGTCTGTGGACAATTTCAAATCCGCTTTGTCGCAAGACCTTTTGGGTCTGCCGCACACGTGTCGTGAACGGCGAGGCGCCGATGCAAAGCAGCAGAAGTCCGTCACGCCGCAGGCCGCGCACCAGCCGCGAGTAGGTGTCGCGGATCTCGGTGCGATCGTTTATGCGCGCTTTATAGCCGGGGCCGAAGGTTCGTATCGAAAACTTATGGCCGAGAGGGTTGATTTAGTACTGCGCTGCCAAGTCGGGCGGCGAACCGAGATTGGAACATGGCGCTATTGGAGTGTGCAAGCCGTCGCACCCGGGCTGCGGCCTTATCAAGCGAAGAAAGTCAATCAAACCGTCTCCCCGGGGTTCGCCGAAAGTAAACCGGGCTGGAGAACGCCCGCGAGGTGGCCACGACAATGCTGATCCTGGTGTTGATCGCTTTCGGCATTGTGGCGCTGCGATACCTTCTTGTTATGGCCTATGACTTTTTACGCTGAGTGCTTCCCGTGGCCTTGCGCTTACAAATTTGCTGCGATGGTTATGGCAGCTGGAGCATACACGGCTTGTCGCCCCAGCCGGTCAGAGGCCTGCCCAGCCTTTCGGCAAGCCTTGACCATGCGCGCCGGCAATGCGGCGCTGCGCCGGCGACGATCGAGCTGATGATCGACGGCTGCTACGCAGTCGTGCATCAAGAGAGCGGCTGGCCGCGGCAGCTCGTCAAACCGGAAGGCGAGCCCTCCCGGCCCACGACCGAGATCTTTGATATGAGGGGAGGTCGTGCACTGACGCGATTGCGCCACTGGCTCGCAAGCGCCCGGTGACGCGCCGCACCTTTCATGAGGCTGTTGCAGCCGCTCGGTTCTGGTCCTCCCGGTTCATTGCGAGGCGCGCTTCGGCAATACGATTGATGACCACTCCAGCATCGGGGTTCGCCGCGACAAACTGGTCGAAATCGGACTTTCTCAGCACCAGCAGGCGACAATAGCTGAGAGCGACGACATCGGCCTGGCGCGGTCGCCCGGTCAGCAACGCCATTTCTCCGAAAAACTCACCGGTTCCGCACGTGGCGGATTGGCAGTCTGACCTCAACGGCGCCCGAGACGATGAAAAAGACCGACGTCGCCGCGTGCTCCGGCGCGGAATATCCGCTCGTTCGGCACGGTAAAGCGCGGCCGCAAAAGCTTGGCAATGCGATCGAGCTGTATGTCAGTGAGGGCCGAAAGCAGGTCGAGCCGTTCGATTAACTGGCGCGTGTCCAAGCCGATGTCGAAACGTGGGCGCGGTCCGGCAGTTCGAGCCGTGTTAACATCACGCCTTAGATCCTCGAAAAGCTCCTGCGGGATCAATCTCTCCTGGTACAAAGCCTGGTATCGCCCGATTTCCTGGCGCAGGGCAGATTGGCGCAGAAATCGCGTCTCGAGAGCCGCGACATAGTCGGGATATTGGCGCCGCAACGCGTCAAATGCGTCGTCCAGATCCTCTCGCCGACCCTGGATGATCTCGCCAGTGAGATCAATAATGCGCTCGCCAAAAATTTGAGGGAGCCGCTCTTTGGCAAATCCCGCCAGCCGGTCGACCAGCAGCCGTACGACCGCCACGCAAACAGAACGTGGTCGCCAAAACGAAGTTCCGGCTAACCTTCACTCAGATCTGATGTCGCTATTAGAGTGCCGGTGGCCGTCCGGAAATCGTGCCGCCTGGCCGAAGGGTTCAGCATCTTGAGCCTGTCCGACTTTGCGGGTGTACGACATCGCAGCGTCACGAGCATCTTCGGGTCCGCCTTCAGCGATCGGCTCCGCCTCGCCGTCCTCTGAACAATGTTGGAAATCAGAGAATAGTGAGCGGTATGCATCGGATCGCCAGCATCGTCATTGTAACCTCGGCCGCGGCGATCTTCTTCCCGACGTATTCGGGCGTACGGCCAGTCATCAACCGCCGATCAGGGTGCGTTGATCCAGATCAAAGATTTGCCGAGGGCAATGCTCTTTCTGTGCACATGAGAGGAGAGGGCCGGCTAATGCTGTTGCACGCAATCTTTATGGAATTTTTATGCTGAAGCGCGGCAATTCGCCTCGAAACTTAATACCGGTCCGCCCTTTTATCAGCGCGCGAGAGGCGAGCATAACGGCGAGTGATGCACGCACGATATCCGAGCGGGAACCGATGGCGTCCCCGGCCGAGCGGCTGGGCGGGTTGGATTTCGCCGATCAGCCGCTAATTACCGTGCTGTACACGATTTCGGCCACCATCGTCGAATTCTTTGGACCGATGTTTTGGGCCGCACTGATCGTGCTGTTCATTCAGGCCGAGTTCCTCAGCCATTCGCATTAAGCCGGTGTCCGCTTCATGCCAACCAGCGCGGGTCTCGCCCGATCGGGTCGAGTATCGCTGCTTCACCCAAGGTGATCGTCGTGCTTGACTTTCTAATGCTCGTCTATGGCATCGGCTTTTTTGCCGTGTCGATCCTTTATGTGCTCGCCTGCGAGAAGATGTGAGGCGGATATGCTGCTCGATTATGTGCTCGGCGGGATCGTGACGATCGTGATCACGGTCTATCTGGTCTACGCGCTGATCAACCCCGAACGGTTCTAGGAGAAGTGCGGTGATCGCCAATGGATGGATCCAGATCGCGCTGTTCAGCGCGATCGTGATCGCGCTGACCCGCCCGCTCGGCGGCTATATGACGCGGGTTTTTGCCGGTGAACGGACATTCTTGTGGCCGCTGCTGCGCCCGGTCGAGCGCGTGGTCTATTGGTGTTGCGGGGTCGACGAAAAAGAGGAGCAGCACTGGCTGACCTATGCAGTGGCGATGCTGTTGTTCAGCGTTGCCGGCTTTATTACGCTATACGCATTGCAGCGGCTGCAATGGTATCTGCCGTTCAATCCGCAGGGCCAAACCGGGGTGGCACCTGATCTCGCGATGAATACCTCGGTCAGCTTCGTTACCAACACGAACTGGCAGGCTTATGGCGGTGAGACGACAATGGGCTATCTGGTACAGATGGCTGGGCTCACCGTGCACAACTTTGTGTCGGCCGCGACCGGCATTGCGATGGCATTGGCATTGATCCGCGGCTTTGTGCGGCGCGAGGCCAAGTCGGTCGGCAATTTTTGGGTCGATCTGACCCGCGGCACGCTCTACTTGTTGATCCCGATCTCGGTGGTCTTCGCATTGGTGCTGGTCTGGCAGGGGGTGCCGCAAAATCTCGGCGCCTATACCGAGGCGACAACGCTTGAAGGCGCAAAACAGATCATCGCGCAAGGCCCGGTCGCCTCGCAGGAGATCATCAAGGAGCTCGGCACTAATGGCGGCGGGTTCTTCAACGCCAACTCGTCGCACCCGTTCGAGAACCCGAACGCCGTCACCAATCTGATCGAATTAGTCGCGATCTTCGCGATCGGCGCCGGACTGACCAATGTGCTGGGCCGCATGGTTCGCGACGAGCGCCAGGGCTGGGCGATCTTTGCCGCGATGGGGGTGCTGTTCCTCGCCGGGGTGACGGTTTGCTACAACTCTGAAGCGCATGGCAATCCCGCCTTTACTGCCTTTGACGTCAATTCGGCACCGAGCGCGGTGCAGGCGGGCGGCAACATGGAGGGCAAAGAGGTCCGCTTTGGCCCGGCGCTATCGGCCTTGTGGGCCACGGTGACGACTGACACCTCATGCGGTGCGGTCAATTCGATGCATGACAGCTTCCTGCCGATCGGCGGCATGATACCGATGGTCAACATTCAGCTTGGCGAGGTCATCTTTGGCGGCGTCGGCTCCGGGCTCTACGGCATCCTCGCCTTTGCCATCGTCGCGATGTTCGTCGCCGGGCTGATGGTTGGGCCGCACCCCCGAATATCTAGGCAAAAAGCTCGAAGCCAAGGAGGTCAAGATGACGATCCTCGCTTTGCTGAGCCTGCCTCTGTCGATCCTCGGCTGGACCGCGCTGGCAATGGTACTGCCCGCCGGGCTCGCCGGCATCGCCAATGCCGGTCCGCATGGCTTCAGCGAGATCCTCTACGCCTACACCGAGGGTACGGGCAACAATGGCAGCGCCTTTGCCGGATTGTCAGCCAATACGCTCTTTTACAACACGACGATCGCGGCGGCGATGCTGATCGGGCGCTTCATCTTTGTGATCCCGATGCTGGCGGTGGCTGGGTCATTGGCGCAGAAGAAATCGCTGCCACCTTCGGCCGGCACCTTCCCGACGCACAGCCCACAATTTGTCGGATTGCTGGTCGGGGTTATCCTGATCATCGGCGGGTTGACTTATTTCCCGGCGGTCTCGCTTGGACCGGTGACCGAGCAGGTCGCGATGAACCAGGGCAAGCTCTATCACCGGGCCGTAAACGGTCGGGCCCTGCAAGGAATATCTAAGATGACCGACATCACCCCCACGATCGGCCTGCCGCCGAGCGGGCTCGCCCGGCGCAACCTGCGGCCGATGGCGCTATTCGATCGCTCGCTGATCGTGCCGGCGATCTGGGCCTCGTTTCGCAAACTCGATCCGCGCACCTTGGTCAAGAACCCGGTCATGTTCTGCGTCGAGATCGTCTCGGTGCTGACGACGATCTTCTTCTTCCGCGACCTGTTTAGCGGCACCGGCAAGGTCGTCGGCGCAACGCGCTGTTCTCCGGTCAGATCACGATCTGGCTGTGGTTCACGGTGCTGTTTGCGAACTTTGCCGAGGCGGTCGCCGAGGGCCGCGGCAAGGCGCAGGCCGACAGCCTGCGCCGCACCCGCACCGAGATCAGGGCCAAACGGATCGAGACCGCGCAATCGACCGCGTTTGAGCTTGTCGATGCCCCCGCACTCAAAGCCGGCGATCTGGTGCTGGTCGAAACCGGCGATCTGATCCCGAGCGATGGCGAGGTCATCGAGGGTGTCGCCTCGGTCGACGAATTGGCGATCACCGGCGAGTCGGCGCCGGTCATCCGCGAGAGCGGCGGCGACCGCTCGGCCGTGACCGGCGGCACCCGGGTCACCTCGGATTGGCTCAAGGTGCGGATCACCGCCGCGCAAGGCTCGACCTTTCTCGACCGGATGATCGCGTTGGTCGAAGGAGCGGTGCGGCAGAAGACGCCAAACGAGATCGCGCTCAACATCCTGCTCGCCGGCATGACCTTGATCTTTGTCTTCGCCACGGTGACGATCCCGAGTTTTGCCGCTTATGCCGGGGGGGCGGTTTCGATCGTCGTGCTGGCGGCGTTGTTTGTCTGTCTGATCCCGACGACGATCGGCGCGTTGCTGTCGGCGATCGGCATTGCCGGCATGGACCGGCTGGTGCGCTTCAATGTATTGGCGATGTCGGGCCGTGCGGTCGAGGCGGCGGGTGATGTCGACACCTTGCTGCTCGACAAGACCGGGACGATCACCCTGGGAAATCGCCAGGCGACCGAGTTCATCCCGTTACCAGGGGTCGAGGAAGGCGAGCTCGCCGATGCGGCGCAGATCGCTTCGCTGTCCGATGAGACCCCGGAAGGCCGCTCGATCGTCGTCCTCGCCAAGGAGAAATACGGCTTGCGCGGGCGTGAGATGGCCCCGCTCGACGCGCGTTTCGTGCCGTTTTCGGCGCAGACCCGGATGAGCGGCATCGATGTCGGCGGGGTCGCGATCCGCAAGGGTGCCGTCGACGCCATTATCGCGTTTACGCAAGGTGGTTCGACCGCCCCGGTCCGGCGCGCCGCGGCGGGGGGTGCGCAGGCGGCATTGCGCGCGGCGCCGGTGTCCGAGGCGGTTCGCCAAATCACCGCGATTGCCGAGCGCATCGCGACCCAGGGCGGCACCCCGCTCGCCGTCGCCAAGGACGACCGATTGCTCGGCGTTATTCATCTGAAGGACATCGTCAAGGGCGGCATCCGCGAGCGCTTTGCCGAATTGCGGCGCATCGGCATCCGCACCGTGATGATCACCGGGGATAACCCGCTGACGGCGGCGGCGATCGCCGCCGAATCCGGCGTCGATGATTTCCTTGCCCAGGCCAAACCTGAGGACAAGCTGGCGCTGATCCGCAAGGAACAGGCGACCGGCAAGCTCGTTGCGATGTGCGGCGACGGCACCAACGACGCACCGGCCTTGGCGCAATCGGATGTCGGCGTGGCGATGAACACCGGCACGATGGCGGCGCGCGAAGCCGGCAATATGGTCGACCTCGACAGCGATCCGACCAAGCTGATCGAGATCGTCGAGATCGGCAAGCAATTGCTGATCACCCGCGGCGCCTTGACGACGTTCTCGATCGCCAATGACGTCGCCAAATATTTCGCGATCATCCCGGCGATGTTTGCCGCGTTTTATCCGCAGCTCGGGGTGATCAACATCATGCGGCTGCACAGCTCCGAGAGTGCGATTTTGTCGGCGATCATCTTCAACGCGCTGATCATTGTGGCACTGATCCCGCTGGCATTGCGCGGGGTGCGGTTCCGCCCGATCGGCGCCGCAGCCATTCTACGCCGCAACCTGATGATTTACGGCGTCGGCGGGCTGATCGTGCCGTTTATCGGCATCAAGGCGATCGACCTCGCCGTCACCGCGTTAGGTCTCGCGTAAGGCGAGTCAACTGAGCAAGCTTATTCGTCATTCCCGCGGAAGCGGGAATCCAGGGCCCGAGTCGCGGCGCTTGCCCTGGCCCCCGCTTTCGCGGGGGTGACGAATAAAAAGTTAATCAGCGTTTTCTGAGGCGGTTTACGATGCTAAGGCAAATCCGTCCAGCCATCCTGATGATCGTCGTGATGACGGTGATCACCGGGCTCATTTATCCGCTCGGCATGACCGGGCTCGCGCAACTCTTTTTCCCGCATCAGGCGAATGGCAGCCTGATCGAGAAAGACGGCAAGGTGATCGGCTCGCGGCTGATCGGCCAGAACTTCACCTCCGACAAATATTTTCACCCGCGCCCGTCGGCCACAACCGAGCCCGACCCAAAAGACCCGACAAAGACGGTCCCGGTGCCCTATGCGGCCGACAATTCCGGTGGCTCGAACCTGGGGCCGACCAACCAGGCGCTGATCGATCGCGTCAAGGGTGACGCCGCCAACCTCGCCAAACAAAATCCGGGAACCCCGATCCCGGTCGATCTCGTCACCACCTCGGGCAGCGGTCTCGACCCCGATATCACGCCGGCCGCGGCGCTGTTCCAGGTGCCCCGCGTCGCCAAAGCGCGCCACCTCGACCCGGCAAAATTACGCGCACTGGTCGACCAGCAAACCCATGATCCATTGCTCGGCATCATCGGCGAAAAGCGGGTCAATGTGCTCGAACTGAACCTCGCCCTCGACCAGCTTCACTGACGGGGGCTGATTATTATCGATTGCAGGCGGTCACGCCGGCCATGAGTGTGAGCAAGGGTGTTGCCGTTCTGATCGTGGATGACGAGCCGCCGATCCGTCGGTTTTTGCGGTCGAGCCTCGCAGCGGCGGGCTACCGTGTCATCGAGTCCGAAGATGCCGCCGGTGCGCTGCGACTGCTGGCGGCAGAGAAACCGGATGTGATCATCCTCGATCTCGGCCTTCCTGACCGCAGCGGTGTCGATCTGATCCCCGAGATCCGCAACGCATCGACGGTGCCGATCGTCGTTCTGTCGGCGCGCCACGACGAGCACTCAAAAGTCGAGGCCCTCGACCTCGGCGCCGACGATTATATCGGCAAGCCGTTCGGCATGGCCGAGCTGATGGCGCGGCTGCGCGCCGCGCTGCGCCATGCCTTTCAAGTACAGGGCGAGATCCCGGTGTACTCTTCGGGGGATCTGTCGGTCGATCTGGTGCGCCGCCGCGTCACCCGCGGCGGGTCTGAAATCAAATTGACGCCAAAGGAATTCGATTTGCTGCATCACCTCGTGGTCCATGCCGGCAAGGTGCTGACCCACCGTCAGCTGCTGCGCGAGATCTGGGGCCCGGCGCATTCGGAGGATGTGCAGTATCTGCGCGTGCTGGTCCGCGGGCTGCGGCACAAACTCGAACCCGATCCGACGCGACCGACGCATGTGCTGACCGAAACCGGGGTCGGCTATCGTCTACAGCTCCCGCCAGAGCACTGATCAACGGCACCGGTCTGCCGCGCGAGAACTAGGCGATCTTCAGCAAGACGAGGGCGAGCAAACCCACCGCCCAGCAATAGTAAGCAAACGGATCAAGCGCCGGGTTTTCCTCATGGCTGCGGAAATAGCGCAACAAAAATGCGGTGCTGGCATAGGCCGTGACGCCAGCCACCAGCCCGGCGATCCATAACGTGCCGCCGCTGACCGCGGTCGCGCCGGCTGCGATCGGCAAATGCCGCAGTTTCGGGATCTCCAGAACCGCCGCGCCGGCGATGACCGGCGTTGCCAATAGAAACGAAAAACGCGCCGCATCCTCATGCCGCAACCCGACCAGCAGACCGCCGACGATCGTGGCACCAGAGCGCGAAATTCCGGGGAGGAACGCCAATGTCTGCCACAAGCCGACAAAGAACGCGTCGCGCCAGTTCGCATCGCCGAGCTCGCGCCGGTCACGGGCGCGCAAAGCCCGGCGTCGCAGACGCTCGCCGCCAAATAAAACAAAGCCGTTGATGATCAGAAAAAAGGCGGCCGCGACCGGCGACCCGAAGAGATGCCGCAGCCGATGTTCAAATATGAAGCCGAGCACAACCGCAGGCAGGGTGCCAATGACGAGCAGTGCGACGAGATGGCGTCGGTCGGCGATCTCCTCGCCGCGGCGGAGCAGTGCCAGCAGCAGCCCCCACCATTCGCGCCAAAAATAGATCAACAGCGCCGTCGCGGTTCCGAGATGAAGCACAACAAGAAACGGCAGAAATTGCGGTGCATCCTGGTCGATGTGCCAGCCAAGCACGGCCGGCAGGATGACCGCGTGACCGAGGCTGCTGACCGGAAACAGCTCGCTCACGCCCTGGACAACAGCGAAAAAGATCGCCTGCAAAAACGTCATGGTCCCCCACCCCTGCGCAAATCTCCAACCGATCAGGAGCGCCACACCCTGGTCGTGAGCCTAGCTTAAGCAGCCCGCCAATCCTCGCGAACACGCTTAGCCGAAAACCATGCAACGAGTTTGTGGCTGTTGTTCTTGAGCCCTGCCGCCCGTTCAAGCTCAGATCCCATTAACCATGCGAGAAAGCAAGATGCGCTGATCCGCTCCTGCGGATCGCTGACGAGAGCCCGCTTGTCCAATGGGTTCAGCGCACCGGTTCGCTGGTCAAATCAGGGGACAATACCCCGCGACGGATCTGGTCGCGTTCGATCGATTTCGAACAGCGCACGGAAATTGCCCTCGCCAAACCCGTCATTACCCTTGCGCTGGATGATTTCGAAAAAAATCGGGCCGATCACCGTGTCGGTAAAGATCTGCAACAGCAGTCCTTGGCCCTCGCCGGGCGCGCCGTCGATCAGGATGCGGTCGCGCCGCAAGCGGCCGAGATCTTCACCATGCCCAGGCACACGCTCGTCAACCGCCTCGTAATAGGTATCGGGGACCGACATGAACGAGATGCCGCGCTGCGCCAATGTCTCGACTGTCGTGTAGATGTCGTTGGTCGCCAGCGCGATGTGCTGGATGCCCTCGCCATGATAGGCTTCGAGGTACTCGGCAATCTGCGATTTGTCGTCGGCGCTCTCGTTGATCGGGATGCGGATTTTCCCGTCGGGGCTGGTCATTGCCTGCGAGCGCAGCCCGGTCAATTTTCCTTCGATGTCGAAATAGCGGATTTCCCGGAAATTGAACAAGCGCTCGTAGAATTCCGCCCACAACCCCATCCGCCCGCGATGGACGTTGTGCGTCAGATGATCGACCCGCGTCAGCCCGACATTCATCCCGGCCTTTGCTTCGGCTGTCGGAACGAAATCGACATCGTAGATTGTATGGTCGCCATAGCGGTCGACGAGGTAAATCAGGCTACCGCCGATACCCTCGATCGCCGGAATATTGAGTTCCATCGGTCCGACCTTGCCATGCACCGGCTTGGCCCCCAGCGAGATCGCGCGCTCATACGCCTTGGCTGCGTCGGCAACCCGAAACGCAATCGCGCAAACCGAAGGGCCGTGCAGCCGCGCAAAGGCTTGGGCGAAGCTTTCCGGCTCGGCGTTCAAGATGAAGTTGACGTCGCCTTGCTGATACAGCGTTACGTTTTTCGAACGGTGGCGTGCTGCGGCAGCAAACCCCATGCGCTCGAACAAAGCAGCCAAAGCCTGCGGGTCGGGCCCGGTATATTCGATGAATTCGAACCCGTCCGTACCCATCGGGTTGTCCCACAAATCGCGCCGCTGTGGACCCGCCGCCATTGCAACCTCCACCACCCTGGTTGGCGGTTGATATGGGACCGCAGGCTGTCAATGCGAGCGCCCGATCAGCGACGAACTCCTGCCGACGGATCGCTGCGTTTTCGCCAGTCTCCGCCGGGCGGCCCTGCCGAGGCCGCGCCGCATCGGGAAAGTCTTTAATGGCCCGACAGCATGAGACGGCAAGGGCTGGAAGATCAGGCTTGTTCGGAAAGAGGGTAATGATGACGGAAAGGAGGTAATTTCAGGCCTCTTATTACCCCCTTTCCGCGCGACATTACCCCTTTCGCGACATTATCCCTTTTCCAATGGGTCGATTTTTCGCCATCGGGCTCCCCGACCACGGCCCACAGCCTGCAGGTGACCGGCATCGCGCTCCCCTCGTAATACATGGCGGAGCATGTCCCACCCAACGCTTGGGCAACGCTCGTGGAGTTCAGAGACCGAAAAATCGCCGATCATCCGAGCAATTGCCTGCATTACGAGCTGGGTCTTCATACCTCGCCCGTCCCGCAATTCGCCGACATCACGGACGAACTCATCATAAGCCGCTCGGACGATGCCCAGGAAATAGCTTACCCACGGCATGGGGTCGTGCGCATCCTCGTGCCAACCTTGCGATGACACATATCAACCTTGCGATGACACATATAATGTCTCGTAGTCGCTCTCCTTGGTCTGCTCGATAAGTCGTTCCAGCGAGATATAACGAGCGACCTCGTAATCCTCGTGGTAGAGCAAAAGCACGGTAAGCAATCGCACCATGCGCCCGTTGCCGTCGGAAAACGGATGAATACAGAGGAAATCGAGCACATAAAGTGCAACCAAAATCAGGGCATCGACCTCGCTCTCGCCAGCAGTAGCAAAGCCATGATGCAGTTTGGTGATAGCATCTGGCGTCCGCCAAGCGGGCGTCGGCCTAAACCGGATAACATTTGTGCCATCGGCGCGCTTGGCGGTGATTAGGTTATCGGTCGTCTTCCATCGTCCCGGATTTGATGCGCCAGAAAACCGGAAAAGGTCACGGTGTAGTTGGAGCAATAAATTGGGGGTTAGCTCCATATACTCGTGTCGCTCATCGATTAATCGCAAGACATTACGGTACCCCGCGATTTCAGCTTCCGAGCGATTTCCCTCTCGCGGGTTCTCGTTTCGGTGAATGAGAAGCTCAATTGCCGTTCGTGGTAAGGTCACTCCTTCGAGGCGGTTTGATGACTCGGTGCTTTCGATGATCGCAACCTGACGCAAATTTTCGAGAACGTCCGGTGCACGTTCTTTAAATAAGTCCTGCTTGCCCTTGCCTTCACCAATGGCGCGGATTGCCGAAACGATCTCATGCGTCAACCGCAAATTATCGATGATAGCGGGGGCGAACGAACTCACTAGTGCGCAGTTCTAGAAAAGAGCAGTTTCAGCTGACATATAGGCACTCTCCCGACAAGATTGAGTTAAGAACTTCGTCCTCGCCCGCGGCTATCGCCAAGTAATCGCCGCTACCGTAGGGCGATACCGTCGCTGCTGGACGCCCTCGCCGGGAGGGCGGTGGGAACAGGGACACAATTGCCGTTCGGCGAGATGGGTGGAACCGAGGCCTAGGCTGCGGCGGTTATTGTTCCGCAGCGGATGTGCTGGTCAATCGAGCCCGCTCGCAGGCGGCCAACGCG
The DNA here is from genome assembly GCA_963846635.1 of uncultured Alphaproteobacteria bacterium. Lineage (GTDB taxonomy): Bacteria > Pseudomonadota > Alphaproteobacteria > ATCC43930 > CGMCC-115725 > AP-15. The sequence goes on along the minus strand of CAWJXM010000059.1, from coordinate 17,444 downwards.
ACGGGATTGGCGCTTGTCATCCGGTGCGGCAGCGCCGATCGCGTCGCGGACGATGCGGTCGAGGTGGCGCCACACCCCATCCAGCGCTCTCGCGATCGTCGCGGCGTCGCGCAAGGTGGGTTCGATCAGTTCGGGCCGGGTATCCAGAATCAATTGCGTGACCGCGAGCGCTTCGGCCGCATGGTGTTCTTCGACCTCGTTTGTGAAACACTCGGCAAAGTAGGGCTGCTGACCGAATTCCGGAAAATGCACCGAGAGAGCCTCGGCAAGGGCGCGCATCCAATCGACCGACAGGGTTTCGATCACGCACCAGGGTCCCAGCGAGCTGGCGTAGAGTTTGGCAGCCAAACCAACAAAACGGGCGGTTTCGGCTTCGAGATGCCGGCACAGCTCGGCGGGCTCGCCGAACGCCTCATCATCGAGCAGAAAGTCCGCGCCGATGCTGCCAAACGCTCGGGTCAATTGATAATGGTGGGTGTCGCCGCCGGCGAGACCATCATCATCGATGAAAATCTGTAGCTTGCGCCGGCGCAGCGCCGGACTGTCGAGATGAGGAAGGTAATAAACGGCGGCCCGGGTGGCATGCATCGCGGCCTGGTAGTTCAAATGTATCCTGCCGAGGAGTAGCGGGTCCCTCGCGACCGTCGATGGTGCGGCGGCAAGGCGCCTGAAGAACGGCATGCGCGATGGCCGATGACGTATGAGCAGCATAGCCATCGCCTTGGCGAAGTTGGTCTCTCCCAAGGGGAATGATCGAGCGGCATCGAGGTTCAAATCCATCGGTCTGTTGGCGAATTTCATAGCAATACCTCGACATTGAAACAGGGATCGTGCACCGGGTTGCTGCGCGGTTTCGCGTCCGCCTCAAAGTCGAGGCTAGAAAATAGATGTTAAGTAAACATAAAGGGGAAATGACGATCCTCACCGCATTCTTTTAAAATGAGGAGTGCGTGTTGCCCCAAAGCGTGACGCTCGGTACCTCTTCGCAGAATGAAATCGGCATCCACAACCGCGAAAGCGACGGGTCTCACAAAAAGTCCACCGCTGTTCGCAGCGCGGTATTCAAAAGATTGACGGTCAGCTGGATGACGCTGTTTATCATTGGTGCAGATTTATTCGCAATTTCCCCGCTTTTGCCGGCTATAGCAACGGACTTCAAAATTTCGCCGGGGCTCTCAGGGTCGGCGGTGACCCTGTTTTCGCTCTCCTACATGATCAGCGCGCCTTTCCTCGGTCACCACGCCGACAAAATCGGCCGCCGACGAGTGCTCGTGCTTTGCCTGGTCGGCTTTGCGGCCGCAAATTTGCTAACCGCCCTTTCGACGAGCTTCGCCTGTTTACTCGCGATGCGATTGGCCGCGGGGGCGGCTGCGGCCGGCATCTCGCCGGTGATCTACGCCCTTGTCAGTGGTTGTGCATCGGCGCACCGGCGCGCGACGCATTTGGGCATCGCCGTTTCGGGGTTGCTGGTGTCATTGTCGGTCGCGGCACCCGGCGCCGCTTTGGCTGGTGCGCGGCTCGGATGGCAGAGCGTTTTTGTCGTACTCGCAGCCGCAAGCCTAGTCCTGGCCTGGGTCAATCGCCGTGTTTGGCCGCAGGACCTCGACCATAGCGATCCTGCGAGCAATGGTGCTGAGGTGCGGATCTCGGCGGCCGTCATCCGCCTGATCCCGACAGTGATATGGAGTACAGCTCTTTACGCCATGTTCACCTATCTCGGAACGGGCCTGACCGCCTCGGGTCATACGGTCGACGAGATCGCCGAGGTGATCCTGTTCTATGGCGTTGGGGCGGTTGGCGGAGCTTTACTGGGAGGCCGATTTGCCGATCGGTTTGGTGCCAGGCTGACCACCACGGCAGGGTTCGTGGGACTTGGCTGCTGCCTAATGTTGGCCCGGCTTGCGCTACACCGCGGACTGCCGTCCATCGACGCCGCCTTCCTTCTTGTTTCTTTCGTGGCCCAGCTGTTTTTCCCTGCTCAGCAGGTCGGGCTCGCGAGAGATTTCTCCGGTTCAAGAACGACAATCCTGGCGTGGAACAATACTGCCCTTTTTTTGGGGATCTCGTTGGGTTCCTTGATCGGCGGCCAAACCGTCGCTTTTGCCGATTTCGGTGCCGAATTGGCGATCTCAGCAATCCTCGCAACCATCGGGTGTGCGATCAATCTTGCCGTTACAGCTGATTTTGCGCGCTGTGGCACCGAGGCGCCGGAGCCAATCGGTGTCAGGCGGCAACCGCCTCTATGAGGCACGAAGCCAACGGCAAGGTCACCGTCACTGTGGTGCCCTTCGCGAGCTCGCTTTCGATTGCGAGAGTGCCGCCATGCAGCTCAAGAACCGATTTGGCGAACGGCAACCCGAGCCCCGCGCCTTGATACTTGCCATCGAGTGCCGAATCGAGGCGGTGGAACGGCAGAACTACCATCGGAATATCCTCGGCGCGCATGCCGATCCCAGTATCGCTAATGCGGATCCGAAGCATTCCCGGTTCGATCGCTCCCGCCACCACGACGCGCCCACCCGCCGGGGTGAACTTGATGGCGTTACCGATCAGATTGGTAAATGCTTGTTTGAGCTTGACCGGATCGCCCTCGATTTCCGGCCAAGAAGGCAGATCGGCGTCGACCGCAATTTCAATCCCGGCCTTTTCGGCGGACGGACGCAGCATGATCAGGCTCTCGGCAAGAATGGCGCCGGGATGAGTAGGCCCCCGATCAATCTCGAGCTTCCCGGCCTCCACCTTGGCGAGATCGAGCATTTCTTCGACCAGCTTGAGCAGGTGCATGCCGCTCTCATGGACGTAATGGGCGTATTCCTTGTAGCAGTTGCCCATCGGCCCTAAAATCTCCTGGTCCATCATTTCCGAAAAGCCGAGAATGGCATTCAGCGGGGTGCGCAGCTCGTGGCTCATATTGGCCAGAAACATCGACTTCGCCCGGTCGGCGCTGGCCAGCTCAATCGTCCGCTCTTCGACCCGAGCTTCGAGGGTTGCGTTGAGTTCCCGCAAATCGGCCTCGGCGCGTTTTTGGGCAAGGTGTCGGGTTTCCAGTGCATCGGCCATCGAATTGAACGTGGTCCCCAGATGACCGATCTCCGACCGCCGGTCGCGTACAAGGACGCGCGCGGCGTAATTGCCGGCTTCCCACTGCGTAGCGACAGCGAGCAAATCCTTGACCGGCTCGATTATAAAGCGCCGCGCCCCGACAATTGCGGCCGCAGTTGCGGCTAAGAAACCCGCGAGGATCAAGCCGACGCCGCGCCGGGTCGCACGATCGATCGACGCAAACGCTTCGGCTTTCGATTGCCCCGCACTCAAAAAGAAATCATACGGCGGCAGTTGGGCCGGGAGATAACCGAAAATTCGCGTCACCCCGTCGACGCCCTTTGCCTCTTCCCACCCTGCCTTATCGCCGTCCATGATCGCTTCATGGCTTTTGCGCATGTTCTTGCCGACCAGCAGCTCTGGATGGGGCAGCCTGGCAATAATATTGCCCTCCCGGTCGGCAATAAGGATCGAGGAGGTTGGCGCCAGCCCCCGTTCCTGGAGATGCTGCGAAAGCCAGTTGAGATCGAGCCCGACGAACACGACGCCGGCGACATGACCGTTTTCCCCGTCGAATTTCAAGGCGAAGTGGATCATCCGATCGCCGCTCGCCGGATCCTGCCAATAATTTCCGACAGCAAGCTCTCGTTTGCTCAAAGCCCGCTTGAAAAAAGGCTGGTTTGCAACGGATGAGTAGGCGAGGGATTTGCTGGTACAAAAGATGTCTCCATTGAGATCAGCCGCCGCCAGAAGCGAATAATTTGGATATTTGGTTTTTAAATGGGAGAATAATGCACTGCAGGCGTCGCCTCGCTGCAATCTCACCGCATCGACCTGCGTCAGTGCGAGCAACAGCTGGCGCGCGCCTTCGCGAAGCTCTCCCATTTCTTCGCCGAATTGCTTGGTGATTTGCACAACGCGTTGACGAATATCGTCCTCGCGTGCTTTTCTCAAATCGTATTCGTTGTAGGCCATGATCGCGAGAGCCGGTAGAACGGCGATCAGCACTAAGCTGAACGCACGATACGTCAAACTTGAGCTCCCAAGGCGCGATTTTATCGCAAATCGATGCTTTGAGGGCTTAGTGTCTGGTGCCCGATGCTCGGGTGCATTGGTAATCATGGCCCTCACCGACCCTTTCACCGCAAGGCCGAACGGGTCACTCGACAAAGAACATTTAGGACGAGATCTGATAACATGAGCTTAATTTGTGCAAAGAGTATCTAGGCTCTAGCTGCGAGAGTGCTCGCTTGCAAAGTAGGTTTGCGTCATATTTGTGTTGTAGCCGGGTCAGATAATATCGGTTGGAGGCTCATCGCCAAGAGGCGGTCTTTTTCTGATCGTCCATAACCCGTATCGCAGACTAAAGGTGATCAACGAAAGCTGCGGCTAAGGAGCCTCTATAAGGTCTACCGAGGTGTATTAAAATCTTCCAAATCTGCATAGCCGACGCGGACGCGCGCTTCTACGCTCTCAACGAGCGCGTGAGTTGCGCCAACCAACGAATGCCGACAGGAGACACCGCGATGACGCAGCGCGAGGCCAGCTTTGTCGAGGCCGGCGAAACGCGACCCGATTATCGGTAGCAATCATGCGAATAGAGCGATCTCTTGATCGTCATACCGCGGGTATCGGACGGCGATATTGCGGAGCACGCATCATAATCCGATATCACCGCTTTCGCGCTTGCTCGCCATTGCGGTATTGCTGTTCATGCCGGTATTGGCAAGTGCCATGGCCCCCGCTGCGCCGTCGTCCTAATACTATTCCCTATTCTCCCCGAGAATGGAGTAGGACCGTTCCAACACGAATGGAAAGGGTCAGAATGCGGCACACCCGCAGAGTGATGATCACCGCGCTCACGAGCCTCCTGATCACCGTTGCGGCGATCGGGACCGAGGTGAGTGCGGCCTATGCGCAGCAATATCCGGCGCCGGGCGGGCCGGTGGTCACGCCGCCACCGGTCTTGACCGCGCCCCCACCCCTCGCGCCGCCGCCATCGCCCCTGCAGTCCTCGTTGCTTAGCGGGTTGCAGCTGATCGCCTATCCCTATCTGTGGCTGGCGGGTCTCAATATGGCGATCACGACACCGCTGGCGCGCGCCCCGCAAGTCAATGTCAGTATTGGTGCCGGTGAGATCCTCGGCGACCTCAACAACGTGCCGTTCATGGGGGCCGCCGAATTGCGCGATGGGCCGTTTGGTGTCTTGGCCGACGCAATGCATCTGCCGCTCGGCGTCCCGATCACTACCAGAAATATCTTTTACTCGGGCGGCCACACCGGGGTGGTAACCAGTATCGTTACCGGGGATTTTCTCTACCGAGTGCTCGACCAGCCAAATCAGACGATCGACGGCGGCCTTGGCTTTCGCTTTTGGGATGTGTCGGCCGACACGATCCTGAATGGAAGGCTGCTGCCGACGATAAGTGTCAGCGATTCGGGCAGCTGGGCCGATCCGCTGATCGCCGCCCGCTACCACCGCGATTTCGGCAACGGGTTTGGGCTGACCGCCTATGGCGATGTCGGCGGGTTTGGCGTCGCGGCACACGCTGATTGGCAGATCGTTGGCACCCTCGACTATGCGTTGAAGTCGTGGCTAGACGTGCACCTCGGTTATCGCAGCCTCAACGTTAACTACTCGGCGAAGGAAAGGCCTATCGGCTTTGACGTGCACCTGAAAGGCCCGATCGTCGGCGCCACTCTCCGCTTTTGATGTTGGGCGGGGTTTGCTGGCCGCCCCTCCGGCGCTGGACCCGGGCCGGTTTCGTGGGGGGGGGGTCCCCCCTACCGGGAAGAAGGGGGGGCCCGACATCCTTTTCGTCGGTTTTTGGATTGAAGAATAGGCCGTAAACAATTTTTCCCCTTTGTGGCGGGGCGGTGGTATTTCAGGGAGATTAGCGCCCAGATGGCTCCGTCACATGCTACCGCTGCCGCCGTCACCTCCGCCGTGCGTATATTGTTCTCCGGTGTTGGCCGGGTACGGCCCGGCTGCGGCCGCGCGCATGCCACCAGCGCAACAGAATAAGAAATGCGGCGAGTGCTAGATGTCGGTTCGGACCAGCGTACCCATGCGGCGACTATGACCGTTAACCTGTTTGCTGACGAGCCACGCGCGCTTCCAACTCCCCGCAATGGCGAACGCACGGCTCGCCATGCGCGGTGATGGTCAGGCGATGGTCAATTGCTATGCTCTGAGAACAAGGCGGAGTAGAACGCAGCCACTGAAATTGGCTGCCGAGGAGCGTTCGGCTGAAACGCTTTTCGGCGGGCGAGCCACGCTTATCGGCAAAAATTTCCCGGGAGCCGAGACTGCGGGTCAGGCTTCGCGGCAACGCCGCAGCGATGATTCCGCGCTCTCCCGGGGTCAGCTCCTTGGAGCGTGTTTGCCGAGGATACGCTGCAAGGTGCGGCGGTGCATCTTGAGTTGGCGCGCGGTTTCCGAGACATTGCGGTCGCACAGCTCAAACACCCGCTGGATGTGCTCCCAGCGCACCCGGTCGGCTGACATCGGGTCTTCCGGCGGCTCGGGGGTAGCGTCCTCCTGGGCGAGCAGAGCGCGCTCGACGGCGTCGGCATCGGCCGGCTTGGGCAGGTAATCGATGGCCCCGGCTTTGACCGCGGCGACCGCGGTGGCGATGTTGCCATAGCCGGTCAGCATGACGATACGGGCCGCCGGCCGCGTCTTGCGCAGAGCGGTAACGACGTCGAGCCCGCGTCCGTCGCCGAGCCGCATATCGACAACCGCAAAGGCCGGCGGGCGCTCGCTCGCCGCGGCAATCCCGGCCACGACACTATCGGCGGTCGTGACGACAAAGCCGCGTCTTTCCATCGCCCGCGCGAGGCGTTGGCACAGCGGCGCATCGTCGTCAACGATCAACAGGGTACGCTCAGCCTCCGGAAGGCCGCGCAGGGCGTCGGAGGGTCCCTCGCCGGCGGGGCGGATGGGTCGGTCAATCGCGTTCATCAGGCTTGCCTCTCGCCCGGCCCGCCATCTTCTGAGGGGCTAGCGCAGCTCGCGCGCCAGCGCCGCCGGGCGGACCTTGTCCACCGCTTCGAGATTGGCACGATTCCATGAAATCGCAACCTGCGCGCCGCCTTCTTGGCGATTCTCGAAGGTCACCCGCGCCCCGCTGCGCTCCAACAGGCTCTGGGCGATGAAGATGCCGAGCCCCATGTGGTTTGCGGCACCGGTTCGCGTCGACAGATACGGCTCCCCAAGCCGGCTCAATAGATGCAACATAAAGCCGGGCCCGTCATCGACGATCTCGACCCTGACCCGCCGCGTGTCCCAAAACGTGGTCACCGCGACCTCGCGGCGGGCGAATTGCACCGCGTTCTGGATCAGGTTATTGAGACCGTGGATGATTTCGGGGCTGCGGCGGACCTGCGGCTCGTCGTCTTCAGACGAGCCGGTCGCGGCAAAGATCAGCGCGATGCCGCGGTCGTGATAGGGGGCGCCGGCCGCTTCGACCAGCGCCGAGATCGACAGCCGCGCATAAGGCGAGCCGCCATCTTCTTCCGGCCGCTGCGACAGGCCGGCGAGGATGCGGCTGCAGCGTTCGGATTGGCTCAGCAATAGCGCTGCGTCCTCGGCATATGGGCTGTTCGCCGGCAATTCGCGGACCAGCTCCTTGGCGACCACGGCGATCGTTGCGAGCGGGCTACCGAGTTCGTGCGCCGCGGCAGCGGCTAGCGCGCCGACCGCGGAGACCTGCTGCTCCCGCGCCAAAGCAAGCTGCGTCGCCGCCACCGCATCGCGCAGTCGGCGGGCGTCTTGCGCCACGCTCCAAGTATAAAGGGCGATGAAGACCGTCGCCAGCACCAGCGCTGCCCAGGCCCCGATCACGATCTCCGGCGGAAAACCAAGCGGCCCGCTGCGCCCCGGGAGCGGGAAATGCCATAGCGCCAGCACGCTGATCGCGGCGATGGCGAGAGCCGACACGCCGATCACCAAACGTCGCGACAGGATCGTCGCCGCGACCGTGACCGGGGCCAGGAACAGGATCGAAAACGGGTTCTCGAGCCCCCCCGTCAGATAGAGCAGGACCGCCAGCTGCAGTATGTCGTAACCGAGACACATCGCGGCATAGCCCTCGCTGAGCTCGCGCGCGACCTGGCGGTGGACGATAAGCACGACATTGAGCAATGCCGAGGCGGCGACCACCACAAGGGCCGCGATTAGCGGCAACTGAAACCCGAGCCCGAAATGGACGGTCAGCACAGCCAGAGCCTGGCCCGCGACCGCCACCCAGCGGATCGGCACCAGGGTGCGCAAACTGATGCGGCCCGATTCGGGATCGGGATTGCTGATTGCGGCGATGCTGATATCGGTCACGACAAAAACTCGTCAGAATTGCCCGCGCGACCTGCACGCGCCATGGGCGTGTGGCAACGACCGCCGGGACACTGGCTGGTCGAATGCGCTCTCGTTCGCCATATAGGGGCGATGCTCGCCCCCGCTATAGAAGTCAAGGACCTGGTCAAACGCTACCCCACTGCGACAGCGGTCGACGGGGTCAGCTTTACCGTTGCCCGCGGTGTGATCACGGCGCTGCTCGGCGGCAATGGTGCCGGCAAGACGACAACCTTGTCGATCCTGCTCGGCCTGTTGTTGCCGACATCCGGCAGCGTGCAGGTGCTCGGGGAGGATATTTTGCGTCATCGCTACCGTGTATTGCCGCGGATGAATTTTTCCTCGCCGTTTGTCGACCTGCCGCATCGGCTGACAGTGCGCCAAAACCTGTTGATCTATGCCCGGCTCTATGCGCTGCGCAGCCGCCGCGAGCGGATCGCAGCCCTCGCCGAGGATTTGCAGATCGGCGCTTTTCTCGATCGGCCGGCCGGCAAATTGTCGGCGGGCCAGAAGACCCGCGTGGCACTCGCCAAGGCGCTGTTGAACGAACCGGAGCTGTTGCTGCTTGACGAACCGACCGCATCCCTCGACCCCGACACCGGCGATTGGGTGCGCAGCTATCTCGAAGCCTGGCAGGCGCGCACCGGGGCGACGATCCTGATGGCCTCGCACAATATGGCCGAGGTCGAGCGCATGTGCTCGAATGTTCTGATGATGAAAACCGGAAAGATCGTCGATCGCGGCAGCCCGCAGGCGCTGATCGAGCGCTATGGCCGCACCAATCTCGAAGAGGTCTTTTTGCATATCGTTCGCACGCGCGAGCCGGAACTGGAGCCGGGGTCGTGAGCCGCGCGGGTTTTATCGGAGCGGGCGGCTCGCTCGGCCGGATCTGGGCGATGCTGTTGCGCTATCTCTACCTGTTGCGCAGTTCGTGGCCGCGCACCCTCGAACTGCTGTATTGGCCGACCTTGCAGATGCTGATCTGGGGGTTCATGAGCCAGTTTCTCTACGTCAACAGCAATTATGTGTTTCGCGCCTTTGGCGTGCTGCTGGCCGCCGTGATGCTGTGGGACGTGCTGTTCCGCGGACAACTCGGCCTGTCGATCTCGTTTCTCGAAGAGATGTGGGCGCGCAATCTCGGGCACTTGTTTGTGACCCCGCTGCGCCCGTTTGAATGGGTCCTGGCGCTCCTGTCGATGAGCCTGATCCGCGTGTTGATCGGGGTCGTGCCGGCGGCGCTGTTGGCGATCGTGCTCTACCACTATTCGATCTTTTCGCTGGGGCTGCCGCTGATCGCCTTTTTCGCCGTGCTGCTGGCGATGGGCTGGGCCCTGGGACTGGCGATCTGCGGCCTGATCCTGCGGCACGGCATGGGGGCGGAGAGCCTCGCTTGGCTCGCCGTGTTCACCCTGTCGCCGATCAGCGCAGTCTATTACCCGGTCTCGATCCTGCCCCATTGGCTGCAGCACGTCGCCTGGGCATTGCCCTCGACCTATGTCTTTGAGGGCATGCGCGCGCTGTTGTTTCAAAAAGTGTTCCGCGCCGATTATTTGTCGACCGCGGGCGCGCTCGACCTCGTCTTCCTGGCGCTGGGCGCCGCAGTCTTTTTCCTCGCCTTTCGCGACGCCCGCCAGCGCGGCGCGCTGTTGCAGATGGGGGAGTGAGCCCGCGCGCCCGCGGGCTATTTGGCCGCGCCAAGCACGGTGAAGCCCTGCTTTTCAAAGGCCGGCCTTGCTGCCGGCGGATTTGAGAAAGGCGAGAAATTTCACGGCATCGGGGTTCCGGCTCGCCGCCGTCAGCGCGATTGGATAGATGATCGGCGGGTGGGTGTCCTCGGGAAACACCCCGGCGACTTCGACATTGGGATCGGAGGCGGCGTCGGTCGCATAGACGATGCCGAGCGGCGTCTCCTTGCGGTCGACGAACAGCAATGCCGCGCGCACATTCTCGGCGCCGGCGACATGCGGTGCGACCGAATCCCAAACCCCGAGCTTTTCGAGCGCGGCCTTGCCGTATTTGCCGGCCGGTACGCTGGCGGGATCGGCCATCGCCAGCCGCCCGCCCTTCGTCATCCCGACCAGATCGAAGCCGGGCTTGATGTCGATCTTGACGCCGCTTCCCGCCGGCGCCACCAGCACCAGCCGGTTGCCGAGCAAATCTTTGCGCGTCGCCGGCTGGATCAGGTTGCGCTTTGCACGTAATCCATCCAGGCGAGATCGGCTGAGATGAAGATGTCGGCCGGGGCGGCGCTTTCGATCTGCTTTGCTAATTGCGAACTCGCCGCATAGGAGATTTTGACCGGCCGCCGCCTTGGCGCTCAAACGTGGGCCGCATCATCGAGCGCGTTTTTCAAACTGGCGGCGGCAAATACCATGACATCAGCCGCCTGCACGGATTGGATCGCAGCGAACAGAGGCAGCACCGCGAGAAACAGCACAGCGGCGGCAGTTGTCCGCACACGCATCAGAACGGCCATATGGCTTCTCCAACCATCGAAATATCCGCAAGCACCCGTTCTCCTGCCTTCGCTGGAGCCGACGTAGGGAACCTGGCCCTCGCGCCCTGCCGGCAGGATACGCTAGCCTCGGCCTCGTCCCACCGGGAGGAGAAAAAGATGAGCGCGCTAACCAATTATCAGAACAAATATCAGAGCGCCCGATTGGAGCGCCGCGACGGCATTCTGCAGGTCACATTGCACACCGAAGGGCAGTCGCTGCGCTGGGGATTTCTGCCGCACGGCGAATTGCCCGAATTGTTCCACGACATCGGTACCGATCGCGACAACCGGGTGGTGATCCTGACCGGCACCGGGGCCGAGTTTTCCGGACCGCGCGCCACACCCGGAACCTCGTCCTTTCCGTCACGGCCATCGATCGAACGCATCGATCGCATCCATTGGGAAGGCCGGCATCTACTGATGAACCTCCTCAACATCGAGGTACCGGTGATCAGCGCGATCAACGGCCCGGCTTGGCGCCATTCCGAGATTCCGCTGTTGTGCGACATCGTGCTCGCAGCCGAAACAGCGCAGTTCCAGGACCCGCGCATTTCATGTCCGATGTGGTGCCGGGCGACGGCATGCACATCGTCTACCCGCTGCTGCTGGGCATCAATCGTGGCCGCTATTTCCTGATGACGGGCCAGACGCTCGACGCCGCCGAAGCGCATCGCCTCGGCCTCGTCGCCGAGGTGCTGGCGCCCGACAAGCTGCTGTCGCGCGCCTGGGAACTCGCCGAGGATCTTACAAAGAAACCCACTCTGTTGCTGCGTTACACTCGGCTGCTCTTCACCGAATACCTGCGCCGCCAGATGCACGAATTGCTCGGCTATGGGCTTGCGATGGAAAGTCTCGCCCTTTTCGAAAAACCGGAAGCACCAGCCAGCGCCCGTTAGCCGGAGCGACCGACCATTATCGCATATTACAATCTGCGCTCGAACGCTCGGTCAGAAGCTCAGAACGCCTCGCCGAGGCTGACATAGACCTGAACCCTAATCGCGCTGCGCTTGTAGAGCGGGGTCGCCAGATCGAGCCGCAACGGGCCAAAGGCGGTATAATAACGCAGCCCAAGCCCGACGCCGTAAAACAGGCGCTGGTTGAGCTGCGGCACGCTCGTCTCGTAATAGCTGCCGGCGTCAAAGAACGGGACCACGCCGATCGTTCGGTGACCTTGATGCGAGCCTCGAAATTCATCACCAGGCTCGATTTGCCGCCGATCGGCTCGTTGTTGGGGGCGAGCGGTCCGGCCAGTCTGGTAACCGTAGGCGCCGGATCGTCCCGCCGCCGCCGACATATATCCGCTGGTCGGCCGGGAGCTGCAACAACGAGGCGCCCTCGAGCGAGGCCAGTCGCCACCCGGCCGGCGAGGATCGTGCGGCCCTGTGCACCGACCTGCCAATATGTGCTGGCCGACAACGAGATTTGTCACATAAGTTAAGTTCGGGCTTGAAAAGTATGGGCCGGGGTGACTGACAGCTGGGCCCGCCAGCCGCGGCTCGGGCTCAACAGATTGTCGGTCGTGTCGAGCTTTACATAGGCCGGGACGCCGACCAGCGTATAACGCTGGGTGTGCTGCGCCGAGGTGATTGTCGACGAAATCCGCGAGTTCTTCGACATTGGCCTCCTCGCCCTCGAGCAGCACGCCCGCCCGTCACATGCCGGCCGAAGCGGCGTTCGAAGCCGAGCGTGGTCGAGCGCGCGGCGGCTGTGATAGGCCGATCGGCGTTTAGTTGGCAATTTCGGCAGTCGCCAGGAAATCCTGAGTCGGTGGCGAGTATATCCGGGCGGCGGAAATTCGCGTTGAGGCCATATACTTGCTGGCCGGCGGTGGCGGACAGCCTTAGATATTCGGCGTTGCCGAACAGATTACGGTTTTCCCAGAAGATCCGGCGGCGGCGCCCTGGCTGGTATTGTAGCCGAGCCCGGCGCCGATCGTGCGGTGCGGGCGCTCGGTCGCTTCGATCGTCATCTGGCGCGCTTCCCGGCCTGCCGGGCTCGCGCCTCGGTGTGATCCGCACCGTGCTGAACAGGCCGCTCTCGATCAATGCCCGGCGCGTCTGTTCGACCTTGGCGGCATCATAAGCTCCCCGCGCCGCCAGCGCAGACGGCGCTCGACATATCCGGATTGAGGTTTTCAAGCCCTGTGATCGCCACGCCGCCAAAGCGCGTCGCCGGCCCGGGCGTGAGCTCGTAGGTTACCGCCATCGTGTGGCGCGGCGATCGATCACGACGCTCGGCTTTCGACCTTGGCAAAAGGGTGCCCGCTATCGCCAAAGTCGGTCAACAGCGCCGCCTGCGCCGCCACCACCGGGGCAGTGCGCGCCGGGTCCCCGGCTTCAGCGGCAACGGCGCCGCGCGGGCGGGAGCGCAAGCGGTCTGCCGTCGGGACCGAGCACCGCACCGAGGCGACATGATAGAGCGGCCCCGGGGCAACATTTACCGTGACCTTTTGCGGATGGGGGTCGTATCGATCCGGTAGTCGAACCGGGCGTCCCAATAGCCGAGGCTGTGCGCCGCGTCGGCGAGTCGGCGCGAGATCGCGGTCGGCGCGTCGCCGGAGTGCTTCCTCGGAGGGCGGAGGCCGGTCCTCGAGCGCCTTGAGCTCGAGAGACTTTGTCGAGGAGATCGGCGAGATCGCTGCTGCCGGCGCCGCCTTGATCTTTGTTCGGTAGCGGATTCGGCACGCCCTGCAGCGGTCGGCAGACAGCGCCGCAATCAAGCCGACCACAGCGGCAGATTTCGTCTAACCCGCATCGTCCCGGCAGGCGAAGCCCCGCAACGGGCGCCGCACCGGGCCGGGTTTAACCGCTTCGGCGTGCCGCCGCTGCCTCGACCCGGCGTTTCAGCCGGCGGATTTCCGGCGTCAACTTGCGGTTAGGAGTATAGCGCAAAAATGCATCGATGCCGCCCTTGTGCTCGATCGTGCGGATCGCCGCGGCAGTGATCCGCATGCCGGATCGGCCCGAGCACGTCCGACAGTACCGAAGATCTGCTGCAAATTGGGCAGAAAGCGGCGCTTGGTTTTGTTGTTGGCGTGGCTGACATTATGGCCAACCTGAACGCCCTTGCCGGTTACCGCGCATCTCCGCGCCATATCTTAACCTCGATTAGACAATTTACGCAGAGAGCCTCGCCGCCGCCGCTCCGCGGGCAGGTATCTACGCTGTCGGTCCCAGCCCGTCAAGCTATCGGCCGGTTGCCCTGTGCTCTGCCATGATCGTGGGAAACGGGCGGTCGGCAAGCGGCACTTGCTTGCGGACCCTGCCGGCTGACGCTAGGGTCTCGCCACTTTTGAGCCGAGGTTTCGGAGGGTATGTACGCATTTTTGAGCCTCATAGACACGGTGATCCGAATCTACATCTGGCTTTTGATCATTCAGGCCGTACTGAGCTGGTTGGTGGCTTTTGGCGTTGTCAACCGCCATAACCGTTTTGTCGGCACGGTCGAGGATTTCTTGTGGCGGATCACCGAGCCACTGCTGCGCCCAATTCGGCGTTTCATGCCCAATCTCGGCGGGATCGACATCTCGCCGGTCATCTTGATCCTTTTATTATTCTTCATTCGCAATCTGATATTCGAATATTTTGCCTGACGCCGCGCTGAACCCTGTGCGCAATGGCGTGCGCGTAGCAGTTCACCTTCGGCCGCGGGGACGGGTCGACCGTGTGATCGGGGTCGCGGCTGCTGCCGGGGGTGGGCGAGTGATCAAGGCCAGTGTCAAGGAACCGGCCGAGAACGGCCGCGCCAACGAGGCGCTGCTGCGGCTTCTGGCCTGGGCTTGGCAGCTGCCGCGCAACGATCTCGCAATTGTTGCCGGCGCTACAAGCCGGCGAAAAATCGTGCACATTTCGGGCGCCCCCACCAGCTGCTGGAACATCTCGCGAGCTTGATTGCCGCGCTCCCCGGACCGTAAGGGGAAGTGCCGCCCATGGCGCATAGCGTGGCCTCACTTCTCATTGCTGGGGTCGCCTTTTTTGGGTCCCACACGCTGTTGTCGAGTACGCGATTGCGCGGATCCTTACGCGACCAACTCGGCGAATACGGATTTTTGCTGATCTACTCCTTGACTGCGCTCGTGACCTTCGCCTGGTTTGTTTTGGCATATGTCCGCGCTCCGTTTATCCCGGTGTGGACGCCGGCGCTCTGGACCCACTACGTCCCGATCGGATTAATGCCGTTCGCCACATTGCTGCTGGTCGGCGGTTATTCGACCCCGAACCCGACCGCTGTCGGCATGGAGCGTGTCGCGCGCGCCGACGACCCCGCCCCCGGTATCCTGCGGATTACCCGCCATCCTGTGATGTGGGCGCTGGGACTGTGGGGCGTGAGCCATCTCGCCGCCATTGGCGATTTCTGCTCGATGTGGTTTTTTGGTGTGATCACGGCTTTGGCCCTCGGCGGGACCCTGTTGATCGATCGCAAAAAGCAACTCGCGTTGGGCAGCAATTGGCAGCGCTTGGCGAGCGTCACCTCAAATCTCCCCTTTGCCGCTCTCGTCACCGGCCGCACCCGATTGCGCTGGCGCGACATCGGTGTGCTACGGCCATTTGCGGCATTGCTGCTTTACGCCGTGCTGTTTCTCGCACATCCGCTATTTACCGGCCTGCCGGTCATGGTTCCCTAGCCCGCCGAGGGCTAGATTGGGTCATCGGTTGCAGCCAATCTTTCCAGTATGGAGGATTTCCGATGTTGTTGCCGCTCGCCGGACGCCGCCTCTATTACGATCTCGCGGGCCCCGAAGATGGCCCCATCGTCTGCATTACCCATTCGCTTGCCTCCGACGGCGGCAGCTGGGCCGAGCAGGTGCCGGCGCTGCTGGGGCCGGGTTTCGCGTGTTGCGGCTCGATATGCGGGGGCATGGCGGCAGCGACCCGGTCGCCGGCGATTACACGATGAGCGCGCTCGCCGGGGATGTCGCGACTGTACTCGATGCGCTGGGGCTAGCGCGGGTGCATTACATCGGATTGTCGATCGGCGGGATGATTGGCCAAGCCTTTGCGCTCGAGCACGGCGATAAGCTGATCTCGGCATTGTGGTGCGACACGTTGCCGGCGAGCCCGCCGGGGGCGGCCGATCTCTGGGGTCCGCGGATTGAGGCGGTGCGCGCGGCGAACTCGCTGGAGCCGATCGCCGAGGCGAGTATGGACCGCTATCTGAGCCCGGCTTTTCGGGCCAAGAACCCCGGCCGCTGGAAGCAGTTGCGCGACACCGTTATCGGCACGACACCGCAGGGCTATCTTGGCTGTGCGGCGGCGATCCTCAATTTCGATTTTGTGGCTCGGCTGCCGTCGCTGCGGTTACCGGTGCTCGTCGTGTGCGGCGAAGAGGACGCCGGCACACCCGCCGCCGAAAATCGTCGCCTAGCCGGCCTTGTCCCGAGCGCACGCTACGAGGAGATCCCGGGCATGCGGCATTTCCCGAATGTCGAGGCGCCCGACCACTTCAACCGCATCATGCTCGGCTGGCTCGACGCCCAGCACCAAGTACGCTGAGTACGTATGAATAAGAGTTGAAATCAATGAAATGATCGCAGCTTGATCGGCTCCGCCTTATTTCCTTTCTCCTTCGACGTGATAAGATGAGTGCCGTTGCGCCTGCGATCGTGAAGCTGGCCGATAACCGTTTGTATAGAGACCAATGTCAAACTGGGAGAATCGAGGAGCCGATTCTATGCACGACAAGCTGGCAATTCTCATCGAGATGGCTCGATCTGTACGGATGTCGCGGAGCGACGAGGAGGAACAGCGACGGAGTTTCGCTTACGGTAACACAAAGATCGAAAATGACCGGATTACCCGCGAGATAGTGAACGAGCGCGCTGAGGCTTTGAAGCGTTCAGGTGAGTAACAAAGCACAAGATCGTAGCAGCGAGGCGGCCTCCCCTTTTCTAGTAACGGACCCAGAGGAGCGAGCGCGACTCGAGGCCGAGAATTGGCCTCAAGCAATTTGACTCGGTTGTCCGCCTGGTGGAGCGCTATCTAGCGGAGCGATGGAGGTTCAAGCTTCGGGTATCGATGATTTTCGGTTTACATCGTGATGCGTTGCTGGGTGTGCATCCGTTGGCAGGTAACTTTCGACCGTCAACTGTCGAAATACGAGGGAGTAAGCATATTCCTCCCGATGCTTGGCAGATTCCGCTGCTAATTGAGGAGATGTGCGATTACGTAAACGATCATTGGGAAACTGCAACAGCTGTACATCTTTCTGCGTACACGATGTGGAGACTGAACTGGATTCACCCCTTCGCTGACGGGAATGGCCGTACCGCGCGAGCTGTTTCGTATCTGGTTCTGTGTATGAAGATGGAGAGCCGTATCCCCGGGTACGAACCATTCCTGATCTAATCTCCGAGGCGAAGAAGCCCTATTACGATGCATTGGAGGCTGCCGACGAAGTGTGGGCAGCAGAGCAAAAAATTGACCTCAGCCAGTTGGAGCATCTCCTCGGCAACTTGCTTGCGGCACAGCTTGTTTCGGCAGTTGAGCAAGCAAGAGGACACTCACTAACCTGAGCGTTGCCGGCTCCTGGAGCTGGTCAATCCCGCGCGCTACG
>CAWJXM010000058.1:0-235708 GCA_963846635.1 uncultured Alphaproteobacteria bacterium | reverse complement strand
ACTTTGCCCGAGGGCGGAATTGTTAGGGGAGCTTCGATGACTGCCTCACCCGCCATAACCGAACGACCCCGCGCGAAACAGCGCCGCCGCCCTCCACTGCTTGTCGGCCTGGTGTTGATCGCGCTCCTCGCGGTGGGCTACCTGGGCTGGCGACATTTCGCTGGCAGTCCTCGCGTTGTGCCGGCGCCCCCGCCCCCCGTGCCCGTCATTGCAACCACGGTGCAAAAACAAAATTTCCCGATTGTACTGACCGGGATCGGCTATGTGACGGCGCTGAACTCGGCGACCGTCCGCAGCATGATCACCGAACCGATCGTCAGCATCGACTTCAAGGACGGCCAATATGTCAAGAAAGGCGAGCTCTTGGCGCAGCTCGATCCGAGCACCTATCAGGCACAACTCGACGAGGCCGAGGCCAATCTCGCCCGCGACGAGGCTCATCTCGAAAATGGGCAGATCAATCTCGGCCGATATGTGCCACTGGCCAAGAAGGGGTTTGCGCCGCAACAACAGGTCGCCACCCAGCAAGCGATGATCGCCCAGGAGCAGGCCACGATAGAAGCCGATCAAGCCGCGATCGAATATGCCAAGACCCAGCTGAGCTATACCAGGCTCCTGGCACCCTTTGACGGAGTCGCCGGAATACGCCTGCTCGATGTCGGCAACATCATTCACTCGAGCACGACACGCGGTTCTCCGAGCGAGCCAAATGCTTTGGTGGTGATCAACCAGGTGCAGCCGATCAGCGTCATGTTTACACTGGGTGCAGCCGACATCCCGGCGGTGCAGGAGGCCCTCGCACACGGCCCGGTCAAGGCCATCGCCTTGAGCGCGGACGGCAAGACGGAGCTCGAAACTGGCACGCTCGCCGCGATCGACAATCAGGCGAATACCACCTCCGGAACGATATCCCTTAAGGCAATCTTCTCCAATCCGGATCGTAAGCTGTGGCCCGGCATGTTCGTCAATGTCCGGCTCGTGACCCAGGTGCAGGACAATGGTCTGACGGTCCCGCTCGACGCCGTCCAGCAAGGGCCACAAGGGCAGTTTGTTTTTGTTGTCGGTCCCGATCACAAAGTGGCAATGCAGCCGGTCTCGGTGCGTGAAACGCTCAACGGCACCGCACTGATCTACAAAGGCTTGAGTGCCGGGGAGACCGTTGTCGTGCGCGGCCAATATCGGTTGACGCCCGGTACCGTGGTGTCGCTCGCCAACCCGAACGACCCGGCCGCGGTGCCGAACCCCACCACTGCGAGCGCAGGGCTCTTGCCGTGAACATATCGGCGACATTCATCCGCAGGCCGATCGCCACCGGCATGCTGATGGCGGCGATCCTGCTGCTCGGCCTGATCGGCTACGAGCTTTTGCCGGTGGCGGCCTTGCCGAACATCGCTTCGCCGACGATCCTGGTCACCGCACAGCTGCCGGGTGCGGATGCGCAGACCGTTGCCAGTACCGTCACGACGCCGCTCGAGCGGCAGTTCGGCGAAATCCCCGGCCTGACGCAAATGACCTCGAGCAGCGGCACCGAATATGCCGAGATTACCTTGCAATTCGATCGCAGCCGCAGCGTCGATGCGGTGGCGCAGGCCGTGCAGGCGGCGATCAATGCGGCGGCAGGTTTCCTGCCACCGACGATGCCAAGCCCGCCGATCTATCGGGAGACGAACCCGGCCGACACGCCGGTGCTGATGTTGGCGCTGACCTCCAAGACGCTGCCGCTCACCACCGTCAGCGATTACGCGAACAGCATCCTGGCGCAGAAGATTTCGCAGATGCCGGGTGTCGGTCTCGTCGGCATCGGCGGCGAACAGAACCCGGCGATCCGGGTGCAGGTCAACCCGGCGCTGCTGGCCGCAGACGGCCTCGACCTGGAGGCGGTGCGAACCGCGCTGGCCACGGCCACGGTCGACCAGCCGAAAGGCACATTGTATGGTGCGGGTCAGGCCTTCGCGCTGCAGACCAACGATCAGCTGATGACGGCGCAAGGGTTCAACAACTACATCCTTGCCAACCGCCCAGGTAGCTTCGCGACGACGGCGCAAGGGTTCAACGACATCGCCAGCCCCGGCACCGCTACGTCCGGCGTGAGCGCACCGGTACGCGTGCGCGATGTCGGCCGAGCCGTCGTCGGGCCGCAAGATGTGGCCTTGGCTGGCTGGATGAACACCGAGCCGGCCATCATCATATCAATCCAGCGTCAGTCGGGCGCCAATGTCATCGCGACGGTCGATCACATCAAGGAGGCATTGCCGCGGCTCGAAGCCTCACTGCCGCCTTCGCTCAAGATCCATATCGTATCGGACCGCACCCAGACAATCCGGGCCAGCGTCACCGATGTTCAACACACTTTGCTGCTGACGATCGTGCTGGTCGTCGGGGTGATCCTGCTTTTTTTGCGCAAGCTTTGGGGGACTGTGATCCCCGCGATCTCGGTGCCGATGTCGCTGATCGGCACTTTCGCGGTCATTTATGTGCTCGGCTACAGCCTCGACAACCTGTCCTTGATGGCGCTGACGATCGCGGTCGGCTTTGTTGTCGACGATGCGATCGTCATGATCGAGAACATCGTGCGGCATATCGAGGAGGGAAAGACTCCGATGCAGGCCGCTCTGCAAGGGGCGGGCGAAATCGGCTTTACGATCATGTCGATCTCGATCTCGCTGACCGCGGTGTTTATCCCGCTGTTTCTGATGAGCGGCATTGTCGGTCTGTTGTTCCGCGAGTTCGCCGTCACCGTCGTCGTGGCGATCCTGATCTCGGTTGTCGTCTCGCTGACCTTGACGCCGATGATGTGCGCCCGCGTCCTGACGGCGGAGGGCGAGAAGGGTGCTGGTCTTGTCTCGCGCGCGCTCGAGCGGTTTTTTGACGGGCTGACCGCGGCTTACGACCGAGGACTGGTGGTGGCGCTGCGCCACCGCTTCGTCACCTTGATGGTCATGATCTCGACCGTCGTCTTGACCGGCGTGCTGTTCGTCGAGATCCCCAAAGGCTTTTTCCCGCAGGAAGACACTGGCCTGATCCAGGGCATCGCCGAGGGCGCGCAAAACATCTCGCCGCAGGCGATGAAGGACCGCATGCGGGCGATTCTGGCGGTGGTGATGAAGGATCCCGCGGTCGCCGCGGCGAACGCCTATATCGGACCCGGCGGGCCGACCGTAACCGAGAATGACGGCCGTGTGTTCATCACCTTGAAGCCTTACGGTCAGAGGCCGGGTATTGACCAGGTGATTGCCCGGCTCAACAAGGCGCTGCAGCCAGTCTGGGGCATTACGTTGTACATGCAGGCTGCGCAGGACATTACCGTCGGCGCGCGGGTTTCCAAAACCCAGTACCAATACACTTTGGTCGATGTCGACAGCGACGAACTCAATCACTGGGCGCCGATCCTGCTAAAGAAATTGCAGACGTTGCCTGAATTGACCGACGTCGCCAGCGATCAGCAAAGCACCGGCCGGGTCCTGAAGATCGAGATCAACCGCCAGCTCGCTTCGCAGCTCGGCATCAATCCGTCGATTGTCGACTCAATCCTCTATGATGCGTTCGGGCAGCGGGTCGCGGCACGCCTCTATACCAGGCTCAACCAATATTTCGTGATTCTCGAAGTCGAGCCTGATTTCCAACTCGGACCAAACGCGCTCAGCCGCATCTACGCGACCTCGTCCAATGGCACTGAAGTACCGCTGAGCGAGTTCGCCAAGATCACCTCGACGGTCGCGCCGATCGCGGTCAACCATCAGGGCCAATTCCCGTCGGTGACGTTGAGCTTCAATCTCCCCCCGAACGTGTCGATCGGCGACGCGGTGACGGCGATCCAGCAGGCCACGAGAGAGCTCAACCTGCCACATTCGATTGCGACGAGTTTCCAGGGCAGTGCGCAGGCGTTTCAAAATTCGCTGAGCAGCACACCGATCCTGATCCTCGCCGCGTTGATCGCGGTCTACATCATCCTCGGCATGCTCTATGAGAGCACGATCCATCCGATCACGATCATCTCTACCCTGCCGTCGGCCGGGCTCGGAGCGTTGCTGACCCTGATGCTGTTCGGCATGCCGCTCGACGTGATCGGCATCATCGGGATCATCCTCTTAATCGGCATTGTCAAGAAGAACGGCATCATGCTGGTCGACTTCGCGCTGGTGGGTCAGCGCGAGCGCGGGCTTAGCACCGAGGAGGCGATCCACGAGGCTTGCCTGCTGCGCTTTCGCCCCATTCTGATGACGACGATGTGCGCTCTGCTCGCCGGCATTCCATTGATGCTCGGCACCGGCATCGGCTCGGAAATTCGCCAGCCGCTCGGCTATGCGATCGTCGGCGGCCTTTTAGTGTCGCAGCTGCTGACATTGTTCACCACCCCGGTCGTCTACATCTACATGGACCGCCTCGGCACGACGCTGCGCCGCTCGCGCAGTTCGCGCCCCGCCTTGGCCGAAGCGCCGGCAGCCGGCGGCGCCGCGGAATGAGACTCGTGTTTCCCTGCTAAGAGCGCGGTTCACGATCATTTACCGAGCTTGACCGTCCTTTACTGGCAATGGCGCGGGATCGGCAACAAATTACTCTGCGCGCGCGTCAGCGGTGCATCACCTGCGATCAGAGAAAGACCATGCGCAGATCCCGCCTCGTAACGTCCCCACTGGTTGGCCTGTGCCTCCTAGTGCTTGCCAGTCTCGCGCCGCAGCCCCTTGTGACGGCCGCGGAAGCGCAAACCCCGGCGCCGGCGCCGGGAACGGCGCGGGTTTGGTTTCTGCGGCCGGCGGGCTCGCTCAACGGCAATGTATGGGCAGCAGCGCCGATGATTTACGCGAATGGTACACCGATCGGTGATATTCCGGCGGGAACCGATTTCTACCGCGATTTTCCACCAGGAACCTACAGGTTTACAATGCAGCCTTACGGCCTGCCAACCGGTCAGGCCGATACCGTACAGCTGGCACCTGGGACGCAGACCTATCTCCAAATCCAGTGGGTGGCTAGCTGGCAGTACGGCTATCCGGAGGGAGGTTGGGGTTTCGCATCCAATACCTTCGGTATCCGGCCGATGTCGCCGCAGCTGGCACGGGCATATCTCCCGACATTGGCTCCTCACCGGCAGTAATCATCTACAGGTCCGGCAACTTTTGAAGGGATCAGGCGTATTCCTGTCTTAGTGGCACACGGGAAGATGGTGAAATGAAAGTAGGAATAATCGGCGCAGGCGCAGTCGGTTCCGCATGTTTGACCGCTCTGGTCGCGCATGGCTGCGCACGCGAGATCGTAGTGGTAAACCGAGATCGAAAGAAGGCAGAAGGTCTGGTAACCGACGTCCAATACGGCGCCGTGTTGTGCCCTTATATCGAGCTGCGCGCCGGTGGCTATTCCGACCTCAAAGGCGCCGCGTTGGTAATGATCACGGCCGGCGCAAACGAAAAGACGGGCGGCGCGACCGATCGGAATGACCCTGCGGGCAGGCTGAGACTGCTTGATACCAATGCCGCAATCTACAAGAACATCATTCCACAGCTTCACACAGTGGCGCCACAGGCGCTCGTCCTTGTCGTCACCGATCCTCCGGATCCGCTGGCCGATGTGGTTCGCATGCTGGGGCACGAGCACGTTCTCAGTACCGGGACATATCTCGACAGCTTGCGTTTCCGGTTTCACTTGGCGCGGCGGCTCGGAGTAAGCCCGGCTTGTGTCGAGGCGCAGATCGTCGGCGAGCACGGCACGACCGAGGTGTTCCTCTGGTCTTCTGCCCGCATCGCGGGAAAGCCGGTATTAGAGCTGCCGGAGGGAACCTCAGGGCAAAACCGGCAAGAGTTTCGACACGAGATCGAGCGGGAAGTCCGGTATGCCAACATTACAATAATCGAAGGCATTGGAGCCAGTCAGCACGGTATTGGGATGGCGTCCGCGCGCATTGCGGAAATCCTGTTGCGGAATGAGCCGGCCGTCATTCCGATCGCCTCGTACAACGCGGGATACGGGGTCACGCTGTCTTTGCCGAGCATTCTCGGACCCAGCGGCGCGGCCAAGATCATCGAGCCGCCACTGTCCGACGAGGAGCGTGAGGCGCTGCAACGCGGCGCTGATACCCTTAAATCCGCATTGGCAAGGATAGAATTTTAGTCCGTTCTAATCTTACTGCGTCAATAATCTGGAATCTTTTGCGGTTTGTGGATCGGCGCGTTGCAGCAAGGGCATCTCGGGAGGGTTCTGGCGAGGGCGACGATGAGCCGTCGGCGCAGGGTTGCGATCGAGTTGGGACGTGTCGTTCGGGTCGGATCGGCGGCGCCTTTGGGTCGATAACTGTCGGGAAAGGCAGATCCCGAGCAGAGCGCGGCGCGGGTCGGTCCTGAGGGGAGGAGGGGCGCCGCGTTCGGCGATCAGGAAGCCGTAGGCGGCGATACAGAGTGTCGCGCGATGGTGGAAACCGCGCCAGCCGCGCCCTTCGTAATCGCCAAAGCTGTAGAAGTATGGATTTGACCTGACAGGCGGTTCTCTTGTCGAGGTGGGTGTCCGACAAGAGGAAATTGTCAGCCGTCACGCGGTCCTGATGCTTTTCTCCTTGGCGATCGGCAGGGTGTCAAGGAAGGTCTGCATCGGGGTTTTGCCATAGCACCAGCGGCCCTGGTGAGGGCGCGCCTGGTTATACTTGGCGATCCAGCGATCGAGATCGTCCTGCAACTGCTCGATGGTTTGATAGATCCGCTTGCGGAACGCGATGCGGTAGAATTCATCGAGCACCGTCTTATGAAAGCGCTCACAAATTCCATTAGTTTGCGGGCTGCGCGCCTTGGTTCGAGTGTGATCGATGTCTTCGATCGCCAGGTACAGCTCGTACTCGTGGTGCTCGGGATTGCCGCAATATTCGGTGCCGCGATCGGTCAGCACGCGGCAGAGCGGGATCTCATGCTCGTCAAAAAACGGGATCACCCGGTCGTTCAGCAACTCGGCCGCGGTGATCGGGGTCTTGCGGTCCCTCGGGTCGCGGCGTTGCCGCGCCCAAGGACAGGCGCCGAGCTTAGCGAACGCCACCTTGGCGTAGGTGTCGATAAAACTCTGCTGATAGACCCGCCCAACCCCCTTCAGCGTGCCGACATAGAAGGTGTCCCCCGCCTTCGCGCTAGGGGATGCACACATCTGGGCGCGCCAGATTGGCTCCTGCTGACGGGAGGCTTCCCGACGCGCGCCGGGGTATGCTGCCGTGCACGGCATTTAGGCATCCGGGAGGCGCACTATCGGGAGGCGCACTATGGAGAGTATCGCCCTGGAGGAGATGGAGTGGTCGGTTGGCTGGTTCGGGGATCGCCGCCGCGATAAAGGGGGGCTGCGTTGCTGGAACGTATGGTTGCGCATGCCACGGTCTGCGTGCGCCGGTGGGTGCCGCGCGCACCTCGTCCGCTAGGGCCGGTTTCTCGCCAATCCGAACGTGACGGTTGCGGCGCTGCTGGACGGTTGGGGTGCACAGACCGCTCGTGCGGCGACACGCCGGCCTGTTCTGGCGATCCAGGATACCAGCGCGGTTCATTTCCGCACGACCGCGGGGCGCCGGCGTGGCCTGGGCGCGGTTGGCCACGGCACCATCCATGGCTTGCTGGGGCATGCCATGCTGGCGCTGGATGCGGCCACCGGCAGCTGCCTGGGGCTGGTCGGCGGGCGGGTGTGGACGCGCTCCGGGCCTGTGACGGTGACGCCCAACCGGCGGGCCTTGGCCGCCAAGGCGGCGGAACGCGGGCTCCCCACCGTCGGGCGTGCCAAGGAAGTGCGGGCCGCGGCGACGATGGTGACGGTGATTGCCGATCGCGAGAGCGACCTCTATGCCGCCCTTTGACAAGCTCAGGAGGGCGACGGTGCCCGCGCCAAACTTTCATATTCTGACGCGCGTCATGCAGGACCGTCGCCGGGCCAAGGGCGCCGGGCTGTCCGCGACCGGGGCCAATTTTCAAGCGGCCGACACGCGCACGATCGTGCGGCCCCGGCGCGGGCCGCACGCGCCGGGCCGCACGGCGCGTCTGACGCGGCGCTTTGGCACGGTCGTTCTCAACCGCCCGCGGGGCAGCGCTCGCGATCTCCTGCCAAGCGTGCGCCTCACTCTCGTCGAGGTCGCCGAACACGACCCACCGGCCGGCGGCGAGCCGCTGCACTGGCGGCGGCTCACCACCCATGACGTCACGAGCGTAGACGCGGCTTGGCAAATCGTCGCCTGGTACAAGCTGCGCTGGATCATCGAGCAGCTCTTTCGCATTCTGAAGAAGCAGGGGCTGCAGCTCGAAGACAGTCAGATTGCCAGCGCCGAGCGGCTGCTGAAGCGCGCGACGATTGCCACCAAAGCCGCCGCCCTCATCCTCCAGCTGGTGCAGGCTCGTGACCGGCGCCGCGCCGAACCGGCCAGCCTGGCCTTCACACAAGAGGAGATGGCGGCCCTGGAAGCCGTCAACGCGCAGGTCGAGGGCAAAACCGCAAAGCAGAAAAATCCTCACACCCGGCGCGGCCGCGCCTGGGCCGCCTGGATCATCGCGCGTCTGGGCGGCTGGCCCTTCGACAAGCTCAGGAGGCTATTGCTCCTCCCGGCCGCCAGGTCCCATCACCTTCAAGCATGGCCTGGAATACTTTCGCGCCCTCGCTACGGGATGGGAGCTGAGAAATGTGTGCATCCCCTAGCGCCTTCGCCGGGGCAGGCTATTGCCGAGCTGCTTGGCCAATTCCAGCAGCCCAACCTTGGCTCGGATTACCTTTTGTGCTTGCGTCATCGGCGGCCCTCAACTCACCTAGCCCGTCTTCGCCGATTCGACCCGCCGTTCTACGATTTTCACAGAGCACGTGATTGATCGGCAGCGAAGGCCGTGGCCCCAATCCCCGAAAATCGGCTGTAGTGCCGATCAGGTCTATTCTCACCGCCGCCAATATGCCGATAATTGGCGGCCATCATGTTCTGGCGCTGCAAAGTCCGCCGGAAGGATGGCAAGCAACATTGCTACTGGAGTGTTGTCGAGAACACACGCGTTGCCGGCGGGCGCGTGGTGCAGCGGCACGTGCTGTATCTGGGTGAGATCAACGACACGCAGGAATTGGCTTGGCGGCGCTCGATCGAGGTTTTGGAGGATGGCGCTGCGCGGCCGCGGATACTGTCGCGGTTTCCGGAAGACCGCGTCGCGGGGCTGCTGGCGGATGCCTCGATCGTCGGCGTCAGATTATCGGAATTGCGTCTGCGCCGGCCGCGGCAGTGGGGCGCGTGCTGGCTGGCACTGAGGGTGTGGCGCGCGCTGCAGCTCGATCAGGTCTGGTCGAAGCGGCTGGGAGTGAGCCGCAAAGGGACGCACTGGGATCAGGTGCTGTTTGTGCTGGTCGCTTACCGTCTTCTGGCGCCGGGCAGCGAATGGCGCCTGCATCGTGAGTGGTTTCAGCGCCGCGCGCTGGCCGACCGGCTGGGCGAAGATGCCGGCCCTTCGACAAGCTCAGGAGGCCGAGAGCCACAAGCTGTACCGCTGTCACGACCGGCTGCTGGTGCACAAGCAAGCGGTCTTCGATCATCTGGTGGCGCGGTGGCGCGATCTGTTCAATATCAGCGACGACGTGCTGCTCTATGACCTGACGAGCCCCTATTTCGAGGCGGATCCACCATTTCCGGAAGGCGACAAGCGGCGGTTTGGGGACTCGCGCGATCACCGGCCGGATTGTGTGCAGATCGTCATCGCCCTGGTGGTGACCCCCGCTGCCGTTGGCCTATGAGGTGCTGCCCGGCAACACCGCGGACAAGACGACATTGCGGGGGGTTGTGGAGCGCATCGAGCGGCAATACGGCAAGGCGCGCCGCATCTGGTTGAGGGATCGCGGCGGGCCGACCGAGGCGGTGCTCCCCACCGGACAAGCCCGTGGGCTGAAGGCCCCCCGAGATGCGCGCCGCCGACCCGCCGGGGCATTATCTCGTGGGCACGCCAAAGGGCCGCTTGCCGCGCCTGGAGAAGCCTCTAAGTAACAGGGGCAAAACCGCGGGCAGCCCCCTTGATCAGACAAGCTGCCCGCGGCATCGGATGAGTTCAGGGAGTGGCGGAACGACAGGGTGAGCGGGAACGCCGAGCCGGCTGCCGAGATAGTCCCAGACAGATAGTCCCAGACCGCCACGCCGAGCTTGGCGCAAGTCTTGCCGAGGCCCAGGAAAGCATCGCGGCAGTCCCGTCCCAGATCGCGGCGCGTCGCGGCGCTGACTTTCCGCCGTGTGACCTGGCAGCGGATATCGTTCTCGGAGCCGTTGGTGTGCCGCGGGATTTCCGGCCGCTCCAGCACCCTCAACAACTCGGCCTTGTTGGCCTGCCGCCGCGCCCGAAGGCGGTCAAGCGTGGCCCAGCCGGTGCGGCGTCGGAAGATGCGGTCGAACCGCACCCGCAGCGCGAGACGACGGCATTTGTCAGGGCTGGCCTGATACACCTTGAGATCGGCGTAGCAGTCCCAGATCAGCTTGCGCCCCTTGTGTTGGGCAGCCCGGTGCAGATCAGTGACGGTGTCCAGCTTGGGCACCAGCCGCTCCGCCTGGACCCAGCACAGGGCGTGCCGGCCAACGGCGAATTGTCCGGCATCATCGCTCAGCACCATGGCATCACGCCGGAAGTCGTGGGCGTGGACGCTGCCCCAGATGGCGCCTTCAGGGGCGATCTGTACTGGGTCGGGTGTCGTGGTCAGTGCGCTAAAGCCGAGCCGGTCGCGGTGTGCTGACCAGGCGGCCTGATCGGCGAAGACCGGTTCCGGCGGTTCGGCCAAGCGCGCAATCAGGGGCGCGGACAGAGCGCGGCCGCGCCTGTCATCGAAGGCCGCGGCGTTCAACCCAAAGTCGGTATGTCCGGCGCGCCGTAGATCGAGAACGTTCCGCCGGCTTTTCGATGACCGTGTGGCAAACCAGGTGAAATGCTGATTGCCGATCTGCGTGCCGTAGCCGTTCAGGGTCTGATGTCGCGCGCCGGTGTCGTCGACCGATAGCCACGGCGCGGTCTTCAGGCCGGCGCGCAACACGTCACGGTTTTCGGCAAGGAAGTCGTTCTGGCCTTTGGTCAGCAACCGCTGGATCGCACGCTTGGAGATCGCCACGCCAACCGACTGCAACAGCGTCGCCAGACGGGGCAACGTCGTTTGGCCGTGGTGGTATTGCATCAACACAAAGCGCCGCAGGTCGGGGCCGAAGGGTCCGCGGGGACCCGCGGGCAATGGCGCCATGATCGTTCTGCCGTGCGGCGTGACCCAACCCTCGCGCCGGTCGCGGACCGCATGGACCGTCAGCACCAGGTTACCGTCAGCACCAGGTTACCGTCAGCACCAGGTCCTGGACGGTATCGGTCTCGTAGCCTTTGAAGCGCGATCCGGCCGGGACAGGGGCCTTGATGATCCGATCCGCAACCCTGACCCGGGGGCGGACCGCGCCGCGTCGTCGGGGCTTTCCTGTCGCGCTGGGCTTGGCCGGTGCGGTGCCCTTATCCATGCCGCTGGGGGTGATGTCGGGACCCCCCTTCAGCCCCTTCAGGGGCGCAATCTCCTCGCGCTGTTCGACGGTTTTCTGGTCCAGTTCGGCCATCTTGGTCAGCAACAGGGCCACCAGCTCCCGCAACTGGGCCGGCGTCAACTCATCGAGGTCGGGGGGTGGGATCACACATCGCTTGCATCCGAAATTGCTCTCCGTAATTGCTCTCCGTGCGACTCCAGAAAAATCGCATCAGCGGTCGATCCCCGCGGCGGTGTGACATATCCAACCCACTGGGGTGAGCCGGCCGGCGCAGCAGCGTTCAGACGCGCGGACCCACCCAGGGCTGCCCTGTCGGCAAAAATGACCAATGTGTGCCCACGCCCGCGGTTTTGCCCCTGTTACCCTCTAAGGATACGTCGACCTAAGTCACGCAAACCTATCGGGGGCAGACCTGAGAGGAGCTGACTTAACCGGTGCAAATCTTAGCGAGGCGCGCGTAGCTGAGAGATCAAGGGTCGAAGAAGTCTGAGCGAGCTTAGCGGTTGCGCTGCCAATCGGGTTGCCACAGAAAATCGGGGCCGAGTTCGCCGAGATTTGGGCAACCGATCTGACCCATGACGAGATCGATTTCCTCGACAAAGATGTCGATCGCTCTCTTGACACCAGGCAACCCGCCAGCCGCAGCACCATAAAGGGTCGGGCGGCCCATAAAGCAGAAATCGGCCCCGAGGCATAACGCGATCAGGATGTCGGCGCCGCGGCGCACGCCGCTGTCGAGCAGCAAGGTCAAACGGTCGCCGACGGCCGCCTTGATCGCCGGCAGCACATCGAGCGAGGCCGGCGCCTGGTCGAGCTGACGCCCGCCGTGGTTCGAAATCAGGATGCCGTCGCACCCAACATCAATCGCGCGCAATGCATCGGCCGGGCTCATGATGCCCTTGACGACGAGCGCACGTGGGAACAGCTTGCGATAGGTTTCAAGATCCCGCCAGGTCTGCGCATTGAACGGGCGCACCGAGGAGGTGAATTTGTAGACCTCTTCCGCACTTGCACCCGCCGGTGCATAGGGCTGCCAATTGCCCAGCATCGGCGTGCCGCCGCCGCGCTTAAAATATTCGACGATCCAGCCGGGATGGGTCAGCGCCTCGGCGAGGATCGATGGTTTGAGGCTTAGCGCCTGAAACAGACCGCCGCGAATGTTGGCAAAACCGTTCCTGATATTGCGCTCGCGCTTCGAGCCGACGGGCGTGTCGACCGTCAGCACCAGCGCCCCGAGCCCGGCATCGGCCGTCCGCCGGATCAGGTCGGCGTTAATCTTTGGATCGCGCGCGGAGTAAAGTTGATACCAATGGTTCTTGGGCGCGATCTTGGCGGCTGCTTCGATCGTTTCGTTGCTGGCGCCCGACATGATGTAGGGAATGTTGGCGTCACGCGCAGCCTCGGTCAGCATCAAATCGGCATGGTAGCGAAACAGGCTTGTCCCGCCGGTCGGCGAGATCCCGAACGGGCTCGCAAATGTCTGGCCAAAGATCGTCTTGGATTGGTCGCGCTTGGAGACGTCGACGAGATAGCGCGGCAATAATTGGTGCTTGTGAAACGCCGAAGTGTTGCGTTCGAGCCCGCGCTCGTCTTCGAGCCCGCCTTCAATGAAATCGAAGGCAATCTTCGGCAGCCGCCGCTTTGCCATGCGATGCAGGTCTTCGATATTGATAGCTTTCTCGACGTTCATTTCGATACGATCTCCGGCCCGGCGAAACCGTCACAGCATCGTAATTTTTGCGCAGTTCGACAATCCCCCTCATAACGTATCTGGTCCGTCTGCCCCCTTGGTCAGCCAAGTCACGGGGGTGCGCGCAAATCGGGTGCGGTTCGCCGGGTCCACACTCCGGGAGCGTTTTGCGTCACGACGTGTTTGTCTAAAGGTAACGAGTGAATAGAGGGACGGCTATGGACGATAATCGGATCGGCGACCAAGTGCAGCGCGGCGTCGCCAGCGCAACCGAGATGGGCAGCAATCTCGCCAACAAAGCGCAGGCTGCGGCGACTCAGGCCGGCAGCACAATCCAAAGCGCAGTCACGGAAACCGGAAAGCAAGTCGCGGATGTTGCCGCCAAGACCTATCAGCAAGGCGCTCAGGCCGCAACCGACTATGTCAGCAAGCAAGGTGCCCAGGCTGCCGACTATGTTAGCAAGCAGGGCGCCCAGGCTGCCGAGTACGTCAAACGCAATACCGCGGAGCAGCCATGGGTAGCGCTGCTGATCGCGGGTGCGATCGGCTATATGCTCGCCTACCTGATCCACGGCGATTGAGGACGGCGACGAACACCCAAATCTGTTTGAACCTCGAGCGCTCGCTCGCCGCTGCCTGCACCTGCTGGCGTGGGGTCTAACTAGGCCCCCGCCCTACATTATAGTTAGCAGCAGACCGTTTCTCCAATGATAAGCTAATTTTCGATGTGACTTGGCTCATCTTTCAGTGAATTGCATTATTTGGCTCTTCCCATTGGCTAAATCAGCAACGCCGATGCGCCGCCGATTAAGGGACCGCGGCTTCATCTCGGCAGGCCACGAAGTGAGGTGGCGCTCGGCTTCTCTGAATTCTACACTGAGATCAGGGATCCGATCCGAGGAAAGCAGGTATGAACCTCGCGGCGCTGCTGTTCGATGTTGCCCGCCGGCTTCCGGCGCAGCCCGCGGTCACCGATAGCGGCGGCAGTTGCACATACGCGGAGTTCGCCCACCGTGTCAGCTGTGGCGCGGGCGGGCTCGCGGCGCGCGGTCTCGAACCCGGCGATCGCGTCATGCTATTCATGGAAAACTGCGCCGAGTTTTTGGAGGTGATGTTTGCGTGCTGGGCCGCCGGGCTGTGCGCGGTCCCGGTCAATGCCCGCCTGCATCTGCGCGAGGCGGAATACATCTTGCGAGATTCGGACTCCCGGCTGATCGTTGCGACCCCGAGCCTCGCCGAAATGCTGGCGCCGCTCGAGAATGAAGCGCCGATCATTGCGACCGAGACGAGCGATTATGCGGGTCTGTTTGCCGGCGCTCCGGTTCGTCCCGCCAATGGCAACCCTAGCGACCGCGCCTGGCTTTTCTATACGAGCGGCACGACCGGGCGGCCAAAGGGCGCCGTCCTGACCCATCGCTGCCTATTGTTCATGTGCCATTGCTATTATGCCGACATTGACCGGATCGACGAGCGAGACACCAATCTGCACGCAGCACCGCTGTCGCACGGCGCCGGGCTCTACGCACTGCCGCATCTACTGCGCGGCAGCCATCAGATCGTATTGCCGCATTTCGACATTGACGCGGTCATTGATGCAGTAGCGCGCTATCCCCGGGTGTCGATGTTTGCAGCACCGACGATGCTGACCCGCCTCGTCCAGGCGCCCGCAGCTGCCAACGCCGATTGGCGCAATCTGCGGACGATCAGTTATGGCGGCGGACCGATGTATGTCGCCGATCTGGAACGCGCGCTCAATCTGTTCGGCCCGCGGCTCTACCAGCTTTATGGGCAGGGCGAGTCGCCGATGACGATCACCGGGTTGTCGCAGCGCATGCATGCGCAGGCGGCAGAAACCGGAAAGTGGGATCGGCTCGGCTCCTGCGGTGTGCCGCGCACCGGCGTGCTGGTCAAAGTCGTCGACGCGGACGACCGCGAATTGCCGGTGGGCGAAACCGGAGAGGTCATCACCCGTAGCGACTGCGTAATGGAGGGCTACTGGCAAAACCCTGACGCCAATGCCGAGACATTGCGCGGCGGCTGGCTGCACACCGGCGATCTTGGCAGCTTTGACGAGGAAGGCTTCCTGACATTGCGCGACCGCTCAAAGGACATGATCATCAGCGGCGGCAGCAACATTTACCCGCGCGAAATCGAGGAGGTGTTGCTGCGCCATCCCGATCTCGCCGAGGTTTCGGTGGTGGGCCGCACACACCCGGAATGGGGTGAGGAGGTCGTGGCGTTTGTCGTTCCACGCCCCGGTGCGGTGCTTTCCCCCGAGGCGCTCGACCGGCTCTGCCTCGACCACATCGCACGGTTCAAGCGCCCGCGCCACTACCGCCTTCTCGGTGCCTTGCCGAAAAACAATTATGGCAAGGTGCTCAAGACCGAATTGCGACGGATACTGGCCGAAGGCGGTGGCGAAATTGAAGCGCTGGATAAGCGACGCCGACCCTGACCTGTAGCACGCGCAATTTCCGAATTCGCAGAGGGAGGAAAGAAATGGCAGACAAGATTTGACTCGGCTTGATCGGCGCCAGCGTCAGCGGAACCTGGTCGGCGCGTTCCCATTTGCCAGCGTTGCGGGCCAGCACGGATATCGAGCTGACCGCGGTTTGCACCACCAGAGCCGAGAGCGCCGAGGCGGCGCGCCGGGCGTGGGACGCCCGGCTGGCCTTTGACGACTACCGCAAGATGATCGCCTCGCCTGAGATCGACGCGGTCGCCGTCGTCGTGCGCGTGCCGTCTCATTACGCGCCGACCAAGGCGGCGCTGGAGGCGGGCAAGCACGTTTATTGCGAATGGCCGCTCGGCCGGACCACGGCGGAGGCAGTGGAGTTGTCGGCGCTGGCCAAGGCAAGGGGTCTCATCACCGCCGTCGGTCTGCAGGCCCGCGTCAACCCCGCCCTGATGCATATGAAGGAACAGATAGAGGCGGGCTTTATCGGCGAGGTGATGTCGGTCCGTGTCGGCCTGATGCGCGAGGGGGTCCTGTCGCGACCCTCGCACCGCACTTGGCAGCGCGATGCCGGGCTTGGCGCCAACACGCTGACGATCGCCAGCGGTCACACGGTGGATGCGATGCGCTTTGTTACCGACGATTTTCGCCGGCTTTCGGCGGTCGTCGCGACCCAGGCAAAGCAGTGGCTCGACACCGGGACCAACACATTGCTAGACGTGACATCGCCCGACAACGTGCTGCTCAGCGGCCGTCTGACAATGGCGCGGTGGCCTCGGTTCATGTCGGCGCGATCCCGTTCGCCGGCAGCGGCTATCGCATGGAGATCTACGGCCGCGACGGAACATTGTTCGCAGAGGGCGAGGATTCGCCGCAGTTGAGCGAGGTCTCGCTGTATGGGAGCGCAGCGCGGCAACCAGCGGACGCCGATGCCGGTGCCGGAGCGACTGACCTTTGCGGCACCCGCGACCCCATCGGGTGAAGCGCTCAATGTCGGCCAGATGTACACGCTCTTTGCACGGGCGATCCACGACGGCAACAGCCAACAGCCGACCTTCGAGACCGCGGTCGAGCTGCATCGGTTGATCGATGCGATTAGAGAGGCTTCGGATAACGGTCACGAAGTAACATGCCCATAGGGCTCGGCCGCAAAGCAACGAGCGGCTTATGATCGGCGCGCAGGCAAAGCGGGGGCGGTGATGCGTCTAAAGGACAAAGTTGCGATCGTCACGGGCGGCGCGCATGGCATGGGTGAAGCCGAGTCTCGGCTGTTCGCTGCCGAAGGCGCCAAGGTCATTGTCGCCGATATTCTCGGAGGCGACGCCGAGCGGGTCGCGGCCGACATACGCGCCCATGGCGGAGAGGCCACGGCCGCACAGATCGACGTCACCAGCGAGGCGGAGTGGATCGCTTTGATCGCCAAAACCGTCGCGACCTATGGCAGGCTCGATATCCTGGTGAACAATGCCGGCATTTCGGGCAGCTCGGTTGGCGATCCGGACGGCATCGAGGGCTGGCACCGCATCATCGCGGTCAACCAAACCAGCGTGTTCCTCGGCACCAAACTTGCCGCCGAGCAGATGGCAAAGGCCGGCGGTGGTTCGATCGTCAATATCAGCTCGATCATGGGCTTTGTCGGCAGTGCCAGCGGTCATCCTGCCTATCACGCGTCGAAAGGCGCGGTGCGGATCTATTCGAAAGCGGCCGCTGTCCGCTATGGCCCCTCCGGTGTGCGCGTCAACACCGTACATCCCGGCTATATGCCGCCGATGCTGAATGCGACCAATGCGGGCGAGCGCGCTGATAAAATTGCTTTGACGCCGCTGCGGCGGATCGGCGAGCCGATCGAGGTGGCATATGGCGTGCTGTTCCTGGCGTCCGACGAAGCCTCGTTTATCACCGGCACGGAGCTGGTCATCGACGGCGGCTTTATTGCCCAATAAGCGCCTGTAGGTCGCTCTGACTTGCGCAGGCGCGGCGCACCTTTGGTGGATTAGCGGGAAAGCGCTTCAGGTCACCTGTTTGACACCGATATCCGAAGCGCGCGTGATCATGTCGAGCAGGCGGTGGCGTCTGACGGCGGCGTCAAACCCGGGACTGACGGATTTGCCGTCACGGATGCCCTCGGCGAGCCTCCTGTAAAGCTGGGCGACATTATAGGGCGATCCCGAGGGAACCGCTTCCGGCACCCAGCGGTATTTGCCAGAGATCGGCAGATCAACAAGCTCCACCTCGCTACCGCGTGCGCCTTTCACCTTCAATTCTTGGCGTTGCATCGAAGCGCGTGAGGTTGCGGTGAGCTGCAGGTCGCCTGCTTCGCCATAGACCTCGAATAGAAATTCGGTGCCGCGCGCCATGCCGCCGCGGACATGAAACGAGACGACCACGCCTTCGCCGACGAGGCCGTTGACCACGAGCTGGTCGGGCGAGGTTTTGGCGACGATTTCACCGGTTGCTTGCAGCGGGATCCGGCGAGGTCTGGCGCTGTAGTCCGACCGCGTGCCGGATCCCCTTGCGACCCGCCGCGTCGAGCATGCGAGTGGCCTCCTCGGTGTTGCGGCCGAGCGGCCACTCGCAATAGACGTGCTTGCCGGCCTCGATAGCGGCCATAACCGGCGGGTAGTGATCTGGCACCTTGACGCTGATTGTGATCAGATCGACCTCGGGATGCCGCGCGAGCAGTCCGGCATCCGCAAAGGCCAGCGGGATCCCGTAATGCCTAGCCGCCGCATCAGCCGATTCCTGCCGCGTCGTGCAAACCGCGGTGATTGCGAATTCGGGCAATGCCTGCAAGGCGGGGATATGCGCGATTGGGGCAAAGCCGCGCTGCGGGTTCGCACCGACAATTCCGACCCGAATTTTGGCTCCTTGGGACATGGCTCGTTTCCCTTGATGATAATTGAGGCGTCAAGCATTGGGCGCTCGACTGGCGCGCGCGTCGAACCGGCGTTGTCGCGGAGGCGCTGCAGTAACTCGGCGATCCGTAGGATCCCGCTGATCCGAGACATCACCCATCCCGATAAAGCGTCGAAGCGAGGAGCATCTCATCGCGCGAGCGGATCGGGGCGCAGCTGGAAATAAATCACCTTGCTCGTCGTGCCCTTGCCGCCTTCCATATGAAACGGGGTTCGCGTGCCATAGGTCGACCACAGCCTGCAACCTTTCAGCCGGTATTCGGATCATCGATGCGGCCGTCCATGCCTTTAGCGTAAAATCCCATCGGGTAGGGGACGCGCAGCACGACAAACTTGCTGTCGACGAGCGCCAGCAAAGCGTCGTTGCCGTTGCCGGTCGAGATCAGAACATTGGCGCCGAGCCCAAACGTGTTGAACTGATCGACCCAGGTGTAATACCGACCTGACTAATTGCTGACCCGTTCGAGCCAGGCGCATCCCCTTATTGTGCTCTTATCCCTGGATCTGACGTGTCAATGGTTAGTCAGGTTAGAGCGGTTTTTCGGTCAGTTGCCTCTGACCTAGAATAGATCCAGGAAAATCAATGGATTGACCATTGCCCTTCTGTCAGACTGACTTAAAACCGCTCTATATAATAGCTGGCCTCGGCGCTGCCTGCATCGCTGATGCTTTTGAATTGCGGTCCCGGATAGGAGTAGAACGTCAACCCTCCAGGGCAATGCTCTCAAAGCCGGTTTACAAAGTTGATAACTGTCTGAGCATAAGGGTGCAGGCGGTAAAGTGGAGCATGGCTTCGGAAGTCTTTGGGTTGTGTTCATAGTCCTTAGACAGGCGGCGGAACCAGTTGAACCAGCCAAAGGTGCGTTCGACGATCCAGCGTTTTGGCAGCACCTTGAAGAGGTGAAGTTCGGGGCGTTTGACGACCTCAAGGAGATAGCCGAACATGGCCTTGCTCCAGTCGATGACGCCCTGTTTGTAGCCGCCATCGACAAGGATTTTGAGCAGGTTGGGCAAGACCAGAAACAGGCGGATCAACACGAGATGGGCTCCGCGTGACTCCGAAATGCCCGCCGAGTGAACGGCGACCGCCAGAAGGTTTCCCATCGCATCGACGGCTGTATGGCGCTTGCGGCCTTTCGTTTTCTTGCCGCCGTCGTAGCCGCGTTGCCCCCTTTTTGCACCGTCTTCACCGACTGACTGTCGATAATCGCCAAAGACGGATCGGGATTTCTTCCTGCGTTCACGCGCACGCGGCGGCGCAGTTCATGCATGATCCGTTCCCACAGGCCGCTGTTCCGCCAGCGCCAGAACGTCATGTACACCGCAAGCCACGGCGGAAAATCCGCAGGCAACAATCGCCACTGGCAGCCCGTTCTCTGCACATACCGGATCGCGTCAATAATCCTTCACAAGCCGTGTTTGCGCGGACGCCCCTTCTGTTTCGGTTCCAGAAACGGCTCCAGAATGCCCCATTCTTCATCAGTTATGTCGGTCGCGTATCCCATGCCGTTTCTCCAATTCGCGGAAAAACGCACCTTGAATTTTCAGGATTTAAAACTTTGTAAACGAGCTCTCAGCTCGACTTTGGCCATTTGAGGAATTTAGCGAATGAAATCAATGACTTAATCTTCCGATGGAAATCCAATCTTTTCAAGGGTTTATGCCAGAAATGGCCAAAGTCGAGCTCAGAGCCCTTTTGAAAAATGGTTTCAGTGAGCGATACGCCTGATGAGAAGGGAGCCGAGAGCGATGTGGATCATGGCTTGGGAGACATCGATGCGCTGTTCGTAGTCTCGTACGAGGCGTCGCCATCGGGTCATCCAGCCGAAGGTTCGTTCGACCACCCAGCGGCGTGGCAGGATGTGAAACCTTTCGGTTCCTTTGATCCGGCGAACCACTTCGACGACGAACTCGAGAACGGCGGCTTGATCCATCAATTGTCCCCGGTCATAGGCGCCGTCGGCAAAGCGATGCTTGACCCAGGGCCAGCGCTTGCGGATCGCGTCCAGGATCACCTGGGCGCCGGCGCTGTCGGAGATATCCGCCGTCGTCAGGTTGAGCATGAGCAGTCGGCCGTCAGTGTCCACGGCAATGTGGCGTTTGCGACCGACGATCTTCTTATTGGCGTCAAACCCGCGCTTTTCCGCCTTTGGCGCCTTGACCGACTGGCTGTCGATGATCGCCGCCGAAGGGCTCGCCTCACGGCCGGCGCGCTCGCGGTCCATCATCACCGCGATGTCGTGGATGGTATGGAACAGGAAGCGTTGAACAAACTCACGGAACCACCAATAGACCGTCTGCCAGGGCGGAAAGTTGATCGGCAGCATCTCCCAGCCGCACCCCGTCCGCACCAGGTACCGGATCGCGTTCATCACCTCCCGCAGATCGGTCTTGCGCGGTCGTCCCTTCTTCGCCCGAGGCGGCAGCAACGGCTCAGTGACCGACCATTCCTCGTCGGTCATGTCCGTCGGGTAGCGTTTTAGTTTCTTACGTATCTTGGCCATCCGGCCACGGGTTTCAGGCGTCCACATCCTTAGTATGAAACCCGTCCAAACCCGTCATGCAACCTTTTTCAAAAAGTCTCTCAGTCGCCGTCGGCCCGTTCAGCGCCCCTATCCGACGCCGGCGCAAAAGCAACTCTATGGCCCGGTCTTGTGGGCCGAGGCGGCAAAGGATGCGGGCTACAGCCCATTCCCACAACCATCCGGCAATTTATCACATGCGTACACCAACCCCGATGGCGTCACCCTTGGCCCTTGCACATATTGCGGCTTCTGCGAGCGGTTTGGGTGCGGCAACTACTCGAAAGCGAGCCCGCAGACGACGCTGCTTCCCGTGCTGACGCAGCGCAATAATTTCGAACTGCGCACCGAATGCGAGGTTACGCATATCAATACCGACGGTACCGGAAAACGAGCGACGGGTGCGACCTATGTCGACAGCGCCGGTCGCGAGTGGGAACAGCCGGCCGAGATCGTATTTCTGTGTGCGTTCCAAATGTTCAATGTGCAGCTGCTGCTCCTGTCCCGCATCGGCCAGCCCTACGATATAACGACCGGGAAAGGAGTGATCGGGCGCAACTATTCCTACCAGGTCACATCCAATGTTGAGACATTCTTTGACAACAAGATATTCAATTCCTTTATCGCCAGCGGCGCCATTGGCATGTGCATCGATGAGTTCAATTGCGGCATTGGTGCAGGGAGCGGCTGGGAGGCGGGCGAGTCGCCCGACGCCGGCCAAGCCGTTATGCTCTCGGGCATGCCGTTCAAGCACAACGCCGCCCGCCGCCACCGCATCCCGAAGGCCCGCTATCGGGTCCGGAACTGGCCAGCCTACGAGGCCGGGCTGAAGCGGCGTGGTGACCTGACGCTCTGGCTCGATGAGACCGCCCTGGCTGGGTGGCCAGGGGTTACGCATGAAAGATGCCGGTGAGGACTTGCTCCATGGATCGGTTATCCCATGCGGCCATTTTGCGACGCCCCTTGAGGCTGGCTTTTGAGGTCTGATGGCGGCGGACGAGGTTGATCGCGATTTTCCGCAGCAGCGCGAAATTCTGGACGGCGTTCCGATCCCGCATCCTGCAGTGATCTTCCTGGAAGGCGACGTCGAGAACCCAGTGCAGGCTATTCTCAATCTGCCAGTGCCGGCGGAGCGCTGTTGCCAGGATCTCCGGG
Source organism: uncultured Alphaproteobacteria bacterium (assembly GCA_963846635.1). GTDB lineage: Bacteria > Pseudomonadota > Alphaproteobacteria > ATCC43930 > CGMCC-115725 > AP-15. Next base: position 213,504 of record CAWJXM010000058.1, on the reverse strand, counting down.
GGATCGGCGCTGCTGGACAGAAAGTAGCGGATGTCGGTTTCGGTCTTACCAGACCCATTGACATGACGGATGGTTTCCACGGTCAGGACGGTCTGCAGGCCGGGCCAGTCGCGCAGCGGTTCCAGCCTGGCAGCGTGCGGGCAGACGAACACGCAGCGCCGAACCAGGCGGCGGTGGCCATCATCAAATTCGTCATGGACTGGCCGGTGGAGGGGCGAGCGGCTGAAACAGGTCGCGGCGCAAAGCTCTTGGACAGCGGTGAATTTCTTCCCCTGGTTGGCCTTGAGCGTCACGAGATAATCAGCCCCTCTCTTGAGGATCCTGGTGGCGATCGCCCACTGGCAGCCCATCGCATCCAGGGTGACGATCGTCCCCTTGATGGCCAGCGCGTCGAGCAATTCCGGGATCGCACTGATCTCGTTGGATTTGTCGCCGATCTGACACTGGCCAAGGACCAGCCGGCGGTCACAAGCCCACGCGCTGACGACATGAAGCGGCCCTTGCTCGCGACCCCGATCAAAGGACCCGCGGATCGTCTTTCCGTCGATCGCCACAACGTCCCGGTCCACGGGGGCACCGAACGAACGCGCCCACGCCGCGAAGCCCCTCTCGAAACCCCCGGTATCGATCAGCAGGAACACCCGCCGGAAGGTGTCATGGGCTGGGATGCCATTGGGCAGCGCGCGAAATGTGCCCAACCAGCCGATCGTGCTGCGGCCATAGAGCGCGATGTCTTCCCAACTCTCGGCCCCTGCAATCACAGCACAGACCGCGATCACCAGGATATCAATCAGCCGGTACTCGACCTTACCGCCACAGCGGGGGTCTTCCAAGGCCGAGAATTCTTCCACCAAAGTCCTCACCGACATGCGGGCCTCCCGATCTCAAGGAGACCCCTCGAACCACACCAAATTCCATGCCGTCAAATATCTCGGCGATTTTCATGCGTAACCCCTGGGTAGCAGGCCATGATAAGAACCAGGATAAAGAACGCCCGGCTAGTCGGCTCTTCGACATCGGTGCGACATGCTGATGCGATCGCCGCCCTCTCAGTCGTGTCAAGGTGGCCGGTCCTAATCCCGGTAAGGCTGCCCCCACCTGTCTTCGAACGCGGCCTCGCTAAGCGAAATGCGGCGAACCGGCCCGAACCGTCCCATAGGGTAGCCGATCGGCAGCAGCGCGCACGAGTGCGCACCGGTAGGCAAGCCGAGAGCGGCTTCCGCTTCCTTCTCGAAGGCGAGATAGAGTGTCGTCAACGTCGCCCCGAGGCCAAGCGCGCGCGCCGCCAATAACATGTTCTGCACCGCCGGATAGATCGAGGAGCCGGAGGTGCGGGTCGGGTTGCCGCTCTCTAAGCACGGCACGATCCACACTGGCGCCTCATGGATGTGTGCGGCCAGATATTCCGCCGCGTCGAGGAGCCGCAGAAATCGCTCTCGGCTCATTCCGGGAGCGGGCTCACCGGACCGATAACGTGGCCCGACCTGTTCGTCCCAGGCTCGTTTATAGAAGGCACCGACAGTCTTCTTGATCTGGGGGTCCCTGATGACGAGGAACCGCCAGCGCTGCATGTTGCCCCCGCTTGGGGCGCAGACCCCCGCTTCCAAGATTTTCCGGACCAATTCATTCGGCACTGGGTCCGGCTTCAAACGCCGCATCGACCGAGTGGTCCGGATGATCTCGAACAGATCAGCGGTGTCTGCAATATCCTCTGGCATTCCGTTCCCGGTGCGGCACGGTTGAATCAGCCGAATTTGTCCGATGCGATCGCTTAGTGCAAGCATTGATCCGCGATTAAATTCCCGCTGCTCGGAGACTCGATTACAGTAAGCAGCGTTCAACCGGGGATTTGCCGGCGCTTCAATACGCCCGCAAGGTCGATGCTGGCTCGCGATCGCCTGGAAGCCTTAATGCGATGTGGTCGTTGTGACCGTCCGTTACCACCTCAATATTTCGGACTTTTGGAACCCACTGGATAGCGAAGACTGAGCGGACAATCGGGCAAGGCCCGCACTTCTCGCTCAGCTGGCGACGCTCGCGTGGGTTCGCGACAACGTAAATTCCGGCAGCGACCGCAGCAATGTGATGATCCTTGCCAATCGGGCTGCGGCAGAAAGGTGAGCGCTCTGCTAACCATGCCGGCATTGTACTGACCCGCTGTGATCGCAAACGCGCCCCTGCTGTTCCGCGCCGCCGGATATTGGCTCAGCAGATGAGGCGGCGACCTCTGGCCATTGACAAGCCGAGCGGAGACGACGGGTTCGTTTAGGGTCGTCGGGATGCTTCGACGGCTAATGAGAGATGAGGACAACTGATGCAGGAATTCGAACCGTCGCAGAGGTTCCCCGCAGGCTTCCCGGTTTGAGCGAGGTGCTCGCCCCCGGCCATTCGCTCTCTGCGAAGCGGGCCTGAAGCGGCAGCGCAACACGGCGCAGAGCCGGGTTCGGCAAGCGATGACTGCGGCTCTTAATGGGGCGGCGCCAAATCAACTCTGAAGATCGTCGGCCTTCTTATTCAGCGAGGCGATCAGACCGTCGATGCCGCTGCTGCGCAGGATCGCGGCAAACTCAGAGCGCCGCGTCGCGAGTTGGCTGATGGCATCGCCCACATAAACGTCGCGGATTTGCCAAGCGACATCGTTGTCGTGCAATATATAATTGATCGACACCGGTTCACCACTCGCTTTGACGATTTGGGTCCTGACCAAGATGCCGTGGGTTATCTTTTGCTCGCCCAAGACCTGGAACTTTTGCCCCGCATACTCATCGAACTCGGTGGCATAAACGGCGGTGGCATAGCGGCCATAGGCGGTCGCTGCGCGCCGTTTCTGCTCAGGGCTCAACCTGTACCAGGTCAGCCCGATCGACAGCCGCGCCATGAACGGGATGTCGAAGGTGCTGAGCACGACCGGCTCCAGCTTTTGGTAGCGGCCCTTGGCACCCAAGCTTGCAGCATGTTGCATCACATCGAGCAGTTCGCTGTAGAAGTGCTGAACGACATCCGTTGGCCCGGGCGTGGTTGCCGGGCTTGGAGAGGCGAACAGCAAACAGCCGGTGCACAGGAGCCAGAAGGCGATAGCCCGTCGCGACCAAGACAGTTGCTTTCTCAGCATGATCCCCTCCCGATTTCACCTAAGTTCCCGGTGCGCATCCCTTATCCGCAACTCACCCGATCGTCGAGAGGGCAGACCCGAAATGCACAGCTTCGGAGCTCTGTCATATCCTTGATCCTGCCGGGAGCGGGAAAGGCGCAGGAGGGATGCGGCGCTCCAGTCATTGCAACTGCGATAAAAATGTGACGTGGATATTGATAGAATTTTTTTGCTCCCACAGGCAGGGAGGCGGGTGGACCATGCCGATCATCAATCGCATCGCCGATTTTCATGCCGAGATGACCGAGTGGCGGCATCGGCTCCATGCCCATCCTGAGACTGCTTTCGAGGAGCACGAGACCTCCGAATTCGTGGCCGAACGGTTGATATCGTTTGGCATTTCGGTCGAGCGCGGCATTGCCGGAACGGGCGTGGTCGGCACATTGCGCGGATCGGTGTCGGGACCGCGCGCGATTGCGCTTCGCGCCGATATGGATGCACTGCCCATCGCCGAGCAGAATGGGTTCGCGCATGCATCGCAACATCAGGGGCGCATGCATGCCTGCGGGCATGACGGGCACACTGCAATGCTGCTTGGTGCAGCCAAGCACCTCGCCGAAACCCGCAACTTCGCCGGCACGATCCATTTCATCTTTCAGCCGGCCGAGGAAAACGAGGGTGGAGCGCGGGCCATGATCGAGGATGGCGTGATCGAGCGCTATCCGGTTGAGGCCATCTTTGGCATGCACAATTGGCCGGAATTGCCGGTCGGTCGCTTCGCAATCCAGCCCGGGGCGATGATGGCGGCTTTCGATATCTTCGAGGTCACAATCAAGGGCCGGGGCGGGCATGCGGCAATGCCGCATCTCGCGGTCGACCCGATTGTCGCTGCGGCGCAGGTCGTTAACGGCCTGCAAACGATCGCCAGCCGCAACACGCACCCGCTCGAAAGTGCGGTCGTCAGCATCACCCAAATCCATGGCGGCGACACTTGGAACGTCATTCCGGAGACGGTGATGCTGCGCGGAACCACGCGCTCGTTCAGCCCCGAAATACGTGATCGCATGGAGCCATCGATCCGCCGCATCGCCGATGGCGCCTGCCGCAGCTGTGGTGCCGAGATGGACTTACGCTACGAGCGGCGCTATCCGCCCACTTTGAACGCCGCGGAGGAGACTGAAATTGCAGCAGCGGCCGCGGCCGCGATTGTCGGCGAGGGCAATGTCCAGCGCATGCTGCTGCCGAGCATGGGTGCGGAGGATTTTGCGTTTTTTCTCGAAAAGAAACCCGGCGCTTACATCTGGATCGGCAACGGCACAGCCGAGACCGGCGGCATGCTGCATAGCCCGCACTACGATTTCAACGACGCGATCTTGCCGTTGGGCGCCAGCTATTGGGTGCAGCTCGCTGAAACGACGCTGGCAAAGGAATGTGTATCAGCGAGTTCGCGATGAACCTCGACCGGTCATAGGACACAATATGTAGATGCAGCGAGCCATTCTCAAACGGGCTCTTACCTCCCGTGGCATGAGTTTCGGCGCCGTGTTTTCGATATGGGACCGGCTATTCGGACCTATCTACGTCTACTCGCAGGGATCTCGAACGCGCCACTTTTGGTATTCGCGGGCTACCGCCCGGCGAATGCTTAAAGCCGGCAGCTATGCTGGTGACACCGTGGTGGCCGCGGGCGTAAGGCCGCCGCGCCGCCAGTTAGTCGGCGCGGGCGCTACTCGTCAGCATCTCGGCCTTGCGATCAAGCGCCGCGATCAAGCCGTCGACCCCCTGCCGCCTCAGAATGTCCGCGAATTCGGAACGATGGGTCGCTACTTCGCTGATCGTACCGTCAAGATAAATGTCACCAATCAGCCAGCTGCCGCCTTCCTGGCGCATCAGGTAATCGACCTCAACCGGGTCTCCGTCGGCTTTGATGATCTTGCTGGTGACGATGACCCCATAGGGATCTTGTCGCTGGCCGATGACGTCCAGCTTTTGCCCGTGATAGCTGTCGAACCGGTCCGCGTAAACCGCCGAAATATAGCGGCCATAACTTTCCGTGACCTGTTGCTGTTGGGCCGGGGTCAGACTCGTCCAGCCGGCACCGAACGCCAGGCGCGCCATAAACGGTAGGTCAAAGCTGCGGCGAATGACCGGAGCGATCTGGGTATAGCGCCCGCTGCCACCCAACACCGAGCCGTTCTTCATCGTCATGAGCAAGTTACTGTAGAGGTTCTGGACCGTCGCCCCCGCGCTTCCCACGCTCGCCGCCATGCCAGGGCTTGACCATCCCGCCAAGGCGAGCATCGCCGCCACCCCCAACACTTTAGGGGTGAATTTCGACGACTTCACCCGTAACGACTCGCGCCGCTCCGAAGCGGGCAAACGCGCCGCTGACATCTTTCCGACCATGACCCGATCTCGATTTAAATGGTCTCCCAACCCATCAGGTACGCGCCGCCATTCCATATTCAAGGACATGTCTGAGACGCGGTTACGACATTCCGATGCCACCCCACACCGATTTGCGATGCGTTTCAGCGCTATTCGCACGCTCGCTTTCGCCTGCGGTGCGCGGTCGTCGGACTAAGATTCGACACCGGTGTTATAGCACCGATGCCTCTGCCGCAGTTTAAGCGCCGGAATCACTTCGGGCAGCAGCAATGCTGAATTTATTGGTGATCGATGGAATCGTCTTTCGACCTGTTGTCACTGCTGCTCGGGTTGGCAGCCGTTTTTGGCTACCTGAACCATCGGCTTCTCCGCTTGCCGTTGACCGTAGGTTTGCTGCTGCTCGCGCTTCTGAGCACAGGCGTACTGATCGCCATCGGTACCGCTTTTCCACAGCTCGGGCTCAAGCTTGCGATCCGGGGATTGCTCGCCAGCGTCAATTTGCCCTCGGCGCTGCTGAATGGATTTTTAAGCTTTCTTCTGTTCGCCGGCGCTCTCGAAGTCGACTTCAAGGAGCTGTTTGCGAGGAAGTGGACGATCCTGGCGTTGGCGATCTTTGGCACGGTGCTGTCGACGATCCTGGTCGCAGCCGCGCTATTCGGGGTCTCGACTGGCTTAGCCGTGGCGGTTCCGGTCGCGTGGTGCCTGGTTTTCGGCGCGCTGATCTCGCCGACCGACCCGGTCGCGGTGTTGCTGGTGCTAAAACGGGTCGGCATCTCGGAATCGCTGCAAGCAGTGATCGCCGGCGAGAGCCTGTTTAACGACGGCATCGGGGTCGTGTTGTTTTCGCTGCTGCTGTCGTTGGCGACCGGGAGCGGAAATTCCGAACACGGGCCGTTGGCGATCGTCGGAATGTTTGTCCTGTCTGCCGTTGGCGGCGGGTTGCTCGGTTTGGGGCTCGGCTTTGTCGCTTTCCTGATGATCCGTGGAGTTGATGATTACACGGTCGAGCTGATCATTTCGCTGGCATTGGTCACCGGAACCTACAGCCTCGCCAGATCGCTCGACGTCTCGGGCCCGGTCGCGGTCGTCGTTGCCGGCGTCCTGATCGGAAATCACGGCATGGAGCGGGCGATGAGCGAGACGACCCGCCACCATCTGCAAACCTTTTGGCTGATGGTCGACGATACGCTGAATGCGCTCTTGTTCCTGCTGATCGGGCTCGAAATAGCCGCTATCGATCTCAAACCGCACGCAATCATGGCGATGGTCGTGATGATACCGATCGTGCTGATCGCACGCTGGGTCAGCGTCCTCGCTTCTGCGCTGCCGCTCAGCCTGCACCTGGCGCGCCGCTTCGGATCATCGGTGGTACTGACCTGGGGCGGATTGCGGGGCGGGATCGCAGTGGCATTGGCCCTGGCGCTCCCGCCGGGTCCGTACAAGGACGAATTGCTGACGATCGCCTACGGCATTGTCGTGTTCTCGATCGTGGTGCAGGGATTGACGCTTGAAAGGGTTGCGCGTCGCGTGTTGCCGCGCGAGTCCATTCCCGCCGCCGCAGAAGAAGGCTAACCTGATGCCGATTGAGTTATCCCAGAAATCGACCACTTACTCGTTAGGCGGCCCGCGGGCGGCGAGCAATCCGGATACGTGAAATGGACAAAAAAGTTCACATCAATTTCTGGTACGTGATCGCCGCCATTCTCGGCATTCTGTGGATTCAAAGCCTCTACATCCAAAGCACCGAAAACACGGCGATCCCGTACAGCAAGTTCCAGACGCTGCTGAACGAAGACAAGATCGATCAGGTCGAGATCGGCCCCAATTATATCAGCGGTTCGCTGAAGAAGCCCGAACCCAACGAGCTCAAGGACTTTGTCACGACGCGGGTCGCACCCGATCTCGCGCAGAGCGCTCGACAAGCATGGTGTCACCTACAGCGGCATCGTCGAGAACCATTTTATCCGCGATCTGCTGTCATGGATTTTGCCGGCGATCATCTTTGTCGGGATCTGGATGTTCGCGATCCGCCGCATGGGTCAAGGCGGGCTCGGCGGCCTGATGCAGATCGGCAAGAGCCGCGCCAAAATCTATGTCGAAAAGGAGACCAAGGTCACCTTTGCCGATGTCGCCGGCGTCGACGAGGCCAAGGACGAACTTGACGAAATCGTCAATTTCCTAAAGGACCCCAAGGTCTATGGCCGGCTCGGTGGCCGCGCGCCCAAAGGTGTTCTGCTGGTCGGCCCGCCGGGAACCGGCAAGACCTTGCTCGCCCGCGCCGTTGCCGGCGAAGCCGGGGTGCCGTTCTTCTCGATTTCCGGCTCGGAATTTGTCGAAATGTTTGTCGGCGTCGGCGCCGCCCGAGTGCGCGACTCTATTCGAGCAGGCGCGCCAGCACGCGCCGGCGATCATCTTTATCGACGAGCTCGATGCGCTCGGCCGCGCCCGAGCCCGTTTGCCGGCGGCGGACACGACGAGAAGGACCAGACCCTGAACCAGCTCCTGGCCGAACTCGATGGTTTCGACCCGACCGAGCGGTCTGGTGCTGGTCGGCGCCACCAATCGACCGGAGGTGCTCGACCCGGCCTTGTTGCGCGCCGGACGTTTCGACCGCCAGATCCTGGTCGATCGTCCCGGACAAGCTCGGGCGCCAACAGATCCTCGCGGTCCACCTGAAAAAGCGCGATGCTTGCCGCCGATGTGAACCCGGAACAAATCGCCGCCATAACACCCGGCTTCACCGGCGCCGATCTCGCCAATTTGGTTAACGAGGCGACGTTGCTCGCGACCCGGCGCAACGCCGATGCGGTCGAGATGGAGGATTTCAACAACGCGATCGAACGAATGGTCGCCGGGCTCGAAAAGCGCAACCGCCTGCTGAACCCGCTCGAACGCCGCGTCGTCGCCTATCACGAATTCGGCCATGCGATGGTCGGCTTGGCCTTGCCCGGGCTCGATACCGTTCACAAGATCTCGATCATCCCGCATGGCGTCGGCGCCCTCGGCTATACAATTCAGCGCCCGATCGAGGATCGCTATCTGATGACGCGCGCCGAACTCGAGCACAAAATGGCCGGACTGCTCGGCGGCCGCGCTTCGGAGAAACTGGTTTTTGACGAAATTTCGACGGGTGCGGCCGATGATCTCGCCAAGGCGACCGACATCGCCCGCGCGATGGTGCTGCGCTATGGCATGAGCGACGCGCTCGGCAATGTCACCTATGACCGCGACCGCCAACCGTTTTTGCAGCCCGCCTATCCGGTGCCGCAGGAGCGCGTCTACAGCGAAGGCACGGCTGAGGCTGTCGACCACGCCGTGCGGCCCTCGTCGATCGCGCCTTTACCGTCGCCACGGCTGTCCTGCAGCGCAATCGCGCCTTGCTCGACCGCACCGCTGCGGCGTTGCTGCGCACCGAGACTCTGAGCGAGCCCGAAATCCAAGCAGCTGAAGCGGGAGATTGAGCCGGTCCCGGATCTGCTGCCGCACCTTGATCGACCGTCCGCGATTGCCGCTGCTTCATAAGGTTCTGACCGCCGTCATACAGTTGGGCGTGCCTTGACCCGTATGACGTACACGGGTTCAAGATCGCGACAGACCGCCGGAGAGCCGCTAATGTCCGAACGAGCACCGTTTCTGCACCAAGCCTACGGCGCCTATTACCATCGCGAGCGTCCGCCATCCGACGAAGAGCTGACCCGGGTCGGGCCGGGGACCCCTTGCGGCGAATACCTGCGGCGGTTCTGGCACCCCATTATTCAATCGTCTGAACTCAGCGAACTGCCGCGGCGCTTGCGCATTCTCGGCGAAGATCTCGTCGCTTTTCGCGACAAGAGCGGCGCCGTCGGACTGTTGGAACTGCATTGTCCGCATCGCGGCACCTCCCTCGAATTCGGCCTGGTCGACCAGCACGGCATCCGCTGTTGCTATCATGGCTGGCTGTTTGCCGCCGATGGGACGATCCTCGAAACCCCAGGTGAGCCGGCCGACAGCACTTTGAAGGATCGGCTCTGTCACGGAGCCTATCCGGTGCACGAGCATCAGGGGCTGGTCTTCGCCTATATGGGGCCGCCCGACAAACAAACCGATTTCCCAATTCTGGACAGCTGGGACTTGCCTGGATACCGCCAGATAGCCCGCGCGCCGACGATCTGGGAATGCAACTGGTTGCAGGTCAAAGAAAACAGCATGGACCCGGCGCATTTGGCTTTTCTGCACACCTTGCTAGGCAGTGAGGGGTTCACCGAGGATTTCAAGGAGCGGCCGGAGTGGGACTGGATGGAGACCCCGGTCGGCATGGTCTATATCGACACCCGCCGGCAAGGCGATCGGGTCTGGGTGCGTGTCGCCGATTTCATCCTGCCCAACATTCACCAGTTCCCGCCCAACGCCGACCCGATGGCACAGCGCAACTCGATCAGTCGGCCGCAGGCGACAACCTGGGCGGTGCCGCTCGACGACACCCACACGATGCAGATTGGCTATCACCGGGCGCCCGAGGGTAGGGAATATCGCCGCGGTGCCGGGTTTGGGCAGGATGCGAGCCGGTCTTACGAAGAGCGTCAGCGCGTGCCGGGCGATTATGACGCCCAGGTCAGCATTCATGGCGGCATGGCGCGGCACGGGCTCGAACATCTGGCGTCGACCGACCGCGGCATCATCATGATGCGCAACATGATCCGGCGCGGCATTCGCGCCGTCGAGAACGGCGAAGATCTCGGCTATCGCATCCTGCATAATGGCGGCGCTATCCCGACTTACAGCCATGATCGGGTGGTTGCCGGCGTGGCACCGGCGCCGACACCGGAAGCCGACAAATGGCTGTTGCGCGAGACCGCCCGCAAGGTTGTCGCCAGAACCATCGAAGCCGGCTCGGTCGAGGTGTGACAAAGGGTTTCGCGCGCGCGTTTCCTAGGGATGATAACCGGGATCAGTGCGGTCACCCTGGCGACGCATGACATGGGACGCGCGGTCAGGTTTTATCGCGCGCTCGGATTTGAAATGCTCTATGGCGGCGAGGACGCCTCGTTTACCAGCTTTCGCGCCGGCCCCGGTTACGTCAATCTGATCGCGCAGCCCAAGCAGCAAAGCTGGTCATGGTGGGGGCGGGTGATTTTCTACGACTTCGACGTCGATGCGCTACATGCACGGCTTGTCGTAGCCGGGTATCGCCCGAGCACCGAGCCCCGAGACGCGTCATGGGGCGAACGGTTCTTTCACATCACCGATCCGGACGGGCACGAGCTGAGCTTTGCTTGGCCGCTTGATCGGGAGCCATCGCGCTGAACCCATCGGACTGGCCTCCGGTGCGAGGCGTGAATTGGGCATGACGGGTTAAGTGTCACCTGCGGTGACAAGCAAATCGGCCATCAGCCGCGCAGCGATCGAAATTCGTGGGGCGTCTTTCTTCTCGGAGCGCGCGTAAGCATAGTGTGGCATCACGACGGTAATTCTCGCCGCAGATGCGCCTCTTGCGGCATCGAGCATCAAAAACAGCTCGACGAGATGCTCCTGAACAGGTGGAACCAGCGGCTGTATCAGAAAAACGTCGCGCTCGCGACAGTTCGCCTCGAGCCGCACTCCGAGGCAATCGTTCGCGAAACGCTGCAGCGTCGAGGGCCGCAGAGGAACCGCGAGATGGGCGCAGATCTCGGCCGCCAAATCCGGATGCGCACTACCGCTGAAGACTGTGATTTTGCTCAACGGCGGTCTCCTCACCGTCCTTCGGCAGTTTCTCGGACATTCCGAGCAGCGCTTGCCGGCGATCCGTTTCGGCCCAGACCTCGGAAGCAGCGATCCCGAGCTCGCTCCACAGGACAGCCAGATTATAGATCAGATCGACGCTCTCGCCGATAACTGCGGCGCGCCTGCCGCGTACCGCCTCGATAACGACTTCGGTTGCTTCTTCGGCGACCTTTTGCGCCATTCGTGGCAGACCCGAGCTGACCAGCCGAGCGGTGCGCGGACTGACCTTTCGACTGCCGCGTACCTCAGCAATCGCGTTTTCCAGTTCCGTGATCTGGCTGGGGAACAGCATTTTTCAGTAATCCCTTTTTCTTCGAGTGTGTCATTCGTCACGCACCATTCTTACAAATCCTGTCTGAGCCGGCTCGACAGCAGCTCGCCGCGTTTTTCGAGGACCGGGTAGGCGGCTGACGCGACATGCGCGTTGATCCGCTTCAAATCGCGCAGCATGTCGAGGTGGAGGGAACTTGTCTCAACACTCTCCATCCGGCCAGCGCGAATCCGAGCGAAGTGCGCCTCGGTTGCGCGGGTTTCGAGATCCCGGAACACCTCCTTCTCGCCAAGCAATCCGCGCGCAGCGCGAACGTCGTCGGTCATAAACACGGCGGCGGCCGTACGCACGTTCAGCGCCAGGCGCTGCAGCATCTGGCGGATCTCGGCAGTTCCTTCGCGCGAGAAGGAGAGGTTTCGCCGCAGCCGCTTGGCGAGGTTTGCCGCGACGCCTCGCTCGACGATGTCGCCGGCATGTTCGAGGTTGGTCACAAAGGCCAAAATTTCCGATAGCCGGCGATCGTCATCGGCATCGATGGCATCGGGATCGAGCGAGGTCAGATAAGCTTTGATCGCGCTGTTGAGGCGATCGAGCACATCGTCGAGCCGCTTGATCTCGGCGATTCGCTTCCGGTCTCCACGATCGAGCCCGTCGAGTGCCGACCCCAGCATGGTCTCGAGAACATCAGCCATGCGCAATGCTTCGCGTGACGCCGCAGCAAGTGCGACTGCAGGAATCTCGAGTGCGGCCTGGTCGAGATAAACCGGACGCGACGGGTCGGCTGGAACCGCACGCGCCGGTAACATCCATCTCAGCAACCGGGCCAGGGGTCCCAACATCGGGAAAAACAGCACCGCCATAACGATGTTGAAGAAGGTATGGAAATCGGCGACTGCGCGATAAGCGGACGGCTCGAACGCGACGAGCCCGGGACCGATCACGTTAAGCAGGGCCAGCCCAAGCACGCAGCCAACCAGACGGTTTAGCAGATTTCCAATCGGCAGCCGCTTGGCGGCGGGATCGTCGGTCGAGCCCGCTTCGAACAGCGGGTTCAAGGCGGTGCCGAGATTGGCACCGAGGACCAAGGCAAATGCCGCCTGTGGCGGTACCACCCCCTGCGCGGCAAAGGACATCGTCAACAATACCACGGCCACGCTCGAATGCGCTGCCCAGGTCAAGGCCGCGCCAACAATCACGTCGATGATCGGCACCGTCGCGATCATGCCGAGCAATAGCCGAAGGCTTGGAACATCCTCGTACGGCGTCAGGATGGCTAAAAGCTGCGTGAGCGCGAGCAGGATCAGCCCGAGGCCGATCCCGACGCGCCCGAGATCGTGCGTGCGGGTATTCCCGCCGCGACGAAACATCATTACGCCGATCAGGATAAAGAGGGGCGCCACCCGCGAGATGTTGAACGATAGTACCTGCACGATCAAAGTCGTGCCGACATTGGCGCCAAGCATCGCGGCCAGGCCGGGCACCAGGTCGACAAGCCCGCCGGCCGCAAAACCGGTGACCATCAACCCGGTCGCAGTGCTGCTCTGCAGCACCGCGGTGATCCCGAGGCCAGCGAGGAACGCCTTAACCCGGTTGCCGAGAGCCGCTCCGAGGATCCGCCGAAGGTTTGGCCCGAAGGCGCGCTGAACCCCGCTCTGGACCATATGTACGCCCCAGAGCAGAAGTGCGATCGTTCCGGCGAGGTCAATCAGAGTCAGGGTAGCATCCATCCTTGCCTCCCTGTTCTGAGATCAGGTCCAATAGTAGCAACGCCAGTTGATGCTTTACGTCCGGCTCGACGCAAATTGCAAACGAGATGAGCCGATTAAGAATAACAATCTGGTCGGAGGTTTCGGCGAGCCCGCGCAGGCGATAGACGCTGATTGCCTCTTTGCGCCCTCGGAGGCTCCGAGATATACTCAAGCTGGAGTTCATCTTGTAAGTGGAGGGACGATGAGCCTTGAAGGCGGCTGCGCCTGTGGCGAGATCCGTTATCGGCTGACCGCCGCGCCGATGATCGTCCACGCTTGCCATTGCCGCGATTGTCAAAGGCTGACCGGCGGCGCGTTCGCGCTCAATTTGTGGATCGAGCGGAAGTTCGTCGAAGCAAGCGGGGGTGAGCCGATCGCGTTTCGCGTGCCGCCCGGCAGCAGCGGCAAGCCGCACGATGTCTTTGCTTGTGGCAAATGCAGCACGCATTTGTGGAGCAAATACCACGCGGCGCCGGGCGACACCGTTCTGTTGCGCGCCGGCACGCTCGACGATCCGACCGCAGTCAAGCCGGACGTGCATATTTTCACCCGTAGCAAGCTCCCCTGGCTTGAGCTGCCAGCTGGGGCACGAAGCTTCGAGGCGTTCTACAAGATAAACGAGGTCTGGTCGCCGGAGAGCCTCGGGCGCTGGCGGCAGCTGACCGGACCCTAGCAGTGCGAACCCAACGCTCGGTCTGAGACGCCTATCACAGCGATTGCTTCGCTGCGCTCGCAATGACACCGTAAATGGCTGTCATTGCGAGGAGCGGAGCGACGAAGCAATCTCCTTGCGACGACGGACGGGGGAATAATCTTTCTCATTTATACCGCTAGTGCTGAGACGCAGACCGAGGATTCCCTCGATCGTCGTGGCCGGGCCCGGCCCGTGGGCCTTCAGCCCACGGACTTGATCCGTGGGCATCCACGAGCCGCGGCATGCGTCTTGCCCGTTTCTCGTGGATGCCCGGCCCAAGGCCGGGCAAGACGATCAGACTGGGACGGCGTCATCTGAATGCATCTGAGCACTAGCGGGCGGCGCCGTCATGCTGTAGCCTCCCTCGGACCCAAGATAGGCCCTTGAAACGAGGCCCGGCTCAATCGAGGGAACGGCCGCGCCGGGCGATGAATTCGGGAAAAGCCTCCTCGGCGCGGGCGCCCCGAACAACATGGGTCGTAAAATGGCGCTCCTCCTCCCATTGCTGTTCGAGGGTCTGCGCCATTTGCTGCAACAGCAGAGTTTTAATCCCGATGACCGCGGCGCGATTGTTGCCGGCGATCATGCGGGCGAGTTCCATCGTCTTCTCGCGTAACCGCGTGCGCGGCACCAGGTGGTTCAATAGCCCGATACGGTAGGCCTCTTCGGCCTCGACGATCCGGGCCGTAAACAGCAATTCTTTGGCAATCGGCCAGCCGACCTGGTTGGGCAGGGTCCAGGTGCTGTTGATGCGGCCATAGGCGGCCGCCAGAAACCGGAAGCGGGTATCCTCGCACCCAACGCGCATGTCGAGCGAGGAGGCCAGCACCGCCGCCCCGCCATAGGCGAGACCGTTGATCATGCCGATCGTCGGCTTGGCGCTGGCGGCGATCTCGTAACTGCCGCGACCGCGGCGCGTATCCAATTCCTGCTGCGTGTAACGACGATCGTCTTCGCGCTGTTCATGGATGTCGCCGCCCGCCGAAAACGCGCGGTCGCCGGCACCGGTAATGACGATGCAGCCGATCGCATCATCGGCATCAAATTCCTTGACCGCCTCGCGCAATTCGCTCGACAGCTTGCGGTTCATCGCATTGAGCTTGTCGGGCCGGTTCAACGTGACGATGCCGACCCCGTCCTTACGATCGACCAGGATGTGCTCGTAGGTCATTCTTCCCTCCCGACCGTGTCTTCTGCCGGTCACCGCCTCGCCATGCGTAATTGGTGGAGCGGCGCCTTGCCGATTTGCCGCTGTGCCTGTGGCCCGCCCCGGCGCATGACGACGACGATCTGCGCTCGCACTTGCGGCCACTGTAGCCCGATCGCTCCGGCGCGTGGCGAGGACCGCGCGCCGGATCGGATTGACGATTTACCTCGTCTCTTCTTCGGTGACTGGGGCTAAATCATAGCGCTGCATGGCAAAGCTGATCGCTTCGTTCCAGCCGCGGCTACGGATATCAATGTGAACGTCGTCGGGACCGAGGTATTTGAGGTTGACCGCATCGCCCATCGGGGTCGTCTCGGCCCGTTCGGTTTTCGGGATCGGCACCGGCTTGTAATTGGCGGCTTCGAGTTCCCCTGCGGTTGCCTGCTCATCATCGACATAAAAGCCGATATGGTGGATACCGCGCAGATCAGAAGTCTGCCCCGGTCCCAGTTTTGGCGCACCGGGTTCGCCATACTTCAGAATAGCGAAGTATATATAACCGTCACTGAGCCAAACACCCTTTTCACCAGTATCACCCGGGCGGCGGTACAGCTCGGTCAGCCCGAAATGTTCCTTGTAGAATTCGGCGGTCTTTGCGGGATCGTCGGTCACGAGTGCGATATGCCTGATTCGCGCCATCTGCCATCTCCCTCAGCTTCTGCACTTGTCAACAGCGCAGATATCGCTGTTTAGGCGCTTGGCGGTTCGACCGTCAAGCCGCAGTCGAGCACGCTTTCCGAACCCGCATAGCTCAGCGCTGAGCAAGCACGTGATCCACCATGACCGGCGCCGCGCCGAGATAGTTCGCTGGATCGGTCAAGGCGCGCAATTTGTCGGGGCCGAGCGGATCGGCAACGTCGGGGGTTTCGAGCAGTACGTCGAGCAGCGGCCGGTCGCTCTCGATCGCGGTGCGGCACGCGTCATAAACGAGGTCGTGCGCCTCGTTGCGCCCGGTATGCGGTGCCAGCCCCATCATCACCGCTTCGGCGACGATCAGCCCGTGGGTCATGCCGAGGTTCTTGGCCATGCGAGCGGGGTCGACGATCAGTCCACCCAACAGAAACCGCGACTGGTGTAGAGCGCCGGCGGCGTAGCCGAAAGCCTCGGGAACCGCGACCCATTCGACGTGCCATGGCCCCGTCGCGCGTTCGAAATCGGAGACCATCGCGTCGAGAACGAGCCCGGCCTGCTGGCGCAACACCTTGGCCGAGGCGAGGATCAATTCGCACGAGATCGGGTTGCGCTTTTGCGGCATCGTCGAGCTCGAGCCGCGGCCGGAAACAAACGGCTCGGCCGCCTCGCCAAACTCGGTCGCCGACATCAGCATTACGTCATAAGCAATTTTTCCGAGGCTGCCGGCGAGCAACGCCAATGCTTGGATAGTTTCGACAATGCCGTCACGCGCGACATGCCAGGTGATCGGCGGATCGCCAAGGTCGAGCTCTCGTGCCAACTCGCTGCGGCACTTGACGACCTCTTCACCCGCGCCGAGCGAAGCAAGAGTACCGGCAGCACCCCCAAACTGGGCCAGCAGAACCCGCGGGCGCAGTTGCTCCAGCCGCTCGGCATGGCGGTCGAGCCCCCAGAGCCAGATCGCGGCCTTGTAGCCGAAGGTCACCGGCAGCGCGTGCTGCAAATGGGTACGGCCGGCCATCGGCGTGTCGCGATAGCGCTGCGCGAGCTCAGCCAGATGCCCGCGTGCGGTCGCTAGATCGGCCTCGAGCAAGGCGAGCCCGGCGCGGATCTGCAGCACCACCGCGGTATCCATGATATCCTGAGTGGTTGCACCCCAATGCAGCCAGCCTCCGCCCTCGCCGGCTCGTTCGCCGATTTGCCGCACCAGCGGCAGGATCGGGTAGCCGACATTCTCGGTCTCGCGCTTGAGGCGCTCGAAGTCGAGCGTCTCGGGTTTTTCGACGATCGTTGCGACTGTGCGCGAGATTGCTTGCGCCGCCTCGGACGGGATGATGCCGAGCCGGGCCTGGGCGCGAGCGAGGGCGGCTTCGACCTCGGCGCAGCGCGCAAGAAACGCTCGGTCGCCGAATACCGTGCGCATCGCCGCAGTGCCGAACATATCGCCGAAGAGCGAGTGGTCGAGAATGCCGATCGCCATTTGGGCCTATCGCTGCACTGGGAATTTGGCAAACATCCGGTTTGATCGATCGCTCCTAGCTCTCAGATGAGCGCGGCGGCAGTTCGAGCCATCCCGCCGCGGTCAAATGTTCGAGGGCGGGGAAGCGGGCCTTGTAGGCCATCTTCGGACTGTCGGCGATCCAATAGCCGAGATAGACATAGGGTTCGCGCTGTCGCCGGCATTCGTCGACCAGCCACAGAATGCTCCAACTGCCGAGACTGCGCTTGCGCTGGTAAGGGTCGAAAAAGCTGTAAACCGCTGAGATGCCATCATCGAGCCGGTCGATCAGCGAGACGGCGACCAGGCTCCCCATCTCGTCGCGGAATTCCGCGACCTCGGTGCGCACCGTCGAATCCTCGACCATGCCGCGGTAATCGCGATAGCTCATCGTGGCCATCTCGCTGTCGGCGTGGCGAAGGTGTTGATACGTCCAAAACAGCCGGAACTGCTCCGGCGTCGCGCGAGCAGCCGCCAGCCGCACCGACAGATCGCGATTGGTGTTGCGGATGCGCCGCGTCCAGGCGCTGTCGACGAAACGCTGGACGGCGATGCGCACCGGCACACAGGCGGTGCAGTTGCGGCATGCCGGGCGATAAGCGAAGTGATGGCTGCGGCGAAATCCGGCGCGCGACAAATCGTCATAGACGAAAGCCGCGCCCACAAAGTCGATCTCGACAACGAGTTTGCGCTCGGCTCGGCCGGGAAGATAAGGACACGGCACCGGAGCGGTGGTGTGGAATTGTAGCGGTAAGGCGGCGAGCGTATTCGCCCCCGCGCTGCGGCGACGCTCCCGCTGCAGCCGCACGTTCGCCGGCCTATTGCCGTCGTCCGCCGGGCCGAAAGCCATTCGAATCCCCTTTTGCCGAAACTCCCAGATCGGAAGTATGTACGAGCGCGGGGCACCCCTGCCAGCCCCAAGCATGATCGGTCAATTCGGCCCGGCGGTCCACCGGAAACCCGTCAAGATGTTGTTGTCGAACTTGCACTCGACCGCCAAATGCCGCGCAATCGACGCATTCGCCGGCAGATTCGTGCGGTCGCCTTCGACATGGGCGACCATCGTGGTGAGGCTCGTCGCCGCTGCTTCGCGCTTCGTGATCTCGATATCGGCGCCGGGATAGGCCGAGGTCATAAAGTCGGCGCACCGCTCGGCCATGCCGCCCTGCGGGGCTAGCCGGCAACTGGCGGCAGCGACGCAGAGAAACCCGGCGGCCGCGGCCCCGCAAGCTCGTCTGATCGGCGACATGCAGCGATACTGAGCGGCACGGCGTTCAATAGCAAATCTGACCGGGAACACGACGATGCGGGCACAAATTTTAACCCAAGCGAAGCGGCCACTGACAGCGGCGGAATTGCCAATACCGCGGCCGGGACCGCAACAATTGCTGATCGCAGTACGGGCTTGTGCGGTGTGCCGGACCGATCTGCATGTGCTGGATGGCGAGCTGCCCGATCCCAAACTGCCGCTCGTGCTCGGTCACGAGATCGTCGGCACGATTGTCGAAAAGGGGGCCGAGGTCGACCATTTCGCACTCGGCGAGCGAGTTGGTGTGCCCTGGCTCGGCTGGACCTGCGGGATTTGCGAATATTGCCGCGGCGGTCGCGAGAATTTATGCGACCGCGCCCGATTCACCGGCTACCAGATTGATGGCGGCTATGCCGAGCTGACCGTCGCCGATCAGCGCTATTGCTTTGCGATCGATTCACGTTACGGCGACCAGGAAGCGGCTCCATTGCTGTGCGCCGGGTTGATCGGCTACCGCACGCTGCGCCTGGCCGGCGATGGGCGGCTCGTCGGCATTTACGGCTTTGGTGCCGCCGCCCACATCATCGCCCAAATCATCCGCTATCAGGGCCGAAGACTGTTCGCGTTTACCCGGCCCGGCGACGAGGACGCGCAGGCCTTCGCGCGCGCGCTCGGCGCCGAATGGGCTGGGGATTCGACAATGCCGCCGCCCGAGCCGCTCGATGCCGCGCTGATTTTCGCACCGGTTGGCGCACTGGTGCCGGCGGCGTTGGCGGCCACCAAGAAAGGCGGAACCGTCGTCAGCGGTGGCATTCATATGAGCGATATTCCATCCTTTCCGTATCGCTTGTTATGGGAAGAGCGCGTGCTGCGCTCGGTCGCCAATCTGACGCGTCAAGATGCCGAAGAATTTCTGGCTTTGGCGCCGCAGGCCGGGGTGCGGCCCGAGACGATTTCCTATCCGCTACAGCGGGCCAATGACGCACTCGATGACCTCAGATACGGCAGGCTGCGTGGCGCCGCCGTGCTGGTACCGTAGCAACCCCTCTGGCTGTCCCCGGTCTGTGTACCTCGCAGTCGGCCACGCCGCGATCGGAGTTTAGAGCAATAGAAATAGCATAATTTGACCATCGACTTTCTGAACAGCGCACGCAGCTGCCGAGGTATCCGCGGCCGACCGTCCTATTGCTGCGGCTCTATCAATCATTTAGCCCGCAAGTGACACGAGTTTGACGGCGTTTTGATCGAGGATTGTTCCTGCCAGCCTACAATTGGCACGGCATCGGCGCCTGCGCCCGGCTACTTTTGGTTTACGATAGACATACAGCAATTTGAGCTCGGATTGAGAGTAACTATGACACCAAGCGGCGGGAGTTGATCGTGGTTGGCTCCGACCCTTTGGGAGTCGTATTCGACGACTCGGGGGAGGCGTGGCCGGCTCAGCCCGCACTCCTTGAACGGCGGTTGGGTCCCGAAGCAGGCTCGCTTGACGTCATCGCCAATGCCGTCAGCAATCTGGGCTTTGTGCATGTTGCGCCGATCCGCGACGCCTTATCAGTTAGATTCGAGCCGGCCGTTGTCAGTCCGCTCGCCGCCGTCGCGGCGTTCTACGAGATTGTAGCCCGCGGCCCGCGATGTCTCATTCTGACCTACCCGGGACCGGTTGGGCATCCTGATCGCTGCGAAGTTTTCAACAATGTCATCGAAGGCCTTGAGCGCTTGGAGGATGCGGCCAATCGAGGGCGGCGCGAGCCTCATCCGGTGTGGTTGCACCGGCCATCCTCCGCTCGTCGGCCCCGACATTCTGTGGACCGGGCATTTCCCAAAAGGAAACTGCCTGCCGGCAGCTCCGGAACCGGCTCACCTCAGACTAAATCGCGGGCCGGTGATCGTTCAGTACGTTGGTCTCGCCCGCTCGACGCAATCGCGGCAGACGATGGATGGCTCGGTCAGGTATTAAGCTTTTGGGGGAGTGCGCGCAGAGGACGGCGGCTGCCGTCAAACGAGTCGCTCGAACTCGCTGGAACTGCTGAACATAGCCTGCGGGCGGGCCCATATCGTCGATACAGCAAGCTCAAATCCGTCCGGGTACCGCTTTCGTCTTTGGGGAACGGTCAACTCTTATGGGCACGGCTACGCCAATCGCGCGCTCGGCGAAATGCCGGAAGGCTTGATGCGCGACGACGCCATCCGGGATTATCGCGCCGTGGTTACAAGCGGAGCGCCGAGCTATCACCTGATCAGTATTGTCGAGCATGAAATTCCGTTCTCATATGCTCGCCTGTTGCTGCCGCTGGCTCAGGATGGCCGTCGGGTGGATCGATTGATAGTCCTGATAAACGAAAGGGCGATTCCGGAAATCACCAAACTCTAGACCTGCGCTTTTTGCACGCATCGCGAACAGCGAGGCTATCGCCTCCACTCTGGTCGCATGACAGAGGTGCATGACGGCATTCCGAGCCTCGGGCGGAAACCAGCCATCGACAAAGCGATGCACCCGAGCGAACCCGTAAACCCGTCTTCCCATATAAACCGCCTTACGCTCTGCCGTCTGCGCCGCATCGCCGGGGTCGTTGCGGATCATCGCTGTATCATGGTCGAAGGGTCGGTCGCATAAAGCGAGCGCGCGGGCAAGATGCGGCATCACCACCGCCAATCGCGAGGAGCCGCGATAATCATCTCGGATCCATAACCCCCCACCATGGATGACCTCGCCACCAAAGGGCGGGATTGCGCAGTCGATGGCGAAGCGCGGATCCACTTGGCGTGGCGGCGGGGAAAACCACAGCTCGAGCGATCGGATCAGGTCGAAGAAGTCGCGGCCAATAAATCGGCGCAGGCAGTAGGTAGCGATCTCCTCCCCTCGCTCGTTTTCGGCGAGAAGCCAAAAATCGCCTTCGCCAAATGTTACATGGAGCGGATCAAACGCTTGATTTAAATGGCGATCGCCATGGGTCCGGCGGATCGCGGTATAGCTCGCAAAGTCGCGCCGCCGCTCTATAGAGATACCAGTTTGCGCAATCTGCCGGCACAATTGTGCTTGCGACATTGCGGTAATCTGTTCTTCTGAGATCAATTGGAGCATGAGATCTCCCTATGGGATCGCCGATCGCCACCACGGCAGAGCTACACATCGATAATGGAGACGCAGATTGATAAAATTTATTTAAATATTTCCGAGATTAACCTGTGATCTGTTAATTACTACGGGCAAGTCATTGGCCAGCGGTGTTGCTATGGTCCTTGCATTATTTGAGTGTTTGGAATTGCACGACGCCAATGCCTCCCAAGATTTCCGGGTTGGGAGTAGATCAAAGGCGTTTGGAATTCAGGATGATGACGCGCGGGTGAACGCGACCAAACCTGTTTAGTGCTATTATAGCAAATATGTATCCGATCAATCCGGATTTGTCAATTCCGCAATCGTGGCCGGTTAACAGCTGCAGAGATCGCGTGCGGAAAGTGATGCGCTCAGCTGGACCGGCTCTTACTCGATCGCTATCGTCGGACCATGAAATTCGCCGTGCTCCAATTCTTTAGCTGGCCCGAGCGGCGGGTCGATTTGGCGATGGTGTATGCCCGCGCCCTCGAGCGGATCGAAATCATGGACCGCACCGGCTATGACGCGGTCTGGCTCGCCGAACACCATTTTTCGGATTTCAGCGTGTGTCCTTCGGTGCACATGCTCGGTACTCTCGCCGCCGCGCGCACCAGCCGCCTGCGTATCGGCACTGGAGTTTCTCTAGCGCCGTTCTACCACCCGCTGCGCCTCGCCGAGGAGGTGGCGCTGCTCGACATCCTGTCGGGCGGCCGCGTCAATTGGGGTGCCGGCCGAGGCTTTGCGCGGGTCGAGTTCGAGGCCTTTGGTGTGCCGCCGGAGGAGAGCACCTCGCGCTTTCACGAAGCGGTCGAGATCGTGCTGCGTGCCTGGGCCGATCAACGTTTAAGCTACACCGGGCAGCATTTTCGGTTCGACGGCATCGAAGTGCTGCCCAAACCGATGCAGCGCCCGCATCCGCCGGTATGGATGGCGGCAAGCTCGGACGCGGCGATTGATTGGGCGGCCGGCCGGGGCTTTTCGATTCTGATGGATCCGCATTCCACTTCTGCCGAAATCGGCCGCAAGCGGCGGCGCTATGCCGAGAAGCTCGCCGCCGCCGGCTTTTCCGAGGCCGGACGCGACATCCCGGTGGCGCGTCTGATTGCGCTTGATCGCAACCCCGAGAAAGCGCTAGCGGTCGCCCGCGATGGAGCCGAGTGGATTGTCAATTCCTATCTCGGCGCCCAGCATCGCCCCGTCATGCAGAGCGGTTTCACACCGGAAGGCGTTGATCCGATCCGCCGCTATATCGACGAGGTGATCCTGCACGGCACGCCCGCGGCCGTCGCCGAACAGATCCAGCTATTGCGGGAAGAGATCGGGCTCGATTACCTGCTCTGCGCCCCGCTCAGCCACCAAACCTTTCTGTTGCTGACCGAAGATGTGCTGCCGCGGCTCGGCTGACCCGATTTCGATTGCGATCGGCGCTTGCGGAAGGCCACGATGGTTGATGCGGGGACGCTGATTGTGCTGGGATGTGGTACTCGCATTCAGGAGGGCAAAGATGGCGATCAAGGTTGGTGACAGGGTTCCGTCGGTAACGTTGCGCTATGTTACGCCGGAAGGTGTGCAGGCGGTCAGCAGCGACGATTTCTTCCGCGGGAAAAAGGTGGCGCTATTTGCAGTGCCTGGCGCCTTTACGCGAACCTGTTCGCAACGGCATTTGCCGAGTTATGTGACGCATGCTGACGAACTCAAGTCCAAGGGTGTCGACACGATCGCCTGCGTCGCGGTCAATGACCAATTCGTCATGGACGCTTGGGGCAAGGAATACGGGGCAGACGGCAAGATCGTCATGCTCGGCGACGGCAGCGGCGATTTCGCCCGCGCGATGGGGCTCGAGCTCGACCGTATCAAGGAAGGGATGGGGACGCGTACGCAACGCTATTCGATGCTGGTCGAGGATGGCGTGATCAAGGCTCTCAATGTCGAGCAGCCGGGCCAGTACGAGGTTTCCAGCGCCGAGGCGATGCTGAGGGCGCTCTGATCAGCCGAAAATGCACTCGTACCCGCCCGCTACTTGCGGGCTGGGTCACCCCTCTCATCGATGCCCCAGACGGCGCCAAAAGCAGGGGGCGGATGCGACGCGGATAATGCCGTCTTTGGTCTTATTCTCGTCGGATGGCCGCGGTTCGCGTTCTGCGGATCGTGGCTGAACTTACGAATCTAGGCGGCTGAATTCACCAGGTCTGACACGAGGGTGAGCAGTTCGTCTTTGCGAAATGGTTTGCGGATGGTCGGGCGCGTATGGTGTTCATCGGGGAGAGAGCCGGTTGCATACCCGGTTACAAAAGCAAACGGGATCTGCCGATGCGACAGAATTTCCGCAACCGGAAAGACGAGACGGCCACCCAAATTGATATCGAGCACGGCGGCATCGCAGCTGTCTGACTGAGCCGCATCGACCGCCTCGGCCAGGCGCGCGATCGGGCCCAACACGATGCAGCCGGCTATTTCCAGAAAATCCTGTATCAGTGACGCCACTAAATATTCATCTTCCACGACAAGGATTCGGAGCCCATCAAGCCCAGAAGTCATGAGGCTGTTTCCTCTTGTTCCGGCCACTCGCTGGGAGAGACAAAGACGAGCCGCTCCGGGTCTCCGGGAATAATCATGTGACATTGAAAACTCCCGTCGACAGCTTCGAGTTTCGCGTCTCCCTTGAGTTCGAAACGAAGCCCTCTTTCGATGAGTTCCATGCCAAAGCCGGGTTTCATCGAACCATCGATCTTTGGCCCGCCATACTCTGCCCAGGTCAGTTCGAGATGGGGCGGCGGGTCGCCCGCTATCTTCCAGGTCACGTCGATCCGCCCGCCGGGCACCGAGAGCGCGCCATATTTGGCGGCATTGGTCGCGAGTTCGTGCACGACCAGCGCCAAAAACAACGCCGCTTGCGGTTTTAGCATCACTGGTGGACCGCTAAGGGTCAGATTGGAACCGTCACCGGCGGCGTGTGGCGCCAGCTCAGTGCGGATCACATCGCGCAGGCGCGCCTCGGTCCATCCAGTCTCGGCGAGCAGGTCGTGAGTGTGGCCAAGGGCGTAAAACCGTCCGAGCAGATCGTTCTTGAGCACGCCATCGGGCAAGGTGCGCTCGGCAATCGACGAGACCACCGCCAAGGTGTTTTTGACGCGATGACTAAGCTCGGCGGTCAACATCTTGCGCTGTTCTTCGGCCGCGACGAGATTTGTGACATCGACAAAGGTCAACAGCACACCGTCGATCGCCCCGCCGACAGCGCGATACGGGAGGATCCGCGCCAGGAAATGTTTCTTGCCGCCAGCCAAGGGCAGCGCACGATCGATCACTGCTCCACCGGCGAGTACGCTGCGCATGTCCTTGTCCAGGTCTTCATAGGCAAAACGGCTGGCGATATCGGTCAACGGTCGGCCGTGATCGCTCGGGATCAGGTTGAATAAGGTCGTAACCGCCGGGGTGAAGCTGCGGATCACCAGATTCCGGTCGAGAAAAACGATAGCGATCCCGGTGCTTGCGAACAGATTCTGCAGATCGGCGTTGGCCCGGTCGAGTTGGTCGATCTTGCTCGACAGCTCGCTGTTGACCGTCTGCAGTTCCTCGTTGACCGATTGCAATTCTTCTTTCGAGGTTTCGAGTTCCTCGTTCGCTGACTGGAGCTCTTCGTTGATCGAGAGCTGTTCTTCGTTTGACGAACGAGATTCTTCGTTGGCGGTCTCAAGCTCTTCGATCGTCGATTGCAGCCGCTCCCGAGTGTCATGCAGTTCCTTTTCGAGTTGCTGGACGGTGCTGTCGTTGCCGTCCTGATGCTGGGCGCCCGCCAATTCGTCCTCCACGCGGATCGGACCACGGTCGATAAAGACCACGCCGTAAACAACCTCCCTGCCCTGTTTGACGGGCTCGACAGCGACGCTGATTATCTGAATGCCGCCATTGATCTGCACCTGCACGCGGTCGCGAACGACACGCCGACCCGTCGATTTGGCTCCCTGCAGTGCAGCCCGCAGATCGGCCCGCAGACCCGCGCGCGTCATCGCGACGATGTCACGACTAGGAGGACCAGCGGCGGCCTGCAGATATTTGCCGGTGCCGGGTGAGAAATAGAGCACTTGGCCCGCCGCGTCGACGATGACATAGCTCGGCGCGAAATGCTCGACGATCGTCGCCGCTATTTGCCGCAGCTGATCGGAGCGCTGCAGCAATACGCCTTGCCCATCTTCGGGCCCAGCACCTTGCTGACGCGACACCGGCATGAACTGGCGCAGCGGCAAACTCGGCCGGGAAACCAGATCGCGGCGTTGGAATAGCCCTGACCTGCGATCGAGTACCAGGAACAGCTCGGTATGCGATGTCACATTCTCCGCAGACCCGAGAAACAAATAGCCGCCTGGCTTCAGTGAATAATGAAATAGTGGGATAATTTGCGTCTGTAACGACGACCTTAAATAAATCAGCAGGTTGCGGCAGGAGATCAGGTCCAGTCGGGAGAATGGCGGGTCGCGAATGATATTGTGGGCCGAGAAGATGCACATATCGCGCAACTCCTTAACGACCTGGTAACTGTCGTCTTTGTGTAAAAAAAACCGATGGAGCCGATCGGCGGATACCGATCTGGCGGCGCTCGCCGAATAGCGCGCTACCCGCGCGACGCTCAGTGCCGCTTCGTCGATATCGGTCGCGAAGATCTGCACGCGCGGCGTCGGCAAGAGACGTTTTTCGCACTGCTCGCGCAGCAGGATTGCGATTGAATAAGCTTCTTCACCCGTCGAACATCCAGCCACCCAAACCCGGATCTCGTGGTCCTCGCCCTTGTCCTCGAATAGTTTTGGGATCACCAATGTTTCGAGCGCCTGAAAGGCTTCTGTATCGCGGAAGAAATCGGTGACCCCGATCAACAGATCGCGCAACAGCGCGTTGACCTCATCGGGTTGCTGTTGCAACAGTTTCATGTAGTCTTCGAGATTTGTGGTTTGAACGACCTGCATGCGGCGCTGAACGCGGCGCTGAAAGGTGCGCTCTTTGTACTCGCTGAAATCGTGCCCGGTACGCCCACGGAGCAGCCCGTGAATCTGGGTCAAGGCGTCGGTTGGGCGTTCCGGATCATAAGCGGTCCAATTGCGGACATAGGCGATAATCCGCTCGGCGATATGCTCGACCGGAAGTTCAAGGTCGACAAATCCTGCGGCAACCGCATTCGACGGCATCTCGGCAAAGCGCGGCCGGCTGACGTTCGAGCCTTGGGCTACCGTCAGGCCGCCATTCTCCTTGATCGCCTTCAGCCCCAAGGTCCCATCGCTGCCGCCGCCCGAGAGCACGACACCGATCGCATGTTCGCCCTGGTCCTCGGCGAGTGAATTGAAAAAAATATCGATCGGCGCGCGCTCGTGATCGACGGGGCCGGTATGGCGCAGCCGCAACCGGCCGGCGCTGATCGTCAGGATTGCGCCCGGCGGCAGCACATACACATGCTCGGCTTCGACCTTCTGGTCGTCCTGCGCCTCGACCACCGGCATCGTCGTCACCCGGCCGAGGATCTCGGACAACATGCTTTTGCGATCAGGCGACAAATGCGTAACGACGACAAAAGCCAAGCCGTTGTCGTTCGGCACCGATCTGAAAAACTGCTCGAGCGCTTCGACGCCGCCGGCCGAGGCGCCAATTCCAACAATGGGAAGATCTGATGGCATGAGCCAATATTAACCGCCTGTACAAGAGTGAGAACAGGGGGTGCGAGTTTTTTGTTACCAGCAGGGATGCGAACATACTCAGATGGCGAGGGGGAACCAGCAGCGATAGCGGATGTTGGCTGCTTGCGGCCGGTTGAGGAGAAGATGAACCGGGATATGATCGCGATCGGAGGTTCGGCTGGCAGCCTCGACACGTTGCGTTCGATCAGTTCGGCGCTGCCGCGAGACTTCGCCGGTAATGTGTTTATCGTTGTCCATATCGGGCACAGCCGCAGCCGACTTCCGAAATTGCATGCGAACTCGGGGCATCTGCCGGTGATGTTCCCGGCGGACGGCGAGACGATCACGCCCGGTCACAAGGACGCGCGATTTCTCGCTGCTGTTATCTCGGACATTCGACGCTTCGTCGCTCTTCAAGCTCCTCGCAATGGCGGTTCCTCCGATCTATGACGCGAATTTGCGGTTCATTCCCATGTCGCCGTGATCAACACCGCCCCTAACCTGACGCGGACCTAACATCCGCAGTAAAGATCGAGACCGGCAGAAGCAACGGCAACAGAGCCCCAGGCGCTGTCGGCACGATGTTATCAAGCAATCGGAACTTGAGCTTCCAATCAGTCATTTTGTACGCAGAACGCAACCTGATGGCCCATTGCGACCTTCCTGAACACGGCCGCGGCTTGCGCTAAAAAAAGCCCCGCTGGAACGGGGCTTTCGTTTTTAAACAGCGCGATTAGCGCTTGTCGTCGCGGTGCTCGCCGTCTCTGTGACCCTCCTCGACGGCGATTTCGGTGTGATGTTCTTTACTCTCGTCCGGCACTTCGCGCCCGACCGTGCCGCCAGGTTTGACGCCGCTCTGCTGGGGCCTGGGGAGATCGCCTTGGCCGCTATGGCTGCGATGCTCGCCCTCTCCGTGGCCTGCCTCGACGGCGATTTCGGTGTGATGTTCCTTGCTCTCGTCTGGCACCTCGCGCCCGACGGTGCCTCCGGGTTTCCCGACACCTTGCTGCTCCTTCGGGAGATCGCTGCCATGGCTCTGGCCAACCATGCCGGTGAAGTCGCGCTCGGGTTTCTGCTCCATACCGCGTTGTTCTCGATCCGCCATGATCAAAACTCCCACTGGTCTCAGTTATCGCCGATCATCCTCCAGATGTCGGTCTTACCAAGATAACCGCGCGAAATTGATGGAGTTCCGAATGCTCGTCGATTGAAATTATTCCTAATCGGCGTAAGTGGGGCAAAATGGCGGGCAGCAGAATTTATGCAGGTTGGCCGCGGCACCGGATGATATCTGGCAGGAGCAGTACAGCGGGTTGCTCGGAAATGCCGAGGCGGCGGCCGAGATAATCCCAAAACGCGATGCCCAATTTGGCGCAGGTCTTGGCGAGCCCGAGGAAGGCATCGCGACAGTCTCGCCCGACATCACTGCGGGTGCCGCCGCTGACCTTACGCTTGGTCACGTGGCTGCGGATGTCGCGCTCGGAACCGTTGGTATGCAGTGGGATATCGGGGTGATCCAGCACGGCCAGCAATTCGGGCTTGTTGGCATGCAGCCGCACCAGCAGGCGATCAAGCGTGACGAAGCCGGTGCGGCGGCAAAAGATACGATCGAAGCGGGCGCGAAGTTGTCCGCGACGGCGGGGCGTGGGGTTGAGGCGGTACGCTTTCAGATCGGCGTAGAACCGCCAGATCAACGCGCGGACATGCTTCTGCGCGACACGCTGCTGCGCGGTGAACGTGTCGAGCTTATGAATCAGCCGCTCCGCGTGAACCCAGCATAACGCGTGCCGACCGACGTTGAACTGGCCAGCGTCATCGCTGACGATCACCGTATCACGCAGAAACGCGTGCCCGTGGATGCTGCCCCACAGCGCGCCCTCGGTGGCGATCTGCACCGGGTTGGGCGTCACGTTGAGCGCCGTGAGGCCCAACCGTTCAAGGTGCGCCTGCCAGGCGGCCGGATCGGCAAACTGTTTGTCGGGATGTTCCGCGAGCCTGGCAATGGTCAGCCCAGCCAGCGCATGTTCGCGCATGTAGGCCAGGGCGGCATCATTGATCACGTAATCGGTGTGCCCGGCACGCAGCAGACCGAGGAAGTTTAGGCGACTCTTGCTTTCCGTCGTCCCGAACCAGGTGAAGTCGTCGTTGCCGATCTGCGTGCAGACGCCGGTCGTGCCCTTGTGACGTGCACCGGTGTCATCCACCGTAATCCAACGGGCGGTCTCCAGACCCACGCGCAGCACGTCACGCGCTTCGGCCAGGAATTCATCCTGCCCGGCGATCAGCAAACGCATGACCTGCCGCTTGGAGATGGCGAGGCCCATCGCTTGCAGCAGCGCCATCAGCCGCGGCACGCTCACTTGCCCCTGGTGGTATTGCATCAGCACAAAGCGGCGCAGCGCCGGCCCGAAGTGCCCCCTGACATCAGGCGGCAAGGGCGCGATCACCGTCTGACCATCTGGGCTCACCCAGCGCTCGCGCCGATAACGGATCACCCGGGCCCGCAGCTCGAGGTCCTGCACCACGAAATCCTCATACCCTTTGAAGCGCGAGCCTTCAGGAACCTCCGCCTTGAGGATCTGCTCCTCGACCTTGACCCGCGGCACGACCTTGCCGCGCCTGCGGCGACGGGCCCCTCTTTCGCCGGGCTTCGGCGAGGTGCCGTTCTCCATCCCACTGGGTTTGATCGACGGTCGGCCCTTCAGCCCTTTCAGGCGTGCGATCTCCTCGCGCAGCTCAGCATTCTGGCGCTTCAGCTCGGCGTTGTTCTCCAGCAGCTTCAGAAGCAACTGCCTCAGCTCGGCCGGCGGCAGACCATCGATGTCGGGCGGGACGACCACAGGGAGGTTGAATCAAACCGCACCGCGTCGGGGCAAGAAAAAAATCGACCCCCGCCCGGAATTTTGCCCCTCTTACTAATCGGCTCGCCAAGCCATTAATTAAAAGGCAAAATCTAGCCCGCCGCTGGTGAATTCAATCCTATCACCCATCAGTGTTCGGATGCTGTGGCGCCACAGCGTCAGCAGAAACCGTCGCGGTCAATCACCAATAAAGCGGGGAGAAATCCTTGCTGATATTGAGTGAGCAGTCGGTGCCTTGAACCATCACCGGAAGATGATCACGGCCGCCGTGCCAACCAGGATCAGCACTACGCGCGATCGCAACCGCCCGAACCGACCGAACAGCAGCACGGCGGTCAGTATACCATCAGCCAGACGAAATCGCGCGCTGACCGGCGGCCGCAGGGATGAGGCGTTCGCATTGAGCCTAGTATAGAAACGATACCGTCGCGTTTATAAGGAGCGAACCCTGAGCGGGATCGCGGGGATTATCCCAAGGAAACGTGACGCCATTCGAGGAGGACCCAACAGTGACCCACCCCCGTATAGCGGCGCTGGCTCTGGTCATGTCGGCGCTGCTGGTCGTGCCGCTGTCGTCGGCGTCGGCGCATCGCTATCATGGTGGCCCGTTCTTCTGGCCATTTGCGGCCGCAGCGGCAGTCATCGGTGGCGCCGTTGCGATCGCTACTGCACCGTTTGCCGCAATCGCCGCGCCGCCGGCCTATTACTATCCCCCGCCGCGTCTGTATTATCCGCCGCCGGCCTATTATCCGCCGGCGCCGGGCTACTACGCGCCGGGATATTATTACGGGCGCTGATCAAAGCGGCCGTGTCCTAGCGTGCTCAAAACGTATTCAAATGGTACAGGGAGGCGGTTGCGCTTGGCCACGATCGCGTCGACGGATTATGGCGTAGCGCATTGAATTAACTGGAATGGGCACCGCGACTAAAGCAGGCAACCCCAATAGCGCGCAGGGCCGACCGCGGGACCCGTCGGTCGATCAGGCGATCCTGCGCGCAGCCCTGGAACTCTTTATTGAACACGGGATCGCCGGAGCGAGTATCGAGAAGATCGCAAAGCAAGCGGGTGTGGCGAAAACCAGCATCTACCGGCGCTGGACGAGCCGGGAGGCGCTGCTCGCGCAAGCGATCGAAGTCGGCCGGAATGCCACCGGTTACACGATCGATCTTCTCGAACGTACCTCGCCGCGCGATTTCATCAAGCTGCTGGTCGATGCCTGCGAAATTATCGCCAAGCCTGAAATCCGCAAATTGATGGCGCGACTGATCGGCTCGGCGCCCGACTACCCGCAGTTGATCCAAGTCTACCGCGAGACTTACTATCTGCCGCGACGGCTGGCGTTTGTCCGGGCCTTGGAGCGCGCGCAAACTGCCGGTTTGTTGGCAAAAAACATTGATCTCGAAACGCTCGCCGACATGCTGATCGGCGCGTTGATGCACCGCCTGCTGATGTTCACCCCAGGGGAGAACTCAGTCAGCGAATTTCGCGACCAGATGATCAAGCTTTTGTCGCCAAGCCGGCTTCGATGTCTCAGAAGTCTGACTGCTGGCGGTACAGCGGATGAAGTCGAACCCATGATCGAGAAAGGGAACCCTCCATTCGTGCGTGCCGCCGCCGTTCCAACTGCCGCAGGTTTTCAGCGCCGCCATCCAGCGAGAGATGCACCGCACCGGCAGCGGCGGCATCGTCATCAAGCTCCGCCGTTGCTGTCTTCAGTTGATAAAAGCGTTCGTATTTTGTGTCCCAATAATGCGCTGAGGTGCTTGGAACTTCCTGCCTAGAATGTTGCTGGCGGGGATCAGGTCCGACGCTCGCGAAAACAGCAACGCCTCATTCGCCGATCACGTATTTCCCCTCTCTTCGGAAGACCAGGTTGTTCTTGGTGAGCGCCGTGAGGGCATTGGACACCGATTTCTCAGCGGATTTGTTCCCCTTCAGACCCATACGCTCAAAGATTTCGCCTCGGCTAAGACCCTTCGGTTCTTCTCCGATGAACTCGTAACAGGGTTTCCCGCCTTGTTCCCGGCTGTGGGCGAGGGCGAGGCTCCGCAGGCAGTTCCTCGATCGTTGCTTCGCTCTTTTTTGGAGTGGGCGGCCGTCGAGTAGGCATTGCCGCTTTGCCGGTTTTCGCCGCCTCATAGGCATCGATCGCCGCAAGCTCGCGAGTGATCTCAGTGAGCTTGTTTTCCAGCTCCTTTTGCTGATTGAGGATCTCGTCGCGTTCGTTACTTAGACGCTCCCGCTCCCGCTGCATGACATCCGCAAACCTCATATCGTCCATCTGACAGGTTCCTGATGGTAATATTCCGCGTTCAGCATAATCAGACCAATACAGAACGAAAGCGAAAAATACAACCCTTCGCCGCCATTTCGGGAATCATCGTTCATCTTGGGAGGGCACGCCATAAAACGGGGAGGATAGCACAGTAGGCAGGACCAGATTGGAAGAATCGGAAGCGGCTCGATTGCGATTGACGATCCCAGCCAATTCTCGTTCGAACTCGCGATGCCAGAGATAATCGTGACCATCATGCGGCCGTGTGGCGTCGACAGATCGAAGGCCAAGCTGTTCATAGCGATGACCGCTCTCCAGCTGCTTCAGCATATGGGAAGTAGAGGGTGATCCTAAATCCGCACGCTTTTTTATTTGCACCCACCGAAGAGAAGTTAGGCAGGGTCGTGTTCTGGACTGAGTGGAAATGAGATCGCCCACGAGCCTGACTTGAAATGAATTCCGAGTTCCCAATAGATTGTCGTCACCCCCGCGAAAGTGGGGGTCCAGGACAAACTGCTGCGGCGTTGCCAGCCCTAGATTTCCGCTTTCGCGGGAATGACGGAGAGAGGCGGTAATTGGTTGAAACTGGCGGACTCATATCGGTCGGCTCCAAACTTGCTTACGGCGGCATAACGGCAGCCTGAACGGCGAGAGCCTGAGCTGCCAGCTCTACAAGATTGGTCGGCGTCAGCAGGCACTTGGCGCACTGTTTTTCGTCGGAAGTCCACGCTGGCACGGATTGAGTGAAGACGGCTGGTGATAGCATCGCGATATAATCGATCAGATGATGACAGCACGCCTTGTCGAGAATGTTCACGCTCGCGAGCGCTGTTTCATCGGTGATCACGTATAACGTGTGGCAGTGGGCGGTACAAATCGAAATGGGTGATATCGAACGGAGGTACCACGCGGCACCACGTCGTGCTCAAAATTGATCACGGTGTAGTTCGTTACTCGAGAATCGAACGCGTCTACGAAGTTGTGGTCGCCAAGTTTCGGAGAGGCGTACATGATCGCACCGACGCGGGCTGCTCCAAGCGAATTGGGGTCGGCAAGCTGATAGGCTAAGCATTCCGCCAGCGTAGAACCGAGGCTATGACCCAAAACCAGCACATTGGCGCCACCGACCGCGACCTTAATGCCATCAGCAAGAGGTACGGTTGGCCCACCAGCGAGCGGGCGGTACTCCATCGAAAGATAGATATCGGTAAAGCCGCCTTCGACGCGGCCAGGAAATTGTGCTCGCCGCTCGGCGATGAACACGACATCGTCGATCCATTCCTCGGCACCATCCGTGCCGCGGATGACCGCCACATAGGTATCGCCAGCGGCGTTCACCGCGAGATACCCGTACCGCCGGACATCAGCCCCAGGACGAACTATGGATTGCCTGAGGCCCGCATTCTGCGGCGGTATTCCTTGCCGGGCACTGGGGGCCGTCGCGAGGACATTATCCTTGCCCACTGATGATGCCAACAGCCCTCCAACCGTCCGCCAAGATGCGGGGGTCCAGTTCGTTGGATGCCGGATCTTGGTTTAAATCGCACATGTCCCATGCGTAGATGACCAACAGGGCATACCTTGCCCAATCGTCCTTGCTCAGAGTGCGCACGGTGATCATTCGCATGGCCCCTTAGAAAGGCCATCAGAGTGCTACCGATCACGCAAACGATCCAGAGGATTTGCAACCATACATCGGGCTGGAAATTCCCTAATCTCCGCAACCGTTTGACACGCTGTGAGAGGCGGCATTGGCAATCGGACGACCTGGGCTTACCGCGTCTGCGACCGCTAAGCCGCGCACCGATGCATAAATTGGAGCGATCGCGGCCCGATATGGGAGGTCAATTGATCCGGCGGACGCGCCGCTCATGCCGAGGTGCGAAACCGCAGCACTCGAGGCCTCGGCGGCGCGCTGGTCGACGTCCAGTGGAGAGCGTGAAAGACGATATGCAATCAGAGGCCTATAATGCCGATAATGCTCAAACAAATTCCAACGATTTAGTTAAGTATCCGCGGGACTAGCAAATCCTATGGCTATGATAGCGGGCAGGGCTATCGCATTTGCATTTTGCCGAACTGGGCGAGGAGGCGGGTTAGGAAGGTGTCGTCCAAAGCGGCGCGCATGCGCTTTCCCTTTATGGACCCCTTGGAGCCTTCGAGTTTGGCAAGGTTTAGAGCAAGGCGCCGCAGCAGGGCGATATTTTGCGGGCTGTGATCCTTGCGGTTCCTGGCTTGGTCTTCGTTCATGATCACGTCGAGGACCCAATGCAGACCGTTTTCCACCCCCCAATGGGCACGTGCCACCGCGTCGAAGTGCTCAGCGCTTAGAGGGGTGCTCAGCAGATAGTAGGCGGTCTCGGTCGTGATCTTGGCGCTGACCTCGCGGGTCCGGAGCACGCGGCCAATGGCAGCCAGCCCGGGCCAGGCATGTCGCTCTTGCAGCCAGGCGATGTCCGTCGAGACCAGACTGGTTCGGGTCTCGATGCGGCCGTGATCGCCATCGACCGTGGTATGGCCAATCTCGGCGGCGCGGGCGGGATCGTCGAAGAAGCAGCGGACATCGTCGTGCAGGCTGCCCTGGTTACCCTTCAGTGCGAGCACATAATCGCCACCCTGCTCGATCACTTTGGCGGCTATGGCGCGCTGACAGTTGAGCGCGTCGGCGGTGACGATGCAGCCCTTGAGCGACAGCAGCGCCAGCAATTTCGGCACCGCTGTGATCTCGTTGGACTTGTCGTCGACCTTCACCTGACCAAGCAGCAGGCGCTGCTCAGCGGACCAGGCATGGACCATATGCAGCGGCGACTTGCCCGTGATGCGATCAAACGAGCGCCGCAACGTCTTGCCGTCGACGGCCACCACGCCCCGCAGGCTCTCGGCGAAACGCTGCATGAAGCGGGTGAAGCAGGTCTCGAACGGCTTCGGATCGAGCAGGCGGAACACGCGGCTGAAGGTGTCATGGCTGGGAGTGCCATGACACAGGCGCAGAAATTGGCGCAGGTATGGTGCTTTGATCTTCCCAAACAGCGCCATGTCCGAGCAATCCTCGCCGCCAGACAGCAGAGCGCAGAGCGCGATCAGCAACAGTTCATGTAGATCGTGGCGGGCATTGTTCTGTCGTGGGTCCACGATTTCGGCAAAGCAAGCGACGAATTCTTCCATAGGGCGGCCTCAGCGCTGGATCGAATACCGAGAACTCCAGCTATATCCCCTCCGCCGCAACGCCCGCGTTCAAGCGCCAGCGCCATATGCGATAGCCCTGTGATAGCGGGATAGACGCCGGACCCGAACGGGTGTCGAATGCCAGAACGGGTATTTCCGCCAGCCACGTGCTCGGCGGCAAACTCGACAGCATTCCATTTATCCCATTCCTCTAGTAGCATCCTTGGCTGCTCAAGCCGCTCCGCCTGTGCTTTACCGTGCGACGGCGAGGATGGTCGATGACAGCGGCACGCTGCTTCGGGAAGATTACGCGCGCAGCACATGCGTGCGCTGGCGAAAGCCTCGCGGGATGCCAAGCAGACCCGGCGCCTGTTAGCGCTGGCGGCGATCTATAAGGCGCCTCGCGCGCCGCGGCGGCGGCGATCGGTGGTTTCGCGCGGCAGCCCTTCGACAAGCTCAGGAGTGCGCAAGTGGGTGGTGGCCTTCAACGCGCATGGGCCCTCAGGGCTTCTCGACGGCAGGCGCCGGGCAACCGTCCGCTGCTCAACCCCGCGCAGCGCGAAGCGCTCAGGCGGATCATCGCGGCCGGCCCCAATCCGGCGGTGGACGGGGTGGTGCGCTGGCGTCTCATCGATCTGGCACAGTGGGTCTATGCCGAGTTCCGCATTTCGATCAGCAAGCAGACGCTCAGCCGGATGCTGCGCGCAATGGGCTATCGCAAGCTCTCTGCTCGCCCGCGCCATCACGCCTTGGACCCCGCCGCGCCGGCGGCTTTCAAAAAGAGCTTCCCGCGCGCCTGGCGGCTATCCGGCTGCGCGTTGCGGCCGGCCGGCCGATCGAGGTGTGGTTTGCCGACGAGGCGCCATCGGACAGAAGACAAGATCACCCGGCCCCTTCGCAGGCTCAGGAGGGCGAACGCGGCACTCGGCCGTCGGCGCCACGGATCAGCGCACCGCCTCGGCCTATATATTCGGCGCGATCTGTCCCCGCGAGGGCAAAGGCACAGCCCTCGTCCTGCCGCGCTGCAACACCGCAGCGATAACCTGCATCTGGCCGAGATCGCGCTGTTGTGCGCCGGAGCGCAGCCTGCCGCTGGACTGTCGTGGGCATCGTGAGCCTCGTCTGCGCGCAAGTCTCGTTCTTTACAATCTGCTGTCCTGTTGCCGAAGGCTTTGAACGATCAGGGTGTCTGCTGTCACTTCGAGTCATTGGGCTCAGTTCGCTGGCGTTCGTGGCAAGCATACCAGGCAAGGGTTCACCGGTTTTCTGATGGAGATCATCGGGCGGCGGTGGACGATCACATATTGCTCTCGCCGCGATCGCTTCCCGGACTCTTCGATGGATGGCGGTAGCGCATTCCGCGGGGCATTACGCAACGGTTGTCGGTTCATTGCCGGCAGCGCTGATTACCGGCTTCACCGTGCTGTCGACCTTTACGGCCGTGCGGGTTTACCTCTCCGAGCAGTTCCCGACAGCGTTGCGCGGGCGCGGGCAATATTTTGGCGAGACGTGCGGGCGGTTGGGCGCCGGCGTGCTGGCGCCCTTTCTATTGGAGCCGTATACTGGATCGCCCACGATCTTCTTTGGCACGCTGGCTGTCATAGCGTCGATCGGCGCCTTTGTGCCAGTGCTGTTCGGCAAGGAAACCGTCGGCCAGCTGGAAACCGTCAGCGAGGCGGTTCCCGAACTGGCCTGACAAGGTGTTCGCGAAGTGCAAGGCCGCCTCGGCCGAGTTCTGGCGGATCGTGCAAAGGGCGCTGATCTCGAATTCGGGCAGCCTGCAATGCCGGGATATGAGCGATCGACGCAAAGCCCGGTCCGGGCTCGCGCCGACAATCCCCACCCGGATCTTGGCACTGTTGGCCATGCGCTTGCTCCTTTGGATTTTATAACCGGCTATAGCTTTACCTATCGGCGACCGGAGCGCGCGCGTAAAACCGGACGGCGTTGTCCCACAGCAGCTTGCGTTTGCGCTCCGCGTCCATCGCCCAGTCGAGCACCATTGAGACCGACTGCGGAAAGTGGCTTTCACCATGCGGATAGTCGGACGCATACATCAGGACATGGTCGCCGACGAGATCAATAACCGTATTGGTCAGCCTTGCACCTTCGGGGATTTCGATGCTCTGGAAATAGCGCCCGCCGGTGACGTATTCGCTCGGCTTGTGTGCGAGCTCGGGGAGTGCCGCCTTGATCGTCTCGGCGTGTTCGTCGAGCCGCGCCATCCAGAATGGCAGCCAGCCGTGCCCGGCCTCCAAGGTGCCGACACGCAAGCTCGGGTAGCGCTCCATAATGCCGCTGCCGATCACGGCGGCCATGTTGCGCATGCCGCACCAGGGATGAGCCGCCGAGCGCTGCAGCCACAGATTATCCCAGGTGTCCTGCCCGCCCGGCGCGTAGGGCGGCATCACGGTGAAGGTATGAAGTACAACCGCGAGGTCGAGTTCGGCAGCCGCGGCATAAAGCGGCTCCAGCGCCGGATGGTCGAGCGGCGTGTCCTTCGGCGCATAGACCATCATTCCCCAGGCCCATGTCTCGCGACCGCAGCGATTGATCTCGGCAAGCGCACCCTCGACATCGCGCGCGCCAGCCAGAATAACGCCGCCGAGCCGCTTCGGATAAGCGCCGCAGTAATCAGCCATCCAGCGGTGATAGGCGCGGTACATCGCCATTTCGAGAGCGACGTCGTCGCCCGCCGTCCAGGTCCCGAACCACCCCGACGGGAGCGTCAGGTTCACGTCGACACCTTCCAAATCCATGTCCTTGGTGCGCTCAGCAGGATCGTCGTCGACCAGCGGTGAAGGCTGACGCGATCGCTTGACGCCGGTAAACCCCGCCATGTATCCGGCCGGCGCGTGATCGGGTTCGGCCGTGCCGAGCCGGCGGCGGTATTGGCGCTGGCCCTTTGTGTAGGTCTCGTGCCCGGAGCGGGCGCGCGATTTGTAGGGCTCCCACGGTTGCAGCCAGTCCTTTTCGGCGGCACTCAGATAGCGGGCGAGAATGCGTGCGTCGGGACCGACATGCGTATCCGAATCGAAGATCCTGAAGCCGTTGCGGGCCATGGCTCACTCCCTTCCTATCGAGTCACGATCTCTTAGCTCCGGGCATCTGGCGGAAATAGTGCTCTTCAAGAGCCTGCTGCTTGGCGCCGCTTTCACCAGCCTCCGGCACCTCGGGAATTGGATAAGGCCGATCGCGCCGACTGTCGACAAAAGCATCCCAAGCCTTGACGCCGCTCGATTGGAACGCGGTCATGAAGTCCCACAGCGCCGCCCAGGTGACGTGGTGGGTGAACCCCGGGTACCAAGCAATCGTGACGCCAAGCGCCAAGTGCTCGTCACGGTCGAGATAGCGGCCAAGCTTGCCTTTCATGAATGAAAACGGCCCGGTGACCGCCGCCCGCGCCGCTTTGATCTCCTCGATGGAATGGGGCGACTCGAACTGTACCCAATCGACCCCGGCCTCCTCGCGATAGGCGCGCAACCGAGCGATTGTATCCTCCAAGGTTCCGTCCCCCGCATCGCGCGCATAGCACTGCGCCATCACGACGAAATTCGGGTCGAGCTCATTCTTCATATCGACCGCCCCACGATAGCGCGCGATCGCCTGATCGAACGGCACGACCTCAACCCCAGCACTCTGGGTCTTGCGCTTGCCCTCGATCGGCTGGTCGTCGATGCGGATCCCGGCGATGCCGGCACGGATGCATTCTCTGATCATGCGGCGCACCGCCATGATGCCGCCGTGCCCGGTGTCGCCGTCCATGATCACCGGGATCGACACACTGTCGGCAATCCACCCGGCGATCGTCACGCACTCGCTCATTGTCGCGGTGCCGACATCGGCAAGACCGGTGTAGGCGCCAACCACCCCGCCGGTGCCGACAAACAATGCCTCGCAGCCTGCCTTTTCCATGATCCGGGCATGCGCTGCGCTTGGTGGGTGCAGCACCGCCAAAACCTTGTTCTGGCGATGGATCAGTTCCTGTAGCCGCGCCGATTTTGACGATGGCTGTGCTTCCATACGGTCCCCCAGCTTTATTGGCCGACTGCGAGAATACCGCAGTTTAGCCTATAATGCCGTTGGCCGCTTCGCTCTCCGATCCGCACATCGAGAGCGGACGCGGTTCAACAGCAAGCTTCGGGGCCAAAAACGAAACGATTCCGCTTTTGCCGCTGATTGGTTGCTGCAGACGAGCACCCCGCGGCGTATCGGCGGGGGACTTAGCTCATATGACCTTGATCGGCTCGTCCGCGGGTGTAAGCGGCGACTGCAATCGTGCCTCAGGGGAGTCCCCCGTGCGGGAGCGATACCCCCGACTGGCGGCGGTTATTGCGGTTTGGTCGTGGTGGTGGAGCTGGTTGTGCTGCCCCCACTATTGGGGTCCATCTCTGTCTTCGAATGGGTTTCGGAGCTGCCCGCGGAGCCTTGCTTGTAGGTGTCCTTTTTATTGACCTGGTTCCCATTCCACCCGACCCCTTGTTGCGTGGTCGACGTGCTGGAACCGCCGTTCGGGCTCGAGGTAACGGTGGTTGTCGATGAGCCAGAGCCGGGTGTCCCTTGCGCTAAAGCGCCGCCGGCCATTAAACCGAGAGCGGCGACACCAGCCAGCAGATGCTTTGCCATAGTGGTCATTGTCCCCTTCCTCAATAGTTGACTATTGGCGTCAACCGCTCGCGCATTCTGATGGTTCCGTCCCAAGGGCGGAGCGTCCCTCCCTCGTGTCATGTCAATAATGCGGCACAGTGTAGCTCTCGCGCAGTCGAGTGAGCGCATCTTGGCAGCTGACGTGGGACGATCAGTGATCAGCACTACGGCTCAGAACCCGCAACCAGGGTTATTACCTGACGTCGACACAGCGAGGCGGAAGTCATGCCTAGCGCGAGTTCCATTGTCGCTGCTCGCGGGAACGCGGATGAAACGATTGCGTTCATCCTGTATGATTGAGGCAATCAAGGAATAGAAAATGCATCGTTTTTTGGCAGTGGCCACCGCTGCGGTGTTAAGCACGGCCGCAACTTCTGGCCTCGCGCTAGCCCAGAACGCAGCTCCCGCCGCAAATCACGATGCCGGCACGCCGGCAGTCGCCACCTCGAACGCCAACAATCCCGGGGCGCCGGTAGCTGGCGCAAATAGCTTTACCCAGGCACAAGCGAGGTCCCGCATCGAGCGAGCGGGCTTTTCTAATGTCAGCAGGCTCCTCAAAGATAAAGAGGGCATTTGGCGAGGCACAGCCTCCAAAGGCGGCGCGGTTTTTCATGTGGCTCTCGATTATCAGGGCAACGTTGTCGCCAAGTGATATGGCGCCTCTAGGGACGAGATTGTAACCAGATTTGGCAAGGAATGTTCGATGACACAGACAATCACTGCTCTTTACGACATATACGATGACGCGGTTGCGGCGACGCGTGCTCTCGAGGAAGCGGGGATCCCGGCTTCCGAGATCAGCATCGTCTCGAACAACGCTGACAATCGATACAGCCGCACTCATTCGACACACGCTGCCGAGGACGCCGGAACGGGGGCAGGTATCGGGGCGGTCGTGGGTGGTATCGGCGGGCTCCTGACCGGTTTGGGGCTAATGGCGATCCCCGGCGTCGGTCCCGTAGTCGCTGCAGGCTGGCTCGTTGCTACCGCGGTTGGTGCGGCGGGCGGCGCTGTCGTCGGCGGTGCGGCGGGCGGCTTGGTCGGCTCGCTGACCAGCGCGGGGGTACCAGAGCGGGATGCCAATTTCTATGCGGAAGGCGTGCGCCGCGGCGGCACGCTCGTCGCCGCTCGCGTCGCCGACGCCCAAGCGCCATTAGCCCGCGAGATTCTGCAGCGCTACCGATGGGTGGATCCGGCGGTTCGTGCCGCGGCGTATCGCGAAAGCGGCTGGAGCTCCTTTGACGAGAAGGCGCCCGTTTACACTCCGGAACAAATCGCGGAGGAGCGCGCCCGCTACGCCAGAGACCGGATTTAGCAGTCCTTAGCCCGAAGGGAGCGAAGAAGGAACGCTTGGATCAGTGCACCCACCAGGCGTTCCCTCCCGCTACATCGCGCCGAGGTCATTGGGCACCGGTCGGACGCTGCGCTTACCCGGGCGCTCGCGCCCGCCACCCGGTTCCAGTGCCATCTGTAAAGGCAGCGACAGTGACATCTATATCCGATGGACACACGCCGCCGAAAGCGAACCGGAGATGATCATGTACGCCCATTGCTGCTCCGGGGGTGCAACGGTCAGTAATGAGTGACCCAAGGGCTGTTCAGGGCATCCTCGATGCGGCGGTGCCGGGCCTTGAGGACATCGGCCGGAACAGCGCTGACAAAGGCATAAAAGGTCTTCGTCCGGATCGCGTCGACGACGCGTTCCCCGACCCTTTTCGGATCAAGACCCGTGGTAGCGAGGCGTTCGGCCAGTACTGCTTCCTCACCGGCGCGGATTTGCGGTCCGCCCATATGGGGCGGACGATTGCGGCCGCCGCGAGGAATGTTCGTATTGACCGGGCCCGGACATAGTACCGAGACCCCGACATGGGTGCCTTCCAGTTCGTGCTCCAACGCTTCGGACAGTGAAACAACGGCGTATTTGCTCATCGAATACGGCCCCTGATTGGTGCCGCGGCGATTCTGGAAGCCCGCGACCGAGGCGGTGTTGACGATGTGCCCTTCTTCCCCGTGCCGCAGAATGGCGGGGAGGAAGTGGCGGATGCCGTGAATGACCCCCCAAATATTGACACCAATCACAAATTCCCAATCGCCGAGCGGCACGTCGACCAGCCTGGTGCCATGCATCGGCACGCCGGCATTGTTGCAAGCGATGTGGAGCTTGCCGAGATTGCGTTCGGCTTCCGCCAGAGCATCGAGCACAGATTGCTCCTGGGTGACATCGATCCTCACCGGCATGACCTGCTTGTTCGTGCCGGAAAGGGTATGAGCTGCCTGCTCAACCGCATCCTTT
Source organism: uncultured Alphaproteobacteria bacterium (assembly GCA_963846635.1). GTDB lineage: Bacteria > Pseudomonadota > Alphaproteobacteria > ATCC43930 > CGMCC-115725 > AP-15. Next base: position 170,978 of record CAWJXM010000058.1, on the reverse strand, counting down.
TGGATATCGGCCATGACGACGTTCGCACCAGCCTCGGCGAGCGCCGTGGCAATGCCAAGGCCGATGCCGGAAGCAGCGCCGGTTACAATGGCGGTCTTGCCGGAGATGTCCATGCGAGGAGCCTTTCGAGTCGGTTCATCAGTTCATCAGCCGCCATGGTACTCGGAAGAAGCCGAGGCTGTGATCTGAAAATCGGATCTCCGGCCGATAGCCCTTATGCGTTAATCGGACCGGCCGTCCTTTCCATCGACGTTATCTCGCCGAGGCAATCCCGGTGCGAAAGTTTGCGGCGGTGTCTCTGTATGTCATAGTTCGACAGACGGTATTCAGATACGAAGAAGGAGGAGCGATGCCTGCAAAACGAGCCTATGGCATGGACCAGGACTTTTATCCGTGGTCCCCGATTGTTGCGCGCCCCATTCTGAGGTGGCCGGATAATGCCCGGGTCGCGTTTGCCGTGATCGTCAACCTTGAGCACTGGGACTGGGAGGTGCCGGCCAATACGCCGCTAGCAGTGAGCCCGTTAGGGGGCCCGGAGGGCTTGTGGAGCGGAAACCCGCCGGACAACCGCTTTCCCGATATCGGCGGCTACGGCAATCACGAATATGGCAACCGCGTCGGGATCTTCCGTATCCTCGCCATACTCGACAAATACGGTATCAAGCCCACCTTGGCGCTCGATAAGGCCGTCGCCGACCACTACCCATTTCTGGTCAAGGAGGGTCTGAAGCGCGAAGCCGAGTTCATCGCACATGGTTTGTCGCGTCGGCGCGTCATCCATATTGGCATGTCTGAAGATCAGGAGCGGCAATATATCCGCGCTTCGGTTGACGCGGTCGAAAAGGCCACAGGCAAGCGCCCGATCGGTTGGTCTGGCCCTGACTTCCAGGAAACGCCAAACACGCCTGATCTTCTCGCCGGGGAAGGCATTCGCTACGTCTGCGACTGGGGCAATGACGAACAGCCTTACAAGATGACGCCAAAAACCGGCGAGCTTTATTCGCTCGGGGTGCACGCATACCTCGACGATAATTACATCCACTTGCACGGCCGCCGAACTATCAACGAAGTCAACCTGCTGTGGCGCGATTGGTTTGATGGTCTATATGCCGATGGGAAGACCAACGGACGGATGATGGTGCTGCATCTGCATCCATGGATCATGGGCCAGCCTTGGCGCATCCGCCATCTCGACGAAGTGCTTGGCCATATCTGCGCCTATCAGAGTGTCTGGAAGGCCACCGGCGGCGAAATCATCGGTTGGTTCAAGTCGCAATTGGGCTAGTGGTTTTTGCGGTTTATCGAAGGATTCCTTTCATCGCCAGCGGATGGAGACGACACAATGGTTCTCGCACCCGGCCGCTTCGACTATGCATCGATTACTGAACGACCGATCATCAAATGGCCCGGCAAAGCGCGCATCGCATTCTGGGTCGCGCCCAATATGGAGTTCTTCGAGTACCTGCCGGAGAACCGGCCGACACAGCCCGATATTCCACACTATTCGCGCATGGATTACGGCAATCGCGTCGGCTTCTGGCGTATGCTCGATACTCTAAACAAGCATAATGTTCGTGGGTGCTGCTGCCTCAACCTGGAGCTTCTCGATCATTTTCCGGAAATCAAAGATGCGATGATTGCCAATAACTGGGACTATATGGCCCATGGTCTCTATAACAGCCGGCCGATCTACGACTACAGCGAAGAGCAGGAACGCGCGTACTGGCAGGATTTTATCATACACCTGATGGAGATGACGGGTAAACGGTTAAAAGGACGGCTTGGCGGCGGTGCCGGATATACGATCAGGACAGACGATTTGATGGCTGAGGCTGGTTGCCTCTATCATACGTCATGGATTATCGATGATCAGCCGTGGCCGATCAATGTCCGGGGCGGCCAAAAGTTCATCTATGTTCCCTATACCGGCCAGACCAATGATGCAGGAATGCTGGCGTGGAATCGTGAGGCGGATTACTTCCTGCAAATGATCAAGGACCAGTTCGACACGCTCTATCGCGAAGGTGCCGAGAACGGGCGCGTGATGTGTCTGGCGCTTCATCCGCACAATATCGGGCGTCCCAATGCCGCAAAGTATCTTGACGAGGCGCTGCAGTACATTCTCGGTCACGACGGTGTCTGGAACACGACCGCCGATGACATCGCCGAGTATTACATGGCCTATTATTACGACAAAGTATCGTCTTGGATCGCTGAACGCAGGGCGCAGGGGTAAGCACTGGCCATTCTCAATGACGCGAGCATCACCGCCCTTGATGCCGATGCGATGCCGAACATGCGCCGGATCATCGACTGCTGCTGGCAGTGCGCCGCGAGCGAGAAAGGCGAGATCAGCGCGGTGCCGGCCCCAGCGGGTCGAAAGGCTGCGGGTCGGCAGTCGCTTCCGCTTCGCTGAAACCCATCGCCGCGAGAAATGCCGCTCGGACCTCGGCGGGCTGTCCAGTCTGAAAGATATAGCCCTGCAAGCCGCGACGGGCGAGCGGGTTGACCATCATCTCGGCGCGCGTAACGCCTTCGATCAAGGCTTGGCGTTCCGCGACCGGCAGCACGATTGCATCATTAACCGCAGGATCGCGGATTATCGCCTTGGGGTCCTTACCCTCCGCGATCGCGTCGATATCGTCGAGAAAGCGGCGCCGGATCATGACGATGCCGCGGTCGCTCGGCGCGAGATATTCCTGCGAGCGATCGGCGATGCGGCCCTGCCCGACCCAGGTTACGAAATCCTGGTTCATCACATGGCTGGTGATCCAGCGCCCGGTCTTGGGGTCGGCGATCGGCCCCTGCCAGGTCGGGATGCTGTTCTGGACATAGGGCTCGCGCTCCCGCGGCACGCGGCTGAAATGCCACATAACGCTGAGCGTATTCTCGTCATCGACCGGCACGCGGAACTCGACGTGATTGCCGGTGAACAATCCGTTCGGCCATAGGCACACCCGGCCGACCGTCCACAAGCGATCATGCTCGCTAGTATCGGTGCGGATGCGCTTATACTGGAACCCGTATTCGAATTCGCTGAAATCGACCTTGACGTGCTGCGGCGTGTAGGGGCCGGTGGCGCTGCCGAGGCGGACGCTCCAGTTCGAGTGGGTCCATTCGAAATGCACCGGGTCGATCGAGTTCTCCTGGCACTGGAACCAATTGCAGGGAATCTCGGCCTTGACAATCTGGCGGAAGCCGTTCTTCCACGAGAAGAATTCCCAATCGGGCACAAGCGGCCGCGGCTCGGGGCCGAGATAGGCCCATAACAGACCGCCCAATTCCTCGACCGGATAGGCCTTGATATGGATCTGGTCACGAAGCCGCGCTTGCGGATGCGCAACATCCTCATAGGGCTGCGCCAGGCATCGGCCGTCAGCATCATAGAGCCAGCCATGGTAATTGCAGCGCAACCCGCAGTTCTCGACATAGCCGTAGCTGAGGTCGGCACGGCGATGCCGGCAATGCCGATCGATGAGACCGTAGTTGCCGCCGAGGTCCTTGTAGAGCACGAGATCCTCGCCCATCAGCCGCACCGGGAGCGTCCCCGGAGTCTCGAACTCGCTGGCGCCGGCGATTGGCCACCAATAGTGGCGCAGCAGATCGCCCATCGGCGTACCGGCACCGGTCCTGGTGAGAACATCCCAACGACTGCCCGGCTCTGGTTTGCTATCTTGCGACATAATTAGTTCCGTGGTCTGAGCGAATCTGATCGCATACTCGCATATAGCACCAGAGGCGCCGAAACGAACATCGTGGAGTAGACCGACGCGGACGACACTTTGCGACGTTGCGGTGAAATGGGACCCGCGGCAATTGTTTAAGCCGCTTCGTTGGGCGGTCGCCCGCAAAGCGTGCCGCGGCGCTGCGCCTCCGGGACAGCTCCGGCCCCTTGAAGATTCCGCCGGGCAATTGACCGGGCTGCTCCTTGTAGGTTCTCGTCAAATCGGCTTATTCTGAACCCAGACCACTCAAGTCCCCGAGGATACCGATCGATCAATCACGATCGTCTTTGGGGCCCCTCGCAAGAAGGAAAGCCCGATGATTTGTGATGTGCACGCGCACTATACGCCAAAGAATTTCAGCGAATTCATGGGTGATCGGTTTGCGTCGCCGGTTCATCTCCCGGTCAAGCGCGGCATGGCACGCCACCCGTTCTCGGATTCGCCGGAGGACATCGAGGGCCGGTTCCGGTGGATGGATGAGGCGGGGGTCGGAAAGCAGGTCTTGTCGCCAAATCATCCGCCCTATCTGCCCGACGAGGCGGAATGCGTAACCGCGGTCAAGATGCTGAACGACGCCTATACCGAGTTTGCGCACCGCTACCCTGACCGCATCAGTTCCTATGTCATGCTGCCATTGCCGCACATCGATGCGGCGCTTAAGGAGATGGAGCGCGGCTTCGACCAGTTGGGCTGCGCCGGCGTCAACATGAACATCATCTGCCTCGGCCGCTCGATCGCCGAAACCGAGTTTGAACCGATCTACGCCGAGATGAACCGGCGTGGGGCGGTGCTGTTCGTGCACCCGGCCGGATCGGGGATCTGCTCGCCGTTCATCGTCGATTACAATTATCGGGGGTCGGTCGGCACGTCGCTCGAGGACGCGACCTTTGTATTGCACATGATCGCCAAGCAGATCCCGTACCGCTATCCCAAGATCAAGTTCATCGTGCCGCATCTCGGCGGGCCGATCCCGATGCTGCTCAACCGCCTCGACAAGCAAGGCCAAAGCCAGAGCGGCCACCCGAACCTTGCCGAAGCGCCGAGCGTCACGGCCAAAAAATTCTATTACGACACGGTGTGCTACGGCTCCAAGCCGGCTTTCCTCTGCGCTCTCGAAGCCTTTGGCGCCGACCATCTGGTAACCGGCAGCGATTACCCAGTGCTGCAGGATTACGAAGCCTATAAGGAGACCTTTGCCTACATCGAGCGCCTCGGGTTGCCCAAATCCGATACCGACAAGATCCTGCACCACAATGCGCAAGCGCTGTTCGGGTTTGAGCACCGAAGCGTGACGATGATTTCTGCGCAGCAATGAGGGGAAGAAAACCCTAAGCACCGCCGGGGAAGGTGGCTTGCCGAGCGACCTGTCGCATCGGCAACTGACGGCTTGACCTTATGCCAGAGCTGAGCTGGCCGGGTCCGATCGGAGATTGGCGCGGGGCCGAACCCGCTGGTCCGACCCGCGCCCGAAAGGTGTAGCCTCGTCGAGGAACCTTGGTCAGTTCGCGGCTGCCAGCTTGTCCTGCGTCTTTGTTTCGAAGTCGCTGGCGTCATGGCGCTCGTGTAATTGGCTCGAAGGCTCGCCGGAAGTGCGGTTGACCATTCGTCCGCGCTTCACCGCCGGACGTTCGAAGATCATGTCGGTCCAGCGCTGGACGTTCTTGTAATCCTGCACGCTGAGGAACTCGGCCGCGCCGTATTGCCCGAACTTTACTAGCCCGCCATACCACGGCCAGATCGCCATGTCGGCGATCGTGTAGTCAGGGCCCGCGACATATTTGCTTTCTGCGAGGCGGCGGTCGAGCACATCGAGCAGCCGCTTCGTTTCCATCGCGAAGCGGTCGATCGCATATTCGATCTTGACCGGCGCGTATGCGTAGAAATGGCCGAAACCGCCGCCGACATAGGGCGTGCTGCCCATCTGCCAGAATAACCAGGACAGGCATTCGGCGCGCGCTCCGGGCTCAGTCGGCAAGAACACCCCGAACTTCTCGGCCAGATACATCAGGATCGCACCGGTTTCGAAGACCCGGATCGGCGTCGGACCGCTGCGGTCCACCAGCGCCGGTATCTTGGAGTTAGGGTTTACCGCCACAAAGCCGCTGCTGAACTGATCACCCTCGCCGATCCGGATCAGCCAGGCATCGTATTCCGCACCGCTATGGCCGAGGGCCAGCAACTCTTCGAGCATGATCGTGACCTTCACGCCATTGGGCGTGCCCTGCGAATAGAGCTGCAAGGGCTGGCGGCCGACCGGCAACTCCTTCTCGTGTGTGGGACCCGCGATCGGCCGGTTGATATTCGCGAACCTGCCGCCGCTCGGCTTATTCCAGGTCCATACCTTGGGAGGCGTGTAATCAGTCTCGGTCATTCCTGAAACTCCATGTGTGTTACGGGCGCACGCGGACACAGCGCGCGACGGGCACATGTATAGGATCGGCCGCGCGGGCGCCGCATGTCTGATAAAAGCGCAGACTAGGTCGAACCACCAGCGGGGAGTGCCAGCCGCCTCGCGACGGTGCGAAGCGATCACTTGGTTGAAGCGGAGGGTGATCGCTTACCCAGACATATGCTCGATTATTCGAGCCATTCGGGGACCGGAAGCTCGCGTTCTCTGAGAAAGGTCGGGTTGAACAATTTCGACTGATAGCGCGTGCCCGAGTTGGCAAGGATCGTCACGATCGTGTGGCCGGGGCCGAGCAGCCGGGCCAGACGGATGGCGCCGCAGACATTGATCCCGGTCGAGCCGCCGAGCACCAAGCCTTCGTCTTTGACAAGGCTGAACAGCACCGGCAGCATTTCCGCGTCGGTGATCTGCAACTGTCCGTCCGGCTTGAAGCCAGCCAAATTCCTGGTTTCGCGATTATTGCCGATGCCCTCGGTAATCGAATTGCCTTCGGGCTTGAACTCGCTGCGCGCATACCAGCTGTAAATTCCCGATCCCATGCAGTCGGAAAGATAAATCTTCACATCGGGGTTGCGCTCGCGCAGTGCGATGCCAACCCCGGACAAGGTGCCGCCGGTGCCGACCGAGCACACAAAGCCGTCGACCGTGCCCTCGGTCTGCTGCCAGATCTCGGGTCCGGTCGTCTCGTAATGGCCGCGGCGGTTGGCGAGATTATCGAATTGGTTGGCCCAGATCGCGCCGTTTGGCTCCTTGGCGGCGATTTCGGCGGCGAGCCGCTCGGAATAGCGGACATAATTGTTGGGGTTCGCATACGGCACCGCGGGTACCAGTCGGAGATCGGCGCCGCACAACCGCAGCATGTCCTTCTTTTCCTGGCTTTGCGTCTCGGGCATGACGATGACCGTGCGGTAGCCGCGCGCATTCCCGACGAGAGCGAGGCCGATGCCGGTATTGCCCGCGGTTCCTTCGACAATGACACCGCCCGGCTGCAACAGACCGTGCTCCTCAGCGTCCTTGATGATGTAAAGCGCAGCCCGGTCCTTGACCGAGCCTCCGGGGTTCAGGAATTCGGCCTTGCCGAGGATCGTGCAGCCGGTCTCCTCCGAGGCCCGGCGCAGCCTGATCAGCGGGGTGTTGCCGATTGTGCCGACAAAACCGTCGCGGATCTGCATCTTTTCCTCCGTCTGCACCGGCTTAGGCGGCGGACTATCGGGCGCCGACCGAGCCGAAGCAACAACTTCGCCTCTGGGAACCTGTGCAAAGGCTGGGCCTTCCGATGACGGACCCGCGCGCATGCCGCCATATGCTTGCGCGAATTAATCCAGGCCGATGGCCGAGTGCGTGCGTCGGTCAGGGTATTGGTTTGATCTGGGCACGCAGCGGCCATCCCGGATTGGCGCCCTCGCCGGCATAAGCGCCGCGAAAGGTGCGGCTCAATTTGCTGGCACCATTGAAGTCGCGGTCAAAAGCAAGTTCGCCGGCAAAGGCGGACAAATCGAGCGGCGTGCTGTGGACCCTCCCCGGCCGAGGGAAAAAGTCCATCCGACCGGGTTCGGTCGAGGGTCGGGCGACATAGGAGGGCGCCTCGGCAAATGAGCCGAGGAGATTGTCGCGGCCATTGATGCCGCTCCCGGAAATCGGCTGTGCGCCGAAAACAAGATTGCCGATGACCGCCTCGCCGTCGCGGGCCCGGTCGCGAAACCAGATCCCAGTCTGCGCGGAATAGATTGTGTTGTTGTACACATGCGCGAGTTTGAGCGGCAAATCGTGGTCACGAAACGCGGCGGCGGCATACCCGCCATCCACCAGAATGTTGTCATGGAAGCTGATCCGGCCAGAGCCTTGGAACAGCGCTTCGCGCGGGTTATGGACCAGGAGATTGGCGTAGATCTGATAGAGGTCCCGCGAACCCGGGCCGCTGTCGGGGAAGCCGCCGACCAGCAGGTTCGGGCGGTCGCCGTCCGGCGATGGGCGATCGTCCTTGATAAAGACGTTGTCGCGGATGATTGTCGATTGCGGAGCTTGCGGCATCCCGGCGAGAACAGGGCGCTCCCGCTGATACTTTATTTCCATGCCGTAACCGATCGGATCGAGCACCAGATTATTTTCGATGATCCCGGCGACGAACGGATCGTTGCCGTCGGAATTGCCGAGGTAAAGTGCGGTGCCCGCATTGATGATCGTGTTGCGCCGAATGACCCAGTTCCACGTCGGGGTTTTGGTCGAAATGCCGTCGGTCTGCTGGTTGGCACCCGCGCCGATGATCAGATTGCCGTCGAGGACGATGTGATGCGTCGCCGCCGATTGGGTTCGAGGCGCCTTGATGCCGTCAGCACCCGGAATACCCGCGGAATCGATGACGAAATTGCGCAAGACGACGTAGCTCGAACGTTCGATTGAAAGGGTGTTGTAGCCGCTTTCGCCGATGATTTTGGTGCGCGGCCCCGCGAAAGGGCCGGTAATCGTGATACAGGCGCCGGGCGCGCCGTTCAATCCGGCGATGGTCAATCGGCGATAAACACCGGGTCTTAGACGCAGCGTGTCGCCGGGTTCGAGCCGCGCCAGCAGATATTTATAATTCGACAGATCGGCATCGAGGACCCGCCCCGACATGCGCGGGGCGCAGAAATTCTCGTCCGGAACGGCGGGGGCATCAGAAGGCATTGCCATAGCCGTCGCGCCCGCGCCCAGATCGACGAAGCAAGCCAGGACCAGCAACCCGATTGCCGCGAGCAGGATCCGCCATGATTGTTGCATGGCCTGCGCTAACCGAGCCGAGCGTTTGCCGAGCCGATCGAAGAACGGGCCTCGGATGTCGGCTGTGGATAGTGAGTCAGTTTGAAATTCTGCAAAGGGAGAAATCCGGTCCTTCGCCATTTAGTGCGCCAACGCCGAGGTTGCGCCGACAGCGGTCATTGCAGTGCGATTAACCACGACCTTTAGTTTTAGTCAGCGTCCTCCGACCATTTAATTGGACGCCGCCGACTTACGCTCTCTTGAGATAACCGATGATCTCTCTGATTTGTTTCGGGTCCTGAGGCGGGAAATTCCCCTCGCTTCCTCCCAAAGTTAGCAACCCCCGCGGGTGAGCCGACTTCGGCAGGGCTGGATTGATATGAACGATCCGACGCCGAGCACCGTGAATTCGCGGATGTTCTTCCTTAAGCCACGAGTTGACGTGAAGGTCTCCATCCCCGTAACCAGCAACAAGGAGACGTGGGCAATTAAGAATGGAGGTGATGAAAGCATTGTAGTAATAACCGAAGGGAATGCACGCTCGGGTCATCCATCGATCTTTCCCGTCGCCGGCAACTATTGGCGACGGCTGCGCAATCCCCTGTGGCGGATTTAGCGTACCGCCAATCCCCCTTACAGGCGCGATGCGCTGGACGATTTCTCCGGTTTTTTGCAGGGTCGGTAGACGCATCGGAGGGAAGGCAAAGCGGACGCTGCCATGCAGATGCAGTAGCACAGCCGGATGCTTGGTCGACTGAGCCGGGAACCCGGAGAAGTCGAACGTTCCGAATCGGTCCGGGGCCGTCGGAGGGTTAAACCCGTCATACCATTCGCCCGCTCGGTCGATGAGATCGTCATAGTTTAGCGTCAAGACCGTAAGATCAAATTCCGCTTTCAGCTGATCGAAAAATACTTTGAGTGCGGCGGGCGAGGCATTTTCGGTTCGGTCGATGACAAAGTCCTTTATACGGCCGACAAGACTTGTTCGTGCACTTTGCAAACGGTTTTCCTCTACCTTTGCAAAGTCAGGCAAGAGTTCCGTAAACGCACTTAGATGGCCACCAATGCTCTGCAAAGCGATCGGAAAGCGCTGACGAACGCTGAACTCGTCCAAATCCTCAAGAGCAGCCAGGACCGTCTCAAAGTTGAAATTTCCTTCGGTGCGCTGATCCCGCAAGCGACTGATTACCGAATGAGTAGGCTCGTCTTCGATTTTGCAAACGAGCTCGGTGATCTCTTTTGTTGAGGGCGCGCACGCGTGAATGGTAGAGCCGGCGCCAAGGATCACGAGAAGGCGAGATCGTTGAGCCTGGCGCCCGTTGGTCGGCGTGTCACTCATAGTTTCCTCCGCATGCAAAAAGAAATCTTATGCTCAATATGAGCAAATGTCTACGACGGCGTGGTAAACTTACCCCCGTTCCGACATCTCACGTGCTCGTTCTTGAACTCCACGCGGCGCGTCGGGCCAAGAGAATGCCGCCTACCGTTTAGCAACCCTCTTGGGGCGGCCCGGATGGGCATCGGCCAGCGACCGCAGTGAGGCATAACCGGGCGTCCAATCGCGACCGTGCCGAACGCCCGAGATGGGTCCGGAAGCCGAAATTCAAACTGACCCATTATCCCGGCTGCGGCACAGGATTGCGGCCGCGGCGATAATCTGGTAACGATATATCCATGGTGCTTTGGCTCAGCGCGCAGTTTGGTGGTGGCCGGTCTGAAACGGGCGGCCATCGTCTAATATTTCGCTCAATAGGCCGCCGCGGGAATTCCGGGCGGCCTTCGCAGTCAGAGCGCGAACTCCTCCCGGAGGCCTTCGCGGCAGCCGCCACATACGGGAGTTCGCATGCACGTCACCCGCTACATACAACAGGCGGCATCGCCGTAACCCGCGAGGTTTGCGAGCGAGACTATCAGCCGGCGGATTACACCCTGGCTCAGGCGCTGGATGACCGGCGCGGGGTGCTGTTCTCGTCGAGCTTCGAATTTCCCGGCCGTTACACGCGCTGGGACATGGGGTTTGTCGACCCGCCGCTGGCTGTCGTCGCGCGCGGCCGGCGGTTCGCGATCGAAGCGCTGAACCCGCGCGGCCGAGTGTTGCTGCCGGCCGTGGCCCGAGCCCTCGCTCTTTTGCCGGGAACGCGCCTTGAGGATAGCGACAAAGAGCGGATCATCGGCGAGATCGCCCCGACCGCCGAGCGCTTTCCGGAAGAACAACGCAGCCGCCAGCCCTCGGTGTTTTCGCTGCTGCGCGCGCTGATCGATGTGTTCAGCAGCGGTGAGGACCAGCATCTCGGGCTCTATGGCGCCTTCGGCTATGATCTCGTGTTCCAATTCGAGCCGATGCGATTGCGTCTGCCGCGGCCCGCGGACCAGCGCGATCTGGTGTTGTATCTGCCTGACGAGATCCTGATCGTCGATCATATGCGCCAGATCGCGGCAATCCATCGCTACGAATTCGCGTTCAATGGTGCATCGACGGTCGGGCTGCTGCGCGCGACCGCGCCCGCCCCCTATCGCGCCGCGCGCGCCCCGCTGGATGCGCCGGCCGAGAGCGATCATGGTCCGGGCGAATACGCGGCGCTCGTCGAACGCGCGAAGGAAGCTTTTATCCGCGGCGATCTGTTCGAAGTGGTCCCCGGCCAGCTGTTTGCCGACCGCTGCCCGGACCAGCCGAGCGTGGTTTTTCGGCGATTGCGCCAGGCCAACCCGGCGCCTTATGGCGCGTTGATCAACCTCGGCGAAGGCGAGTTTCTGGTCTCGGCGTCACCCGAAATGTTCGTGCGGGTTGACGGGCGGCGCATCGAGACCTGCCCGATCAGCGGCACGATCGCCCGCGGCCGCGACCCGGTCGAGGATGCCGAGCGCATCCGCGAGTTGCTCAATTCGACCAAGGACGAGAGCGAGTTGACGATGTGCACCGATGTCGACCGCAACGACAAGTCGCGGGTCGCGGTGCCGGGCAGCGTGCGCGTTATCGGCCGCCGCCAGATCGAGCTCTATTCGCGGTTGATCCACACTGTCGACCATGTCGAGGGCGAATTGCGTGCCGAATTCGATGCGCTCGACGGATTTTTGAGCCATGCCTGGGCGGTCACCGTAACCGGGGCGCCAAAATTGTGGGCGATCCGCTTTATCGAAGAGCATGAGCGCTCCTCGCGCCGTTGGTATGGCGGTGCGATCGGCCGCGTCACCTTCGACGGCAACATGAACACCGGACTGACCCTGCGCACGATCCGCATGAAAGACGGCATCGGTGAGGTGCGCGCCGGCTCCACGCTGCTCTACGACAGCGACCCGCAGTCAGAAGAAGCCGAGTGTCGACTCAAGGCCTCGGCGTTGTTCAGCGCGATCCGCGGGCATTCGGCAAACGTCCTGGTTCGCGCCGGGACAGCGACTACAGGAGGAGCCGGCCGTCGGGTGCTGCTCGTCGATCACGAGGATTTATTTGTCCATACGCTTGCCAATTACATCCGCACGACCGGCGCAGATGTGGTGACGATGCGGCCCGATCTGGCGCGCGCCGAATTGCAGCGCGGTACGCTCCCCGACCTCGTCGTGCTGTCGCCTGGGCCGGGTCGGCCCGCCGATTTCGCGATGAACGAGACGCTGGACCTAGTGGTCAAACGCTCACTGCCGGTGTTCGGCGTGTGTCTCGGACTGCAAGGGATCGTCGAATATTTCGGTGGTGCGCTCGACGTGCTGGCGACCCCCTATCACGGCAAGCCATCGATCGTTCGGGTGCTGGGCGGGCGATTATTACGAGGCCTGCCGCCGGAGTTCACCATTGGCCGCTACCATTCTCTGCATGCCCGCCGCGCCACCTTGCCGAATTCGCTGATCGTGACGGCGGAGACGATGGACGGCGTTGTCATGGCGATCGAGCACCAGGAATTGCCGATCGCCGCCGTGCAGTTCCATCCCGAATCGGTGATGACTTTGCGAGACGAGATCGGCATGCCGATCATCGCATCGATGTTTTCGGTGCTGACGGCACCAGCCGCCCAGGTCGGATCAGACCTCGCAGCCGAAGACTGACTGCCGGCGTCAGAACAGCCGGTCGAGGTTTTCGCGATGGATTTCCACCGGGAAACGGGCACGCAAGGCCCGCGTGAACTCGTCGCCGAGATCGGCTTGCATGCCGGCGGTGACTTCGCGCGTCAGATCGGCGGTGGCGTCCTTTGAAGTGGTTTTCGGCTCCTCCACCTTGATCAGTTGCGCGACATAAGAGCCGGTCGCATCAGACGCGGTGACAACGCCGCCGGGCTTGGCTGCAAAAAGTTTGTCGACGAGCGCCGGCGGCACACCCGCGGTGTTGTCCGACTGGCGCTGGAACGGCGGCGACGTCGTTGCCTTCAACCCCTGCGCCGCGGCCACCGCCGAAAGCTGTATGCCGGGTTTGACTGCGGCAGCCAGCGATTTTGCATCTTTTGCCACCTTGTCCTGGCGTTGTTCAGCCTGCCAGGCCGCCACCGCCTTGTCTTTGACCTCACTCAACGGTCTGACCGAGGGCGGCACGATCTTGTCCATATGCAGCACAAAGATCGCGCCGTCCGAGGTTTGCGTGACGCGGCTCGTGCGGCCTTCGTCGGTGGCAAAGGCGAGTTTCAGCACATCGGCTGGCGACACCGGCAACTGCACCTGTTTGCCCTCGCGCCCCAGCCCCTTGTCGTCGACCGCGTTGATCACGGTCTTTTTCAATCCGAGTTTGGCGGCGACCTCGTCGAGGGTGGCGCCGCCGGCGATCGCGTCGTCGACATGGTTGCCGATCTCGTAGAGGCGATCGGCTGCCTCGCTATGCGCCAAATCGGCCTGCAATTTAGTCTTGACCTCGGCAAAGCTCTGCGTCGTTGGCGGCACGATTTTGACCACCCGCAGAATGTGCCAGCCGAGCGTCGATTGGATTGGCGCGCTCGGTTTGTCGAGCGGCAGGCTGAATGCGGCATCGGCCAGCTGTTTCGGCAAATCCTCGGGTTTGACCACACCAAGATCAATTGACTGTGGGTCCTGACCGGCGATGGTTTGCGCCACGGCGGTCCAATCCTTGCCCGCCGCTAACGCGGCCTCGACAGCCTTGGCCTTCTCTTCGGAAGGAGCGAGGATCTGCTGCACATCACGGCGTTCAGGCAAGACGAACTCGTCCTGCCGCTGGTCATAGGCACTCTTCAGCTTGGCCTCGGGAATCTCGATCTTCGCCGCAAGATCCGCGGGCGTGAGGCTCGCCATCGTGAACCCGCGATATTCCGGAGCGCGAAACATGTCAGGGTGGGAATCGTAGAATTTCTTCAGTTCCGCGTCGCTCGGCTGCCCGACATTGACGGCGCTCGAAACCGGCAACGCGACAATATCGGCGACTCGCTTTTCATTGCGGTACCGATAGAGCCGGTCGACAATCGCTTGCGGGGCGGTTACGCCCGCGGTTATCGACAGCAACAGATCGTCCCGCGCAATATCGTGCCGGACGCGCTCGACATATTGCGCCTCGCTCATGTGATTTGCTGCCAACAGCGCCTCGAAGGCGTTGCGATCGAATCCGCCGCCCGCACCACGAAACATCGGATCCCGGGTGATCATGTCGCGGATCACAGCGTCGGAGACGTCGAGCTGCATGCGCTGCGCCTCCTGGTCGATAATGCTATTGTCGATGAGCTGTCCCAGCACCTGCTGGACGATGCCCATCTGCTTGGCTTGGCGCAGATCAACCTGGGTTCCGAGCTGCATGCTGAGCCGCTCCAAGCGCCGGCTGCAGCGCCATTTGCAACGCGGCGGCATCGATGCTCTCGCTGCCGACCGTGGCCACGGTCGTATCCGTTGGCCGATTGCGAAAGATGTCGCCGATGCCCCAAATCCCGAAGGTCAGGATCAAAAGACCGAACAGAGCCTTGACGACGAAGGATCCGGCCCTAGAGCGAATTGCTTGCAGCATATCGGCAACGGCCTTTCTAGCGGCAACGGGAGAATTGACCCGGTCCCGATACCGATGTGATCTAGTTGCATGAATGATAGGCAAGCGCCCGTTGAGCCGCAACGGGCCGCGGGGCTGGCCGAGGGGAGATAGCCGCGATGGCAGACCGAAAAAAGCTCATTGCCGGGAATTGGAAGATGAACGGGCTGCGCTCCGACGGCCTCACGCTCGCAACTGAGCTCGCGCGAAGGGCACGCACCGCGACCGGCACCGAACAGCTTACTTGCGATCTGTTGATCTGTCCGCCGGCGACCTTGCTGGCGCTCGTCCATAGCGCCATTGCTGGCAGTGGCATTTACCTCGGCGGCCAGGACTGCCATCCGGCGCCGAAAGGTGCCTTCACCGGCGACATCAGCGCCGAGATGTTGGCCGATGCCGGCTGTCGCTTTGTGATCCTCGGTCATTCCGAGCGCCGCCAGGGACACGGCGAGAGCGATGCGCTGGTGCGCGCCAAGATCGGCGCCGCCCGCCGCGCCGGGCTGGTCCCGATTGTCTGCGTCGGCGAGACCTTGGCGCAGCGCCAGGCAGGAGAGGCGACGGCAGTAGTGGCAGCGCAGCTCACGGGATCGCTCCCGGAGGCAGCCGCCGGTAGTGAGCTGATCGTCGCCTACGAGCCGGTCTGGGCGATCGGCACCGGCCTCAGCGCCAGCCTCGACGATATTGCCGCGATGCATGCGGCGATCCGGCGGCACCTACCGACCGAGGCGCATATCCTTTACGGCGGTTCGGTCAACCCGACCAATGCCGGCGCCATTCTTGGGCTTGGCGATGTCGACGGCGCTCTCGTCGGCGGCGCCAGCCTCGCCGCCGATTCGTTTTGGGCCATCGCCCGCAGCTGCGGCTGAAGATTGCCCAGCCGCTCCCCTGCCAGCCGCCCTTTCAGCCGGCTTGCTGCCGAGACGGCGTAAATTCCGGCTCAGCTTTGCGGCGCCCCGATCTCCTCGGCGGTATAGCCGATCTCGGCCAGCACCTCCTCGGTGTGCTCGCCGAGGGAGGCGACAAAGGGCTGTGCCGCGGCGCGCGCGGCGGAGAGCCGGAACGGCGGGTTCAGCGCCAGAAATGGGCCGCCGGCATCGACGATCTCGGCGAAGGCTTGGCGATGCGCCAGTTGCGGATCGGCCATTGCCTCCTTGACCGTGCGATAAGGCGAGGACGGCACCCCGTGACGGTCAAAGACCGCCTGTACTTCAGCGGTGGTTAATGTCGTCGACCATCAGCTCCAATTCGTCGACAAGCTCACCCCAATGTTTGCGCCGCTCGGTATATTGGGCAAAGCGCGGGTCGGTGATCCAGTCGGGATGGCCGCTTGCGATCGCTAGGTTTTGGAACGTGCGCTCGCTTGCGATCGCCGGCATGATGTAGCCGTCCTTGGTAGCGATCGGCCCGAAAATCGGCCGGCCGGGCGGGGCCACCGGAAACTGTGCTGCCTGGATTTCGCTCAACGTTAAACTCAACATGCTTTCGAGCATTGAGACATCGATCATCTGGCCTTCGCCGGTCAGTTGGCGTTGATAGAGAGCGGCCATGATCGCACCAAAGGCGTAGGTGCCGGTCAGCACGTCAGCGATAAAGATGCCGCAGAAATCCGGGCGGCGGTCCTCCATTTGATGCGCAATCTGCGCGAGATCGTAGCCCGATGCGGCGTGGATCACCGGCGCATAGGCCGGCAGTCCGGCCGACGGCCCAGTTTGACCATAGCCCGAAATCGCGCAATAGACGAGGTCGGGCTTGATCTCCCTCATCGGCGGGTAGTCGAGGCCAAAGCGACGCATGACACCGGGGCGGAAATTCTCGACGACAACATCGGCTGTGGCAACGAGCCGGCGCGCCGCCTCGACCCCTTGCGGTGATTTCAGATCGAGCACGACACTTTTTTTGCCGGCGTTCAACTGGCCAAAGCTGGTGCTGGCGCCGGCGCGCAACGGCGGGCGGGTGCGCATCATGTCGCCTTCGGGCGCCTCAATCTTGATAACCTCGGCCCCGAGATCGGCGAGTAGACGACCGCAATAAGGGCCAGCGATCGTCGTCGTAAAGTCGAGCACGCGCAGCCGATCCAAGGCGCTGTTCATTTCGTCTCCTCCGAACCTTGCACGGCAGCGTCGAGACGAAAACGGAAATGTCAAGCCGTCGCACGATCACCGGCGCCGGAGATGCAGCTTGCGTTTCGGTGGGTTCGGTGCGAAGAGACCCGCCGACAATCGGAGGGAGGGTTCAACATGGCTTTTCGCAACATTCAGGCGGGAATGGCGAACTATCGCGGCCACGGTGGCGATCGCGGCGATGCCTATTACGCGCACCCGACCAATCCGGGGCCGCATCCGGGTGTCGTCGTGATCCATCATATGCCGGGCTGGGACGAGTGGACCTGCGAAGTCGCGCGCAAATTCGCCCATCACGGCTATGCCGCGGTTGCACCCAGCCTTTATTTCCGGGTCGGCGATGGCGCCGATGAGGCGGTCGTCGCGAAGGTGCGTGAAAGTGGCGGCGTCCCCGACGAACAGATGCTCGGCGATGTCACCGGCGCCATTGATTTCCTGCGCTCGCAGCCGCATGCCAGCGGCAAGGTCGGGGTGATCGGCTTTTGCTCGGGCGGGCGGCAGACCTACCTCGTCGCCTGCAAATTGTCGCATCTGGTCCAAGGTGCGGTCGATTGCTGGGGCGGCAACGTCATCGTCGATGACAAGTCGCGGCTGACCAAGGCCCAGCCGACGGCACCGATCGAGTTTACCGAAGGCATCAATTGCCCGCTGCTGGGCCTCTTCGGCAACGAGGATCCGAACCCGTCCGCCGATCAGGTCAACCGTACCGAGGCGGAACTGAAGAAATACGGCAAGAACTACGAGTTCCACCGCTATGATGGCGCCGGCCATGCCTTCTTCGCGTGGTATCGGCCAAATTACCGCCCGGAGCAGGCGGTCGATGGCTGGCACAAGGTCTTCGCCTTCTTTCACAAGCATCTCGGCGCACCGCGCAGCTAGCATCCGGGAGGACGCGAGCGGCCGATGATCGATGTCGCAATTGTCGGTCTCGGCCGCTGGGGGCAGACCCTGGTCGCCTCGGTTCAGGGCAAGAGTGACCGGCTGCGCTTTACCCGCGCAGTGGTGCGCAGCCCCGAACTGCACCGCGACTTTGCACAAGCACACGGCCTTGTTCTCGCCACCGATTTCGAGGCCGTGCTCATCGATCCCGGCATTGCCGCGATCATATTGGCGACACCTCACTCGCTGCACCGCGCGGAGATCATCGCCGCGGCTGCCGCCGGTAAGCATGTTTTTTGTGAAAAGCCGCTGACCCTGACAACAGCAGAGGCGGCGGAGGCAATCGCCGCGTGCGAGAACGCTGGTGTGGTGCTCGGCGTCGGTACCGATAAAAGATTTTATCCGGCTCTGCGCGAGTTGGTCCGGTTTGCGAAAGCCGGCGAACTGGGGCGCATCATCCACCTCGAAGCACATTTCAGCAACGAGGTGGCCGGCACGTTTTCGGAATGGCGATTTTCGCCGGAGGAATTGCCGGCCGGCGGCTTGACCGGCACCGGGATTCACATGCTCGATGCATTGATCGAGTTGGCGGGACCGGTGCGGCGAGTGCAGACGCTGTTGATTTCGCACAAGGCCCCGCCCGACCCCCTCGACAGCCTTTCGGTACTGCTCGAATTTGAAGCCGGGATCAGTGGCACATTGGCCGCGGTACGCTCGACGCCGATGTTTACCCGCGTCCACGCTTTTGCCCGCCACGCCTCGGCCGAGATGTTGGGGCGCACCGAACTCGTGTTGCGCCGGAGCGGGATCGAGCCGCAGTATTTGAGCTTCGCGCCGGTCGACACGGTCCGTGTCAACCTCGAAGCATTCGCGGACGCGGTAACCGGCTTCGTCCCTTACCCGATCGCCACGTCGCAAATCCTCGCCACAATTGCCGCCTTCGAAGCCATCGTCAACGCCGTCCAATTAGTCGCACCGGCTTAGGCGTTTCGAACTACTGTTCCTGTCATTCCGTTCTGCTGACAGCATTAGCGGCGCTGGAACGATTGTAGTTGCCGTAGATAGCGATCGGCGGAGGGTGGCGATTTGGGTCATCGCAAACGCTTTGTCATCGCGACGGCGATTGTCGTCGCGGTCATTGTTTATGGTTCTCTTTATCCATTTATGTTCCGGCAGCCGGTCGATGGTCTCAGACCGGCATTGCGCATCCTGATCGACAGCTGGCGCGAGCCCTCAAGCCTCAGCAATTTGATTGCCAACATCCTGTTTTATCTGCCGTTCGGCTTTTGCGCCGTTCTCGCCTTGGGACGCGGCCCGCGCCCTGCCGGGAGGATCGTCCTGGTCACGCTGGTTGGCGCATTGCTCAGTGTTTCGATGGAGCTGACGCAATATTTCGACAAAGGGCGGGTCACCTCGGCCAACGATGTTTACGCGAATGCCGCCGGCGCGCTGCTGGGTGCGATCGCCGGCAGCCTGATGGGCAGAAAATTTCGTTGGCCGCTGATCGCGGAAGTTTCCGCCCACCGGGTCCCGGTCTTGCTCCTCGGCGCCTGGATCGGCTACCGGCTCTATCCCTATGTTCCGACGATCGACCTCCACAAATATTGGGACGCGCTCAAGCCGGTGATCCTCTATCCGCGCCTGACCGGCTATGACCTGTTTCGCTACACGATCATGTGGCTGGGCATCGGCGCGCTGATCGAGGCGATTGTCGGCCCCAAGCGACTGTGGCTGCTGTTTCCGCTGTTCATCGGCGCGGCGCTGGTCGGCAAGATTGTGATTGTCGGTACAGCGCTGGGGATGGCCGAAATAGCAGGGGCGGTTTTGGCCATTGTCGTGTTCGGCCTCCTTGCGCTCAATCCAATTTTCCGCGCGGCGCTGATCGCGCTCACCTTTTGCGTGTATGTCATTGCGGAGCGGCTCGAGCCATTCCGGTTTGGCGCTACGCCCGGCGCTTTTGGCTGGATTCCGTTTCTTGGGTTTATGTCCGGCTCTCTTGAAATCGACGTCCTGTCATTCCTCGAGAAGTTCTTTCTCTACGGCAGCTCGATCTGGCTTCTTGCCAAAGCCGGGCTGCGGCTGGGGCCATCCACGCTCGTGATGGCCGTGCTTTTGTTCGTCACGAGCGAGGCGGAGCGGTGGTTGCCAAATCGCTCGGCAGAGATCACGGACGCCGTTTTTGCGCTGATTATCGGCGCGGTCTTCGCGCTGATCGGTACGAGGCCGATCGGCGGCGATAACCAGGTAACAGTAGATCAGCCGCAGGGTTGGCGGTTGCCGGGGGATCGTCCACATTAGCATTCGACCAAACGGAGAAGGCAATGACGGGCGAGACGCAGACGGCGGGCCGCGACTTTATCCGCGACATTATCGACACCGATGTCGCCACCGGGCGGGTCCGCGAGGTGGTGACCCGGTTCCCGCCGGAGCCCAACGGCTATCTCCATATCGGCCATGCCAAGGCGATTTGGGTCAATTTCGGCGTTGCCGAGGAATATGGCGGGCGCTGTCATTTGCGCTTTGACGACACCAACCCGACCAAGGAGGAACAGGAATTTATCGACGCGATCGCGCGCGATGTGCGTTGGCTCGGCTTTGATTGGGGCCCCCACCTCTATCACGCGTCCGATTATTTCGAACAGCTCTATGATTGGGCGGAGCATCTGATCCGTGCCGGCAAGGCTTATGTCGACGATTTGTCGCCCGAAGAAATGCGGGCCATGCGCGGCACTTTGAGCGAGCCCGGCAGCGACAGCCCGTATCGCGATCGCAGCATCGCCGAAAACCTCGATTTATTTCGCCGCATGCGGGCCGGTGAATTCCCGAATGGTGCCCGCGTGTTGCGCGCCAAGATCGATATGGCCTCGGGTAACATCAATCTGCGCGACCCGGTGCTGTACCGCATTTTGCATACCGCACACCCCCGCACCGGCGAGAAGTGGTGCATCTATCCGAGTTATGATTTTGCCCACGGCCAATCGGATGCGATCGAGGGAGTGACGCATTCGCTGTGCACATTGGAGTTCGAAGACCACCGTCCGCTTTATGAATGGCTGCTCGACAATTTGCCGGTGCCGTCGCGGCCGCGGCAGTACGAGTTCGCGCGCCTCAACATCAACTATACTGTTCTCTCGAAGCGCTTTTTGACCGAACTCGTGCGGCAGGGCCGGGTCGGCGGCTGGGACGACCCGCGCATGCCGACCTTGGCGGCGTTGCGACGACGCGGTGTGCCGCCGTCGGCGATCCGCGATTTCGCTCGGCGGGTCGGCGTCGCCCGCGCCAACAGCCTCGTCGATATCGGGATGTTCGACCATGCGGTGCGCGAGCATTTGAACAAATCGGCGCTGCGGCGTATGGCGGTGCTGCGTCCGCTAAAGCTCGTCATCACCAACTATCTCGAGGGCAAGAGCGAAGAGCTCGAAGCAGTCAACAATCCGGAGGATCCGTCCGCCGGCACCAGACGAATTCGGTTTGGCCGCGAGCTCTATATTGAGCGCGACGATTTTATGGAGAACCCGCCGAAAAAATTCTTTCGTCTGGCGCCGGGGCGCGAGGTGCGGTTGCGCTACGCTTACTTCGTCACCTGCCGCGAAGTCATCAAGAATGCGGCCGATGAGATCGTCGAACTGACCTGCACCTATGACCCGGCGACACGCGGCGGCAACGCGCCTGACCGCCGCAAGGTCCAAGCGACTTTGCATTGGGTGGCAGCCGCGAATTCGTTGCCGGCAGAGGTCCGGCTTTACAATCCGCTGTTCACCCGGCCTGATCCTGGCGCTGGCGGCGATTTTTTCGCCGATCTCAACCCTCATTCGCTGGAAACTCTGACCGAAGCCCAGGTTGAGCCGGTGCTGGCCGAAGCCGAGACGGGTCAGGCGGTGCAGTTCGAGCGGCAAGGCTATTTCTGCCTCGACCCGGACACCGAGCCGGGCCGCCTCGTCTTTAATCGCACGGTCGGACTGCGCGACAGCTGGGCCAAGGCGCAAGCAAGCGGCGGGTAATCCTGCACGGCGGCACGGATCTCCCCCTCATGTGAATCCTGTATCTGACGCCGAGTTTCACTGCCCGCCAGCAGAGCGGTGGTGTCTAGGGACCTCTGCCACTCGGAGCCGCACCGTTCACCCTCGCTAATTAATGGGTTTGCGAATGGTGGCTTGGTGTTATGCCGGCTGTCGCTTGCGGAGAAATCCTTGTCCTCCAGGGTAGAGCGGCGCATGCTGTGCCCCGCGAATAGGCAGGCTCGGGGGAGACGATGAAGACCAGCCACGACCGCATTCTGACCACGCATGTCGGTAGCCTGCCGCGTCCGCCTGAATTGAAGCAATTATTGGTACGCAAGGATCAGGGCGAAGCTTACGATAAAAGCGAGTTCGACCGTTTGGTGCGCGAGGCCGTTTACGACATTGTTCGGCGCCAGACGGCTGTCGGCATCGATATTGTCAATGATGGCGAGATGTCGAAGCCGGGTTATTCGACTTATGTCGTCGACCGCCTGACTGGCTTTGCCGGGCACGAGCCGGCAAAGCCGCGGCTCGACACCCGCGACCACCCCAATTTTGTCGCGGCCTACGAACGGATGACCGGTACCAATACCGCGCGCCGCGCGGTCTGCGTCGGACCGATTTCATGGCGCGACCGCGAGCCGCTGCGCCAAGACATCGAGAATTTGCGCGCCGCGCTGGCCCAAGTCGCGGTAATCGAAGGCTTTATGACCGCGGCCTCACCCGGCCTCGTTCCAGTCTTCCAAAACAATTCGTATTATCCCTCGCACGAGGCCTATGTCGAAGCGGTCGCCGATGTGATGCAGGAGGAGTACGACGCGATCGTCGGCGCCGGGTTCGTGCTGCAGCTCGATTGCCCGGATTTGGCGATGGCGCATCACACGAGCTTTCAGGATCTGAGCGAACCCGATTTTCTAAAGCGGGCCGCGTTTCATGTCGAAGTGCTGAACCACGCGTTGCGCAATGTGCCGGCCGATCGCGCCCGGATCCATATCTGCTGGGGCAATTACGAGGGGCCGCATGACCACGACATCCCGTTTGCCAAGGTTGCATCCATCTTGCTCAAGGCCAAGCCGCAAGCGCTCGTTGTCGAGGCCGCCAATCCGCGCCACGCGCATGAGTGGATAGTCTGGCAAGAAACCCGCCTGCCGGATGACAAGATCCTGATTCCGGGCGTCATCGATACCTCGACCAATTACGTCGAACATCCGGAACTCGTGGCCGAACGGATCTGCCGCTTTGCCGATATCGTCGGGCGTGAGCGGGTCATCGCCGGAACCGATTGCGGCTTTGGCACCTTTGCCGGCTATGGCAAGCTCGATCCCGACATCTCGTTCAAAAAGCTCGCTGCGATGGCCGAGGGCGCCGCGATCGCCTCGAAGCGGCTGTGGGCTCACTGAGGGGTGCGCCGCTTCCGGATCGTCGGCCGCAGAAGCGCCCGCGATAGCGCGACCGCTGCCGATTGCCGCGGTTAGTGATAACGAGGATTGTTCGCGGTTATAAGGCTAACGCGGCCGCTTGCGGCGCGGTTAAGGCTGCTATGCACGCGTCGCGGTCAAGGTCGACGCGGTTACACTAACGCCACCCTGCCGCTATCGCCGTTAAGGCTAATGATGCAGCGCGCGTTTAAGGTTAACAAAACGCTAAAGGGAGTGGGACACGAAATTGCATTTCCTATTCGCTACACAAGACCGAACAGAGACCACGGCCCAGCGGACCGGCTCCGGGGCAGATGCGCCCTAGGAACGGACGGCAACTCCCGGCAAATCAAGGCCGCCTATGGACCCATAAAATCACCGCCGGCCGCCCAGGCATCTGACATTGCCAGCTGCACCGACGCCGGCTCAGCAAGCCCGATGCGATGCAGCAACAGACCATTCGAAACGCACTGGATTAATCCCCACTCCCAAATCGGCTGATATTCAACTCCGGTGGACTGGCTTAACAGACGGCAACGGCGGCGACCGAGCTCGACGAGATCGCCTTCTGGTCTCACATTGCCCCACTCGCGCATTGGGATCGCAAGATCGAAAGCTCGCTCTGCAACGACGCCATCGGGGTCCACGAACTTAAAACCCGTCGTACTGTCCGGCGCTCTAAGGGTATTCCATTCATGGGCATCGCCATGCACGAGCACCGACTGTGCAGGATCGAACGCTCGCCGCCGCTTCTCTGCATACGATAGCGCCCGCTCGATCGCGCATTCGGAACATGGCCTTCCAAACGAATTCCAATGCGACTCGATGATGTGAGAAAGTTCCACCGCCTTATCCGCGCCCGTCGGCCACGGAAGTTCTTCAGGAGGCGGCATCCAGGCTTCGCGCAACGTGGCGCAGATGATTTGGATTTGGCGATCTTCTGGAAGGCGAAACTCGTGCAGCTGGGGTCCGAGCTTCTCGAGAAGCAGCACATTGTTGGTTTCATCGCTGCGGATCAATTGGGCGTAGCCAACTCCCTGGGCGGTCCGTAATATGCGGAGCTCTTGGCGCGCCGGGTCGATGCCGGGAATTACGATCTTCACGATGACATCCAGCCCCTCACTGGTGCGAGCTTCGGCCACAAAGGCTTCACTTCCACTTCGCACCGGCGCGCCGACCGTGATCGCCCAGCGACGTTCGAGTTCCGCAATCAGCAGGGGCAAATCCGCGAGCCAGGCACAGCCGGTTTCGCCCATCAGAGCGGCGTTACAGCGAACTTTCTCCGGTAGCTCCAAAGAATGCCTCTCACACCTCAGCCATGCGCTTCAATTCATCACCGGTGGACCCTCTGACCATCCGTCGACGATAGGTCTCGTCGTCTGCTCCAGGATAGAGAGCAATCAACGCATGAAGTGGATGGCATTAGGCTGCTAAGAGCGATGGTCGGCGCCAGGGCGGCCCGAGTTCACCGTTAGTCGGCCGGCTGCGCTCATTCCAAAATATTACTCACCGGTAAGAATGGAATCGAGCGCAACTGGGGTTGGCATGCCACCGCTCGGCCCTCACCGCCAGGAGATAGCCCCGCCGCGCGAAAGCCTCACCCCGCGCACTCCTTGGCGCCGGGGCAGACTCGATCGAGCTGGATGATCAGTGGCAGATAGAAGACCCGCAACATCATCGATATCGGCAGCAATCTCTTGTCGTCGGTGACAGTCACCGCCACCGGGCGCGGCGCGTCATCGGGGTCGCCGTCGACCTTCGACTGGCCTTTGAAACCGGCAATCGGTCGCAGGTTCAACGCTAATCGCAGGACGCCAGGGGATTGCTCCGCTTTGGGTAAGATGCGCCCAACGACATCGAAACGCCGGGTACCATCATAAACCGGGACGACAAAGGCGGTGTCCGGCGCCCGGTTGTGGGCGGCAATCTCGACGCGCACGGTTTCGAAGGCGGTCAGCGGATCGGCGATGTCACGCCGGTATTTTTCGGCGAGCAGCGCTTTGCGGCTGGTATCTTCTGCGGCGCGCTCGGCGACCACCGCGCCATCATGCGCAATAAAGCGCATCGCAATACGGCTGTTGCGCCATCTGCGCACATCGTAAAGCGCATCGTAATGCGACGGCTCGGCTGGACGGCCAGGAACAAGCCGCCCGCCCGCCTGAGCCTTGACACGGAAATGGGTAATAAGCCGGGGCAGACCCTCGCTGCGAATCTCGATCTGGTCCTGATAAGCCGCAGCGGCGTCGCTGAGCTTTAGACGGATTTGGGCTGCTGGTAGTCCCGCCCAATACGCAGTGTAGTCGGCAACAAGCTCTTCGGCAGACGCCCTGCCGATTACCAAGCCGGCCAATAAAGTTATCCAGATGGCAGCAGCGAGCTTGCAAACGCCCAGCCGACCGCCTGTGATCGCCCGCGCGATAGCGCGGGTGATCACGCCGGCAGATAACTCCAGATGGTGCCGTCCCATACAATCTTTTCGCCGCTTGGAAAGCGCAACTCGATGCCGCCGGTCTTGAAGCGGGTGCGACGCACCTCTCGGGCCGATCCCAGTTCCTCCGCCTCCCAACGGTCGGTCAGCGCCAGCCCGATGCGGCCGGGGCTCAACCCGTCTTTCTGCAACGCAACAGCATCGTCGAGAAGCTCGCGCACCATACTCATGACACGACCTCGCCCTTGTCTTCCCGCGCCTATTCTACCATGGCCTCGCAACCATAGGTAAACCCCCTCGAACGAGGCATCGCGCCACGGGCGGCAAAATGACGGGTCGGCGCGTTGCGCAGCGGTCGCGGAATTCGCGGGGATCGGTCAAACCGTGGCTTGCTGTTTTTTGTCGAGAATGCGTTTGTGTAGGTTGCGGACGATCATCTCCGTCAGCCGCTCGTTATGGATAAACAGGCGCTGACCGATCGGATAAGGGTCTTGCTTTGTGACCTCGATCGGGCCTCTGAGGATTTCGTCCGGACCGACGCCGCGATCGACAAAGCGTTCGACAAAGCCAACCCAATTCTCAACAATCTCGCCCTGCTCCTTCAAATACGCCTTGCCGCACGGCTCACCGTGACCCGGTACGATCGTCTCAATATCCAGCGCCTCGATACTTTTTAGCGCGGCAAGCCATTCCCATGGATCGCATTCCTGCAGCCAACTGCGGCATTTGTGAAAGACGTTATCGCCGGTAAAGACAACCCCTTCCTCCGGCACCAGGACCGAGGTTTGCGGTGCAGTGTGGCCCGGCATGTGAATGATATTGAAGGAGTGGTTGCCGACGTTCAGGGTCAGAGTATCGTCAAAGGTCAGCGTCGGGGGGTTGACGGGAGGATAATCGGGGTGGCCGACCAGCCACACGCTGTCTGGGTCCGTTTCCTTGAAGCGCTCGCGCTTTTCCTCGAGAGAGCCAAAGGCCCACAAATAGCGCTCAAAGCATTCCTGCAACTTCACCTGACCCACGACTTTGGTGTTCGTGAAATAGGCGTTGCCTGATATGTGATCGCCATGCGGCTCGGTATTAATCAGGTACCGGATCGGCGCCTTGTCTTCCATCCGCTCGCGCCAGCGCACGGCATCGATTGGCTGCTGTGGCGAATTGATCATCACATAGCCGTCGCTAGTCTCGACAAAACTCGGGTTGCAGCCGGCAAAATAGACTTCGGTGTAGCTGTGCGGTCCCACCCTGCGCATCGCCATTTCTCCTCGCCCGAATGCGGTGAGTTTCCTCGATCCGGCGAAGCGGCACAAGGCTGCCATGGATACGCATGCGTGGGAAATGGACGGCGGACCCACGTTCGATGACCGACCCCATGACGTGTCACGCGGCGCATGATGGAGCAGATCTAATCATCAGCGATTCGACCTGGGCACGCGCCCAAGCCAAGCGAAACGCAAAGACATCCGATTAATCAGCTTACACGGGCTGCGGGATACGCCTGTGGATCAGGGCATTTTGACTGGCATCCGGGCCCGCAACATCAACCGCAACTCGAACAACTGGTCACAGTCGATCAACTTTGGTATTCGCCTTAGTCGAACAGAGCGGGGTCAAGACGGCCTCGACTGAAGGCGGTGTCTCGGTGTGAAAATGTTTTTGTCCGACCTGTTTGACCAGGCGCGGCGTACCAGGCCGATCGCCGGGCGACACTTTGCACTGATAACCTTATTGCCGGCGATTCTTTTGTTTGCAGCCTGCAGCCGACCCGGTGGGTATGGCTATTCCGAATATGGCTCGGCTCCTTCGGGTGGGACCAGTGCTTCGTTCGCGCCCACTCATTATTATCCGCCGCCGGGACCGCCGGAGGACCCGTGGGGGCCCTATATTCGCGAAGCCGCTACGCGCTACAGCGTGCCCGAGCAATGGGTGCGCGCCGTCATGCAGCAGGAATTGGGTGGGGAGGAGCAAGCCGTGTCGCCCGTCGGGGCGATGGGTCTGATGCAGGTCATGCCCACAACCTATGAAGGGCTGCGCGAGCGCTATGGGCTCGGCGATGACCCGTTCGATCCCCACAACAATATTCTCGCCGGCACGGCTTACATCCGCGAGATGTACGACCAATTCGGCGCGCCCGGCTTTCTTGCGGCTTACAATGCCGGTCCGGATCGGGTCAATTCTTATCTCGCCGGGACAGCGATCCTGCCGGATGAGACCGTGAACTACCTCGCCGCGGTGACACCAAACCTTGGCAATGGCGTGCCGTTGTCCGGGCCATGGGCGACCTACGCCTCGGCGCGGGCTGGTGTGGCAACGGCCGTCTATCCTGGTGTGACAAGCCTTGCCGCCGGATGCGATTTGAATGCCGCCTATAACCCCGCTCACCCCTGTACTTCGCTGATGCAGGCAGCTACGGCGCCGGCCCCCGTGCAGCAGGCTTCGCTACCGCAAACCGGGGTTGGGGGATGTGACCTGAGTGCGGCCTATGACCCCACCCATCCGTGCACGTCGGTTGGCGCAACCGCCTCGGTTGTAGCCGCTTACGCCCCCCAGCCGGCAGTTGTGCAACAGGCGGCGATCGGTTGCGACCTCAATGCGGCGTATAATCCGGACCACCCCTGCACCACCGCTGGCCAACAAGTGGCGGCAGCGGCTCCGGTGAAGCCGATGATCCAGCAGGCGCAGGGCGGCTGCGATGTAAACGCCGCCTATGATCCCGAGCGTCCTTGCCGACCGGTGCCGCCCCCGGCGTCTGCCATACAATTGGCCTCGGCCGAGGGCTGCGGGCGGAATGGCGCGTTTGATCTCGAAGGTCCGTGTCGCGAGGCGGCATTGGCGTCCGAGCATGCCTTATCCCCGGCAATCAAGGCTCCGCCTATCTCGAACCAGGCGTCCCTCGCCGATGTTCGCTCTGCCGCAGCAAGCGCGACAGCCTATCGCCCGGTTGAGGTGGGTGCAGCCGGCGGCAGCGCTCATGTTTTGAAAATCCCGACCCGGGATTGGGGCATCCAAGTCGGCGCCTTTGCCAGCCCCGCTCTCGCCCGCGCGGTTGCCGAGGCGGCGCGCGCCCAGGCCCCCGGCCAGCTTCGCAGCGCCGCGATCACGCTGCCGTCAGTCTCAGGGGGCGGTTCTGTGCTCTACCGCGCCCGGCTGGTCAATCTTTCGGCCAGCGGCGCCGCGAACGCCTGCACCAATCTCAACCGGCGTCAGCTGCCCTGCGTCGTTGTCCAACCAAGCCACACCTGAACGCCCGGCGCGGTTCTCGGGTACCGTAAGCGGCCGGAGTTATTCGGCAGGTGCGGGCACGAGCGGCCGGCGGACGCGGATGCGGGCACCGCCGGCGCACAGCAGACTGGCCATCAACAGCGCTGCGACGACGACCAGCACCAGCCGCGGCCGCCCCGAATCGATGATCATGCCATACGGCACCGGCATGATCGCCCCGCCCAATGACATGCCGGAACTGACAAACCCGAACACCTTGCCGATTTGCCCGGGCGGGGCGGCGTCTTTGACCATCACATCGCGGGGCGTGCGGCTGGCGCCGGTCATCAGCCCACCGACAAACAGCACGCCGACGGTCATCAAATCGGCCATTGGCACCAGCCCGACCCATAGCAAGACCGCTGCCGCGCCGGTCGTCAGCACAACGACAAAAGGCAAATGGTGGTCGGTACGATCGGCAACCCAGCCGCCGACCAACACGCCGCAGATCGAGCCGACCATCCAGCCAGTCAGCGCCGAGGAGGCGGCCGCGATCGGCATCCCGTAGGTGCGGTGCAAAATCGTGATCAGCCACGACTGGATACCGGCGCCGGCCGCGGCCGAGACCATAAAGAACAGGAAAAACATCATGACCGACCGGCTCAGCAGCATCCGCACCCCCTGGGGCGAGGCGCTCGCCGCGTGTTCGCGCGGCTTCTGACGCTGATCGACAAGAATCCGGCTCTGCCACAAAATCGTCAACACGACCGGCACGCCCAACAGCCCGACCAGCATCAATGCGCCGCGCCAGCCGAGCAGCAATGTCAAGGCCGCGGTCGCCGGCGGTGCGACGGCAAAGCCGATATTGCCGACAAAGGTGTGGAAGGCGAATGAGCGGCCCAGCCGCGAACGGTCGATCGAGCCGCTCAAGATCGAATAATCGGCCGGATGGATGACCGAGTTGCCGCACCCTGAGAGCAATGCCAAGCCCACGATCTGCCAATATGACGTGGCGAACGCCATCGCCGAGACCGACAGCGCCATTGTCGCGGTGCCGGCGACCAGAAACAGCCGCGCCCCATACCGGTCGACGAGGAACCCCAACGGCGTCTGAAGGATCGCGGTCGCGGTCGCCATCACCGCCATCGCCAAGCCGAGCTCTGCGAACGACACGCCAAATGTCTTCTGCCAGGCGATGAACACCGGCGGCAGGCAGAGCTGATAATAGTGCGACAGGAAATGGCCAGTGCCGAGCAGCGCGTTGACCCGCGTGTCGCGGCCGATTGCTGGTATTTTGAGCATCGGCCGATGCTGCCTCAAAGATCGTGAGCGGTCGAGTACGAAACCACTGATTGCCCTTCGTGAGCCGTGGAGCTGGTTTGTCGAAATCGCGGCTCCGAGATCACCGCTGGTAGAGCGTAAGCCTCGGCGGGCAACGGTTTGACCGGCCGCGAAGGCCGAATGCAGATGACGAGCGCGAATTTCTGAAGAGTATCGGTACGCCGAACCATCTCATCGCGCAGCTCACCGGGACGGGTGCGGGCTCCCTTGCCGATCTCCGCGGCACGAACAAAGCGGCTCGGCAATGGCACCGCCGACTCGGGCAAAATCATACCGGAGTGGCAGTTGCGACCGCAGCCAGCAGCAGCGGGAATCACGCGAAACGGCGGCGACCACCCCAGCCGCGTCGATCTAACACGAGCGGCCGCCGTGGCAGCGGTCCCAACTGCTTAATTTCGGGTAATGCGATCGGCGGCAAGTGCGGTCTTTTTCGACCGGATCGCCGCCCACAGCACACCCAGCGCGCCCACCCCGGAGGCCGCAAGCGCACCCGCGACAAGTGGCCGGTTCTGCTTCTGCCAGCCGCCATGCGACGTGTCGCCCACGGCGAGGGGTGCGAATAGGTTGCCGTCGGTGACCGGCGCCGGAGCGGCTTGGCGAAGATAAAGCTCAAGCAAAGCCGCGGCGATCTGCCCGGTAATCGTCGGAGCCACGGCATGGGCGAGCTTGACCAGAAAAGCCGGCGCACCAACGACGGCCCGAGGCCTTGGCCGCGTCGCCAGGCGCGCCATTACATCGGCAACCCATTGCGGATCATAGACTGGCGGCGCGGGCTGCAGCACCCGGCCGGTATAGTTGGCGCCATGCTGGACGCCGGGGGTGTCCAGGAAAAATGGGAAGACGTCGCAAATATGAATGTCGGGCCAGCCGGACAATTCGGCTCTAAGGCTCTCGGAAAACCCGGCTAGTCCGAATTTACTGGCAGCATAAGCAACCGCAAACGGCGCCGGCGCCCATGCACCGACAGAGATGTTGTTGATCAGGATGCCCTGGCGCTCGGCAAAAAAAGTGCGGGAGCGCCGCATGAGCACCGTTCATGTACCCGATCAGATTGGTCTCGATTACACGCCGATGCGCCTCGATCGGAGTTCTCGGTATAACGGCCTACCGCACCGACCCCGGCATTATTGATCCACACCCGGATCGGGCCGAGACGATCAGCCGCTATATCAGCGAGTTGGCGCACCGCCTTGGCATCGGTGACGTCGGTCGGAATGGCGATGGCATGGCCGCCCAAGCGCTCGCATTCTTGCGCGACGTTGTGGAGCAATTCCTCACGCCGCGCTGCGAGCGCCACGCGGGCGCCGCTCCGTGCAAAGGTCTTGGCGGCTGCGCGACCCACCCCACTGGAAGCACCGGTGATCACGATCGTTGCATCGCTCAGCCTTTGCATGTGCTGTCTTTCCCGGCCTTCCCTTCAAAAGCGTAGGCGGAGCACCAAAACCGGTCACTCCACCCCGCGTCAGCACTTAGTGCGATTGGCGCCGCGACCCACCGCGTCTGCTTCGCGATGACCCCTGCTGCTGACCTTTCTCCTCTTCGTCTTCGCCCTCCTCTTCCTCTTGTTCTTCGCCTCCTCTTCCTTTCTCCCCTCTTCCCCCTCCTCCTCGCCCTCGATCATGCGCGGGTTGACCTCTTCCTCGGCCAACCTCGTCATCTCGTTGTCGAACTCCTTGCCTTCGTTCAGCACCTGCTCCATGGCCTGAACGGCCTTCTGTTGCTTGAGCAAGCGTCCTATCGCCGCTGCCGTTCCCCAGGCCGCAATGCAGTAATGCTCGATCTTTTGCATTGACGCGAGCAGCAATGGGTCGCGGAACCTCTCATCGTCAACCGAATCGAGATGCTGGGTCATGTCTTCGATCAGCCCCTCGGCCGCGATATTTTTTTGACGGCCTTTCGAGACATTCATTTCCTCGAACGCGTCGTCGAGTTGCTCGATCAGCGCAGCGCCCTGCTCTCGCCTCTGGTCGAGCATCTCGCGAAGTCGGCGGGAGCCGACCTGCTTTGCTACTTTGGGTAGCACCCGCGAGAGCTGTCGTTCGGCGCTATAGATCTCCTTCAGTTCGGTGGCCAGCAATTCCTGTGGTGAACGCATCGAACGCATGACAACCTTCATCGCTTGGTGGGACTATGCGCGCCAACGTCCTCATCCCGCCCGCGTTCCGATATCTCCGCAGCAAATCGTGCGAAATCGCCGATGCAGTGCTTATGAAGCTTTTGATTTACGACATGATTATGATTTCAACCTTAGCAGCAACGCGATGGCAATGGCCATCCATCCACTCGGTCTGGCACGACCCCTCGCGCGATTTCGGCGCCGACCTGTTGCGCAGGCATTATGAGCATGGACCGCATCATGCAGCAGCGCGAGGCTAGCTCGCGCTGCTGCATTCGAATTGTCATGGAAAAGCGCAGCGCCGCATCGCGCTGCGCCCGCAACAGAGGTCAAGCGGCACGGGCGGTGGGGGCGGTCGCCTCGCGGGCGGCACGACGGATCAGCTCGGCGCCGCGCTCGGCGATCATGATCGTCGGCGCGTTGGTGTTGGTCGATGTCACTGTCGGCATCACCGAAGCGTCGATGACCCGCAGCCCTTCGAGCCCATGCACCCGCAACTGGTCGTCGACCACAGCCCTCTGATCGCTGCCCATTTTGCAGGTGCAGGTCGCATGATAGACGGTCGAGCCCTTTTGCCGGGCGTAATCGAGCAATTCGTCGTCGCTCTCAACCCGGGCGCCGGGTAGGATCTCGGCACCGCAATACCGAGCGAGCGCCGGCGCCGCAAACAACCGCCGGACAAACCGCAGCCCGCCAATCATCGCGCGCCGATCGGTCGGGTCGGAGAGATAGCGCGGGTTGATCGCCGGTGCCTCACGCGGGTCGGTGGACTTGGCTTCGACATAGCCGCGCGACAATGGCCGCATCTGCCAAGCGCCCGCGGTGATCCCCGGAAAATCATCAAGCTTGCCGATTTGGCCGTCTTTGAAGCTGCCGGGGGCAATGCTGATTTGCATGTCGGGGGTTGCCGATTCCTCGAGCACCTTGACCGAAGCCGCGGCTAGCGACGCGCTATAAGTCAGCATCCCCTTGCCGGTCACCAGATAGCGCAGGATCTCGGCTGCCAGCGCCGGGCCGCGCGATCGCTCGTTGATTGTTGCCGTCCCTTTGACCGGATAGCTGACCCGGGCGATATAGTGGTCCTGGAGGTTCTGCCCGACGCCCGGCAGAGCGTGATGCACCGGGATGCCAACGCGGGCCAGATGCTCGGGCGCGCCAACGCCCGAGAGTTGCAGGATGTGCGGCGAATTGACCGCACCCGCGGACAGGATCACCTCGCGAGCGGCATCCGCGCGTTCGACGGCGCCGCCGCGCTCGTATTCGACGCCGATCGCGCGCTTGCCGTCGAACAGGATCCGGTGCACCAGCGCTTTAGTTATGACTTGCAGATTGGGCCGCTTCATCGCCGGGCGCAGATAAGTGCGCGCCGCACTGGCGCGGCGGCGCCCGCCGCGGGTCTGCTGGCAATAGCCGATGCCGCCATGCGGTAGCGAGTTCACATCCTCGCGGTATTCGAGCCCGATCTGCTGGCCGGCCTCAATCGCGGCGCGGCACAAGGGCGGAATGTCGGTCATCGGCGAGGTAAACAGCGGGCCGCCCTTGCCGCGCCATTCATTGGCCTCACCCTCCCAATTCTCTGCCTTTTTGAAATAGGGGAGCACATCATCCCACGACCAGCCGCGATTGCCGAGCTGCGCCCAATGATCAAAATCCTCGGGCTGGCCGCGCACATAGATGAGCCCGTTGATCGAGCTCGAGCCGCCGAGCACCCGCCCGCGCGGATAGAGGATCGCGCGCCCGGCGGTGCCCGGATCGGGCTCGGCGTGATAGCCCCAGGTCAGTGTCGGATGGTCGAGAAGCTTCATAAAGCCGGCCGGGATATGGATATAGGGGCTCCAGTCGCGCCCGCCGGCCTCGAGCAATAATACCCGCGTGCTCGGATCTTCGGTGAGCCGGTTGGCGAGCACACAACCTGCAGAACCGGCGCCGATAATGACATAGTCGGCCTTCATCAATTCCTCCCACTCGATCGCGCGCCCTGGGACCCCCCAAAGTCTAGGCGGCTTCTGACAGCAGGGCGCGAATATTACACGCGATCATCGTAACGATCGGAGCGCGGTACGGCAATTCTGACGTGGCGCAACGGGATGGGCAAGGCGTGCCCGGCCCGTCGGAAGGGTCGAAGACACCCCAGAATAGGTTCAGAACATAGTCCAAACGTAGAGAAAGAGCGTGTTGTTGGCGCTGGCGCTTCTTCCCATGCCGTCGACATTTGTCGTCGAGCCATTGAATTTGGTCCAGCGCGTGTATTGCAGACCGATCCGAAAATTCAGCCACGGCCAGAAGGACGGACCGCCATAACTGAACGGCAGATAGGCGAGTTCGGCAATCCAGCCGGCGCTGTTCGGGCTACCGGTTGGCGTACCGTAAAGAGCCTGGTCGGCGGTCCCGCCAACCGAGATCCGCCCGCCGGTCAGGCTCCACGTATGATTGTAAATGTAGGATATCGAGGCGTTCAATGATCGCAATTGGTCATTGGAATTGTCGGCGAGCCCGAGGTTCTGGCTGGCGCCGGTATTATGGTTCTCGTGGATCCACGCAGCTCGGAACGTAACCGTGTGCGGATCGCCGAGATATTGATACTGGCTGTCGATCCCGATATCGGTAAAGGAATCCGAGCCCGCCTGGGAAAGATTCAGCGGGAAAACCCGCCCCGCAAGGCCAAAAGTTCCGACCTCGACTGAGTGATTACCGATGTTTTTCTCGGCCGCAAATCGCCAATATGGTGCCGTGCCGCTGATCGGGCTTTCCCCGCTGGTGTCGATGCCGAGGGCGAGCTGGGTGTGCGTCGACAATGGCCGGTAGCCGCCGAATTCGAGATAAAAGGTGTCGTCGAGAAAACCATAGGTCGTGACGCCGGCTACCTGCTGCGCGTAAACCTGATCGATGAAAGGTCTCGCCGTCGGCACTGGCGCAAAGGCCGAAACAATGTAGGGAAAACTCCAGGCGGGTACGGTGTTCCACACATCCTGGACGGTCGGATTGTTGTTGGCAGTGAGCCCCCAGAGCAAGGTGTGGCCCGCGACCGTGACTGGCCTTGCGTAGCGGATATCGGTGTTGTCCCAACTGAAGCGGTGCGCCACGCCATCATATGTGCCCTGGATAAAGGCACCCGAATTTTCAGTGATCGCGCCACCGGTAAAGAGGCTAATCTGCTGCATCGCGAAATCGTTATTCGCGCCAAAGCCCGGTGCCGCGCCGCCTGGCTGCGGCTCTTGCGTGTGGGTAAAGGTCGGCTGCAGCATGCCGGCGAAAGGCGGTCCTTTCCAATCGCCGCCACGCAATGCATAGCCGCCGAGCTTGAAGCGGCGGCCAAACGGCGTCAGTTCGAGAAAGGCGGTGTGACAGGTGGCGCAGGGTTGCCCGGTCTGGCGCGCATAGAGCGGCAGCGCCATTGCAGCCGTTGGTACGAACATTCCATAAAGTACCGCCATTACAGCCAGTGTACCGAGAATCCCGATCGGCGACAGGGCGCGCCAGCGCATTGCGAACCGGGTATGCCGGCACCGCCATACAGTCATCGAAAACTTCTCCCTGTGCGGGCGTGCGGTCGCTGCCGACCGACGAATAAGAATCAGTTCAGCTTTTAAGCCCGCTCACTTTGTTTCCTAGCCGATACGACGGCGTTTAACGCCGAGTGTACTGAGCCGCAGCAGGCTCTGACGGCGTTGTTCAGCCGGTTACGGGTGCAGCTTCCAAAGGTTGCAACGCTTGCCCTAGCGGCATGAATATACGGCAGAATCCTTGTGGGCTGACCGGTCCGTCGACCACTTTGCAGCTGTCTGGTGCCACGAACTGACGGCACTTGCCGCAGTGCTTATCGCCTTCCGGATGATCCTGATAGCCGACCGCTGTCTTTGAAATTTTAGGTGCCGCGTTAGCCGGTTGGCGGCTTTCGATAATGCCGGCCACGGCACCTATCGACACGACTGCACTTTGCAGCAGCAGGCGGCGGGAAAACCCGCACCGGCCCTCCGTCTCGTCAGACATAACACCCCCTCTGTGGCGAAGTGAATAATTCGCGACCAGATCCGTTTCGGCATTGGCGCCGAGCGTCTCGGGCATTACGACTCGGGCTTCGGATTGGTTATTCCCAATAGCCTGAACACCGCTTCCCTGAGCGAACTCGGGAAAATACGTCCAAAGACAAGCTATTGCGTAGGTGGCAGGCTTACCTGCGCGATTTTGGCAGGGCGGTTCACGTTATTGTGATCAGAGCACGGCGATGAGTGACGCGTTGCCAATCGCCCGCGGTTCACGACAATGTGATCAATGATGGCTGCAGTAGCCCAAATCAATGCGGAATAAACCCTTCTCCCGTGAGTTGCAGTGACCGTCAGCAATGGTGCCTGCCGGTACCCGAGTGCGAGCCGGCAACGCAGTAGCGCCACGCTACTGCGTACCGTTATTGCTGCCCACGTCCCACCGCAGGGAGGACTATATGCCTCGCATCAATCGTATTGTATCGACCGCGGCTGTCGCGGCCGTAGTTTTTGCCTCGACGCATGTTCATGCCGACGATGACGGCCTCTCCTTTTTAGAGAAGAACCGTTATGTGGTGACCAACCTTACCTCGGATATCCCCGGAGTGGCGCCGAATACCGATCCGGTACTCCAAAACGCCTGGGGTGTCGTATTTACCCCCGCTGGCAGCCCGTTCTGGGTTTCGGATAATGCAACCGGCTGCTCGACACTCTATGACGGTATGGGGGTACCGCAGCCTACGCCGCCATTGCAGGTTAAAATTCCGCTGCCGGGCGGGGTGATACCGTCGACAGCGTGCAAGCATGCCGATCCCAACAATCCACCGAACCCGACACCCGCAGCGCCGACCGGCCTAGTGTGGAATCCTAGACAAGCCACACAGCATTTCTCGTTCCAAGCACGAGCCTACCGCCATCTTTATCTGGGACACGGAAGACGGAACGTCTCAGCCTGGACAAGCGGCTTAACCCCGCCCGATCAAGAAAGCGGTTCTCGCAGTCGACAACTCGCCAGGTGCGGTTTATAAGGGTCTCGCCTTTGGTGTCAATTCCAGTGGCGTTTTCCTATTTGCGACCAACTTCCGCGCCGGCACGGTCGATGTGTTCGACCACAATTATCAGCCGGTGACGACCAAGGGAGGGTTTTCCGACCCGCAGATCCCATCGGGCTTTGCGCCGTTCGGGATTCAGAATGTAAACGGCGCTCTGTTCGTGACCTATGCTTTGCAGAACGCGCAAAAACATGATGACGTCGCTGGTCCCGGCAACGGTTTTGTCGATGTGTTCGACACCGACGGCAATCTGCTAAAGCGCTTTGCCTCCCAAGGACCGTTGAATTCGCCGTGGGGCGTTACTCGGGCGTCGTTCGCCTTTGGACGGTTCAGCGGTGATATTCTGGTCGGGAATTTCGGCAACGGTTGGATAAATGTCTTCGCCTCTGACGGGCATTTCCTTGGTACGCTGCGTGACGCGAATGGAAAGCCGATCTCGATCGACGGCTTGTGGAGTTTGACCTTGGGCGGTGGAAGGAACTCCAGCCCGGATACGGTCTATTTCACCGCAGGTCCGAACGGCGAGACTGATGGCCTGTTCGGCACGATCACCCCGGTATCCAGTTCCCACTGACCCAGAAGGATCCCGCTTGCCAGAGATTAACGGAGAGCGTCTGGATAGACGCTCTCCATGCAACATGCGATTGGCGAACGGCCGGACAGAGCCGGCCGGCGATCGAAAGGTCAACGCACGGCTTTGGCGTTGCGCCCGATGCCCGACAAAGCGATGCTCGTCTTACAAGTTGCGGGCGGTCCGGCGATCGTCCGCTCAGCCCGGGAGCATTTTGTCGATGGCTCAGAATCACCCCACCAACATCCATCTCGCTGCGGTGCTCGCCGAAGCCGTGGAGCAGTATCGAGCGGCGAACCCAAAAAGTTTCGCCCAGCACTGCGAGGCATGCGCGGCGCTGCCGGGCGGCAACACCCGCGCCTCGATCCATGTCGATCCGTTTCCGTTGACGATCGCCCGTGGCGAGGGAGCGCGACTGTGGGATCTCGATGGCCACGAATACTCGGATTTTCTGAGCGAGTTCACCGCCGGTATTTTTGGCCATTCGCATCCAGTGATCCACCGGGCTATCAAGGAGGCGCTCGCGGGCGGGCTCAACTTCGGCGCGCACACCGCGGCCGAGGCGCGATTTGCCGCCGCGATCTGCGCCCGCTTCCCGTCGATCGAATTGGTACGATTTACCAATTCCGGCACCGAGGCCAATCTGATGGCGGTCAGCGCTGCCCGCGCCATTACCGGCCGGCCCAAAATCCTGGTCTTTGGCGGCGGGTATCATGGCGGGGTGTTTTATTTTCGCGGCCATGGGAGCGCGATCAACGCGCCATTCGAGTATCTTATCGGGCGCTACAATGATTTGGATGCGGTCGAGGAGCTCGTGCGGCCGCATCGCGACCAGCTCGCCACAATCCTGATCGAACCGATGCAGGGTTCCACTGGCTGCATTCCGGCCGAGCGCGCGTTTCTCGCCGGATTGCGCGCCTTGGCCGACGCGACCGGAGCGTTGCTAATCTTTGACGAGGTCATGACCTCGCGGCTGGCGCCAGGCGGCTTGCAGGAGGCGCTGGGCATCCTTCCGGATCTGACGACCTTGGGCAAGTATCTCGGGGGCGGTATGAGCTTTGGCGCTTTTGGCGGCCGCGCCGACATCATGGAGCGGTTCGACCCGCGCCGGCCCGATGCCTTCCAACACGCCGGCACTTTTAACAACAATGTGCTGACCATGGCTGCGGGCTATATCGGCCTGACCGAGATCTACACGCCCGAATGCGCCCGCGCGTCGAACCAATGGGGAGACGCCCTGCGCGGGCGCCTGAACCGGATTGCGCAGCGCCATGGACTCGCCATGCAATTCACCGGCCGCGGCTCGATGATGTCGGTGCACATGACCGACCGGCCGATCCGGTCGGAAGAGGATGCCTTGGGCGGCAACAACGCGCTGCGCGATCTGTTCTGGTTCGATCTCGTCGCATCGGGCATCTGGTTTGCCAAGCGCGGCATGTTTGCGCTGTCAATCGCCCTCGACGACGCCGATGCCGACGCGCTCGCCCATGCGGTCGAGGAGTTTGCGCAAACCCGAGCCCCGCTGTTTGCAGCGGCTGACAACCTGCACGAAACATGGTTCAAGAATTGTGATCCGGCGCTTGGTCGATCTGGCGGCCGAGTGGGCCAACGGCCATCATCAAGATCAAACCGATGCTGAGCAGACCGGCGTCACAATTAACTCTCAGCGGTTGTGAAAGCCCGCGGTTACACCGACAGAACCGCTGACCTGCACCGAGGTGTCGGTTCCCGGGATCAGAAACGAGCGCGGGAAACTCCCGGGACTGGCGCCCCCATTTGCTGTCGGCTCGTAAGGCCGACCGGCGGTCTGCGGAGTTGCCGGTTGCGCCAGCTGATCGATCCGTGACTGGAACGACTGTCGGGTGGTGGGATTGCCGAATTCGTCCGCACCGGCGCCCGGCAAACCGAGAAATACAAGCGCCGCAAAGCAGGATCCCGTAAGCAAAGCCGCGAAATGCTTGGTCATCGGCTGCCCTCTCGCCATCTCCCAGGAGCCAAGGCTACTCGGTGTTCCCGACGAAATGAATAGGGGGCATTAAGACACAGGCTTGGCGCGCCGCCGAGCCGGTCGCACGGCTAAATCGCGGCCGGCCCATTCGCAGCATGTATCCGGCAAGCAGCTAAAACTTGACGCGGAATTTGCCGATCAGGAGTTGCTCCTGTCCGGAAAAATTGGCGACGACAGTCCGTTTGCCCCAAAGATATTCGACACCAGTATCGATAAACGCGACAGGGCTCCAGATCACGTTAAAGTTGACGGATTGCAAGCGCTTGTTCGCCACCGTCGACTCGATCGGGCCCACGAGTTGCGACGAGACATCTGCCTGCCAGTAACCATAGGCGATATTGGACCGCAATGTTTGGCAACCACCAATGCTGGTAACCGGCGACTCCGCCCACTTCCATGATCGGGCTAACCAAAACATTGCCTGCGGCGGCGGGCGAGGCTGGAGTTACCAGATAATTGGTCGCCAGATCACCGCCGGTCGCGCTGAGCAGATAATGGCCAATGGCGTTGCCGACGGTGAACTGCCATTGGAAATCGTCTTTGCCCCAGCCGGGTTTGACGTCGCCGGAGAGGCCGCCGCCATAGCCGACGAACTGCTGGTTCACATATCTCCCATCGTTAATCGTCAATGTCGGACGAAGCACGCCCCGGAAATCGACATGGCCCCAGGACTGCGCCCAATAGGAGGCGAACGTAATGTCGGGAGCCGAGCTCTTGGTCGGATTGCTCGACAAGGTGCAACCCGCGGCATTGGTCACCGTGATGCCGTTGGTGACGCAAGTGCCGGTCCCGCCATTGCTTGCAGGGACGAGGCCGGCAGTGGTGTTAACAACCTGGTTTGTCGAATCCGACGCAATCTTGCCGGCCGGCGTCAGGATCTCGGTCGACGGCGTCTCTGCCGATACCGACCACGCGATGCCCCAAGGCCCCTGATAGGTATAGCGAACCTGAGGGATGCGCAGCGGCCCGGCGA
This sequence comes from uncultured Alphaproteobacteria bacterium, assembly GCA_963846635.1. Lineage (GTDB taxonomy): Bacteria > Pseudomonadota > Alphaproteobacteria > ATCC43930 > CGMCC-115725 > AP-15. The sequence continues at coordinate 130,081 of CAWJXM010000058.1, read as the reverse complement.
TACCGGCAGCTCCATCATCCGCGAAGGTTTCGGGCTCGGCTGCGGCGTCGCGAAAATTGGAATTGGCCTGACCGGCGAGAAAGCCCCCAAGGGTGCCAAAGGCATAGCGCATACGCGGGATCAGGGGGTCGTTGATACTCGTCTCGCCATTCTCGCCCACCGCACTGAAATTGTTGGTCCCTTTGAAGTCGATTTCGAGAAAGGTGCGTGCGTCACCATACTGTGTCGGTGTCTGTGTTTCGAAGTTAAGCCGCGTCTGTTGTGGAGTTTGAAAAAACACCCCGTTGCCGCGCGAAGACTGGATATTTACCGGTACCAGATTGCCGGGGGTGGGATAGCCGGGAACCCTGCCGCCGCCGAGGAACAGCGGCATCGTCTCGAGATTGCCGTCGATTTCGGCCGTGGCGCTCGGCACGCCATTGACCGGGCCGTTTTGCAGATAATAAAAAACCGATTCATCGATAAAACCGCCGCCGATACGGATCGAGGTGTCGGTTCCGGGAATGAGAAACGAGCGCGCAAAGCTGCCGCCGAGCGCTGGTGCCGAGGGGGCCGGAGACCCTGCCGCACCCGGATTACTGCCCGGGTTTGGACCCTGGGCCAGCTGATCGATCCGCGCCTTGAGCAGTTCTTGTTCCTTATCTAGGTTGGTTTGTTGCGCGCTCAGTGCTGCTTGACTGGCGCGCAGATCGGCCAATTCGTCGGCGTGCGCCGCGGTCGCGCCCACAAGCAAAACGCCCGCTGCGGCGAAACTGATCTTCGAAGCAGCTTTATGATCGAGCGTCATGATCTCTACCTCCCGATTAATATCAGGGAAGGCAGGCTATCGGCGGTTTATGACACGTCAATGAAATTCGTCTTATTTTCATCTCAGTGTGTCGTAATTACAACAGAAGCTCATCAACTATTTGATAATGCAGAGTCCGGTGCGTCGCCGATCGCGTCCAAATGGATCCGAATCAGCCTGAAAAAGCCTCGGGAAGAGAACAGAACAGCGAACCGCACGTGGCGAGAGCATGAATGAGAGAATCTCGCGCCACAGGAACACTTGCCCGCAAGAAGCTTGAGCGGGCGCGGACAGCTCTAAGCGGGCTTCGCCGTCGGGCGTCGCAGCTAACAGGCCGCCGCAATGCTATTACAGCGTCTGCCGAACACCGTTAGCGCAGCAAAGCAGCGGCTAATGAAAAGAGATACGAGATCGCTTGCTCAGCGCGTGGGGCGGCGATAGAGCGCGTCGATCGTCGGAGGGCCGTCGGCTTCCACGAGACCGCGGCCGACCAGATCCAATAGATGCGCATGCACCGAGCGTCCGGCGGCACGATGCAGACCGGGACCGAGCCCGATATAAAGCCTGTCGACGATCGCCTCGATGCGTTGCGGGCCGGCCGCGAGGCAATCGCGAATGCCCACCTCGCGCTCGCGGCGATGGGCGATAAAGGCGCGCACATGCGGCTGCGGTGCGGTGATCGCCGGTCCGTGCGTCGGCCAATAAACTCGCTCCGAACGGGCCAGCAATTTGTCGAGCGAGGCCATATAGGCGCTCATATCGCCATCCGGCGGGGCGATCACGCTGGTCGACCAGCCCATGACATGATCGCCGCTGAACAGAACGCCTGATCCAAACAACGCAAAGCACAGATGGTTCGAAGTGTGGCCCGGCGTGTGTACGGCCTCGAAACGCCAGCCTTTGCCAGCGATCTCGTCGCCATCCTGCACCGTCACATCGGGGACAAAATCCCAGTCGCCGCCTTCCTCGATACCGGCCTCGCCGCGCCGCCCCCCACGGGACAAGCCCGTGGGCTGAAGGCCCACGCCATGCGGGCCAAAACCGTAGGTCGCGGCCCCGGTTGCCGCCTTTAGCGCCTTCGCCGCCGGCGAATGGTCGCGATGAGTGTGGGTGATCAGGATGTGGGTCACCGCTTCGCCGGCAAGCCCCGACAGCAACGCGGCAACATGCTCTTCGAGTTCGGGACCGGGGTCGATCACCGCGACCTCACCCTCCCCGATTACATAAGTGCCGGTGCCTTTGAAGGTGAACGGGCTCGGATTGCGGGCGACGATCCGCCGGATGCCGGGTGCGACCGGTTCGAGCCGGCCATATTCAAACGAGAATTCGCGCAGGAACGGGATGTCGACAGCCATGATAAGGTGAGAGTACACGAGACCGGCCGGATTGTCCCGCCTGTGAAACCGCCGAACGAGGAATGCCATAATGAAGATCAAGCTCGATATCGACTGCACTGCTGAGGAAGCGCGCCGCTTTCTCGGCCTTCCTGATGTGCAGCCGATGCAGGAAGTGCTGCTGAAGGAAGTACAGGAACGGATCAGCGCCAACATCAAGGCGATGGACGCGAAAGCGATGATCGACGCCTGGCTGCCGACGGCAGTAAAGGGTTTCGAGCAATTCCAGCAGTGGCTCACGCAATTCGCGGCGCGAAGCGGCGAACGCAAATAGCCGTTCGCAAAGCGTTACAATCGCGCCCCGCTCAAGGTCAGGATCCCAAGAACCGCAAACACGCCGGCAGCAACGCGCCGGATCGCTTTGGCAGGCAGATTGCCCGCGAGCTTGTCGCCGATCACGGCGGCCGGGATGTTGGCCAGCATCATCCCCAAGGTCGTGCCGATAACGACAGGACAGAAATTCTCAAACCGCGCGGCAAGGCCGATGGTCGCAATTTGCGTTTTGTCGCCGATCTCGGCGCAAAAGAACGCGATCAGGGTCGTCGTGAATGCGGCCGAGCGAGTGATCATCTTGTCATCTCCCTCAAACTTGTCGGGGAATAGTGCCCATACCGCGACACTCAGAAACGACAGCCCGAGGATCCAGCGCATGGCTGGTCCTGCCAACCAGCTTCCGAAAAGCGTTCCGGCAAGGCCGGCTGCCGCGTGGTTGGCCAGCGTCGCGAAGAGGATCCCAAAGATGATCGGCACAGGCCGCTGGAAGCGCGCGGCGAGCATCAGCGACAGAATTTGCGTCTTGTCGCCGATTTCGGCGAGGCCGACGACCAGGGTCGAGACGAGGAATGCTTCCACAGAAATGCGATCGGGGTCGGGCGGCAGGTGCACTTTGGCACGGCCCCTGCCGCCCGACCCGGCCGCAGAGAACCGATGCCAAAGGTCTCGCCAAACCTGCCGGTCGTCTGCGCCATGGCCGAGGCCAAGTATGTTGACGCAAACCCCGCATCCTGCGCGGGCGGCTACTCCCCAATGGACAGGTGAAGCTTTAACAGGCCGTGAGGTATTATTCCAGTGTCTTGGCCTGTGCCCTTGTCGCCCGTGATCCCCTTACAGGCCGGTACCAGATTTCAGATCGTTGATCGATCGACTTGGATCGTCACATGCGACAAGGAGCGGAAGCCCGCGAGCTTCGCACGGTAATAGGCTGCATCACGCATCTGTGTCGTGATCACGGAAATAATTGCGCCGAGGTGTCCGGGCCCCAGTCGCCACAGATGGAGGTCGGCAAGTTGATCGCCCTCCGTCTCAATCATGCGGCGCAAATGGTCTGCCATGTGCCGATCGGGGTTGATGTCGAGCAAGATGGCCCCGGTATCCCGGATCAGGCCATACGACCAGCTCGCGATGACGCAAGCCCCAATTATTCCGGCTAACGGGTCTACCCAGAGCCACCCGAAGGTGCGGGCCAACAGCAACCCGACAATGACCAGAACCGAGACCGCAGCATCGGCCAGAACGTGGATGACCGCGGCTCGTAAATTGTTGTCGCGATGGGTGATCGCAGCAATATGCTCATGTTCTTCAAAAACGGCCTCGCAATTTTCACCCTCGACATACACAAATGCGGTGAACTGGTGTGGTTCCGGGACCGTATCGATGGATTCAAGATAATCGCCGCGATCGACCATCGCGAAGCGCTGGCGGGCGCCGTCCGGCCGCATGGTCTCGATCATGGTCGATGCGCTCGCCAAACCTTCCCCGGTCTCGGTCCACAGCCGAAACCGCGGCGGTACGCCATCCTCAAAGATTTCGAGAACGACGACCCGGCCAGCCATTCTGATGGTGCGCCCCCCGTCATGCTCGTGTGGTTCGTGGGCTGCCCCGTGGCTGTGACTTGAACCATGGCCATGGTGGTGATCATGGTCCCCAGCGGCGAGCAGCCAGGCGCTGGCAAGGTTCACGGCGAGACCGATGGCAGCAATCGGGATCGCCTCGGCAAAGTGGATCGTGACTGGTGCTACGAAGCGGTTGACAGCCTCGTAGCCGATCAATAGCGCAATCATCGCCAGGATGATTGCGCTGGTGAAGCCGGCGAGATCGCCGAGCTTGCCCGTCCCGAACGTAAAGCGCGGATCATTCACGTGTTTTCGGGCATAGCTATAGGCGAGAGCGGCAAGCAGCAGAGCGCCCGCATGCGTGCTCATATGCATGCCGTCGGCGACAAGGGCGATCGAGCCAAACATCAGGCCGCCGACGATCTCGGCGATCATCATCGCTCCGCAAAGCCAGATCACCGCCCAGGTCTTGCGTTCGCTCTTCTCGTGCCCTGCGCTCAAGAATACGTGGGAATGCGCCGATGCCTGCATCATGGTCGCGCTCATCTGAGATAGGTTCGGACGACGTCGAGCAGTTGCTGGGCGGCCTCGCTATTTAAAGCCTCCGGGTGCTTCTCGGCATCGACCAGATGCGTGCGGACATGCTCCTCGACCACCTCGGCCATCAGCCCGGCCACCGCACCGCGCACGCCGGCGATCAGGTGCATGACCTTTTCGCAACCGGCCTCACTGTCGAGCGCCCGCTCGATGGCCTCGACCTGGCCGCGGATGCGGCGAACCCGCGCCAGGAGCTTTTGTTTTTCGCGGACAGTGTGCGTCATGTTCGAAAATAGGGTATACCCCTATCCTATTTTTGGCAAGCAACCGTCACGGTCGCGAGCCTTGATCGAAGCGCACGGCGGACAGGTTGCGCGCAGCCGAAAGGATCATCGGGCATCCCTGCGAGCGCCAATCCTCCCCAACCCTGGCTCAGTGGCAATAGCGCCCACTCGGCCTAAATGTTATCAGCAAAAGCTGGGTTCGACCGAAAGCGGGGCTAATGCGAATTGTTCAGATTTCCGACACGCATCTGAGCCGGGACAAGCCACATTTCTTCCGACAATTGGGCGCCGCTCGCGGCGTGGATCGCCGACCAGCATCCCGATCTCGTGATCCATACCGGCGATGTGACCGTTGATGGCGCCGGGGTCGAAGCCGACCTCAGTTATTCCGCCCATCTGATGGACGAACTCGGAATCCGCTGGCGGGCGGTCCCCGGCAACCACGATGTCGGCGACGCTCGGCATGCCCGCCAACCAGTCAATGCCGAGCGGCTTAGCGCGTGGCAGCGTCATTTCGGCCCAGATCGCTGGGTCGAAGATGTCGCAGACGGTGCGCAGCGCTGGCGTCTTGTCGGACTCGACGCGATGCTGATGGGCAGCGGCGCGCCGGAGGAGGCCGAGCAGGCGCTGTGGCTCGAACAGGTGATGACCGAAGCGGGAGACCGGCGGATCGCTTGGTTTCTGCACCGGCCGCTATTTCTTGACGACCCGGAAGAAGGCGACACCGGCTATTGGTCGGTCAAGCCGCAGCCGCGTGCTGCGCTTCTGGCGCTGGTGCGGCGGCACCGGGTTGCCCTCGTCGCCAGCGGACATCTGCACAAAGCGCGGGATTTCGTCTTTGAGGGCTCGCGCTATATCTGGTCGCCGGCTTCGAGCTTTCTGGTCGGCGCGCCACAACCGGAGATGCCCGGTGAAAAGCGGCTCGGCGCTGTCGTCTATGAGCTCGACAACGCAACATTGACGGCTCGGATCGCTGAAGTGCCGGGCCTGACGCGACATTGGCTCGATGATGTGATCGACGAAGTCTACCCACGCCCGGCAAATGTCTCAGGCTAATTAGCGCGCAACGGCAAGCGTTTCGATTACACCAGCGGACAGGCGGAAAATGCGGTCTTGTGGCACTGGCAGAAGCAGCGCGGTCTCGCGCGGCAGGCTGGCGTAAAGACCGCGCAAGACACGGCTGACCAGCCCGTGGGCGACGACGATTACCGGTATGCTGTCATTTTGTTCTCTCAGCCAGTCGCCGACACGTCCGGCGAAGGCAGCGTAGCTCTCGCTGTCGGGGGCGCGGAAATACCATTGATGAGCCCCATCGCCGTCGAAAACGCCGGGGAGGTTCACCTCGATTGCGTCGTAGGTCAGCCCATCCCATGAGCCGACCGAATGCTCGCGCAGCCGCTGATCGATCGTCAGGACCGCGGCGTCGCCCAGTTCCGCGCGGATGATCTCTGCCGTACGCCGTGCCCGTCTCTGCGGACTGGCGACGATCGGCGCCCGCTCAGTCTCCGGCAATGTTGCCAACCGCCGGCCGATCGCGCGGGCCTGCGCAATGCCGCGCGGGGTCAACGGCGAATTGAGCCGGCCCTGGTGTCGCCGGGCGAGGTTCCATTCGGTCTCGCCATGGCGCACGAGGAAGATCGTCACGGCCGGATCCGTGGATTGCGCAGCCGGTACAGGACATGACGCTTCAACGGGCCCTCGGGCAGGGCTGGATGATCATCATAGTCGTCCGCCGGATCACGGCTCATCCCGAGACGCTCCATGACCCGGCGTGAACGCAGATTGGCCGGCACGGTAACCGCAACAATTTCGGTCAGGCCGAGTTCGCCGAAGCCATAATCGAGCGCTGTACGCGCAGCCTCGGTAGCATAACCGCGGCCCCAATAGGCGCGGGCGAGCCGCCACGCGATTTCGACCGCCGGGGTGAAATGCGCCTCGTAAGGAATCCAGGCGAGACCGACGATGCCGATGAAGCTCGCTTCGCCGGGCAGTTCGATCACCCAGCAACCGAAACCGTGATCGCGCCAATGCGCGCGAAGCCGCTTCACCCAGGCTGCGACTGCTCCCGGCTCCGACAAAGGCGGTAGAAATTCCATGACGACGGGATCAGCCGACATTGCGGTAAAGGCGGCGAGGTCATCGCCTCCCCACGGCCGCAGCAACAACCGCTTGGTCCGCAATGAGATGGTCATGCGAGATACTACGACCCGCAAAGATAGGTTGCGAGATCGCTCATCTGCGTGAACACCCGCGAGCAGCCAGCCGCAAGCAACTCCTCGGCATGGCCCTCGGGGCAATGGCTGCCGCCGCAAAAGCCAACAACTGGCATCTCCGCCGCGACCGCAGCTGCGACGCCGACGACGCTGTCTTCGACAACGGTACAGGCCGTGGGCGGAGCGTTGAGTTGACGGGCGGCCAACAGAAACAGGTCCGGTGCCGGCTTGCCGATCGTGACCTGAATGGCGCTGAATACGTGCGGGTCGAAAAAGCCCAACAATCCGGTCAACGCCAGACGCTCGCGCACCCGCTGCAGATGGCCGTTGGAGGCGACGCAACGCGCTCGGGGCAGTGCCGTCAACAACTCGGTAACGCCCGGTATCGGCCTTAACTCGCGTTCGAGCACGAGTGCGGTGCGCTCCCGCATCGCCTCGAAAAACCCGTCGGGCAGGGCACGGCCATAGCGCGTTTCGACCGCTGCAGTCAGGGTGTCGCGGTTCTTGCCAAAACCGAGCAACAAGGCTTCTGCCGCGGTTGCCGGAAAATCCGCCTCGGTCAGGCACTCACCGAGCACCCGCGCAAAAATGACTTCACTATCGACGAGGACGCCGTCGCAATCGAAAATGACGAGATTGGGATCTGGCACTCTCTGCCCTTGTAATACCCAAACCCCGTATGTTCGAGCCGTCCCGCAAGGGGCGCCCCGCCCTGGGTGGCGACCCAGAGCAGGGCGGCTGGCGTCGGATCGATCCGCCCTTGGCCGGTAGGGCCGCAGCGTAGCTTGATCGCGTCAGCCTCTTCATCGGACCCGGATGGTTGCCGGAACACTTGGTTCGCTTCACAAGGCAGGGTCGAGGAAGATGGTAGAAGTTAACACAGTCACGGCCGGCATCGATACCTCCAAGGACCAGCTCGATGTGGCGGTCCACGGCCAAGCCGGCGCCTTCACCGTTGCCAACAACGCCGCCGGCTGGAAGACGCTGGCGGCTGAGTTGAGCCGCGCCGGGGTTCAGCGCATCGGCATCGAGGCCACCGGCGGTTACGAACGCGGCGTCACGCGCTACCTGCAGGCCACCGGTTTCACGATGGTCGTGCTGCAGCCTCTACAAGTCCGCGCCTTTGCCAAACTGCATCTGCGGCGCGCCAAAAACGACCGTTTGGATGCCGTCCTCATCGCCGCCTGCACCCACATGCTCGATATGCGCAACAAGATAACACCCGATCCGCGCTTTGACGCGCTGGCGGATCATCTGACCTATATCGAACAGATCGAGGAGGATATCGCCCGCTTCAACGCCCGCCTCGAGCATATCGCGGACCGGCGGTTGCGGCACGCGATCGCGGCCGACATTGTGCGCCTGGAGAAGCGCCGCGGCGCCGAGTTGAAGCGCTTGACCGCCGCACTGCACGAGCACACCGACCTGGCCAAGCGCTTCGCCCTTGTGCTGAGTATTCCCGGCATCGGCGCGCGCACCGCGCTCGCGGTGATCGTGCGCATGCCGGAGCTCGGACAGGTTAGCCGCGAGCAAGCCGCCGCCTTGGCCGGTCTGGCGCCGTTTGTGCACCAGAGCGGCAAACATCAGGGCGAGACCCACATTGGCGGCGGCCGCGCGCGGCTCCGGCGCTCGCTCTACGCCGCCGCGCTGCCGGCCGCCTTTCGCTGGAACCCGGCACTGGTGGCTCTCTACCGGCGCCTGACCGGACGGGGCAAGTCACACAAAAGCGCGCTGGTCGCCTGCGCCCGTAAGCTGCTGGTGTTCGCAAACACCGTCATCCGCCGCGGCACGCCATGGGCGCACCCGCCGCAAGCTGCGTGATGCGCTTAGTTATCGCCAGAGCGTTCCTTGGTTCGACCGCAGGTGACCCGTTCCTTCGTCCCGACCGGCAGCCGCCGGGCCACCGCGCGCAACGCTGGTCAAGGATGGCCAAAGGCCACCGCGAAGCGGCGCGGCAGCGTCCTTGACCGGCGCGAGCGCGGTGGCCCGGCGGCTGCCGGTCGGGGAGACCTAACCGCTACAAAGTTAATGGTTGCTTCGCTCTACCGGCCGTTGCGGAAATACCTCCTATATAGAGAGCGCTCCAGATCGCCGAAAGAAGCTGCAAAGCGAAGCCGAGTGTGGCAGGCGCTGACGACCCGCGCCCGCCCAACGCTCCGAAATCGACCTCAGAACAGGATGCCGGTTTCGACCAGGAGGCGGGTCTGCGTCGTTGCCGTACCGGTGCTGCCAAAGGCCAGCCCATCGGCGATGGCGTGGGCCTTGACGAACGAAACCTCGCCGCGGGCGAAAAAGTAGCGATATTGATAAGTTGGCGTAAAGGTCAGAGAAAACGCGCCGCTGCCCGGTCCGTAAAGCAGATTGTTGGAACCGGTCGTGCCGATGTATTCGAGGCGACCGCCAAAATTAAGGCCTCCACCAACATCGTAATTGACCAACAGAGCGCCGCCAAAGGTCGCTGCGCCCGGTCCATAAAAGTCGTTGCCCTGGAGATGGGTCGCTTGGAAGTAAGGCTGAATGATCCATGGATCAGCGTTGTATGTATAGATCAAATTATAGATCTGAGTATTGTTCTGCAAAATTGGGGTGCGCAAGGTATTTGTTTTAGTAAGCCCCAAGTTGCCGCCGCCGACGAATTCAAAAGAATTGGCCGGGTTTAAAGTATATGTTACGGATCCTGTGAGCCAGTTCCAGACGCCGGAATTGAAGCCATCGGTAAATGACAGCGAAAATGCGGCTGGACCCAAAGTGTAGTTGGCCTGAGCGCCTTTGCTGATCGCGGGTTCCTGGTTCCACAGCAAACCGCGCTCGATGTTGATGTTCTCGAACGAGAAGGTGTATTCGGCCCCTATCAAGGTCGGTAGTTTGCCCGCTTCGAGTGAGAAATTATCGGTCGGGGCGATTTTGGCGAAGCCCTGCGGAAACCAGCCCCACAGATTGCCCGCTGGTGAGTTGGCGCCCCAGGTCGCAAGCGGGGTCGAGATGTACGGCGAACCCAGCGAGGTAATCGAATAGGCGCCGGCCTGTGCATAAAACTGAAAGAGGCCATCCGTTTTTTGCACAAAGAACTGGCCGTTATTCAAACCCCCAACCGACCGGTTGTTCCCCGGCAAGACATTGGGCACGGGATTGGTTTGCCATTGATAAAGGCCGCTGCCAATCCCGTCGAAATAGATGTCGCCGAGTGGCCCGAGCGTGTATTTGGGCGGCGGCAGCTGGATCGTCAGCGGTCCGGTAATCGCCGGTGCGATCAGCGGCGAGGTCGGCGCCGCCGGTGCCGGAGCTGGTGCGGCGGCGGTACCCGGCGGCGCCCCGGCTGCGGGCGCTGCAGGAGGTGATGGCGGAGCGGGAGGCGGTGGTGCTGCCGGCAATTGGGCGAGGTCGTCGGCCCATGCCCCGGCCACACCGAAGCTCAGCAGCGCTCCCGCGAACGCCGCGCCCGAGATGGCGATTTTCTTGGTCTTCTTCATCTGGAGAGAGCCTTTCGCATTATCATTTCGACCGGGACAGGTTGGCGGATCGCGAGGCGGAAATCCGCGCCCGACCCGAGCTTGACGCAATCGTCATACCAATCCCCTAACCGAGATCTGAAACCAATCACGGGTGGGGCCTAACCAACAAATTGTGTCGCAGGCGCCCAGATCGCCTTTTGCTGATAAGCAACAGGCGTTGTCAAGAACGGAGTGATAGGCTTCTTCGCTTGATCAGTTTGTAGGCAGTCTGAGCAAGTTTTGAGCGATTGGCGGGTGAATTAGAGTGTAATTGCCCGTCGATGCAAGCTCAGGCGGGCGTTTTCTTCGCGACCGACTGGCTTCACTTTTCGACACCCGGGAACCCCGATTCGGGGTCAGCCGCGGCCGATATAAGGCATCTTGGTCGCCATCACGGTCATGAACTGCACATTCGCGTCGAGCGGCAATGTCGCCATATAGACAACGCCGCGGGCGACGTGTTCGACATCCATGCGCGGCTCAGCCTCGACCCGCCCGGTCGCCTGCAGCCGGCCGCGTGCGGTATCCTCGTTGCGGCTCGTCGCGGCGTTGCCGATGTCGATCTGTCCGCAAGCAATATTGTAATCGCGCCCGTCGAGCGACAACGAGCGGGTGAGCCCGGTCAGGGCGTGCTTGGTCGCGACATAGGGTGCAGAGTGGCGGCGCGGCACATGCGCCGAAACCGAGCCGTTGTTGATGATCCGTCCACCTTGCGGATCCTGTGCCTTCATCATGCGAAAGGCGTGCTGCGCGCACAGAAACGAGCCGGTCAGATTGACCGCGACGACATTCGACCATTGCTCATAGGTCAAATCCTCGAACGGAATGCCGCGGGTGCTGATCCCGGCATTGTTGAACAGCAGATCGATGCGGCCGTAGGTTTCTTTGACTTTGTCGAACAATGCCTCGATCTGTGCCGGCACCGAAATATCAGTCGGCACGACAAGCGTGCGCGGCGATTGCGCCATTGCCGCGGTTTCTTCGAGCATCTCCCGGCGCCGCCCCGCCAGCACCGCAGTGAACCCGGCCTTGATCAGGGCCAAAGCCGAAGCCCGCCCGATACCGCTCCCGGCCCCGGTAATGACGGCGATTTCACCCGGCGTTTCCATTTTGCTTCCCCTTCAGTTCATAATCTCTGCGGGACGAGTCTGCGGCGCGGGGCGACGAGCTCGTCCTGGGCGGCAACGAGCGCCAACTCGCCGCCGCCGGCCGCAGCGGTCGCTTCGACCACCCCCCAGATCGCGGCAACGGTCAGCGCCAGTGCTTCCGGCACTGGCTTGCCTTTGAGCAACCAGCCGAGAAACAGCGCCGCCACAGCATCGCCGCAGCCGGTCGCCTCGATCGGCAGGCGTGGCGTTTCGACGGCCCATATTCCCTCCGGCTCGGCGGTGAGCACGGCGACCCGATCGGTACTGGGTTCGAGACTGGTAACGAGCACGACGCGGGGCCCGCGCTGGCGCAATGCATTAGCCGCGCTTGCGGCCTCGGCGAGGGTCCCGATCCGCGCGCCGGTCAGCCATTCGAGTTCAAACCGGTTGGGAGTGATGATGTCGGCCACAGCGAGCGCCTGATCCCGATACCATTCCGGGATGCCGCTGCGGACATACCAGCCGGGCCTAACATCGCCCATGACCGGATCGCAGCAATAAAGCGCGCCTGGGTTGGCCGCCTTGACCCGCGCGACAATATTGAGCAACAGAGGCCCGACCTCCGCCTCGCCGAGATAGCCGGACAGCACCGCGTCACAGCGCGGCAACAGCCCCAGTTCGGCGATACCTGCGAACAAGGACGCGATGGTCGGCGCCGGCACCGGGGCGCCGCGCCACTTGCCATAGCCGGTGTGGTTGGAAAACGCGACCGTGTTCAGCGACCAGGTCTCGATCCCGAGCCGCTGCAGCGGGAACAGCGCGGCACAATTGCCGACATTGCCGCAGGCTACCCAGGACTGGATCGAAAGAACCGTCGGCACGTCAGACCATACCCTCGCTCGCTCCGCGGCTTGTCAAATCGGCCATTCCACGCTGCATCCCCAACAACCGCCGATGAGCACCGAGGCGCCGGGGGCGCAACGTGACCTCTAAAGAATCCGGTGCGCTGACTGCAAGCAGGAACGCCTGGCGAGGCCAAATACCAGTGCCAGGCCCCGCGAGGAACATCACAGTGTAGCGATCGCACCGCAGACGATCCAGGGCCTAGACGCCTCGCTGAGGAACAGCGGCCATGCGCCGTCATTCTGAGCTCAGCAGGAACATAGCGCCGGCAGTTCCCATTGGAATCGGGCGAGATTACGATGAGGTGGTATTGTTTTGTAGATGGCGATCACTATCGGTCAAAGGACCGCGTTAAACCCATCCCTGACAGCCGTCGATCCGACGGAATGGGTCACGACCGCACCGGATGCACCCTATTTTATGACCGAGTCCGGAAATGCGTGGACGCCGATCGGTCATAACGATGCGCTGACCTGGCCGGAGCTGCGCGCTCTCCAGCGCGGAAACCTTGCAGGCGTTGCGCGTCACTTTCAGCCTAATTCCGGCAGTTGGAGCCGAATAGGTTAGCCTTACGGGGTATCAGCTCTATTTTTGGGTTCGGGGTTAGGCCCCCTGGAGGCGCCGTGGCGGGTCGAGTTGGCGGCCTTTGAGGTATTTGACGAGGGCGTGACTGAGGATGCGGTACCATCGATCGAGATCGGTTAACTGCTCCGCAGTTTCACGCAGGGTGGCGAAGAACGCGGCAATACGGCTGAGCGCCCGGTCGCGCTCGCTGTCAACGGCGGCGGAAAGAGCATCTCGCGCCCATGCTGTTCGAACGATCGTGCGGCCATCTAGTGGTCAATACATGGCTTGAACAGGAACTGATACCGCTCCTGGACAAGCCCAGCATCGTCATCATGGATATCGTCATCATGGATGATGCGCCATTCCACAAAAAGAAGGAGATTTCCGCCATTCTTGAAAAGAAGGGCCATGCCTTCCTGCCGCTGCCGCCTTACTCCCCCGACTTCAATCCCATCGAAAAAACGTTCGGCGTCTTCAAACGCACAAGGAACTTCGCTCCTCAAGGAACTTCCATTCAAACCATAATTGTGTCGGATTCTTAATTAGAATGACTATAAGCATCAAGATTTGCTTAAAGTGATGCTGCCCGCATTACGAGCCGATTTTACCTTATACGAGCTTTATAACTTTGTCCCTGAAACACCGATAAATTGTCCTCTCGTATTATATGCTGGTCGTCAAGATACGGAAGTGTCATTAGAAGAAGTAGAGGCGTGGAACGAGCACACAACAGAGACCGCCAGGTTGCATATTTTTCCAGGAGATCATTTTTTCTTGCGTTCAGACCGCGACTTGCTGCTGCGAGCAATAGCGAGCACGTTGGCTAGCGAGGGCGTAAGCCGGAGTGCAAGGGGGGAACACACTTCGCGGCAGAGATCGTCACGGTCATAAACCCACACCTGGCGCCGGAGGGCCAGATCACCGATAATGCGGCCAGCTGGCATACGATAGACCGCACACGGTTTGTTGCTGTCGGGATCGCGAAGACTGGTGAATGTCGCGGCTAGTGTCGCCGCCGAAGCTGATCATGACTTCGCAAGAGAGATCATAACCCTTCGAGCAGGCCCTAGCCGTAGCGATGGTGACCGTAATCGGCTTGAGGTCTGCGTCTCCCAAGCCACATGATGCTATAGGCATTCTTTTTGCCTTGGAATAATTGCGAATGCAAGGGAATGTAACACTGCTCTCAGCTCGACTTTGGCCATTTGAGGAATTTAGCGAATGAAATCAATGACTTAATCTTCCGATGGAAATTCAATCTTTTCAAGGGTTTATGCCAGAAATGGCCAAAGTCGAGCCCAGAGCCTGTTTGAAAATTAACGGTTTTCCACTGCTCCGGTAACGCCGACGCACAATATCATGACTGCAAAGCAATCGCGCGCCGATTGAGCCATTTAAACGCCGATTGAGCCATTTAAAGAGGACGGATCGGCGGAATGAACAGGGACAACGGATACGAGCGGCATAGCGCGATGGGCGGCGTCTCTGGCGCAAACCGCCCGCGCCGTTTGCTGATCGTTGCCGGGCGTACCCCCAGCCGCAGTGCTAACGCAGCATTGCTCAGCCCTTCGACCATCCCGAGGATAACCGCCGCGCGCAACGCCAGGCGCTGCTCGGTCTTACCTCCGGCCAGCCACGACCGCAGCACCGCGCGATGCTCGCTGGTCAACACCACACTTCTGCCGCTTTCATGGCGGCATGACAGTATCCTATAATTTATGCAACTAGGTACTAATACCAAATCCCTCTGATCAGAACCTATGCTTCAGAACCTATGCTGTGGTTGTCATTGCGAGCGCAGCGAAGCAATCTCGTCGGACAGTGCGCACTCGGATCGGGACGGGATTGCTTCGTCGCTTCGCTCCTAACAAGAAAAAGCGACCTCTCGTCTCAGAACATTCAGATGATCGATGCGCAACACCCTCGTCTTCCCGGCGAAGGCCGGGACCCATTTCTGCCATGGGCACCGGCCGGAGTTTATCTTCGGGCCGGCCCAAGGCCGGACCCGTGGGCCGGTGTGACGGAATTTTTGATGTCCGCATTGCTCCCGGCGCAGCCTTTTCATCCAGGGCGAGTCGGCCCAGCCGGCCGGTAGGAACTCGCAATGAGAGGGGTAAGCATGGGTCCTTATCACCAGGATTTGGTACTAACTTGACAGTGGTCGCTCGGAGCGCAGGCTGGCGAGCAGCTCAGTTTAAGAAGGCGTCGCTATGCCTGTGGAGATGATCGGCTGGATTGCGCCGCGGGTCTCGTCGGAGCTGATCCGACCCTCAGGACCTCCTTTTGATGCTAATGTTATTGCCGAGACGGCGCGCATTCACGAGCGAGCTGGCTTTGACCGTGTGCTGATCGGCTACTACTCGGGGGCACCCGATGGGTTCCTGGTCGGCGCGCACGCGGCTTCGGTAACGGAGCGGCTCGGTTTTCTGCTGGCGCATCGACCCGGTTTCGTCGCGCCGCCGCTTGCCGCCCGCCAATTGGCGACGTTGGACCATCTCAGCAACGGCCGTTTGGCGGTGCATATCATCGCCGGCGGCAGCGACGCCGATCAGGCCAAAGACGGCGACTGGACCGATCATGAGACCCGCTACCGCCGCTCGCAGGAATACATCTCCCTGCTCCGCCGGACCTGGACCGAACCAGCACCGTTTGATCACAACGGCGAGTTCTACCAGACCCGAGGGACTTATTCGGACGTGCGCTGTCGGCAGCAACCGCATATCCCGATCTATGGCGGCGGCGGTTCGGACGCAGCGATTACAGCACTGGTCCCGCATGTCGATGTCTTCATGCTGTGGGGCGAGCCGCTAAAGGACACCGCACTGTTTATGGATCGCGTGCGAGCAGCAGCGGCAATGTTCGGCCGCAAGCCGACCTTCAGCTTGTCGACGCGCCCGATCCTCGCAAAAACAGAGGGCCAAGCATGGGATCGAGCCAGGGCGATCCTCGATCGGGTTCTGATCAATCGCGGCGGCGCTCTTCCGCCACAGCGCCAGAATGTCGGCTCGCAGCGGCTGCTGCGGGCTGCCGCAGAAGCCGAACTACATGACACCTGCCTGTGGACACGGCTCGCGGTGGCGACGGGCGCCCAAGGGAACTCGACGGCGCTGGTCGGCACGCCCGAAACGGTCGTGCAGGCACTGCTCGAATATTACAAGCTCGGTGCGACCAGCCTGCTGATCCGCGGCTACGATCCCCAGCGAGACGCTATCGAGTATGGTGAGGAACTGATCCCGCGCGTCCGCGCGTTGGTCGCCGAGTATGACGCCTCGAGTAGCAAATGAGGAACGGCCGTTTGGCTCTGTTTGCACGGCGCTGAGGGTGATCGATGAGACGAGATTGAACGGTTGGATCAGCAATCGAGCTGGCCAGTCTGCGGACGATCCGCTTTTTACACTGACCCGACTGCCGCCTTGAGCATTTGGCTCGCCCATCGCGTCGTCTCGCGCTCGGGCCGCATCAGCGCCATCCCGATCGCACCCCCGGCCAGCATGATCGCGCCACAGATCATAAAGCCCGTGTTGAAGCCGCTGAGCGGAGTTGAAGCGCTTTCGACAACACTGCCCATGACATAGGGCGCCAGGAGCCCGGCCGAGGTGCTGACGGCAGTGCCGATGGCAAGCATAGCGCCGCGCTGAGCGACGGGCGCGATTTCACCGATAACCGCATTGCTGATCACATAGATGACCGAAGGCAGCGCTACTCCGATTGTCGTTAGAGCGATCTTGGCGGAAATGCTCGGCACGTATGGCATCATTGCCAGCGCCGCGCCGCCGAGCGCGACGCAGGCCCCGCCAAAAATCCCGCGCGCCACCCGGCTCGTCACGCCGCGAGCAAGCAGGCGTTGCGAACACCAGCCGGCGGTGATTACCAGGATCACGCTGGCACCCGCCGGAAGTGCACCCAACACTCCGATCGAGCCCTGCGCAAAGCCAAGCCCTTTGATCAGAAATGCCCCTTGCCAGAATAGGGCCTGCGACAACGCCCATTGGGCGCCGAAACTCGCGCACCAGCACGCAATAATCGTTGGGCTGAGCAGCAGCTGTCGATAGGCAATCCTGTCCGGTGTTGGCGCCGCATCCCTTGCTGTCGCACTCGTCAGCGGACCCTCACCGCCGAGCCTCAACCATGCTGCCGTCCAGACGAGGCCGGCGATACCGAGTACACCAAAGGCCCAGTGCCAGGAGTGGCGCACGATGACCCAGTTGAGCAGCGGCAGCGCCACCATGATCCCTATGCCGGCGCCTTCCGTTATGATGGCGGTCGGCAATGTGCGCAGCTCATTTGGAAACCATTTGTAGGTCGAATGGAGCGCCACCGGATAAGCCGGCCCTTCGCCGGCGCCAAGGGCGATGCGGCAGGCCATGATCGTGCCAAATCCGACTGTCCCGATCATTGGAAACTGGGTCAACGCCCAGACCAGTCCCATAACCAGCAATGCCCAGCGCGTCGGCACGCGATTGACAATGAAGCCGGTGATCGACTGCCGACACTGAAAACAACAGAAAAAAGCTCGAGCCGAGTAACCCGAACTGGCGTGGGCTCAGATGCAACTCCTCCATGATCGGAACACCCGCGATGCCGATCACCGCTTTGTCGGCGAAGTTGATCAGCATGAACAGGAACAGCAGAGCGACAACCAGCCATGCCTCCGTTGGTGTCCGGGTGTGCTCGGCTTTGACTGACGCTGCTGCTCCGGAAGCTCGCTTGCTGAAGTTCGGCGCGGGCGGACCCAGTCGTCTGGACACTCATCGGGACCTCAGTGCAGAGTTGCTAGGTACCCTCTGGTACCGAAACCTACCATATGGTACCGAATGGTACCAACGCAAGATGATTGTTGAGGACATGAAAAAACCCACGGAACCCGTTGCGGCACCGGCCGAGAGTCCGATGCGCGAGCGTATCCTCGGCGCCGCTTTCGAGGCATTCACCGAAGACGGTTACGCCGGCACCAGCACGCTCGATATCGCGACCCGCGCCAAAGTCTCGAAGCGCGATGTCTATGCGCATTTCGGCAGCAAGCATGCGATGCTCGTCGCCTGCATCAAAAGCCGCGCCGAGCGAATGCGGCTCCCCCTGGAATTGCCGTCCCCGCAGAACCGGCAGATGCTGGCGTCAACCCTGACCGCCTTTGCGGCAAACCTCGTGCGTGAGGGGTCTCATCCGTCGGTCATTGCGACCTTCCGTTTGGCGATCGCCGAGGTGGCGGACTCGCCCGAGATTGCCCAGGCTCTCGATTCTGCCGGCCGTGAGGCCACGCGCCGAGCGCTCGCCGAATTGTTGGCGAACGCCCAGTCGACCGGGCTCATCGGTCCGGGCGAGCCGGCGGAGATGGCGGCGCAATATCTGGGACTTCTATGGGAGGGTTTGATGGTGGGCTTGCTGCTGGGCGTCGCCGCGATACCTGACCCGGCCGAGACCGAGCGACGGGCCGCCAACGCGACAGCGGCCTTTATGCTGTTGCATCCGGCACCGGCCACAGAAAAATGAGCCGTTAGCGTCCTGTAAATGGGCTTCACGGCAACCGAGAGGCGCACCATAGCTCCGCCTATGCCGCTTCCCACCGAGCCGCACGCGATACCCCGATCGCAGCGACCGGCTTCAGAGGCTGGCCCAGAATGAATCGGGAGTTCTCAATGAGTTACCGCTCTCTGTCGTCATTCCCGCGAAAGCGGGACTCCAGGGGTGGCAAAGGCCGCAATGGTTGCCCCCTGTTCAAGCCAGGGGCAGGCTCTGGACCCCCGCGTTCGCGGGGGTGACGATAACCAATTGTGATGTTGGACTTCATTTTGAGCCGGGCCGTCAGACCTGATCGAGGGCCTTCGCCAAATCGACGATCAGATCACGTTCCGCTTCGAGGCCGGCAGAGAGGCGCACGAACTGATCCCCAATGCCGAGTTCAGCGCGCTGTTCGGGCTTCAGCCGCGAATGTGTTGTCGTCGCCGGGTGGGTGATCAAGCTTTTGGAATCTCCGAGATTGTTCGAGATATCCACGAGCCGCAACGCGTCCAAAAACCGAAAGCATCCCTGTTTGTCGCCGGCAAGGTCGAATGCGACGAGTGTGCCGCCGGCTGTCATTTGGCGCTGCGCCAACTCGTACTGTGGATGGCTCGGCAATCCCGGATAAAGAACACGGCTGACCTTCGGGTGCCCCTCAAGAAATTCGGCGATCGCGGCGGTGGTGCGGCACTGACGTTCGACCCGCAATTCGAGTGTCTCGAGGCCTTTTAGCAACAGCCACGCATTGAACGGGCTCAAGGATGGACCGGTATGACGATAGAACAGGCCGAGATCGTCCTTGATGAATTTTTCGGACGCCAGGATCGCGCCGCCAAGACAGCGGCCTTGGCCGTCGATGTGCTTAGTCGCGGAATAGACGACGACATCGGCGCCGAGCACCAGCGGCTTTTGCAAGAGCGGCGTCGCGAACACGTTGTCGACAATCAGGAGCCCACCCGCGCGATGCGTCAGGCGCGCGACTTCGGCGAGATCGACGAGTTCCATCACCGGGTTTGACGGGCTCTCGCAGAACGCCGCGGCAGCGCCTCCGGCGAGTGCGGTTTCCCAGGCGTCGAGATCGCGGCCGTCGACGAGCACGGTTTCGATGCCCCAGCGCGGCAGCAATTCCGTCACGATATAGTGGCATGAGCCAAACAGCGCGCGGCTCGACACGACCCTTTGCCCGGAACGCAGCCGGCACAGCAGCGCCGCGAACACCGCCGCCATCCCGCTTGCGGTCGCCCGGCAGGCCTCGGCACCCTCGATCAGCCGCAGCCTCTCTTCAAACATTGCCACGGTCGGATTGCGGTAACGCGAATAGACGTAGCGCGCACCATCATTTGCGAACGCGGCTTCGGCAGCAGCGGCATCGTCATAGACAAAACCTGAGGTCATAAACAACGCCTCGCTGGTCTCGTCATACGGGCTGCGCACGGAACCGCCGCGCACCAGCAGGGTAGCGGGCGAGACAGCGTCGGTGAGGTCGGCAGCAAGCACGGGTTTGGTCATCGGCAGGTCTCTCCAATCAAGCCGGCGCCGATCCCGGGCAACAAAAAACCCCGGTCCCGCGCGGGCCAGGGCTCTTCAGAACACCCGACCTTTTAGCGCATTATTTAACGTGGCGCGCAAGCCGGTCGGCTCAAATCACCACGATCGTTCGCTTCGTACCCCGCCCCCGCCGCACCGTCAAGAGCTGGTAACGCCAAGGCAGTACCTTAGGTGTGAATTTGCGCAAGGGGTGGAGAGCCGACCATGGTAAGCGACCCTCAATGACGCTTTCGCGCCGATACCGGCCATTCGGCTCGATGAAGAGAAGACTTCCGATTCCCTTCATCGTTCGAAATATAGCCCCTTGGTGAGGGTGCCGTGTCCGTCCAGGCTGGGCATATATACGTCCGCCAATGGGATGACCGGCGAGACTGCAATCGAAAATGGACTCGAACTGAAGCCGTAGGGTTCTGGTCCCCATTGTGCGGCGCTCATGATGTACAAAGCGCCCATTGCGTTCAGCAAATTCAGCAGCGTCGCTTTGGTGAACTCGGCTTCGCGGTGGTGCTTGATGGCATTATACGAATTGTACCAAGGTAGCGACGCTGTCGGATCAGCACTGCTCCATGTCTTGAAGGGCGCAAATTCACCCAGATCAGTATAGTCGGTGAGTGCGACCGACCAGCGTTCTAAGTTAAGAGGCTCCTTTATCATGATGTAGTCATTGGTCGAGTAGCGCTTCTTGTACTTCTCTGGAGCCAAGTTGTCTTCTAAAACTGCTCGCCAGTTCGACTCAATCTCCGTACACGCGAGTATTAACAATTCTCGGATTTTGTGGCTGAAAGCCGCATAATTAGTCTCGGCGGGCTCAACGTATTTGAAGATTTCGCCGAGGTAATCGAACAGGCTCGCCAATGCAATGGTCGATTGTGTGTAAGTCCGACCGTAGATCGCCCTCGGCTCTACAGCATCGTAGGTGATGTACGGACTGTACTCGGATCGGTACCCACGCCATATTCGCGGGTAGTAGATGCCCGGCTCAATAGTCGATGCGACCGCTCGGCTTTTATCGATAAACTCCAGATGCTGGCCGGAAAAATGCCACGCAGCATTGATGATATCGTCGTACTTGGCGAGTTCCTCCTCTGGGTAGGATCTCCGCCGCTCTTTCCATTCCTCCATTTCAATGTGAAAGCTCTTCTGCCGCATTGATGCGGGAGAGAACAACCACAATTCACCGTTTCGTTCCCAAAAGGCGACTATGTCGCCGGTCTGAATGACGGATTTGTAGATTGGAGACATTGTCTTTGGCAGTGCTCCGAAGCCCGCCGACTATTCGCAGTCACCGCGGGAGCTTGATGACCGGTCCCGACTGAACGACGTAGTGGGCATTTGAGCCACCCTATCCGAGCGCGTGACGAGCATAGCAGTTGTGGCGCGCTTGTGGCGTCAGTCAATTCCATGTGATTAACTACTCGGCGGGTATGACGACCCACGCGGGAATTGCGCCTCGATCATACGACCTTCGAGCCAATCCGCGAGTAGCTCGACCTGCTCAGTGGCGGTCATTAGCTTCTCCCGCGACACGTAGACGCTGGGAGCGAACCATTCGGCCAAAGGGTTCTCGACCGCGATCATGTGCCGCTCCTGATCGCTTACGAAGAAGGCCGTTGGAAACCGCCGCCGGGTCTTCATGTCATGCTGCCCCTGGATGGTCGAGATACGTTCGGGATGCTGAGCGGCGTTGCGGGCCAAGGTGATTTGTTCGAGCAAACTGAAATCGGCTGGGCATTCCGTCCAATTGATTTTCAGTAGCTCGCCGAAGCATCGCTGATATCCCCGAACGAACCCGTCTTTGAAGTACCGTTTGCGCTTGTCCTCGCTGTCCCATTTCACGCGAAGCTCAAACTCCCAGGTCTGGAAGTAAAGTCGCAGCGCCTCAGAAAGCATCGATACGCAGGTATGGCCGACCATCTGGAGCCCGGTCTCGGCTTCCTGCCATTCGGCCAGGAACGGGGGCTCTCCGCTCTCGTCATAGTACGTGGGCACGTACGGATCTTTTCGGCTTCGATCTTCCGGATGATCGTCTCACAAGGTTCCACGGCACGCTCGTAGAACCACTGGATGAAACAAGTCCGCTCTTTCAGGAACCAGAGAACATCCATTCAGCCCGTCCTATATCGGAACATGCACCTGGGCATCATCATTTATACCATCAGAGAATTTTGATCATAAGAAGACATGCACGGACAGTGTTGCCGTGCGTAGAGACCCAAGAGCAAGGTCTATTAAGGGGCAGAAGCGGAAATTCAAACCGAGACGCTACTAACGCCCAGTTTGATTTTGACGCTCACCTTAGCTGACGTTTTAGGCCGGCTTGTCGGGAGCACATGTAACTTATCCCTTTGGGTCGGGCTCTTGCCGGCAAGCCCGAGAACGCGGATGTGAAAGAGGGCTGCCGCCCCTTGGCCACTTCCAGGGCGTTGCGACGACACGGCTGGCTTGGCGGCCGCTCGGCGACGCTAATAACGACAACATTGCATTCGAGAGTCGTCTCATGCGTGCGGATCGGGCTTGGCGACGGGCGGAAGTAGATGTCGATGAGTGGACTGGACCTACTCAAGCGCACGCGGCGGCACGACCCGGTGACCGCTGGTTGTTTGAATTTAACGCTTCATACCGCCCTTTTTCGTCATTCCCGCGAAAGCGGGAACCCAGAGGCTACCGCCCGTCGCTGGCCCTGGGCCCCCGCTTTCGCGGCGGTGACGAGAACGCAAAGATGGGTACCATCTATTTGGCTCGCACTGACAGGATATTCAACCCAAACGCTGGTTTTGCTGTAGATTCGCAGTATATTCAGCATAAGTAAGTCGTGCATGTAACTCATGATTGACTAGGGGCGGGATGGCGCTTCGCAAATTTCCATCGCGCGGCTGGGTATCGGCCTTGCCTCGAATGGCCGAGTGCGACAGCGTTGGGTAATATTGAAAAGGAAATGTAGGAGGGTTCTGCCACCTTGAGCGATATGCGAATTTCGTTGGTCCCGCTGGATCGGCTGTCGGTCGACATCCTTACCGACGATGTCAGCGACAATTATGTCAGCAAGACGCTGTTCGCGGTCTCCGAATTTGCCAACATCGTGCGCGCCGGTGCCAAGGTGCTATCGGGCGAGGCGCTGTTATGCGCCAATCTCGGCTTTGGCTGTCGGCTGATATCGACCGGCGGCGATGTGCATCATGCGATGCTGTTCGATACCGGCCCCGAGGGCGCCATCTTTATCAGAAATTGCGCCAATCTCGGCATCGCGCTGGACGAAATCGAGTGCATCGCGGTGAGCCATGGCCATTGGGACCATATGGGCGCGCTCCCCACGACATTGCATGCAATCCGCGAGCAGGGCGGACAGACCACGGTTCACGTCAACCCCGGCATGTTCAACGAGCGCGCGATACGGCTCGGCAGCGGTACGATCGTCCCGGCCGCCAATGTGCCGTCGCCGACCGAAATGGAGGCGCTGGGTGCGACGGTCGTCAACGCCCCGGCGCCGCGGCTGCTGCTCGACAATCACCTTTATTACAGCGGCGAAATCCCGCGGGTCAGCGCCTTTGAAAAGGGCCGCACCGACCATTTATGCCGCACCGGCCCAGATGCGCCGTGGGAGCCCGATCCGCTGCTGCTCGACGAGCGCATGCTCGTGGCCCATGTCCAGGATTTGGGGCTGATCGTATTCAGCGCCTGCTCGCATGCCGGGATCGTCAATGTCTGCACCGAGGTGCGCCGTCTGTTTCCGGACTTGCCGATCCATTGCGTGATGGGTGGCCTGCATCTTGGCGGGGTCATGGAGCGGCTGATCCCGCAGACTGTGGAAGGGCTGCGGCCATTTGCGATCAGGCACATCATCACCGGCCATTGCACCGGTTGGCGTGCCTTGCACGCGCTCGCCAACGCCTTTGGCGATGCGGTCAGCCAATCGGCCGTCGGCACAACTTATACCTTCGCCGCCTGACCCCCCGATGGCGCCCGACTCTGCCGAACCTCGCCTGCCGGTCACGATCGTCACCGGCTTTCTTGGCAGCGGCAAGACGACCCTCGTCAACCACATCCTGGCCAATCAGGCGGGGCTGCGAATTGCGGTCATGGTCAACGAGATCGGCGAGATCGCGATCGACAACGATCTCGTCATCGGCGCCGCCGATGATCTGATCGAGCTTGCCAATGGCTGCATCTGCTGCTCGATCAACAACGATCTCCTGGACGCCGCCTTTCGCGTGCTGCGGCGCATACCCCGGGTGGATTACCTGATCGTCGAGACGACCGGGCTTGCCGACCCGCTACCGGTCGCTTTGACCTTTTTGCGTTCGGAATTGCGCGATCAGGTTCGCGTCGACTCGATCGTAGGGCTCGCCGATGCCGAAACCTTCAGCTTGGAGCGGTTCACCAGCAAGGCGGCGTTGAACCAGCTGCGCTTTGCCGATTTCGTCGTGCTGAACAAATGCGATCTCACCGCATCCGAACGGGCCAACGCGGTTGCAGACGCGATCCGCAACCTCGCCGGGTCTGCCGCCCGGATTGTGCGTACGACCCGGGCACAAGTGGCATTGCCGCTGATTCTCGGCACCGGGGTGTTTCGTGCCGATTTCGGGCCCGATCAGGACACCCACGACCATATCGAAGCTGACGGCTTTGAGGCCGTCTCGTTTGCCAGCGATCGCGCTTTTTCGGCCGAGCGTTTTCAGCAGTTTCTCGAAGACTTGCCGGCGAATGTATTTCGCGCGAAGGGCATCTTGAGCATCGAGGGCAGCAGCAGGCGGCATCTCTTTCATCTCGTCGGCCGCCGTTTCACATTGGACGAGGCGGCGTCAGCGATGGCTGGGCCCAACCGATTGGTGTTGATCGGCCAAAACCTCGATGGCGCGAAGCTGCGGGCGCAGCTTCGCGCGTGCCTCGTGACATCCGTTATTCCGGCGCCGGAATAACGAGCGACGACACAAAAAGAGCAAGCGCTGCTGCGACCGGTATCCAGTCCACCGCTGACCCGATCCGCAAATGGGCCGCTGCGGCCAAAAAACCGCCGGTGATGAGACCGAGCCACGGTAGCGCTTGCTCAGCCCAACCCCAGCCGTTGGCCCGGGTTGCGATGAACTCGCCCAGGCCTTCGCCAAACCTGACCAATGTCCCGGTCACAAAGGTCAGACTGACGGGAATATGGCCGGCACGACGCATCGCCGCGTTCAAGCCGCCCATTGCGAGCACCATCGGTGCCGGCGCGGTATCGAACACCGCTGTGATTGCAAGCAGCGCCGCCACCCCGGCGAGGACCGCGGTCAGATGGCGATTTCCGGTGGCATGAGCAAGCAATTGACCGCCGGCCGCGCCGATCACGAACAACACGATCAGCAGCAGGATCTGACCCGCCTCGTCAAAATGGCCGCGCCCAATGGCGATCGCAAACTGCGTGCTGTTGCCGCTCATAAAGGAGACGAACAGATGGCCAAGGCGAATAAAACCAATCGCGTCGACCATGCCGGCGAGCCCGGCAAGCATCATCGCCAGCACCAGCCCACGGCGTGTCGTGGCTCTCGCCTCATCCTGACCAGCTATTCTACTCACCTGCGCCCTCCTCGCGACCCGGCTCTCATAATTGTCGGTGATGTGCCTCTCAACAGCACGACGCGCCAAAGTTTGTACAATGCTCAGGCTTTACCCTTGTCGCACAGCCGGATGAATACCAATTCAAGAGAATATTACGGGTGTGGACTGCCGTTATCGTTGATTGCGCGCCGGTATCGCAGCTGGCTCAAGTTTTAAATTTGGCGGCTGAATTCCAACTTTGGAATGAAACGGTTGCTATCGTGTTGATATAGGTGGTGCAGGCCAAGATCAGCGTATGAGCAGACTGATACGGGTGAAGGCATGGCAAAGCCAAAGAGAGGACGCTCAACCGCCGCCATTGACGATCACGTCGGTGCGCGCATCCGCGAGCGACGCATTATGCTGGGCTTGACCCAGCAGCAGCTGGCCGAGATGATCGGTGTGACTTACCAACAGGCGCATAAGTATGAGCGCGGCATCAATCGCGTTTCCGCCGGAAGGCTGTTCGAGATTGCCCGCGCGCTGAGCGCGTCGATTACGTATTTTTATGAAGGCGTCGGCGAGGAAGGTCCCCGCCAGATTACGCCCCATCAGCGCATGCTGCTTGAGATCGCGCGCAATTTTGCCGAGATCCGGAACGAAAAGCATCAAGAAGCCGTCAGTCAGCTTGCCCGTGCATTGGCAAGCCGATGACCGCGCGGCCCCGCGGGGCTGCTGATGCCTAAGCGTTCGGGAGAGGGAATTGGTCGAGATAGGCGAGATATTCGTCCTCGACGTCGATCTGTAGTGCCGCCATCAGCCGCACCAGACCGTTGTAATATGCGATCGTGATGAACAGGTCGGTCAACCGCTCATCATCGAGTCCGCTCTGCAACATAGCAAAGGTCTCGTCGGAAACTTGCAGATTGCGGGTAAGATCGCGAGCGGCGCGCAACACCGCCTTGGTGAGCGGCTCGAGCGAACTTGGCCGGCCGGCGGTTTCATCGGCAATGGCGCGGATGTCATCATCGGAGACATCGAAGTCGCGGCTGATCCTGATGTGATGCGAATACTCGTAGGCGGACCGGGTCGCATAACCGACCTGAAGGATCGCCAGTTCGCGCAATCTCGGATCGAGGCGGCTTCCGTCACGAATGTAACGCGCCATTGTATTCAGGCTGCGCGCGGCCCGCGGGCTATGCGCCAGCAGCCGATAGAGGTTGATGTTTCGCGCCAGCAGGTCCTGGTGTTCCGGCAACAGGTCGGACTTATCGAGATACGGCAGGCGCGCCATCGCGGTTGCTCCGAGCTGCTCGCGTTGCACCCTCTTAATACATCTTAATACAGCGTTCCCGCTGCTTTTTGCAGCCCCGTGCCGGTTATGCGCTTGTCGCCTCGACCTCGTGCCAGAAATCGAGCGCGGCGTGGGCGCAACCTTCGGGCACCAGCAGATTGACGCCATGTCCATACCCGCTGAACAGCGCCAGCCGGCCGTTCGGCAGTCTGTCGGCAAGGATCTTCTGCTGCTCGGAGGCGATACGGCTCTTGTCGCCGCTCAGCAACAGCACCGGCGCCGCGACATCTGCCAGCACCGGCGTCACATCCACCCGCTCGAAGCAGTCGTGAAGTGCGGCGGCGATATCCGGCCGGGTTTTGTCCATTTCTGCGATGCACCACTCTTGCAACTCGGCGCTGGCATGATCGAGATCGAGGCGATAGCCGAGAGTGCGGCGGCACCACTCACCGGTTCCGTAGGCGCGGATCGCCGCCGCTGTGCTCGTCTGATCGAGCGCGTAGGTTCCTTTGATCGCGTCGGAAATTCGCGTCGGCGTGTTGCACAACACGAGGCTCTTGATGCGCTCCGGATGGCTCGCGGCGACGAGCAAGCCAACGAGTCCGCCCGACGATTCCCCGACCCAATGCACCCGCGCCAGCGACAACGCGTCGAGTACCGCGATTACCTGGGCTGCGATGTCGTCGGGTGTGAAACGATATCCCGCTGCGGGTACGTCCGATGCTCCGCAGCCGAGCAGATCCGGCCGATAGATGCGCCGCGTCTCGGCGATGGTCGGAACCCAGCGGTTCCAGAATGTCGCATTGCGAGCAAAGCCGTGCAGCATCAGCACCGGCACAGGCCGCTTCCACGGCCACAAATAATCGTCGACAGCACAATGCAGCGACAAGCCGTTGCTGAGTGCGATCCGCGGCATCAGCGCCCTCCGCTTTTGTTGCCGCAAGGATAACCTCGCCGGCACGCCGAAAACAGCTTTATCCCCGCAACTGCCCTGATATCGATCATAGGCGGCGATTGGCCGATTTATCCGGGTTCGGCCCGGCCCTTCGAACGAGTTCGGTCGCAAGCTGCGCGCCCGGGCTTTCCCCGCGCGCATAATGCAGGTAAGAGGGTCGCGAGATTATCTTCGGGGCGAGGGTGCGTTGGGGGACCGCCGGTTCGTCGTCGAGCTTTTGAAGCCGTCGCATTACGACGACGATGGCTATGTGATCCAGTGGTGGAAGTCGTGGATCCCGTCCAACTCGCTGGCGTGTCTATACGGGATCGCGACCGATATTGCGGCGCGCCGCGCGCTTGGGCCCGATGTCGCGATCGAGATCCACGCCTATGACGAGTGCCACACAGTCATCCCGATCCGTCGGATCATCCATAGGATCAAGGCGGCCGATGCCGGGCTCGTCTGTTTGGTCGGCGTGCAGTCGAACCAATTTCCGCGCGCGATGGCTCTGGCTGCCTCGTTTCGCCAGGCGGGCATCGCGGTTGCGATCGGCGGGTTCCATGTTTCCGGCTGTCTGGCGATGTTGCCGCGCTTGCCAGCCGATCTCGATGAAGCCCGGCAGCTTGGCATCACGCTGTTTGCCGGTGAGGCCGAGGGGCGGCTCGACGGGCTCTTTGGCGATGCGCTCGCCGGGCAGCTAAAGCCGATCTACAACTACATGGACGACCTGCCGGGATTGCAGCAGCAGGTCACACCCTTTTTGCCGATCGACATCGTGCGCCGCTATGGCGAGACGATCGGCGCTTTCGACGCCGGGCGCGGCTGTCCGTTCCAGTGCAGCTTTTGCACGATCATCAATGTCCAGGGCCGGAAATCGCGCTGGCGCGACGCGGAGGATGTCGAGCGGCTGGTGCGCGCCAATCTGGCGCAAGGTGTGTTCCGCTTTTTCATCACCGACGACAATTTTGCGCGCAATCGCAATTGGGAGGCGATTTTTGACCGGCTGATCCAAATGCGCGAACAGGAAGGCTTGCGCCTGCAATTCATCATCCAGGTCGATACGCTCTGTCACCGCATTCCCAATTTCATCGACAAGGCAGCGCGCGCCGGGTGCAAGCGAGTCTTTATCGGTCTCGAAAACATCAATCCCGATAATTTGTTGCAAGCCAAGAAAAAACAGAACCGGGTACACGAATATCGCGAGATGTTTCTCGCCTGGCGAGCGCGACAAGTGATTACTTATGCCGGCTACATCCTTGGCTTTCCAGGCGACACGCCGGAGCGGATCGCGCAGGACATCAGGACCGTCCAGCGGGAATTGCCGGTCGATCTGCTCGAGTTTTTCATTCTGACGCCGCTGCCGGGCTCAGCCGATCATCAAAAGCTCGATGCGACCGGGGTGTGGATGGACCCCGATATGAACAAATACGATCTCGAACACGTCACCACCACCCATCCCGTTATGACTGCCCAACAATGGCAGCGGGTCTATCGCCAAGCCTGGGATCTCTACTATTCGGAACAACATATCGAAACCATCTTCCACCGCGCCAAGGCAAGCGGAATCAAACCGGTGCGGCTGTTGAATCACATCCTGCAATTCTACTTCACCTTTATTCAGGAAAACGTGCACCCTTTGCAGGGCGGCTATTTTCGGCGCAAAATCCGGCGTAGCCGCCGGCCGGGGCTGCCGGTGGCGAGCCCAGTCATGTTTTATTCGCGCCGGGTCCGCGAGATTGTTGTGACCCACGCTAAGCTCGCCGCCTTCTACCTCTATCTGCATCGCATCCGCCGCCGCGTCGAGCGCGACGAGAATCCATACACCGACCCGGCGCTGACCCCTGTTGCTGGCACCTCATCGCCCCCGCAGCGCGAGCCCGCGCGCTTAACCGGCGCTGCCGCCTGACCCGCGCTCGGCGCTTGTCCTGATGGTGCGCCGGGTGTGAACGTGACAACACCAGTAGGGTATGTTAAGGCTAACCCGAAAGTAGCACTTCCGATAATACATCTCGGTGATCGAGATGGACGATATCCACCTGAGGCGCAGATTAACCGCGGTCCTGCTGGCCGATGTCGTCGGCTACAGTCGCTTGATGAGCGCCGATGAACAGGGCACTCACCGTCGAGTGGCGGGCTACGTAAAGGATTTGATCGAACCTGCTATCGTCCGGCATCGTGGCAGGCCGGTACGCAGCATGGGCGACGGCATGTTGGTCGAGTTCGACAGCGCCCTCGACGCCGTTCAGTGCGCGGTCGACATTCAGCGCGGCCTCGCCGCCCGTCAACCGGGCGACACGGAGCGCCCGATCCAGCTCCGGATCGGCATCAACACCGGCGATGTGATCGTCGACGAACGCGACATTTACGGAAACAGCATCAACATAGCGGCGCGTCTCGAAGCATTGGCCGAACCCGGACAAACCTATGTGACCCGCGGTGTGCGCGATCAACTGCTCGGCTATCCGGGGTTCACCTTCCAAGCCAGAGGGGTGCGCCGGGTCAAGAACATCGACCAGCCGATCCAGGTTTTTCGCGTCGAATATGACCGAGAAGCGCAACCGGCCCCCCGGGGCCTAAGGGCATTTTTGCTTTGGTGGCGCCGCTCGGCCTTGCGCCTGAACCCGCGCTCGGCCGCGATCGTCGTCATGCTGCTCGCGATTGCGGCCATGCTTGGTTTGGGAACACCGCCGCTGTGGCACGGCAACACGCCGCTGCCGCCGCGCGCGTCGATCGTCGTGATGCCCTTCAACAATTTCAGCGGGGATGCGCAACAGGGTTATGTCGCCGACGCGATCACCGACGATCTGACGACCGATCTGGCGCGGCTCAAAGGCATCTTTGTGATCGCCCGCGGAACCGCGTTCACCTTCAAGGGCAAGTCGGTCGATGCGCGCGAGGTCGGCCGCGAATGCAATGTGCGCTACCTGCTCGAAGGTAGCATTATCCGCGACGGCACAAGGCTCGAAACCAATGTGCAGCTGATCGACACTGAGACCGGTGCCCATATCTGGGCCGATCGCTTCGAGGACGATTTCGGCGATCTGTTCAAGTTGTTGGCCGCGGTCACCGGCCGGATTGCGACGTCGCTCGACATTCAACTGGCCAAAGCAGAAGGGGAACGCGCCATGGAACAGACCGCGAGAGACCCTGACGCCCTTGACCTTCGATTTCGGGCCATGGCACTATACATTAGTGGAATAACCCCTGAGCATACGCTCAAAGCTCGCCGGCTCCTCGAACAATCCGTGCAGCTTGATCCAAACTCGGCAGAGTCTTGGGCTTGGCTGGCTGAAATAATACTTACACAATATTTACACACATGGAACAATGTCGGAAAAGAAGATCTGCGGCAAGCCGACGACGCAGTGGCCAAGGCGATCGCAATAGATCCGGGCATTGCCCAAGCTTATTATGCACAGGGTTTGCTGCGCCGCACGAGAGGAGAGCATGCGAGGGCATTGGAGGCATTCACCCGTGCGGTGGAACTCAATCCCAACATGCCGCGGGCCTTAGCCGAAAAGGCAAACGAACTGACCCTCCTCGGCCGACCCGGGGAGGTACCGTCGCTTGTCGAGAAGGCGATAAAGCTCAGCCCCCGCGACCCGGCGCTTGGCGGGTTTTATTGGATTATTGGACGGGCATATTTCTTCGCCGGAGACTATCGCGACGCCATTCCGTGGCTGCGGAAAGCGGTCGCGATACGTCCCAACACTTGGTACAATTGGCTTTACTTGGTCAGCGCATATGAGTTTGACCATCAGCAAGATGAGGCAAAGCAGGCCTTGCGGGAGTTCAATAACATACAGCAATTCGCTGGATATACCATCGAACGCGTAATCAAGATCGAACAAAAAAATCCCGACGACAACGCGGTGGTGGTTTCGGCGCGCCAAAAAATGCACGAGGGCCTGCAACTCGCGGGCATGCCGGCTCGATGAGTTCGGGACACCACTGTCAGCACGGGCGCTTAGCAATAATGAGAACTCGGGAGGTAAGTATATGGTGGAGCATATAGCAGACCCGGCCGCGGACACCGCCGATGCGGTTTCCAATGCCGTCGTAACCCCGGAAGCCAGCCTCTTTCTCCGCGAGATCCTCGAAAAAGCTCTTACAAACCCGGCGGGAATGGTGCCTCGCTGGTTCGCCCACTCTTGGGCGATGTTGGCCAACATATTGATGAATGATTACCTAAACGGCTGGAACAGCGCGGGCCCTGCCGAGCTCAGAAAAGCCGAGGATGCCGTACACAATGCGCTAGCGCTCAATCCAAATTGCGCCTTTGCTTACCACGCCCAGGGATTGATCCACCGCGCAAAAGGTGAGCATGAACAAGCGCTCGACGTGTTCCAGCAGGCGCTAGGGCAAGACTCGGGCTTTGCTCGTGCCCACGCTCAAATTGGCAATCAAAAGATCCTCCTCGGGCAGGAGGACGCGGCGCAACAACATCTGGATCAAGCGATAAACCTGAACCCCTATCATCCGGCCACTGGATACTTTTATTGGGCCAAGGGTCGCGCATACTTTCAACAGGAGAAATGGGCCGACGCGATCACTTGGTTGGCGAAATCGGTGAAGGCCTTGCCCACAGTCTGGTACAACCGCTGTTACTTGGCGGCCGCGCAAGATAGTGCCGGCGATGCCGCAAATAAAGCTCAGGCACAAAATACGATCCAGGACTTCCTTAATGATCAGCGGTTTGGCAAGCCCATATTGGTGCGTGCGCTAGCGTCACTGCAGCCAAATTCGAACAACTCTCCAAAAGTGGCCGCGGCGCGCAAAAGGGTTTACGATTTTCTAAAACAATTTTAGTCATACACTGGTTAATCCTTTCATTTGAAAGCGCAGCCTTCGCGGCTCCGCGCACCGCGCGGCACCCGCGTCCGGCTCTGCGCATCGCGTAATCAACTTACAGAACCTGAATGCAACGGGAACCGCTCCTCGCAATCCAGCGGCTTGGTCTTCGGAGGCGGTAATGGAGAATTGGACAAACCATTTGGTATCGCGTGCCCGGGCGCTTCATCGTCAGTTACGCACCCCAGAAAATTCGCTCCAGATCCGCGAGTTGCTGCAAGCCGCTCTCGAGAACCCGATGGGTCTGGAAGCTCGCCAGGTGGCCGAGACCTGGAGTTTGCTCGCCGAAATATTGATGTGCGATTATCTGAATAGCTGGAACCACGCGGGCAAAGACGAACTGAACGAGGCCGAGAAGGCGGCGCACCGGGCTTTAGAGATCGTTCCCGAGCTCGGCGGCGCGCATTATGCAACCGGCTTGGTCTATCGCGCCCGGGGGAGGCACGAGGCGGCTCTCGCCGCTTTCACGCGAACCGTCGAACTCAATCCCGAATTTGCTCTCGCGCATGCACAGCGGGGGGCCCAACTGATCTATATTGGCCACCCATTGGAGGCCATCCCGCACATCGAGACGGCGCTTCGGGTCAGTCGATCCGACAACCCAGCGCGCGGCATGTTTTGTTGGTATATGGGCCGCGCTCATTTTTACGCTGGCAATTATCGTGACGCGATCCCATGGCTTCGGCAGTCGGTCGAGGTCCGCGGCAACCTGTGGTACAATCGCTTATATTTGGTCAGTAGCTGCGCGCTGGCGGGCGATCGCGACGCAGCAGCAGTTGCATTGCGCGCGTTTGACGCCGAATTCCCAAATTTCACGGTGGCTCGGGTAATCGCAAGCGAGCAAACCAACCCGAACGACAATCCTGTCGCTGTCGCGGCCCGCCAACAATTTCACGAGGGACTACTCCGTGCCGGTATGCCGCAATGAGTTGCACGCGGGGTCGATCAATTCGGTGATCAAGCACGGGTAGGCGTTTAATAAAACTCCCGTGAACGCTGGGCTGCAGCTATGCGTCTGTCCCGGCGGTGCGGAGGATGCGGCGAGCGATCGACCAGCGGTGGACCTCGGAGGGGCCGTCATAGATGCGGAATGGACGGACCTCGCGAAAGAGCCGCGCCACGATCGTGTCGTCGGTGACGCCGAGCCCGCCCAATATCTGCACGCTGCGGTCGACGACGCGCCAGATCGCCTCCGAGCAGATCACCTTGGCGATGCTCGATTCGTGGCCGCCGCGCCGGCCCTGGTCGAGCACCC
This sequence comes from uncultured Alphaproteobacteria bacterium, assembly GCA_963846635.1. Taxonomy (GTDB): domain Bacteria; phylum Pseudomonadota; class Alphaproteobacteria; order ATCC43930; family CGMCC-115725; genus AP-15. The sequence continues at coordinate 96,090 of CAWJXM010000058.1, read as the reverse complement.
AGGCGGCCTGCCAGATCACCAGCCGGCTCGTGTGCAGATCGATCTCATTGTCGGCAAGCATGAAGCCGACCCCCTCGTGCTCGCCGAGCGGCTTGCCAAAGGCGGTGCGGCGGCGGGCGTAATCGGCGGCGATATCGTGGGCGCGGCATGCGGCACCAAGCCAGCGCATGCAATGCGTCAGCCGCGCCGGAGCCAGCCGCACCTGAGCATAGCGGAAGCCCTCGCCGACCCGGCCGAGCACCGCACTCTCCGGCACCCGAACCCCATCGAGCCGGATCACCGCATGCCCGCCCGACATGTATTGGTCGAGCGTGTCGAGCACCCGCTCGATAACGATTCCCGGCGCGTCCATCGGCGACAGAAACATCGTGGCGCCGGCTGGGCCGTCAGCGTCGCTTTCGGTTTTCGCCATGATGATTGCGACTTCCGCACCAACGGCGCCGGTGATCAGCCATTTCTCCCCATCGATCACAAACTCGCCGCGATTGCCGCCCACACGCCGCGCGGTTGTCTTCAGCATCGAGGGGTCCGAGCCGGCGCCGGGCGCCGGCTCGGTCATCATAAAGCAGGAGCGGATTTCGCCCGCCGCCAACGGCCGCAGCCAGCGCTCCTTTTGATGTGCCTCGCCGATCTGTTCGATGAGGTGCATGTTGCCCTCGTCGGGAGCGAAGCAATTCAGCGCTACCGGACCCAACGGCGAGTAGCCGGCGGCCTCGAAGACGAGCGCTTTGCCGCGATGATCGAGACCGAGCCCGCCCCATTCGCGTCCGACATGCGGTGAGAGAAGCCCGGCGCGGCGCCCGATCGCCAGCAATTCGCGGCGCAATTCGGGGGCGGGACCATGTGGCGTCTGCCTGATGTCGGTCTCGTACGGGATGACCTCCTCGCGCACCAGCCGCTCGGTGCGCTCCTTGAGTTCGAGAAGATCGTCCGGCAGCGAGAAATCCATCGCGGGTTCCATCGAGAGAGCAACAGCGTGGCGGCATCGTCATCGTCGATCGCTCGACCATGCGGCGTCAAGGTGGCTGGATGTTGCGGTAAAATTAATTATATCTTGACATTGTTGCTAATTCGTGTATGTTTTGTTCATCGTTATGGTGCCCCAGGAAAGCCGTGATCAAGGAGGAATTGGCTGTGGCGATTTCGCCATGGGCGGGATTGAAGGGCCACCGATCGCAATCCTGGCGACAGGCGGCGGCCCTCAGCGCCCGATTGTTCAGCTCACGACCGGAGAAAATGGCAATGCGAAACAGCGACGATCCCCAATCCTGCATCCGCGCCGCACTGCGCCGCCGGCGCCGCGCGTTGGGGCTGACCCAAGAGGCGACGGCGCGTCTGCTTGGCATGTCGCGGCTCACCTATCACCGCATCGAGACCGGCGCCCGCCATATCCATTTTGCCGATCTCGCCGCGATTTGCGCGATGTTCAACTGCCCGCCGGGCGAACTCTTGCAGGACAGCCAGCTCGCCGCCGCCTTCTCGAATGCCGCCGCCACGCTCTTTGGCGAAGCGCCAGCCTAGATTAGCCCTGCTTGTAAATTCACTGCAAAAACAGGAGGAGAGCCGGTGGGTCACGACGTTGCTCTCGCGACCGCTTACCGGATCCAGCGCCCCAAGGGTCGGGGGCGCGAATACCGCTGATGACTTGTTTGCCGGCCGTCGCTACAGTGGCGTATGCCGTCCACCGCCTGAGGCCGATCCCATTATGATCCGATCAATTGAGATCAATGGCTATCGCGGTTTCAAATCCTTCCGGATGACTGATCTCGGCCGAATCAACCTTTTGGTGGGGCGTAATAACAGCGGGAAAACGTCTATATTGGAAGGCCTGCAACTCCTCGCGGCAGGCAGCAATCCGGCTGCACTTTGGCGCATGCTGTCGCGCCGGGGCGAACAGGTACTTTCCGACAATACAGGAGGGCGCCAGGGACAAGCAGATTTTGATATTTCTCATTTATTTTATGGGCACGAACTTTATGCTGATGCGGTGCTGTCGATCTCTACAGCCAATGATATACCTGGACACTCTGTCAGATATATAATTGAACAGCCCAAGGCGGAAGAGCAAACACAGCTCTTCGCACAGTTCCAACAATTTGCTTCGCTCGGGCCTCAGTTCGCATTGCGCGTATCTGGCGAACCCGCATTTAATTGGCCTCCTATTCCAGTTTCAAAGGATGGTACATTCAGACCAGAGGTGTTGGCGCAACTCAGCAACATCGCTCGACAGACCACGCAAGATGCAACCCAATATGTATTAACGGAATCTTTGTCTATCGGCGAGCTCTTCCAGTTGTGGAACTCGATAGTGCTTACTCCGGATGAGGATCGCGTTGTTTCGGCATTGAAGATATTAGATAAAAACATCGAGCGCATTGCGGTCATTGGAATTGGCAATGTGTTTCTTGGAGGACCATTCTTCTCTCCTTTTCCATCTCCTCGTGGCGGTTTCGCCGTAAAGGTTTCCGGGTCGGAGAGGCGAATTCCTATCGGGACGTTCGGGGATGGCACGTGGCGCATGTTGTCACTCGCTGTGGCAGTGAGCCGCGCAAAAAACAACATTCTGCTGGTCGATGAGATTGATACAGGATTGCATTACACGGTGATGGCGGATATGTGGCGCCTAATTAATGAGGCATCAAAGCTTTTTAACGTTCAGGTTTTCGCAACTACACACAGTTACGATTGCGTTCATAGCTTATCCGACATCTGCAACTCTTTTGGCAATGAAGATAACGCGATAACGATACAGCGGATCGAACCAACGAGACACAAAGCTATAGCATTCACTGAAGAGCAGATCCGCATGGCCGCAGAGCGAGACGTCGAAGTCCGTTAAAACCGCCATGCCGCTCTATGAGAACCGTATGCTGGTTGAGGGGGAAGATGACAAGTTCGCTATCATAGAGTTGATGGGGCATCATACTCACTGGCCTAACGATAAGACCAAAGCCCCAGTATACCTGCAAGCCATCGGATCGGCTAACGATATCTTGGCGGATGGCTTTATTCCACTAAAGCTACAGGAATCTGGGACTAAGGTGTTAGGTGTCGTGTTGGATGCAGATGTAGAGTTCGATAGGCGGTGGGCGCGCGTCAAACAAGTTTGTCGGTCGGTCTTTGATGACGTTCCTGATGACATGCCAAAAAGAGGTTTGATTTTACAGGATCAAGCAGAGGGACCCAGATTCGGGGTATGGATTATGCCCGATAATCAGCACCGGGGAATGCTCGAGACCTTTCTACAAGCCTTAATTTATGAGCGTAGCGCCCCACTTCTCGCATATGCTAAGTCAGTAGTATTGGAAGCTAGAGCGCAAAGTGCGCCGTGCAGAGAAGCGCATATAGCTAAAGCTGAAATTCATACTTGGTTGGCATGGCAAGATCCACCCGGTCAAGCTTTTGGAAGAGCAATCACGTCTCTGACGCTTGATCCCCAATGCGCGGCAGCGGAGCCCTTTGTTTCGTGGTTTCTCAATCTCTATCGTCTTGAGAGACTTGGTACTTGCTGAGCGCGGTCAGACATCCCTGCCCTGTCTCGGTCGCAACGTGCACGCTGTGGTCCCACGTCGCGGTTAGGAGGTCGGACGACAAGAGTCGTGAGACCGCCCAATTTGATCTGCGTCTAATCTGATCAATCTGGTCTGAGTTGAGATGCGTTCGGCGGAACGAGAGTCGGTGCGTCAAATCAACCCCGCGTGAGCTTCTTTTCGGCAAGCCGGGCAAAGAGGCTCGCACCCAGCGGCAACGCGGCGTCGTTGAAATCGTAGCCGGGGTTGTGAACCTCGCAGCCGCCCTCGCCGTCGCCATTGCCGATCTGGATATAGGCGCCCGGGCGCTTTTCGAGCATGTAGGAAAAATCTTCCGATGCCATAACGAGCCCGCCCGCGCGGTTGACATTGTCGTCGCCGACGAGTTCGGCCGCGACATCGGCAATAAACCGGGCTTCGATCTCGTCATTGACGAGCGGCGGAAAGATCGGGCGAAAATCGAGCTCGGCGGTGGCACCAAACCCGCCCGCGACACCGGTCGCGATGCGCCGCATGTTGTATTCGATCATCGTCATCGTCTCGCGGCTGAAACAGCGCACGGTGCCGCGCATCACGGCGCGCTCGGGAATGACGTTATAGGCCTCGCCGGCGTGAACCTGGGTGACGCTGACAACGGCAGTGTCAATCGGCCGGACATTGCGCGAGACGATCGTCTGCAGCGCGATCGCGATGTGGCTCGCGGCGACGACCGGATCGATGCCGGATTCGGGGCGAGCGCCGTGCGCGCCGCGGCCGGTCATGGCAATGTCGAAATAGGCGCCGCCGGCCATCATCGGCCCGGTCCGGATCTGGAATTTGCCGACCGCCAACCCCGGCCGGTTGTGCATGCCAAAGATCGCATCGCACGGAAATCTGTCGAACAGGCCGTCGGCGACCATCGCCGCCCCGCCGCCAAGCCCCTCCTCGGCCGGCTGAAAAATCAGATGTACGGTCCCGTCGAAATTGCGGGTCTCGGCGAGATAGCGCGCCGCACCGAGCAGCATCGTCGTGTGCCCGTCATGTCCACAGGCGTGCATGCGCCCGTGATTTTGCGAGCGGTAGGGCAGATTGGTCGCCTCCTCGATCGGCAGCGCATCCATATCGGCGCGCAGCCCGATCGCGCGGGGCGAGTTGCCGGCGCGCAACCGGCCAACGACCCCGGTCTTGCCGATCCCGCGAAACACTTCACAGCCGAATTCGGCGAGCTTTTGCGCAACGAACGCCGATGTCCGCTCCTCCTCAAAGCCGAGCTCGGGATGAGCGTGGATGTCGTGCCGCCATTCCTTCAGATCGTCGTGAAACTCGGCGATCTGCCCGATGATCTGCATGCCCGCCTCCCGGTTACCGCAGCCGGCACTTTCGCCGAGCCAGGGATTATTGGCAATCCGAGTGTCGTCCGCAGCCGCAACCACCCGGACCTCCCCATACTTGGAAACGGAAACTCCCGGCAATCAGCCTCGGGCGAGCTTCTGTTCGGCGAGGCGGGCAAAGAGGCTGGCGCCGAGCGGCAAGATCGCATCGTTAAAATCATAGCCGGGATGGTGAAGGCCGCGGCCCCCGGCGCATCGCTGTTGCCGATCTGGATGTAGGCTCCGGGTCTCTGCTCGAGCATCAGCGAAAAGTCTTCCGACACCATCGCCAACTCACCGTCGCGATCGATGTTCTTCTCGCCGACGAGTTCGGCCGCGACATCGGCGACAAAGGCGGCTTCGGCCGCGTCATTGACCAGCGGCGGATAGCTGGTGCGAAAATCGAGCGCGGCTGTGGCGCCGAGTGCGTCGGCGACGCTGGCCGCGATGCGCCGCATATTGTGCTCGAGCAGTGTCATCGTCTCGCGGCTGAAGGAGCGCGCTGTGCCGCGGATAACCGCGCGCTGGGGGATCACGTTGTAGGCCTCGCCGGCGTGGAGCTGGGTCAGGCTGAGGACGGCCGCCTCGACCGGCCGGACATTGCGCGACACGATCGTCTGCAGCGCAATCGCGATGTGGCTCGCCGTAATCACCGGGTCGATGCCGGATTGGGGGCGCGCACCGTGCGCGCCGCGGCCATCGACGGTGATGTCGAAACGCGCAGCACCCGCCCACATCGGCCCGGTGCGCAGCTGAAATTTTCCAACGCCGAGACCCGGCCAATTGTGCATGCCAAAGATCGCATCGCACGGAAAGCGGTCAAACAGCTCGTCGGCGATCATCGCTGCACCGCCGCCGAGCCCCTCCTCCGCCGGCTGAAAAATCAGGTGCACGGTACCGTCGAAATTGCGGGTTTCGGCGAGATAGCGCGCCGCGCCCAGCAGCATCGTCGTGTGCCCGTCATGCCCACAGGCGTGCATGCGCCCCTGATGTTGCGAGCGGTAGGGGAGACTGGTCGCTTCCTCGATCGGCAACGCATCCATATCGGCGCGCAGCCCGATCGTGCGCGGCGAGTTGCCGGCGCGCAGCCGGCCGACCACCCCGGTTTTGCCGATCCCACGGAACACCTCGATACCAAACTCATCAAGTCTTTGTGCGACGAAATCGGCGGTCCGGACCTCCTGAAAGCCAAGTTCAGGATGAGCGTGGATGTCGTGCCGCCATAAAGCCAGCTGTTTGTGAAATTCCGCGATCCGCCCGATGATTGCCATGCCTTACCTCTCTCGCCGCGATCTGCAATCTCGCCGAGCCGATAGCAGCTGGCAATCCGGCTCGCGCATCGCGGCGAACGCGCTATAGTGGCGGTCGATTGAGTTTTTGGGAGGAGTGAGAAGATGGCGACGATTGAAGGCGTGGAGCTCGATTGTCTGCAAGGTGTTAGGGTCGTTGATTTCACCCAATTCGAGGCTGGGCCGTCATGCACCGAGGCGCTCGCCTGGCTCGGCGCCGAGGTCGTCAAGATCGAAAACCCAAAGAGCGGCGATCCCGGCCGCCGCCTGCGGCCCGGCCATCCCGACGACGACCCATGGTATTTCCACCAGTTCAACGCCAATAAGAAATCGCTCACATTGAACCTAAAGGCCCCGCGCGGGCTTGAAATCGTCAAGGAGCTGCTGAAGAAGGCCGACATCACGGTCGAGAACATGGCGCCCGGCACGATCGAGCGGCTGGGTCTCGGCTATGATGTCGTCAAGCAGCTGAATCCCGGCATCATTTATTGCCAAGTCAAAGGGTTCGGCGAAGGCAGCCCGTATGAGAAGAACCTCGCTTTCGACATGATTGCGCAGGCCGCGGGCGGCCCGATCAGCGTTACCGGCGAAGCCGACCGCCCGCCGGTCAAGCCGGGTCCGTCCTTTGGCGACACCGGCACCGGCATGCTGATGGCGATCAGCATTCTTGCGGCTTGCGCCAGCGCGACCGCACCGGCAAAGGCCGGCGGCTGCAGGTCGCGATGCAGGACGCGATGGTGCACTATATGCGTGTGCCGTTTTCGCGCACCCAGCAGAGCGGCAAGGCCCAGCTGCGCGGCGGCAGCAGCCGGTCGAGCACGGCGCTGGCACCTTCGGCCCTGTACCCGTGCAAGCCCGGCGGACCGAATGACTACGTCTATGTATTTACGAGCCGCGCCAATCCTGAACACTGGACACGGCTGTTGAAAGTGATCGGCCGCGAAGATCTGATCGGTGACCCGCGATACGACACCGGGCCGGCGCGCGGCCAGCATGCGGCCGAGGTCGATGAGATCATCGCCACCTGGACCCGCCAGCATACCAAGCAGGAAGCGATGAAAATCATCGGGGAGGCGGGGGTCCCCGCCGGCGCGGTGTTCGACACGCTCGAGCTGATCAACGATCCTTCGCTCGCCGAGCGCGGCGATCATGCAGCACATCGAGCATCCGACGACCGGTCAAGCTATACGATGCCGGCCTGGCCGGTGCGCTTTGACGGCGCGCCCGCGAAGGTCAAGCCATCGCCGCTATTGGGACAGCACAACGCCGAGGTTCTCGGCCAATGGCTCGGCATCGGTACTGCCGAAGTCGAGGGATTGCGCACCGAGGGCATCATCTGACCCGCTATCTATAGGCATTCGCGCGAGGAGAACCGCGATGAAACTCTATTACGCCCCGGGCGCCTGCTCGATCGGTATCCATGTGCTGCTCGAAGAAATCGGCAAACCCTATCAGCTGGAAGCCGTTAATTTTCGCGAAGGGGCGCAATACAAGCCGCCCTATACCGGCATCAACCCGAAATCGAAGGTGCCGACGATCGAGCGCGATGACGGCTCGATCCTGACCGAATTTCCGGTCATCGCCCGTTGGCTCGCGCTCAAAAACCCGCAGGCCAATCTGATCCCGAAAGACGAAGAGACCGACATCCGCGCGATGGAGGTCATGGAATACGTCGTCGGCACGATCCACTCGCAAGGCTTTACGCGGCTCTTTCGCACCGAGCGGTTTGCGCCGTCGCCTTCCGACCATGAGGCGGTAAAGGCGCAAGGGCGCGAGGCGATTGAGAAGGGCTTTGCGGTTGTCGACAAGGCCCTCGAAGGCAAGGACTATCTGGGCGGCAAGGATCTGTCGGCCGCCGACGCCGCATTGTTCTACGTCGAGTATTGGGGAGCGAAGCGGGTCGGCATGCAATTGCCAAAGAATTGCGCAGCGCATTTCGAGCGGATGATGGCCCGCCCGGCGGTGCAGCGCGCTCTCCAACAGGAAGGCCTCAACTGAAGCAGTAAAAAACTGGCCCAAGCAGCGAGCCGCTGATTTCAGCTGCCGCGGGCCAGCAATTGAAGGAGTTTTGAAATGAGCGAAACAATCGCACCGCCAAATTGCCTCTCTGGCATCAAGGTCTTGGATCTGACCCAGTTCGAGGCTGGAACCACCTGCACCGAGGCGCTCGCCTGGATGGGGGCGGATGTCGTCAAGGTCGAAAACCCCGACGGCGGCGAAGCCGGCCGCCGCGGCGTGCGCGACCCCTACTATTTCATGATCTACAGCGCCAACAAACGCTCGATCACGGTCAACCTGAAGTCCGAGCGCGGCCTCGAACTGGTCAAGGAGATGGCCAAAAAAGCCGATGTCTTCGCCGAGAATTTTGGCCCTGGCGTCATCGAACGGCTGGGTCTCGGCTATGACGTGATCAGCGCCATTAACCCGCGCATCATTTATGCCCAGGTCAAGGGCTTTGGCGAAGGCAGCCCCTATGAAAAGGGCCTGTGTTTCGACCCGATCGCGCAGGCCTGCGGCGGGGCGATGAGCATCACCGGCGAGCGCGACCGGCCGCCGCAAAAACCGGGACCGACGATCGGCGATACCGGCACCGGCATGCTATTGGCGTTCAGCATCTTGGCAGCGCTCTATCAGCGGCAGTCGACCGGCAAAGGCCGTCGGTTGCAGGCGGCAATGCAGGATTCGGTCATGCATTACAGTCGCGGCATGTTCATCCGGCAGGCACAGACTGGCAAAGCAGCCCAGCGCCAGCCGGCCGGCGGTAACGCCCCTCATGGCATTTATCCGTGCAAGCCGGGCGGACCCAACGACTATGTTTACCTGTTGACCAGCCGAGCCAATCCCGAGCATTGGCCGCGGCTTTTGAAATTGATCGGACGCGAGGATCTGATCGGCGACCCGCGCTACGAGACCGCCTCCGCCCGCCTCGAACGCGAGGCCGAGGTCGACGAGATCATCGCGCAATGGACGCGCCAGCATACCAAAGAAGAAGCGATGCGGCTGATCTCGGGGGCCGGCGTGCCGGCGGGCGCGGTTTTCGAACTCGATGGAGCTAACCAACGAGAAGAGCTTCTGGGAGCGCGGTATTCTGCAGACCATGCACCATGGCGACTGGCAGATGGCGATGACGACCTGGCCGGTGCGTTTCGACGGCGCGGTAGCGCCGATCAAGCCGGCGCCGTTGCTCGGCGAGCATACTAAAGAAGCGCTCGGCGAATGGCTTGGGCTCAATGACGGCGAGGTCGAGACGTTGCGGCGCGACGGCGTCGTCTAACGCAGTCAGCCCATCCTACGCTCTACAAAGCCGTGACACCGGATCGGGGGTCAGGGTGGCGGGATGGGCTGGCGGCGATAGTGGTAGCGATAGAGTTCGCTGAATCCCAGCCGATCGTAGAGTGCGAGCGCAGGGGTGTTGGCGGCTTCGACTTCGAGGCAAGCGCCCGCTGCCCCGCGCTCCGCGGCCCAAGCGGCCAAGCTCGCGATGATGCGGCGGGCATAACCGCGGCGCCGCTGTTGCGGGTCGGTAACGACCGACTCGTAGCAGATGAGACCGCGATGGATCGCGCCGAATGCCAGTGCGCCGACGGCACCATCATCGACGAGCACGGCAAATGCCGCCGGGATCGCCAGCGCCCCGACGATGCGGCGGTAAAGCTGTGCTTGTCGTTTGGTATGCCCCTGCAACGCCGCCATCGCGGTAAACCATGCCGCGCTCGGGCGCGACAACAGCCGCACCGCCGGGTCGCATTCGGTCGGGATTGCGCCGCAGCCGGAATACAGAACCAGAGAACGACCTTCATCACTATAGCCGCGCGTCGCGAGGCAGTCGTCGATCCCAAGCCCGATCAGCGATGGCAGCCGAAAGATCGTCGGCTGGCGATGGTAGCGGTAAAGCGCTTCGCAGCCAGCGATCAGCCCCGCCGGTTGGCTGCGTTCGGTCCCGAGCGGGTTGGCCGAGTTGGCACGCCGAGTGAGGCCGCCGCTGAACCGCAATACCCAGCCGCCAAACAGCACCTGCCGCAGCGCCGGCCAGGCGTTGAGGCAAGCCTCCTCGACCCGCCACGCCAACGCCGCATCGTTCATGGAGTTACCTCAAAGTCAAAGCAGGTTAGAAGCGGGTCAGGTCCAAGAACTGAACCGTGCGACAGAGAAATGCCCCCTCATTGACTTGGCGAAGGGCGCCTATGTAGTTTTTGCTTAAGGTGGGAAGCGCCAATGCAGCAAAAAAGGAAGGAGACGGTCGTGCAAGGCTTGACCAGACGTAGCGTGTTGCGCAGATCGCTGGGAGTGGTCGCCGCAGCGGGCATCGCACGACCCTACCTCGCCAACGCCGCGGCGACGACCGCGATCGTCTGGTGGACCCAGGGTTTTGCCCATGAGGAGGATATCGCCTTTAAAAAGATCGTTGCCGATTACGAAAAGGCGAGCGGCAATACAATCGACTACACAATCGTGCCTTATGCACCGCTGCGCCAAAAAATAATCTCGGCGGTGACGAGTGGTGTGGTGCCCGACATCTATCCGAGTACTCCGACCGAGCTTATCGGGCTGCAGGCCTGGGCGGACAAGCTCGTCGATGTAAGCGACGTTATCGAACCGGAGCGGGAGGAATATACAGACACCGCGCTGAGTTCGGTCAATTGCTACAACAGCGTCGAAAAAAGGCGGAGCATCTATGGCGTGCCATTCACGCAAGCGGTGCTGCCAAATCACATCTGGCGATCGTTGGTCGAAAAAGCCGGCTACAGAATGGAGGAGATTCCAAAAACCTGGGATGCATATTACGATTTTTTTAAGGGAGTGCAGAAAAAACTCCGAGCCCAGGGTATGCGAAATGTCTATGGACTCGGCTTCCAGGTCACGACACAGGGCAATGACCCCAACGCCTTGTTTTGTTATTTCGTGATTGCTTATGGCGGCAAGGACATTGTTACAGAAGATGGCAAATTGCGTTCCGATGACCCCAAGGTACGTGAGGCTGTGATAAAGGCGCTGACCTACCCGACCACCGCCTACAAGGAAGGCTTTATACCGTCGGGGGCGATCAACTGGAACGACGCCGACGACAACAACGCGTTTCATGCCAAGCAGATCGTCATGGATCTCGATGGCACGATCTCCACCGAGGTCGCGCTCTTCGGCGAAAAGCAAGAATATGATGACATTGTTACAATGGGACTCCCGCTCAGTAATGACGGGAAACCGATACCGAGCCAAGCCGGATGCGGCTGCGCCCTGATCCCAAAGGGTGCAAAAAACGTTGCCGCGGCAAAAGATTTTCTCAAATACCTCAGTCAGCCGAAGGTCAACGGCGAATACCTGAAAGTCGGGCTTGGACGCAGCGCCCCGCCAATGCCTTCAATCGTCAAGGCCGACCCCTGGTGGCTCGCCGACCCGCATCGGAAAGCCTATACCGAGCAGGCCGTGCTCGGTCCGACACTGCCGCAATACTGGGTGTACAACCCGGCTTGGGCGGAGGTGCAGAACCAGCACGTCTGGGGGGCGGCCTGGGCTGACGTGATCCGGAATGGAATGACGCCCGAGGCCGCCGCCGACAAGGCATTCAAATGGACTGAGCAGATTTTCGCCAAATACCCGATCGCACAAAGCTAAGCGCGCACGAGGCATCCGATGGCAAAGCGGCAGGTATATCGGGGCTCGGGTTCCGGTGAACCTGCCGCACCCGCGCCGCGATCAGGGGTTTAGTAAAGGGCGGGTGGTTGGCAATGAGTCCTAGGGCCGACCACCCGGCCGGGTTAAAATGACCAACGTACAGAAAGCCCAGTCGCCTCGATGAGGGGCGCCCGGCACGAACAGGAAGGAAGAGCAAATGATCGGTCCGAACAGGCGGTCGGTGTTGCGCGGATCGCTCGCTATGGCGGCGGGTGCGGCTCTGGCGCGGCCCCATATCGCCAACGCGGCGGCGACAACCGCGACGGTGTGGTGGGTTCAGGGCTTCGCCCATGAGGAGGATATCTCGTTCAAGAAGATGGTCGCCGACTATGAGAAGGCGAGCGGCAACCAGATCGAATACAGCATCGTGCCGGGTCCCCCGATGCGGCAGAAGGAAATTGCCGCAGTGACCAGCGGCGTCGTGCCGGACATCATCAATGTCGGCGATTATTTCTTTGCCGTATTGAGCGCCTGGAACGACCAGCTCGAAGACCTCAGCGATGTCATCGAGACGCAAAAATCGCTGTTCACCCCGACCGCGCTGAGCACCGTATATGCCTACAACAACGTCACGAAAAAGCGCAGCTATTACATGATCCCGCATCGGGTCGGGGTGGTCCCATTTCACCTCTGGAAATCGCTGATCGAGAAGGCGGGCTACAAAACCTCGGACATTCCGAAGACCTGGGACGCGTTCCTCGATTTCTTCAAGCCGGTGCAGGCAAAGCTGCGGGCGCAAGGCATGCGCAACATCTATGCCTACAGCTTTCAGGTGAACGCGGTGGGCTACGATTACACCTTTACCTTTGACCATTTCAATATCGCCTATGGCGGCCAGAACATCTTCACCCCCGACGGCAAATTCCACCCCGACGATCCGCAAATCCGCGAGGCCGCGATCAAGGCAATCGACAAGCTGACATCGGCCTACAAGGAGGGTTTCATCCCGCCGTCGGTGCAGAGCTGGAACGATAACGACGACAACAACGCCTTCCATTCAAAGCTGGTCGTCATGGATTTCGACGGCACGATCTCGACCGAGGTAGCACTCTGGAACGACAAGGCGGCATACAACGACATCCTGACCCTCGGTCTGCCGCTCAGCAACGAGGGCAAGCAGCTGCCGAGCCAAATAGGCGTCGCCACCGCGGTGGTCCCGAAGGGTGCGAAAAATATCCAGATGGCGAAAGAGTTCCTCAAATATTCGATCGAGCCAAAAGTGCTGGCCGGCTATTTGAAGGACGGGCTCGGACGTTTCCTGCCGCCGATGCCGTCGATCGTCAAGAACGACCCGGGGTTCTGGCTTGATCCGAAAAACGAGCCGCTCGCCGCCTATACGAGGCAGGGCGTTCTGGGCCCGACGATCCCGCCCTACGAGGTGTTCAACCCGGCGCGGGCGCAGGTCAGCACCGAGCATGTATTCGCTGTCGCGATGATCGACGTGATGAACAACGGGATGACGCCGCAGGCGGCGATCGACAAGGCGTTCAAGCGAACGGAAGAGATCTTCGCCAAATACCCGATCGTCGAGAGCTGAGGAACAGAGCGCTTGAAGGCGCCACCTTCAAGAGTGGCAAGACTGGCCTCAATCACGGCTCGATGTGAACAGGGAAGGAGCAAGAAATGCAACGGTTGACCCGACGCTCGTTGCTCAGAAGCTCTGCCGGCCTCGTCGCCGGCTCGGTGTTGGCGCGGCCCTATATCGCTAACGCCACGGCCACAACCGCGACCGTGTGGTGGGTACAGGGGTTCGCGCAAGAGGAGGACATCGCTTTCAAGAAGATGGTCGCCGACTACGAGAAGGAAAGCGGCAACACGATCGACTACGCCATCGTCCCCTATGCGCCGCTGCGCCAGAAGATCATCACGGCGATTACCAGCGGCAATGTCCCGGATCTGTTCCCGAACAACCCGGGCCCGACCATTGCGATGTTCGCCTGGAACGGCAAGCTGGTCGATGTCAGCGACGTCGTGGAGACACAGCGGAAGGAATACACTAAGACCGCGCTGCGCGCCGCCCACTGCTACAACAATGTCGAGAAAAAACGCAGCTTTTACGGTGTGCCGTATTCAGGCGGCGTGTCGGTCAACCACATCTGGCGGCCGCTGATCGAGCAGGCCGGCTATAAGCTGTCGGACATTCCGAAGACCTGGGATGCATATTACGATTTCTTCAAGCCGGTCCAGAAGCAGCTGCGCGAGCAAGGGATGCGCGGCGTCTATGCCTTCGGTTTTCAGCTGACCACCAACGGCTTCGATCCGAACGCCACCTTCGCCTATTTTCTGATCGCCCATGGCGGCCAGGGCATTGTCACCAAGGACGGCAAGTTGCATCTCGACGATCCGAAGGTCAAGGAGGCGGCACTCAAGGCGCTGACCTATCTGACCTCGGCGTACAAGGACGGCTATGTGCCGGCGGGAGCGATCAACTGGAACGATGCCGACGACAACAACGCGTTCCATTCAAAACAAATCGTCATGGACCTCGATGGCTCGATCTCGACCGAGGTTGCGATCATTGCCGACAAGCAGGCTTACCATGACATCGTCACCCAGGGCCTAGCGCTCAGCAACGAGGGCAAGCCGGTCCCGAGCATGGAGGGCGCCAATTGCGGCTTGATCCCACAGGGGGCAAAGAACGTTGCGGTGGCCAAGGACTTTCTCAAATACTGGATCCAGCCGAAGGTCGTTAATGAGCTGCTGAAGGTCGGGCTCGGCCGCAATCTGCCAGTGATGCCGTCGATCGCCAAGACCGACCCGTTCTGGCTCGATCCCAAGGACCCGCATGTGGTGGCGCATGTGCGGCAGGGCCTGCTCGGCCCGACCGTGCCGACTTTCTGGGTGTTCAACCCGGCCTATGCCGAGGTCGAGTTCACTCAAATCTGGGGCAAGGCCGAGGCTGACGTCATGCACGGCGGGATGACGCCGCAGGCGGCCTTGGACAAGGCGTTCAGGCAGATCGAGGAGATCTTTGCCAAATACCCGATCGCGCAGAGCTGACCTTACACCGACCCGCTAGGCTTCCGCGTTCCTGCCGCGATCGCCGGCCACAAAAAGTGAAACCGGTGGATCAGCCGGTCGCTTGCCGTGTTAGTGATCGGAACAACAGCGCGCCCGCGGACGGGCCGCGCGGCGCCAGAGCAGGGAAGGACGCGGACATGGGAAACCTGAGCCGGCGATCGGTGCTTGCCCGATCCTTGGGGTTGGTCGCGGCTGGAGCCTTGGCCCGCCCATACATCGCCAATGCAGCCACGACGACCGCGACGGTGTGGTGGACCCAGGGCTTTGTCCCGGAAGAAGATGTGGGGTTCAAAAAAATTGTCGCAGATTATGAAAAGGAGAGCGGGAACACGATCAATTACACCATCGTGCCCTACGCCCCGATGCGTCAGAAAATCATTTCAGCGGTGACGAGCGGCGACGTCCCGGACCTGTTTCAGAACAATCCTGGCGAAATCATTGCGCTGTTTTCCTATCAGGACGAGCTGGTTGATGTCAGCGACATTGTGGAGACGCAGAAATCGAAATATACCGAGACCGCATTGCTCTCCGTCTATTGCTACAACAACGCCGAGAGAAAGCGGAGCTATTACGGCATCCCTTACACGACCGCGGTGATACCGGCCCATATCTGGCGGTCTCTGGTCGAAAAGGGGGGTTATAAGGTCGAAGATATCCCGAAGACCTGGGACGCCTTTTTCGATTTCTTCAAAAAGGTGCAAGATGGTCTGCGAAAGCAAGGGATGCGTAATGTCTACGGATTGGGCTTTCAGGTGACGGCCACCGGCGTCGATCCCACTGGCCTATTCAACTATTTCCTGATCGCCTATGGCGGCCAGGACATTGTCGGCAAGGACGGCAGGCTGCATCTCGACGATCCACAGGTCAAGGAAGCGGCGATCAAGGCGATCAGCTATCCGGCTACCGCCTATAAGCAGGGCTATGTGCCGCGGAGTGCCATCAATTGGAACGATGCCGACGACAACGTCGCCTTTCACTCCAAGCTGATGGTAATGGATCTCGACGGCACGATCTCGACCGAGGTCGCGCTCTACCACGACAAGGCGCAGTATGACGACATCCTGACAATGGGGCTGCCGCTCAGCAACGCGGGCAAGCCGGTGCCAGCCCAGGCGGGTTTTGCGTGCGGCCTGATCCCGAAGGGAGCCAAGAACGTCGCGGTCGCCAAGGAATTCATGAAATATCTGATCCAGCCGAATGTTGATGACGAGTATCTGAAGGTCGGGCTCGGCCGGAATATTCCTTGCATGCCCAGCATCGTGAAGAATGATCCGTGGTGGCTCGCCGATCCGCACCGAAAGGCTTACACCGAGGAAGGCTTGCTCGGGCCGACGATTGCAAACTTTTGGGCTTACAATCCGGCTTATGCCGAGGTTCAGAACACGAACCTGTGGAGCGTCGCCTGGGGCGACATCATGCGCAACGGGATGACGCCAGAAGCGGCGGCGGACAAAGCCTTCAAGCAGATCGAGGCGATCTTTGCCAAATACCCGATCGTCCAGAGCTGAGCGTCAAAGCCTGACGTGGGGGTGCGTCCAATTGACGCGGAGAAGGACGAATTCCGGCGCGTAATCAGGTCTGCCGCTCCCGTACGGCAGCCGATGATTGACGCAAAAAGCGGCCGGCTGCGCACCGCGATTATAAGACTCGATAACGAATTGAGCTGGACGGAGCGCCGGTCTATATTCCACGCGGGAGCGTTGCGGGCAGGCGCCGGCAGCAGCCTATGTGGTTGAGCGGGAAGGAGAGAACGGCAAATATGGACATTCTGACCCGGCGTTCCGTGCTGCGCGGTTCTCTTGCGGTTGCCGCGGCGGGTACGCTGGCGCGCCCATATATCGCGAACGCCGCTGCGAGCACGGCAACCGTCTGGTGGACTTAGGGCTTCATCCCTGAGGAGGATGCGGCCTTCCGCAAAGTCGTCAGCGATTACGAAAAGGCGAGCGGCAACACGATCGATTACAGCCTCGTCCCGTTTGCTCCGCTGATGCAAAAGATTGTCTCGGCAATTACGAGCGGCGATGTCCCCGATTTAATCTCCCATGACGTCAATGCTGATGTTCTTGTCCCGCAAAACGCCTGGAACGACAAGATTATCGAAGCCACCGACGTCGTAGAAGCCCACAAATCGGAATATAACCCGACCGCTTATCTCGCCACGCAATACTTCAACAATGTCAAAAAGCAGCGCAGCTTTTATCTGATTCCGTTCAAGACCGCCGTTATTCCGTTCCACGTTTGGATCTCGTTGGTCGAGAAGAGTGGCGCCAAGCTGGCGGATGCGCCGAAGACTTGGGACGCCTTCTGGGATTTCTTTAAGCCGATGCAGGCGAAGCTGCGCAATCAGGGCATGCGCAGCGTCTATTCGCTGGGCATGCAGTGCACCACGGCCGGCCCGGCCGATGGCAACAATTTGTTCAACGCGTTTTTGATCGCCAATGGCGGTAACGGCATCATCACCCCGGACGGCAAACCGCATCTCGACGACCCCGCGGTCAAGGAGGCGGTGATCAAATCGATCGCCTTTATCACGACCGCCTACAAAGAGGGGTATGTGCCACCGGGGGCGTTGAGCTGGAACGATGCCGATGACAACAACGCCTTCCACTCGAAATTGATGATCATGGATTTCGACGGCACAATCTCCACTGAGGTTGCGCTGTATCACGATAAGGCTGAATATGACGATATTGCGACGCTGGGGTTGCCGGCGCGCAACGATGGAAAACCAAACACAGCCCAGCTCGGGGTCGGCGGCGCCTTCATCCCGAAGGGGGCGAAAAATGTCGAGGTCGCCAAGGAATTCATGAAATTCCTGCTCCAGCCGAAGGTCGTAAACGCCTATCTGAAGCAAGGGCTGGGGCGCTGGTTGCCGCCCTATCCGTCGCTGGCCAAGACCGACCCGTTTTGGCTTAATTCCGGCGATCCGCACCGGACGGCTTATGCCCGCGAAGGTCTGGTCGACCCGACCGTGGTCAACTACCCGGTATTCAATCCCGGCTTTGCCGAGGTCAATGCTACGCAAATTTGGGGCTCGGCCGAGGCCGATGTCATCAGAAACGGCCTGACCGCGGAACAAGCGGCCGACAAAGCGTTCAAGAAAATAGAAACGATCCTGGCAAAGTACCCGATCGTTCAGAGCTGAGAGGCAATCATGGCGAGCGTATCAGCCATCGAAGCCGGCCGCCCGATCGCGGGGCGCCGATCACTGTTGCGGACTTGGCGCGGCGGCCTCCAGGGCTCGGAATTCGCCTGGGCCATCGCCTTTTGCATACCCTACGTTGCCGTATTTCTCGCGTTTGTCGCCTATCCGATCGTCTACGGGGTATGGCTCGGGCATCGGCCCGAGCTCTTTGTAGAGTTGTTCAACGACCCGATCTTTCAAATGACGATCGTCAACACGATCATCTACTTGGTCGTTGGCGTGAACGTCAAAATGTTCGGCGCATTGTTGCTGTCCGGCTTCTTTATGCGCCGCGGCTGGTGGGTCAAAGGGCTATTGATGATTTATGTGCTGCCTTGGGCGGTACCGGCCTTGCCGACCTTCATCTCGATCCATTGGATGCTGAACAGCCAGTGGGGGCTGCTGAACAACGTCTTGTGGGACGTCTTCCACATCGATGGTCCGGGCTGGCTCGACACCTCGCGCTGGCTCGCGCTCGGCGCGGTCATCGTCTCCTATATCTGGAAAAACATGCCGTTCTGGACCGTCATCCTGCTCGCTGGCCGGATGTCGATCCCGCAGGAATTGTATGAGGCAGCCGAGGTCGACGGCGCCACCGGGCTGCGCCGCTTTGCCCATATCAGTTTCCCGCTGCTCGCCAACCTCTATCTCGTCTGCACCCTGCTCTCGACGATCTTTACGCTCGGCGACTTCAATACGGTGACCTTTGTCTCCGGTGGCGGGCCGGCGCTGACAACCCATGTCCTGGCCACACTCGGCATCCGCGACGCGTTTGATCTTGCCCGGCCCGATCTCGGGGTGGCGGCGGTCCTGACCGCGTTGCCGCTGATGATCCCGCTGGTTCTGATCTTGATGCGCAAACTTCGCACCTCGGAGGTGCAGCTATGAGTGTCGTCCTGCTCGACAAGCGGCCGGCGCGGCAAACCGCCGCCGCCACCGCGGTAAAAGCGAAGAATTATCGCTTGCGGAGCATCCTGACCGAGGCCGCGTGCCTCGCGCTCGCCGCGGTGCTGATCGTGTGGACGCTGGCGCCGATCTACAACATGATAATGGTGGCGCTTCAGTCGCACAATGACGTCTTCACCAACGACATCTGGCCCAAGCAACCATCGCTGTACAGTTTCTGGATCGTGGTTAGCGAAGGCTACTGGTATCTCGAATACTTCTGGCACCAATTCGGGAACAGCCTCTACATCGGCGTCATGACGGTGTTCTTCACGCTGTTCATCGCGTCGATGGTCAGCTTTTCGATCAGTCGGATGCGGTTGCGCCATGGTTGGCTGCTGACCAACGCGGCGCTGCTGACTTATGTGATACCGGCCTCGTTTTTGGCGATCCCGCTTTATCGGATCATGCAGGGCTACGGTCTTGGCAATAATGTGTGGTCGATCGTAGCGGTCGAGGTAACCTTTGCCACCCCCTATGCCATCTTTATCTTCCAGCAATATGGGCGGAGCATCCCGATCGAGCTTGACGAGGCGGCGCGGGTCGATGGCGCCTCGCCGTGGCAGGTCTACTATAAGATCTATCTGCCGATGATGGCGCCGGCCTTGGTCGCGGTCGGCACCTACGCCTTGCTGCTGGCCTGGAACGAGTATCTGTACCAGTTCCTGTTGCTGTCCGATAAACGCAGCATGACCGTGCCGGTGGCGCTCGCGCAATTCCTGAACAGCGACGAGTTACCGTGGAACTACATGATGGCGACCGCGATCATCTACGCGATCCCGCCCGTCGTGATCTATTACCTGTTCCGCGGCCGGATGACCTCGGGCCTGACGATGGGCGGCGTCAAAGGCTGAGCGAGCTTCTCGCCATTCGCACAGAGGATCAGCCTCGCCGATCGCCCCATCATCGACAGATGACGCCTGAGCCATGGCAGCTGCTCAATGCGTGCTCGTCCGTTGCTCAAGAACCAGGCGGCAATATCTTTCAGCGCGCGGTAAACTTGGCTGGCGCGTCGTTGTCCTCGATCTGCAGGCGGAGCAGCGCGCGCCCGCGCAAACTGCGCCGGGTCATCGCCGGTCGGGTAGCGCACGATCACATCAGTATCGACCGCGAGCATTGCCCAGGCATGGGTAAGCTAGGCATGGGTAAGACCGAGGTAAGATAATCATCGCCGCCGGGAAGGCAAGCAACCGTCGACGCATCGCGCCGTCGGCAGCGGTTGCCGCGGTTTCTGCGCGCGGCCGAAGGGGCGCCACTGTCGCGCTCGTGATGGTTTCGCGAGAGACTTAACCCATCTTCTTTACGAGCGATCCTACTCAACATGTCATAACTGCGTCGATCCCCCTCGGCCTATAAGAGGCGATTATGCTGAACCCGACGAGCCTTCTCGCCGATGCACTGGGTCGGAACCTGGCCGAGACCTACCGAAGAATCTATGGCGACCAGGAGCCGCACATTGCTGCTGGCCTAGACGAAGCCGCCCGGCTCATTATCGAGCGCATCGCCAGCAGCGATGCGCTCTATCACGATTGCCAACACACGGCCCTCGTCACCCTGTGTGTCCAAGACATTTTGCGCGGCCGTCGCCTCGAGCGAACCATGACGCCTCTCGATTGGGGCCATACCATTTTAGCCGCGCTGACCCACGACATCGGATATGTGCGTGGCACCTGTCCCGGCGACACGGCCGAGCATTTCGTGATCGACACCGCCGGCAATGCAGTGACGCCCCCGCGGGGCGCCTCCGACGCATTTCTCGCCCCCTATCATGTGGAGCGGGGGAAGATCATCGTCCGGGAGCGTTTCGCCCCCGTTCCCTTCGTCGATGAGGAGCGTATCGCCAGCGCCATCGAGCTCACGCGCTTCCCGGTACCGGATGACGAAGACCACGCCGCTACCGACACCGAAGCGGGTTTGGTCAGGGCCGGCGATCTGATCGGCCAATTGGGCGATCCGCTTTATCTGCGAAAGCTGAACGCGCTCTATCACGAATTCGTCGAAACCGGCGTTCACGAGAAGCTCGGCTATACCAGTCCGGCCGATATGGTCGACCGCTATCCGCAATTCTATTGGAGCAAGGTCGAACGCTATATCGGTGACGCGCTGCGTTACCTCGAGATGACCATGGAGGGCAAGCTATGGACCGCGACCCTCTACAGCCACATCTTCGCGATCGAGCACAACCGCCGGCGCATGGGTCCGCAGCCCGGCCCCCCGCCGCAGCGGTAAAGGGCGGAAAGCATCGGGCGCTCGCGCCAGGTGCTATATTCAGGCATGAATGGCCTACGAAATTGTCCTGGCACCGGAAGCTGTGGAAGATCTGCGAGCGCTCACGGCCAATGTCCGAGCCGCCGTGCGGGCGGCGCTTGAGATCCATCTTCGACATGAGCCAGGAAAGGACGAGCCGAAGTCGCATCAAACGCCTGCGAGGCCTCCGTCGGCCGCAATACCGGCTGCGATTTGGCGAAGCCCGGGTATTCTATGATATCTCCGGCTCGACCGTCGAAATACTCGCGATCGTGGCCAAATCGGAGGTCGAGGCGTGGCTAAGAGGCGGTTTTCAGAATTCCCGAGCGAGCTTGCCTGCAACCGGGAATATGCAGGCGGTCTGGAGCAGGGACTGAACGATGAAGCCGAGCCGGTCGTAGCGCAGCGCGAGGCGCCGGTTTTCGAGCACCCAAGCATTGCTGCGCTCCACCGGCCAGCGCCGCTTGCCGAGCCCTGATCCATGCGGTTGACCGCGCTTGTGGATGTGCGGCTCGGCGCCAAACCGGCGACAGAGGTTGCGATGGGGCTCGGCATCATAGCCTTTGTCCGCAAACACCGTGCGGATCCGGGCCATGACCGCAAAGGCGGCCAGGAACAGGCGCTCGAAGACGAGCGTGTCGTTGACGTTGGCCGCGGTGACGGTGCAGGCCACCGGCACGCCATCCCCGTCGGTTGCGATGTGGTACTTGGCGCCCCGCTTGGCCCGGTCCGTCGGATTGGGGCCGGTGAGGTCGCCACCGCGCTTGGCGCGCACGGAACAGGTGTCGAGGATCAGGTCGGGGTGGCCGCGCAGCATGCCGACCAGCATGGCGTGGACGCGGGCCAGCAGGCCCGTCTGGCCCAACGCGCCAGGCCGCGGCGCAGGGTCGCGCCACTGGCCTGGTCGACCGTGGCGGTCAGGCTGCGCCACGGCGTGCCCTCGCGCAGGAACCGGCGCAGCGTCGCCACCACTCGGACAGTCTCGGTCGGCGGGTGGCCAGGGCCGCGGCCTGGCGGCCGATCACAAGCGTCGATCACTGTGGCAATGAGGTGCAGAAGTCTGAAATCCAATGTGGCTATCCCTGTCTGGTCTCCAAACTTGGGCAGCCACAGCACAGGATCAAAGATTAGGTTAAATCAACCAAAGGTAGTTGTGAAAACCGCTTCTAAGGCAATTCGGAGATCCGGCGTGAGGCAGGTTCCGCTGTCCGAAATCGAGGAAGATTTCTCGCGGTTCCTGCGCGAAGCCGAAGGCGAAGAGATCGTCATCACGCATAACGGCAAGCCGGCCGGCTTGCTGATCGGCTTCAGGTCCGAGGACGATTGGTTCGATTATCAGCTCGAAAACGACCCGCGCTTTTTGCGCCGCATCGAAGAGGCACGGAAGAGCCTAAGGGCGGGGCACGGCGTTAAGATCGAGGACTTCGAGAACCCAGAGGGGTAGCATCCAGGTAAAGCATCAGAAGCGATCTTCATCGCGCATCCGTCGAATGAAGTCGCAAGCAGTCTGCTGTTGCGCCGGCATCGCATCGGTCATCACCCGCAATGCCGCCGCATCGATCTGCTTACGAGGGGCATCGACCGCGGTGATCTGCGCCACCGCCTTGCCGGGGCGGGTGATGCACACCGCCTCGCCGGCAGCAGCGCGTTCGACCAGCTCGCTCAAATGCGCCTTCGCGTCGGCCAGACTGACCCTCTTCACCCGTAACTCCTGACCAATTATCTAGTCACCTATAGCACGAACGTAGACATTCAAGGGACAGCCGCTGGAGGTTGGGTCCGGCTCGGTGCTTATCCCGAGGACTGGGCCGGTGATCCCGGCGGCGAGGCACGCGCGTTCGCGGAGGGGTGAGGATTTCGCCGCGCTCAGCCATAAGCCGGCAATCCACGGCAGGTAGGATGGGTTGAGCACGGCGAAACCCATCGGGCCTCGGTCGTCGTCTCTATCGCGATGGGTTTCGCAAGCTCAACCCATCCTACGTGCTTATGCCGAAGATTGGGCTGGCGATGATGACACCAAGCCAAGTGCTTTCGGGGAAAGGTGATGGGTTCGTTAACTTACCTATCCTACGCGCTACGCGCTTTCCGGTTGCCGTGCGCTCCGTATCTCTATATATCGTCCTCAGAGCCGAGGCATACCCTAAATAGGGTAGCCCTTCAATGGAGTGTTGGATGGCCGTGAGTAAGAAAGATGCTTCCCTCGCCAGCAAGCAGCTTCGTAATCCCAAAATAAGGCGCAAACATCTGTGGCTGGGTCTGACTTGGCCCAGGTGACCCAGAGCGTGTCGAAGCGCAAATCGACGCGGAAAGCTCGATAGCTTTCCGAGCGGATAGTGCGTATTCGACGTATTGCTCCAATTCGGGCGAGAACCTCAGATGAGTGATTTCTTCGTGAGTTATACGAAGCCTGACAAGGCTTGGGCGGAATGCTGAGCATCCATCAGTTTAATAGGCATCCCCAGAGTTTCGGGAGAGGGAGGCATTTGAGGAGGAGTTTGATGGCGCGCCGGAGGCCCCGCGTGAACCAGGAAAGCCTTCCGCGGGCGAGCTTGGCAGGCTGATGGTCGGGTCGTTTTTTTCGGCGGGGATTGGATTGTTGACTTGGTCCCACATGCCGGTCGAGACCGCCCAGTAAAGGGCCAAAGACATGACTAAGATCAGCCGGGCGAGGCGATCGGGATATTGGATATGGGTCTGTTCGAGGCCAAACCCGCGCGATTTGAAGTCGGAGAACATCGGCTCGATGCCCCAGCGATCAGCATATCCCAAGGTGGTCAGATATCCCGGCTTGGCTGACATGGCGATGATCCAGGGCTCGGCATGTCCGGGATCGCGAATGATGCCGATGTTGGTCGTAACCCGCTGGCCGGTGAGGGCGACAGCTTCGAAATAGTGGCCGCCGGCCAGAGCGAGGCCGCCGGTCGTGGTTTTTGTTGTGCCCCAGCGGGCGAGGAGATTGCCCTTGAGCCGCAGGCGATAGTCCCACCCGCGATCGTGACACCACCGGATCATCGCGGGGGTCCGTAGAAGCGGTCAGCGAGCAGCACCACCCCCAGATCGGCAGGCAGCCAGCCGGCGACCACCGCGAGCAACTCTTGTTGCGTGGCGAAGCCGATGGCGCCCGCGGTTTCCTCGACCCGCCAGGCCAGCGGCAGAGCGCGCTCGCCCCAGCGCACGCTCAGCATCAGGATCTGGTGTCGATCGGAGGCCGTGGTCTGGTCGAGGATCAGCGGGATCGGCTCCCCGGTCTCGGCCAGCCGGGCCAGGATCTCGCGGGCGAACGGTTCCATGACCGTATCGCAGCACACCAAGTCATTGGCCAGAAACCGGGAAATCCATTGATATCCCATGTCCCAGCGATCGGAGTCCCGAGGCAGCCCAGCCGCCAGCTCCACCAGATTGGCACTGCGCACATGCAGCATGGTCGCCACCAGAACCGCCAGCTTGTCCCGCTGCGTTTTGCGCTGCTTTGGCAGCCGCTTTGCCAGCTCCGCTTTGATGCCTTCCGTCCAAACCACGATCCCGTTCACTTGTGCCATGGCGCGATCCCACGTCAGAGCAAACACATAATCGTTGCATCACACCTCGCTTTAACCCGTCAAACCATTCTCGCGAAAACTGATGGATGTTGAGGGCGGAATGGATAGGTTGGGTTCTTGAGGAGGCCAATTTCTCAGTAACGGTACAAGATTGGGATTTTGCAGCGGGCGGCAATTTTGTCATTGAGATGCAGCGAGCAGCAACCGAGGCAACGCGTACCTTGGCTGTATTGTCGCCGGATTATCTCACCTCGCGATTTGCAGCCCCAGAATGGGCAGCGGCCTTTGCTGCCGATCCTGATGGCCTTAAGCAGCGCTTAATGCCAGCCCGCGTTCGTGTGTGTCACCTCGATGGGCTATGGAAGGCGCTTACCCATGTTGACCTCGTCGGGCTCGATGAGCCGACCGCACAAGAGCGACTGATCACTGCCGTCCGTGGGAAACGAGGGAAGCCGCAACTACGGCCACAATATCCAGGGGCCGCCATGGTGGGACATGAACGCCCGCAATTTCCGGGCTTAGTGCAAGCCTCGGACGCGCGAGATGCAACACCGTACATCCCCACGCTTCGCGCCCCTTATACAGATCTCGACAAACGCCAATTCCTTAGAGAGTCATTCGCTGCGATCGCGGGCTATTTTGAGCGCGGGCTAGCTGCAATGACCGAACAAAATAAGGGGGTCAACTACGATTTCACCCGCGAGGGTGAATTGCAGTTCGCTGCTGAGATTTTCATAAATGGCAATAGTCGCTGCCGTTGCAAAATTTGGATCGCCAACCAGTTCGGCGAAGGCATTGCGTATTACGAGGGAAATGATTGGGGAGGTCGAAGCAACGCCTTCAATGAAATCCTCTGCGTATCCGAAGACCAAGGCGAGCTAGTTCTTTGTGCTAACATGAGTTCTTTTGCGTTCGGGCGAATAACTGAAGGCCTTGATTTGGACCGCCTTCATAAGGCGCAAGCAGCCGAATACCTGTGGCGACGACTGATGTTCCACTTAGAGTAGGTATTTTGGGAGGTGGCGTTGAAAATCAAGCCGAAGTTGTGTCTATGCGAGTTCGAGGAGCTTTTACCCAGAGACCTCTTTATCTATTTTCACGACAACGGCTCATGTGTAGCTTTGAAAGCGGTGGTTCATTACCTCGTCGAGGGTGCCGCATAGGCTTTTCGGCTCTTCGAGCCTAAACCCCTGTCGCCGAAAGCCTCTGTCATCTTGAGGTACGGGGGCACAACCTTACACCTTGCGCACGGGGCCGGGATATTGGGCAACGATCGGGTCGGCGGTCAGCAGCAGGATGCCTTCGACCGCTGATTGCGCGACGAGTATGCGATCAAAAGGATCCTTGTGGATTGGCGGCAGATTGGCGACCGCCACGGCGTGCTCGCCGGCGATGGCCAACTCGTCATAGCCGTTGTCGATGAGGCCACGACGCAGCAGCCGCGCATCAGCCCGAAAATCGGCGCGCCCGAGCCCGGATTTGATCGCGATCTCCCAAAGGCTCGCCACGCTGAACATCGGCTCGTTGTCGGCGTCTTCGATCATGCTGCGAGCAGCGGCCGGTAAACGCTCCGGGCTGCCCCGCCGTCCACGGCAGCAATTGCGTATCCAACAGCAGCTTCACGACCTATTGCCAAAAAGCTGTTCGATCTCGGTCTGTCCCATGCGGTCGAAATCGTCGGGTACCTCGATCTGCCCGGCGAGGAACCCAAGGCGGGGAACCCGACCCGCTTCCGGGGTCTCCAGCGGCACGACCTTGACCAGCGGCTTGCCGGCCTTGGCGATGATGAACGGCTCGCCCTTTGCCGCGCGGTCGAGCAGTCGCGACAGGTGCGTTTTAGCCTCGTGAATATTGACGGTCAGCATCGCTTACCTCCGCACCACACTAAACTGGTTTAGTCGACGTGCAATGGCAAGCGCGCCTCTTTGTTGGTCTCCCGAACAGAGGGGTGTACGGCCCCACCAGCTCAACCTATTCCTACACGCTACGCGCTGAAGCATTTGTACTGAGCCCGCACCCGTCCTGCGGAAACGGCAACGGTAGAATTGCCATAATGGCATTGTACCGTCGCGGGCATCGGACGCCCCGCCAAGCGGGGCGATTTGCTTTTTTATGGGAGTTGGGAATGCCTGATCTCGACCTGATAAAACAGGGCAAACAGGGGAAGTGCGGCGAACGCGGGCGATTTTTGCGAGAACGCTCGGGCAATCCGGGCGGGCGGCCAAAGGGTTGCCGCGACCATGTCAACCGTGCGGCTTGGGCCTCGCTCGCCGAGGCGACAGCGGAGGATGTGTTGAGAAAATGCGGCTCGGCTCACGCGCGGATGGATCGGACCGCCCTGCGGCATGGCCGATTGAGGACCGTAAACCTGCGCTTGGATTGCTATGCGCTCGCGAGCCGAAGTCGGCGGGATAGCCAGGGATTCCCGCCTACCCCCTCCCCCGCGTGCGGGGGAGGGTTGGGGATGAAGGGTCAGCTGTGCCAGCGGAATTGCTGGGGTTTGCGGCCGGAGCCTTGACTGATCACGACGTTGACCAGCGCCGGGCCGCGGAAGTTCATCGCCTCGTCGAGCGCGCCGCGTATGTCCTTTGGGTCCTCGACAAAGAAGCCCTTGCCGCCGAAGGCCTCCATCATCCGGTCATAGCGCGCGCCATAGATCAGCGTGTTCGGCTTCATGTTGAACATCGGGTTTTCCGGGATTTCCTCCATGCCCGGGCCGATGCCGCCATTGTTCAACACGACGATCTTGACCGGGAAGTTGTAGCGAACCAGCGTTTCCATCTCCATGCCCGAGAAGCCGATCGCCGAGTCGCCGGAAAGGTGTATGATCGGCCGGTCCGGTTCGCGCGACGGCGGCGGCGATAGCCTGGCCGAGGCCGACCCCCATCGTGCCGTAGGTGCCGGCGTTGAGGCAGGAACGGGCGTTGGCGACCTGCAATTGGGTGAGGCCGATATCCATCGTGCCAGCGCCCTCGGCGCTCAAGATCGCATTCTTCGGCATCCAGGCGGCGACATCGCGAAGCGCGCGGTAGTAACCGGCCGGGGCGCTGTCGTCGTCGATCTGCGGCTTGATCATCGCCGCGTTCTCAGCCGCCTTCTGGGTGATCATCTGGCGCCACGGCGTGTCCTTGGGATGGAACCATTGGCGGCCGGCGAGCGCCTGGTTGAGCTGGCCGACAATCGCCTTGCCGTCGCCGACGAGCGCGACCTCGGTCGACTTGTTGTGGCCGATCTCCTCGGGGGCAATGTCGAGCTGAATGACCTTCATGTTTGGGGCATAGCGCGGCGGCTGGCCGAAGTGGAAGATCCAGTTGAACCTGGCACCCATCAGGAACACCACGTCGGCGTTCTGCAATGCCAAGGTGCGCGCCGCCGCGACCGACAGCGGATGGTCGTCCGGCACCACGCCCTTGCCCATCGGCGAACGCAGGAACGGGATTTGCGTGCGCTCGATAAAGGCGCGCACCTCGTCCTCGGCGTGCGACCAACCCATGCCCTTGCCGACAAGGACGAGCGGCCGCTCGGCCCTTTCGAGCAGGTTCAGCGCCGCATCGATGTTCTCCATCGGCGCCACCATGCGCGGCGGATCGGGGGCGCGCTCGACTTGGACGACTTTGTCCAAGTCGACATTTGCCGGTGATGATGTCGTCGGGCATGTCGAGATAGGTGGCGCCGGGACGGCCGTAGATCGCGTTGCGCGTCGCCATCTCGACATAATAGGGGATACGATTGACGCTATCGATCGCGTGCGCGAATTTGCAGAACGGCGAGGCGATCAATACCTGGCGCTCTTCCTGAAAGGCACCCATGGCGCCGCGATAGGTTTCGGAGGCGCCGCCGATCAGGATCATCGGCCAGCAATTCTGCTGGGCGTTGGCAAGACCGGCAAGACCGTGAACGACGCCGGGGCCGGTCACGACGATGCAGGCGCCGGGGCGGCCGGTCAGATAGCCATAGGCCTGCGCGGCGTAAGAGGCGGCCTGCTCGTTGCGCATGCCGATATAGGCGACACCTTCCTTTTGTGCCGCTGCCGCGATCGGGCCGACGGGAAATCCGACAACCCCGAACAAGTGGTTGATACCCTGCTGTTTGAGGCTTCTGGCGATCAGGGTGGCGCCGTCGATCTCAGCCATGTTTCTCTCCCGTGTGTTGGCGGACGCCGACCGATGCGCGAGACGCCGCCGGGCCCGGTTATCCAAGAGGTCTGCAGGATAGAGATTACGCATTTATGGCGGTGCGGGGAAAGACTTATCCGGTCGGCGCATGACGGGCGCGGCGGTTTTGCTTGCCGGGCGGCGCCGGATTTGGGCCATCCGCGGCCTACTTTCCGGTATATCGCGGCCCGAGGGCGCCCTCATGCTTTACCAGTGAACGATACGCCCGCATCTGCCCGAGCGCTGTTTGTCCGCTACGTCTCTGAGCGCTCGCGGCCGGAACGTCGGTTGACCCAGCTTCGGCGCCGTTCTAACCATCGAGGCTTCAGAAGAGGAGTACCGCCATGGCTGAAATCCCCCGCCTCAATGGTGTGATCCGGGCCCTCGAGCAAGGTAAACCTGCCTTTGTCACATTCGCCGCGGCCGAGATCGGTCTCGCGCAGGCGATCAATGCCGCCCCTTACGACGGCGTCGTCTTCGAGATGGAGCATCGCGCCTATGACATCCGCGCGTTGCGCGATTGCCTGCAATACATGCTCGATCGCCGGCAGATCTTGGCGACGGGGAGTCTCGCGCCGGCGGTGACCCCGTTTGTGCGCATCCCGCCCAATGGTGGAGAGACGAGCCAATGGGTTGCCAAACAGGTGCTCGACCACGGCGTCTACGGCATTGTCTGGCCGCATGTCAGCACTGTCGACGAGGCTCGTAACGCGGTCACCGCCTGCCGCTACCCGCGCCCGCGCGAGGCCGCCTATTACGAGCCGGCGGGTCAGCGCGGCGATGCACCGGCCGCCGCAGCACGCTATTGGGGATTGTCGCAGCAGGACTATTATAAGCGCGCCGACGTCTGGCCGCTCAATCCTCAGGGCGAGATCCTGGTCGCGATCATGTGCGAGGAGGTGCGGGCGATCCGCAATCTGCCGAAGATGCTCGAAGAGGTGCCGGGGATCGGGGTCGTGATCATCGGCGAGGGCGATCTGTCGCAGGATCTGGGGTTGCCGCGGCAATACGAGCACCCGACGGTGGCCGCAGCGATCGACGAGATCCTGGCGATCTGCAAGGCGCACAACGTGCCGTGCGGCCATCCGCATGTCGACAGCAAAAACATCGAGATGTTGGTCGAAAAAGGCTTCCGCTATCTGATGCCGGCGCCGGCCTATTCGTTTGCTGCACTCGAACTCGGCCGCAAGGCCGCCGGCCGTACCTGAGGGTGCCTCTACTCCCGCTCAGCGCGGCCCCGTCAACCGCGCCCAGTCGATCCCTTCGCCGAGCTTGAGGCGGGTGCCGGCCTCGGGCATCGAGTATTTGAGACCGCTGGCGCAATTGAACAGCACGACGCGCTCGTTTGGCCGAACCCGGCCATCGGCCAGCGCTTGTTCGTAGGCGGCGTAAGTCGCCGCCCCCTCGGGGCAGAGCAGCAAGCCCTCGGCCTTTGCGACCTTGGCCCACGCCCGGGCGATCGCACCGTCGTCGACGGCAATTGCAAAGCCGCCGCTCTCGCGCACCGCGCGCAGGATCAGGAAATCGCCGATCCCTTGCGGCACTCGAATGCCGGCGGCAAAGGTATGGGCATTTTCCCAGCGCGGCGCGTGTTCGGCGCCGTCTTCCCAGGCCTTGACCATCGGCGCGCAGCCAGCCGCCTGAACCACGACCATGCGCGGCCGCTTTGGCCCGATCCAGCCGATCTTCTCAAGTTCGTCGAACGCCTTCCACATGCCGATGATGCCGGTGCCGCCGCCTGTCGGGTAAAAGATCACGTCGGGCAGCTCCCAGCCGAGCTGCTCCGCCAGTTCGATCCCCATCGTCTTTTTGCCTTCGATGCGATAGGGCTCGCGCAAGGTCGAGCAATTGAACCAGCCAACTGCCTTTTCGCCCTCGGCGACGAGCCGGCCGCAATCGTCGATCAATCCGTCGACCAAAAACACCTCAGCCCCCTGCATCGCGATCTCGCGCACATTGACCGCCGGGGTGTCGTCGGGGCAGAAGACAAAGGCCTTGATCCCGGCGCGCGCACAATAGGCCGCCATCGCCGCCCCGGCATTGCCGTTGGTCGGCATCGCCATCGTCTCGACCCCCAACTCCTTGGCCATCGCCACCGCGAGTGCGAGCCCGCGCGCCTTGAACGATCCGGTCGGCAATCGGCCCTCGTCCTTGACCAGAAGCTCTCCCTCTGCCGGGGCGAGCCGCGGCAACGAGACGAGCGGCGTCATAATCTCGCCGAGCGACATGATATTGTCAGCACGGCGCACTGGGAGCAGCTCGCGATAGCGCCACAGGGTGTGCGGCCGCACCGCAAGCGCGGCGCGGTCGAAAGCGCGGCGCACCCCGTCGAGATCATAGCGCACGAGAAGCGGCCGGCCGGCTTTGGACAGAGTCTGTAGCGTATCGGCGGGATAATGCTCGCCGGTCAGACTGCATTCGAGATGAGTGACAAAGGTCGGCAGATCGCCGCCCGTCCATTGATGTTCGAGCATCGGTCCCCCCTGAAATCAGCGGAATCGCTTGGTCAAAGCCGGCTCCATGCTTCGCGTGGTTCTCTAGAGAACACGCCTTGGATTTTAAGCCGGATGCCCAATTGGAAGCGACTCGCACTTATTCGAGAGGTGGAACGACAAACGGCCACCCAATGTTGCCCAGATTTGTCGATAGCATTGCGGCCCGCAAACCTAGCTGGCCTCCTGCAGTGCCTTAATAGGAACAGCTTAGCCCTCGAATGAGCATGTCTCCAGCCGCTGCCGGCCCCTGGTGGCAGTCCGCAATCATCTACCAGATCTATCCGTGGTCGTTTCAGGACTCGAATGGCGACGGGATCGGCGATCTGCGCGGCATCCTGCACCGGCTCGACTACCTCGTCGAACTCGGTGTCGACGCGATCTGGTTGTCGCCGATTTACCCCTCGCCAATGGCCGATTTTGGTTACGACATCTCCGATTACACCGCTATCGATCCGCGGTTCGGCAGCCTCGAGGATTTTGACGAGTTGCTCGCAGCGACACACGACCGCGGCCTCAAACTGCTGCTCGACCTCGTTCCGAACCACACCTCCGACCGGCATCCGTGGTTCCTCGAGAGCTGCTCATCGCGCGACAACCCGAAGCGTGACTGGTATATTTGGCGTGATCCCGCGGCTGATGGTGGGGCGCCCAACAACTGGCTGTCGGAATTTGGTGGCAGCGCCTGGGAATTCGACAGCAGGACCGCGCAATATTACTGCCACACGTTTCTGCGCGAACAACCCGATCTGAACTGGCGCAACCCGCAGGTGCGTGACGCAATCTATGATGTCATGCGGTTTTGGCTCGAATGCGGGGTCGATGGGTTCCGGCTTGACGCGATCTGGTATCTGTTGAAGGACCCGCAGTTTCGCGACAACCCGCGCAATCCCGACTACCGTCCGAGGCCAGCCGCCAAAAGCGAGCCTGATCCCGCTTTACACCGCCGATCTGCCGGAAGTGCATGACGCGATCGAGGAAATGCGCCGGGTCGTCGACGCGTTCGGCGAGCGCTTGCTGATTGGCGAGATCTATCTGCCGTTGGAAAAGCTCGTCACTTACTACGGCCGCGATCTGCGTGGCTGCCATCTGCCATTCAACTTCAGCCTGCTGGTAATCGATTGGCAAGCCCGAGCCATCGCCCGCCTGGTCGAGCAGTATGAGAGTCTATTGCCGCCCGGCGGCTGGCCAAATTGGGTGTTGGGAAATCATGATCGTCCGCGTGTCGCGACCCGGATCGGACGCGGGCAGGCGCGGATTGCCGCCATGCTGTTGCTGACCTTGCGCGGCACGCCGACGATTTATTACGGCGACGAAATCGGCATGGTTCAGGTGCCGATCCCACCCGAACGGATCCAAGACCCATTTGGGAAGAATGTTCCCGGGTTCGGTCTCGGGCGCGACGGTGCGCGCACGCCGATGCAATGGGATCCGAGCCCACATGCCGGGTTCTCGACGGCGGAGCCGTGGCTGCCGCTCGCCGACGACTTCCGCAGCGAAAATGTCGAGAATGCGCACGGTGATCCCGCCTCTCTCTATCACCTTTATCGCCGGCTGATCGCCGTGCGCCGAGCGCATCCGGCGCTGACCCGCGGTGCGTATCGCCCGATCGTGGCGGAAAACGATCTGCTTCTTTACACCCGCGAGTTGCAGGGGGACCGCATTCTGGTGGCACTCAATCTCGGCGACGAACCGGCGTCCCTCGGTTTTCCGCATCCACTGCAGGGATGGGTACTCGTATCCAGCCTTCCCGATCGCGATGGCGAGGTTATCGATGGCCGGGTCGAGTTGCGTCCACTCGACGGGCTGGTCGTCGCGCTGAGCGGCACTGGCGCCGTGACGGCGGAAAAGCCATGACGCGAGAGTTTGCCGGTACGGCCCAATGGCAATGGGTTTCGCGTTCACGACTGGGTATCGGGGCAGTGGCGGGGCTAACTTCGTTTTCCTTGCCGATCCCAGGTAGAGGCCAAAAAGGTTCTTTTCGCGCGACACGGAGCTGTAAAGAAAAACTCGAACAGCGTATGATGGCCTCCACGCGGAGGACGATGGCCTTCTCGAGCACGTTCCGGCTGTCGGCTCAGCCGGAATTGCGGACATAGCCGTAGCGCAAATTGCTGCGGGCGCCGCCGTTTTTGAGGTAATCGGCCTTGAGGTCCGCGAACCGGTCGGGCAGCGCCCGTTCGGCGTGCTGCGGGTTGAAATTGTAGAGCCGCGCGGTGTTGCCGGCGAAGATGCCCGACTTGACCGGGCCGTCAGCTGGCCCCAATGGCTTAAAGCCGTATTTCTTTTGCATGTCCTTGGGAATTTCGAGGCGGCGCAGTCCCTCGATCTGCCATTGCGGCGCGCCGGTCCACACCGCGTCGGTGCCCCACACGACATGGTCAGGACCGAGCCCCTTGATCAGCATGCCCATCAATGCCGCGGCAAGGCGCGGCTCGGCGACCGCGGTCCAGGCAAAGAGCTGGCCAACATCGCCATAGACATTGGTGACACCGTATTTCTCAGGGATTTCGGCCAGATTGCTGGTCCATGAGCTGCGGCCGGTTTGGTCGAATTCGGCCATTCCGTCAGCCGGATTGCCGCCGACCCAGCGATAGGCCGAGTGGTAGATGATGAAATTGAGCTGCGGCCAGTCCTTGGCGGCCTTGCCGATATCGCTGACATCGGCATAAGGGCGCAGCCGCGGGAATTGCTTTTCGACGCCGGGCGCGAACAAGCCTTTGTGGATACAGACATTTTTGATGCCCGATTTCGCCGCCTTTTCATAAAACGGGTACATCAGTTTTTCGTCGTCGGCGTGCCACGGCCAATGCGCCAATTCCTTGTGGGTGTTGTCGCCGACGGTATAGCCCTTCCACAGAATTGGGCTTGTAGATCTCGATCGCCTGGTCGATCTGATCGAGCCAGCCGGGCTGCCCGGGAGTGATCGTGAAATGCGCCATCATCCGCCGTGAGCCCGCCTCTTTATTCACCTTTTCGCGGGTCGCGAAGACTTGGGCCTGCGGGATGAACCAGTCCTGCGGCACGTCAGACGGCGAGTTCGACAACAGCGCCACCTTGGTGTCGCTGTCCATGTAGATTTCTTTGATGTAATTGCCGTATTTGAGATCGTCCAAGGTCTGCTCGCCAGTCAATTCCTTGTTCCAGCCGAGCTTGCCAAAGGCGTTGCGCATCTTGACAAAGCCCGCGAGCCGGGTGTCGTCGCGCAGAAAATGGGTATGGCCATCAATGATGAACTGACCAGACAGCGCATTCGCGCGATCGTTCGCCATCTCGGGGGTCGCCGCCTCGGCCGGGCTCGCGTCGAAGAGGTGACCAAACACCTCGTTGAGCGCAACAAAGGAGGCGGCCATGCCCGCGGCTGTCTCAAAGAAGCGGCGACGCGACAGACCCTGCCGGCGCGCCAACCCATCGCTCAGTTCCTTCAGCCGAGCTTCGACTTGGCGCTGCTTTTCGGTCTGCGGCACCGGCAAATATTCGTCGCTCGACACGATCTGGGTCGGCACCGGCGACGCGAAGGACGCGGTCTCGGCCGGCAACAATTCGGCTAGTTGTTCGTCAGTCAGAAATTTCATGTCTCTCCTCCAAGGCGGCTCGCCTCACGGCACTGCCGAATGGCCCCTCAACAAGATACCCAGAATGGCGAGCGTCGTTGCGGCATTGATTTTGATCGCCCGAGTCAACATCGTGAAGCGTGAGCCGACATCCGAACCAATTCGGGCGATTATCCGGCACTTGGCACCATTTTCTTGAACCTCCATATTGTCCTGCTCTCCCTGTCAAGCGGGACAGGTTCGCTAAATGTTCTTGTGGCTAACCTCGCCCGAGAATGGCCGGGGCCGACCCGGGAGCGCAACGATGATGACCCGCGCCGCGGTGCTGGCCCGATACCGCCCGATCCGGGCCGGCATCCGGCGCGTGCTTCGGGAGGCGACGCAGGTGTGCGGCCGCGCCGACCTGAACCGGGCCGTCAAGCAGGTCGCGCCCTGGGCCGCGGCGGCGGACCTGGAGGACGAGGATACCACCGCGATGCTGGTCGATGTCGCGCTCTTCGAGCCGAACCGGCGCCGCCGGCGCGCCTTCGACCGCTTCCTCGCCGCGCGGGGCGAGCGGAGCGGTGCGGCCGATCGTGCCCTGGCCGAGCGCATGGCTGGGGCCTGGTTTTCCCTCTTCCGCGTGAGCGGGCGGCACGAGGCGGCTGGGCTCTGGCTGGAGGACCTGCTGGAGGGGGACCGGCGCCTGTGGCTCATGGACGAAGCGATGGAGGCGTCCGCGCCCGAGGGCGCCATCCTCGGCATGCGCCTGTTCGACGCGGGGCCGTTCCACGCCGGCTTTGGCATCATCGTCGAGCCCGACCAAGAGACCCTCGACTTCTGCCTGAAGGCCAAGGCGCGCGGCAGGCCCTTGCCGTTCCGCCACTCGCTCGCGGCCACGCTCTGGGATTGACCCGGTTTGGTGGACACCCTGAAGCTTTTGCCAGAGGTGCTGCTGATGCCAAGAACACGCCCACCGTATTCGCCGGAATTTCGCCGCCAGATGGTCGACCTCGTCCGTGCTGGGCGTAATCCTGACGATCTTGCCCACGAGTTTGAGCCGAGCGGCCACTCCATTCGCGCGTGGGTCGCCCAGGCTGACCGAAACGAGGGCCGCCGAGAGGAGGTGGCTCCGGGTCTGACCGCGGCTGAGCGTGATGAGTTGACCCGGCTTCGGCGTGAGAACAAGCAGTTGCGGCTGGAGCGCGATATTCTGTCAAAAGCCGCGGCCTGGTTCGCTCGGGAGACCGGCACGCTGCCGTCGGGCTCTTCCGGTTCATGAGTGCGAACCAGGCCTCTTTCCCGGTTGCCGCAATGGCACGCGTGCTCGGCGTGTCCAAGGCGGGCTATTACGCGTGGCTGCAACGGCCACCGTCCGCCCACGCCACGGCCGACGCGGCCTTGCTGAAGCGCATCAAAACGGTGCATGCCAGTTCGAGGCAGACCTACGGGGCGCCTCGCGTCCATGCCGATCTGCGTGAGGGTGGAGAGAGGCACAGCCGCAAGCGGATCGCCCGTCTGATGCGTGCGGCGGGCCTGGTGGGCGCCAGCCATCGGCACGGCGGCCCGACAACAACCTGGCGGAACAAGGACGACCGGCCGGCGCCCGACCTGGTCGACCGCGACTTCAGCGCCACCAGACCGAACCAGCTGTGGGTTGCCGACATCACTTAGATACTGTCGGCGAATTCAGGCGGCTTTTCAGCATGGGGTGATCCATGAGCCTGCATCCAGAGCCGATTGGCGAGATCCCGGCCGAGACCGCGCGAGTGGCCCGTGCGGCGTTTCCCGGTGGCACCGTCATAACGCGGCTGCGTGATGAATTCGCCACCCTTTACGAGGATGCGGACTTCCGCACGCTGTATCCCGTCCGAGGTCAGCCCGGCCTTGCGCCATGGCGTTTAGCGCTGGTCACGGTCTTTCAGTTTCTGGAGCATCTCAGTGACCGGCAAGCCGCCGATGCGGTGCGCGGTCGGATTGACTGGAAGTATGCGTTGGGGCTCGAACTGACCGACCCTGGTTTCCACTTCAGCGTGCTGACGGAGTTCCGCGCCCGCCTTGTCGCGGGCAAGGCGGAGCATCTGTTGCTGGACAGGATGCTGGAGCGCTTCAAGGCGCGCGGCCTGATCAGGGCGCGGGGCAAGCAGCGTACGGACAGCACGCATATCCTGGCTGCGGTGCACGATCTGCACCTGCTCGAACTGGTTGGCGAGACGTTGCGCGCCACCTTGGACGACCTCGCCGCGATTGTGCCGGACTGGCTGCGTCAGATCGCCCAGCCCGTCTGGTTCAAGCGCTACGGGCGCCGGATCGAGGATTATCGCCTGCCCAAGCGGCGGGAAGAGCGCGAAGCCCTTGCCATCGAAATCGGGCTGGACGGCTTCACCTTGCTGGATGCCTTGGAGGTGCCGAATGCACCGGCCGCGGCGCGCCAGCAGCCGATGGTTGGGACGCTGCGGGATGTGTGGCGGATCCATTATGCCCGCGAGGGGAACGGGCCACCGCGCTGGCGGGCGGGAGCGGAACTGCCGCCCGTGGGCGAGCGGCTGCAATCCCCCTATGATCCGGAGGCGCATTACAGCACGAAACGGCAGACGGAATGGTCGGGCTACAAGGTGCACGTGACCGAAACCTGCGACGAGAATGCCGCACACCTGGTTACACATATCATGACCTGCCCGGCGATGCAGCCGGACATGGCGAGCACGGCAGACATCCACAAATGCCTGGCCGACAAGGGGCTGCTGCCGGCCGAGCACTTCGTGGACGCAGGCTATGTCGACGCGGCGCTGCTGGTGAGCAGCCAACGTGACCACGGCGTCTCCTTGGAAGGGCCAGTCCGGGCAGTAGCGAAGCGGCAGAATGCGGCGGAACAGGCCTATGAGCAGCGCCACTTTGCGATTGATTGGGAGCGCGAACAGGTCACCTGCCCGCAGGGCAAGACATCGGTGACCTGGCGCCGCGGCTTGGACGACGCCGGCGCCCCGCGCATTTGCGCGGTGTTCAGCCGCACCGACTGTGGCACCTGCGCCGTGCGCGCCTTATGCACCCCGGCCAAGGCGGCGCGCCGCTCCGTCTACTTCCACCCGCGTCCGGAATACGAGGCGCTGAACAGGGCGCGGGCACGGATGGATGACCCGGTCTGGAAGGAACGTTATCACGTGCGTGCCGGCGTCGAAGGCACCTTGTCACAGGGCGTGCGCGCATTCGGCATGCGCCGAAGCCGTTACATCGGCCTTGCCAAGACCGGGTTGCAACAGGTGTGTACCGCCGCCGCGCTGAACGCCGCGCGCATTGTGCATTGGCTGGCCGGAACGCCGCGCGCCAAGACACGCGTGACCCGCTTCGCCGCCCTGGCTCAGGCCGCCTGAATTCGCCGACAGTATCTCACTTATGTGCCGACGATGGCGGGGTTCCTCTATCTCGCCGTCGTGCTCGACGCCTGGAGCCGCAAGATCGTCGGCTGGGCGATGGCGAACCACCTGCGCACCGAACTGGTGCTGGACGCGATGGAGATGGCGGTTGGCCAACGGCGGCCCAAGGACGTCATCCATCACAGCGACCAGGGCAGCCAGTATACATCGGTGGCATTTGGCAAGCGGTGTAGCGAGGCCGGTGTTCGACCATCGATGGGGTCGGTCGGTGACGCCTACGACAACGCCATGGCCGAGAGCTTTTTCTCCACCCTCGAGGCCGAGCTGCTCAGCCGTCGCCGGTTCGCATCTCAGGCCGAGGCGAAGATGGCCTGCTTTAGCTACATCGAGGGTTGGTATAACCCGGTGCGACTGCATTCGGGTCTGGGATACCGCTCGCCGATAACCTACGAAGCCGAGATGCAGACCACCATGACCACGACCTAACCCGCAAGCCGACTAACCGTCCACTGAAACGGGGCAACCTCACTCTACGGCGACCGCCTGCGGGCGAGCGCACCGCCCGGTCCCGCTGACCTCGCCCTGCTGCAGACCCTGTTCGAGGCCCTCACCTCGGAGCCTACCACCCCTGCGAAAGTTGGGTCGGAAGAGCGCGGCCGCCGGTCGCCGCATCCGCGCAAACCTTTGCCGCCGCCCAAGAGGTAATTGGGATCGGCTCTTAGGATGGTGCTGCCGGAAAGGATTGAACTTTCGACCTCTCCCTTACCAAGGGAGTGCTCTACCACTGAGCTACGGCAGCGCCGCGCGGCCGGTTCCGTATCCGGCGCCCGCCAACAGATACACGACCCCCCTGTCGCTGGCAAGGCGGGGCAAAGCCGGGTGGAACACCGCTTCCGCGACAGCGTTGGCACACACGTTGGGTTGGACGGCCCCGCGGCATCTGGTGCCAAAGTTCGGTCGTCGAAAATCCGAACTGGAGACCGTCCATGACCGAGATTGCGCGCATTGCCATCGATACGTCCAAGTCGGTGTTTACGCTGCATGGGGTTGACGCCAGCGGCCGAGCGGTATTGCGGCGCAATCTGCGGCGGCGTGAGCTGCTGAGGTTCTTTGAACGGCTGCCGCCGGTCGAGGTGGTGCTGGAAGCGTGCGGCGGGTCGCATCACTGGGGCCGTACCCTGCTGGCGCTGGGCCACCGCGTGCGGCTGATCCCGCCGCAATATGTCAAACCGTTTGTCAAGCGCGGCAAGAACGACCGCAACGATGCCGAGGCGATCAGCGTGGCCGCCACCCAGCCGTCGATCGGCAGCGTGCCGGTCAAGTCGGCCGCGCAGCAGGCCGCGGCCATGCTGTTGTCGGTTCGCGAGCTGCTGGTGCGGCAGCGCACCCAGCTCGTCAATGCGATGCGCGGCCATGCCGCCGAGATGGGGGTCGTGGCACCGCTCGGCGGGAAGGGCCTGGCCGAGCTGCAGACCGAGATCGCCGCGGCCGATGAGGCGGCGGTGCCGGCGGCGGCGAAGCAGGCGATCGCGCTGCTCGGCCGCGAAGCCGAGCGCATCGAGACGCGGCTGCGGGCGATCGATACCACGCTGATGCAGCAGCACAGGGCCAACCCGGTGAGTCGGCGGCTGGCCGCGATCCCGGGGATCGGGCCGATCGCGGCGCTGAGTTTTACGCTGCGGGTCGACCCGACGCAGTTTGCCTCGGCGCGCCATTTCAGCGCCTGGCTCGGGCTGGTGCCGCGGGAGTGCTCGACCGCCGGCAAGCAGCGCCTGGGCGGCATCAGCCGGGCCGGCAACGAGCGGCTGCGGCAGCTGCTGATGCTGGGCGCGACGGCGGTCATCCAGCATGCCAGGCCGGGTCGGCCAGCCGCCTCGCCATGGCTGCTGAACCTGCTGGGCCGCAAGCCGCGCAAGCTCGCCGCCGTGGCTTGGGCCAACAAAATGGCCCGCATCGTGTGGGCCATGATGACAAGCGGGGAGGCCTACCGGCCAGCGCCGGCGCCGGCCTGATCGCTTGTCTGCCGCGGGGGCAGGGCTCGAGGGAAAAGATGCTGATCGGTCGGTCCGACGATCCACAAAACCCGTGTAGGGTGGCGGCCAGCAAGGTCGCTCTTCCGTTTGGGAGTGGATCGCGGAACCCATCTGGGCCAGCGGCAGCTGCCGCGACAAACAGGCCGGACACACGACCGCAACCGCACCGCAGCAAAATTCCCTTGTCTGACCCCTTGCACCCAAGGGGCCGTCCACAAACGATGGGTTGGAGTTTCGCAGATAAAAGGGCGTCCTGCTTACCATCGACCTTCAGCAAGCAATGGGCTAATATCATCCTGAAAACACGCCGATTTTCAGGATCGAAACGATGCCTCGCAACCGCGTGCAGCACCAGAAGGGCCTCTCGGATGATGGGTTCGAACAGCGCTATCCAGACGAGGAGGCATGCCGCAAGGCGTGGTTTGCCTGGCGCTGGCCGGAGGGCTTCAGGTGTCCGCGGTGCGCAGGGACAGCGTATTGTGAGATCCAGGGCCGTCAACTGCTGCAGTGCCGGCGGTGCCGGTACCAGACATCGCTGATCGCCGGGACCATCCTGCAGGGCACCAAGCTGCCGATGCGGGTGTGGTTTCGCGCCATGCATCTGCTCGCCCAGGGCAAGAAGGGCCTGTCCAACATCGAGTTGGGACGACGGCTTGGGATCTCGACCAACGCGGCGTGGCGGCTTCAGCACAAGCTGATGCAGGCCATGCTCGAGCGCGACCGGCGTTACAAGCTCGGCGCCGCCGGCCCGCGGATCGAGATCGACGACGCTTACATCGGCGGCGAGCGCACCGGCGAGGGGTCCGGGCGCGGCCGCCGCGGCCACACCCCTTTTATCGTCGCGATCGAGACCACCGATGACGGTCGGCCGCTACACGCGCGCTTGCAGGTGGTGCGTGGCTTCCGAGCCGGTGAAACCAAACGCTTGTGCGCCCGGATCGCCGCCGGAACAACCGTCGTCAGCGACGGCGGCCAGTGGTTTCGCTGCATCGCCGAACAGCCGGGTCTCGTCCATGAGCGCCATGTCACCGGCTCCGATCGCAAGGCGGCGCGCCACCCTGCCTTTCGCTGGGCGAACACAGTGCTGGCCAACGTCAAGAACAGTCTCCTGGCCACCCACCGCGTGGTCAGCGCCAAGCATCTGCCGCGCTATCTCGGCGCCTTCGCTTGGCGCTTCAACCGCCGCTTCGTCTTGAAAACGATCCACGAGCGGCTCGCCATCGCCGCAGCGACCACTCCGCCGATGCCCTGCCACCTCCTCAAATTGGCTGAGGCTCGATGGTAAGCGGGAAGGGCGTTGGTGCAGGGAGCGGCTGGGAGGCGGGCGAGTCGCCCGACTCCGGCCAAGCCGTTACGCTCTCGGGCATGCCGTTCAAGCACAACGCCGCCCGACGCCACCGCATCCCGAAGGCCCGCTATCGGGTCCGGAACTGGCCAGCCTACGAGGCCGGGCTGAAGCGGCGTGGTGATCTGACGCTCTGGCTCGATGAGACCGCCCGGGCTGGGTGGCACGCTCCGCGGCGGACCACGCCCGGCGGCCAGGCTTGGTATTCGGATACGGCGATCGCGCTGGTGCTGATGCTGCGGCTCGTCTTTCATCTCGCCCTGCGCCAGGCCGAAGGCTTCGCCACCGGCGTGCTTCGGCTGCTCGGGCAGGAGCTGCGTGTTCCCGACCGCACCACGCTCAGCCGCCGCAGCCAGAGCTTTGCTGGCCGCCACCCGAAAGTCCTGCCGACCGGCCCCATGCATCGGGTCATTGACAGCACCGGCCTGAAGCTGTTCGGGCAGGGCGAGTGGGATGCGGAGAAGCACGGCCGGACGCGCCGGTCCTGGCGCAAGCTCCATCTCGCCGTCGAGGCCGGCACTGGCGAGATCGTTGCTTGCGTGCTGACTGACAATGGCGCCGACGAGCAGATGCGCACCGTTGCGATGCAACTGACGCCGCAGGAGATGCACCTCATGGCCGAATTCTACGGCGGCGCAGATCGCAGGGCGTTAGCCTTCTCGAGACTGGCGCGAAGATTGAATTCATCTGGCCGGGGCTTGCAGACGGCCGATGCGGCGACGCCGAGCGTGACCCAGGTCGCGACGAGCTATGACCTCTGGGAATTAGGGCGGTTTTCGGTGTCGTATCGCTCGCTGTTCGGAGAGTCGCCCTCGGCATCGCTGCGGCGGCCACCCGAAGATCCCCGACCACAAAAAAAGCCGGCTCGCCCTGGCGGCTGCCGGGATCTGCATAGTCAGCCGCGCTCCGTCGGACCTAGCCTCGGATTCGGCGCCAATCCCGGTCTGCATTGTGGCCTCTCGGACCGCGGGTTTATCTGACTGGATTGCAAAAGAGGCGGATTGCTGGGAAGCTGCGCAGGCAGCTCTGGCGATTCCCGATGATTACCAAGACAGCCTATCGCCACCGGCCGGCCCCAAAGGCCACCACCCCGTTTGCACCTCGATCTCTTTTTGCCCTCGGGATGCAGCGGGCGCGCGGACGCGATCGGATGTTGACGTTCAGAATCGCGATTACGGCCGCAGTGATGGCCTTCATCACGGCTCTCACGGCGTGTCTGATACTCATCCAGATTGCGACCTTTCATGCAGCAGCAAGAGCGGCGGCATCGTCGGCCATGGATGCCGCCAGCGCGACTACCCTTAGCCGCCTCGAGGCTCAGGTATCGGAGCTGAGCACCGTCGTTCGCGTGCTGTCGACAAATCCCTCTCTCGCCGACTCGGATGATAGGCGCGAGGTCGATGGCGCAATCGTTCTCTTCAAAGCGGCAGTGGACGAACTGCCGCAGGCAGATAGCCTCTATGTCGGCTATGACAATGGTTGCTGGTTGCAAGTCCGGCGCCTCGACGTCCTCGACCCGCGGGAGCGCCGGAAGCTGGGGGCGCCCCCTGGGGCCGTCTACAATGTCAATCTGGTTCGCCCGACGCCCAGCGGAGCCCTACCGATGCGTCGGATCTTTCAAGACGAGCAGGGCAATCAGATCGAGCAGCTCGATCTGCCGGACTACGGCTATGATGCACGCAAGCGGCTCTGGTATCGCGATACGATCCAGGCCGATCGGGCTCTGGTTTCGTCACCATATACCTCGTTCAGCATCGGCACACCGATGATCACCCTGAGCGCGCCTCTGCGGGGTCATGTGCTCGGTGTTATTGCCGCTGACCTAAAGCTCGATAATTTCAGCGATTTAGTCTATGCGGAACGCCCTGGAGAGCATGGAACAGCGATAATCTTCGACTCGTTCGGCGTGCTCATCGCGCATCCCGACTTTGCGCGGCTCGCGGCCTCAGCGAGAAGGCATCTCTCCCACCCGCAGCTCCCCGAAATCGGAGAAATCCGGAGCGGGCTGATCGGCGCAGTCATGCGCGGGTGGGATGGTGGTGACCGCTATGACGGCAACCTTCGCGATGATGATGGAAGAGATTATCTTTTTCGTTTGCAGAAATTCTCCCAAAACAATGGATTTAGCGGCTATTCTCTGTTGCTTGCAGCTGAAGATGATTTCGCCAAGAATGTGCGAAATTTACAGATCAGAGGAATATTTATTGCGCTAGTCGCGGGCGGCTGCTTCGTACCTGCGGTCTGGATCTTCGGCAGTCGGATGTCGACTTCGCTGAAGCGGATAACCGCTCAGGCGAGCAGGCTTCGGACGTTAGAGGCGCCGGATGAGGTTCCGGTCACATCTCGTGTTACCGAGATTCACGAACTCGGCAGGACGATGGCGATAGCACAGCGCACGATCTGGTCCTTCGCTCGCTTTGTCCCGAAGGATATCGTCAGGGGAATCATTGATAGCTCGATCTCCACCGAGCTTGGCGGGGTCAGGCAGGAGCTCACGATCCTGTTTACCGACGTCTCAAACTTTACCGGCATTGCCGAAGCCGCCGACCCCGACAGCTTGATGCGCCAGACCTCGCGCCATCTCGGCGCGCTGACGGAAGCGTTTCTCACCGAGGGCGGGACGGTAGACAAATATATCGGAGACTCGGTGATGGTGTTTTGGAACGCGCCCCATTTGCAGTTCGATCACGTCGAGCGGGCCTGTCGCGCCGCGCTTTCGGCAAAGAAGGCGAGCGAAGCGCTCAACATTCAATTCGAAGCCGAGGGACTGCCGCCGTTCGCTGTTCGCCTTGGCATTCATTTCGGGGATGCGGTGGTGGGAAATGTGGGTTCGGCGGAGCGCATGGACTATACGGCGCTGGGGAATAGCGTGAATTTGGCAGCTCGCCTCGAAGG
The DNA here is from genome assembly GCA_963846635.1 of uncultured Alphaproteobacteria bacterium. Taxonomy (GTDB): domain Bacteria; phylum Pseudomonadota; class Alphaproteobacteria; order ATCC43930; family CGMCC-115725; genus AP-15. Next base: position 51,487 of record CAWJXM010000058.1, on the reverse strand, counting down.
GCTGAACAAGCAATATGGGACCACGATCCTCGTCAGCGAGGCGGTTCGCAACCGCGTCGAGCATTGCTTTCGATTCAAGGCAATCGCCTCGGTAATTGCCAAGGGGATGACAACAGAAACGCGCGTCTATGAGTTGGTCGAAGCAGTTGCTGAGCATGCGCTTCGCATGCAGAACGTGCCGGCAGTTCAAGATTCAACTTGAGTGCGCTTTTAATCGACACGCCTCCGTTTTAGCCGTCAGGGGGAGCCTCCCGCTACTGCACCGGGCACGCGCCGGTGCTGGGAGGATCGGGCTGCCAGCACGGCGCGCCGGTCTCGGTCATCAGGCGTTGCAACGCTCCTGCTTCACGATCGAGCACCGCTCGCGGCTTCTGGCCGCGCAGAACGATGAGCTGGAAGGTATCCATGAACACCTTGTCGAACTCGCCGCCACGCTCGCCGAGGCCGATCGGCAGCAATGTGGGAAGTGCATCCTTTGCCGACTGCATCTTCTCGATCGCAGCGGCAGCCATCTTCACGCCAGGATCGAGGTCCAGCGGCAACGCCGCTTTTACGACCGGGAAAAACCCGACGCTGCGAGCGGTGGCGATTTGCGTCTGCGGCTGGGTCAGATAGTCGATCAGCGCCATCGCCCCATTCATGTCGGGCGCGCCCTTCACGACCGCGAGGCCGGCGAGCACCGGCATGTAACCCCGCCCCTTGGGCCCGGCAGGGGCGGGGAACGCGACGAACTCGTCGGGCTTTTGGCGCAGCGCGTCGAGCACGCGGGCCACGTGGTCGAAGCCGATCCAGACGTCGCCAGAGAGCAGCGGCTGCTGCATGAAATTATAGCTCGTCGAGTTCGGATTGGCGCTCTTCCATAAAGACGCGAACTGGGTCCACATCGCTTCGGCGGCCTCCGAACGGAACGGAACCACGACGCCGCCGGTGTAGGACGGGTAAAGGAATCCCTCGAAGAAGCGGTACATCAGGCCTTGCGGCCCGGCCGGAAAGCCAAGCAGGCGCTTGCCGGTCTTCTGCTCGATCGTGCGCGCCCAGGCAGCGAGCTGGTCATAGCTGAGCGCGTTGATGTCCGCTCCATCAGGCAGATAAGGGAGCGCCTTTTTGTTGGCGACCATGATGTAGCTCGCCTGCATCCAAGGGATATCGAACTGGTGCGCAGTGCCGAATTTGCCGAGCGCCATCAGCGGGTCCGGGATGCCGCGGCGTGTCAGCTTGGCGGCGAGGTTATCGAGCGGGACCAACGCGTCTAGCGGCACGAGCGGCTGAAGCTCGCCGTGCAGCGCGCCGACCACATCGATTGTGTGCGGGCCCTTCTGTTGCTCTGCCTCGACGCGCTCCGCAAACTGTTGCGGTTGCTCGGTGATATAGTCGACCTCCCGCGGAAAATCCTTAAGGACCAGGTTGCGCATCTTCTGCGCCTCCGCGATCGGGCGGAGCTGCGTCGACAGTAAAATCAGGGGCTCGGTTTGCGCAGCGCCCGCGATCTCGGTCAGCAGCCCGGCAGCGCAAAGCAAGAAGCTGAGAAACGCCGATATTCTCCGCATTTTCCCTAACTCCTGGCGCCATCTTCGCAGACATCGCCTAATGTCGGAAGGTTGATGACTACGACGCCTTTGGCTGCATTGTCGAGGGTGGGTTTGATCCGGCTCGTGTGCGGGAGAGCGGATGGCGGGGGGGTGACGTTCATCGACCTTAGGATTTGCGGAGCGAGCCTGCGCCAGGTCGGATCGATCTGCTCATTTCCCGCTCTGGATACATTCAAGGCACGCCTAGCCCCTTGACCCTTTCGTCCATGAAGGTCCATCCTCGCCCAGCATCAGAGCGTCACAAAACTGTCCCTCGTTCGGGCGATGTAAGCCTTATATGATGTAAGCCTTAATATGATGTAAGCCTTAATATGATGTAAGCCTTAATATGATGTAAGCCTTAATATGATGTAAGCCTTAATATGATGTAAGCCTTAATATGATGTAAGCCTTAATATGATGTAAGCCTTAATATGATGTAAGCCTTAATATGATGTAAGCCTTAATATGATGTAAGCCTTAATATGATGTAAGCCTTAATATGATGTAAGCCTTAATATGATGTAAGCCTTAATATGATGTAAGCCTTAATATGATGTAAGCCTTAATATGATGTAAGCCTTAATATGATGTAAGCCTTAATATGATGTAAGCCTTAATATGATGTAAGCTGAGCATCCATCAGTTTAATAGGCATCCCCAGAGTTTCGGGAGAGGGAGGCATTTGAGGAGGAGTTTGATGGCGCGCCGGAGGCCCCGCGTGAACCAGGAAAGCCTTCCGCGGGCGAGCTTGGCAGGCTGATGGTCGGGTCGTTTTTTTCGGCGGGGATTGGATTGTTGACTTGGTCCCACATGCCGGTCGAGACCGCCCAGTAAAGGGCCAAAGACATGACTAAGATCAGCCGGGCGAGGCGATCGGGATATTGGATATGGGTCTGTTCGAGGCCAAACCCGCGCGATTTGAAGTCGGAGAACATCGGCTCGATGCCCCAGCGATCAGCATATCCCAAGGTGGTCAGATATCCCGGCTTGGCTGACATGGCGATGATCCAGGGCTCGGCATGTCCGGGATCGCGAATGATGCCGATGTTGGTCGTAACCCGCTGGCCGGTGAGGGCGACAGCTTCGAAATAGTGGCCGCCGGCCAGAGCGAGGCCGCCGGTCGTGGTTTTTGTTGTGCCCCAGCGGGCGAGGAGATTGCCCTTGAGCCGCAGGCGATAGTCCCACCCGCGATCGTGACACCACCGGATCATCGCGGGGGTCCGTAGAAGCGGTCAGCGAGCAGCACCACCCCCAGATCGGCAGGCAGCCAGCCGGCGACCACCGCGAGCAACTCTTGTTGCGTGGCGAAGCCGATGGCGCCCGCGGTTTCCTCGACCCGCCAGGCCAGCGGCAGAGCGCGCTCGCCCCAGCGCACGCTCAGCATCAGGATCTGGTGTCGATCGGAGGCCGTGGTCTGGTCGAGGATCAGCGGGATCGGCTCCCCGGTCTCGGCCAGCCGGGCCAGGATCTCGCGGGCGAACGGTTCCATGACCGTATCGCAGCACACCAAGTCATTGGCCAGAAACCGGGAAATCCATTGATATCCCATGTCCCAGCGATCGGAGTCCCGAGGCAGCCCAGCCGCCAGCTCCACCAGATTGGCACTGCGCACATGCAGCATGGTCGCCACCAGAACCGCCAGCTTGTCCCGCTGCGTTTTGCGCTGCTTTGGCAGCCGCTTTGCCAGCTCCGCTTTGATGCCTTCCGTCCAAACCACGATCCCGTTCACTTGTGCCATGGCGCGATCCCACGTCAGAGCAAACACAAAATCGTTGCATCACACCTCGCTTTAACCCGTCAAACCATTCTCGCGAAAACTGATGGATGTTGAGTGATGTAAGCCTTAATATGATGTAAGCCTTAATATGATGTAAGCCTTAATATGATGTAAGCCTTAATATGATGTAAGCCTTAATATGATGTAAGCCTTAATATGATGTAAGCCTTAATATGATGTAAGCCTTAATATGATGTAAGCCTTAATATGATGTAAGCCTTAATATGATGTAAGCCTTAATATGATGTAAGCCTTAATATGATGTAAGCCTTAATATGATGTAAGCCTTAATATGATGTAAGCCTTAATATGACTGTGGCGAAGCCGCATCGAAGGGCCAAGGAGCCAAGCTTTCCGCGGCCTAGCAGCCTGTCGGACTGGAGTTTAGCTGATCGAGGCACGGAACGTCGCTTTGCCTTGCGTCAACCGGCGTCGGGATGTTGAACGCGGGGGAGGCTTAGTCAGGGGTTCCGACCAAGATCTCGCTATGGTGGAGGCGTGGCTGCTCTATGCTCTCTTACCGGGTAGTGAGGGCGAAGATCCGCTTCATGTTCCAGGCCATCGTTACCAAGCTCCACTCGCTGCGGACGTTTTCGAGGCCACGCAACAGGAATTGTCGAAAGCCCAGAACCGACTTGATGATGCCGAACACCGGCTCCGGGGTGTGCTTGCGCCGGGCATAGAGCTTCTTGCCTTCGGGCGTGGCCAAGCGGTGCGTCATGGCTTCGAGCGGCGTCGGGTTCTGCGGGGCCGGCGGCCTCGCCGCAAAGCGCTCGTCCAAGGACGGGTGATGCGATGTCCGACCGAGCGCGAGCAGCGGCTCGATCCCGGCCGCGGCGCCGGCCGCCACATTGGCCGCGCTGAAATAGCCATTGTCTGCGAGCATCGTCTCCGGCCGGCCCAGATCCGTCGGTAAGGCCGCCAGCTTGCCCAGCATCGGCTCGAGTTGCTGCTTGTCCCCCGCCTTCGCGAGGGCAAGCTATTGGCGGCTTGTACGACATCGGTGGCGACGACCAACAGGCTGTCCGCCGTCACCGCGGCTTGCGCGTTGTAGCCTTGCTCGAACCCGCCGCCCGCCACCGGCATGATCCGCGAGTCTTCGTCGGTCAGATTGATCTGGTCGGTTGGTCCGGCCCCGCGGCCGGCAGCGCCGGCGGCTTGCCCCCGGCTTCTTGCCGCGCGCCTTGGCGTTGGCCTCCCGCGCCGCGATCTTGGCCTCATACGCCGCCTGCTCGCGGGCCAAGCGCTCGCTGGCGCGAACCGCGATCTTGCGGCGCGCCGCGGCCAGCTTTTTCAGGCGTTCGTCGCGCCGCTCCAGTTCTTCCGGGATCGACATCCCGTCGAGAACATCCGCCTTGTCCGCCGCCGCGGCCGGGGCCAACAAAATCCCCACCTCGGCCTTCAGCTGCGCCGCCAGCTTGCCCGCATGCTCATAAGATAGCGCACTGTGCCGGCTTGCATTGGCGTGGATCTTGGTCCCGTCCAGCGCCACCGTGCCCAGTTTCAGAACCCCCATCTCGCGGGCCAGCAACAGCACCTTGACGAACAGCCCCTCGATCTCCTTCAAAAACCGCCGCCGGCCCTTCGACAGGCTCAGGAGTTGCGATCGTGTCGTGGTCCGGGTGGTCATTCGCCGCGATGAAGCGAAACGCCACCGAATCGTATGTCGCACGCTCCAGCTTCCGGCTCGAAAACACCCCCGTCGCATAGCCGTAAACCAACAGGCCCAGCAGCATCGCCGGGTGATACGACGCCGAACCCGACCCGCGATAGCTGCCGCTCAGCGCCCGCAGATCCAAACCGTCAATCACTTCCACCACAAACCGCGCCAAATGCCGCTGCGGCAGCCACTCATCCACCGAGGGCGGCAGCAGAAACCCCGTCTGCCGATCCACTTGGCGAAAGGTGCTCATCCCCCAACCTGCCTCTAGTATACATCCCCAACCAACCTACCACATTATGGGTTGGCTTCCACTTAAGTCCGACAGGCTGCTAGTGCGGCCGGCACCCGCTGGGTGCCTGGGTTCCCGCTTTCGCGGGAACGGCGAGTAGGCTACCGATATCAAGATGTTCACTCCGATTCAGGGCCAGGACCAGCGATGACGATCTTTTCGAATACCTTTGGTCTCGCGCTACGCAACTTCACGAGCTGGCCGGAATTGCCTGATCCGCAGGGGCTTATCGACTATACGCTAAGGGCGGAGGCGCTGGGCTTTGACTCGGTCTGGGTGTGGGACCACATCCTGCTCGGCGTCGACCCGCCGTTTCCGGTCATCGACTCACTGACACTGCTCGCGGCACTCGCCGCGCGCACGACCAGAATCAAACTCGGCACAGGGGTGTTGGTATTGCCGCTGCGCAACCCGGTTGTGCTGGCAAAAGAATTGTCGAGCCTCGACCGCATCGCCGGTGGCCGCTTGCTGCTTGGCATGGCGTCGGGCTGGTATAAGCGCGAATTCGACGCGGTCGGCGTCCCGTTTCACGAGCGCGGCCGGATCATGGACCGCAATCTCGAAATCTTGCGCCGGTTGTGGACCGAGGATCAGGTCAATGGCGAATACCCGCCGCATGTCTTGCGCGGCTCGAACATGTCGCCCAAGCCCGCGGCATTGCCGCCGATCGTGATCGGCGGCTATGTCGACCGCGTGCTGAAGCGTGCCGCACATAACGGCGGTTGGCTGACCTATTTCTATACGCCCGAGGGCTTTGCCCAATCCTGGGCCAAGGTTCAGGGCTTCGCCGCGGCGGCGGGAAAAGATTCCTCGGCCCTGCTCAACGCCAATCAATTGGCGATCTGTGTCGGGTCATCGCGTGCGGCGGTCGAAAGCCCGATGATGGAATGGCTTGGCCAGGAATGGGACTATGCCGCGTGGAGCCAGTCAACAAAGGATTCGGCAATCATCGGCACCGTCGACGAGTGCGTTGCACAGCTGCGCGCCCAGCTCGCGGTCGGTGTGCAAAAGATCATTTTCATTCCATACCGCTACCACCCGGATCAGGTCGAGATCATCGCCCGCGACATCCTCCCGCGCCTGCGCGCTTGACCCGCCTGCGACCGGTCGCCAGACCGTTAGCCGAATGACATCTCCGGCAGGGTGACGATGTTGACGCCGGCGGCTTCGAGACCCTGGCGCACGGCGCGCGCCGCAATAACGGCCGAGGGTTCGTCGCCATGCAGGCATAAGGTGTCGAGCCGCACCTTCAGCCGCTTGCCTGATCGCGAGACGATCTCCTCGTTCAACACCATGTTGACGACACGATCGCGGATCTCGTTCGCGTCATGCAACACCGCTCCCGGCACCTTGCGCGAGGTCAGATTGCCGTCATCGTCATAGAGCCGGTCGCAAAACCCCTCGCGCGCCAAGGGCAAGCCCAGCTCGACAGCGGCCTTTTCCATCTGCGAGCCGGCGAGCGCCACATAAATCAGGTCGTGATCGACGGTCTTCATTGCCCGCCCGATCGCCAGCGCCAAGTCGAGGTTCTCGGCCGCCATGTTGTTCAGCGCGCCGTGCACCTTCACATGCGTGACCTTTTGCCCGACATAGGCTGCCATCGCCTGCAATGCGCCGATCTGATAGGCGATCATGTATTCGAGTTCGCGCGGGCTCATATCGATGCGGCGGCGGCCAAACCCCCACAAATCGTTGAAACCGGGATGCGCGCCGATGCTGACCCCGGCCTCGGCCGCGAGGCTGACGAGCCGGTGCATCGTCATCGGGTCGCCGGCATGAAAGCCGCAGGCGATGCTGGCCGAGCGGATGATCTTTATCAGCGAGGCGTCGTCGCCCATATCCCAGGCGCCAAAACCCTCACCCATATCGGCGTTGAGATTGATCGCTTTTGCCATGCCCGGCTCCTTGATTTAATGGTCGTTAGATGCGTGCGATCGCCGATTGTAGCAAGGAATAGATGATCCCGCGGTTTCTGTCGGTCGGAGACCGCGCGCTCGCGATCGAATTCGGCGCCGCGATCGACCGCGGGCTGAGCCGCCAGGTCCTGCGGCTCGATCATGCGATCCGCGCCGACCCGCCGACCGGCATCGTCGAGACCGTGCCGACCTTCCGCTCGCTGATGGTGCATTACGATCCGTTGGCGACCTCGCGCGCAGATCTGGAAGCGGCGATCACCCAGTTGCTCGACAGCGACCGAGAGCCCCCCGCTGTCGCACGGCTATGGCGGATCCCGGTGTGCTACGAGGGCCAATTCGCCCCTGATCTGGCGGAGGTGGCGCAACAAACCGGCCTCGCCGCCGCCGACATCGTCGCGCTTCATAGCGCCGTGCGCTATCACGTTTATATGCTGGGTTTCCTACCCGGTTTTCCATATATGGGCGACCTGCCGCCCGAGCTCGCCTTGCCGCGGCGTGCCGACCCGCGGGTTCGGGTTCCGGCCGGATCGATTGCAATCGCGACGACATTGACCGCGATCTACCCTTATGAGAGCCCGGGCGGATGGCATCTGATCGGAGCGACCCCGATCCGCTTTTTTGATCCCAGCCGTGAACCACCGTCATTGCTCGCCGCGGGTGATGCGGTCCGGTTCGAAGCGATCGGTCCGGACGCGTTTGCCGCCATTCGCAGGGCGATTGACCATGGCGGTTATGCGATCGAGAGCGAAGCGATCGGGCCATGACGCCCGGCTTCAAGGTTTTGAGCCCCGGGCTCCATACAACCGTGCAGGATTTGGGTCGGGTCGGTTATCAGGCGCTTGGCGTCCCGGTCTCGGGCGCCCTCGATCCGCTGACTTTTCGGCTCGCCAATGCGCTCGTCGGTAATGCTGCGGGTGCGGCGGCGCTCGAAATCCTGCTCAGCGGACCGAGCTTCGAGATTTTTGCCGATCGGGTGCGGGTCGCCGTTGCCGGAGCAGGCGCCAGCCTTGTCATCGGCCACGGCGCGCGCCGGGTTCCCGCCTGGCACAGCGCGACCCTGTCGCGGGGCGAGACATTCGAGATCGCCCTCGGCCGCCGGTCGGCCTCAGCCTATCTCGCGGTCGAGGGCGGGATCGCTGTTCCTTTGGTCCTCGGCAGTGCCGCAACCTATGTGCGCGCCGGCCTCGGCGGCTTTTACGGTCGGGCTCTGCAGCCTGGCGACATCGTGCCGATAACGCTCGATCGTGCTGCCGAGCGCACGGAGCAGTGCCTCCTGCCATCGCTCTCGGCGACCGACGACCACCCGGTGCGCGTCGTGCTCGGCCCGCAACAGGATCTTTTTACGGATGACGCGGTCATAGCCCTGCTTGAGGCCGAGTTTCGCATCTCAAAACATGCGGACCGCATGGGGATGCGGCTCGACGGGCCACGACTGCGCCATCGTGCCGGCTGGGACATTGTCTCCGACGCGATCGCTACCGGGGCGATCCAGGTGCCGGGCTCGGGCCAGCCGATCGTGTTGCTCGCCGACCACCAGACGACCGGTGGCTATCCGAAAATAGCGGCAGTGATCTCGGCCGACTTGCCGGTCATCGGCCGTCGCCGGCCGGGTGATGCCGTCCGGTTTGCCGCGGTCTCGGTCGAGGAGGCCGAACAAGCAGCCCGCGAGGCCGAACGCGAGCTGGCGGCCCTGATCGCCTCATTTGCACCGCTCCCCACCCACAGCGGCGACATCGACCTCAACTCGCTCTATGCCGGCAATCTGATCAGCGGCGTCGTCACCGCGAGCGAATGATCAAGCAGCACAAAGCCCCGACCGGGGAGGCGAGGCTTTTTGCGAATACTTCGGGGGCTCAATAGGGCGGCTGTGCTGTCCTCGTCGCCGAGGGTGAGGCGTAGTCGTTGGCCGTCGGCGGATAGGCGCCATAAGGATTATAGGTGTAAGCCCCATAGCCATTGTAGGTCGGGGCGGCATAGGTCTGGCTCGGGACCGGCGGATAGGGCGACGGATAACCGGCCGCGGGCGGCGTCATTGGTTGGTAGGCCCCGCCATAGCCAAGCGCCGGCGGCGGCGCGGCGGCAGGTCCGTAAGTCCCGCCATACGAGCTGGCATAGCCCTGCGGCGGAATCGTCGATCCCATCTGCGGCGGCATTGAGCAGACCAGATCGCCGCCGGCGTTGGCCACACCACCGGTGCAACTACTAGCCTGCGCCAGCTGGGTGGTGTGCCAGGTGCCGTCTCCTTTCGGACAGAACGCGGTCAGCGTATCCTGCAGCATTCGCACGTCTTTGCACTCAGAGAGATAAGGCCCTTGTGGCAGCGGCCCCGTGGCGGTCAGCTGGTTTGACATCGCTTGGCCAGCATAGGGTTGCGTTACGCCTTGGTCGGTATAGGACTGAGATGCGGGGTTCCCGGCATAGGGCGAGCCCATTGGCTGGCTCATATTGGGATGCGCCATCGTTTGCGCCGAGGCTGGTGCGGCGAACATCGCCCCGGCGAGCAACAGCGCGGGAGACGCGGCGAATATGGCTTTCATACTCCACTCCGACTGATTTTCCATCCTCTGCGCAACATCCACAGCGGTTGATTTGATCCTGTGATACCGACCTCCACCATGGAGCTGAACGCGGCTTTGCCCACCGCGCCCAGGCCCGATTTTGTTGCGCACGGAAGCGTGTCGCCATCGCCAATTCCCGTGCAACCGGGAAGAACCGGGTATTATGTAGCAAGCGCCACCGTTACGCGATTGCAACGGTGTATCTCTATCGCAACACTTTAGAAAGGAGATGGTGGTGTAGGGAGTAACGCGCTGTGCGCGCGTTGGCACTAAGCAGATTTTGCTTGGTTGACCAACGGATAGGTTTTGCGATTCAGTGGCGACACGGATTCGCGGGTGTGTGGCATGGCGGGCAAGTCTCCGGTGACAGCGAGCGACGAGCAACGCGCCGCGCTTGGGGTTCTTGCCGGCTCGCGCGATCGTGGCGAGGCAGACCGGGCGCGCGCCGTGCTGCTGACGCTTGCTGGTTGGACCAGTCCCAAGATCGCCGAGGCGTTCGGCGTGCGGGAAGATACGGTTCGCCTATGGCGCAGCGATTTCGCTGCGGGCGGTGTTGAAGCGCTGCGGGCGAGCGTCGCGGCCGGTCCGCCTGCGGTGAAGAGTGCAACGGCTTTGCGAGTGGTCACGCCGTTGCTGCAGGAACCGGTAGCGGACCGGCCCAACTGGACGATCCCCCGCCTGCGAGCCGAGATTGAAGCGCGCGAGGGTCTGAGCATCAGCCGGGCGCAGCTATCCAAGGCATTGCGAAAAAAAAGTTCCGTTGGCGGCGGCCCCGGCACACGTTGAAGGGACGTCAGACAGCAAGCGAGGTGGAACGGGTCGGCTTGCGCCTGCAACTGCGCAAGCAACAGGCCGAGGCAGGCGACATTATTCTCCTCTTTGGCGACGAGAGCGAGGCGTTGACGCATCCCTATCTCGCCCGGGTATGGGCGGAGTCGGGTGCGGACTTGCGCGTGCCGGCACCGGGACAAGCCAAGAAGGTAGCGATCCTGGGATCGCTCGATCACGTCACGCGCGAACTCATCGTCCATACCAGCCCGACCAAGCGCAGTAGCGACTTCATCGCCCATCTCGAGCAACTCGACGCTCTCTACGGCTCCCAGCCCGGGCGGCAGGCCAAGCCGGTCGTGTTGGTCGAGGACAATGGCCCGATCCATACCAGCAAGCGCTCGCTCGCCGCTCTGGCCGCTCGCGCGCACTGGCTCACCGTCGAGTGGCTGCCCAAATACGCGCCCGAACTCAACGACATCGAAGTAGTTTGGCACCATCTCAAGGCCTATCACCTCGCGCACCAGACCTTCACTGACGCAGCCGCACTTGACCAGGCCATCCATGCGGCAGTCACCGACCTCAACCGCGAGCGCATGCGCGATCCGTTGGCCAAGCCGCGAATCTCTGCTTAGGTATAATACTCGTAAGCCTCCATGGGGCTTACGGTATAGGCGGGCATATATGGAGCTGGATCCAAAGCGAATCCGGTGGCGTGTTCTCGTCCATTCAACTCCCGGTACAATATTCGCCCATAGAATGTCAGCTGGCCGATCGCGCCAGGTCCCGGCCCAACTGTCCCGGTTTTGTCCTCTTCATTTGCCGCAAGGTGCCGACGAAAGAGAAGTGGACTAGGACGATCGTAGTTTGGGTGAATTGGCATTTTCATAATAGATTCAATTTTGAACTCTATAGTGTCAATCAATGCTGGCATTCTGCCAATATTCTTTATCCGCAATGTAATGAGCCAATCATTCAATACGCCGGTGCCATAAACACCTTGGGTTGGATTGCTGGTAGGAGTATCGCGCCAATTGATATGTGCGCTGGAAACAATCAACCAAGGCCTTTCGTAGTCTGTCAGGGTGCGTTCGGCAATTTGGATAGAATCCCGCATATCGCGCGATTGCTGATTCATGCCGCGAGCGGTAACGAAGCACAATACTACCGTGGAGATGGCAAGCGCTCCAGTGAGACCAGCCAAAATGAGGGTAGCGAAAGCCACCCGGTCTTCCACCAAAGGTTCCCACCAGGCTTCGGATGGGCGGTTGTTGTCGCCTTTGTGATCGGCGCGATCGCTAACGGCGTTCTGATGATTGGTATTATTTGGTGGCGTGGCTGGTGGTGATAAGCGTTCTTTACCAAGTATCGCCACAACAACAATCGCCATGACTACAATAAATAACCACTGGCGTAGCGGCATCACAAATCTGCAAGGTTCACGTTTTCTCGTCCGATCGCCTTCATTGCTGCAAGAAAGAATGCTGCCGAGAACGTGCCGCGGCTAAGCTTATTGGCAACTGAAACTTTCGTCTCGTTTAAACCATGATGCTCCCGGAGGAGCCGCGCTAACTCTTCATATGTGACATCGGCCCGCTTCAATTCGGCTTTGAGAAACCGCTTGGCCCGGTCGGTCCATGCCCGTTCGGCGTCCACAAGATCCATGCTATCTCCATCTCATATATCGCGATAAAAATAGCATATGCGCGAACAATCCGTTTGACAAGGCGGCCCATATATCGCATATTCGCGAACTATTACGCGAATACGCGAGCAAATGGCCCAACACTTCCTCCTCACCGCAGCCGCAAGGACGCTCACGCTAGCGTCCGTCGCGCGCATGTCGGACGAGGAAGCCGAGCGGGTCTTTATCCGCCTGCGCTGGTCAGACAACGATGGCAACGCCTATTGCCCGCATTGCGGTTGCAAGATCGTCTATTCCTGCCGCCGGCCGAACGGTGCACCGCGCTGGCGCTGCAAAGCCTGCCGCAAGGATTTCAGCGTCACCTCCGGGACGCTGTTCGCGTTCCACAAGCTGCCTCTGCGGGCTTACTTGATGGCCATCGCGATTTTCGCGAATGAGGTCAAGGGCAAGAGCATGCTGGCACTCTCGCGCGATCTCGGGGTGCAGTACAAAACCAGTTTCGTTCTGGCGCACAAAATCAGGGAGGCGATGGCGAGCGAGGTCCGCAAGAGCGAAATCGGCGGCCAGGGCAAGCGGGCTGAAATCGATGGCGGCTATTTTGGCGGTTACGTCAAGCCAGCCAATCGGCGCGAGAACCGCCGCGATCGTCGGCTCCGGCAAAACCAATCGGGCAAGCGCAAGGTCGTGGTTGTGATCCGCGAGCGCGGCGAGAACGGTAAGACTTTGCCGGGCGTGTTCCGCAATGAGGCTGACGCGCTGACGTTCATCCGCCGCCAGGTTCCGGTCGGGACCGAGCTGTATGCCGATGAAGCGGCATCGTGGAACGAGCTTCATGCTCGGTACGAGCTGCACCGGATCAATCATCAGGAAGCCTACAGCTTAGGAGATGAGGCAGAGACACACACGAATAACGCGGAGGGTTTCTTTTCTCGGATGCGGCGCGGCGAAATCGGGCACCATCATCACATTGCCGGCCCGTACCTGATTCGCTTCGCGCAAGAATCCGCATGGCGCGAGGATCATCGCAAGGAGCCGAATGGGTTCCAAGTTGATCGACTTGTAGGACTCGCCATGCATAATAAGCCTAGCGTTGACTTTTGCGGATATTGGCAGCGGAGTTGGATTAATTCATGAGCGCAAACGTGGCCTTGGCTGAAGCAGTGAAGGAGGACATCTCCTCCCTCACGCTTAGAGAAATTATGACCAGATCAAGTGCTATTGCTGTTGGTATTCACGGTGCGCTCAGCGAACCGCGCACGAGCTTGGGCATTGACCCCATATCCTTGGGTTTGGCACCACTCGGGAAATGTGCGCGGGTCAATATAGACGCGTTTGACGATGTATCCTTGTTGCTTGTGGAACTCCTCAGCCTGTTGCGCCGCATCGGCAAAAGCCTTCCAGTCCGGCGGCAAGTCTTTGGCGTCTTCGAAGATCGCGCGGAAGGCGTCGTATTCTTCTTCCCGACACCACGGGATGCCGATGATGTTGGGACGGAACCGATCGCCAGCAATCATGCCAACTCTCCTTGAAAAAGAGTTGGCGCAGGATTAGGATGTAGCCCTAGATCGGCTTTTGGTCCTGCGTCGACCATCAGCCTCTTGATCGCGTCGCTGCTAACGGCGAGATCGCGAAGCAGCCCCGAACACCGGGGCTGTTTTCGTTCTAGTCTTAATTTTCTTAATTGTCCAGCCGCGGCGTGTAAAAATTATCCCCCATCCCTATGCTCTTGAAGCCTCCACCGCACGCCACGCCCTTGGCCGATCTTCTCGACTGACCTGGTGCGGCGCATTGGTCCTAGTGCCGCCTTCACAAGATCGGCGACAGAGAGCGGACCAATCGCATTGCGGAACGCTTCACGGCATGCCAACTGAGAGTGTTTCCCACCACCAATTCGCCTCCTGACCGCTCATGATGATTAACGGCAGCATTCTTTACGATGCTGGATTGTTTGAGTTGACAGGCTAACTTGACAAACCCATCAACCATACTTGATAAAGGCGGTATGCCCGCGTGGCGGAATGGTAGACGCAGCGGTCTTTAAAACCGAAGTTCTCTCCGGGGCGTGCAGGTTCGAGTCCTGTCGTGGGCACCATCGTAACCAATAGGATACCACTATGATGCTCGGTCGGGGGAAGAAGATGAAGGCGTTAGACGATGAGATCGCGCGCATCGACGCAGAGATCGAACACCTCCGTGCCATGAAGGCAGGGCTGATACGTGCTAAGGAATTGATGGGTATTGGCGCAACACCTGACGCAATTCCGCCGCCTCGACGTCGAGCGACAAATGTCAAGCCGCTCGTGCTTGATCTGATGGCAAATGCCGGCGCTGCGGGAGCCACAAGTGCTGAGGTTACGGATCAAGTGCGCGAGAAAGTTCCGACCGTCGCTAAAGATACGGTAGCCTCACTCCTGTCGCGCCTTAAGGCGGATGGAGCACTCGTCTATGATGGTGAGCGTTACTACGATATCCGCTTCGCACCGAAGCCCCCTTTGGATGGAAGGCTCCGCGTAGCTAACTGATGACGGGAACCCCAGGGATTCGTGGTCCCTGGGGTCCTTTGGGTTAGGGCCAGTATCTCAGCAGGATAGAGAAGCGGATTGCTAATCCGCCGGGCGGGAGTTCGAGTCTCCCCTGGCCCACCACCCTCATTTGGATTCGATCGAAGCCTCTCCGGGGCGTTTCCATCGCTTCCATGGGGGAAGGTGTCTCTTACACCCATGAAAGCCTAATCAATTCGGTTTAGCCGAGAGGCTTGACACGTTTGCGTCCTAAATTAGGGCGCTTATATCAATTCAATTTGGGTCCCGCCCCCGCTAGCTTCCAAGTCGCCCCGCGGCTTTTTCCGATCTTTTCGAGGATGCCGCGCCGCGTCATCGGGGCGAGCGCTGCCTTGACCAGATCGAGGAGAGCCGTCCGTAGCACGCGATCGCCGGCATCAAAGCCCTTGGCCGCGATCACCGCATCAGTGATCTCGGCTTGCGATAGTGGGCCGGTGGCGTCGCGGAAGGCTTCGAGGCACAGCCGCGTCAGCTCGCCCTTGGCGAAATAGCGAGTGCGCCGATATTGGCGTGTCGATTTGATCTCTGATGGATCGCGGTCTGGATCATACAACCGCAACACGCCATCAACGTGAATCAAATCGGCTCTAAGTTGCGCGACCTGGCGCTCCAAGGCGTCGATCAGGCCGGCAAGCTCGGCTCGTTTCTGCGCAAGGCGGAAATAATATGAGGATCGGCCATCCCCTATATGGTAAGATGACGATCGGCCGCGCTAAATATGGTTGTGGTGGCGCTTGCTACATAATAACCGGTATTGTTTCTGAACAACCGGGAACTAGATTCTGATAACCGGGAACAGCACGAGCGCCGGTTCCGAAAGGTCTCGCTACGGTTTACAAGCAAGGAACAGCCTGACATATATTTGTGGCCGAAGAGTGATCTCTAAGCAGCTAAAGTGAAGTGCAGCGAATAAGGCCAAAACGTTGAAATATGCGATTTCAAAGCTTGGCTCATAACACATCCCGCTCGATCGCGTCGAGCTGAACGCAGCGAGCATTGGGCGGCATAATATTAAGCTCGGTCCGCTGGCCAGGAAGATTTATCGCACTTAAGTGACAGGGCGCCGGTTCTTCCGCAAGTCATAGGAGATGAGATCCTGATCGAACCAAGCGAATCCATAAACTTGCCATCCGGGCAGGAATTATCGCGCCTTCGCCTTACTAGGAGGCGCATGGGCCGAGGGCGACGCGGCTTTTCCGATACATTCGGGCCGCGCCAATCGGCGCGCAAGGATACTTTGTGCGCCCGCAACGTATCATCTATCCTGGTTCCTATGTTACGCGGTCTCGGCAAGGCGGCTGCATGGCGAATTTGACGGGCGGTTCTGAGTTCATCCAACAGCCGCTGCGTTGGTATCGCTGGCGCAAATTTCGACGGCAGTCGGCAGCATCGGCCTCGACCAACGGATTGCGGTATGGGCTGGCGCTGATTCTGCTGCCGGCCTTGCTGTTCGTTGCGATCGAAATCTACCGCGCCGTCAGCATCGTGCCCGCCATCCACGAGAGCCAGGATCGTGTCGCGCGCAGCTTCGAAATCATCACCACGGCGCATTCTCTCGATCAGGCAGTACAAGACGCCGAGCGCGGCCAACGCGGGTACCTGATCACCGGCGACGAGGAGTATCTCAAACCGTATTACGCCGGCCTGCAGAAAATTCCGGAGAAACTTCAAGAACTGCGCCGGCTAACTCGGGACAGCGCCGATGAACAGCCGCATCTCGGGGCACTTGACGCCCAGATCAAGATCAAGCTCACCGAGCTGAAAAAAGCGATCGCGCTTCGACGACAGGAGGGCTTTGATGCGGCGCGACGCGTCGTCTCGACCAATGTCGGCGCCAATGCGATGAGTGAAATAACCGGCCAGCTCGAGGCGATCATCACCACCGAGAACCGCGCACTCGATCAAAGGCAGGCTGCATTTTTCAACGTCATACGTATAAACGAGCTGACAGGCGCGCTCGCTGCGGCACTCGCCTTCCTGGTTATCCTCATCGGGGGCATGATGCTTTGGCGTGCCTATCAGCGGCTCCTGCGGTCGCAGGCGTCATTGCGACGCAGTGAAGAACAGCTTCGTCTGCTGGTCACGGGGGTGCGTGATCATGCGCTCTTCATGCTCGATCCCGCGGGCAATGTCGCGAGCTGGAATGACGGCGCCGAACGACTCAGCGGTTATCGCGCCGACGAAATCATGGGCGGCAACTTCTCATGGTTCTTTCCCCCGGAGGAGATTACTGCCGGCGCGCCTCACCAGTTGCTCGAAGTGGCTGCTACCGCAGGCAGCGCGCAGGAGGAAGGTTGGCGGGTCCGCAAGGACGGCTCACGTTATTGGGCAAGCATCGTCATTACCGCGCTGCGCGACCCCAGCGGCGAGCTGCGCGGTTTCGCGAAGGTGGTGCGCGACATCACCGAGCAACGACGACAACAGGATACTCTCGACCAAAATCGTGCCGCTTTGGCCCAACTTCAGAAGATGGAGGCGATCGGGCAGCTGACCGGTGGCGTCGCCCATGACTTTAACAATCTGCTGCAGTCGATCCTCGGCAGCATCGAATTGCTGCAGCGGCCGGCCGGATTATCCGACCCGATAAGAGCTTCACGGCTGCTCGATATGGCGCGGCGAGCCGGCGAAAGGGGCGCCGCCCTGACCCACCGGCTGCTGGCATTCGCACGGCGGCAGCCTCTGGCCCCACAGGTCGTCGATGTCAACAAACTGGTCGGTTCGATGTCCGAGTTGCTGCATCGAACTTTGGGGGAGACGATCGAGGTCGAGACGGTGGCGGCGGCCGGCCTATGGCGGACCCAGGTCGATCCCAACCAATTGGAAAGTGCGATCCTGAACCTTGCGGTCAACGCCCGGGACGCGATGCCGCGCGGCGGCAAACTGACGATCGAAACCGGCAATACCTGGCTCGACGAGCGATATGCCGCTACCCACGCCGAAGTGGTGCCCGGCCAATATGTTCTGATCGCAATCAGCGATTCCGGGGAAGGTATGTCGGGAGAGACACTCGCGCACGTCTTTGAACCGTTTTTTACGACAAAGCCGGAGGGGCACGGAACCGGTCTCGGTCTGGCGCAGGTACATGGTTTCGTCAAGCAGTCCGGCGGCCACATCAAGCTTTACAGCGAGCTCGGTCACGGAACCACGGTCAAGATCTACCTGCCGCGCTACATGCAAGCGGACGAGCCTCGGGCAGTGTCCGACCATGCGGCAGCGAACCCACGCCACGGTCGGGAGAGCGTGCTGCTGGTCGAAGATGACGAAGATGTGCGGCTCTATGCTGCCGACGCATTGCAAACCCTTGGCTATAATGTCTTTCAGGCGGCTGAGGCGCAGTCGGCCTTGCGCATCCTCGACGAGCATCCAGACATAGCGCTGCTGTTCACCGATGTCGGATTGCCCGGACTGAATGGCCGCAAGCTGGCGGAAGAGGCAAGGCGCCGCTCGCCGAGCCTGAAAATTCTGTACGCGACCGGCTATACGAGCAATGCAGTCGTTCACAACGGCATTCTCGATGCCGGCGTTGATCTTTTGAGCAAGCCGTTCACGACTGAAGCGCTGGCGCGCAAGCTCGATCAGCTCCTCGGATCTCCAAAGATGGTCTGATGACCGGTTGCCGGCGCAAGCGGCAGGAGCCGATAAAAACGCATGCCTTAAAGAATGGCGCCACCTGACGGTGCTCCAGCTGGCGCTGCAACACCACCGCTCCGGTCGCGTCAACCCCGTGCACCTGAAAACCCCGCTTGGCCAGATCCAGCCCGATCGTCGTGATCTGTATCATGGATGGTCCCCTCTGTTGGCTTGTAACAGCCCAACCTTGGCACATAGATGCCGTTCGGGGGCCATCCACCCATCAAGGCCGGGCAAGACGTCAGACTGGGACTGAGTGATCGGAATGCATCCCGCACTAGAGGATTGGCGAATTCGCCTGCGCCGCGATGGCTGCGCGCATTTCCGCGGGCTGTACCCCGAACCAATCGTTGCCGCCGCCCGTGTGGCGATCGACCATGACCTTTCGACGAATTACGACCCGAGACGGGAGGTCGAGTATGACAATCGTTCATACTGCCCGGACCTTCGCGGACCCCCTCCAATCATGGCGCTATTGCTGGATAGCGGCATCGAGCGCCAGCCGATGCACGTCATTGAATACCCGCGCAGCGCTTTCCGCATCGGCCGCGATCCGCAGAGCCTTCAACGCGGCAATGAACTCATCCGCCTTCGGTGCTGCGAGATTGCCCCGGTTTTGCTCGCGCACCAGCACGGCGCTCGCCTCGTAAAACCACAGCATCGGCACCAGCGCGTCCTCGCCGGCCGCCAGCCGGTTCAGGATGCCGTCGGCAATAGGGATGCGCCGCGTTTTCGAAACACCATCGCATCGCGACGGAGTTATCGAGCACAAGCGTCACGCCCGTCCGTAGTTGATAAGGTCTTTGATCGTAGTGCCGGCGGGCAGATTGTTGCCCTTGCGCAGTTCAAGGATGCGGGCGGCGGCTTCCGCCGGGCTATGCTGCGGCCGCGTCGGGGCCTGGCGCACGGCCTGCCGCTCTTCCCACTCCGCCACCGCTTCCTGTACCAGTTCGGCAGCGCTGCGCCCGGCGCGGGCGGCGAGCGCGGCAAGATGGGCTTCCTGATCGGGCGCGAGACGAATTTCCATGTCATCCAAGGTAGCATCGCCGGGCTGTGTGTCAACACACGACCTCGCCCGCCGGAAGATTTTGTGTCCCGCGCCCGCAAGTAATCGCCCAGCCGGCAAAGTCTATAGCCGCACCTGGCCGCCCGCGTTCGCAATGTTAACCCCCCGGCTGGTGTTTCCACTTTACCACCCAGGCGACGATTTGATGGGGACTTTTGCGCGCTTCCGTAATGGCATTTATGCGACTTCTCGCGCGAGAATCCGCTAGACCAAAACCACAAGATGTTGAAGGGGCAGGCCCCGCCGGATGCTACCGCCGCCATCGCCCAAAGAGTTTCGCACCGAGCAGAACACCGCCGACCGCCAAGGCGGATGGGATGCCGAGGCCAAGTAGCGGAGCCGGTGCGCCATGATAGCCACATCCTACTGCTGTCGGGCAAGGCGCGGTTTGAGCAAATGCTGGTGTCGCGCCGAGGCAAAGCCAAACGATTAACGTTAATGTTTTCACTTCTCCGTCCCCCCTGAAATCAAGGATTGAAAAGAAAAATGTTTTGAACGGTGTTGTCAAGCTCTGATCAGTCACAAATTTGCGATTTTTTCCAGCCATCAGGAAGGTGATAGCGGCGGCAATCGAGAAAGGAGCGGTCTTGTGATCTCTGTTGCCGGTCACTGGCTCACTGAGAGCCAGACATAAATTTTGCAAGTTTTCCGTAATCGGTCTTATGCGGCAAAAATCGAAATCGCCGCCAGCGTTTTCCGTAAGACAGATTACGCGACTTTGTCAAAACGGGCGCTATCCGGCTTTTCAAAGGCTCGCCCGAATAGAAGATGCAATAGCAGTTCCAAAACGCGGTTATTCGCGCCGCCCGACTAATTTAAGGAAGCGATCCTGGTGTTCGGGGGATGGATCGATCAGGTTATCGCATCGGAAACTGCATAATTGCCGCAATCGCATTGTATGTGGCAGGCATCGGCGCCCCGCTCACGGGGCGATTTGTTCTTGAAGGAGATATGGATGCCTGATCTCGACCTGATAAATGAGGCGGAACAGGGGGTGCGGGATAGACGCGGGCGGTTTGTGAGGGGGCGCTCGGGCAATCCCGCCGGGCGGCCAAAGGGCTGCCGCGACCATGCGAGCCGCGCGGCCCGCGCCCTGCTCGCAGGCGAAGGCGAAGCACTGACCCGCAAGGCGATCGAATTGGCGCTTGCCGGCGATGCCATGGCGTTGCGGCTGTGCCTCGAACGCCTGATCGGCCCGTGCCGCGAGCGCGCCGTCGAATTCGACATGCCGACGATCGGCGGTGCGTCCGATCTTGCGGCGGCGATGGCGGCGGTCGCCGCTGCGGCGGCGCAGGGTTCGGTGACGCCGCGCGAGGCGATGCAATTGGGTCAGGTCGTCGAAGCTTATGTCCGTGCCGTCGAGGCAACCGAATTCGAGCAGCGCCTCAAAGCATTGGAGGCGGCCGATGGCGCGGCGCCTTGAGACCCGCCTCGGGCGGGTCGAAGGACAGCGAAATGCTGCCGTCGCCAGGCATGGCGTGAGCGCGAGCCGCCATCGGCGGCTGTTGCGCGCCGAAGCCGCGATGGGGGCAGTCATCCGTAACGCCCTCGAGACGGCCGGGGTCGACAAGGCAGTCGCTACCCGGCTATCGGTCGCGGACGAGGCGGCCGCGGCCCTCGCCTCGATCCCCGACACGCCGGAATTGCGGCGCGCCGACGACCATGATGATATCGCCCTCATCAATCCCGAAGATCGGGACCGAGCAGCGGCTTTTGTGCCAAAGATCATGGCCATGGCCAAGAGCTTTGCGGACGGGACACCGCCCGATTTCGCCAATGCGTCCTTTGCCGAATTGCTCGCCTGGTCGCTCGCTCGGCACAGCCGGAACAGCCCTTGAGGTCGCCGCGCGCGTTCGTGATCTCGCGGGCGCTACGAGCCGACGGAAATTCTCCCCAACCGAGGGCCGCCTGATCTCGACCTGATAAAACAGGCAAAACAGGGAGCGGTCCGCCGCTCACCCGATCGATCAAGCCCCTCGTCACAAAAGTCAGCGTATGTGCTTCCGGTTTTCTCGTCATGCCCGCGAAAGCGGGCATCCAGGGCTCAAACGTTCCGGACGCTGCCCTGGACTCCCGCTTGCGCGGGAGTGACGGCAGAAGAGCATGATCGGGTCGCCTATTCGCCAATTTACGGTGCCAAGCCACGACGATTGAGGCAATCGTCGGTCTGCCTTTGGGCGCGAGTTGATGCTAAGGTCGATCACGACCGCGCCGGGTCGACCGAGAGTGCGCTCTGCGCCCGCTCGCGTGCAGAAAAGCTTTACGTTGGGGAGGAGCAGGGGATGGAGCAAAGCCGAGAGCGCATTCTGACCACTCATGTCGGCAGCCTGCCGCGCCCACCCGATCTCCTCGAATTCTTGGAAGCACGCGAGGCCGGGCGGCCCGTCGATCAGGCGGCGTTCGATGCGTGTCTTGCGGCAGCGGTCCACGAAATCGTCCGGAAACAGGTCGTGGCCGGGATCGACAGCGTCTGCGATGGCGAGTTTGGCAAGATCTCGTATACTTTTTATGTCCGGCATCGCCTGTCGGGCATTGGCGCGCTGCGCGGCGGCCCCAATGACCAGCCGCCGCAAACGGCCGCGCATCGCGACCTGCTCGACCACCCCGATTACCAGGCGCGGCTGAACGCGAAGCGCGGCGGGACCTCGTGGTTCAGCCGCGACGCGGTGCCCTGCTGCGTTGGTCCCGTCGCCTACAGCAATCGCCGGCCGCTCGAGGTCGACATCGCCAACCTTGCCGCCGCTTGCGCTGCCGCAAAACCGCGCGAGGCGTTCATCAATGCGGCATCGCCCGGGGTGCTGACCAAATTTGTGCCGGACCGCTACTACAACAATGAAGACGCCTATGTCGAAGCGCTCGCCAATGCTCTGAAACAAGAATACGAGGCGATCCACCACGCCGGTTTTGTGCTGCAGATCGATGCGCCCGATCTCGGCTCGGCACGGCACAACCAATACCAGCACCTGTCGGATGACGAATTCCTGCGGGTGGCCGAGCGCAACATCGCGGCACTCAATCACGCCACCACGGATATTCCGCCGCAAGCGATGCGCTTGCATCTGTGCTGGGGCAATTACGAGGGGCCGCATACCCACGACATCCCGCTCGCCAAGATTCTCGGCGTGGCGTTGCGCGCCCGCCCGTCGGGGCTGTCGTTTGAGGCGGCCAATCCGCGCCACGCGCATGAATGGGAGGATCTGCGCGCGGCCAAGATCCCGGACGACAAAGTGCTGATTCCCGGCGTCATCAATTCGACTACCAATTTTGTTGAGCATCCGCGGCTCATTGCCCAGCGCATCGTCAATTTTGCGAATGTCGTCGGCCGCGAGCGGGTGATCGCCGGCGCCGATTGCGGCTTTGCGACCTTTGCTTTTGTCGAGAATGCGGTGGTCCCGTCGGTCGTATGGGCCAAGCTCCGTGCTCTCGCCGAGGGGGCACGGATCGCGAGCGAACGCTTGTGGGGTTGATTTGCCGCGGTCAGCCGCGACGGGCGGTCGCGGATGACGACGCGACCGGAAAATTATCGATCAGGCGCGTGCGGCCGAGATGGACAGCGGCAAGGACGCGCGCTGCTGCCGTGACGACATCGCGCACCGGCATCAAACTCTCGGCGTCACGGATTTCGAGATATTCGACATCAAACCCGGCGTGGGTCAGTGCGGCCAGACCGCGCTCGGTCTCGCGGCGGACGGTACCGGGTTCGCGCTCCAGCGCGGTGGCGGCGTCCCGCAATACGCGCGAAAGCTCTGGCGCCACTCGCCGCTCCTGGGCCGAGAGATACAGGTTGCGCGAGGACAGTGCCAGACCATCGGGTTCGCGCACGGTCGGCACACCCACAATGCGGACCGGGAGATCGAGATCGCGCACCAGCCGGCGGATCACGAGCAGCTGTTGATAATCCTTCTCGCCAAAATACGCACAATCCGGCAGCGATTGGATCAGGAGCTTGGTCACGACCGTCGCCACCCCGTCGAAATGTCCGAGGCGGTGCGCACCGCACAACCCCTCGCTCAAACCGCCGACCCGCACCATGGTCGAAAACTGCGGCGGATACATTTCGTCGGCGGTTGGCAGATAGGCGAGATCGACGTCCGCCTTTTGCAGCATTTCGAGATCGGCGGTTTCCGGGCGTGGGTAAGAGGCAAGGTCTTCATTGGGCGCGAATTGCTTCGGGTTGACAAAGATCGTCGCGACCACCCGCCGACATTCACCGCGCGCCGCCGCGACCAATGCCATGTGCCCGGCATGCAACGCCCCCATCGTCGGCACCAGTCCGATCCGCTCACCGGCTCGCCGCCAGGGGGCGAGGCCCTCTTTGAGATCGGAGCTCGTCCGTACCACCAGCACCGGAGCTCTCTCCTCGGTTTCGCTCGGCGAATTTAGCAGGCTTCGCGAAGTGAGTCATAAAGCCTCGATTGCAAGCCCGGGCGGCCGTTATTGCGATGGCAAAGCTCAACATACCCCGATCGGCCGACGGCGCGCGGCACCCATATCACCCGCTTCGTTCGAGGTTCTGTCCGCGAGTGGAGCAAGCAATCGCCGCTCGATCAGAAATAACTTCAGGTCATCAGCGGATTGATGACAGCGGCGCCGGCTCGCAAGTTGTCGCACCATCATCATCCGCTCTCCCAACGAAGCAAATAACTAGAGCTCACATCCATGCAGCGCGCCTGCAACAATCAAATTCATCGCGGATCAGGACGATCTCGGCTGGAGCAACAGATACTTTGGGTGATCATGGCTTTTCTGCTGTGGAGTCCGCCCGCATCGGCGATGCAGCGCTACCAGGCGGACGAGTGGATCGCCGAATGTGGCAATCGAGCCGAGCAGGGTACTTGTTCGATCATGGTGCCGTTTTGGCAAACCGCGGTCGGTGGCAAGGGCTCGTTCGTGCTTGTCATTATGCTGCAGACCGGCAATGTCGCAATCGTTGGGACTCCGGCCCCAGTCAAGGCGGTCTTACGCGTCGATAAAGGGCTGCCTGCGACCTGTCAGGGCGGGCACTATTGCATCTTCCCGGCCGCACAATCGCTTGCGATTGTCAGACAGCTTGCCAAGGCCTCCCTGATACTGATCGATGTATTTACCGCAAAATCTGAGTTTAGCTTCAGCCTCAGTGTCACAGGTTATCGGGCGGGGATAGCGCAGATCCGCGCCTGGGGATATCAGGTGATCGCCGAATGACGCTTGGTCTGTCGTGGCGATACCTTCCGCGACGGCGATATGCTGCTCAGCGATGGCCCAATGCGATGATCGGCAATAGCAAGGGAAGCCAGCCCAGCACCGACAATCCTAAGATCACGAAACCTGCGGTCAGCGGTGCTAGCCGATTATCTTCGTCGGCCATTTCTGCTCGTAGCACCTGCCTGTTTGCCACGAATGTATTAACGCTCATATCTGTTACCCGTCAACATGCGTTGATCTAAAAGTAGGTAGCAAGAATATGGATTTACACGGATCTGACAATTTTCATCGTTTCAAGTTTAAGTTCAATTCAAGCGAATTGTTTGAGAGATTGATCGGGCGTCGTTTTGACGTGAGCGATCGCATTATGGCTGGTCTGGCACGCTGGGGAATTTGTGCGGAAATCAAAGGCGCCCATGCGGCACCTTCGTCACCCAATGAAACTGCCGCTGCCTCGTTTACGCTTCCGCTTTGAGGCGATCGGCAATTCGCGCGCTCGCTTGGCCATCGCCATAGGGATTGACCACCTGACTCATCAACCGATAGGTCTCAGTATCATCGAGCAATGCGCACATGGCCTCAAACAAGCGCTGCTCATCTGTACCAACCAGCTTTGCACAGCCGAGCTCCATTGCCTCGGGCCGCTCGGTCGTCTCGCGTGTAACCAGCACCGGCTTGCCAAAGGATGGGGCCTCTTCTTGGATCCCGCCGGAATCGGTCACCACAAAATGGCAGCGCTTCAGAAGATAGACCAGTTCGGGGTAGTCGACTGGCTCGACCAGTCGGATATTGCCATACGCAGACAAAGGGCCAAAGGCGCGGCGCACGTTGGGGTTCGGATGGACCGGAAAAATGATCGCGACATCGGGCCGCGACGCTATCCGTGCGATTGCGCTGGCGATCCGAGCGAGCCCGCCGGCAAAACTCTCGCGCCGATGCCCGGTCAGCAGGATGAGCCGTCGCCCTGCGAGGTCTCCAAACTGTTCTTCCAGCTTTGCCTCGGCCCGTCTGCGCAGCTCGGATCGAGCTTCCAGCCGATGCGACATCCGGATCAGCGCGTCAATTCCGGTATTGCCGGTCACGACGATGCGCTCCGCCGCAACTCCCTCGCGCAACAGGGCGCTACGCGCCCGTTGTGTCGGCGCAAAATGCAGATCGGCGATGCGGCCCGCGAGCAGGCGGTTCACTTCCTCCGGCCACGGCGCGTAAATGTCGCCGGTGCGCAGGCCGGCTTCGACATGGGCGACGGGGATCTGATGATAAAAGGCCGCGAGTGCACCGGCAAAGGTCGAGGTGGTATCGCCCTGCACGATCACCCGGTCGGGGCGCCAGCCGTCCAGCACGCGGCTGACCCCGGACAAGACGGCGCCCGTCAGATAGGCGAGGTCCTGATCCGCGCGCATTACGTCGAGATCCCAGTCCGGGCACAGCTCGAACAATCTGAGGAACTGCCTCAAGATCTCGCGGTGCTGTCCGGTGGCGCAGACCCGGCACTCGAACTCCGGTCTCGCCGTCAATTCCTGGATCACCGGCGCAAGCTTGATCGCTTCCGGGCGCGTGCCGAAGACAAAAAGCAGCTTCATCTGGCTATTGCGACCGAGCGGTGAGTAAGCCCGGTGGCATCGATGACCATGCGCCGCATCAATTCCTCCTGAGGGATGCGGCGAAACCGCGAATGGGCGACGAGAATGGCGACGATGTCCGCCTCGCGCACTGCCGCGAGGGTGTCGCACATGGTCACATTTGCGCGTTCGTCGAGCGGCGGCGGCAAGGCCCGCAGATTCGGTTCGGCAACAAGAAGTCGGGTCTCCGGGTCGCGCGCCAGCTCGACAACAATATCGAGCGCCGGACTTTCCCGTACATCGTCGACATCGGGTTTGTAGGTCAGGCCGAGGCAGGCAATCACTGGATGTTTCAGGCGATCGGCGCGTTCGCGGATTTGCGAAACGACGAATTTGGGCTTCGCGTCATTGACCTCGCGTGCGGCACGGATCAGTCGCGTTTGTTCCGGCGCCGAAGCGACGATGAACCAAGGGTCGACAGCGATGCAGTGACCGCCAACACCGGCACCAGGTTGCAGGATCGATACCCGCGGATGTCGGTTGGCAAGCTCAATGACCTGCCAGACATTGAGCCCAAGCTGATCGCAAACGGTCGACAACTCATTGGCGAAGGCAATGTTGACGTCGCGATAGGCGTTTTCGACCAGCTTGACGAGTTCTGCTGTCGCCGCATCGGTGCGGAATGCCGTGCCGCGCAGGAAAATGCTGTAGACCGCCTCGGCATGCTCGGCGCAGGCCTCGCTCAGCCCGCCAATAATGCGGTCGTTCTCGATTAACTCGCGAACCATATGCCCGGGTAGCACCCGCTCTGGGCAGTGGGCAACGTGGACGTCAAAGGGCCCGTTTTCCCCCTCCTCAGGTAAGCGCAGATCGGGCCGCTGGCGCGCCAGCCGCTTTGCCAGCCGGGCGGTCGTACCGACCGGCGAGGTCGATTCCAGGATCACGACATTGCCGGCAGCCAGGACCGGGCTGATCGCATCCGCTGCGGCATCGATAAAGTCAAGGTTTGGCGAGTGATCGTCCTTGAATGGCGTCGGCACCGCGATCACGAACGCGTCAGCCGGTTCCGGTCGAGCCGTCGCGCGCAGCTTGCCCAAAGTCGTGGCAGCGCGCAGCAGCATATCGAGATCGGGCTCGGGGAAATAGGGTTTGCCGTTATTGACGGCGGCAACAATGTGCGGATTGATATCGACACCGATAACCTCGATGCCGCGGCTGGCGAGGGTCGCCGCGGTCGGTAGACCGATATAACCCAACCCGACGACACATACGGTGCTGACGGTGTAGTCCATTCGACAATCGGCTGGGAAATCCGCTTCTGGCACACTGCCGCATTCGGCGAGCGGCTCCACTTTCTTTAGTATCCGAGGTCGTGTTTTATGGCAAGCGTTGCAGTGCGATGATCATGGTTAACCAGTTGGTGGCGTTTTCCACTGCGCTCTTCATCCTCAAGTATCTACTGGTCGCAACGCAATCAAAGAGTCGACCAGACTTGCAGCCGCAAACGATTATGACAGTCGACGGGTTTTCTATGGACCGGGCCGCGGCCGGAGCGTAATTTGTCACGACGTTGGGGCGCCGGCAGGAGTGCCGCACTATGAACACAGACGACATGCCAAAGGTCGAAGAGTATTTGTTTGCCGACGACGGCAGCGTGCCCAATAATACGCATCTGCCACTTGTCATTTATCGCCACGTGCTCGACACTGGCCCCGGTGCGGTCACGGCCTGCGAAACATTGTTTGCCGAAAATGGCTGGAGCGGCGGGTGGCGCGGTGGGGTTTATCCCCATCACCACTACCACAGCACCGCGCACGAGGCACTCGGCATTGTCGCTGGTTCGGCGAGAGTACGTCTTGGCGGCGAGAGCGGTTCCGTTGTCGAATTGCGCGCCGGCGACGTCGTCGTGATCCCGGCCGGTGTCGCCCATAAGGGCGAGGCGGCGAGCCCCGATCTTCTGATCGTCGGCGCCTATCCGGACGGTCGCGGCCCGGACATGCGGGTTCCTGGCAAGGGCGACCGGGAACGGGTATTGGCAAACATCACGGCGGTTCCGCTTCCGGCCACCGATCCGGTCGGCGGACGATCCGGGCCATTGCTCGACTGCTGGCACGCTCAGCTTAAACCTGCGGATCACAGGCAGGCGCCGTTATAGACCACATAGCCGGTGTTACCGAAATTGGCAGCGCTATCCGCGTTCGCGGGCGTATAGCCGGCCGAGGCAAGCGCGGGCCGTTGCGGCGGGACGACGAGCTGGCGGTTGTAGATCACATACCCGCCATTGCACATTCCCTCGGCGCCGAGGGTATCTGCGAGCCACTCGCGGCGAATGACCTCGGCGGCACCGTCATCGTTTGGGGTCATCACCGTATTGGTTTGCACGGTGTAGGTGAAATTGCCGCCGGCGCCCGGGATAAAGCTCTGCACCCGCACCCGGTCGCTGCAACCGCCGAGCGCAATAACCGATAGAGCCAATACGACGGAAGAGAGAACAGTTGCGCTCATTAGGCGAACACCTCCGAGTGATTTTATCGCCGTCTTCGCTGATTTTATGCATCGAAGCAAGCTTATCCCGATCCCACATTGCCGGCTGCGGCAGGCTGACGTTATCCTTTGGCTGACCCGAGATTGCCCCGCATGCCCCCGATTGCTGACGGAGACCCGGCAGATGAGCTACAAAGACCTTTTGGTCGTGCTCGATTCGGCAGCCGATACGCACCGGAGGATTGACGTCGCAGCGACCTTGGCCGAGCGTTTTACCGCACATCTCGTCGGGCTTTATCCGATCCCTAGCCCCGAATTGCCGCGCCGCGCCGGATATGCCGATCTGGCAGCACTCGAACCGATCTATCATGAATGGCGGCAGCGTGCGCTCGAGCAGGCTGAGGTCGTGCGCAAGGCGTTCGAGCACCAGGCTGATCTGCGCGGCGTTAAGAGCGAGTGGCGGGTGGTCGCCGAGGGCTGGGAAGCGGATCCGGCCCTGCACGCGCGCTATGCTGATTTGGCGATACTCGGCCAGCGCGATCCGGAAAACGACGAGACCTCGTTGAGTCGCCCGCAACCGGAGCGGATAACCCTCGCATCCGGCCGGCCGATCCTGGTGGTCCCCTATGCTGGCCAGTTCGAAAAGATCGGCCGCTGCGTGCTGGTTGCCTGGAACGGCAGCCGGGAGGCCGCCCGCGCGGTGGCCGATGCGATGCCGATTTTGGCGAGCGCCGAGACCGTAACCGTCTTGGCGGTCGATCCACAAGCTAGGGTCGATCTGCCCGGCGCCGATATTGCGCTGCACTTGGCGCGCCACGGTGTGAAAGCGCAAGTCGAGCGCACCGTCTCGGCGGATGTCCCGGTCGGCGAGGTGCTGCTGTCGCGCGCTGCCGATCTAGGAGCCGATCTGCTGGTTATGGGAGCGTATGGCCACTCGCGGGTGCGCGAATTGCTGCTTGGCGGCGCGACCCGCTCGATTTTGGCCAGCATGACAATCCCGGTGCTGATGTCGCATTAGCATTGCGTCGCTCGGGCTCGGTCCATTTTCGCGGAAATTTGCGGCTGAGCCCAACCCTGCGGTGGTCAAACTCGACGGGGAACCAAAAAGCAACAGGGCAAACGGAATGAGCAACTGGAGCAAGGTTACCCGGCCGATCCCGGTTCCGAACGAATGGACGAAACCGTTCTGGGATGCAGCAAAGCGGGGCGTTTTGGAGCTGCAACGCTGCCAGAGTTGCGGGCATTTCCAGCACCCGCCCTATGCGACCTGTGTCGAATGCATCTCGACAGACCTGAAATTCGAGCCCGTGCGCGGCGCCGGAACGATCTACGCCTATACGATTATGTATCATACCGGCGACAAGCGTTTCGCCTCCGCCGTGCCCTATGCCAGCATCATCGTCGAGCTCGATGACGCCCCAGGCGTGCTCCTCGCCGGCAACCTTTTAGAGGCATCCTATACCGAGGCCAAGGTCGGCCGGCGCGTCGAGGTGGTCTTTGAGAAATTGAACGACGACATCACCTTGCCGCAGTTTCGCCTCGCGCGTATCCCCGCGGCCGAGTGAGCGGGAGAGACCCTATGTGGGAGAACCGGTGCAAAGTCGCGGTCAGCGGTGTCGGCTTTTCGAAAGTGACGCGCTCGGCGGATATTCCGCTTGCGGCGCATGCGCTGACCGCGGTCAAGGAGGCCGTTGCCGATTCAGGGTTGCGGCTCTCCGATATCGACGGCCTCGCAACCTATCCGGAACTGCCGGCGACCGGGCACGCGGAAGTGGACGGCATCTCGATCGTGTCCGTCAACTGTATGATGACGATGCTGAAATTGCCCAATCTCGGCTGGCATATCCAGGTCGGTACGGTAAACATCGGTGGTGCGGTGCAGCAGGCGGTCAACGCGCTGATTGCCGGGGTGTGCAAATATGCGGTCGTATGGCGGGCAATGCACAACCCGCGCGGGACTTATCAGAACCTTCCCGGCGCCTATGCGCAGGGTGCCGCCCAGTTCACCGCACCCTACGGCTTTGGCGGTCCGGGGCAGGGCATGGCGGTTGCCTATACGCGCTGGCTTGAGCGGCACAACCAAGATCGCGAGAAGATGGCGACGCTCGCCGTAACCCAGCGCCGCCACACGCAGCACAATCCGCATGCCTATTTTTATGGCACGCCGCTCTCCCGCGAGGACTACCTGAACTCGCGAATGGTGGCCTATCCTTTTTGCCTGTTCGATTGCGATATCCCGGTTCAGGGTGCGGTCGCGATCGTGCTGACAACCGCTGACCGCGCCCGTGATCTCAAGCCGCGGCCGGCTTACCTCGCGGGCTATGGTCAGCGGCTGCATTTCGAGGTGGCAGGGCGCATTGGCAGCCTCAGCAATTACATGGAGGGCGGCAGCAGCTCCGCAAAGCTGACCTGGGAGCGCTCAGGCTTTAGTCCGAAGGACGTCGACGTCGCCCAGATCTACGACGGGTTCTCGGCCTCGGTGATCTACGGTCTCGAATCCTACGGTTTTTGCAAGGAGGGCGAGGCGCTGGATTTCATCCAGGACGGGCGCATCGAGTTCGACGGCGAGCTACCGCTCAACACCTTTGGCGGCAGCCTCGGCACCGGGCGCATCCACGGGCTCTGGCACATCATCGAGGGTGCCTTACAGGTATCGGGCCGCGCCGGATCGCGGCAAGTTAAAGACGCCAATGTGTCGTTTGTCGGCGCCAGCGCCCCGATCGTGACGGGGACCACGTTCATCTTCGTGCGGGACCCCTACTGATGTCGGTGAGTGGCCAGGATCAAACGACTTGCTGTCGAGGTCATCCCGAGCGGAGAACCCATGCCCCAATTCTTGGCCATCGCGATCATTCATCAGAATGATGGTCTGACTGTGCGGAGAACCGGCGAATGAAGCTGACCGGCAAAACGGCACTTATCAGCGGTGCTGCAGGCGGCATCGGCCGCGCAATAGCGCTCGCTTTCGCCGAGGCGGGTGCGGCGGTCTCCTGCTGTGACATCGACCAAGCTGGTGCCGAAGAGACGGCCCGGCTCATCGAAGGTGCTGGCGTCCGCTCCATCGCGCAGCGCTGCGATGTCGCCAGCGAAAATGAGACGCTCGCCGCGGTGGCCGCTACCCGAGACGCCTTCGGCCGTCTCGACATTCTGGTCAGCGGTGCGGCGCCACATGACATCGGCGGATCGGTCATCGAAACGACGCTCGCCGATTGGCAACGGGTTGTAGACGTCAATCTGACCGGTTCGTTTCTGCTCTGCCGCGCAGCACTGCCGCTGATGATCGCTAGCGGAGGCGGCTCAATTATCCTGATCGCCTCGCAGCTCGGGCGCGTCGGCAGTGCCGGACGGGCGGCTTATTGTGCGACCAAGGGCGCTTTGATCCAACTTGCGAAGGTCATGGCGATCGATCATGCCGCCCAAAACATACGGGTCAATACGCTATCGCCGGGGGCCGTCGAGACCGAACGGCTCACTCGTCGCTACGGCAGCTTTGAAGCGGCGCGTGCGGTGATGGCTCCCAAGCATTTGTTAACCCCAACTACGGATATGCCTCAAGGCGTTGGCTTGTGAGCGAGATGGAAGGCTTGCCCGGCCTGAAAGCGTAGGCGACGAGGCAGGACAGGACATGGACCATGGCGTTGATCACCGATCTGTGGCGTGAATGCTCAAGCCCCATTTCGGATTTCAGAGTATCGAGTACGGTCTCGATGAGGAAGCGCTTGCGCAGCATGATCTTGTCGGCCAGCGGCATGAGATAATTCCTCATGTTGCGGCGGATGCTGGTGATGAGGTGCAAGCCCCGCTGCCAGAGTTTGGTGAAGAGTTCGCGGCCGATGTAGCCCTTGTCGGCGTAGAGGGTGCCGGCCAGGTGCTGGGTCATCGCGTCGAGCACGGTGCTGTCGGCGGTGTTGCCGGGGGTGATTTTCAGCGCCATGATCTGACCCTTGTGGTTGATCACGAAGTGCAGCTTGAGGCCGTAGAACCAGCCCATGCTGGTCTTGCCGCGTGCGGCGAGGCCCTTGAACACCTTATGGCGGTGAATGCGGCGATTGTGGCAGACGGCGAGCTTGGTTAAATCAGCGAAGTAGACGCCGCTCGGCTCGCCGCTGAGGCTGTGCAGCAGCACCATCAGAGGGGCGAACAGCCGCGGCATCAGGCTGACAAACCGGTCATAATGCGGCAGATCGCCAAAGCAGGCGCGATCCTGCTGGCCGATCCCGTAGCAGTAGAATGCCTTGAAGTGCTTGAACGGCGAGAGGTGAAACAGCACCACAATGAACAGCATCTCGGCGCGCGACAGCTTGCCTGGGCGCTGCCGGGTCTGCTCCGACGGGAGCAGCCGGTGCGCTTCCCAGTCTGCCAACAGCTTGCAGAAGTCATCGAGACAGCAATACAGCGCTGTGATATCGACCGCCATTGAGGGGGCTCTCCAGACCCGGGTTTGACGCTCAGTGTTCGTAAGCCGATGCTGTCAAAGCCTTGGTTCTTTGGGAAGCCCCTCAACCCTTATCCGTAGTTCGGGTTTGTTAGGGCAACTCGGCCAGCCGCCGGAGATCGCTGCCGCGGCGGTTTTCCTCGCCAGCGACGATGCCAGTTTTGTGACCGGCAGCGATCTTCTGGTCGATGGCGGCTACACAGCAATCTGAGAGCCCGGCTGGCCGCATTCAGCCATGCGGGTTGGTCCTCAGCAGATGAACAGATCGCCCGGATTGCCAACCCGACGACCAATCGCAGTCTTCAGTTTCCGTAAGGCCCGGTGTTCGAGCTGACGCACGCGCTCTTTCGACAAGCCAAACTCGCGTCCCAGCTCTTCAAGCGTTGTTCCCCGATCAGCCAGTTGGCGCTCGCGGATGATACGCTGTTCGCGCGTGCTGAGTTGGCCCAGCGCCTCCGCCAACCAGCGTGACCGCGCCTCCGCGTCGCGCATGCCGATCACGACCAACTCGGGACTGGCTTGCGAGTCGGGTAGAAGGTCTTGAACTTCGGCGTCACCTTCGCCGATTGGCGCGTTGAGTGACTGGTCACCGCCACTCAGCCGCGTCTCCATATTTTCGACATCGCCGATTGCGACGCGGAGCGCCTCGGCGATCTGTTGTCGCGCCGCATCGGTCATCACGTCGCCGGGCTCCTCGGCGATCCTGCTTCGCAGCCTCCGCAAATTGAAGAACAGAGCCTTTTGTACCGATGTTGTTCCCGTCCGAACAATCGACCAATTACGCAAAATGTAATCCTGAACTGCCGAGCGGATCCACCAGGTCGCGTATGTTGAGAATCTGAGATTACGCTCCGGCTCGAAGCGCATCGCGGCCTCCAATAGCCCGATATTACCTTCCTGAATGAGATCGGCAATTGGTAGGCCATAGCGGCGGTAAGTGCTGGCGACCGAAACCGCAAGACGCGTATAAGCCCCAACAAGCTCCTTCAACGCGGCATGGTCGCCCTTTTCCCGCCAGCGGCGGGCGAGTTCGAGCTCATGCTCGCGCGACAGCAACGGGGTTCGCATCGCCGCGCGAATGAAATCGAGATTTGCGCGCCGCGTCTGGATATCGTCGATGTGAGCCATTCCTGCGCCTCCGCAGCGCTGACGCCGAGGCCAATATATGACGTTGCCACCTGAGATTTCCGGGGAGCACGCGACAATCCGTCTCTTTGCTCACGCAAAGGTGATCAATACCCCCTCGCTGAGCCGTGCCAGAAATACGCGCCCACGGCGGGTCGAGCGAGGAAAAGCAGCTGCCGCACCCCGCGTCAGCGTCGGCCGGTAATGTGAGTTTTCTGCTTGTGAGCCGCCCTGTTGGCGTGCTGAGGCCTGTCATCACCAGAGGATAGGCCCGATAGGAGCTGGGCAAAATTAGGCGTGCTACTCACCGCTTGGCCGGCGGAGCGTCACCTTACCAACAAGCCGCGCGCCATCGACGCAACCCCAGCAAGTCAGTAACAAACATCCCTAACTTTGATCGATATATGTTGAGCCGCCGGGTCAGGCAGTCAGCAGCTGCTCAATCCGTTGCGTTGCCGTGGTCTCGTCGATTCTCTCGACGGCGGCGAATTCGCGCACAAACCGATCCAGTGCCGCCTGGTAGATTTGTCGCTCGCTGTAAGACTGCTCTGGCTGGCCGACATTTCGATAGAGATCGCGGACGACCTCGGCAATCGAGGCGGGGTCGCCCGATGCGATCTTGGCCTGATATTCTTGGGCTCGCCGGCTCCACATCGTGCGCTTGGCGCGTGAGCGTCCCCGCAATTTCGCGAGTGCCGCATCCATCTCCTTGCGGCTCGACAGCTTACGCAGGCCGGACACCTTGGCCTTGGCGAGCGGGACCCGCAATGTCATCCGATCTTTGTCGAAGGCGACAACAAAAACGCTTAGTGTATGACCAGCAATCTCTTGGGTCTCGATCGCCACAATCTTGCCTACACCATGGGTCGGATAGACGACAAAATCGCCAACGGCAAAAAGAGGTTTTTCCGACGTCATGGGCGTGTCTCTCACAATCGATAATGAATGGCGTTGCCTGGACGCTCGACCCAGCCGATTACGAGCGCGGATCTCCCTCCCACACCCCGTCCCAAGTGGGAGCTCAGGACCGGAGTATTATACGTCATTGGCACGATTATGTTGATAGCACGAACGGCTCACTAAAGGCCAGTGTTTCTGACATGTTGATGACGCATATCGCCGCTATTCGACGGGCTGCCCAGCACCTTAGGTCCCGCCAGGTTTCGGACTGAAATACTTTTCATACTTGTCCGCGACACCCTTCCATTCATCGGCATCCTCCGGCTCGGGCTTCTTGCGCGTTATGTTGGGCCAAGTGCCGGCGTAGTCTCGGTTCATCTCGACCCAGCGGTCGGCCTCCGGCTCGCTATCGGGGATGATCGCATCAACCGGGCATTCCGGCTCGCAGACCCCACAATCGATGCATTCGTCGGGGTGGATCACCAGCATATTCTCGCCTTCGTAAAAGCAATCGACCGGGCACACCTCGACGCAATCCATGTACTTGCAGCGGATACAGGCTTCTGTGACGACGTAGGTCATGGCCGTGAATCTTCTCCTGAACTTGACTAGGGGCCAATTCTGGCGACAGATCAGAAATTGTCGCTAAGCCCTAACCGCTTCAAGATGCGCTGGCGCGCCAGACCGCGCTCTCGATCGGGGACGTAAATCAGCCCGCCGATGCGGCGCAGCAGGGTGTCCTCATACTTGTCAAGTGCTCCGTCGGCGTACGCGACTTCCCACAGCATCTCAATTAAATTGACGCGCTGCTCGAACGAGAGGCGCTCGTTGATAATCCGGGTGAAATGGAATAATTCCACCGAACGGTCGGCCTCACGTTCACCGGCGGCGAGCAATGAACGGGCGTCTTCCGGCGATAGCTTTAGCCGCCGCTCAAGCAATCGCGTGACGACTTCACGCTCTTTTTCGTCGAAATCGCCCTTGCTGTGGGCCGCCTCCACGAGGAGCGCTGTCAAGGCCAGCTGCAGCTCGTCTCGCGGATTACGACCCTCATCGGCATCCGCGCCGGTCAACCACCCTAGGATGCTGTCGATCATCGAATTTGCCTAACATAGCGAATGCGGGGCGGCAACCCCACCCGGTTTGGGGTCTTGCTGCTCTCCGCTCGATAGCAGCGCGTAATCGCATGGCGACGGAAATGTTGGGCCGAGCCCATCCGTTATGCCGGCGAAATGCCAACAGGTAAGCCCCTTGAATCAGCGCCGAAGGATAATCCTTCACCATTTTGTCGGTCAGATGCCACTTGCCGGTATCGCTTGGCAAGCCATGCACTACCTCGTTGGGCTGCAGCGGCTCGGGTACGACGTTTGGTATATCGAAGACGGTGGGGCCAACCCCTATGATCCGCGCGTCGCAAGCGTGATGATGACCTGCGATTACAACGTCGCCTATCTGCGGCGAGCGATGGAAAGCTATGGTTTTGCCGGCCGTTGGGCTTACTGGGATGCGATCAACGACGAATGGCACGGCCTGTCTCGTGAACGGGTAAATCGGCTTTATCGCGAAGCGAATGCCCTAATCAATTTGTGCGGGGCGACCCAGCTGCGTGAAGAGCACCTGTGCTGCCCGGTACGCATCATGATCGACAGCGACCCGATCTACGAGCAGATCAAATACGCCGAGGCCGACGCGGCGGCCCGCGCCTATCTCGATGCCCACACGCATTTCTTTAGCTATGGGGAGAATTTGGGCTCGGCGGATTGCCCGATACCATTATCGGGTCTCGACTGGCGCGCGACGCGACCGCCGATCGTCCTCGATCTATGGCCCGAAGCAGATGACGCGGGCGATAGCTACACGACCATCGCTACCTGGGAAAACAAGGGAAAAAACATCGATTTTCGCGGATCGCGTTACATTTGGTCAAAGCATGTCAACTTTTTGCGTTTCATTGAGCTTCCGCAACGGCGGCCAAGAGCTTCCTTTACCCTCGCGATGGACCCGCCTGACGCAGCCGTACGCGCTATGGTAACAAAGGCGGGCTGGAACCTGGTCGATCCGGGTCCGATCTCGGCCGAGATGGACGCCTATCGCGACTTCATCGCGCATTCGCGGGGCGAGTTTACCGTCGCCAAGGATATTTACGTGCGCCCCAACAGCGGCTGGTTCAGCGACCGCAGTGTTTGCTACCTCGCTGCCGGCCGGCCGGTCGTCACGATGCGCACCGGTTTCAGCAAATTCTATCCGGTCGGCCGTGGGCTGTTCGAGTTCACAACCGAGGAGGAAGCGCTCGCCGCGATCGACGCGATCGCCGCGGACTATCCGACCCACAGCCGTGCGGCCCGTGAACTCGCGCGCGAATACTTCGCCGCCGACCATGTTCTCGGGCCACTAATGGCGGCTGTAGGCTTGTGAACCAGAAAGCTCCGTTGCCGGCCGCATATGCTCAGCGCAGATCGACATTTAGATCGCCGGTGAAAACCGCTCGAACTGTTGCGGGATGTGCCGGATTTCGCACAGCAGCTCGCGCTGCAATCCCGCCGGAGTATCGGCAGGGAAGTTCAAATCGATCGAATCCGCCAGCCCGCCAAGACGCCTTTCGATCGCTCCGACAATGTCACGGTAGGTCCCGCAAGCGGCGAACAAGCGCACCACATCATCCGAGATTTCCACGGTCATTTCGTCCCATCGCCCAGCGACCGACAGGCGGTGCAGCTTCAGCCCGAGATCGTCAAGCCCGTGCAAGGACAGGATCGGCAGATAGGTGCGGGTTGAAGCATAAAAAGCTATGCGCCGCCGTACTTTTTCCATGGCCTCTGCCACCGCCGCGTCATCCGGCCCAGTGACGACAAATCCGCCGCCATGAAGATCGAAATGCGCGCGGACCCGACCGCTGCGCCGTAGACCTTCGCCGATTTGCGGTAGGCAAATCTCCTCGAGATATCGCCGCGAGCACAGCGGATGCAGCCGCACGCCGTCGCAGACCTCACCCGCGACCCGCAGCATCGCCGGGCCGACCGCGGCAATGACGACGGGGATCGGCGGCAGCCCACTTGGTTCCGGTGAAAAATCCGGTGTCATCAAGGTGAGCTGGTAATGCGGCCCACGGTAATCGAGCGGCTCGCCCGTGGCCCAGCACCGCCACACCGCGCGCAGCGCGCCGATGTAGTCGCGCAGCCGTGGCGCAGGCGGGCTCCACGGGATTCCAAAGCGGCGCTCATTGTGTCCCTTGACTTGACTGCCGAGGCCAAGAACAAACCGCCCGCCGGCATTTGTATGCAGGTCCCAGGCCTGGCTTGCCATCACCGTGGGGCTGCGGGGAAAAGCAACAGCCACCGAGGTCGTCAGCTCAACACGCCTGGTCGCGAGGGCAGCAATAGCGAGCGGTGCGAATGGGTCGTGCCCCAATTCGACCGTCATTAGCCCATCGAAGCCGGCCTCTTCGGCCGCCTGGGCAAAGGTGCCGACCTCGCGCCAGCAGCGCATTGGAAGGGGGATAAAGACCCGCATCAGGGCGATTTGGCGCCGATGGCCACCACCCGCGCCATGACCAAGGTCAAAAACAACGCGACGGACAGCGTACCCTCCCACCACTCCTGCCAGACCCCGTAGGTGGCGGTCGAAGCGACAAAAGCGGCGGTCAGAGCACCGCAGGCTGCGGCGGCGTAAAGGCGCGGCCATTCGATACTGCCGACAGCGAACCAAAACCATCCGCCTAGTAACGCGAACAGCACGGCACCCGGCACGCCGAGCTCGAGCCAAACCTGCAGCGGCGCGTTGTGCGGATGCAGCGGCAGCCACGTCTGATCGGTGCGGATCGGCTCGGCGCCGCCCGGGATCGCGCGAGACGCCTCGAGCCCCCAGCCCCGCAACGGATGCTCGGCGATGCGGTCACCGACAAAGGACCAAATCAACAAACGATGCGCCGCCGAAAACTTGACCCAATCGGCGGCCTGGGTCATCCCCGAGACCCGGTCGATGCGGGCAAAGGTCAACGGTGCGGTGACGATAACCAAGACCGACAGTACGGCCGCAATCCGAGCGACGGCAGCCCGCCAGTAGTAGCACAGAACGGCAACCGGAATAGCGGCTGCGAGCGCCATCTTCGCTGCCGTCCCGGCGAGCGAGAATGTCGTTGTCGCACCGAGAGCGGCGAACAGCAGGCCTGCCAATTCGTATCTACTCGCCGCTAACATCGCAGCGGTCGGCAGCAACAGGATCGCAAAGGCGTCCGACGCCTGGTTCAGCCAAGCCGGCTGATAAACCCGGTCGGAAAAATTCTTGCTGAGCGAACCGGAAGTGGCGAGATCAAGCATGACCATCGCGATCCAACCGGTGAAGCACCGGGCTACTTCGGTCACATCCTTCTGCGTGTAGCCGCCGTCAACACCGAGCGTGTGCAGCTCCATCAATTCGCGGCCGTAATTTTCATTCAGCCCGCGTTCGTTATTCTTCTTCTGCGCGGACGGCGGTACCGGCTGGGGACCCCATCCGCGATACCGAGCCATCTGACGTGCATACCGTTCCTGGGCCTCGCGCTGCGCCGCGCGCGGATCGGCGCTCAAAAAGTTGTCCAAATAAAAGAGCATCGCCGGGCTCTTCGCCGAAGCCGTCAAAAGGTCCTTAAACTTTCCTA
Organism: uncultured Alphaproteobacteria bacterium; assembly: GCA_963846635.1. GTDB lineage: Bacteria > Pseudomonadota > Alphaproteobacteria > ATCC43930 > CGMCC-115725 > AP-15. Next base: position 11,717 of record CAWJXM010000058.1, on the reverse strand, counting down.
GGGTGTGGGGCTGAATGACGTCGCGCTCATACGAGGTCAAGTAGTAGCGGTCCTCGCCCTTCCCCGCAAACACGTTCAGATGATTGAACCAGAAATCATCCATCACCTGCTGAAGCTGCCGCTCGCTGTAGATCGCACGCGTTACTTTCGCCATGGCCAATTCCGCAACCACGCGTTGCGGACGCTTACGGTCCTCGCCGATGGCCCGCGGCACATTATTCGGGTCACTACCCAGCACGTCCCGTTTCCCTTTACCCTGAGCGCCCAAATTCTCTTGCGCAGGATTGTCCTTCATAGGCGCGGGAGCATTTGCATCGCCGCCTTCGCGTTGCGCGGTCACGGCGGGCTGATTTGTATCCGTTGCCACAGTTTCAGTCGGGGCCGGGGTCACCTGCATGTCTTTCGATACGATCGCCGCAGCCACATCTGACCGCCTCTGCTGTTGCTGCTCCAATTGCGCCTGAGCCCGCTTCGCAGCTTCTTTCTCCGCCTGCTTTGGCTGCGGATACTCCTCAATCAGCTTCGCGGAAGACATCTTCAGCGTCGGATAATCTTCCAGCCGCGCTTCCAGCGCCTTGTCATCAATCGAATTAGGATTGAGTTGCTGGTCAATCCATTTTGCCAGCCCCATCTGCCGCACGCGTTCCACGTCGCCAGGCCGCGGGCCGTAGGCCAGGCGGTCCAGCGCGTGAAGAATCGCTTCATCCGCGCTCAGCTCGGTTATCGGTAGATTTTTTAAGGCGGGATCTTGCTTCGGTTTCTTATCTTTCTCCGCAGCGGGCAATGCCGCAAACAAAGGCACATCGATGCCTATGGAGAATACGCATGCCAGAGAAAGGATGGCCGCTAAAAAAGATCTGGGTGTCGTCAAAACCGATGTCGTCTGCGAGGCGAGGCCTTGCCGCACGCTCATGACACTCTCCTGCCAACGGAATGGTCCGCAAACACGTGGCACTCCCTAGAATAACCCTCCCCCCGCCAATAAGTTGCAAGCAGGAAGAGCCAGTGTCGAATCCCTACTTTGGCCATTCGTACAGGTCTGTCTCTAAGCGCTTCATCTTCTTGGACCTATGGCCCGCTCAGACTGCCGCCAGCGGTATTGACGCCCTTGCACGCTGCCCTTATTCTCGGTCTGCTTCTTCCCGGGAGGGTTCGTGCTGATTCGCAATTTTATTTTTTGGCTGTCTACGAAACGTAGCGTGACCAATTCCATCGCGCGGCGGGGCATGAAATATGGTTTTGCGCGGCGCTTTGTGGCCGGGGAAACGTTGGCTGAGGCGCTGCGGGCGAGCGATGAGCTTTGCCGGCAGGGGCGCGCGGTGAGTTTGAATCACCTGGGCGAGAATGTTTCCAGCGAAGCGGCGGCGCGGGAGGTGTGCGCCGGATACATTGACATGGTGGAGCAGATGCACGCGAGAAATCTCAGCGGAAACATTTCCATCAAGCTGACGCAGCTGGGGCTCGGCCTTGGCAAGGAGTTGTGCGCGCCGCTGGCGAGTTCCATCGCCAGGCGGGCGGCGGAACTCGGACGCACCATCGAGATGGACATGGAGGGCAGCGCTTACACCGATTCGACGCTGGATATTTTCGAGAGCGTGCAGCGGGAATCGGGCAACGCCGGCCTGGCCGTGCAGGCCTATCTGCATCGAACGGAGAACGATTTGCGGCGGCTGGAGCCGCTGCGGCCGAAGATTCGGCTGGTGAAGGGCGCGTATCGGGAGCCGAAGGCCATCGCGTTTCAGGGGAAGAGCGCGGTGGATGCCAGCTACCAGCGGCTGGCCACGCAGCTTCTGGAGGGCGCGGCCCGCGGGAGTTTTTTTCCGGCGATGGGTTCGCATGATCCGATGATGGTGGCGCACGCGCAGGCCGAAGCTGGGCGATTGCGGCTCGGCAAGGACAAATACGAATTTCAGATGATTTACGGGATTCGCCGGGATTTGCAGCAGCAGCTGCACGTGGCGGGGAATATTTTGCAGGTTTACGTGCCGTTTGGGACGGATTGGTGTCCCTATTTTATGCGCCGGTTGTCCGAGCGCCCGGCGAATTGCTGGTTTGTGTTGCGGAGCTTGATCGCGGAGTCGGGAGTGCGATAGAAGAGGCCGGGCTCAGGTACTCGCCATAATCGCAAATCGATCCGCGCCAGGCCCTTGGAGTGCGGTGGCCAGGCGCCTGGCCGCCGCACTCCATGTCGGGAATCGATCTGCGACCTCCGCAACCGAACTAGTCGGTCACGTCGAAATCAACCGTACGATTCGGGGCGTGGTTGTTGGCGTCGTCTACGGCTTGCACCACCAGCCTGTAGCCGCCGGGGGGCAGATCCTTTACTTTGACGATCATTCCGGCCGGAATAACTGGGTTGCCCTTCTGGATGAAATTGTCGGCGGCGGCCACGCCGGTGAAAAACACTTCCTTGTTGGTGGCGCGCTCCATCACGCGGTAGGCGAAACCCACTCGCGGAGGCGTGGCGGAGGTCAGCAGCGGCTCGTAAATCTCCGTGTACATGACGACGTTGTCGGTACGCTTGAAGTGGTTGCTGGCTGACGGAAATACTTGCATGCCTTGCACGACCAGCGGGGTGTGATCCTCGAGCAAAACCGAGTCGACACCCGAAGGAATGTCGGAGATGCGCTGCGCCGAATTGGTCATGGCCACACCCCCAAGCTCAAACTCTTGCCGTCGAAGGGATCAATCTGCAGGGGCGACTCGAACTTGCCAAAGGTATCGCCGCCAGCGCTCAAAACTACGGTGAGCTTGTAGGTTCCGGCCGCCGCGTCGAACTGATTTTGGTAGTGATAGGTGGATTTGGTGAATTCCTTCCACTCCTCTTTTTCCAGATCGAGATCGACGGTATCGCTGAAGCGTGCCCCCACGGTGCCGTCCGGACGATAGGCGATGCCCAGGACATTCACGTTGGCGTGATACTTGCCTTTTTCCTTGTCGAACTTCAGCGCGTCGGAAGGAATCTCCATCGACAGATTCACGCGCGCCACGTTGGGCGCCGGAATAGAAGTACGGCGCTTCGAGCACGCCGTGAATGGAGCCGGCTTGCCCGCCAGCGGCATGCAGTTCCAGTTGCTTCTCGACCGGGCTTGCCGTCCAGGGGATTTTCTCGTCTTCGGGCATTGCAATATCCAGTGCGCGAGCGGACATTCAAATCGCCCCGATTCATCTTTACTTTCAGGATGTGGCAGCTTCCTTCGGGCGACTCCTGGGGCACGTAGCCGAGGATGTAAAACTCGTTCTGCTCTTTTCCAATGCGCTCGAGGCCGCCGAGGAGGTCATTGGTATTGAAGATGGTGAAGCCGCCTGTGCCTTCGGCAGAGCAGCGAGAACCTGCTGGTTAATGGAGGCCGAGGTGGGAATTGTGGAACGATGGTGCGCGGCTGGTTGTAAAGGCATTGTTGGGACTGTTCGTATTCAGGATTTGCAACGCCTCCGCCTGTGTTGCCTCCGGTGCTTCCTTTGCCGCCCGTTCCTCCTGTGCCGCCTGTGCCGCCCGTGCCTGTTCTCCGTTTCCGCCTGTTCCGCCGGTTCCGCCGGTTCCCCGGTGCCGCCTGTTCCTCCAGTGCCGCCAGTTCCACCGCCTCCGCCTGGCGTCCACCTCCACCGCCGCCTGTGCCGCCTCCACCAGTGCCACCGCCCCGCCGCCAGGACGCTGCGGGTCTAGCATTCCGGCAGAGTACGACGCCAAGACCAGTCGCGCTCCGCCGTAGACGTTTTTCGTTCGGACCTCCTGCAACCGCACGTTGCCATCGTCTCGAGCATGTAGCTGCGCCTGCCCCCCGGCGGCGTTGCCAGCAAACCGCGCACATCCAGCGAATAGATCGCCACGTTCGCCTTGTTGCACGCATCGATCGTGGCCGTCAGCTCGGACTCGGTCTCGGGAGTCGAGCGGAAACCCCGCGGAAAACAAGACCACCATCTTGCGGCCGGGCACTCGCGCAGATTTTTCGCCAGACTGCGCAGGCGAGCAGCATGCTGCGCGCGCCAAATTCCGCTTCGGCGCTGCTGATTCCAGAAAATGGCGAGGACGTTCCCGGTGTACGCCAATGGGCTGGCCGAAGGCGGAGTCCGGCGAGGCGACTTCGACGGCGCCTGCGCGTTGGATCACCGACGAACCCTTCGCGCCTGATCCGCGGCGCGCAGCAGGTCCGCATTCGCCGTGAAATTCTGGACGATGCGCAGGTCCCGCCGAACTCGACCACCGCCATCATGCGGTCGGGCCCGGCGTTGGCCATCGATAAATTTCTTAGCGGCGGCGCGCGCCTGGATCTGGTCCGGCGGAGCCATGGACGAATTATCGAAGAACAGAATCAGATAGTGTTTCTGCGGTTGCTGCCTGGATGGCCATGTCCGCGCCGCGGAAAAACTGGCGACGCTCTGTTCCTTGTTGTCTTCGAAGACCTTGAAATCTTTCTGCGTCAGGTCGTGGACGTAGCTGCCCTTCTTGTCCGTCACCACGGCATCGACCAGGACGAGGCGCGACTCCGCTTGATGCGGTCGCCCTGCTGGCCCGCCTCCGGAGCCGGCGCGGCCGGCGCCTGGCTGGCGGCGTTTGCCCGGAAGCTGCACGAAAAATACACACGACGCAGCCGCCGTAGTCAGCAAGCCAGCCCCAAGTTAATCCGCCTGCGGTTCTTTCGTATTCATGTGCTCCCCCATCAATACGGAATGACTACGGCGCCGTTGCGCGCCGCCATCTGCGCTCCCTCGGAGTCCCGCACGACCTGTCGCACCAGGTACGTGCCGGGCTTCACGTCAAAACTGGACTTCAGGTTGAGGCCCGGACTGCATCAGCCGGTCGAACGTCGGGTCCAGAAGCCTCATCTCGACAATCTTCTCGCCACCGGTCACGTAGTTGCCGTTTTCGTCGAAGATCGCCGTGGCAACGGTGAGGTCGTCGCGGCTGCGCCCGTCCGCCTTACGGAAATGCACGCCCTTGAGATCGACGTGAGTCAGCACCGCCAGCTGGCCTGGTTTGATCCGTCTTGAAAAATTGCGTCTGCAGATCCACCGGCAGATCGCGAATCTCGTCCTGCGAAAAAAGCGCTTCCTGGATTTCTTCCTTTGCGGCCTCGGCTGGATCGACGATGTGCGCGGCGCAAAGTAGCCGTGCCGCGCTTGGATTTTGTAGTTGGTTTGTGCACGAGCGAGACCTTTAGAGTGTGAAGGCTGCCCGTCGATTTTCATGTTTTGCGGCGAAAACCCGACAGATAAGTCAGCCGGGCGCGGCTCCTGCCTGGCGCAGGCCCTGGTCCACATCGTTGCGATTGTGAAAAAAAGTACCGCCCGTGCCGTCGGCAAGCTGCGCCAGCATATCCTCCTGCGCCGACTGAGCCGCGAGCGGTACGTGGATTTGTACCCCGCGATCTGAGGCGGATCACGTGGGTCGGCGATGTCTCCCATATCCGGCGTGTACAATCCCCGGGCATCGATCGTGTTGATCACGATATTCGGCTTGGTTGCGCGGTCCACCAGCTCGCTGAACTCCAGCTGCAGCGTGAGGGAATAAATCCGGGCGAGACAAACACCATGATGCGCTGACCTGGCATGCAACCCAGTCGCCTGCATAGCGTCTTCCATGTGGCGAAAGGCGTACTCCGTTGACGAGTCCTCTCTGCTGAGCACTGCGCCGGCCGTCGACTGCGCCATGGACTGCGCTGCGGCCTTCTGCAGTTTCGTCGCCCCCAAACGCGCATTGCACGGCATCTTCCGTCGCGACGGCCAGAGCCTGCGTATCGTGAATGTTTTGAATTAGGTCCGCCTGGTAGTAGCTGATGTCCGGACAATCGTGAATTCCCGCGGTAGGCGAACGCGGTATGATCTGCAGAAGCGCTTGCCGGAGTGCTCGTGGTCGTCGGTGAACTCCTGGGTGAATTGGCCGGAAGTCGAGTAAATGCCGACTCGATCGGAAGCGCGCCAGTGAGTCAAAAAACTTGCCGGTCGCGTTCCGCACGAACATCGCATCCTGCATTGTTGAGGTGCTGGTCGTCGAAGACCACCGACACGAACCGCTGCGGCAGCGCAGCAGCCGCGCTTTGGCCGCACGCTGGATCGGCGGGAGCACCCTGCGTCGGCGCCTGTCGTGTAGCAACGACGCGCGATTCCGGAGTCTCCATGCTGAACGTCGAGATTGTTTGCGGCTTGCGATTGTCGGATAGCTGAAAATCTTCCTTTTTCAAGTTCGAGCACCACGTGGCCCTGCTGATCGCGTACAACCACGCGCACCAGCACGAGGTTTACGCGCACCTTGAAGGTCGGCGCCGTATCGCGGCTCGAGACTTCCGCATTGTCGTTGGAACGCCGGCGCTTGTGGCTTCGCTGGCTCTGCAGGCGTCTGCGCTGTCACGGTTGCGGCGGGGGCTTCGGGCGGCGGGTTGGCGTCTGCGCCCAGCCGCGGCAGAGCCCACACATATCAGCACGCACAGCAACGAAACACAATTCAAGCTGCGCGCGAACGGGAACTGCGGTAGGTAGGACATCCCTCTTCCTTCTTCTGTCCGCTCCGCAGGCACCGCCGGGGCTCTGAGGAACCGCACTACGGGGGGAACCTTGGGACACACTCGCGAATTGACTATACGCTCTGGTTAATTTTTGTGTCAACGCGTTTGCGGGCCGCGCGGAACGCCTCAGACTCCAGACATCCTGTGCGTCCTCGCGGCGCAAAACATAGCGGTCTCCGCTCTCTGCCAGCACGCGGAACTAAGTGGCACCCGGCGAATACCAGCGGTCTTCCACGTCGCGCTGATCTCCAGTGATGTGCTCTTCAAAGACGATGCGCACGGGGCGCTCTCCGCCTTATGACCCGAATAACACTCCACGCGAACAAATTGCTCAGCCATTTCCTCAACGGTTACGCCCGGCTACGTCGCGCGCTCCCCGCGGTTCTCGGCAAGCTCCGCGTTCCACGCCGCACCGAGGAATATAATCACCGCGGAAAGCTGCATCCACACCATCAGCCGATCACCGCCGCCAAGCCGCCGTACACCACACTATACGGCACGCTGCGGACGTAAAAGCCAAACAGATGTTCGGCCAGCCACCAGAGCAGCGTGTCGCACCATGGCGCCGGGGAAAACGTGCGCATTCGTTCCTCTCCGGCCGAGCTACACGATAGATCACTGTCAACGCAAGCATGGCAAGCACAATCGCTGCCGCGGGAAAGAAAGGCCCACCAGTCCCTGCAATGAGGCGTCGGGCCCAGTTCGTGTGCAAGCCAACGCCGGATGGGCCGTCCGAGGACACCCAGTATGGCCGCCGCCAGCAAGGGGGCAATCGTCACCAACAGCAACGCCGATCCGCCGGATTGCCGCTGAAGAAAACCTGGTTGCTCCTGGTCACCGTAAATTCTATGGATGCCTTCCATCAGCAACCGCATCACCTGCGAACCTGCCAGCAGGGTGCCCGCCCATCCGACGAGGGCCAATTTCCAGGCTTCCGGGCCGCGCTTCACCAGAAATTCGGAAACAATGCCCTGGCTTCCGGGCGGAAGAAATGCGGTTAGATCTGTGATCAAATCGAGCAGGCTCGTTCGTCCACCGATGGGGCTCGTTGCGAAGCCCACCGTGATGAGCAGCGCTGGAAAAAACGCGAGAAACAAATTGAACGCCATCGCCTGCGAAATCATGCCGCAGCGCGGAAATACGCCGCGAGATCATCCGAAGCGTCCGCCTGAAGAGGGAAGGGGCTCGAAGCCATAGCGCGCCATTATACGCATGGCAGGCCTTTCGTCGAAGCAAAGCCTCCTCCCTCAGGAGAACAGCTAAGCCTCGCTCCGCTGCTACGCGTTACAGATGGCGGTACATCACCAACGCATCCACCGCGCCCAGCGTCGGGTGCACGAACGCCCCTGGGAGCCGGCCCACAATTTCAAATCCCATGCTTTGCCATAACCGTACCGCGCGCTCGTTGCTGCTCACCACAAAATTAAATTGCATCGCGCGAAAGCCCCGCGTTTTGGCATACTCCAGCGAATGTTGGCACATAGCCCGCGCAACTCCCCGCCCGCTCGCCCACGGAGCAGTCATATAGCCGCAATTCGCAACGTGCGCTCCCCCGCCCTTCTGATTCACGCGCAAGTAATACGTCCCGAGAATTTCTCCGTTTTCTTCCGCCACGAAAACTTCGTGGCCGGGCGAGTTCCAATATGCAAGCGCGTCCTCGCGCTTCATGTCCGCCGTCAATGTGTACGTATCTCCGCCGCGAATGATCGGCTCGAGTATTTTCCAGATTGCATCGCCATCACTTGCCGCTGCTTCCCGTATAAGCATCGCGCTTAACCCGGTTGTTAGATCCCGAACGCCTGTCTGTGCGCTCAGTTTATTCTCCCTACATCGTCAGCACCGCGCGAAACTGCGCATTCCCGCTCATCATCCGCGCGTATGCCTCGTTCGCCTTCTCGAGCGGATATTTTTCAATCATCGCCCTCACTCCCGACTGCGAAAATCGCAGTGTATCCTCGGAATCCATCGCCGTTCCGCTAGGCCACCCCTGGATATCCCGCCTGGCCATAAGCAGCGACAGCACGGATACCTCCATCGGCTCAGGCGGTGCGCCCACGACCAGCAATTTTCCGCCCGTGGCAAGTCCACCTATCAACGCCGCCATCGCTTTCGCATTTGGGGCTGTCGCCAGGATCACCTTCGCGCCTCCCAGCTTTGTCAACTCTTCTGCAGGGTTCGCTGCATTTGTGTCAATGTAAACGGACGCTCCTAGTTTCTTGGCCAATGCCCCATTCTCTGGCTCGCGTCCGATGGCCGCCACGCGATACCCTGCCTTTGCCGCAAATTGAATTCCCAGATGCCCCAACCCGCCGATTCCCTGCACTCCAACCAAATCTCCTATCGTGGCTCCACTGTGGCGCAGCGCATTGAACGTCGTAATACCCGCGCACATCAGCGGTCCCGCTTCTGCGGCCTCGAGATCGTCCGGAATCCGAGCCAGCGCTTCATGCCTTGCCAGCATGTACTCCTGATATCCTCCGTCGCGCGTAATACCTGTGATTGCTTGATTCTTGCAAGTAACAAAGTCTCCTCGACGGCACGATTCGCATACAAAGTCGTGCCCTCCGTGCCAGCCCGACCCCACGCGGTCACCTTCTTCCATTCCGTCACTCCAGCACCCACTTCATCCACCACGCCGGCAACCTCGTGTCCCGGTATGCGTGGATACACGATTCCCGGCCACAGCCCTTCCTTTGTCACAAAGTCGCTGTGACACACTCCGCAGGCTTGCACCTTAATTCGCACCTCGCCAAAACCCGGCTGCGGTATCTCCCGCTCCTGAATCTCAAAATCCGCGCCTGGTTTCGTGACCACCGCTACCTTCATCTTCGCCATCATTAGTCTCCTCGCCCATTCACTAAACTCTTCTGAAACTTCCGTCTTGGATGCACGAGGACTGCGGAGAGTTAGGTATCTTCGCAGGCAGTGCTCCAATCCTCTCCCCCGGAATGTTCAAGGAGCTTCCAATGCGCTAACTCCCTTTTCTTCACCAGCACTCTCCCCTCGCTCCGAGCTCGTGCCATAATGGTGAGCAGACAAGGAGACGACGCCGTGGAAGGCTTGCTTGCCAGAATCAATATCACGCCAGGCCTTCGCTCCGGACAGCCCTGTATTCGCAATTTGCGGATCACGGTGTGGGGCATTTTCGGTGGCTGGGAACCGGTGCATCGCACGCTCAGATCATCACTGACTATCCGGAACTCACCGAGGAAGACATCCTCGCAGCCCCCCAGTGGGCCTCCAACTTGAAAGACACTTTGCCATCATCGCCGCCGATACTGATTTCGTCACCATGGCCAATACCTACGGCCCGCCGCCTAGAATCATACTGCTCGAGAATTGCGACTATCCCTGTAGCACCGCCGTTCGCATTATCGATTCTTCTCAATTTGAACGAGACAGCCACCCTCTCTTGATCTTGCGAAAATGAAGGCGCGCGCGGATTTTTCAAGTCGCAATACTCACCTGCGTCCGCTGCTTGCCGCATGTCCCTGCGCATCGTAAACTCGAAGCGCACCTAGCACACCCTTGAGGAAGCACCCATGACCACACCCGCAAAGCCCGTGCCATCAACGATGTCCCGCAGCGAAGAAGTCATTCGCAAGCACCACGAATATCTCTGGCCCGCCGTCACCAATTTCTACCAGCACCCGCTGGTCGCCGACCGCGCCGAGATGCAACACGTCTGGGACCTCGAAGGCCGCAAGTACCTCGACTTCTTCGGCGGCATCCTGACCATCTCCGTCGGCCACTCCAATCCCAAGGTCACCGGCAAGATCAAGGCGCAGGTCGACCGCCTGCAGCACACCTCGACGCTCTATCCCAACGAAGCCATCGTCGAGCTGGCCGAAAAAGTCGCCCAGATCACGCCCGGCAATCTGCAGAAGAGCTTCTTCACCAATTCCGGCAGCGAAGCCAACGAAGCCGCCGTCCTGCTGGCGCGCATGGCCACCGGCTCCTACGACGTCGTCGCGCTGCGCCACGCCTATTCCGGCGGCTCGTCGCTGACCAAAGCCATGACCGCGCAAGCACCTTGGCGCAAAGCCGGCGTCATCAGCGTGGGCATCGCCCACGCCATCAATCCCTACTGCTACCGCTGCCCGCTCGGCCTGAGCTATCCCGACTGCGGCGTCGCTTGCGCGAACGACGTCGAAAATCTGATCCAGACCGGCACCAGCGGCCACATCGCCGCCTTCATCGCCGAGCCCATCCAAGGCGTCGGCGGATTCATCACCCCGCCGCCCGAATATTTCAAGATCGTTTTCACCGCCGTCAAAAAATATGGCGGCCTGTTCATCTCCGACGAAGTGCAGACCGGCTTCGGCCGCACCGGCAAGCACTGGTTCGGCATCGAGCATTGGGAAGTGATTCCCGACATCATCACCTGCGCCAAAGGCATGGCCAATGGCGTGCCCATCGGCGCCACGGTCACCACCAGCGAACTCGCCGGCTCCTTCCAAGGCCTGACCATCTCCACCTTCGGCGGCAATCCGGTCACCTGCGTCGCCGCCCGCGCCACCATCGAACTCATCGAAGAGGAAAACCTGCTCGAAAACGCCGACGTGGTCGGCAGCTATTTCCGCGCGAAGCTCGAAGCGCTTCAGGAAAAATATCCGCTGATCGGCGACGTGCGCGGCATGGGCCTGATGCAAGGCCTCGAACTGGTGAAAGATCGCGAAACCAAAGAACCCGCGCCCGAACGCCACCACGCAACTGATCGAGCGCGCCCGCGAAAACGGCCTGCTGATCGGCAAAGGCGGCCTATCGGCAACGTCATTCGCCTCTCGCCCATGCTCAATATCGCCAAACCCGACGTCGACGAAGCCGTCCGCCTGCTGGACAAATCTTTCAGCGAAGTCACAAATTGATTTCAGGGATGCAAACAGCCATTGTTTCCGTGCTGATTCTTTTCTCCGCACTTCCGCAGGCGGCCTCTCCGATAAGAAGGCCATTTGGAAGCCAGTGCAATTCGCCATTGTGCGTTTCCATGACGAAGCTCCGCAGACCTGGAATATCTACCACTCGGAAAAGCGCGACGCGCTGCTTGTGAAACTATGGAAACGCTTTCTTTATCTGGACCTAAAAGAAGGCGAAGTTTACGAGGTCGATCCGCAGACCGTAAAGCCGCAGGGCGACAAGTCGAATGGTCGCTCTCCGACCTTCCGAGCGACCCAATCGAAATTTCTGATTGGAAAATGCGCGACGTCGGCGATG
>CAWJXM010000057.1:0-164670 GCA_963846635.1 uncultured Alphaproteobacteria bacterium | reverse complement strand
CAGAGTGCGCCTCGCTTTGGGCTGCGTAAGGGCCAGGCGCTCGGCGAAGATGCGGCGCCGGCAATCGCGGTTCGTGCAGCGGACGCGCCGGAGGCGGAGGTGCAGGTAGAGGATACGCCCTTGCCAGGGCAAGTCTGCAAGACGGCGCGAATAGGAACTGTCGACACGGGCACGCGGCTGATGGCACAGCGGGCACGCGGCGCGGTCCCTGTTTGACCGGGTGATCAGAATGATGTGTTCCGGCGCAGGCCGAAGCCGATCAACCGTCAGACCGGACGGGACCAGCGACAACAGCGATCTTGGAAACAGGATGGGTCACGGGAAGGAAGCAGCTCTCCTTTATATGTCCCTTCCCTGGGCTACCGTCACCAGCCTGCACCGAAAATGCGGATGAACCCCGCTTCCGCGCTGATCACCCCAATAGCCGGGTCACTCTTCCACGCTGTTTTCCACAAGTTGCTGACCAGCCTTGTTGATGCCGATCAGGATGAGCTTGGATGAGGGGTTCCCGCTGTCAGCGAGGACCTTCATGAAATCGGACAAGCGGGCCTTTGTGGCGTCATTGAGGCGGTGGAAATCATCGACAATGACCGTTCCCAAGGTGCCGAGGTTCGGAAGCTCGACGATAAATTCCAAATCAGATTCCTTGCGGGCGCTCAGGGAGAGAACCTGCGCGGAAATTCCAAGATCGGCCAGAACCTTTGTGATTGTTGTGGTCTTGCCGATACCTGAAGGCCCTTCGAGGACGAGACATCGACCTGGTGTTCGGACGCTCACCTTGATTTCGTCGTAGCGATCAGGGTGCACGAACGTGTACGTCGGAATGCCGGAGAGCCGAAAAACCTCTTCAAGGTAGGGCATGGAGCGAATACTCGGCAGATACGCAGAATATGTGCCGGGCTACATAGGGTTGCGCTGGTCCCCGATCAACGCCCAAAGGTGTTAACAGTTACTTTCCGGTGATGGACGAAACGGCACACGACTTCCTGATAAGGGTTGAAGTCGATGCGTGGGAAGCGCTCGAAGGGCCGTTGCCACAGGGCCTACGCGGCAAGCGTTGTCTCCATGTGCATGCAACAGCGGGTATATTGTCTTATCGTATTGCGCTGTGAGCGCAGGTACGATCTCACAGGAGCGCCGACTGAGCAATCGTCAGCACGCGTTCGCGTCAGCATGCGAGGCAGAAACTCGAGCGCCAACGCGCAGGTGCTAATATTTGACGCGGAATGACGGGCTGTCCTCGGGCCGGCTTTTGCGCCGGTCGTAAAGGCGCGTCGTGGACACATTGGCATGGCCCAGCCATTCCTGGACTTTGGCGATATCGGAGTTGTGCGACAGAGCGTTTGTGGCGGCGGTTGCGCGCAATGAGTGCACGCAAAGCCCGTTGACCTCAGCGCTGATGCCGGTTTCCTGCCCGTATTTGACGATGATGTTGCGGTAAACCGAAGCCGGATCGAGCGGCCGGTCGAGACGGCCGGTGCGGTTATTCTTGACCGGGCGAAACAGAGGACCCTCGAGGTCGGCGCGATGCCCCGCCAGCGCCAGATAATCCTCGATCGTACGCTGGGCAGCAGCATTGACCGGAACAAAGCGGATCTTGGCACGCTTGCCCTTGATCCGGAAAGGCATGACGCCCTGGCGGCTGTGCAGGTCTTTCACCTTGAGCCCGCAGAGCTCTTCGCGGCGGCTGCCGTGATAGAGCAGGGTGGCCAGAATGGCGCGATCGCGAACCCCCTTGAGCGTATCCGCCGGCGGCGCTTCGAGCAGCTTGCGGGCCTGGCGATCGCCAAGCGCCGGCGTGGTGCCCTCGTTGCCATTGGCCATCGGCCGCTTGACGCCATCGACCGGGTTGCCGGCGACCGCATTTCTCTCGCAGAGGTAATCAAACAGCGACGATAGCGCCGAGAGCTTGCGCCGGATCGTGGCGGGCTCCAGTTTCGCGCCGTTCCATGTCCCGGCGCCAGTCGATGATGTGTGCCCTGACAATCGAGCGCAGTTCCCCGTAATCGTGCAGACCGGCATAGGCAATGAATTCGCGCACGTCGTTTTTGTAGGCGCGTTGGGTTTTTGGCATTGGTGATGTTGGCCAGTCATTCTTCCTCGGGCGGCACCTCGGCGAGGCGCTCGAATTCGCCGCGCGTCAGCACCTGTTTTTGGATCGGAACCTGCTGCATCCTGCGCCCCCCTTTGATTTAAACACGATAATGTATTTATCGTGTTTGGAAAGGGGGCTCGCCACAACATATTTCACATGTTAAATATGTTGTACATCTGACGCATGGATTAACCCTTGGCAACCCACGTCATTGTCCTCAACGAAATCGTCCATCCCGAGCACCGCCGTGATGGCTGGCGCCTGTGCCTGCAATGGGCCCGCTACCAGTATGACGATAAGAGCGAACCGCAGACCGGTTATCGCTTCATCTGGCGGCGACCCGACGGATCTCTGCAGCCAGCTCGCGGCCAGGCACGGCTTCCCTCGCTCAGCGACGCGGAACGCCTGATCCAGCTCGCCCGCGAATTGGGATGGGGGGCGACCGGCACGCCGACGATGCACTTGGTCAGATCCAATAAAATGCCGGCTCAATCGTTCTTCACGGACGAATACCAGAAGATGGCCACCTCGAGCAATGGAGGACAGAGACGCTGACAAGATCACGGAATTCCCGGCACCAATCGTAGAGCTGATTGCGGTGCAGCCCGTAGCGCAGCGCGATCTCGCTCGTCACTGCTCTCGGCGCCAGGCTCTCGGCGACAATCGTCACCTTTTCCGCCGTGCTCCAGCGCCGCCGCGGCGTCTCGCTCAGACCCTCCACACGACGGAAACTGTGCCCATCAATTGGCAAATTACTTGGCACACCAACCTCGCTGCCTCGCTCAAATGAGGCAGCATCAGCCGATCGCCGTCACCCGGCGCAACGGGGGGGCAGGCTGCGCTTACACATCAGCCGTACGACAACTCGGTTAACCTAGGTAGATATTTTGCTGCTAGGGGCGCAGATATCTGCCGCAGATCGAGGGTATCGCGTCCGTGATCTTGTTCCTGATCGCCGGCGTCAACCCAGTCGTTCGCATCGACATTGAAGTACACCTGCGCGCCTGCAGTAAGCTGGACGGTCGGCGCTTGTTAGCCATCGGGAAGGTCATCAGGCACCGTGAATGTGTAGGTTCCCGGCGCGAGGTCGACTGAAAAGGCCGTTCCTGGCCGGCTTTCGCCTATGGCTGCGCCGTTGGCATAAATCGTCGCCGTGTCGAAACTCAGCGCCGGATCTGGGGCTTCCTCACCATGTGCAACTTATTGATTTTCTTAGGGGCAGATTTGGCCCAAACAAACTGCAATTCAGTTGGGACAGAGGCCGGAGATTTGCCACGAGACACGCAATTCCGACGTTAAATCAGTCGTTTACATGGCAACCGTGCTATTCTGTCGGTTTTATGTCGTGACCCCCACACGCTTCCGCCAGGGGTCGGCCTTAGCGTAATCGCTAGGCCAGTCGCCATGCGGGCCTGCTCGGGTCGACTAGTTTCAGATCGACAGGAGCTATCCCAAAAATCCCGATTACTACGGGCGACTTGGCGCCTTTTCTGACGCCGTCGTAATGCGGCGTATGGGCGACGCGCCTGACAAACCCGCCGGTTGGCACCGGAACGGTGGCATTCGGGTCGAAATCGTCACCGCTGTTGACCCACCAAGTGCCGGACAGCACCAAACACAACCGGTCGGTCGCGTAGCTGTGGGGTGCGCTCATATAGCCGGGGTACCATTTCATCAGCACGACGTATTCCCCTACCTTGTCCAGCCCGCCGAATAGTGTTGCCACTTCAGCGCTGTGCGGCGGCCCGGCAGTCCATGCGGTCCACTTGATCTGGTCGGGCAGAGTGATTTGGGTTTCCGCGGGATTGAGCGCCCGAGCCTGCCCGGCGCACAATCCGAGGGGCAGCGCGGCGATGAGCGGGGCGAACAGGAGCTGCCGCCGGTCAGGAAGCAGAAGGCTGCCTTCCGCGGAAATTCGATCCGTCATTTTCAATGCACCACAGCTAGAGGAGAACGTGGGTGCCGAGCACCTCGAGGAGCAGAGCCAGAAACTGCGGGTGCGCCGACCAGAAACAGAATCTTTTTCACTGCCATCGCCGTTCTCCTCATGCCGGCTCACTGCGCTGCTTGCGACACCTCGACCCGAGAGCGTGGCGGCGGCGCCATAAATTCGGGGCCGACCGGATCGGTAATCGAGGTCTGCAAGATGTGATCGATCTTCGCCTTTGCCTCGGCATCGAGCGACCATCCGAAAACCTCGCTGACCGGCTGCAGCTGGCCGGGATGGCGCGCTCCCCACAAGGCCGCGGTCGCACCCTGGTCGAGGATCCAGCGCACTGCCAAATGGATGACGCGCTTGACATAACGCTGCCGGGCGTATTGATCGAGGCGGCGGACCGCAGTGAGGTATTGCGCAAAGCGCGGCGACCGGAATTTCGGATCCGTCAAGCGCAGATCGTCGCCCGAGAAATGCGCGTCTTCCTGCAAATTGCCGGACAACAGACCCCGGCACAGAGCGCCATAAGTCAAGGTTGCGAGACCCGATTGCCGGCAATACGGCAAAAGCTCGTCTTCGATCTCACGCTCGAACAAATTGTAGGGCGGCTGCACGACATGCAATTGCGCTACGCGGCGAAAGCACTCAATCTGCGCGACCGAGAAGTTGCTCACGCCAATCGCCCGGATTTTTCCTTGGTCGAGGAGCGACTGCATCGCCTCGGCCGTCTCTTCGATCGACACCAGCGGGTCGGGCCAATGCAACTGATAGATGTCGATGTAATCGGTCTTGAGCCGGCGCAACGATTGGCCGACCTCGTACATAATGCGGTCACGACTGGCATTGCGGAAGACTTTTCCGTCTTTCCACTCGAGCCCCGTCTTGGTGGCGATGACGACGCGCGAACGCAAATTGTGGTCGGCAATGGCGCGGCCGACAATTTCTTCGGAGCGGCCAAATCCATAAGCGGGTGCCGTATCGATCAGGTTGACGCCGCGTTCGACGGCGGTAAGGATCGTCCTGACCGACTCTTCCTCATCCGTGCCGCCCCACATCCAGCCGCCGATTGCCCAGGTGCCGAGGCCAATCCGCGAAACGGTCAGCGTGGTCCCGGCGATGTTTGCAAACTCAGTGTCGGATTCTGTAGTCATTCTGTCACACTTTCTCTGGTACATCGCCGCATCATGCGGCGCGGCATTCAAAGGCCGCAACCAATGGCGGTGCTTCTGAAGGGTATTTAGTCCAGACCGTCGTCCAGCCGAGTGAATTGGGGTTAAGAACCGTAAATCGCGGCAAGAACGGCTCATTGTTCGAGCATTGGGAACAAGCCCGTCAGCGACGAATATGCTATTTGGCAGCAACCGGTTGCTGCTGAGGTACAATATCCTCGATCTTGAGGCCGAGAGCGCGGGCGACACCGGCGCCGTAGACCGGATCGGCGCGCCAGCAGTTCCTGACATGGCGCTCCTTGATGTGGCGGCGCGCATCGCCCATCGCGCGGGCCGTGTTCTCGAACAGAGCCTGCTGCTGCGCGGGTGTCATCAGACGGAAGAGATTGCCCGGCTGCTCCCAGTGGTCGTCGTCGGCGTAATGGTTGTAGTGGGCCGCCTCGCCTTCAATGGGCAGCGGCGGCTCGGCGAAGGCGGGCTGGTTGTCCCACAGCCCGGCGCTGTTCGGGTTGAAGCTGGTGGTGCCGCCGAGATTGCCGTCGACCCGCATCTTGCCGTCGCGGTGGTAGCTCATGTACGGGCATTTCGGCGCGTTGACCGGGATCTGGTAGAAGTTGACGCCGAGGCGGTAACGAACCGCGTCGTTGTACGAGAACAGGCGCGCCTGCAGCATCCGGTCGGGAGAAAAGCTGATGCCGGGGACGACGTTTGACGGCCCGAACGCCGCCTGCTCGACTTCGGCGAAATAGTTGTCCGGCCAGCGGTTGAGCTCCATCACGCCGACCTCGATCAGCGGGTACTCGGCCTTCGGCCAGACCTTGGTCAGGTCGAACGGGTTGTGCCGATGCGTCTTCGCCTGCGCCTCGGTCATCACCTGGAGGAACAATGTCCAGCGCGGAAAGTCGCCGGCTTCGATCGCGTTGAAGAGGTCGCGGCCGTGGCTTTCGCGGTCCTTGGCAACGAGAGCTTCGGCTTCGGCGTCGGTGAGATTCTGCGATCCCCTGTTGGGTCCGGAAATGGAATTTGACCCAGACGCGCTCGTTCGCCGCGTTGATCATCGAGAAGGTGTGGCTGCCGAAGAGGTGCATATTCCGGAAGCTCTTCGGGATGCCGCGGTCCGACATGACGATCGTGACCTGGTGCAGCGCTTCGGGCAGCAGTGTTCAGAAATCCCAGTTATTGTCGGCGCTGCGCAGGCCGGTGCGCGGGTCGCGCTTGATCGCGTGGTTGAGGTCGGGAAAGCGCAGCGGATCGCGGAAAAAGAACACCGGCGTATTGTTGCCGACGATGTCCCAATTGCCCTCCTCGGTGTAGAACTTGAGCGCAAAGCCGCGGATGTCACGCTCGGTGTCGGCGGCACCCCGTTCGCCGGCGACCGTCGAGAAGCGGGCAAACATGGGCGTCTGTTTGCCAATTTCGGAAAAGAGCTTCGCCTTCGTAAAGCGCGTGATGTCGTGTGTCACGGTGAAGGTGCCGTGCGCGCCCCAGCCTTTGGCATGCATGCGCCGCTCGGGGATCACCTCGCGATCGAAATGCGCGAGCTTTTCGATGAGCCAGATGTCCTGCAGCAGCGCGGGGCCGCGCGGACCGGCGGTCATAATGTTGGTGTTATCGGCGACCGGCGCGCCGTTGGCATTGGTGAAAGGCTTTGATCCGGATATGGCAAATTCTCCTTGGATTGGCTAGAGGAGGATCGGCGAAAGGTTCTTAGCCGGGCCAGGCAGAGCTGCGGATCACGCGGCAAAAATTTATCGGCCGGAAGGAGGGATCCTTGTCGGCAAGTACGTCGGCCTTGACATTGCCAAAGGTCGTCTCGGGTCTGAGATGGATGGCGTCGTAGAAGGCCTGGATGATCTCTTCCTTGAAATGGGCGGAGCGCGGGTGTGCCTGTAGCACTGCCTCGCGCTCGGCTTCGGTGAACTCGGAAAACGCAATACCAAGCACGTCCATCTCCACACCCGCCGTAACGAGTGCGACGATCGGATGCATGTATTGCGGGATGCCGGGTGTCGTGTGCAGTGCGATCGCGGTCCAGACTGTCTCGATGTCGCGCTCGGTGATGCCATGGCTGCGCAGGAAATCGCGGGCAGTGTTGGCGCCGTCCACCTCAAAGCGCTTATCTACGCTGGCGTATTGCCGGGTCAACCCCATGTCGTGGAACATCGCTCCGGCATAAAGCAGCTCGGGATCGAAGCTCAGACCGTGCCGCTTGCCAGTGAGCGCGCCCCAGTAATAGACACGGCTCGAATGGTGGAACAGCAGCGGCGGCTCGGTATCCCTGACCAATTCGGTCACTTCGCGCACCAGTTTGCTGTCGGGAACGATGACCCCCGCTACTGGATGACGCGCCGTGTTGATTGTTGATGACGTGACTGATGCCATAGCATGCTCCAGAGATTTGATTAGCCTTCAACAACCGCGGGTCGATAGGAAGCCGCGCCGGTATCGCAAATCCGAACTTCACCAGTTCAATTGCAGATCACGGGGTGCGCAATGCAGGGCTGCCATTTGCCATGGCTCGAATAGCTGGCGGGCTCCCAAATCAAGCCAGAGCCGCAAACGTCCATTTTCGGCGCGGTTTGCTCGGCCTTGACGGTGTCACGATTAGCTTGCGTCGTTTGCGCTCCCGCCGCGAGCGGGACTGCCGCCGTTATAACGACACCAGCCAAATACATAGCCTGCAATCTCATTTTCGGTTCTCCTATTGCATCTGCGGAGCGCCGCTGCTCCGCGACGGGAGCGGTTCGCGACGGGAGCGGGGTATGCAACGACTAGTTAGGTTGCTGGCGTTCGATGCCGAGTTAAGCCGAGTAAAATTGAGTGAAAATCAGCGGCGGACTTCCAATGGTTTGATCGATGATGGCGGCAGCGAAGCCAGCGGCGGCCGGCGCCGGCTAGGGCACGATCGATCCCGGGCACCCTGAGAGTTACTGTTCGACCGGCAATGTGAAGCGAAGGATGGCGCCACGGGGCTCATTCGGCGCCGCCGAAAGCCGCCCGCCATGAGCCTCGACGATCGAGCGGCTGATCGCCAGTCCCATGCCCATCCCATCGGGCTTGGTCGTGTAGAAGGACTGAAACAGTCGGTCGAGATCCGCAGCATCGAGCCCCGGACCGGTGTCCTGGACTTCGACAAACACGTAATTGGAGGGGGCTTCGTCAGAGACGATCGTCAATTCGCGCATTCCGTCGCCGACGCTTAACGCCTCGATGGCGTTGACGATGAGATTGACCAATACCTGCTGCAGTTGCACCCGATCACCTGGGACGAGCGGCAGGCCGTCCGTCAGTTGCGTGCGCAGGGAAATTCCGTTTCTGCGCAGTTCGCTGTGGGTCAGCGCGACGGCTTCGCGGATCACATCGTTGATGCCGAGTTGCTCCTTGCGCGGCGGCGCCTTACTGACGAGCGCGCGTATCCGCTTGATGACCTCGCTGGCGCGTCTGCCGTCCTTGACGATCCGCCCAAGCGATTCCCGAACCTCCTGCGGATTAGGGGGCTTCATATCGAGCCAGCGTAGAGCGGCCTGTGCATTGGAGACCACCGCAGCGATCGGCTGGTTGATCTCGTGGGCGATCGAAGCCGTCAGCTGCCCCATGGTCGTGACCCGATTGGCGTGCGCGAGCGCTTGCCGTTCTTCTTCCGCTCGCTGGCGTTCGGTCACATCCATCACGGTGCCGGCGAACTCGGCAAAATTGCCTGAAATCGTCGAAAACCGGATGACCTACGATATGGACGTTCTTGATTCTCCCATCGGGCATCAACAATCGATGCTCAAAATCGAGAACCCTCCCGTTCTGTCGCGCATGATCGGTTGTTTGCTGAACACGGCCTCTGTCGAGCGGATGAGTGCGTTGAAATACCAGATCTACTGTCGGTTGGTCAGCCCGCTCGCATTCGAAGATGCGAAAGGTTTCTTCCGACCAGTAGATTTTCCCGCTGGAAATCTCCCAGCCGAAACTGCCTGTATGGCTGAGCCTCTGCGCCTCGGCCAAATAGGCTTCGCTGCGCTGCAATTCGGCGGTCCGTTCCGCCACCTTCGCCTCGAGTTCGTCGCGGGCTCTGCGTAGCTGTTGCTCGCTCTCGCGTAGCGCCTCCTCGGCGCGGCGGTGAGCGTCGATGAGGCGTGCCGTCCGAAATGCCGTCGCGGCGTGGTTCGCGGCCACGGAGAGCAGCAGCTGGTCAATTTCGGATGGAAAGTCGGTGCGATCACACGCCGCCGCAACCAGCCCGCCTTCGGCATTAATGCCCACTGGGAGGACAATACCGCGGCATCGCTGCGCGCCATTATCAATATCGCGGACGATTTCTCTGCGCGACAGGCGGCCGTTGACCGCGAGATGGTACCGCAGCCACTCGGGGAACGCTTGCCACGCGTTTCCCCGCGCAATTTCGACTGTAGCACCCCCGCTGGGATCGCACAAACGCACAAAAGCGAAGTCAAGGTACAATGAATTGACCAGCACGTCGGCGAGCCCGGCGGCGATGCCAGCCGGTTCTCTGCCGACCCACACCGCCGGGACAGTGGACAGTGCCACGAGGTCCCTGAGCGCTGTTCGCAGCCGCAGCGCGTCAGCCTCGGGAACCATCGCCATTGGCTTGTGATTATCCCGCTCGGGCGGACCGGCGTCTCTCCCGGATTTCGAGCAAAAACTGGTCAGGCGGAACGAAGAACGGATTTTCCTGGAGCACCTCTCCGATGATCACGATCGGGTGCGTCCGCATCATGTCCATCACTAAGCCGGCACTGAACTTCGACAGATCATAGGTACAGATGACCGGATTGTTATATTTGGGAACCACGTAATTGACGCGTGTCTCGTATTCCAGCCAGCTATCGACACCCGCTTTGTCGACCAACCCCGTCTCCACACGCGAAATGAACCGGGTGAGCGGATAACCGGCGGCCGCCCCCGATTGGAGCACCTCTTCCAGCAAGGCCAGCATCGCATCCTGATCGAAGCGATCATCGCGCAAGTAAGTGTCCTGCCAGCGCCGCAGCTCGAGCTGGCCGCTGCCCATCGCCTGCTCCACATCGATGCCGGCTTCGGCGAGCCGCTTCAGGTGATCTTCCCAGAGACTCGGGTCCACGATATGGAAGGCTTTGTCGCCTTGCTCGAAGCCTTCCTTGATGAACGAGCGGAGCACTCTGTGCTGCTCGTCGAGGTCATTGAAGAAAGCGCAAATGTGACCGTGCTGGCCGAGATTGCCCCCGGCACACTGCACGTAACCGCCGTTCGTTTCCATGTTACGCCTCCTGAGTTACGAGCCAGTTGTGAGCGCCGAGCGGACGCAAGCGAGCAGATCATCCTCGTCAAAGGGCTTGCTCAGATAACCGATGACGCCGGCGGCGAGAGCGCGCTCTCGAGCGCCGTCCTCAGGATAGGCCGTGATCAGGACTGTCGGAATAGGCTCAGCGGAAGCCGAGAGGCGGCAATAAAGCTCGAGCCCGGTTATCCCCGGCATTTGCACGTCTGCAATCACACAAGATATGCTGCGGCGGCGCTTGGATGTCAGAAGATCCTCGGCGCACTTAAACGCGACCGCCGCATAGCCCATCGACCTGACGAGACTTGTCAGCGCTTCTCGTACCGACTGATCGTCGTCAACGATCGCTATGACGGGTGTGTTTGGCAATTTCGGTTCCCTAACTCGAGCCAAAAATAATGCCCGGCATGTGATTGCGCCATTGCACTCGCGTTGGAGTTCGGGCCGCCTAACGGAAAGATCGACTGACGGAAAGGATCATGGCGATTATACTTAGGTATAGGTCGGCTCGCCTTCGCGATGCAGCCGTCCCGCAACGCGCCCGTGCCGGTCTAGGGGGCGCGATTCTTCCAGGCCTCGCCAGCTGGTCTCTTTGACCGGCAACGTCAAGCGAAAGACAGCACCGCGCGGCTTGTTCGGCCCGGCCGACAGTCGCCCACCATGGGCCTCGGCGATCGAGCGGCTGATCGCCAGTCCCATGCCAATCCCATCGGGCTTGGTCGTATAGAAGGACTGAAAGAACAGGTCGAGTTTTCTCCGGATCGAGGCCGGGGCCGGTGTCGCGCACCTCGACAAACACGTCGTTCGCCTCGCCTCTACCCGACGCGATTGTCAGCTCGCGCGGGGCATCGTCAACTTGGGATCTGCAGATTGACGGAAAGCGCTATGGGCTGAGCGGTGCCCGGCGATACGGGTGATTATGCAGCCCTGGCGCCGCCGGTAACCTCGGCCCAGGTGGCGAAGGCCTGGATGCGGCCGGACCGGAGGCTTGCGGCCGTGCCGTGGTCAGGGCGGCGGATGCAACCGTTGGCGACCTGGTCATGGGGGAAAGAAAGCGTTGCGCCTGCCGCGGTGACTTGAACCGCTTCATGATCCGCTCTCGTCGGCGGGTCGGGTGATGGGAGTTTTCGGCCCGGTTATTGAGGCCCTTGTGCTGCCGATGCTCGACCCCGGGCATGATCTCCCGCCTGGCCGCGGCGGCGCTCTTCAGCTTGTCGGTGACGAGCACACGAGGGGCTCGCCCCGGCTTCTTGAGGAGCTTGCGGAACCGGCGTTTGGCGGCCTTGTTGTGGCGCCGGCGCTGGACGAGAACATCGAGAACCAAGCCGTCCTGGTCGACGGCACGCCACAGCCAATGCTTCTTCCCAGCGATGCGGATGACAACCTCATCGAGGGGCCATTTGTCGCCCCAGCGCGACGCTCGCCGACGGATGCGATTGGCGAATTCTCGGCCGAATTTAAGGCCCCATTGCCGGATCGTCTCGGGCGTCACCGAGATGCCGCGGGCGGCCAGCATCTCCTCCACCATGCGCCGGCTCAACGGCAACCGAAAACACCGCCGAAAATACCGCCATACCCCGTAGCTGATGATCTCAGCAGGGTAGCGATAGCCAGCGTAAATTGGGTCTCGCGCCGTCGTCATCCCGCCCGTTTACCCGACCCGCTCGGCTCCCACCAAGCCTGCTCTCGGGCCAACTTGACGGTGCCGTCCAAATGTATAGTCGCTAAGGGAAACACACCAGAGAGGCGACGAGGGAACCGCGCTCGCTCGTGCCCTGTACATCAGCTGAGAACGAGGATAAGGAATGTTTCAGCTATGGAACCCAATGAGGACGATAAAATTTTTCCTCTGCTTCGAGTTTTGCTGTGGCTAGGCTTGCCGTTCGCGTTGACGACTTGCCTGATCCTGTTAAGTTAACGGTTCGCGAGGTGTTACGCGCTCTACGCGGTGCCTCCCGACTGGCCTCTCCCCGATGCTCCCTCCACTAACGTTAACGGGATAAACACAGAGGCATGCCCGCGTTTAGGTTAGGGTTAACATATACTGGCGTTACGCTTAACAAGCGTAGGCTGGCGGCACTTAGAGCCCGTTTCGAGACTGCCTAAAGCCGCTATATATCGTGATCCACACCACAGCAAAGTGCGGTATTTTGTATCTGAGCGGAGTTTCGAAACGGGCACTTAACATCATTAGG
The DNA here is from genome assembly GCA_963846635.1 of uncultured Alphaproteobacteria bacterium. Taxonomy (GTDB): domain Bacteria; phylum Pseudomonadota; class Alphaproteobacteria; order ATCC43930; family CGMCC-115725; genus AP-15. The sequence goes on along the minus strand of CAWJXM010000057.1, from coordinate 152,009 downwards.
GGGAAGTCCAAGTAGGGCCGCCAATATACATGGTAGGGTTAAGAGGACCTGCTAACAAATGTATAACGTTCAGATTAACCAGTGGTGACGCAAGTACGCGTTCGCTTTAGAATGCGTTAGGGTTAACTCACACCCAACGCATTCTTCGCGACTGCGCCCGAGAACCGGGGCAGAATACTGCCGCTGTATGGCCGTGGGGAGGTTGAAATGCGATGGTGGGGGATTGGCGCTACATTTGCGATCCTTTTGGTTGCGGCAGGTGCCGATGCCGAACCGCAATGGATGACCTTGCCGCCGACCCCGAGCCTGCCAAAAGCGGCGCAGAGCGGCTATGCTCCAGTCAACGGGATAAAAATCTGGTACGCCGCGTTTGGTCGCGGCGAGCCGGTGGTTCTGCTGCATGGCGGCCTTGCCAACGCCGATTATTGGGGCAACCAAGTCCGCGCATTGCAAAGAAGCTATCGGGTCGTCGTCATGGATAGCCGCGGTCACGGGCGCAGCACCCGCAACGAACAGCCCTATGGCTACGACCTGATGGCCGCCGACGTGATCGGATTGATGGATTACCTGAAGATCCCAAAGGCGGTGATCGTCGGCTGGAGCGATGGGGCGATCATCGGTCTCGACATCGCGATGCACCATCCCGAGCGGGTTTCGAAGCTGTTTGCCTTTGCGGCCAACTCAGACCCGAGCGGGGTTGCCGATATCGCCAAGAGCCCGGTGTTCAACGCGTTCATCGCGCGCGCGGAAAAGGAATACGAAAAGCTCTCGCCGACGCCGCACCAATACCAGACCTTCCTCGCCCAGATCACCAAGATGTGGGAGACCCAGCCCAACTGGACCGCCGCCGATCTGAGCCGTATTACGGTGCCGACCTGGATCGTCGATGCCGACCATGACGAGGCGATCAAACGCACGAACACCGAATTCATGGCCGCTTCCATCCCGAATGCGGGCCTGCTGTTGCAGCCGCAAGTCAGCCATTTCTCGTTTCTGCAGGACCCGGAACAGTTCACAACCGACGTCCTGCATTTTCTGCAGCACGTCCCCGGGAAATAAAACGCTCGGGGTTTGCAGCGCAGCCTTGATCGCGGCGAGTGGTCCGAGGCGGCCTGCCGTCCGACGGAGACAACCTGATCGCGCCTTAGGCCGAACTTTGCCCGAAAAAATCGATAAGATATTGATTTGATTAAGAATATCTTTTTTGTAGTCATGTAAGCGCCTTAAGCATTTTCAATGGCTTGGACGCCAATGGGTAAAGTTCAGCTTAGGGCGGATGAGCAAAGTACCCCGACTTTTTCGGGACGCCCTAAAAAAGCGGAGGCCGAGCTTCGTCTATTATCTCATACGAGGCGGCTTACCCAATGGAAGCAACATCGATCTTATCACGGCAACATGATCGGGATCGCCGGAGAAACGACCAATAATTACGTCTTCAGCGCTTTGCCACTCGATCCCGGCATTGGGGTCGGTTTGCGGCAACTCACGCATCCATTTGAACACTTCTTCTTTGGCTGCTTCATCTGTCCAATGCAATCGTTGACTGCGTCGTATGATGGCCCCCGCGACAACCTCTGGATTGATGGTTCTAAAGAGGACGGCACCCCACACCACTCGATCGCTCCTGTAGACCATTGCGTCCTCCCTTGGGCAATCGCTGACAGCCGAGCGGGTGGCTGGGCCAGGCGCTCAGCGCTGTGCTCAAGATTTCCCCATACGTCGTGAGCATTCGAGCTAAAATCTGCGCTCGCAAGCGGCATCCGCCGTTTGGGATCGGTTGATCACCCTGGTGTCCAGCTGTTCTATGATCAGTCTGACAGCCGATATGATAGGGTGGAAAAGCGGCGCGCTCCGCCATTTCACCCCAGGCAGAGATTAGTCGGAAAATAGCGTGCCCGCGGATATTAGTGCCTCCAAGGCCAAGACGCATTTGCCCGCTCTGCTCGAGCGGGTCGCTCGGAGCGAACGGTCATGATTACCAAGCATAGACGTCCGGAGGCACGGCTCTTGCCGATCAAGCGGCCCAGCCTCGACCGTCGGCACGAAGCAATCCAGCGGGTCAAGCGGTTCCGCGAAGGCCAGACTTTGGACGTTCCGGTCAAGCAGCTCATTGGCGAAGGCCGGCGGTGACGGAGCTGGTGCTCGACGCCCCCGTCGCCCTCTCCTGGGGCTTCAAGAACGAAGCGACCGCCGCCGATCGAGTATTGGAGCGCCTTGCGACCGAGGCCCCCTTTGTTCCGGCCATGGCATCTCGAAATCGCGAATTTGTTGGCTCTGAGCGAACGCCGCGGGCGGCTCACAGCAGCGCGCAGCAGCGAATTCATCGCTTTGCTGGAAAGCTGGGCCATTCTCGTCGATGAAGAGACACCGTCACGTGCTCTCGGCCGGGTGCTCGATCTCGCGCGCGCGGAACGGTTGACGGCTTATGATGCCGCCTATCTGGAGCTGGCGATGCGGCTCGGCATCCCGCTCGCATCCAAGGACGCCGATTTGTGCGACGCCGCCGAGCGCCTCGGCGTAGTGTGCTCCGGGCCGCTTAATGAATGAGCCCTGTGTTCAGCAGCATCGCATCGACCCCGGCCCGGAAGGAAGTGACATGAGCAGAAAGATGATCCCGGTGGAGGAGTCCTTCGCCGCCTGGCGCAAGGACCCGGAATACGAAAAGGCCTACGATGCCCTTGAGGAGGAGTTCGCGCTGGCGGCGGCGATGATCGAGTTGCGCGCCCGCGCTGGTCTCACCCAGCAGCAGCTGGCCGAGCGAATGATACGACGCAAGCGGTAATCGCGCGGCTCGAAAGCGGCCGGGTGAAGCCGTCGACGCGCACGCTCGAGCGACTTGCCGCGGCGACCGGCCTCCGCCTGCGGATTTCCTTCGAGCCAGCGCCCGCGAGCTGAACATCTCAACGTGGGGTCGGCTGCCGAACGACGGCGTGGTATAATGGTTGCGCCACTTTTCAGCACTGGTCCATACCCCATGTCGCTCTTGAATTTCCGGTTGCCGTTACCCCAGCCCAACCTCGAATTCGTCACGGTAATCGCCGACGAGGGCAAGGTCCGCGCCGTCGCGCAGATCCGTCGGGAGATCATCGAGGACAAGCTGCCGAACGAGAACTACCATCGGAACCGATTCGCCATCGTGGAGCGGAACCTTGGCGTTCTCGCTCCTATTATTCGGGCCAAGTACGACGCTGGGCATTACACCAACTACACAGACAGTTTTGGTGTCACCAGCGGGAATGACAAACTCATCATTATCGACCGTGGCGACTTGGCCGACATCCGCTTTGGGTAGCGGTCGGCTCCCAACTGTGACCAACGGCTCGCTACGTGATGTCATCTGGAACTGCGACCGAACTGCCTGAGCAGTTCGTGATTTTTCTTGATTTCCTCGGATTTTCGGAGGCTGCCACTTCGTGGGACGTGGAACGTACGTTTCCGCTGCTCGATCTGCTAATTGGAATCGCGGCTTCAAAATCCGCCTTTTCTGTCGATGGAAAAGCACAAGAGGACGGAAGCTACAAGATCCAGATCGCACCGGAAATTACGACTTTCTCGGATCATGTTGTCGCTAGCTTTCATCTGTTTGACCAGAATATAGAGGTCGCGGGAGTTCTTTTCCCATTCTGGTTGGATATGTGCCTGAGCGAAGCGCAACGTATCGTGGGTACGATCGCGCTCGAAGCATTGCGGATAGGATTATTGGTCCGTGGCGGCGTAACGGTGGGGAGGCTGTATCACTCCGGCGGGGTGGTTTTCGGCGAAGGAATGGTAAACGCGTATCTTCTGGAAAGTCGCGTAGCTAACTACCCACGTATAGTTGTTTCATCGCGCGTATATTCCAAGCTCCCGGAAGCTAATCGGCACCGCCTACGTCGGGACAAAGATGGGATCTGGCATCTCAATTACCTTAGCCGATTGACGGCACAACCGGCTTCCAGCGGCGAAGATCATGGCGCCGCCGTACGTAGCTGGATCGCAGCCTCCGTCAAGACGATCGATAATAATATTTCCGCGCTCGAAGCCCAGGAAAAATGGAGCGAGCTGGCAAAATGGGCCTGGTTTCGCGCCGAGTTCACCGAACTTGTCGTCGACCGGTTTACCTGAGGTTCCTTCGGCTCAGCGTATGCACCACGGTGGTCTCGGCCAAGTCGCGTTCCAAACCGGGAATACTCAGTTTACGTGGTCGCGGAGGGCGCGCCAGATGCGCTCGGGGGTGGCGGGCATCGCAATGTCGGTGATGCCGAGCGGGGCGAGGGCGTCGAGGATCGCGTTCATTACGGTCGGCGTCGATGCGACGGTGCCGCCTTCGCCCACACCTTTGGCGCCCAGTGGGTTGGTCTGGCTTGGCACCGGGCTGAAATCGACGGTGACCTGCGGCAATGTGTCGGCGCGCGGGATGCCGTAATCCATCAATGTGCCGGTCAACAATTGGCCGCTGTCGCCGTCGTAGATCACGTCTTCGGAGAGCGCCTGCCCGGCGCCCTGCGCCACTCCGCCCTGAATTTGACCTTTTGCCAATAACGGGTTGATCACCGTGCCGATATCGTCAACGACGGTGTAACGGTTGAGCTCGACAGCTCCGGTCTCCGGGTCGATCTCGATCTCGCAGATATGGCAGCCATTGGGGAAAGTCGGCACATCCGGCGAGAAGGCGCCGGCACCCTGCAAGCCGACACCGAGCTCCGACGGCAGACCCACCGGGATGAACGACATCTGGGCCACGTGCTCGATCGGCATCGACCGGTCGGTGCCGGCGATCGTGAACGCGCCATCGGCAAAGGCGATATCGGCGGCGTCGGCCTCCATGAAATGCGCCGCAAAACGCTTGCCGCGCTCGATGACCTCGTCGGCCGCGGCGCGCAACGCGCTGCCGCCGATCATCATGCTGCGCGAGGCATAGGTGCCGCGGCCGATCGCGACCTCGTCGGTGTCGGCCTGCGCCAGATGGATCTTGTCTTCGGGCACGCCGAGCCAATCGGCGACCATCTGCGCGTAGCTGGTTTCGTGGCCCTGGCCGTGCGACAAGGTGCCGGCGACGATCGTCAATTCACCGCTCGGGTCGAAGCGCAACTCCATGCGCTCGTTGAAGATGCCGGTATTGTCGATATAGCAAGTGATGCCGCGGCCGCGGTATTTGCCGGCGGCTTCGCTCTGCGCGCGCCGCGCGGCGTAGCCGTCCCAATCGGCCAAAGCCTGGCATTTGGCCAATGCCGCGGCGTAATTGCCGGTATCGTAGTTCCACCCGGTGCGCGTCTGATACGGGAGAGCCTCGGTCCGGATCAGGTTCTTCCGGCGTATTTCGGCCGGGTCGATATGCATCTCGCGCGCCGCCTGGTCGACGAGCCGCTCCATCAGATACACCGCTTCGGGCCGGCCGGAGCCGCGATAAGGCACGGTCGGAGCCGTATTGGTAAAGACGAGGCGGCTGGTCACCGATACGGCGGGGATATCGTAAACAGTTGAGGCGAGCTTTAACGAAAAGATGATCGGGACGACACCTGCGCCCTCGATATAGGCGCCGATATTGTGCATGCCGGTCCAGCGCAACGCCAGAAACCGGCCGCCGCTATCGAGCGCCAACTCGGCACTCACGGTCTGATCGCGGCCATTATAGTCGCCAAGCAACGCCTCGGAGCGCGACGGGATCCATTTGACCGGCCTGCCGACACGGCGTGCGGCCCAGGCCAGGATCGCCTCTTCCGGATAGACATTACTCTTCATGCCAAAGCCGCCGCCGACATCGCGGGCGACGACGCGGATACGGCTCTCCGGAACGTGCAAAATTTGATGCGCCAAGATCTGGCGCACGCCGTGGACATTCTGCGTGCTGGTGTAGAGCGTGTAGCGGCGAGTGCCGGGATCGTAATCGGCGATGCAGCCGCGCGGCTCCATCGTCACGGCGGTCAGCCGGTTGTTGTGCAATGCGAGCCGAGTGATGTGATCAGCGCGGGCAAAGGCAGCCTCGACCGCCTCCGCATTGCCGAGGCGCATCGTAAACGAGGTGTTGTCGGCTGCACCGTCGTGGACCGGCGGCGCACCGGGGCGAACCGCATCCGCGGCGCTGATCACCGCGGGCAGCACCTCGTAATTGATCGCGATCAGCTCCGCCGCGTCGCGCGCTTGCGCCTCGCTCGCCGCGATCACGACGGCGACCCGCTCGCCGACATAGCGCACGCGATCCTGCGCCAATGGCGGACGCTTGGTGCGAAAGCCTTTGGGTCCGCCCATGTCCTCGGGCATCGCCTCGGGGTCGAGCGTGCCGAGCCCGTCGGCGGCCCAATCCGCACCGGTCAGCACGGCGAACACCCCGGACACCTGCTCGGCCGCTGATTTGTCGACATTTCGAATCCGCGCGTGAGCATGCGGCGAGAAGACAAAGACCGCATAGGTCTGGCGAGCCAGATCGAGATCCGCGACATAGCGCGCCCGCCCGGTCAGGAACCGGACATCTTCCTTACGGGTAACGGGTTGTCCGATGCCGAACCGCATGCTGCTCCTCGCTGAAATGGCCGGTCGTGAATGACAGATCAGGCTTGGCACCACTGGCGTCGAAGTTCGTCGCGGTGGCGCAGCAACCAATAGAGCGCGATCAGCGAGTGCCCATTCTCGATCGCGCCGGCATCGAGCATGGCTTCGATTTCGGCGACGGTTTTGACGACCGTGCGGATGTCTTCGCCCTCCTCGGGGGCGCCATGCACGCCGCCCGCGGCACTCGCATCGATATGGGCGCACAGCAGATGCACGCTTTCATCCGAGGCGCCGCAGGACGGCAGATAACGCTGGATTGGGACCAGCTCGCCGGTCAGCGTCAGGCCGGTCTCCTCGCGGGTTTCGCGCAACGCGACGTTTTCGAGCGTTTCATCGCCATCGACCAGACCCGCCACAACCTCGATCTGCCATGGCGAGCTGCCCGCCAGCAACGCCGGAAGCCGGAACTGCTCGATCAACACGACAGAGTCGCGATCGGGATCGTACAGCACGAGAGCCACCGCAGCACCGCGCCGCAACACGTCATAAGTATGGCTGGCGCCCCACTCGCCGGAAAACAGGCGGTGGCGGAACCGGATCGTGTCGATGCGCAAAAAGCGTTCGAACGGGGTCGTGGCCTCGATGATCTCGACGTCGCCGTAGACGCGGCCGTTGGCGGCGGTGGGGTCGGTCATGCGGCGGCTCCGGTGGGTCTCGGCGGGTGCCGAGGCGAGGGCGCGTGGGTGGCGCGGCAGCCGGATCGTAAATTCGGTGAATTCGCCCTCGCGGCTATCGACGGCGATCGTCCCGCCATGCTGCTGGACGACGATGTCATAGCTGATCGACAGCCCGAGACCGGTGCCCTCGCCAGTCGGCTTGGTCGTAAAGAATGGGGTGAATGCCCGGTCCCGCACCTCCGGCGGCATGCCGATGCCGTTGTCGCGGACCCGGATCTCGACCTCGTTCCCGCGGCCGCGTGTGATCACCTTGACGACCGGAGCATATCCGCCCTCGCCACCCTCGCGGCGGCGCTTGCTGACGGCGTAAAAAGCGTTGCCAAAGAGGTTCAAAAAAACCCGCGTGATATCCTGCGGAACAATCTCGATCGGCTCGAGATCGAGGTCGAAATCGCGCTCCAAGGCGACATTGAAGCCCTGATCCTGCGCGCGGGCGCCATGGAAAGCGAGGTTCAAGGCCTCATCGATCAGCAGATTGAGATTGCTGTTGCGGCGATCACCGCTGCCGCCGCGCGAATGCAGCAGCATGCTGGTGACGATGCCGTCGGCGCGGCGGCCGTGTTCGAGGATTTTGGCGAGGTTCGCGTCTAAAGTTGTCATCACCTCGTTCAGCTCCTCGTTTGGCTCCGCGCTGCCATACCCCAGCGGGGCGAGCGTCTCTTTCAGCTCGTCAAGCAGCTCGCGCGACAATTCGGCAAAGTTGTTGACGAAATTGAGCGGGTTTTTGATCTCGTGAGCAATACCCGCGGTCAGCTGACCGAGGGAGGCCATCTTTTCCGCTTGAATCAAGCTCGCTTGCGCCGCCTTGAGCTGGTCATGGGCGGCTCGCAGATCGGCTTCGCGCCGGCGCTGTGCCTCGAAGAGTTTGGCGTTGCGGACCGCGAGGGCGGACTGGACCGCGAATGCTTCGACCAGTCCGACGGTTTCCACCGAAAAATTGCCGGCCTCACGGCGGAACACAATCAGCCCGCCGAGAATGGCTTGTTCGTGCAACAAAGGAGCCGCGAGCAGCGAGCGGTAGCCGAGACGGTCGAGCTCTTCCACAAGCTCTGAAACGCCGATGTTACCGTGCTCCCGCAGATCCGGGATCTGCATCGGTGTGGTGCTGATCGCGGCACGGCCGACCGCACCTTCGCCAAAGCGGAGCGGCCGCGCTCTGAGCCGCTCGGCAAGCTCGGGCCCGGCGCCGTGGCTCATGCGAAAGTGAAATTCCTGTAAGGCCTCGTCGTACTCATAAATGCCGCCCGCAGCAGCCCTGGAGAATTCGACGGCGCGGGCGACCACGAGTTCTAGGACCGCTTGCAGATCAAGCGTGGAACCGACGGCGCGGCCGACCGCCCGTAGCGCCTCGAACTCTGCCAAGGTGCGGCGCAACTCCTCGAGCGTATCGCGGAAAGCAGCAAGTGTGCGCGCCATTGCACCGATTTCATCAGGCCCGCCGCGCGGGATCGCAACTGCGAGATCGCCCGCATTGAGCCCATCCATCGCCACCACCAACTGCCGCAGCGGCACAGCGATTGAACGCAACACCAGCAAGGTCAGGAATGCGCCAACGAGGATCGCCGCGCCGAGCACGATGCGCGAGATGCGGGCCGCCGCTCTCGCCTCACGCATCGCCTGCTCGCGCGCCGCAAAGGCTTCCTGCGTCAGCTGGGCGACAATATCGGCCAACAACTGGTCGGCGGCCACGCTGTGCAGGCTTGCCTGCGCCAGCAGCGAATTGCCGATGACCCGGCGGTCGTTGGTGTATTCGTCAACCGCCTTGCGAGCGAGTCCTTCATATTGGCCGAGTTCAGCGCGGACTTGCGCGACGGCTCGCGGACGTTGCTGCGCCAGCGCATCGAGATGACTTTCCATTTGCTGGCGGGCGACTGCAGCGTTGTGCTCCGACAAAGCCAGCATGCTGACCGCGAGATCGGTCAGCCAATAACGCATCTCGCCGAAAGCAATTTGGGCATCGTTGGCTTCTTCGATGACATCGAGACGATTAGCGGCCCTGACCATGCCCGCCGCATTGTCGGCAAGCTCGTGATTGAGGTAGGAATTGCTGGCCAGCAAGAACAATAAAAGCGCCCCCGATAACAAGATCAGTCGGGTGCGTATCGATAGCTGGGCCATTATCCGAGGCTCGCCATCGTCGGACTAGCGCAGCAGCGTGATGCTGATGACCCCGCCGAGATCCCCCACCTTTCGCCCTTCCTTGGGGTATCCGGTAATGTCGAGCTCACCTTTTGGTGTTCCGTGACAGGCAAGACAGGATTGCTTGTAGTACTCGGGAACCGCAAAGCGATAGGCGGGGCGGCCATTGATCGAGACGACGGCAGAGAAGGGCTGACCCTTTGGCCAGTCCGGGCTCAGCAGTTTGCTTTTTATCACCTCTGCCTCCCAGGCGTCGGGCCGCGCCTTGATGTTGCGGACGAGATCGGGTGGGGCGGTGATTTTCATGACTGCTTCGTTTTCGGCCAAGCTGTTAAAAGCTTCGCTGACCAGACGCCCGAAAACCGCCGGAATAAAGCCTTTAAAGCCGGTGCCCTTCTCGTTGATGGTCTCTTGGTTGTCATCCATGACCTGTTCGATTGCATGCATCATCGCGTGTAACAGGCGGCCTTGGCGCGAATTGGGATCGATCGACTGGGGATCGACACCGGTATTTTTGCGATAGAGCGCGATCGCATCGTCCACCACTTTCTTGCCGGTCAGGTGCTTGTCACCGATCGCAGGGTTGTTGATCAAATCCTCGTTGTTCGAGATCACGGTTCGGGCATCACGAACCATTTCGGCGAGGCTCTGGGCGATGGCCTCGTCCGCATCGGCGGGGGCGGGATTGGCGACCGCGAAGCAGGGCGCGGCATGTGCGAGCAAGACACCGGCCAGCATGAGTTCCAATGACGTAAAGCCTTACTGCCGTGCGCGCTGTCTCGTGCCCGGCTATTTCTGCTGCAGGAACGGCGCAGGCAAACCGCAGGCGGGGTAACCGGTTCAGTCGTTTCGGACGCATCGCTTTTGGCGCTTTCGGTTGCACCCGCAAGTAGCGGCAAGCCCGGCTGCAGATCGCGGCGGATAAGCCTGCTGTGGCACCAGGCGCACCTCAGTCGTGATCGCAACGACAATCCGGAACATGCTTGGCCTCCGATCTCGGCTCGAAATCGGTTAAACGATGCGCCCGTCGAGAACGGCGTCCGGCGAACCGGTCTCGATCTCGATGACCCACAAATCGGGATCGCGCCGCCGCTGCCGGGCGATATAAGAGTCGGCATCGGTCTCGGCGACCGCTGTGGGACCAGTGGCGCGCATCCAGATCAGCTCGCCGTTTGGATCGCGCGCTTGCGTCAATACCGAGCAGCCTTCGTCGCGGGCGTTGAGCTTGAGCAGAACGGCGCCGGAATCAGAGTCACCGCGCGCCACGACCGCAACCGCGACTGTCGCGAGATCGCAACGCCGGATCAAGGCCTTGACCCACAGCCCGGTCTTGAGCCGTGCTTCCATCAGCCTCGGCTCGCGGTGTCGCACGGTGGCATCACCCGCGGCCGGGCGGCGCCAGCGGCAGGCGAACATGAACTTGCAGCCCATGCGGAAATCGGTTCTCGGCGAAGATCGTGCCGCTCATCGCTTCGACATTGCGCCGTGCAATCCACAACCCGATGCCAAAATAGCTGCCTGTTGCTTCCGCCCCGGCATCGCCGCGACGCTCGGAATAATAACGGTCGAAGATCCTCTCCAGCTGGTCTTCGGGAACCCCAGGCCCGCGGTCGGAGACGCTGAGTTCGGCAAAACGGCCGTCATGCGTTAGATGGACCACGACCTCGCTGCCGGGTGGCGAGAACGATACCGCGTTGTCGATCAGATTGTCGAAGACGGTCTCGATCATCACCTCGCTGCCAAGAACCTGCAGGCCAGGGAGAAGATCGGTCGTGATCGTCAGGTCCCGGCTTGCCAACAGGATCGCCACGCCGCGATCATTTGGGATCGCAGTGCGCGTCTGGACCAGCCGGTTGATGACGCGCCCGAGATCGACGGGGATCATCGGCTCGTCGATCAGATCCGCCGTCGATTCATCGAGTTCGCGCGCCGACGCGACGAGCCCGTCAAGGCGGTCGAGCGCTTGTTCGACAACACCGAGCGCGCGCTGCGCTCGCCGATTGTCCTCGGGCAGGCCGCGGCGCAATGGTTCAACCGACTGGCGAATGACCGCGATCGGCGTCTTGAAGGCGTGGGCGTTGTCTTCGGCGGCTTGCCGAATTTCGGCGGCGGAACGATGCAGGGCCTCGACCATATGATCGAACTCGGCGGCGACCTCGCCGAGTTCGGGCAGGTCCGCGCGCGCGCCGAACGACCCCGCATCCGGACCCTGCTCACGAATTCGCCGCGCCCGCAAGGCAAAGCGACGCAGCCCGCGACGCAGGCTCAGCAAAGTGGAAAAGGTGATTGCCGCCATGACGAGATAAATGACGGTCGCGACCCGCATTGCCGGCGTCGCCCAGTAGGGCTGACCGAGATGGGCAGACGGGAAAGCATCCTGCGAAAACGAAGCCACCACCGCCCAGCAGCCTACCGCTGTGGCGAGCGGGGTCACCGCGGTCACGATCTCGGCGCCGCCCGTCGGGCGGTGATAGATCAACGTAAACGGCATCTCACCGTGGCAATTCTGAGCGAGCCGGTCGAGGACTCCCTGCTGGGCTAGGGTATTTCGCTCGACCTGGAGGTTGGCCGACGCCACCATCGGCCACGAAGCGACATAGTAAAAACCGTCGCCGCCGGCACCAGCCGGAGCCAGCAACAGTTTGATCGTCGTGACCTCGCCGTCGAGGCGGGACAGGCTCGCGCCGATCTCCGGCAGGCTGTCGATCTGCGCGCTCTGCAGCATTGGCAGCAGCGATTGGGTGATCACCCGTCCTTCGTCCCGCACGCTGCGCAGCAGCAATTCCTGTCCCTCTTCGTAGGCATTGCGAAACTCGATATAGAGAAACGCGGGAACGAGCATAAAAATGACCGCGAGCAACACCGTCTTGCCGGTCAGCGACCACGCCCAGCGCAGCACTCCCCGCCGTTCACGGCCGCGATGTCCAGCGGTATCCAAAACCGGCGTAGTTTTCGATATGGTCGAAATCGGGATCGATGTCGCGGAACTTCTTTCGGATACGCTTGATGAAGGTGCGGACATTGGCGCGGTACCCCTCTGCTCCGTGCCCGGCGACAAAATCCTTGCCATGAACGAGATCATAAATGTCGCGGTAGCCCACGTCTTGCCCGGCTTGTTCCACGAGGAGCACAAGGATCTTGAATTCGGTCAACGTCAGATCGATCGTTTGCCCAGCCCAAATCGCCCGGCTAATGTCAAAACGCAATTCCAATGAACCGAGCCTTATCCGGTCCGCCCGCACGGGCTCGGGATCGACCGCAGGTCGCGCGCCGTCGGTAATCAACTGCAAACGCCGGACCAGGATCGGCAGCCGGCGCGATTTGTCGATAAAATCGACCGCACCGCCGGCAAGGGCTGCCTCCTCGTAGATGTCGTCGGAAAGAGCGGTCAAGAAGATGACCGGAATAGCGATCCCAACCCCACGCATCCGCCGCAGCACCTCGATGCCGGTCAATTGCGGCATCCGCCAATCGAGCAGCATAATGTCGGCACCGCCGCCGCCTTGCAGATAGGCCAGCGCGTCGCTGCCGTTATCGAAGCTTGTGACCTGATAACCTTCGTCGATCAGGTTGAGGCCGAGCGACTCGCGAAACAGATCGTCGTCATCGACAAGAAGCAGGTGCGGCATGGGTTTTAGGCCTCAGCCCCGAGCGACAACAAGGGAGCGCAGGCAATCCTCCTTGCCGCTATGGTCCCGTTTAAAGACGTAATGCAGCGTTCGCATTTTGCCGCTGCGCAGATTGAGATAAAAGTACAAATCGAGTTCGCAGGTAGCGTTGCTGTAGCGCCAGATCATCGCCGGTGCTGCGTCCAGTTTCTCGCTTGCCACCCCGAGCAGTCGCACCGTTGCAGCCTGATCGAGCCCGATCAGCTGTTTTGGATTGGGCGCCGGAGCTATAGGTTGAGGAGGCGCCAGCGCTGCCGTTTGCGGAGTGGTTGCCGGTGCACTCGCCACGTTTTCAGATGGTGGTGTCGGCTTATGCTCTGGAACCGGAAAAACCCGTCGCCGCGGCGGCGAGGGGAGCAAGGATACGGGCGGTTTGATCGCCGTCATGGACGACGGCGGTTGCGGCGGGTTTTCAACACACGAGACAAGCATGCTCAAAGTAAGACTGACCAGAGCGCGGATGACAACCGAACGCCCCCGACCGACCCGCGTTAGCCTCCCTCCCAGAACCGGACCGACCCTCTTTCCGTCATTCATCAACCGCAAACATAACCCAATTTAACGGCGGGCCAGGCGCTCGACGACCCCAATGTCGCCGTCACGATAAATTGCGACCAGTTCGTGATCGTTAAGCAAGACATAGGTGTGGTCGCCTTGGCCGCAGCGTAGCAATGCCACAGGATAGGTCGGCGCCACCAGCACTGTGGACAAATTCTTGTCGAGGTTGGGTTGCCGCGGCAGCAGCCCAGTCAGGGCTTCCCGGTTCCGCACAGCATAACTGAAGCTGAAATTGCCGTTGCAGGTCTGGCTGTCGAGCGCCGTGTCCTGCCCGCTCGCCTGATGCTGAACGACTGTATCCGGGCGGATCACGATCCTGTCGTTCTCGGCCGTCGCCCAGGTCCCGACGAACGGGTTCTGCGGCGCGGCCGCCCCTGGTGGCGGCGGCGCGGCGCATGCGAATAGCGCCTCGGCGATAAACACGATTATTACCGGGACGGCAGCACACGGCCAAAACTGTCGCTCTCGGTTGCGGGACACTCTTGCCTCTCTAAGGGCTGGATGCGTCAGCTTATCCCGAACATCGGGATCGCACGACAGGTCAAGCGCCCGAGACGAGATCAGCAAGCCAAAGATCAGCCGCCGGTTGTCGATCGTGGGTTCGGCTTGACGAATCGCGGTGCCGGAGCCAGGCTGATGGCAAGACAGACGCGCGGAGAAAGCATCATGAAGTTGTTGTGGTTTCACCTGATGCCCTACACCGAGTTGCCGGACGATTTCCGCGAGAAGAACCCGTCGGTATGGGTTGACATCCATTCTTCGCTGTTCGACCCGCGGCGTGCGCATCACATGTACAACGATTTCATGGACGAGCTCGAATTCGCCGCCGAATGCGGCTTTGATGCGGTCTGCGTCAACGAGCACCATTCGAACGGGTATGGATTGATGCCCTCGCCCAATCTGATCGCCTCCTCGCTGGCGCGGCGCACCTCGGATGCGGCACTCTGTGTTCTCGGCAACTCGTTGGCGCTCTACAACCCGCCGACGCGGGTAGCCGAAGAGTTTGCGATGATCGACGTGATCTCGGGCGGCCGGCTGATTGCCGGTTTCCCGGTCGGCTCGCCGATGGATACCTGCTTTGCCTACGGCCAGAACCCGAGCATGCTGCGCGAGCGCTATTACGAAGCCCATGACCTGGTCGTGCGCGCCTGGACCGAGCAGGACACCTTTGCATTCAACGGCCGCTTTAACCAGCAGCGTTACGTGAATATCTGGCCGCGCCCGGTGCAAAAGCCGCGTCCGCCGATCTGGATCCCCGGCGGCGGCTCGGTCGAGACCTGGCAGTGGTGCGCCCAGATGGACTACGTCTATTGCTATCTGTCGTATTACGGCTACAAGGCCGGCCAATCAACGATGGACGGCTTTTGGGAGGAGATGGCGCGGCTCGGCAAGAACCGAAATCCGTACCAGGCGGGCTTCCTGCAATTTGTCGGCGTGGCCGAAACCCGCGAGGAGGCCTATCGGCTTTATCGCGAGCCGGCGGAATATTTTTATGGCCGCTGTCTGCACATCGATCCGCGCTTTGCCGGTCCCCCCGGCTATACCACCGAGGCGACGCAACGCCGGGGCGCCCAGAGCCAAGTGGCGCAGGCTGCCCAACTCTCGCGCTATGAGTTGAAATTTCAGCTGCTGGCGCGCGAGATGGATGCAATCGTCGAGCGCGGGTATGTCATCATCGGCTCGCCAGACGAAGTTGCCGCCCAGCTTAAAGAGGTGGCGACTAAGCTGAACGTCGGGCACCTAATGTTGTTGTTGCAGTTCGGCAACATGGGCAAGGATCTGGCAAAGTACAACACCAAGCTGTTTGCCGAACAGGTGATGCCGCAGCTGGGCGATGTCTTCGCCGAGTGGGAAGACCGGTGGTGGCCGCAGCCGATGACAAGCGCCGCGCGAGCGCCGCTGTCGCGGTTCCAGCCGGCGACGATCGCCGCTGAATAGCCGCCCCGCACGGCCGGCACGCTCATCGGGCAAGTCGGGTCGCGGCTAATAAAGGCAATCAGCCGCTCTGATCAGAGCGGCTGGACCTGAATGGGCCGTTCTATGCGCGCGCCAGCACCGGGACAGGGTAGCGGCTTTGGCGCAGCACCAGCGCGCCAATGACCACGAGATTGGCAAGATTGAACAGAATGCCGGCGGCAAATGCCGCGGCGTAGAAACCGACATAATCATAGATGGCACCCGCCATCCAACCCCCCGCGGCCATTCCCGAGCCGCTGCACAACAGCAATGTCGGCACGCGCCATGAAGCCTCGCTGGCCGGGAACAATTCGCGGATCGCCAGAACATAGGCCGGGATGATGCCGCTAAAGCCCAATCCAAAAGCGGCCGACACGACGAACAGCCCGGCCTCGTTCTGGGTCAACAGAAACCCGATCATCGCTGCCGCCTGACAGGCGGAGCCCGCCAATATGGCGCGCAAGCCGCCATATCGGTCGGCGACAAAACCCCAGAATTGGCGGCCGATAAAGGCACAGGCCAGCAGCACCGATAGCATCGCGCTGCCCTGGGTCAGTGGGATCCCGACATCGCTGCAAAACGCCACCAAATGACCCTGCGGCATCGCCATCGGCACGCAGCACAAAAAGCTTGCCAGGCTCAAGAGGGCGAGCGCGGTGCGCGGTTTGAGCCCGAGCACCGGCGCACCGACCGCTGGCTCCGGCGCCCCGGAGCCGCTTCCGGCCGCCGCTTGCGGTGGAGCTTCGAAGACCAGCAAGGCGACCGGCAGGATCATGGCAATGGTAAGCAGCGCATAAACCCGCATGGTCAGCTGCCAGCCGATCCAGCCAAGCGCTTGGCCGAACAGCGGTGCCCAGATCGTGCCGGCGACCGCTTGGCCGCTGGCGATCAGCGCCAATGCGGTGCCGCGGCGGCGGTCGAACCAGCGCGCAATATAGACATAGAGTGGCGCGTTAAGCCCGGCATTGCCGAGCAGACCCATAAACAGGCCGTGGCCGAGATAGAGATCGACACGGTTTCCGAGGCTCGACAGCACGAGGCCGGTCGCGATCATCAGCGCTCCGAAACTCGCAGTCCAGCGCACGCCAACCCGCTCGGCGATCTGTCCCATCGCAATCCCGCCAACCGCCGAACCGAGCCAGGCAAGCGCCGAGCACAGCGCCGGCACGGTGCGCGCGTCGCCAAAGACGGCGGCGATCGGCTTCAGCGCCACGATCGTGATCATCGGGGCGCCAAACGACACCGACAGCACCCCGAGTGCGCTGCCCGCGACGAGCCACGAGCGCCGCGTCTCAATCGTCACCGCCGACCCTGCCGGGCGGCCAGATAGCGTTGCGCTCGCCATCTCGGCTATCGGCTATCCAATGGCCGCAGCGACGTGGCGGCACCAACAGATGTATCCTGCAAGGCGCTGGTTCCCTCTTTCAGCTTGCATAACCGCTGGGGGCGCGAGTGTTACGATGCGGTCGGCGAGGAGACAAGACCCGGGTGCCGGAAAGCGGCGAAGCTGGTCAACCGGCCTGTTTTCCCGGCCGCCCAAGCCGTTTGCTATCAAAAATAGGCCGCCACCCCTATCTGAGCACGCCATCCGCGATGGCCGGGAGAGAGCAGATGTCGGATCCTCATGATCTGCAGCGTTTCGTCGACGCGCAAAACCCCGTCTTTGATCAGGTTCTGTCCGAACTGCAGGCAGGCCACAAACGCAGCCATTGGATGTGGTTTATCTTTCCGCAGATCAGGGGGCTCGGCGCGAGCCCGATGGCCAATCGATATGCGATTTCTTCAATCGCAGAAGCGCGGGCTTATCTCGGTCATCCGATCCTTGGGCCGCGGCTGCGCGAATGCACTCGCCTCGTGACCGAGATCGAGGGCCGCACGATCGCGGAAATCTTTGGTTATCCCGACGATCTCAAATTCCGCTCGTCGATGACCCTGTTCGCCCATGCGACCGCCCGATAACAAGATTTTTACGGAAGCAATCGCGAAATACTTCACCGAGGGCGACGATCCGTTGACGCTCGAGCAGCTGTGAGCGAGCACCGGCCATGCCGAGCTCCCAGGTAACGAGCGCGAGGTGAAGTCCAGGAAAGCAGGTGGCGGTTTGGCGCGCCGATCAGCAGAGCGAATGATTACTGGTCTCAGAACAGGGGGCGAGGTGGTGGCGAGCGCCGCAAGGCTATAGCGGGAGATAGCACGCCCCGGGATCTCGGCCCGCCATCCGGCCCAGGCAGTTTTCCGAGATGCTGCTTGGGAAGCGGCGCGCGTCATCGAACCGCCCCCTTAAGCGTAAGATTTCAGCTCGGATCAGGCCCTCAGTGAGCGGGCGAGTTCGCTCCCTCCACGTAAAACACCTGCGGGGCGTCGTCTAACACCTCTATGTCGGTGCAGACGTTCAACGGGCTACCCCAGTCCACCTCGAGCGTAAAGGTAACGCCGTGGTTAGGGTCCGACGGTGGCCCGTGCGGCGCGATGTTGTTGACGCGAATGTTGGCAGCTCCAACAAAGCGTCTGGCAGACCCGTCAGTGTCGGGTGCAGCAGCGGGATCGTATTCACTCGCCGTTACGAGTACGACAGAGTTGGCGTTGATTGGCGGCCAGTTGAAGTTCATCGAAGCCGTCCCGTTTCTCGGCGGCCAAAACACACGAATGCCTTGCGACATTACACATCTCCCAAAATCAGATCAGCGGAACAGCCGCAGACCTGATCGGTGGGATATGGGCGCCACAACAACCGCGCCGCGTGACCCAGTTCACACCATAGAAATTTCGTAGACTGGAAAATCCTCGAACGTCACCGTCTTGGGTATTTTTGAGCCGCACGCCCAATAGTTGGCGCTCAGCATTAGCCATAGGCGGATTAAAATCCGCCCTACAACATCAATCAAAGTGAGTACAGTCCTCGCGACTTCGCCGGCCTTCACTGCACGGAAGGCTTCGCTGATCGCCGTCGCAATGCAGGCCTCGGCAGCCAAGGCCCTCGGCAGCCAAGGCAACGTCTTCTGCCGCCTTGGAGCCGTACCGAGATGGAATATATTTTTGCTATATAGCGTGGCTGTATCAGAAGGAGACGCAATGACGACGGCAAAGCTTTTCTGGTCCGGGCGGTCGCAGGCGGTACGGCTTCCGAAGGAGTTTCGCTTTCGCGGCGAGGAAGTGCTGATTCGACGTCATGGCAATGCGGTGATCCTCGAACCAATCGGCGATGATTGGAGCTGGCTCGACGCGCTCGCCGGTCAGCTCGACGACGATTTCGTGCAAGCCGTCGAGGAACAGCCACAGCCGGAGGAACGTCCCGCGCTCGACAAATTATTTAGATGACGCGCTACCTGCTCGACGCGAACGCCGTCATCGCCATGCTGCGGGACAGCGCGTCCCGGTCTGCCCGCCGGGCGCGCCGGGAACGGCCTGGCGATGTTGCGATCTCGGCGATCGTGGCGCACGAGCTGTTCTACGGAGCGTTCAAGAGCCGGCGCATGGTCGGGAACGTCGCTCTAGTCGATGCGCTGCAGTTCCCGGTTGTTGAATTCGACAAGGAGGACGCCCGGCAAGCCGGGGAAATCAGGGCATTTCTGTCGGCGAGAGGGACAGCGATCGGCCCCTACGATGTGCTGATCGCCGGCCAAGCCCTCGCACGCGACACTATTCTCGTCACCCATAACATCCAGGAATTCGGGCGTGTGCCTGGCTTGCGTCTAGAGGATTGGGAGGCATGACGCGTCCGCTCTTCGCTCGGCAAACCGGGATATCCCTTGCAGGGGAAACCTTCCAAGCTCGCGGTTGCATTAGCGGCGCGCCGATGCATTTTGGTCCCGGGTCTCTCCCCGGCAACGGCGCCCGGTGGATTTGCGGTGGCCGCGTCAATCGAAGGTGAGCACAGTTCTTGCGACTTCGCCGGCTTTCATCGCGCGGAAGGCTTCGTTGATGTCGTCGAGCCGGCCGCGCTTGGTGACCATGCCGTCGAGATCGAGCCGCCCTTGGCGGTAGAAGTCGAGATAGAGCGGGATGTCGTAGCGAAACCGGTTCGAGCCCATGCGCGAGGTCTGCACCTTGCATTCGGGGCGGATCGCCATCCACGGAAACTCGATCATCGCATCGGGTGGTAGCACGCCGACGATCGTCGCGGTGCCGCGGATCGCGAGGCTCTCGATCGCCTGGCGCACCAGCTTCGCCAGCCCGACCGCCTCGAACGCGTGATCGACCCCGGCGCCGCCGGTCAGTGCTCGCACCGCCTTGACCGGATCATCCTCGGCGCTGTTGACAAAGTGCGTTGCACCGGCGCGGCTCGCCATCTCACGCTTCGACTTCGAACTGGTCGATTGCGATGATCTGGCGGGCGCCGCCGATGCGCGCGCCCTGGATGATCGACAGGCCGACGCCGCCGCAGCCGAATACCGCGACGGTCTGCCCGGCTTCGAGCCCCGAGCTGCGCAGCGCCGCACCGACTCCGGTCAATACCCCACAGCCGACGAGGGCCGCCTTGTCGAGCGGCAAGTCCGGGTCGATCCGCACAATCGAGTTTTCGTGCAGCAGCATCTTTTCGGCATAGCTCGAAATGCCGATGAACTGACGCAATGGCTGTCCGTTCTGCGACAGGCGCGGCGCGGCAGCATCGGGTCGGGTGACGATGCCGCCGGTGCACAGATTGGGATGGCCCGACAGACATTGCGGACAGCTGCCGCAAAATCCGGAGAGGCAAGCGACAACATGATCGCCGGGCTTGACCGTGGTCACCTCGGCGCCGACTGCCTCGACGACCCCGGCGCCCTTCATGGCCGAGGACAATCGGCCGATCGAGTGGGAACCGTCCAAGCCCGTCGACAACATGCAGATCGCTGTGGCACACCCCGGTCGCCACCGTACGAACCAAGACCTCGCGCGGCCACGGCCTGTCGATTTCGACCGGCTCGATCGTCAACGGGGTCTGTACCTTGCGAAACACGGCGGCAGCGGCTTCCATCCTCTCGGTCCTCCCGCATATCGAGTACTGGGGCGCCAGAATAAGCCGGCTATCGGCGAGGCGAAAGGCGGGCTGCTCATCCGATCTCCGGCATCCGTGAACACGCCAATTTTCCCTCTAGTTATTCTCATACCAGCTATGCTATTTTGCAAAGTGCGCCAAGACGGTTAATCCGCGGGATGGCGCGGTGACGAACAGGCGCTTGTGACGCGGGACAAACGGCTATTGGCCTCGCGTCTGGGAGGCGATGATGACAATAGAGCCGTCGGGCGAGAAACCCGGCGCGGCGGAAAGGCGCGATCGACCCCTCGTGATCTGGAGAGTCGACCGTGCAGGACCGATGGGCAAGGTCAGCGGATTGGTGCCCACTCCTATGCCGGTTCGGCAGGATACCGGACCCAACTCGATCGCGTTAGCGATCGGGTCCGCTGATCACACCGACAGCGATCCTACCACAGCGCTCTCACAGTCGGCCGCATGGCCCAGGGTCTTTCCTGGTCTTTAAAGCGGGAGCGCAAGGCCAGAAACGGACGGAAGGGCGAGCAAAACAATCGCCGCCCGCAATCGGAACAGCAGCAAGTGAAGATCGGGACCGTATCGTGCGGGTTGCCTAACGGGTGAGGTGTTGCTCAAGGAAGGGGAAAGTCCCCTGCCCGCACACCCACCTCACGTTTAAACCACCGCATGCGCCGGCCTCGGATCTGATCGATTTTGGAGGTCATGATGCCTGAAACCCGTTCGCTTGGCCGTTCGCCGACCGCCGCCGGCTTTATGCTGGGGCGCAAGCTCGACAGCATCCCGTTCAGCGCCTACCACCTCGCGATCATAGCGGTCCTGGGGTTCATCGGTTTTGTCGAGGGCTACGATCTGTCGATCACCGGCTCGCTGCTCGTACTGGCGAAACATCCGCTCCATCTGACCCCAGCCGACATTCGCTTTGTCGCCGTCGCTTCGGGACCCTGATGGCCTGCGTCGGCGGTTTCACCGCCTCGGCGATGTCCGACCATTGGAGCCGCAAGCTCGTCATGCAAATTGGCGTGATCGCCACGACATTCTTCACATTGCTGATCCCGCTGGTGCAAACTGCCGAACAGCTGATCATCGTGCGATTGTTGACCGGACTGGGCGGCGGGTTCGCGGTGTCGGCGGCATTTCCGATCGCCGCCGAGCTGATGCCGGCGCGGCACCGGCGCACCTACGGCGCGATCTATGAGATGTCGCTGGCTGCCTCGTTCACCGCGGTGCTGTTGGTCAGCTTCTTGCTCGCCGGCAATCCGAACGCGTTCCGGCTGATGGCCTTGCCGGGCGGGCTGATGCTTTTCGTCGCCCCGGCCTTGATCCATTTCCTGATCCCCGAAAGCCCGCGCTGGCATCTGCGCCGCGGCCGGGCCGAGGCCGCGGTCGACATCGTCAATCGGATCATCTCGCGCGCCGGCAGCCGCGTGCCGCCATTTGTCGGTCGAGGCGCTCGGGACCAGCATCGAGACCGCCCGCGATCGGCTTCCGCCCTATTGGGCGCTGTTTCGCCCGCGGCCAGCTGCGCTGGACCGTGGTCGGGATCCTTAGCAGCGTGTGCGCCGGCATTGCCGGTATTCATGATCCATATCCTGCTGCCAAAGGCGCTGGTTGATCAGGGTGCGGCCGTGTCGCTGAGCTTCGGGCTTGCCACGATCATTTACGCGGCGAGCATCCCGGGCAAGGCCTTCACCGGCTACCTGATGGAGATCATCGGACGGCGCTGGACGATCTTCTATGCCCTCGCCGGCTCGCTGCCCGGCCTGTTCCTGATGCTGATGGCGCACCGTGCCGGGGCCCATGCGACCATCGTGATGATGGCGGGTGGGCTGATCACCGGTTTCACCGTGCTGTCGTCCTTTAGCGCCACCCGCGTCTATCTGTCCGAGCAGTTCCCGACGGCGTTGCGCGGCCGCGGGCACATCTTCGGCGAGTTGTTCGGGCGGATCTTCGCAGGCGTCCTGGCGCCGTTCCTGATGACCCCGCATACCGGCTCGCCGACAATCTTCTTCGGCACGATCTTGGTCGTGGTGGCGGTCGGCGCCTTTATCCCGGTGCTGTTCGGCAAGGAGACGGTCGGCCAGCTCGAAGCCGTCACCGAAGCCGCCCCGGCCTTGGCCTGATGCGCAAATACCGTCGAAGTCGCCTCCAACCAGGCGTTACGCGACCGATTTGACGCTTGGCCTGATCTGGTCGTGTAGGATCGCCCGGAAGGTAAGGTTCTGCCGCCCGCAGGACGCGGGCGCGAATAAGTCCTTCGGGGTTGGGGCGATGGCAAGAGACAGCGGATCGGTATCGGCAGAGGCGGCGCGGCTCGCGGCAATCGCGAGAGGCGTCCATTGGCGGCGTTGGGGTCCTTATCTGAGCGAGCGCCAATGGGGGACCGTGCGCGAGGATTATAGTGCCAACGGCAACGCTTGGGGGTACCTGCCGTATGACCATGCGCGCAGTCGCGCTTACCGCTGGGGCGAGGACGGGATTGCCGGTTTTGGCGACGATCAGCTGCTGCTGTGCCTCGCGCTCGCACTATGGAACGGCAATGACCCCACGCTGAAGGAACGGCTGTTCGGGCTCACAAATTTCGAAGGCAACCACGGCGAAGACGTCAAAGAGCTGTATTATTACCTTGATGGGACCCCGACGCATTCTTACATGCGCATGCTTTATAAATATCCGCATGCCATCTTTCCTTATGCGCTACTGGTCGAGGAAAACCGGCGCCGCAGTCGCGACCAGCCGGAATTCGAACTGATCGACACCGGGATTTTTGCCGACCGGCACTATTTCGATGTCGAGATCGAATACGCCAAGGCCGATCCCGAAGACATTCTGATGCAGATCACGGTTAACAACCGTGCTGATGTGGCGGCGCCGCTGCACCTGCTGCCACAGCTTTGGGTGCGAAACACCTGGTCGTGGAAGGAGGATTCGATGCGGCCGCGGCTTGTGGCGCGCGGCGAGGGCATCTCGATCGATCATCCGTTGATGTCGCCGATGCGGCTCGTCTGTGACGGCGCACCCGAATTTCTGTTCTGCGAAAACGAAACCAACAATCGGCGGCTATGGGGGAGTCCAGCAACCGGCGAATACTTCAAAGACGGGATCAACGACTACATCGTCAATGGCGACCGGCACGCCGTCAATCCGGCGCAGCTCGGCACCAAGGCCGCCGCTCATTATCAGTTGAACTTGCCAGCCGGCGGCAGCGCCCGCGTTCGCTTGCGGTTGAGCAGCGGTGCGATGGATGACGGCTTTGTCGATTTTGATGCGATTCTCGATCGGCGCCGCGCCGAAGCCGACGAATTTTACGCGGTTCTGCAACGCGGCCTCAACGACCCCGAAATGCGCCTCGTTCACCGCCAGGCAATCGCCGGCATGCTGTGGACAAAGCAATTCTATTATTTTGACATCCCGGAATGGCTCGATGGCGACCCGGCTCAGCCGCCGCCGCCCGCGCAGCGCAAGCATGGCCGTAACGCCGATTGGCGTCATCTCAACAACGCCGACATCATCTCGATGCCGGACAAGTGGGAATATCCTTGGTATGCGGCATGGGACCTCGCTTTCCATGCTGTGGTCCTGGCCGGGGTCGATCCGCAATATGCCAAGCGGCAACTGGTGCTGTTGACCCGCGACTGGTACATGCATCCGAATGGACAATTCCCGGCCTATGAATGGGCATTCGGCGACGTCAATCCGCCGGTGCATGCCTGGGCGGCCTGGCGGGTTTATGAAATCGACCGCGAGCATAATGGCGGCCGCGCCGATCGTGCTTTCCTCGAACGCGTGTTCCACCGGCTGATGCTGAACTTCACCTGGTGGGTCAATCGCAAGGATGTCGAGGGGCGCAACATTTTCCAGGGTGGGTTTCTCGGTCTCGACAATATCGGGATTTTCGACCGCAGCGCGCCGCTGCCGACCGGCGGCACGATCAACCAATCGGACGGCACCGCCTGGATGGCGATGTACACGCTGAACCTGATGCGGATCGCTCTTGAACTGGCGCTCGAAGATCATGTGTACGAGGATATCGCCTCCAAGTTTTTCGAACATTTTCTCTATATCGCCGAAGCGATGACCAATATCGGCGGCGACGGGATCGGTTTGTGGGACGAGGCCGACGAGTTCTATTACGACGTTCTGCATTTGCCCGATGGCGAGCGGATACCGTTGCGCCTGCGCTCGATGGTCGGGCTCATTCCGCTGTTTGCGGTCGAGGTGCTCGACGCGTCGGTGCTCGCTCGATTGCCTGCGTTCAGGGCGCGCACCTTGTGGTTTCTGGAGCATCGCCCGCAACTGGCGCGGTTGGTCTCGCGCTGGCACGATGCGAGCGCCGGCGACAAGCATCTATTGTCGTTGCTGCGCGGCCATCGCATGAAACGGCTGCTGTCCCGCACGCTGGACGAGACTGAGTTTCTATCGGATTACGGGGTGCGTTCGCTGTCCAAATTCCACCAGCACAACCCCTATGTCTTCGAGCATGCCGGCAATCGGATTAGTGTTAATTATGTCGCCGGGGAAGCCAGATCCGCCATATTCGGCGGCAACTCGAACTGGCGCGGCCCGATCTGGTTTCAGGTGAACTACCTGTTGATTGAATTGCTACAGCGTTTTCACAGCTATTACGGCGATGATTTTCGGGTCGAATGCCCGATGGGTTCCGGCAATCTCTTGCATCTGGGCGAAGTGGCGGCCGAATTGGCGGGGCGGCTGTGCCGATTGTTTTTGCCTGATGCTGCCGGCCAGCGGGTTTACCTTGGGGATTCGGAGATCGAACAGAACGATCGCGAGTTTCGCGACCATCTGTTGTTTTACGAGTACTTTGACGGCGACACCGGCAAAGGGCTCGGCGCGCCGCACCAGACGGGTTGGACCGGGCTCGTGGCGCTGTTATTGCAGATGTGCCCGAGCCTTTCTGTCAAGGCGCATGAAGTTCACGCCGAAGCCGCCCCCCTGGAACCCATCGCCGCCGGTTGAGGCCAAGCGGCGAGCTCTTGCTCAAGGTGTACCGATGCCAGCGCCGCTCACGCGCAATTGAACCCGGGCGCTGCGACGATGCGCTATGTTGATGCGCATGATGAAAGCCGCAGCCTTGCTCGCCGCCGCCCTGCTCCTGGCCGCTAGTCGATCGATCGGGGCGGCTGAGCGGCCGGTTGTGGTCGAACTTTTTACCTCGGAAGGATGCTCGTCCTGTCCGCCGGCGGATGCATTCCTCGCGGAGTTGGCGAGCCGGCCCGAGGTGCTGGCGCTCTCTTTTCATGTCGATTACTGGGACCGGCTCGGTTGGAAGGACCCGTTTTCGAGTGCTGCGGCCACCGCGCGTCAGCGGCGTTACGCCCAGCTTCTCCGCACTGATATGGTCTACACGCCGCAAATCGTCATCGATGGCCAGTGGCAGGCGGTCGGCTCCGATCAGAGCGCGGTAGAGCAGGCGATTGGCGCCGCGGGCCGCTCGTCCGCGCCAGTCCCGGTGACGTTGTCGTTTGATCACGGGCAGGTGCGGGTCATGATCGGATCGGTCGCGAGTGGGGCCGGTGGTTCGATCGTATTGGTCGGCTTTGACCGGCGGCGTGTCGATGCCGTCCGAGGCGGAGAGAATGAGGGCCGCACCCTGACGCATGTCGATGTCGTGCGCGGGATTTCCGAGATCGGCCGCTTCGACCGCAACGGCGGTGCGATCCAAGCACCGGTCGGCTGGCATGCCGACCGGCTCGCCGTCCTCGTCCAAAGCGATGACGGCCGCATTCTGGGTGTTGCGGTCGCGGACACACGCTGAGCCGGTGCCGGGTTTATTGCGCCGTTGATCCGCCGTCGATGACCAATCCGGCGCCGGTCATGAACGCCGCATCATCAGAGGCAAGAAAGACGATGCCCCTGGCGATGTCTTCCGGCTGACCGATGCGTCCGATCGGGTGGCGCTCAAGCGCCACTTGGCGTGCGGCCTCGATGTCGTTGGTGCCAACATTGCGCGCCCGGGCAACAAAGGTCTGCTGGCCCATATCGGTCTCGATCAAGCCGGGATGGATCGAGTTCACGCGGATACGGTACCCCTTGCGGGCGAATTCGAGCGCCGCGGATTTGGTGAACAATGTCACCCCGCCCTTGGTCATCGAATAGAGCGGGTCGTTTTGCGAACCGACAAGCCCCGCGACCGAAGCCAGATTGACGATGGCGCTGCCATGGGCGCTCTGCCGCGCCCGCTCGCGCAGTGCCGGCAGCGCGTGCTTGGTGCCGAGAAACACGCCGGTCAAATTGACGGCACAGAGCCGGTGCCATTCGTCGAGGCTCGCCTCCTCGATCCCTTTGCCGAGAAACACCCCGGCATTGTTGACCAGGATGTCGAGCCCGCCAAAGCGCTCGACGGCTGCAGCAATCGCCGCCGTCCAGTCCGCCTCTTGGGTAACGTCGAGATGGATGTAAATCCCCTCGAACGCCGCCGCGGTCTCTCGCCCGCGCTCGTCGAGCAGGTCGCCAATCGCGACCTTGGCTCCGGCCTCGGCCATCAGTTGGGCTGTGGCCGCGCCAATCCCGCGCGCTGCACCCGAGATCAGAGCCACCTTGCCATCGAGACGATTCATTCGGCACTCTCCTCCCTTGTTCCGCCCTCAGGCCAGTCTTGGGCTATGATCATGCGCGCTTGCCTCGACGCGAGAAAGGACGGATCGGATGAATATCGAACGCCTCGATCATCTGGTGCTGACGGTCGCCGACATCGACCACACCTGCGCCTTCTACACAAGGGTACTGGGGATGGAGGTCGTGCATTTCGGGGAGGGCCGCACCGCGCTCAAATTCGGCCAGCAAAAGATTAATCTGCATCCCGCCGATCAAATCCCTGGCCTCGTCGCGGACAAACCGACGCCTGGCTCGGGCGATCTTTGCTTCATCACGACGGTGCCGCTTGCCGAAGTTATGGCGACATCTCGCGGGCTGCGGCGTGCCGGTCGTCGCCGGGCCCGGACCGCGCGCTGGCGCTATCGGCACGATCCAGTCGGTCTATATTCGCGATCCCGACCAGAACCTGATCGAGATTTCGAATTATTGAGCCCGAATAGGCAGGCTGCCGCCGTAGCGCGCGGCGGCCGCTCGTCGCTTTGGCGCCACAATTACCGATTCAAGTGCAGCATTGGGCTCAATAAAACGCTCGCCAGCGGAACATCGCAGGCCGCAAGGATTGATTTTTGGTGTTAAAATTTGACGCGGAACTTGCCGATAATAGCTTGCTCCTGACCATAGATATTGGCCACGACCTGGCGCTGACCCCACATGTATTCGAAACCGGTATCGATGAAAGCGACCGGGCTCCAGATCACGTTAGCGTGGATCGTCAGCAATTGTCTGTTCGCAACGGTCGATTCGACCGGACCGATCAGTTGCGAGGAGATGTCGTACATCCGCAAAGCATAGGCGAGATTTGAGCGCACATTCGGCAACCACCAGTGCTGGTATCCGACGGTCGCCGCCCGACTGCCTCACCGGTTTTACGAGGATCGCCGCCGCCGCCGCAGGCGTTGCCGGCATTACCAAGTAATTGGTCGCGAGACCCGCATTGGTACTATCATTGATATAGCGGCCGATGCCTTCACCGACCGAGAACTGCCACTGAAAGTCGTCCTTAGCCCATCCGAACCAACCGGGCCTGACGTCACCGGATAAGCCGCCGCCGTAACCAACAAATTTCTGGTCGACATATCGGCCGTCATTGATTGTCAGCGTCGGACGAACCACAAAGCGGGCGTCGACATGGCCCCAGGGCTGCGAGATATAAGAGGAGAAGGTCACATCCGGCGCGGAGGCCTTAGTCGGATTAGCCGCCAAGGTACAACCGGCCGCGTTGGGAACCAGAAGGCCGTTGGCGACGCAAGACCCCGTGCCGCCGTTGCTGGCCGGGACGAGACCAGCAACGGTATTGACGACTTGGCTGGTCGAATCCGAGGTGATTTTGCCGGCCGGCGTAAAGATGTCGGTTTCGGGTGTTTCCGCTGCTACCGAGAAGGTACTGCCATAAGGCCCACCTAAGGTATAGCGAACCTGAGGGATGCGAACGACGCCGGCTTCGCCGGCGGGACCGCCAAAGTCGAGCGTTTCAGGATTGGCGTCGGCTGTCTTCGAAATTCGAATTCGCCTGACCGGCGAGGAACCCGCCCAACGTGCCGTAAGCATAGCGCAAACGGGGGATCAGGTTATCCGAGACGTTTGTCTGGCCATTTTGCCCGCCGGCGCTGAAGTTGTTGGTCCCGGCAAAGTCGAATTCGATAAAGGTCCGCGCTTCGCCATAAGCTGTTGGGGTGCGCGTTTCGACATTGAGGCGCGACTCACGCGGACTTTCGAGAAAGACGCCGTTGCCGCGCGAGCTGCCGATTTGCACCGGCACTAAATTTCCTGCGGTCGGATAGCCGGGAACCGTCTGGCCACGGCCGACGAAGAGCGGCTGGGTCGTCAAGTTGCCGTTGATCCCCACAGTCGTGCTCTGCACTCCGTTGGGCGGTCCGTTCTGCAGGTAGTAGTCAATCGTCAAGTCGGCAAAGCCGCCCACGCGGATCGAGGTGTCGGTGCCCGGGATCAGAAACGATCGCGGGAAATTGCCACCTACCATTCCAGTTCCTGGAACCGCCGTTGTACCGTAAGCCGGTGAGGCGCTGGGCGTCGGACCGACTGCTTGCGCCTGGGCTTGCGCCAGCTGGTCGATCCGTTGCTGCAACAGCTGCTGATTGGCGCGTAAATCCGCCAATTCGTCGGCTCGGGCACCACCAGTAAAACCGGTCAGCAACGCCGTCACCGCGGTCAGCCCCCCAATCGCGGCGAGGTTGCCGCGTTTGCGCTTTGTGATCATCGCTCCCCCGATAAAATCTCTGGTTGCGCCTATCCGGGCAAACAACGTTCGCTAGTAACTCGCGCGATGATATCGATGCCAAGCGGAGGATCAAGCGCAGGTTAGGCCTTTCGTGTCGTTTTCATCTCAGCGTGTCTAAATTACAACATCATGGTTTAAGACCATGGAGAAAATTACTTCTTTTGTGGCAATGAACCCGAAAAACGCTGATTTTAGCGTCAAAATGTATGAAACTAATGCTCGCTCAATACGCGAGAGCCCGAAGATCGGAGCGGCGTTCGGCGCATGCCTCCGCACCTCGGGGTCGTGCGGTTTTGTGGTCTTGCAGGCACCGTCAAGTTGGCCCGAGAGCAGGCTTGGTGGGAGCCGAGCGGGTCGGGTAAACGGGCGGGATGACGACGGCTCGAGACCCAATTTACGCTGGCTATCGCTACCCTGCTGAGATCATCAGCTACGGGGTATGGCGGTATTTTCGGCGGTATTTTCGGTTGCCGTTGAGCCGGCGCATGGTGGAGGAGATGCTGGCCGCCCGCGGCATCTCGGTGACGCCCGAGACGATCCGGCAATGGGGCCTTAAATTCGGCCGAGAATTCGCCAATCGCATCCGTCGGCGAGCGTCGCGCGGGGGCGACAAATGGCCCCTCGATGAGGTTGTCATCCGCATCGCTGGGAAGAAGCATTGGCTGTGGCGTGCCGTCGACCAGGACGGCTTGGTTCTCGATGTTCTCGTCCAGCGCCGGCGCCACAACAAGGCCGCCAAACGCCGGTTCCGCAAGCTCCTCAAGAAGCCGGGGCGAGCCCCTTGTGTGCTCGTCACCGACAAGCTGAAGAGCGCCGCCGCGGCCAGGCGGGAGATCATGCCCGGGGTCGAGCATCGGCAGCACAAGGGCCTCAATAACCGGGCCGAAAACTCCCATCACCCGACCCGCCGACGAGAGCGGATCATGAAGCGGTCCAAGTCACCGCGGCAGGCGCAACGCTTTCTTTCCACCCTTGACCAGGTCGCCAACGGTTGCATCCGCCGCCCTGACCACGGCACGGCCGCAAGCCTCCGGTCCGGCCGCATCCAGGCCTTCGCCACCTGGGCCGAGGTTACCGGCGGCGCCAGGGCTGCATAATCACCCGTATCGCCGGGCACCGCTCAGCCCATGGCGCTTTCCGTCAATCTGCAGATCCCAAGTTGACGATGCCGTCTTGCATCACTTGCGGGTTTGCTAGGCTAGGGAGGTCAACGACGCTGGAAAACACCAGCATGCCGTGATTCTTGACCGCCGCGGACGCCAATCAGCTCGCGCGGCGTTCAGGTGGGATCGTAATCCCGTTAAATCGTGGATCTGCTGGCGCGGGACGACGATTCACGCAGAGCCCAGTTCTTCATACGTGATATCGTCGTAGCGGCATTTGCGCGGCCGAGGCCCGCTGCTCGCTAACCCCGGCGCCGGCCCTCAAGCCGCTCGTGTGAACGGGTTCAACGCTTTGAGCCGCGCCGACCAGCGATGGCGTCCGAGTTCCCGGCGAACCACCGAGTGGTCGCGCACCCAGTTCAGCTGCATTGTCCGACGTGGCCCAATAAATGGCAGATGACCGTGGAACGAGCGCTCACTGCGCCTGAATGCCAGCATTGTGCCGGCGAGCGGCACAATCTCGCGCGCGTAATCCTCGATATCATTTGCGCCACGCAGCAACCGCAGCCGGCCTTCGCTGTGTGGCCAAACCGGGTTCATATAGAGCAGCAGCGTAATGATTTTGGTTTCGGTATCGGTATGAATATAGCCGTCTCGCGAATCACCCATTCCGCGGACAGTCAGCAGGGTCGGACGGCCATTGAGATCAATCCCAAATTTGGCGGCGATTGCGGCTGCAAGGCCCTGGCCGGTCAGCTCGGCGGCTAGCTCGCCGAAGGCCGGGCCATATCTCAGCCCGGCGATCGGATAGCTGCCGGCTTTGCCCACCGCCGGGAAGTCGGTGACGACCGCGGCAAGCGCATCGTTGCGAACGAAGTCTTCGACTACCACGAAGTCAAAAGGGTCGCGTTCGAGCGGCACGGCGGCCAGGCGGTCGAAGTCGAGAATGGTCAAACGGCCCTCCGAAGTGTCAACATCCAATAGGCGCCTTGTGCGCAATCGGCAAGCCGTGCAGAGAAGCAGAAGCCGCGCGCGACAGACATCCCTGCTGGCCGCAAGTCGATTTATGTTTGGCCGGCGGCAGCGCTTGGGTTAGACGAAACGGTCGTCCTGACAAGTTAGCGACTACCGAGGAAGGCATGGAACAGCGCTGGGGCCTGCCTCTCGTCGCTTGGCCGCCGCGGCTGCGCCCAAACCTTTGGGATATCGTGGCGCTGCCGCTTGTGCTGGGCCTCTTGGCGCTTATTGCCTGGGGTGGTGTGGCGGTGAGCGTCCATTACCAAGTGGGCCAGCCGCTCGCGATCAGCCTCGATCCCTGGGCTCTGCCGCAATACGCCGCGCGGACGGTGTTGCGCATGGCCTGGGCACTCATCGCCTCGCTCGTCTTTAGTCTTGGCTATGCGGCGCTTGCCGCCAAGAGCCGGCAGGCGGAAAAGATCCTGATCCCGCTGCTCGATGTTTTGCAGTCGGTTCCGATCCTGGGCTTTCTGTCGATCACCGTTACCGGGTTCATCGCGCTGTTCCCGGGCCGCCTGCTGGGCGTCGAATGCGCCGCGATATTTGCGATTTTCACCTCGCAGGCGTGGAACATGACGTTCAGCGTCTATCAATCGCTGCGCACAGTGCCGGGCGAGCTGATTGAAGCGGCCCGCATGTACCATCTGTCGCCGTGGCGGCGGTTCTGGCGGCTGGAAGTGCCGCACGCGGTCCCGTCCTTGATCTGGAACATGATGATGTCGGTCTCGGGCGGCTGGTTTTTTGTTGTCGCGTCGGAGGCGATCACGGTCGCCGGCCATACGATCCTGTTGCCCGGGGTCGGCTCTTATATCTCGGTCGCGATCGAACAGGAAAATCTGACAGCGATCGGCTGGGCGGTGCTGGTGATGTTCATTGTCATCCTGCTCTATGACCAGCTGCTGTTTCGGCCGCTGATCGCCTGGTCGCGCAAATTCCAGCCGGAGACATCGCCCGAGGAAGACACGGTGCGACCGTGGTTTTTGATCATGGTGCAGCGCGCCCGCTTATTCGAGCTGGTGCAGGCTGGGCTGCTAGCGCTCAATCGTTGGCTTGACCAGAGCTTTGCGAGGATTAACCAGGCGCGACCTGCAAGGCCTCAGCGCCGGCCGCGGCCGGCGCTCGATCGGCTCTATGACGTCGCCATGCTCGGCCTCTCGCTCGCCGCTGGCGCATGGCTGGTGGTTTACATCTGCGCCCATGTTTCGGGTTCGGAGATCGGCTGGGTATTTGTGCTCGGCCTGATCACGGCGGTGCGCGTCCTGGTGCTGATCGCTATCGCTTCCATCATCTGGGTGCCGATCGGGGTGGCGATCGGCCTGCGGCCGCGTCTCGCCGACCGGGTGCAGCCGATCGTGCAGTTCCTCGCAGCGTTTCCGGCGAACCTGTTTTTCCCGCCGGTCGTGTTGTTGATCGTGCGATTTCACCTAAACCCGCAACTCTGGCTAAGCCCGCTGATGATTCTCGGCACGCAATGGTACATTCTGTTCAATGTCATTGGCGGCGCCGCGGCGCTGCCGGCCGAACTGCGCCGCGCCGCGCAGAATCTCGGCGTCAGGCGGATCTTGTGGTGGCGCCGGGTGATGCTGCCAGCGATATTCCCGGCTTATGTAACAGGTGCCGTTACCGCCGCCGGCGGGTCATGGAATGCCAGCATCGTCGCAGAGGTTGCTCAGTGGGGCAATACGGTGCTGACCGCGACCGGGATCGGCGCCTACATTGCGCACACCACCGCTACGGGTGACAGCGCACGAATAGCACTCGGGATCGGCGTGTTATGTATATACGTGCTAGCCTTCAACCGGCTGTTATGGCGGCGGCTCTATAATCTTGCAGCTGAACGGCTGCGCCTTGACTGATGTTGTTCTCCGCGGAGGGCTTCGCCGATGACCGCGCCGCCTTTATTGCGCACCGTATCCGTGTGCAAGACCTATCAGATGCCGGATCATCTGAGCCGGCTCGTGCTCGACCATATCGACTTCACGCTGGGCGATGGTGAGATTGTTGCGATTCTCGGCAAATCGGGCTCGGGAAAGTCGACCTTTCTGCGCATCCTCGCCGGCCTCATTCCGCCGACCGACGGCGCTGTCGAATATCGCGGCAATCCGGTGACCGGGCCCGCGCACGGCATCGCGATGGTATTTCAAAGCTACGCACTGTTCCCTTGGCTGACCGTGCTCGGCAATGTCGAACTCGGTCTCGAAGCGCAGGGGATTTCGAGCGCCGAACGGCGGCGGCGCGCGGTCGATGCGATCGATCTGATCGGCCTCGACGGGTTTGAAAATGCATATCCCAAGGAGCTGTCGGGCGGCATGCGGCAACGTGTCGGGTTTGCGCGCGCGCTCGTCGTCAATCCTGATGTCCTGTTGCTCGATGAACCGTTCTCGTCGCTCGACGTGCTGACCGCCGAGACGCTGCGCGGCGATCTTCTCGACTTGTGGGACGACCGACGCATCCCGACCAAAGGGATCGTGATGGTCTCGCACAACATCGAGGAAGCGGTCGAAGTCGCTGATCGCATTCTTATTTTCAGCAGTGATCCCGGCCGCATCCGCGCCGAGATCCCGATTGCTCCGCCGCGGCCGCGGGACATGCAGGTCCCGGCGCTGCGCCAGATTGTCGATCGCGTCTATACGCTGTTGACCGAGACGGGCCGCGACACTCGCCGCGGCGCCAAGCCCGAGCCGATCGGCATCGGCTATCGTCTGCCGGACGCAGCAGTGCAACAGTTATCCGGTTTGATCGATACACTCAGCGACGGACCCTATCATGGCCGGGCCGATTTGCCGCATCTGGCCGACGAGGAAAACCTCGACATGGACGAACTCTTCCCGCTGATCGAGGCGTTGCAGCTATTGGGCTTTGCACATGTGAGCCAGGGCGACATCGAGCTGACCCCGCTCGGTCGCGCTTATGCGCAAGCTGACATGTTAGCCCGCAAACAGCTCTTCGCCGATGCGGTGATCAACCACGTGCCGCTCGCCGCGCATATCCGGCGGGTCCTTGACGAGCGACCGGGCCATCGCGCGCCGGTGGCGCGTTTTCTGCGCGAACTTGAGGATCATTTATCTGAGGAGGAGGCGGAACGGGTGCTCGACACGATGATCAATTGGGGCCGGCATGCGGAGATCTTCGCTTACGATTACGACAGCGAGGTGCTCAACCTCGAAAACTTCTAGTCCGCGACCCGAGCCTGGGCACGCGCATCATCGCGGCCAAACCGACCCGCACTGCGACACCGAGCAGGGCTGGCTTGTCTCCGTGTTATCGAATTAATCTGTGCTACCTCTGAACTTCGACGTGAACCTGGAATGCGCATCCCGCTGTTGCTGGTAACGATGCTGGTATTGGCCACCTGCGTCCAGCCGAGTGTGAGCAAACTCGATTATCGGACCTACCAGATCAATTCGGGCGGGATCCCGGGCGGCTCGGACGCGCCCAATCGGCGTATCGCTGAGCAGATGTGCCCGAGCGGATACAGGGTGATGGACGAGACCGTTCATCGCAACACCCCGGACCGTGCCGAGGAGGAGATCGGCAGCGTCTTTACGACGTGGACGATCCGTTGCCTTTAAGCGGTACCATCAACGCGGCCGCAAGGTCGGGAAAGCGATCACATCGCGTATCGACGGACTGTCGGTCAGCAGCATGACGAGCCGGTCGATGCCGATGCCGAGCCCACCGCAAGGCGGCAGACCGTACTCGAGCGCCGTCACGTAATCCTCGTCGAGCAGCTGCGCTTCTTCATCGCCGGCTGCGCGCGCCTGCATCTGGGCTTCGAACCGCCTCCGCTGGTCCTGCGGATCGGTAAGTTCGGAAAAGGCGTTGGTGAACTCCCAGCCGTAGATGTAGGTCTCGAAGCGTTCGACAAGCTGTGGGTCGTGGCGGTCGGCCTTGGCGAGCGGCGAAATATCGCGCGGGAAGCCGGTGACATGGATGGGTTGGATCAGCCGGTCTTCGACGCGCAGTGCAAAGGCGAGTTCGAGCGCGTGCCCCCACCCCGCTTGGTCGCCGAGCAGCTGGTCGGCCGTATTCGTCGCGAGCGCGTTCGCCGCCTCTCGCGCTCCTGCAGCGTCGAGCTTGAGGAAATCGATACCGGTCGCCTCCTCGACCAGCTCGGCCATGCTGCGCCGTGGCCAGGGCGGCGATAGATCGATCTCGGTCCCGCCATAGCTGATTCGCAGGGTTCCGAGCACCGTCTCGGCAGCGGCGCTGATCAGCTCTTCGGTGAGTCGCATCATCGCAGCATAGTCGACATAGGCCTCATAGAGCTCGAGCGAGGTGAATTCGGGATTGTGGCGAGGCGAGAGCCCTTCATTGCGAAAGCAGCGGTTGATCTCGAACACCTTCTCGGCAAGCCCGCCGACCAACAGGCGCTTCAGATGCAGTTCCGGAGCAATGCGCAGATAGAGGTCGATGTCGAGCGCGTTGTGGTGGGTCACAAACGGCTTGGCCGAGGCGCCGCCCGGGATCGTGTGCAGCATCGGCGTCTCGACTTCGAGATAGCCGCGCTCTACAAGATGACTGCGCAAGGCCGTGACAATGCGGCTGCGGCGCCGCAAGGTTTCGCGGCTCTCCGGGGTCATGATCAGGTCGAGATAGCGCTGGCGGTAGCGCAGCTCGATATCGGCGAGACCGTGATACTTCTCGGGCAGCGGGCGCAGAGTCTTGGCTAGGACCGCAACATTCGTCGCATTGACGGTCAATTCGCCGCGCGGGGTGCGGCGGACGAGCCCTTCGACGCCAATCAGATCGCCGATGTCGAGCAACCGCACAACCGCGATCCCTTGCGCATCGAGAATGTCGCGGTGGCAAAAGATCTGAATCTTGCCCGAAGCGTCATAGAGATCGATGAACATACCGCTGTTGCGGATTGCGCGAATGCGCCCGGCGACGCGCACTCGCTCGCCTGTCTCGGTCCCCGCTGGCAATGCCGCATGACGCTGTTCGAGCGCGGCCGCTTCGTCAGTACGGGCGAACGCATAGGGGTAGGGATCGACCCCGAGCGCCTTCAGCCCATCGAGCTTGGCGAGACGAACAGCCCGCAGCGGATCCTCGGCGTCGCTCATCGAATATTCCGGCTCCTACCCGGCTGCAACCTGAGAGACTGCAGGCGGCGTCAAATCGACAATCGTGTCGTGATAGCGTCGCAAGGTGCCGTGATGGCCGACACTGACAATCGTTGGCTGCCACGAAGCCTCGCGCAACAACCGATAAAGCGACATTTCGGCGGCTTCGTCGAGTGCGGAGGTCGCTTCGTCGAGAAAAACGATCTCAGGCCGCACCAACAACACCCGCGCAAAGGCGAGCCGCTGTTGCTCACCGATCGAGAGCCGCTGCGCCCAGTTTCCTTCCTCGTCGAGGCGCTCGACGAGATGCGGCAGACCAACCGCCCGCAGCGCATCAGCGAGGCCATCGCGCGACAATTCGGCAGCAGCGCGCGGGTAAGCAAGCGCGTCGGCTAGGGTGCCCAGCGGCAAATACGGCCGCTGCGGCAGGAATAGGGTACTGCGCTCGGCGACGCGAATCCGACCGCTTCCAAACGGCCATAGGCCGGCGACCGCGCGCAACAAGGTGCTCTTGCCGGCACCCGAGGGGCCGGTGACCAGAAGCGCGTCACCCGGGCTCACTTTAAGTGCCAGATCGTCGTGCAATGGGCGTCCATCTGGCAAATCCAGGTGCAGGAGGTCGACTTCGACGCCCTCGCCACCACGCTCAATCGCGAGCGGCTGCTTGGCGTTGCGCGCGGCCGCGGTCTCTTCCATCCGCGCGCGGAAGCTCGAGAGCCGCTGCACCACCGCCTGGTATTGAGCGATCTCGGTGTACGAGGTCACAATGAATGACAGCGAGTCCTGCACCTGGCCAAACGCCGATGCGATCTGCATCAGCCCGCCAAGCTGAATGACATGGTTGAAGTAGCGCGGGGCGGCGACAATGAACGGAAAGACGATCGCGACTTGCGCATAACCGGTGGTAAACCAGGTTAGCTTTTTGCGCCGTCGAATGATCCCCCACCAATTGCCAATGATCCGCGCGAAGCGCCCCCGGAAGGTGTCGAGTTCGCGCGCCTCGCCGCCGTAAAAGGCGACATTCTCGGCATTTTCGCGAAGTCGGACCAGACTGAAACGGAAATCCGCCTCGTAGCGCTGCTGATCAAAGGTCAGCCGCACGAGGGGATTGCCAATCCATCGGGTCAAGAATGTGCCGCCCACCGCATAGATCAACGCGGCAAAGACCATATAACCAGGAACGCTGAACGTTTTTCCGCCGCCCAGCGGGATTACCAGCGCTCCGGACAGGACCCACAGGATCGTTAGAAATGACAGCAAGGTGACGACGGCGTTCAACAGGCCAACCGAAAGCTGGATCGTCATCGTCGCAAAGCTGTCGATGTCGTCCGAGATGCGTTGGTCGGGGTTATCGGGCGTTACCGTTTGGTGCAGCTGCAGGCGGTAGTAGTTTTGATTTTCTAGCCAATTGTGCAAATAGCGGTCGGTCAGCCAGCGCCGCCAGCGGATGTGCAGGATCTGCCGCAGATAGAGCGCGTAGACGGCATCGACGATCATCGCAAAGGCGAGCGCTCCGAAGATGCCAAACTGATACCAGAATTGGCTCCATTTATATTCCTGAAGCGCGTTATAGAAATCGTTATTCCAACGGTTGAAGCGAACATTAAGCCACACCGAAAACAGATTGAGGGCAATGATCGCGGCCAGCAGGCCGATCGCCGACCATTTCTCCTCGGATTTCAAGTAGGGCCAAGTGAGATCCCAAGCCTGACGCAGGAAATCCGCGCTCGCTCGCCACCGCCATCAATACTCTCCACCTCTGGCATCCGACCGGTTAGCCAAAACTCGTCCAATTGGCGCGCGTAAAATGCGCCGGCCGTGATCTTTGCACCTGCTTCCATAACCGCCACCGAGCGCAGTGACGCAGCGCTGCTTGCGCGCGGTGTGTGCCGCGCCCTCGATCAGCTCGGCTATGCAAGTCTCGTGGAATTCCCGCTGGCGAACGGACGCCGCACCGATGTTTTGGCTCTCGGTAGACGTGGCGATTTGATCGCCGTCGAAATCAAGAGTTCGGTGGCCGATTTTCGTGCCGACCAAAAGTGGCCGAGCTATCGGGAATTTGCCGATCGCTTGTACTTCGCCGTGGCAAATGGGTTTCCGATCGCGCTGATCCCCGAAGATTGTGGCGTCATGGTGGCGGATGCGTTCGGGGGGTCGGTATTGCGTGAAGGCCAAACCACTACTCTCACCGCCGGACGGCGTCGCGCCGTAACCTTGCGTTTTGCCTGGATCGCCGCGGCACGGCTGCGGCGCTCGCTCGATCCCGAAGCCATGCGGGTCGAGGGTATGTGACCCCGCTGCGCAGCTGGATCAAGCCGAGCGCGCAAATCGTGCGATCGTCGCGCTGGTGCTGTAGCCCGGGATGATTTCGGCCAGCATCACCTCGCCGCCGAAAGCCTTGACGATGTCGGCCCCGACCACATCCGCGACGCGGTAATCCGCTCCCTTGACCAACAAATGTGGACGCATTGCGCGGATCAATTCGATCGGCGTGTCTTCGTCGAAAATTACGATCAAATCGACCGACGTCAAGGAGGCCAACACCGCAGCACGCGCTGCCTGGGTCTGGACAGGTCGGCTTGGGCCCTTCAATCGAGCCGCCGACGTGTCGCTGTTGAGGCCGACAACGAGCCGGTCGCAGGACATTTTTGCTTGCCGAAGCAAGGCGACGTGGCCCGGATGGAGCAAGTCGAAACAGCCGTTGGTGAAGCCTACCCTGAGACCTTGGCGGCGCCAGCGTTCGATCTGGTCCAATGCGTGCGGGCGCGGTACCACCTTGTCGGTGGTATGGAGGTCGTGGCCATCGATCCAAGCCATGAGTTCAGTCGGATAGACCACTGCGGTTCCGACCTTGCCAACAACAATGCCGGCAGCGATGTTGGCGAGCCGCGCACCAGTTTCGGCTGCCATGCCGGCGCCGAGCGCCGCACCCAGCATCGCCACCACCGTATCGCCGGCACCCGAGACGTCATAGACTTCGCGAACTTCGGCGCGCTGCGCGCGGACCTTGCCATCTTGCTCGACGAGGACCATTCCCTCCTGCCCGAGCGAAGCAAGCACGCCACCAAAGCCGCAGCGGTCGATCAAGGCGCGCGCAGCCGCAACGACCTCGCTCTCGCTCGTTACCGGCATGCCGGTCGCGTGCGCCAACTCGCGGCGATTGGGTTTCAACAGATCCGCGCCGCGATAGCGAATAGGATCTCCGCCCTTTGGGTCGACGACGACGCGAGCCCCAGCTTCGCGCGCAGCGCGGATGATTTCGAGCGCCACCCCCTCGGTCAAGACGCCCTTGGCGTAATCCGACACGATCACCGCTGAGTGATGGCCGACCAGCTCGCGCGCCAGCCGCAGCAAATCCTCCCGGCAATAGGGGTCGAGCGGAGCGGCGGTTTCGCGATCGGCGCGGAGCAATTGCTGGTTGGCAGCGACATACCGCGTTTTGACCGTCGTTAATCGCGCCGGCTGGACCAGCAGATGCATCTCGGCACCCTCCTGCGCCTCGAGCAGGCGGCTGATCTCGCGACCGGCCTCGTCATTGCCGACGACCGAAATGAACGAGGCTTGCGCACCGAGAGCCGTGAGATTGCGCAGCACGTTGCCGGCGCCGCCGAGGGTTTTCAATTCACGCTCGATGGTGAGGACCGGTATCGGCGCCTCCGGTGAGACCCGCTCGACCTGACCATAAACATAATGGTCGAGCATCACGTCCCCGATACACAGCACGCGCGCCGTCCGCAGCCGTTCGATCAAGGGAACCAGGTCGGTGTTGTCAGCCATCGGGGTGTAAATAACCGGGGGTGATCCCCTCTTTTGAAGGGATCGACAGCCAAATTCAAGTTTTTAGGGATATCGTAACCCGTCCGCTGTGCGACGTTGACGGCGCAGCAATAAATACAGCGCTCCGGCGCCGCCATGTCGGGGTTGTGCGGTGGCGATCGCCAGAACGCGGCGCCGCAGCCCGGCTTCGCCGAGCCAGCGCGGGACTGCCCGCTTCAGCACGCCCGGACCGTCCGGGCCGAGCCCGCGCCCAGTGATCACCAGCACGCAACGGCGGCCGTCGCGATAGCAGGCCTCGACAAATTCGATCAATCGACGATGCGCTTCGGCCTGGGTCAGGCCATGCAGGTCGAGCTCCGCCTCGATTGGGCGCAAACCGCGCTTCAGCCGCTCGGCATTCGCCCGGTCGATGCCGCTGAAGTGCTCGATCGCGGTTTGATGAGTGGCGGGCAAAGCGCCGCTCTCGCTCCGCGGCGGCTCGGTCGGCGCTGGCGGCGGAAACGGAGCCGAACGCCCGCGCAGCGGTGTCACATCGCGCATCGCCTCCGCCCAAAGCCGGCGATCGTTATGATGGTGCCCCTGCTCAGCCGCCGGTTTCGCCATGATCTCCCGCTCGCCGGTTTTCGACGACGAGGATATGGAGACGACGCGGTCCGTGCGCACCGAGGACGATGCGCTGCTCGATGTCTCCGGTTCGTGATGGGCCCGTAATGAAGTTAACAGTACGCGGCAGCCCCGAGGCGCCGGTCGCGTTCCAATGGATAGCTTCGCGCAGGCGGTCCCAGCCATCCTCATAGGTCGCGACCACCTGGTCAGCATGGACCAGGATAATATGCGTGTCGGGCAGAAAATTGAGCGTTGTCGGCGTGTGGGCGCCCGACATCAGCATCAGCGTGCCGGTCTCGGCGATCGCGGCAAAGCACGGCGTCAAACTCACCGCGTCTGCGCCTCCCGCTCGTCCGCGGCGGATGCGCAGCAAGGGCCGCGTTGCCCACGGGATATCGTCGAGGGTTAAATCAGGTGCAATGACGAGTTCAGCCGGCAAGTTTTCGCTGGCGAGATAGCGAGTCATTGTCTCCGGCACGTCGGCGAGCGCAGGAACACGCGCCACCGTAGCCTGGGCCGCCTCTGCCATCGAAATAAACAGCTCGACTTGTGCCAGATGGTCGAGCGACGTCGCCCGGGCCGGGACCAGATTGCGGCGATGCGCCGCAACCCGAGCGCGGAGTTCGGCGTCGCGTTCCGCACCGAGCAGCCCGCGGTTGAGCGAGCGGCGAACCGCTGCCAGGATCGCCTCGCGCGACCGACTCATCCCCGGCCCGCGGTTTTGGCGCGTTCAGCCCACAAGCTATGAAAGCTACGGCCTTCGGGTGCCGGCATGTCGCGCACGCCAGTCCAACCGGCAGCCAAAGGCAGGCTGCGAAACCGGCCCCGGGGACCGCCAACCCAGCCGAGCACGCGGCTGACCGTGTCAACGAGCGCATGGTACAGCGCCGGGCGCTGCGCCACCCAGGCCCACAACGACAACCCGCTACGCCATGCCTTGGGCGTTAGTTTCTGCGCGAATTCGCGTTCGCGCCAATGGCGAAGCATCTTGGGCAGCGGGATCTTGACCGGACATACGCTTTCGCAGCGCCCGCACAACGTCGAGGCGTTGGGCAGGGATGCGGCCTCTTCGATGCCGATCAGGCTCGGCGTCAGCACCGCGCCCATCGGACCGGGATAAACCCAGCCATAGGCATGACCGCCGACCGCGGCATAAACCGGGCAATGGTTCATGCATGCACCACAACGAATGCAGCGCAGCATATCGGCAAACTCACCGCCCAACATTTGGCTGCGTCCATTGTCGAGCAGGATGACGTGATAGGCCTCGGGTCCATCGAGATCGCCGGGGCGGCGCGGCCCGGTCGACATCGTCGTGTAGGACGAAAATTCCTGACCGGTTGCCGAGCGCGCCAGCAAGCGCAGCAAGGTCGCGGCATCCTCGAAGGTCGGCACCAGTTTTTCGAGACTCGCCAGAACAATGTGCACGCGCGGCAAGGTTTGTGTCAGATCGCCGTTGCCCTCGTTGGTGACGATGATGCTCGAGCCGGTTTCCGCGACCAGGAAATTGGCGCCGGTGATGCCGACATCAGCGGCGAGAAACTTTGGACGTAACAGCGCCCGCGCTTCATCACAAAGCGCGCGCGGCTCGATGAGCGGCCGTCTCGGATCGAGAGTCCGATGAGCGGTGCGAAAGGTGTCGGCGACCTGCTCCTTGACCAAGTGCATCGCGGGAGCGATCAGGTGGCTTGGCGGCTCGTGGCGCAGCTGGATGATATATTCGCCGAGATCTGTTTCGATCGGAGTGATGCCGCTCTTCTCGAGAAAATCGTTGAGACCGATTTCCTCGGCGATCATCGATTTTCCCTTCGTCACGGTTCTGGCGCCCGCGGCGCGGCAGATCTCGAGCACGACCTGACACGCTTCCTCCGGCGTGCGCGCCCAATGCACTTCGCCGCCGGCGGCGACAACGTTTTCTTCGTAGAATTCGAGGTAAAAATCGAGATGCGCGAGGGTATGGTCCTTGATTTCGCGGCCGAGCTCCCGCAATGCCTCGAATTCGGGAAGGCGTGCTATGACTTCGCGACGGCGCAGCGGAAAGCCGCGCTGCGTCATGATATCGAGGGCTTGCTGTAGATTCTCGTTGGCGAGGCCAGCCCGGGAATTTGCCGCGAAGTTACGAGCGGTGGATTGCATCGGCACTAGCGCGGGGCGCCAATCGGCGGAACGGTGGTCATTTCGGCCAGCACTTCGGCGATATGGCGGACTTCAACCGGCCGGCCCTGGCGTGACAATTTTCCGGCGATGTTCAAGAGACAGCCGAGGTCCCCGGCCAAGACCGCTTCGGCGCCGGTCGAAGCAATGTCGTCGGCTTTGTCGCTGACCATCTTGTCCGAGATCTCCGGGTATTTGACGCAAAACGTGCCGCCAAAGCCGCAGCACACCTCGGCTCCCGGAAGTTGGCGCAACTCCAGACCTTCGACCGAAGCGAGCAGCCGGCGCGGCTGCTCGCGAACACCCAGCTCGCGCAACCCCGAGCACGAATCGTGATAGGTGGCGATCCGCCGCCACTCCGCGGCGACTTCGTGCATCTTGCGGACATCGACGAGAAACGACACGAGTTCCCAAGTGCGCGCCGCGAGTTCTTCGGCTCGTTGCAAGTTTATCGGATCGTCGGCGAACATCTCCGGATAGTGCAGGCGG
Organism: uncultured Alphaproteobacteria bacterium; assembly: GCA_963846635.1. Classification (GTDB taxonomy): domain Bacteria; phylum Pseudomonadota; class Alphaproteobacteria; order ATCC43930; family CGMCC-115725; genus AP-15. The sequence continues at coordinate 108,445 of CAWJXM010000057.1, read as the reverse complement.
ATCATGCCGGCGCATGATCCGGAGGGGGCGACGACGTAATCGTAACCGGCAAATGTATCGATGACCTGCAGAGCGATCGCCTTGGCATCGGCACGGTCTCCTGAGTTGTAGGCGGGCTGACCGCAGCAGGTTTGCGCGCGCGGCACTTCGACCGTGCACCCGGCTTGTTCGATCAATTTGACCGCAGCAAAGCCCACCGTCGGCCGAAACAGGTCGACAAGACAGGTCACAAACAGCCCCACCCGCACTGGCCTCTCCGCCATCCGGCTGGCTCCTAGCTGTTCTGCTCTCGAAAAATCAATCCCAAACCTTTGGCTTGCGTATCGAGTGCTTCGTTAGTAGGTTACATGTAACCATGCGAGGCCAATATGGCAACATCCCGAATATTCAGGCCTTCCCGTGACAAGGTTCGCGCACATCGCGAGCGGATGCGGCGACGGGGCATGCGGTCGATCCAGATCTGGGTCCCGGACGTGCGCTCAGACGATTTCGTATCGAAAGCACATCGCCAGTCTATCGCAGTCTCGGCTAGCCCCTTGGCGGAAGATGACCAGGATTTCATCGACACGATCGGCGAGAGGGGCGGCGGTGAGTGAAGCGCGGCGAGATCTGGACAGTTGCCGGCGGCGGCATTATTCCGGCAAATCCCGCTCTGCGGCGATTTTGCAAGACGACCGCTTCGACGCTACCGATTCAATAACAATATGTGTTTTCACCACTGATTTGACCGACGCGCCGTTTATTCGCCTTTCGATCGAACCAACAGAGGTAAACGGCCTGCGGGCTGCGTGTCGGCTGATGGTCGACAAGATCACGACGGTCCGCAAATCACAGCTCGGCACGCGCATTGGTCGACTGGCGCGAGAGGATTTGCTGCGGCTTAACAGCGCGGTTGTCGTGTTTCTTGGAATTACCGGCCCGGCGGTTCGAGATTAACCGTCAAACCCGGGTTTTCAGGGGTCACCGGCGCCCCTCCTCAGCGGTGAGGCGATCGGCGATACCGCGCGGCAGCAGCAGGAAACAGCGCCCGCGCGCGTCCATCTCGCCGGCTCTCTCGCCGGCCGCAGTGCCGGCTCCCCAAAACAGGTCGCCGCGCACCGGCCCCTTGATTGCCCCTCCCGTGTCCTGGGCTACAACCAGTCGGCGGACATGGGTGTCGGGGACGAACTGCTCGTCGGCACTTAGCCAGATCGGGGTGCCGAGCGGAATGTAGCTGCGATCGACGGCAAGGCTGCGCTCCGGGGTCAACGGAACGTGCTCAGCCCCGATCGGGCCGTCGCCTTTGATAACCCGAAAAAATACATAGGATGGGTTTTCGCGACGCAGGGCAGCGCCTTGTTTGGGGTGGGCGTGCATCCACGCCCGGATCGCTGTCATTGTCACCTTGTCGCGCGTCATCACACCGCGTTCGATTAAGAGGCGGCCGACGGCAACGTAAGGGAAGCCATTCTGCCCGTTGTAACCCAGGCGAACTGTCCGACCGTCCTCAAGGTGGATGCGCCCCGAGCCCTGGATCTGCAAAAAGAACGCATCGACCGGATCATCGACCCAGAGTAATTCGAGCCCGCGGCTGGCAAGCGCCCCATCCTCGATCTGCGCCCGCGAATAGCGTTGTCCCGAACCGAGATCGGGCGGACGGCGATAGATTGGCGTCTGGTAGGCGCCATGACGATGGCGCGACCCGTTCAGCTCGATCTCGAAATATCCGGTAAAGAGCCCGTTCTGATCACCGTAATCGGCGACCGCCATCGGCACGAAATCGTGCTCGAACAGCCTCCGGACCGCAGCTTTGTCGTTTGCTGCTATCGCCGACGCCGCCTGGCACACCTCTACCCAGTCGCCGACCCGCCCATAATCGACGCCACGATCGATCGGTCCAAATGGCGCCTCGCCAGATTCCTTCAAAAGCCGCGAACAAGATTTTCGGAAAGCTGGAAGCGCGGCTGCTGCATCATCATCCGCCCAGCCCGGCAATGCATCAAAGCCTATAGGCGTCAAACTCAGCCGCGGCGGCGCTGCATCCCGCACTAAGCCGCTCGCTAACGCCCCGACGATAATGACCGCCAAAAGCAGACGACGTCCGAGTTCACCCGCTGTTGGTGGCGACGAGCATCCAGTTCGGGTCGGTGGATCGGGTATCGCGGGCAAAGGTCCAATAGTCAGTTTTTTTCACGGGCCGGTCGGGATCGCCATCGACGATGCTGCCGTCCACCGCTCGGGTGACAGTAATCTGATGCGATACCAGCTTAACGGTCACCCGCGCAGTCCGGCCGTTCATGTCCGCCTCGACAATTTCACAATCATCGAGCTTCAGATCGCGGGTCTCGACCGTCTCCTTTGCCGCCACGCGTTCATCAATGGAGTGGGCAAAGGGCCGAAAGACTTCGTCGGCGAGCAAGGGCCGCAGTGCCGCCTTGTCGCCTTTGGTGAAAGCAGTCACGATCATCTCAAAAGCGATCCGGGCACCGGCGAGGAATTGCGCCGGATCGAAGCCGGGGTCGGCGCGGCGTATTCGATTTGTTCCCTCTGCCACGGTATCGGCCGGTTTGTCGACAATGGCCGCGAGCGAGGCTGCCTTGTCCGCGCCATCGGCCGTCGCCACTTGGTCAGTACCATGTTTGTCAGAAATCGGCGGCGGTCGCCGTGGAAACAGATCGCGCCGGCGTTCATTCCCGGTGCGCCTCCCGAGCACGCTACGCAGCCGCAGCACCAGAAACGCGGCAATCATCGCGAAAAGGATGATGTCGAAATATTGAAAATCGCCCATCGTCTCCCGCGCCTTGCCCTTGGCCGGCGTCGGCCGGCGACCGGCCTTCGCATGCTCCCTTCGTCAAATAGGGGTCCGGCGATGCGACGGCAAGCGTATCCGGTGGGTGTGCCATGAAGCCAAGCATCCGATTCGCGTTCGCCGGGTACGTGTTGCTCGAACTCTGGGTGACTTTAGAAGTCGCGGCATGGCTTGGTGGCGGTCGAACATTTCTGCTGCTGGTGTTAGGCGTCGCGGCCGGGATTGCTGTCCTGCGGCGGGAAAAGCTGGCGCTTTTTGCGCAGCTCCGGCGCGCTGCCGCCGGACAGGAGATTTCTGTCCTTCAGTTGCCGGATCGCGCATTGCGCGCTGCAGCAGGATTGCTGCTGATCATTCCCGGATTTGTCAGCGATGCCGGGGCGCTTCTGTTGCTGATACCGCAGTCGCGGCAATGGCTGATCCGGCAGTTTTCTGCGAAATTCAGTCCTGGCGCAGGCGGCCCGACGATCATCGAGGGCGATTTTCGCCGGGTCGACGACCCGGTATTGCCATATACCAAGTCGGGGCTGTGATCGTCCGAATGCGGCGTCGGCCATTTACCCGCAATCAGATTTAGTCCCCGACTTCGAAACCGAAGCTTCTCAGCGGTAAATGTCGCATTTGTAACCACGCCGCTTATGCACACGCATGCGGCGGCGGATTGTCAGCGCCTGCCTGATCCGGCTGTTGGTGCTCGCATGATATTACCAAGCACCCGGCACATTGCCGCCTGCGAATGATCCGTGCTAGCCACCACCGAGGGAATTTCGCGGGAGGAAACGGGTATGCCGGGAGAAGCAAGAGGTAACGGGGAAACCGATGCGCTGCCGCCGCCAACAGGCGGTCCGGAAATGTTCGTCAACGTTCAATACGTGAAGGATTTGTCGTTCGAAAACCCGCGAGCACCGCAAAGCCTGCTTCAGCCGGCGGTCCAGCCCGAAGTCGCGATCAATGTTGACGTCAAAGCGCGCAACCTCAACCCCGAAGCCTATGAAGTGGTGCTGACGATCAATGTCAACGCCAATGCCCAAGGCGAGCCCGTGTTTCTCGTCGAGCTGGCGTATGCGGCTGTGGTCACCGTCAGAAATGCTTCCGAGCAAATGCTGGCGGGCCTCGTCCTGGTAGAGACGCCAAGGATCATGTTTCCATTCGCTCGGGCGATTATCGCCAATGCCACCCGTGACGGCGGTTTTCCGCCGCTGCTGATCAATCCGATCGACTTCGCTGATCTGTTGCGCCGGCAGCAATTGGCTGCTCAAGCGGAGATGCCGGCCACACCAACCGCTTAAGGCTCAGGCTTCGGCGCGCCATAAGGGCGTGGTAATCAACGCCAACATCGCTTCATGGGCTGCGAGTTCTTCTGCCGAGGGGGCATGCGGGCGGGGCGCACGCGCGATTCGAATGGCGCTGACCACCGCCGCTTCCGGTGCGGCAAAATCCAAGCCCGGCTGCCGGCCGCCGATCAATTCAAGATAAACGGCAGCCAACAACCCGCAATCGATCCGCGCTCCATGGATCGCGCGGCCAGAGAGATCAATTTCGAACCGGCGGCACAAGGCATCGAGGCTCGCCGGGGCACCCGGAAAGCGCTGCCGCGCCATTGTTAGCGTATCGATATGGGTCGGCGCCAGCATTGGGCGGCCGATCCGCGCCAGTTCCGCATTCAAAAAAGCGATGTCGAACTCGGCATTGTGGATAACGAGCGGATCCGACCCAACAAAAGCAAGCAAATCATCGATAATGGCTTCGAATGGCGGATGACCGGCCAGAAATTCTTCGGTCAAGCCATGCACGTCATGGGCGTCGGGCGGGATGTCACGGCCGGGGTTCACATAACGGTGAAAATCGCGGCCTGTCGGGATGTGGTGCAGCAATTCGATGCACGCGATCTCGATGATGCGATGCCCGGCTGCCGGATCGAGCCCTGTCGTTTCCGTGTCGAGTACAATCTCGCGCATTACGCGGCCCCTCGGTGGTTGCGGAGTGCGCCGCGCCGGGGACGGCTTTTTTGCGGACCTTGCCGGCGCAGCGCCGCGATAATCGCGCGCAGACGCCGCAGGCTAAGGTTCCGGTCCAATCCTGTCGGCACGACGAAATCGGCGCGCCGGCGCTTTTCCGCATCGGGCATCTGCTGCTTCAGAATGGCAGCGAACCGCGCCTCGGTCATTCCGGGCCGCCGCAAGACACGCTGCCGCTGCACCATTGCCGGTGCGGAGACGACAATCACATAGTCGCAGCGCGCCGCACCCCGGCTCTCATAGAGCAACGGGATATCGAGCACGGCAATTGCTTCGCCACGAGCCCGGGCTTGCGCCAAGAAGCGCCTTTCGGCTTCGGCAACCATCGGATGCAGAATGCCTTCAAGCCGAGCCAATGCTTGCGGATCGCCAAATACCCGTTCGCCAAGCCGTTTGCGGTCGATCCCCCCGTCCTCGACGACGTGTGCCGGGAAAAGTGGCCTTGACCTTGGCCACAGCGCCACCGCCAGGCGCCAACAAGCGATGCACGATTTGGTCGGCATCGAACAGTGCCACACCCATCCGCCGCAGCATCCTCGCGGCGGTGGTCTTTCCCATCCCGATCGAACCGGTCAGACCAACGACAATCATCCTCAGGGTGCTAACGTCTTGACGATCGCCGCCCGCAGCTCGGGGCTGACTCGCACCTTTGCGCCAAACCACGCCTCAAAGCCGGGCCGGCCCTGATGCAGCAGCATGCCGAGCCCGTCGACGACCGGGTGGCCACGCCGCCGCGCCGCAGCGAGGAGCCTGGTTTCCAATGGCACATAGACAATATCGACCACAGGCGAGGATAACGGCAGCGGCGACAAATCGAGATCGAGCGCCGGCTCGCCGGCCATGCCAAGGCTCGTCGTATTGACGAGCAGCCCCGCTCCTGCGAGCAATCTGTTCACTCTATCCCAGGAGTGAACCGTGATCGGGGTGGCAGAGGTCGCCAAATCTGCAGCCACCGCCTGAGCGCGGCTGAGGGTCCGGTTGACAATGCGGATTTCGCGCACGCAGATATCGGTAAGTGCGGTGATTACCGCGCGCGACGACCCGCCAGCCCCTAAAACCACCGCCGCACCGGCTCGCGGGTCCCAATCAGGTGCACACTCGCGCAAATTTTCGAGAAAGCCGTAAATATCAGTGTTACTGGCTTCGAGACTGCCGTCTTCTGCCACCACGATCGTGTTGACGGCGCCGATGCGCTGCGCCAGCGGGTCGACCCGATCGGCCACCTGCAAAGCGGTCTGTTTGTGCGGGATTGTCAAATTGCAGCCGCGAAAACCCAGGATCGGTAGCGCCCGTAACGCGGGCTCGATATCGGCTGGCCGCACCGGCAAAGGTACATAAGCCCCATCGATGCCGGTCTCTTTGAGCCAGAACCCGTGCAAGAGCGGCGAGCGCGAATGGGCGACCGGCCATCCCATGATGCCGGCCAAGCGCGCAGCTCCCGTGATCTTCATGCCGCTCTATTAGCACGCGAGTAGCACGCGAGCCATGGCTGAGCTACACGAGCCCTCGCACCTTAACGAGCGAGCTGACCAACCTCGGTCAAAAAGTCGAGCAGCGCGACCAATGGGAGCCCCAGGATCGCGAAATAGTCACCATCGATTTGTTCGAACAGCCGGACGCCTCGTCCCTCGAGCCGATAGGCGCCGACCGAACCCAAAATCGCATCGCCTTCACGGGCGAGATAATCGTCCAAAAACAAATCGGTGAAATCGCGCATCACCAGTTGCGGCGCGCTCGCGGAAGCCCATAGCCGCTCACCCGCTCGCATTGCGCAAGCCGCCGTCTCCAGCACGTGGCGCTGACCGCGCAGGGCTAGTAACTGACGGCGCGCGGCCGTGACATCCGCCGGCTTATCGAACCACTCGTCAGCACAGACCAGGATTTGATCGGCACCGATAACGATCGCCTGACGATTTAGGATGGAGACCTGCGCTGCCTTTGCCGCGGCAAGAGCGTAGGCACAATCACGCGGGCTGCGCCCTTCCCCGCGCAGGCGCCGTTTGATTTCAGCTTCGTCGATCTCGGCCGGTTGAACGGCGAAATCGATCCCGGCCTGTTGCAGCAGGCGCGCCCGCACGGAACTGGCCGAAGCAAGGATCAGCCGATCATTCGGCGATGCCATGACGCCGCGCCAACAGCTTCATGATTGCCGCAGCGGTCTCCTCGATCGAGCGTCGCGTCACATCGATCACTGGCCAATGGTGCTCGCCAAAGGCGCGGCGGGCCTCGCGAACCTCGGCGCGAACCGCATCGAGATCGGTATATTCCGTGCTCCCGTCGTGATGCAGCATGCTAAGCCGGTTGCGGCGCAGCTGGATCAACCGTTCGGGGTCGTTGGTCAATCCGACGATCAGCGGGCGTTTTGCGCTGACCAGTTCTGGCGGCAGCGGAACGCCCCGCACAAATGGCACATTCGCCGCTTTGATGCCGCGGTTTGCCAGATAGAGGCAGGTTGGCGTCTTTGAGGTCCGCGACACCCCGACCAACACGACATCGGCATCGTCGAGGCCCCATTGCGACTGCCCGTCATCGTGATTGAGGGCGAACGTCATCGCGTCGATGCGGGCGAAATATTCGTTGTCGAGCAGATGCTGCTTGCCGGGTACGCCACGGCTCTCGCGATGTAGATACGAGGCCAATGCGCCGATGACCGGGTCGAGTATCGGAATCGCCGGAACCTGCAGTCTGCGACACTCCTGCTGCAGCAATTGCCGGAGCTGTTCGCTAACCAAGGTAAACAGGACAACCCCGGGATTGGCCTCGACACCGGCGACGACTCGTTCGATCTGGTTGCGAGTGCGCACCATGCTCCAAACATGTTCGACCGCATTGACCTCGTCGAATTGGACGAGGCATGCCCGCGCCACGGAATGTACGGTCTCACCGGTCGAATCCGAGACGAGATGCAGATGAAACCGCGTCACCGGCGCGCTGCCACGACGAACGTCTCCATCATCCCCAGGCCGATGTGCATAGCTCGACGATCATCCACAATTTTACCTTCCGCGGGCCCAACCGGGCATTTTTATCCCCGTTTCGCACTCGATAACAAAACATCCGTCAACGACGGTTGCTCCGTTTCCCATGGAGTCCCATGGTTGTGCATAGTCGCAAGCGCGGCAAAATAATCCCCGGTCTTCACGACTTTCCACCGGCCCGGATGGCGTCGCTTGGGAGCGCAAATTCACTGTGTGGTGCACAGTTGCGACCCATGCGACTGTTCGCTCTCCGAGAGCTGGATAACTCGCTTGCAAAGCGGGCATTGCATCTAATCCCCGAAACCCACACCGCCCTCCACCTTCCACCACCTAAGTACAAAACTATATGGATGAGGGAGAGGGATCGATGGCGAGCAATCCGATCAAACCATTGCTGCGTGCGCTCGCCGGAGAAGCGCTGACGCCACCGCCTTGGTGGCTGATGCGTCAGGCAGGGCGCTACTTGCCCGAATATCGCGCGGTCCGCAGCCAGGCCGCGAATTTCATCGAGCTGTGTCTCTCTCCCGCGCTCGCGACCGAACTGACATTGCAGCCAGTGCGGCGTTTTGGCATGGACGCTGCGATCCTGTTTTCCGACATCCTGTTGTTGCCATATGCCTTGGGCCAAGCTCTCGATTATCGTGAAGGCGAAGGTCCGGTGCTGGATCCGATCACGGACCGCGCCGGCCTCGACCGACTGCGGAAGGCCGGTGCGTTGGAACGGCTCGATGCGATTTTTGAGACGGTAAGACGGGTGCAGACGGCGCTTGATCAGCGAGTCGCCTTGATCGGTTTTGCGGGCGCGCCGTGGACGGTGGCCACGTATATGGTTGAGGGGGGAACCAGCCGGGATTTCCGCCGGGTAAAGGGCTGGGCTTATCGCGACAGGCGAGGCTTCGGCGGGTTGATCGAGTTGCTGACCGAAACGACAATCGAACTGCTGTTAGCGCAGCTTGCCGCTGGCGCCGAGGTGGTGCAGCTGTTCGATAGCTGGGCCGGCGTGTTGCCTGAAGCGGAATTTGCCCGATGGGTCATCGAACCGACAGCCGCCATTGTTGCAGAAGTGAAAAAACATTACCCCGGCTGCCCGGTGATCGGCTTCCCGCGCGGGGCCGGCATTTTGTACGAACGCTATGTTGTTGAGACCGGCATCGACGCGGTCGCAATGGACACCACTCTGCCGGCCGGCTTTGCCTGTGCCAAACTGGGATCGCGGATCGCCTTGCAGGGCAACCTCGATCCAGTGCTGTTGGTGACAGGTGGTCAGGCTCTCGAACGAGCAGTCGCCGAACTTCGCCGGTCATTCGCCGGCATGCCATGGGTATTTAATCTTGGTCACGGCGTGTTACCCGACACCCCGCCCGAGCACGTCGTACAACTCGCCAGCCTGTTGGCTGCGCCCGCGTCCAGCTGAGACGATGCGCACGGCGGTTGTTCTGATGAATCTCGGCGGCCCCAATTCTCTGGCCGCGGTCGAGCCATTTCTGACCAATCTGTTCAGCGATCCGGCGATCATTCGCTTGCCATGGCTACTACGCATGCCGCTTGCGCGACTGATCGCGCGGGCTCGGGCGCGCACCGCCCGCGAAATCTACGAAAAACTCGGCGGCGCTTCGCCGCTGCTCGCCAACACCGAGGCTCAGGCACGAGCGCTCGATCGATTGCTCGGCCCCGACTACCGCTCGTTTATCGCGATGCGCTATTGGCGCCCGACCAGCGCGGATGCAGCGCGGGCGGTCGCCGATTGGAAGCCCGACAACATCGTCTGCCTGCCGCTTTACCCGCAATTGTCGACGACGACGACCGCGTCCTCGCTCGCTGATTGGCGCCGTGCGGTGGCGCAGCTGCGGCTCGATCTCCCGACCCGGATGGTTTGCTGCTATCCGGCGGAGAAGGGGTTCATCGAGGCGATCGTCGGGTTGGTCCGCCCGCTGCTCAACCGGCCCTCGGGCTATGCGAAGCCGCCGCGGCTGCTATTAACCGCACATGGGCTGCCCAAAAAGATCGTCACAGCGGGCGACCCTTATCCGCGCCAAGTCGAGTTGACGGCCCGCGCGATTGTTGCCGAACTTGCCCGGCCCGAACTCGACTGGCAGGTCTGCTATCAGAGCCGCGTCGGCCCGCTCGAGTGGATCGGTCCGGCTACCGAGGACGAGATTCGCCGCGCCGGCAGCGAAGGCGTTCCGCTCGTCGTGGCGCCTATTTCGTTTGTGTCGGAGCACTCGGAAACCCTGGTCGAGCTCGATCTCGATTATCGGGATATCGCAGCGCAGTGTGGGGTTCCGGCTTATGATCGGGTTCCAACCGTCGGTGTCGAGCCGGCTTTTATTGCTGCCCTCGCAAAGCTTGTGGATCGAGCCATACCGGAGCCGACGGCCTGTCCCGCCCTCGTAAGGGGGGCTTGCGCTAACGCCTGGGCAGCGGCGTGAGCGGCTGGCTGGTCGGCGCCTATCTGTGGATCAAATCAGCCCACATTCTCGCGGTCATCGCGTGGATGGCGGGGTTGCTGTATCTCCCGCGACTATTTGTTTACCACGCATTGGCGCCGATCGGTTCGGACCAATCCGAGACCTTCAAGGTCATGGAGCGCCGTCTGTTGCGCGGCATTATGAACCCGGCGATGATCGCGACTTTGCTGTTTGGTGGCTTACTCGCTGGGACCCCCAGGGTCGTAGACTGGAGAATGGGTTGGATCTGGGCAAAGCTCGGATTGGTCTTCGCCCTCCTTGTTTACCATTATTCGCTCGCGCTTTGGCGGCAGGCATTTGCCGAGGATCGCAACCGACATTCGTCGCGCTTTTTCCGGATCGTTAACGAACTGCCGACGATTGCGCTTATCGCGATCGTCATCCTCGTCGTCGTTAAGCCATTTTGATTGAATCACTGATTTGCCCATTTTTCAGGGGCTTGATATATGATTTGACTTGCCTATCTTACGTCGCGTAGGGGAGTGGCAAATCACAAATCGCCCTGTCCCCAAACTCCCCTGGTAATACCTCGCTCGAACTTTTGGCCCGGCGAAACGTTCTCGCTGGTCACCATCTGGACGGGCGAGCCATGCCCTCATCTCTTCGCGACACCCCATCTCTTCACGACACCATGAATCTCCAGGAACTCAAACGCAAAACTCCCGCTGAGCTGTTGGCATTTGCCGAAGAGCTCGAAATCGAGAACGCCTCATCCCTGCGCAAGCAGGATATGTTGTTTGCAATACTAAAGCAGCTGGCCGAGAACGACGTGCCGATTTACGGCGACGGCGTGCTGGAGGTATTGCCGGATGGCTTTGGATTTCTGCGCTCTCCGGAAGCCAACTATCTTGCTGGCCCGGACGACATTTATGTCAGCCCGAGCCAAGTGCGCCGCTTCGGTCTGCGCACCGGCGATACCGTCGAAGGCGAAATCCGCTCGCCGCGCGATGGCGAGCGTTATTTCGCTTTGCTCAAGGTCAGCGGCGTCAATTTTGACGAGCCGGATCGGCTGCGTCAGCGAATCAATTTCGACAATCTGACGCCGCTTTACCCGGAAGAAAAAATCGCGCTCGAATTCGAGGATCCATCCCGGCGTGACTTGACGACCCGTGTCATCGATCTGATCACCCCTTTGGGAAAGGGCCAGCGGGCGCTGATCGTCTCGCCGCCACGCACCGGCAAGACCGTGATGCTGCAGAACATTGCGCATGCAATCGCGGCCAACCACCCCGAAGTCTACTTGATCGTGCTGCTGATCGATGAGCGACCCGAAGAGGTCACCGACATGGCGCGATCGGTTCGCGGCGAGGTCATCAGCTCGACCTTTGACGAGCCGGCGCAGCGCCATGTCCAGATCGCCGAAATGGTCATCGAAAAGGCCAAGCGGCTCGTCGAGCACAAACGCGACGTCGTGATCCTTCTCGATTTAATCACGCGGCTCGCGCGCGCCTACAACACCGTCGTGCCGTCCTCCGGCAAGGTTCTGACCGGCGGTGTCGACGCCAATGCCTTGCAGCGGCCAAAACGCTTTTTTGGTGCCGCCCGCAACATTGAGGAAGGGGGATCGCTGACGATTATCGCGACGGCCCTAATCGATACCGGCTCGCGCATGGACGAGGTAATCTTTGAGGAGTTCAAAGGCACCGGTAACTCGGAAATCGTGCTCGACCGCAAGGTCGCCGACAAGCGCACCTTCCCATCGATCGACATCACCAAATCCGGCACCCGCAAGGAAGAACTGCTGGTCGATCGCGGCGTGCTGTCAAAAATGTGGGTATTGCGGCGCGTTCTGACCCCGATGGGCACCGTCGACGGCCTCGAATTCCTGATCAACAAGCTCAAGGAGTTGAAGAGCAACACCGAGTTCTTCGACGCGATGAATACCTGATCTGCCGGAGGCATGGAATGCTAGCGGACAATATCTGAATTATTGTCACACCGGCGAAGGCCGGTGCCTATGGCTGAAATAGATCCCGGCCTGCGCCGGGATGACGAAAACAGAATGCTATGGTGGCGACTGGTTGGATTAGCTGGGAGTAGTCTGCGAGGGCGGAACGAGAACCGCCCCGCAGGACACGGTCGTGGTCCTTCTCGGTCTGCCAGATGATGTTGCGGTCCCGGTTTAGATTCGTCTGCGGTTAGCGATGTCGAAGCGCATGCCGGGTGTCAGCGAGTAGAGCGGCTGTTTCGCTCGGGTGATATAGACACGATCGGGACCAAGGACGGTCATGATATCGCCCTCCACCAATATGCCGGTCCCTTGGTCGAGGCCAATCCCAAGAAGCGAAGGATAGCGAGCGATCACCTGACCCAAGTCATAAATCCGGTTACGGGCATCGACGTGCTGATCGATCGCGACCTCAGAGAGATAGCCAAAACCGCGTTCATATCCGGGATACATTAGAATGCTGTTGTCCTCGGAAGGTGCGCCGCGAACAAGATAAGATCCCAGTATGGTCGCACCCGCAGACGTGCCGGCGATCAACCCGCCTCGGTTGAGGAGGCCTCGAAGGGCCTTCTCAGTCAACGTCCCGGCATAGGCGTCAACCAAGCGGTATTGCCGACCGCCGTCGAAGAAGACGGCAGTCGCCTGTAGGAGTGGTGCGACGAACGACTCGTTATTCGCGAGCACCCGGTCGCGAGTATGCAGCAGGACGGCACTGCTCCCCATCCATTTTGGAGGAACGGAAGCGATCTTGTAATCTGGCGAGGCAGTTGGGATCATGACCTAGCGGTCCCCGCCATACCGGCGAAGCGCTTGCCACACAGGCTGCCCCATGCGTCCGCCGCCGATCGCGATTAGGCGGCCTGTATCAGGGCCCCGTGATTGAGCCCAGCTTGCCTTGGGGCACAGGCACAGACCTGCTCCGGCGATCAGGAACGCTCTACGATCCACAACGTGCCGGATATTGACTCCCTATTGTCAATTTGGCGTTAACGGCCTGTGCGGGAACGCCGACTGTGAGGAGCGCGGACATTCCCCAGAGCCTGAGTTTGCTACACCGTCAGCACGGTCTGCCCGGTGGTTTTGCGGCCTTCGAGATCGCGATGTGCCCGGGCCGCCTCGCGCAGCGGATAGGTCTGGTTGACCGTGATCTTGACCGCTCCGCTCTGCGACCACCGAAAACAACTCCCGCGCGGCCGTCAGCAGATCTTCGCGGCTCGCGGTGTAGGTGTTCAAGGTCGGCCGGGTCAAAAACAGCGAGCCCTTGGCCGCGAGAATACCGATATCGACCGGCCCGACGGCACCCGATGACTGCCCGAACGACGCCATCAACCCGAGCGGTGCGAGGCAGTCGAGCGATTTGTAGAACGTGTCCTTGCCGACTGAAGTCATAGACCACCGGCAGCTTTTTGCCCCCGGTGATCTCGTTGACCCGGGCGACAAAATCCTCGCGCCGGTAGACGATCGGGTAATCGCAACCGTTTCTTTTAACCAGAGCCGCCTTCTCGTCGTCGCCGACGGTGCCGATGACGGTGGCGCCCAGATGCTTCGCCCACTGGCACACGATCAACCCAACACCGCCGGCTGCGGCGTGGATCAGGATCGTCTCGCCGGGTTTGACCGGATGGGTGCGGCGGATCAGATACCAGGCTGTCATGCCTTTCAGCATCATCGCCGCCGCTTGCTGATCGGTGATGCCGGCGGGAAGCGGAACAAGACGATCGGCGGGAACGACCCGGCCTTCGGCATAGGCGCCGATCGGGCCGCCCGCGTAAGCGACGCGATCGCCGGGTTTCAGATCGGTGACACCCGGCCCGACCTCTTCGACGATACCGGCCGCCTCGGAGCCGAGCCCGCTCGGCATCGGCAGCTGGTAGAGCCCGCTGCGATGATAGGTGTCGATGTAATTGAGTCCCACCGCGGTGTGGCGTAGCCGGACTTGGCCCGGTCCGGGCTTGCCGACCTCGACTTCCTGCCACGACAGGACCTCGGGACCGCCGGGCTTCTCGAAACGGATCGCGTGAACCATGGCTTCTATCTCCCGATGTTTCAGATCGCATTCCCGCCCAGAGCAGCGATTGGCTGCCGTTCGACGCCAAGGGTACAGGATGGGGGCCGGGCTCGGCACGCTCCAGTTCCAATAGCCATTGCTTGGTCGGGAGCCCGGCGCCGCCGCTATAGCCGCCGAGGCCGTTGCGGGCCAAGACGCGGTGACATGGGATCACGATTGGGATCGGATTGCGTCCGCAAGCTCCGCCGATTGCGCGAGGCGCCGAGCCGATTTCCATCGCCAGCTCGCCGTAGCTGCGCGTTTGGCCATGTGGGATCTGCCGCATCGCCTGCCAAACACGATTGTCGAACTCCGAGCCAGCCGGCAGCAGCGGCAGGTCGAAGACGGTCAGCCGCTGCGTGAAATAGGCTTCGAGTTGACGTTGCGCCTCGACAAGAAGCGCGTTTCGCTCTCCAAAGGGCTCGTCTCTCCACGCAATCGCGACGATTGCGTCGTCCGTCGCGGATATCGTGAGGTGGCCGATCGGGCTGTTGATCGCGGTCGAGCACAGCATTAATGCACCTCGCCCTCCAGTACAGAACACGAACGTTAGCGAATTTCGGCGAGATGGCGATCAGTTTTTCGGGTTCGGTCAGCGGCAACGAGCAGACCGGGCCGATGCAGACATAAGCGGCGGGGCGGCCGTCGACGAGGCCTTTGCCGTGCGCCGGATGATCGGCCGGCAGCTGATGCCCCGGTGACAACGTCGCAACGATCCGGTTCGGCAGCGAGACAGCGTAGACCGCGCGACGCAGCGCGGCGAAACCCGGCTCGGCCGGCTCGCCGATCACCACGATCTGTACCGGCTCGGCCAGCAATTCGGCATTGTTCAGCAAGGTTGCCAGCGGGAAGAAATTGCGCCCGAGTTCGCCGGAGAAGGTCTCGACGATCGCTTCGGCGCGCCGGCGGTAGTCGTCGTTGCCGGTCAAGATCGCCAGCCGGGTCATGACCCCGACAAGGGTGCCGTTGCCCGGCCGGGGTCGCAGCATCTGCGGCGCTCTTGGCCCGCGTGATCAGCGTCGGCGTGTCGTCGGCCGAGAAGAAATAGCCGCCGCCGGCCGGGTCGCGGTAATGACGGTCGAGGATCGCGATCCATTGCTCCGTCTGGTCGATCAAGCTGTCATCGCCGCTGGCTTCGTGCAGCGCCAAGGCGGTGCGACAGAGATTGGCGTAGTCATCGACACTGGCCGGATGTTGCGCCCGGCCGGCGCGCCAGCTGTGGAATAGCCGCCCATCTGCGGCGGACATCTCGCTGCGGATGAAATCGAAGGCGCGGCGCGCGGTCGCGATCCACTCCGGTCGCTCGAAAACATTGCCGGCTGCGGCCATCGCCGCGATCATCAACCCGTTCCAATCCGCCAGCACCTTGTCGTCCCAGCCGGGCCGCACCCGAGACGCGCGGGCTTGCAACAACAGTGCGCGGCATTGCGCGAGTTGCTGCTCGGTCGCATCGTCAGCAAAATCCGGTGAAGCGATGCGGTTCAGGATCGTGTGGCCTTCCCAATTGCCTTCCGGAGTTACATCGTAAAACCGCTTGAACAAGGCGGCGCGTTCACCCAATACCGCATCAATTTCGGCCTCCGACCAGACATAGAATTTGCCTTCCTCGTGCTCGCTGTCGGCATCGAGGCTGCTGGCAAAACCGCCGCCCGGGGTCAGCATCTCACGCATGACCCAGCCCAGAGTCTCGTCGATCCGCTGGCGATAAAGCGGGCTCTTCGTCTCCTGCCAGACCAAGGTCATCAGATCGACCAGTTCGGCGTTGTCGTACAGCATCTTCTCAAAATGCGGCACAAGCCAGCGCGCGTCGGTCGAATAGCGTGCAAACCCTCCGCCCAGATGGTCGTAGATGCCGCCCTGGCACATCGCCTCGAGTGCTTTGATAACGGCGTCGCGAAACGGCGGCTGGCGCGTGCGCTTCCAGGCGCGCCACAACAGCTCGAAGATGCCGCATTGCGGGAATTTCGGCGCGGTGCCGATGCCGCCGTTGATCTGGTCGGTTTCGCGCAATAACCGCTCGGCGACCGGGTCGAGCTGGCGCCGCGAAATCGCACCCCCGGGCTGCGGCTGGCCAAGCCGCTGCAACGCCTCGCGCAACACGCCGACGTTTTTGCCGACGTCCTCGCTTTTCGAGCGATAGGCTTGGCTGATTGCTTCCAGGACCTGGCGAAATCCGGGCCGGCCCCAGCGCTGTTCGGGCGGGAAATAGGTGCCCCCCCAAAACGGCTCGCCATCGGGGGTCAGAAACATCGTCAAGGGCCAGCCGCCCTGCTCGCCCATCAGGGCAAGCGCATGCTGATAGACCTGGTCAAGATCCGGGCGTTCCTCGCGATCGACCTTGATGTTGACAAAGAGCTCGTTCATCCGGCCCGCGATCGCCGGATCCTCAAAGCTTTCATGCGCCATCACATGACACCAATGGCACGCGGCATAGCCGATCGACAGCAGGATCGGCTTGTCGGCAGATTTGGCGGCGGCTAAAGTCGCCTCGCTCCATGGTTGCCAGTGCACCGGATTGTCGCGGTGTTGGAGAAGGTAGGGGCTGGTCTCTTCGCCGAGGCGGTTCTTATCCATTTCGGCTCCTGATGTGCGGATTTCTCGGGTGTGCCGGGCGGAAGGGTGCATTGCCCTCCGCGCCGCGAGCGGTTAGGTTTTCAGTCTACTCCCAGAACGGCGGCCGGCGTCATTCGCTCCGCCGCTCCCGCAACAACGGAGAAAAGCATGGCAGACGCACCCGCTGACCCGACGCTCTTTTATGCGCACCATATCTTCATGTGCACCAATGTGCGCCCGGAGGGGCATCCCCGCGGCTGTTGCACTGCCCGTGCCGCGGCAGCCGGGGGCGTGGACAAGCTGCGCGGTTACATGCGCGAGAAGGCGCGGCAGCTGGGGATCGACAGCATCCGCTGCAATGCCGCGGGCTGTCTCGACCGCTGCGAATTCGGGCCCAACATGGTGGTTTATCCCGAAGGTGTGTGGTACCGTTATGAATCAACCGAGGACATCGACGAGATCCTGCAAAAGCATCTGGTCGAGGGCGGACGCGTCGAACGGCTGATGCTGCAACCCGACCAATTGCCGCCGAAGCACTGATCACAATACCCTTTGTGGCCGGGCTTAATCCGTGGCTGTGCTAAAAAGCAGTAGATAACGAATAAACTCAGCAACCCGTGGCCGGGCTTGACCCGGCCACCCACGGCTTCCCGTGTCTTCGATCGCAATCGGCTATGAGACGTGGATGCCCGGATCAAGTCCGGGCAAGGGGCTCTGGGCAGCAGAGGAGGTCCAGACAGCCTCTATGGGTTTGCGTCAAGGCCCTATAGCGGCTCCGGACGGGGCTTGGTGAGCTGGCCCTGAACACCGATACGATTTTTGCTCCGGCGACGGCGGTGGGACGTGCCGCTGTTGCGATGGTGCGGCTCTCCGGTCCGGAAACCGCGCGCGCGGTAGCTGCGCTCTGCGGCGATCTGCCGCCACCGCGTGCAGCACGGCGTCGTCGACTGGTTGATCCGGACAGCGGCGAGCTGCTTGACGATGCGCTGGTCCTGTGGTTTCCGGCACCGCGCAGCTTTACCGGCGAGGATGTCGCCGAACTGCATCTGCACGGCAGCCGAGCCGTGCTGGCAGCGGTCATGGATGCATTTCGACGGCTCGGATTGCGGCTCGCCGAGCCCGGCGAATTTACCCGCCGCGCCTTTTACAATGGCAAGCTCGATCTGACCCAGGCCGAGGCGATCGCCGATCTCGCCGCCGCCGAGACTGAGGCCCAGCGCCGGCAGGCATTGCGTCAGCTCGATGGCGAACTGGGCGGGCTTTATCGCGATTGGACGCAGCGCCTGACCCGCGCCCTTGCTCATCTCGAAGCCGTAATTGATTTCCCCGATGAGGATCTACCGCCCGCAATCGAGAGACAGATCGTGGCCGAGATCGATAGCCTCGGTCGTGAAATCGCGGGTCATCTTGCCGATGGTCATCGCGGCGAGCGGCTGCGCGACGGCATCGCGGTCGCAATCGTCGGCCCGACGAATGCCGGCAAATCGAGCCTGTTGAACCGTATCGCCCGCCGCGAGGCAGCGATCACCTCACCGATCCCGGGCACGACGCGCGACATCGTCGAGGTTGCGATCGATCTCGCCGGCTACCCGGTGGTTCTGGCCGATACTGCCGGTCTGCGCGAGGCGGCCGATCCGATCGAAGAGGAAGGCCTGCGCCGCGCCCGCCGCCGCGCTGCGGAAGCCGAGATCCGCCTCTTTGTCTATGACGCGCTACACCCAGAGGACGCCGCCGGCGCCGCGGCATGGCGCGGCCCCGACACAATCCTCGTCGCCAACAAAATCGATCTTCTTGCTCCGAACCGCGCCCAGCGCAACCAAAAATCATCCACGAGACCACAAGGGAAGCTGCGGATTTCGGCATGGGCGTGGATGCCCACGGAACAAATCCGTGGGCTGAAGGTCCACGGAACAGTGCCGAGCCACGGCGCGAAGAGCTGGCTCTGGTGTCAGCGGCTCGGAGGCACCATTTCCGGTCTCGGCGCTAACTGGCGAAGGCCTTGATAAGCTGCTGAAGGCCCTTGGCGCCCGCATCGCCGCGAGTTATCGGATCGAAGCGCCGGTGCTGACCCGCGCCCGCCACCGCCAGGCATTCGAAGACGCCGCAGCCGCACTCGATCGCGCGCTCGCCGCCCAATTCCCCGAATTGCGTGCCGAAGACCTGCGTTTAGCACTGCGCAGCCTCGGGCACATCAACGGCACCGTCGATGTCGAAGACCTGCTCGACGTGATCTTCCGCGACTTCTGCATCGGCAAATAATTGGAGCTGTCTCCACAACCGTATAGAGTGTTCCATCACAGGAGGCGGGGTTGTTCTTCTATCGCTTCCTCGGCCGGCGCTTCTCTTGCTGTCCTAATCATGCGGTTCACACCTCAACATCCATCAGTTTTCGCGAGAATGGTTTGACGGGTTAAAGCGAGGTGTGATGCAACGATTCTGTGTTTGCTCTGACGTGGGATCGCGCCATGGCACAAGTGAACGGGATCGTGGTTTGGACGGAAGGCATCAAAGCGGAGCTGGCAAAGCGGCTGCCAAAGCAGCGCAAAACGCAGCGGGACAAGCTGGCGGTTCTGGTGGCGACCATGCTGCATGTGCGCAGTGCCAATCTGGTGGAGCTGGCGGCTGGGCTGCCTCGGGACTCCGATCGCTGGGACATGGGATATCAATGGATTTCCCGGTTTCTGGCCAATGACTTGGTGTGCTGCGATACGGTCATGGAACCGTTCGCCCGCGAGATCCTGGCCCGGCTGGCCGAGACCGGGGAGCCGATCCCGCTGATCCTCGACCAGACCACGGCCTCCGATCGACACCAGATCCTGATGCTGAGCGTGCGCTGGGGCGAGCGCGCTCTGCCGCTGGCCTGGCGGGTCGAGGAAACCGCGGGCGCCATCGGCTTCGCCACGCAACAAGAGTTGCTCGCGGTGGTCGCCGGCTGGCTGCCTGCCGATCTGGGGGTGGTGCTGCTCGCTGACCGCTTCTACGGAACCCCCGCGATGATCCGGTGGTGTCACGATCGCGGGTGGGACTATCGGCTGCGGCTCAAGGGCAATCTCCTCGCCCGTTGGGGCACAACAAAAACCACGACCGGCGGCCTCGCTCTGGCCGGCGGCCACTATTTCGAAGCTGTCGCCCTCACCGGCCAGCGGGTTACGACCAACATCGGCATCATTCGCGATCCCGGACATGCCGAGCCCTGGATCATCGCCATGTCAGCCAAGCCGGGATATCTGACCACCTTGGGATATGCTGATCGCTGGGGCATCGAGCCGATGTTCTCCGACTTCAAATCGCGCGGGTTTGGCCTCGAACAGACCCATATCCAATATCCCGATCGCCTCGCCCGGCTGATCTTAGTCATGTCTTTGGCCCTTTACTGGGCGGTCTCGACCGGCATGTGGGACCAAGTCAACAATCCAATCCCCGCCGAAAAAAACGACCCGACCATCAGCCTGCCAAGCTCGCCCGCGGAAGGCTTTCCTGGTTCACGCGGGGCCTCCGGCGCGCCATCAAACTCCTCCTCAAATGCCTCCCTCTCCCGAAACTCTGGGGATGCCTATTAAACTGATGGATGCTCAGGGTTCACACGGTCATTCGCTCGCGTAGCGGTTATAATAATGTCTGGATGTGCATTCCTAAAGACTCTAAATATTTCATCAGCAAAAGCTGGTCCGATATCTTGTACTCCATGAAAGTCTAAAAGGACCTCGGAAAATCGATCTACCCTGGCTAATACCCGCTTTGCCTGCGAGCGCGATACCAATTGCTCGCCAGGATATTTGCCTAATGCGATCGGCACATGTGTACGCCTAAACCCCACAGGGTCGTCTTGGTATCTGTCGAATATGTCACGCGTTGTCCATGATGCGTTTGTAGAAATGGTCATTTCGACCCACGTCCCGCTGACCAGTTCGGTGAGATCGCGTGCCTCAACGCACCAATCGTCGTCGTCCTGCCTGATGCGGTTATAAAATAAGTTTCCCGAATATATGCTAAATTCGTCAAACATTCTTGAGGTGAAAAAAATACCATGCCCGGTATGGTGTTTTGGATCAGATGTTAGTCGTCCCTTTGATAATTCCAGCAGCGCTTGTCGCGGGTCGTGCAGATGAAAACGATTTTGTATTTTCTGAAATATTCCTATTCCACGATCTATAACTTGTATGTTGACGTGACCGTATGTCTGCTGATAGCGCACCATAGCCGTAGCACTTGCGGAGTGATCAATCGTATTATTGAACATTTCGGTAAAACCATACTGACAAATATTTACTATGTTTTCCGGAATATTTCCGATGTGTGGGAGTATACGAGCTTGCCAGACCGCGTCCTCTGATATCCCGATGCTGAGCCGGACCTCGAACTCAAGAGAGACTAGGTCATGAGCCGTGTAGCGACGATCTCTAGTACTCCCTGTCGCGTCTATCAGGCCCTCATTGACAAGACGCCTAAGATATCCAGCGATCGCAGCACGCGAAAGACCGTAGCGCTCGGCTGTCACGGCCGCTATATTTGCAGGATGAACTCTGACGTTGCGCAAGATGAAGTCGCGCACATCTGGGTTTGGATGGGGCCTAGCCATTGTCCTCTCGTTGCTGCCTTTTTATAAAGGCTTCCGAGACGGTTTATAAAGACTTATCCGTCCCATTCGAAAGGCTTTTTTGGGATTGCCCGGCTGGTTTAGAGCCGTTTAGACAGATGGTATTTACCCCTATCGCCTCCAGCAAAATGATGTGGCTCGATCCCAAGCGCTACCGGCCCCCGCTGGGATAATTATTTGCGGAACGTCACGGATCGCTACTTTGGCGATTGCTAGACGATATCCAGCTCGCCGAAGCCTGCCACCACAGCAACCGGGAGCACCGCTAGATCGATCTGTCCCCACTGACCCTCTGAGTGCTGGGACGGATAAGGACCGGGGTGGACGCCGCCGCGTTCGCGATTCACATTAGCCACGTTTCGGAGCGGAGGGCGGTGATGGAACTCGGCAGGCTTGGGGTTTGGGTGTCGATGGACCGGATGAGCGCCGCAGCGGGGGCGGCCTTTGCCAAAAAGGTCGAAGCCTGGGGCTATAGCGCGCTGTGGCTGCCCGAAAGCCGCGGGCGCAACGCGCTGGTGCATTCCTCCTGGCTGCTGGCCAACACGCAAAGGCTGATCGTCGCGACTGGCATCGCCAACATCTATGCCTGCGACCCGATGGCGATGGCGAACGGCCAGCGGGCGCTTGCCGAGCAGTCGGATGGGCGGTTTTTGCTCGGCGTCGGCGTATCGCACCGGCCGATGGTCGAGGGACTGCGCGGTCATAACTACGGCAGGCCGGTGGCGACGATGCGCGCCTATCTGAAGGCCATGCGCGAGGCGCCATATCAGGCCACAGCCCCACGCGAGACCCCGCTCGACCGTAGTCGCGGCACTCGGCCCGCGGATGATGGCGCTGTCGGGCGAGCTTGCCGATGGCGCCCATCCCTACAACACGATCCCGGCGCATACGGCGAAGGCGCGCGAGATCCTCGGTCCCGGCAAGATCTTGGCGCCCGAAGTCTGGGTGTTGCTCGAAACCGATCCGGCAACTGCGCGGCGCGCGGCGCGCGAGGCGTTGTCGCACTATCTGCAGCTTGAGAATTACGTCAACGCCTGGCGGGGGCAGGGCTTTTCCGATGCCGATATGGCCGGCGGCGGCACCGACCGGTTTATCGATGCGATTGTCGGCTGGGGTGACGAGGCGAAAATCCGCAGGCGCATCCAGGAGCATTGGGACGCCGGCGCCGACCATGTCTGCATCCAGCCGATCAGTGTGTCAGGCGGGCGTGAGGTCGATGAGCGGGTGCTCGAATTGCTGGCGCCGGCGCCTTGATCTTGACGTTTCGGCGGCCCGGCTGACATTGTTTCCCGGTCTCGGCGGCGGCAACGCCGGCGAGCCTCGGCCAGAAGAGCGAGGAAACGCGGCATGTATTCGGAAACCACACGAGGGATCAGCGTTACGGTTAAGCCCTTCTATCTTGAGGACCAATCCTCGCCGGCCGACGGCCATTACGTCTGGGCCTACCATGTGCGCATCGAAAACCGCGGCCAGGAGACGGTCCAGCTGCGTCGCCGGTATTGGAAGATCACCGATAGCCAAGGCCAGGTTCAGGAGGTGCGCGGCCCGGGGGTGGTCGGCGAACAGCCGGTTCTGGAGCCCGGTGAAAGCTTCGAATATACCAGCGGTACGCCACTGCCGACGCCGTCGGGGATCATGGTCGGCAGCTATGAGATGGAGACTCGTACCGGCGAGTGTTTTTCGGTTCGCATTCCGGCGTTTTCGCTGGACAGTCCGCATCAACCGGTCCGCCTGAACTGACCTTGCGCCCGCCACCGACGCGCTCCCTCCCGCCGAACTTCTCAACCAAAAAAGAGATCAATTGATGTCGCCAGTGATTGCTTCGCCCTTGTCCTCACCGAAGCCGCGCTCGCGCTTGGCCGCCGTCGCGCGGCCGAGCCGGTCCGAGGCTGAAGAGGCGGTTCGCACCTTGATCCGCTGGGCCGGCGACGATCCCGGGCGCGAAGGTCTGCTCGGCACTCCCGATCGGGTTGTCCGCGCGTTTCGCGAATATTTTACCGGCTATGAACAAGATCCGGTGGCGCTGTTGCAGCGCACCTTTGAAGAGACCGACGGCTATGACGAAATCGTCATGCTCAAGGACATTCGTTTCGAGTCGCATTGTGAGCATCATCTCGCCCCGATTATCGGCAAGGTGCATGTCGCCTATCTTCCGAGTCATCGCGTGGTCGGCATCTCGAAGCTGGCGCGGCTCGTCGATGTCTATGCCAAGCGGCTGCAGATCCAGGAAAAGATGACAGCCCAGATCGCCAATACCATTGATGAGGTGTTGCAGCCGAAGGGTGTCGGCGTGGTCATCGAGGCGGCTCATCAGTGCATGACGACCCGCGGCACGCACAAACCCGGCACGATGTTGGTGACAAGCCGAATGCTCGGTGAGTTCCGGACCGATCCGACGAGCCGGCGCGAGGTATTGGCGATGGTCGGAACGCCGGGCAGCGCAAAACTCGACAACGTCTGACCCGGAGATTGTGGCCGGCTCTGAAAAGCAGTTTAGGTGATACCGCTGGACACGACCGCGATCCTGGAAAGGCTGGTCGGCTTTGATACGGTCTCGGCGAAGTCGAATTTGGCGCTGATCGAGTGGGTTGCGGATTATCTTGATGGCTATGGCATCCCCAGCACGCTGATCCGCACCAGCGACGGCGCCAAGGCGAATTTGTTTGCAACGATCGGCCCCGCCGAACGCGGCGGCGTGATCCTCTCCGGGCACACCGATGTCGTACCGGTAACGGGACAGGCCTGGGACAGCGACCCGTTCCGGCTCGATCATCGCGACGGCCGTTTTTATGGCCGTGGCACTGCCGATATGAAGGGGTTTATCGCGCTCGCCCTGGCTTTGGTGCCGCGAGCGGTCTCGCGGCCGCTGCGAACCCCGCTGCATCTGGCTTTGAGCCATGACGAGGAAGTCGGCTGCCTCGGCGCGCCGGCGCTGATCCGCGCACTGCCGCAGGGGCCGACGCGCCCGCGGCTCGCGATCATCGGCGAGCCGAGCGAGATGCGCGTCGCCAATGCGCATAAGGGCATCCAATTCTTGCGCACCCATGTGATCGGACACGAGGCGCATTCGAGTGCACCCGAAGAGGGCGTTAACGCGATTGCCGCGGCGGCCGAAATCATTGCCGAAATCGGCCGGGTTGCCGCCGAATGCCGAGCGGCAGCGGCATCCGACAGCCGGTTCGACCCGCCCTATACCAGCTTTAACATCGGCCGGATCGAGGGCGGAACTGCCGTCAATATCGTCGCAAGAGATTGTGTGTTCGAATAGGAGTTTCGCACGATACCCGGCGAAAACGATGCGCTGCCGCGCCAGCGAATCGATGCTTTTGTCGAAAATGAGTTGATACCGTGTCTGCGTGTCCGGCATCCGGCCGCCAGCGTCATAACCGAGATCGCAGCATCGGTACCGCCGCTTGCTCCCGATCCCGCGTCGCCGGCCGAAGCGCTGGCTCGCGAGCTCCTCGGGGCCAACGAGACGACGACGATCGCTTTTGCGACGGAGGCCGGGCTGTTCCAACAAGCCGGGATCCCGGCGGTGATCTGTGGCCCGGGCTCGATCGCGGTCGCTCACAAACCGAACGAATATATCACCGCTAGCCAGCTCGCTGCCGGCCGTGCGTTTCTTGACCGGCTGCTCGACTGGACCTGTGAGCGCGGGCAACAACTCAGGTGATGCGGGCGAGACGGCGTCGGGCGGAGAGCGCTGCAACCACTGCTGAGCGGCCCTGATGATCAACCGCAGCCTGATGATCAACCGCAGCAAGTTGGGAGATCGATCCGGGGCCGGCTATCACCGCCATCAGGCATGAGGCGATTGCCGATCATCGGATTTCCAACTTCGCGAACAACCCGCCATGTCGAGCAACCGGAGAAAACGGCTCCAGCTGCTATTATCGCGCAGACCCGGTGCCAGCCGGGGCCGCTGGCGCGGATTGCGCCGAATGGAGCTGAATCACACCCACTCGCGCTCCGGTGGCGAGATCGATCACGACGATCTGGCGATCCCCGTCGGGCAACACAAAATCGAGGATCAGGCGATCGGGTGCTGTGGTCATCGCTTCAACCCGTGCGCCGCGCGGGATTTCGATCGCGCTCTCTGCCATTAGATGGCCCGCAGGTGGTTCCACCTTACGGTGAGATGCCCGGGTGGCGATCGCCACGATCAACGCGGCAAAGCCGACGACGAGCATAACACCCATCACAACAACCAAGATCTTCAGCGCACGCAAAGATACGACCCTGGGTTTGGCAGATGACGATAGCTAACGCGAGTGCCGGCCGCTCGACTCAGGTCCGGTCCGAAGCGGCGGAGGACGGCGCGCGCCTTGACCGCATGCTGGCAAACCATTTTCCCGGATACTCCCGAACCCGGCTGAAGCGGCTGATCGAGGACGGTCACGTCGTGCATAACGGCGTCGCAGCGCGCGATCCTTCGAGCCGCGTGAGGACGGGCCAGAATTTCGTCGTGTTCTTCCCCAAGCTCGAAGAGGCAGCACCCGTTGCACAACCATTGGGGCTCGACATCCGCTTCGAGGACGCACATATCATTGTCGTAGACAAGCCTGCCGGGCTTGTCGTTCATCCTGCTCCTGGCAATCCCGACGGAACCCTCGTTAACGCGCTGCTCGCACATTGCGGAGCAAGCCTCGCCGGCATTGGCGGGGTGCGGCGACCGGGTATCGTCCACCGGCTCGACAAGGATACCAGCGGGTTAATGGTTGTGGCCAAAACCGAAGCGGCGCATCACGCCTTGGCGGGGGATTTTGCCGCACGCCGGATCGATCGTGCTTATGCTGCTTTTGTCTGGGGCGTGCCGCATCCGATATCCGGCGAGATCGCCGGCAATATCGGCCGCAGCGCCGTCAACCGTAAGAAAATGGCGGTGGTCGGCGATGGTCATGGCCGGGTCGCTCTGACCCGCTACCGGGTCGAGCGCGTCTTCAAAACCGCAGCGGCCTTGCTGGAATGCCGCCTCGCCACCGGCCGCACGCACCAAATACGGGTGCATCTCGCACATAGCGGCCATCCGTTGATCGGGGACCCGGTTTATGGCACGCGGGCGGGTCGTGACGTATCGAGGTCGGGCGAAGTCGGAGCCCGCATCGCCGCCTTTCCGCGGCAGGCGCTGCATGCCCGCAGGCTTGGTTTTAAGCATCCGGCCGAGGACCGTTTTCTGACATTTGACAGTCCGTTGCCGGCGGATCTTCACGAGCTGTTTACCAGCTTAAACGATTTTTTACTAATTTAGAGGGATTTTAAAGTGGACAAAACCTTACTATATTACTAGGGTATCACGCGTCCCGCTGAGCAGCGGGACGACCGTGATGCAGCAGCGTTTACCCAACACAAAATATCTATCGGAGCAACGAACCTAAAGATGGCCACCCTCTCGGTCCCTTCCATTTCCTCTGAAGGAAACCTGACCCGGTATCTCCAGGAGATCCGGAAGTTTCCGATGCTGGAACCGGAAGAGGAGTACATGCTCGCCAAGCGCTGGAAGGAGCACGAGGACCCGCAGGCCGCCCATCGCCTGGTCACGAGCCATTTGCGGCTCGTCGCCAAGATCGCAATGGGCTATCGCGGCTATGGCTTGCCACTGTCCGAACTGATCTCGGAAGGCAATGTCGGCATGATGCAGGCGGTCAAGCGCTTTGACCCCGACCGCGGTTTCCGCTTGGCGACCTATGCGATGTGGTGGATTAGGGCGGCGATTCAGGAATACATTTTACATTCCTGGTCGCTCGTCAAAATGGGCACCACCGCAGCGCAGAAAAAGCTGTTTTTTAACCTCCGCAAGCTGAAAGGTCAGTTGCAGGCAATGGAGGAGGGCGATCTGTCGCCCGAAAATTTGAAAAAGATCGCCACCGAACTCGATGTGCCGGAAGCCGATGTCGTCAGCATGAACCGGCGATTGGCGAGCCCCGACCATTCGCTGAACGCGCCGTTGCGCAGCGACAGCGAAGGCGAATGGCAGGACTGGCTGGTGGACGAAAGCGAAAGCCAGGAAACCAAGCTCGCCGACCGGCAGGAGCTGGGATTGCGCCGCGATCTCCTCGAAAAGGCGATGACGCATTTGAACGACCGCGAACGCCATATCCTGGCCGAGCGCAGGCTGCGCGACAACCCGACAACGCTCGAGGATTTGTCGCAGCAATACGGCATATCGCGCGAGCGGGTGCGGCAAATCGAGGTCCGCGCTTTCGAAAAACTGCAAAAAGCGATCAAGGCCGCTGCCGTCGAGCGCCGCCTCGTCACGCATTAATCCCGACCGTCGAGCCTGCTGGGCCGTTCGCTTCCCGAATTAACCCGTCGCCCCCGCGAAAGCGGGGGCCCGGGGCGACCGTTGAAGCAGTACGGCCCTGGATTCCCGCTTTCGCGGGAATGACGAGAAAAGAGCGCGAGGGTACAAGCCTTAAATTCGTTCAACCAGTTGAAGATTTAAATCACCCCTTGTCGGGCGTAGTGATCGGCTAGCACTTGCGCGATCACGGTCGAGACGCGCCGGCCGGTCGGGATGTGCAGAAATTCGTTGGGCCCGTGCGCATTCGAGTGCGGGCCCAACACGCCGGTCACGACGAACTGGGCGTGCGGGAATTTCTCACCAAGCATCGCCATGAACGGAATGCTGCCGCCCTCACCTAAATAGGCGGGTGGCGCCCCGAACGCCGCCTGCGACGCACGCGCCAACGATCCTTCGAGCCACGGCGCCAAGGCCGGCGCGTTCCAGCCGCTGGCGTTCGACCCGAGCTCAAGACTGACCCGCGCGCCATAAGGCGGATCTTTCTCAAGGAGTGAGCGCATCAGCGTGCCGGCACCGGCCGCATCAATGGTCGGCGGCAGTCTCAGGCTCAATTTGGCCTCGGTGAACGGCAACAATACATTGCCGGCGTCCACGGGCAGCGGCAGACCGGCGATACCGGTTACTGCCAATTGCGGCCGCCAGGTGCGGTTCAGCACCAGTTCAGACAAGTCGTCAGCCATAGGCTTGGTCCCCGGCGCGAACGGATATTCGCTAAACACGCTTTCCCCCAATGCCGTCGCGGCACGGCGCGCCTGCGCCACCCGCTCGGCTGGGATCTGGGCGTAAAATTCGGACGGGTGAATTGCACCCGTCTGTTCGTCTTCAAGACGCGAGAGCAACTGCCGCAGAATGCGAAAGCTCGACGGCACAACCCCTGAGGCATAGCCCGAATGCACGCCCTCGGTCAGCACCCGCACCTTTAAGCGTGCCGGAGACGAGGCCGCGCAGCGACGTCGTCAGCCACAGCTGATCATAGTTGCCGCAACCGGAATTGAGGCAAACGACCAGTGACGGAGCGCCGAGGCGAGGAGCCAAATGGTCGACGTAATAGGGCAGATCGTAGCTGCCCGACTCCTCGCAGGCCTCGATCAGGATCACGCAATGCGCGTGCGGCACGTCCTGGTCCTGGAGCGCCAATAATGCGCTCAACGCGCCGAACATCGCATAGCCGTCATCGGCGCCGCCCCGGCCATAGAGCTTGTCGCCCTCGATCCTGGGAATCCATGGGCCAAAACCGTCGGCCCAGCCGACCATCTCCGGCTGTTTGTCGAGATGCCCGTAGAGCAGCACGGTGTCGGGGCCCTCGCCCGGCACATCGATCAGGATAAGTGGGGTGCGGCCTGGAAGCCGTATGGTTTCGAGGCTGGAACCCGGCAGCATTGCGAGCTTTGCCCGCGCCCAGCGCTCGAACAGCGAGACTGCCTCGTCCATATAGCCGTGCGTCGCCCAATCGGGATCAAAAGCCGGCGATTTGTTCGGGATCTTGATGTATTCGACCAGGGTCGGGACGATCTCGTCGCCCCAAAGCTGGTCGATGTGTCGCTTGGCCCTGGCGATGTTGATCATCTCGCACACTCCGATCAGTAAGACGGGCGGCTCCTCAGCCTGGCCGCGCATCTCTAGCCCTCGCGGCAAGGTTATAGGGTCGCAATCGCGTCGAGACAAAGGCGATTGCCGGGTTTTGCGACCGCCGCGGCGCCGGTTGACGGGTACGCGTGTGCAGCGATACGCTCTCAGCGAGAGAGATCCGCGGCACGCGGGAGGAGGAATGGGATGGCCAAGATCGTCCTCGGGATTGCGACATCGCACACCCCGATGCTCAATACCCCGGCCAAGGACTGGCCGAGTTTTATTGACCGCGACGGAGTCCGCGATTTCCTCGACAAGGAGGGCAATCCGGCGACCTATGAGGAATTGCTGACCCGCGCCGACCCAAGGGCGCAGCCGGAATTGACCCCGGAGCGCTTTACCGCCCGCCACGACGAGGCGCAGGCGGCGATCGAGCATATGAAGCAGAGCGTGCGCCGCGCCGAACTCGACGCACTGATCATCCTCGGCGACGATCAGAAGGAGCTGTTCCACGAAGACCACCTGCCGTCCATTCTCGTCTATTACGGCGACACGATCCGCAATGTGCCGCTCTCGCCCAATTTCAAGGGCCCGGAATGGTCGCGGCTCGCCACCGCGCGCTATTACGAGGAAAAGGAGCCGCGCGACTACCCGGTCGATGCACCCCTGGCGCTGCACCTGATCGACGAGTTGATTGACCGCGAGTTCGACATCGCCTCGTCGAATGGGTTGCCGCCAGGACATGGCGAAGGCCACGCTCACGCATTCGTGCGCAAGCGGCTGATGGAAGACCCTACCCTGCCGGTCGTACCGGTGTTCCTCAACACCTATTACCCGCCGAACCAGCCGACGCCGCGCCGCTGCTACAAATTAGGCCAGGCGATCCGCGAGGCGGTCGAAAGCTATCCCGCCGACATGCGTATCGGCATCGTCGGCTCGGGCGGGCTTCAGCCATTTTGTCGTCGACGAGGAGCTCGACCGCGGGGATCATCGACGCGCTCAAGCGCAAGGACGGCGCGGCTTTGCAATCATTGCCGCGCAAAAAGCTCAATTCGGGCAGCTCCGAGATCCGCATGTGGATCAGCATCGGCGGCGCCGTCGAGCATCTCGACATGACCTGGTCGCACTACGTCCCGGGCTACCGCACCCCGGCCGGCTCGGGCACCGGGCTCGGCTTCGCGGTATTTTCGTGAGGCTGGCCGCCCCCGCCATTCTCCGCCTGTAAGTGATCTATAATCCCCCAGCCCCCACCCATAACCCTCCCCCGCAAGCGGGGGAGGGTATGGGTGGGGGCTGCCCCGCATATTGAGTGAGGTCAGCCATGAGCAAGCAGAAGGACAGCGAGGATCTCGTCCGGGTCGGCCCGGGTACCGTCATGGGCGAGATGATGCGGCAGTATTGGCTGCCGGCGGCGATGTCATCGGAACTCGAGCGCGACGGCGCCCCGATGCGGCTGATGCTGCTCGGCGAGCGGCTGATCGCGTTTCGCGACAGCTCCGGCCGGGTCGGGGTCATGGACCATCGCTGCCCGCATCGCTGCGCCTCATTGTTCCTCGGCCGCAACGAGGAAGACGGTATCCGCTGTGTCTATCACGGCTGGAAATACGATGTGGCGGGAAACTGCGTCGATATGCCGAACACGCCGTCCCATCAGGACTATAAGGACAAAGTCAAGGCCAAGGCCTACAAGGTGGCCGAGCGCAACGGCCTCGTTTGGGTCTATATGGGCGAACGCGAGGAGGCGCCGCAATTGCCGGCGATCGAAGCCTCGCTGATGCCCGAGGCCGAATTGCAGATCGCCTTCGTGCAGCGCGAATGCAACTGGCTGCAAGCGCTCGAAGGCGATATCGACACCTCGCATTTCGGCTTTCTGCATACCGGCAGTGTCCAACCCGACAACGTGTCGCCGGACAGCCTGTTGCGCTGGACAGTAACTAACCGGGCGCCGGAATATCATGTCACCGACACCAGCTACGGCACGATGTATTGCGCCTACCGCCCGGCGGAGGCGAGTCAGACCTATTACCGCTTCGCCAATTTCCTGTTCCCGTTCTGGACGCAGACGCCGCAGGGTCCGTTTGACCGCGTCAACACCCGGGCGTGGGTTCCGATGGACGACACCCATACGATGTTTGTCAGCCTCAGCTGGCGCGGCTCACCGCCGTCGATGCGCCCCTTAAAGAACGGGCAGATGGTGCCGGGATCGCGATTGGGCTTTGACTATCTGCCGAACACGACCGACTGGTATGGCCGCTGGCGGCTTACGCAGAACCCGTCGAACGACTGGATGATCGATCGCGAAGCGCAAAAAAACGGCGAGATTTATACCGGCATCGCCAGCATCCACGGCCAGGACCAGGCGGTAACCGAGAGCATGGGCGGGATCACCGACCATGAATTCGAGAATTTGGGGCCGAGCGATATCATGATCGCGCGCACCCGGCGGCGCCTGTTACTTGCCGCCCGGGCATTCGCCAATGACGGGAAAGTTCCGCCCGGCATCGACGATCCGGAAATCTATACCGCGGTGCGCAGCGGCGATTTCGTCACCGACGCAAAGATCGGCTGGCGCGACGCCTACGATATGCAGATGCGCACCGCCATACGCCCCCTCGCCGAGGCCGCGGAATAAGAGATCGGAGCGCTATTTTTCGGAGGCGAGCGAAGGCGCCGGTTCGGGAAATCTATTTAAAGAAGACAAACCCCTTTGAGTGGTCATCGTCCTGGCGGCCTTCACGGAGGAGCAAGCGGCTCGGCTTGCCGGGCTAACAGTCGCGCAGTTGCGTTACTGGGACCAGACAGGTTTCTTCGTGCCGAGTTACGCCGAGGAAAACAGGCGTGCTCCCTATAGCCGTCTATACTCGTTCAAGGATCTGGCGGCTCTCAGGGTCATTAGCGTGCTGCGAAATCAGCATAATGTGTCATTGCAGCACCTACGCGATGTTGCCCTTAAATTGCAGCGGCTGTCCGATACCGGTTGGACCAACACGACCCTTTATGTGCTGCAAAAGAGAGTGCTCTTTGAAGAGCCAGAGACGGGGCGACTGCGCGAGATTGTGGGAACGCAATACGTGTTGCCGAGCGTAGCTCTCCGTACTGTCTTTGCCGATACCGAAAGGGATGCTGCGGCCTTGATGCGGAGAGCAAACGAAAAGGTCGGTCAAATCTCTCGCAACCGATCAATCAGCCACAATGCACCTGTTATAGCTGGGACTCGAATTCCTACCGCAGCGATAAGGCGCTTCAGGGAGGCCGGGTACAGCACCGATCAGATCATTGCAGAATACCCGGACCTTACTCCCGCGGATGTCGAGGCAGCACTGGAATTTGAGGCGAACGCCGCCGCGTGATGGTTATGCGGCGAGGTCTCGATCAAATTCTTTCTCGATAATTGCGTTCCCAACTCGTAGCTCGCATACTGCGCGATGCGGGCCATGAGGTTATCCTCCTGCGGGAAACGATCCCAAAGGACTCCCCCGATCACGTTGTTGCGCGCGTCAGCGAGGTCCTTGATGCTGTACGCAGTCAGTTACGACAAAGATTTTAGAACGTTGGCTCCAAGAATTGGCGTCGGGCAGAGACGGTTTCGTAGACTGAGCCGCATCGGCCTTCGCTGCAGCGAACCACTATGCGTGCCCACCGGATGCAGGACTGCTGTCGTTCATTGAGCATGAGTGGCAGGTGGCTCAAGGTACCGCCGACAAGCGCATCATTATCGAAATCAGTGACAACCGCCATTTCGCATCGATGCCGATCAGACCATCGCGTTTTCGAGGGTATTACTATTCTAATCCGCGGTCGATATTGTGATAAGCCCGTTGTCGTGATCGGCGGCGATCAACTCGGGGCTGCGTTCGCCGGGGTCGCCCCACCCGCCGCCACCCCCAAATTCAAGGACCAGCACATCGCCGGGATGGATCGAGATGCCGGTCTCCTTGGTTTTGATTGGGCGCGGCGGGGCGCCCTCCGAATAGAGCGTGTAACGATGCGGCAGGCCATCGGCGCCGCCGAGAATACCGCAGGCGCCGTGGCGCACACCGTCTCCGGCGGTGTTGGCGACCGCCGGCTCGGCGGTCTCGACGACCATCTCGACAATTCCGCCGGGGCCGCCGCGATATTTCCCGGCGCCGCCGGAATCGGGGCGGAATTCGTGGCGCCGGAAGAATAGCGGAAAGCGCACCTCGGTCACTTCGAGGCTGCCGAATTTGATGCCGCCCGCGGCCTGCCATTCGCCAGCACCCGGCCAGCCATCGCCGGCGGGCGACGCGCCGCCGCCGGGACGCGCCTGGAAGAAATGCCAGATAAAGGATTTGCCGCCCGGGATACCGCCGGGAGTGGGGGCGCGCGGATCGCGGCCCTGGATCGCGATCCGAAAGCGGCGGCCCCAGCCGGCCATCGCCCGGTCGGGGCAGGCCGGCGCCAACGCCTTGATGATCGCTTCCATGATCTCCTGGCCGCAATGATTGGTGGCCAATGTCACCGGCATTCCCGGATTGGCCCAGACCACGGTCCCCGGCTTGGCGATGACCGTAATCGGGCGGAATGTGCCGTCGTTCTTTGGCGTGTCGGGGTCGATCAAGTATGAAAGCGCCACGACCACCGCCGAGCGCATGTTCGGATAGGACGAATTGATAAAACTCGCGACCTCTTCATGCGAATCCGACAGATCGATTAAGAGATCGCTGCCGCGCTTTTCGACTGTGGCACGGATATAGATGTCGTCATGGCCGCGGCCATCGTCGTCGAGCACCGCCGCGCCGTGATAAACGCCGTCACGCCATTGCGCGATGACCGCCCGCGTCTGGCGTTCCGCACCATCGAGCACCGCTTCGATCGCGGCATCGGCTATGGGCCAGCCGAATTCGGCCGCCAACGCCAAAAGGCGCCGCTCGCCGACATGCGCCGAACCGATCATCGCCGCGAGATCGCCACGAAAATCGCGCGGATGACGCACATTGGTCGCGATCATCTCGAGCAGGTCGCGGCGTACCTCGCCGCGATCATAGAGCCGCAGAGGCGTGATGCGGATCCCTTCCTGCCAGATTTCGGTCGCGGCGGCGTTATAGGCACCGTGCGTCGCCCCGCCGATGTCGCTTTGATGCGCGCGGTTGATCGACCAGAAGCGCGGCCGATCGCCCGCGAAAACCGGCACGAACACGGTCAGATCCGGCAGATGATTGCCGCCGTGATAGGGGTCGTTCAGCAGAAAAACATCGCCCTGGTGGATGTCGCCGGCAAAAAAGTCGCTGATTGCCTTGGCCGCGTAGGGGAGTGCGCCGACATGGATCGGCACATGCTCGGCCTGCGCGATCAACCGGCCGTCGAGATCGCAGATCGCGGTCGAAAAATCGCGGCTCGAATTCAGGATCTGCGAATAAGAGGTGCGCAGCATCGCTTCGCCCATCTCTTCGACGATCGCCAACAGGCGATGGCGGATGACCGAAACGACGATCGGATCGATTGTATTTCTCAAAAAAGCTCACCTTGATTGAGCCAGCACGTCAGTCGTGCCGAAAATTCCGCGGCCAAGCTACCAGGTCGCGAACATGCCGGCGACGGCGGCGGCCATTGCGCCGGTCGACAGCCAGCCCATCACCGCCAAGGGTAACGGTATCGCGAACGGTCCCATGACCCGCTTCTGACGCGCCATGATCATGATCACCACCATCAGCGGCACCGCCACGACCCCGTTGATCACCGCCGCCCAGAACAGGGCTTTAATTGGATCGATGTGAACGAAATTGATCGAGACGCCGAGCAAGGTCGCGACCGCGATCGTGCCGTAAAACGCCTTGGCGTCTTTTGGCCGGCGACTGAGCCCGGTGGGCCAGCCGAGCGCCTCGCCAAGCGCATAAGCAGCCGAGCCAGCCAAGACCGGGACCGCGAGCAGGCCAATGCCGATAATGCCAGCGGCAAATACGGCAAAGGTGAACTCGCCGGCGATCGGCCGCAACGCCTCGGCGGCCTGCGATGAGGTCTCGATGTCGGTCACGCCATGCACATTCAAAGTCGCGGCGGTGGTGATGATGATGAACAGGCTGATCAGGTTGGAAAACCCCATGCCGAGATAGGTGTCGGCGCGGATCCGGCCGATCTGGGCCGGCGCCTCGTCGGGTGCGTCGATCAGCCGGTGGGCGGTGGGATCGATCGTCTCGTCCTCGGCCTCCTCGGAGGATTGCCAAAAGAAGCAATAGGGCGTGATCGTCGTGCCGAGGACAGCGACGACTGTAACCAGATAATCCTCGCTCCAGGTAAGATGGGGAACCACGGTGTGATAAATGACCTGGCTCCATGGCACGTCGACGGCGAGCGCGGTCGCGACATAGGCGAACAGCGACACTGCGGTCCATTTGAGGATGTGGACGTAGTTTTCGTAGCGGACGAACACTTCGAGCAGCACGCAAAGTACCGCAAAGGCGATCACGTAGAGCCGCACCGGTCCCGGCAGCAGCAATTGCAAAGCCGCCCCCATCGCCCCGAGATCAGCACCGAGGTTGATCGTGTTGGCGACGAGCAGCAGCGCGACGATGATCCGCAAGAGCCAATGCGGGTAATGCTCGCGGATGTTGCCGGCGATGCCCTCGCCGGTGACCCGCCCGATGCGGGCGCTCACTTCCTGGATCGCCGCCATCAATGGCCAGGTGAACAGCATGACCCAAGCCATGCCGTAACCGAATTGAGCCCCTGCCTGCGAATAGGTGGCGATCCCGCTTGGATCGTCGTCGGAGGCGCCGGTGATCAGCCCCGGTCCAAGAACCGCCAGCAAGCCCCGCATTCGCGGCCGGCGCGGCATCCAATGATGCGCGATCCGCCCGGCAAGGGTCATCAGCCGGGCGTGAGAGCGCCTCGGCCTGCGGGTGAGCGGTATCGGGCTCAATCTTCGAGTGCTTCCGGAAATTGAAGGCGGAATTGGAGCCGCATGCTCGGCCCTTGGAACCATTGCGGCAACGGCGGAAAGCGACCAACGGCGCGGATCATCTGCTCGATCCTCTCGTCGATGTCATGATAACCCGAACTCAGCCCGATGCTGAGCATCGCCACAGTACCGTCGTCCAGGACCAGCACATTGACAATTGTTTCGCCGCGCCGGCCGGCGATCAGGGCGGGGGTCAGCAAGCCGAGATGTTGGCGGGCGAGATAAGCAAGATAGGCGAGGTACTCGTCGCGGGTCGCCGCTGGCCCTGGATATTTTGCCGAACGAGGTAGGAGAAGCGCCCGTTCCATCACCCGCCGGACCGGCTGACGGGCCGCGAGAGATGGCTTCGGCGGCGGCTTGGGGGTCGCGAGCGGCTTTGGTTCGGGCGGTTTTGGCAGATCGAGCTTGGGCGGATCGGGCAAAGGCGGCGGCGGAGGCAGAAACGCCGTTTGCTGCGGCGCATCGAGCGGCGATTCCATTGTCGTTGCCGGTTCCTTCTTGGCCGCCGGCTCGTCGGTTTTAGCTTGGTCGCGCCCCTTTTTTTGGGTGTCGCCCATATTCTCGGAAGCGATCCGCCCGGGCGGCGGCCGCGTTTCCGGCTTCAGTTTCGGCTTGGAGGCCGGTTTTGGCAGCGGCGGTGGTGGGGGCGGTTGAAACACCAGCTGCACCGGGATCGGCTTGACTTCGGGCAACGGATGAATCGGCCACTCGAGAAGGAGCAGCAACGGCAGAAGGTGCAGGACGAGCGAGGCAATCGGACTCCAGCGCCATGCTCGCTCTTCCGAGGCGATCGGCTGCCCGCCCTCGGGCGGCGGCGATGATCCAGGCAGCGGACGGCGCAGCCGCACCGGGGCTTCGAGCGGATCGGCGGACAGATCGCCCAGCACCGGCTCCCGCCGCGGCGGGGCCCGCGGCCCTCCATCCGGCCCCGGACCAATCGGCAAACGCGGCTCGTCGCGAGCTTCGTCGGCAGGAGCGTCGATGCGGAACACTGCCCGCGATCATTCCACAGCGCCGGCCCCGTTGGCGAGCGCCCGCCAGCCGGCTTCATCGAGGAGGGTGATGCCGAGTGCCGCAGCCTTGGTCGCTTTGGAGCCGGCATCGGCGCCGACGACAACATAATTGGTCTTGGCCGAGACCGAACTCGTGACATTGGCGCCGAGCGCCTCGGCGCGCGCCTTGGCCTCCGACCGGCTCATGCTCTCGAGCGACCCGGTAAAGACGATGGTCTTGCCGGCGAGCGGCGAAGTGGTGCGTCGCGCCTGCCCCTCGTGATCGAGGACAGTGACCTCGCGCGCGAGATCGTCGAGTACCTCGCGGTTATGCGGCTCGGCGAAAAAGCCGATGATGTCGGCCGCCATGTCTTCGCCAATGCCGTGGATATCAACGAGCGCCGCCCGCGCTTCGCTGTCAGGCTGTTGCGCTGCCTCCATCTCGGCCCGCCAATGTGCCAGTGAGCGATAGTGGCGCGCCAGCAGCCGGGCCGTCGCCTGTCCGACTTGCGGAATGCCGAGCGCGTTGATGAAGCGCTCGAGCGAGATGCGCCGGCGCTCGTCGATCGCGGCGACGAGCTTTCTGGCGCTGACTTCGCCCCAGCCCTCGCGCTTGGCGATGATCGCGGGGTCGAGCCGGAAGATATCCCCCGGCCGACGGATCAGCCCGTCTTCCCAGAACGCCTGAATGTGCTTGGCGCCGAGCCCCTCGATGTCAAAACAGTCGCGGGCGACGAAGTGTTTGAGCCGCTCGACGGCTTGCGCCGGACAAATCAGCCCGCCGGTGCAGCGCCGCGCCACCATACCCGGCTCGCGCACCGCCAGGCTGCCGCAGACCGGGCAATGATCCGGGAATTGGAAGGGCTTTGCGTCCGCGGGCCGACGCTCGATGACGACCCCGACGATCTGCGGGATCACGTCGCCGGCGCGCTGTACGATGACGGTGTCGCCGATGCGGACATCCTTGCGCGCGATCTCATCCTCATTGTGCAGGGTGGCGCGCTGCACGACGACCCCGCCAACGGTGATCGGTTCGAGCGCCGCAACCGGTGTTAAAGCACCTTGTCGTCCGACCGAGATCAGGATGTCGCGCAGCACGGTCTGCGCCTGCTCGGCCGGGAATTTGTGGGCAAGCGCCCAGCGCGGAGCGCGGCTGACCATGCCGAGCCGCTCCTGCAGCGACAGGTCGTTGACCTTGTAGACGACGCCATCGATGTCATAGGGTAGCGCCGCGCGATCGGCCGCGATGTCGTGGTAGTAGGCCAGCACCTGGTCGACACCGCGGCACAGCCGCGAGCGATCGTTGACCGTCAGCCCCCAGGCGGCAAATTGCGTCAAGGCCTCGGCATGGGTGCGGGCAAAAGGGGCGCTCGCCTCGCCCCAGGCATAGGCGAAGAATTTGAGCGGCCGGCGCGCGGTAATCGAGGAGTCGAGCTGACGCAGCGAACCGGCAGCGGCATTGCGCGGGTTGGCAAAAACCGTTTCGCCGGCGGCGGCGCGTTCCTCGTTCAACGCAAAAAAGCCGGTGCGCTCCATATAGATTTCGCCGCGGATTTCGATCACCTCGGGCCAGCCGCTGCCCGTCAGTTCTTCGGGTACGCTCGGCAAGGTGCGGATGTTCGCCGTCACATCCTCGCCAGTAACGCCGTCGCCGCGCGTCGCCCCCTGAACCAGCCGGCCGTGCTCATAACGCAACCCGATCGACAATCCGTCGATCTTGGGCTCGGCCATGACCTCGATCGCGTCCTCGGCGACCAACGCTTGATCAGCCGGCCGGCTGAAAAAATTGCGGATGCCGGCGAAAAAGCCGCGGACATCAGCTTCATCGAAGGCATTTTCGAGCGACAGCATCGGCCGGGTATGGGTGACCTTGGCAAAGCCGGCGGCTGGTGCTGCGCCGATGCGGCGCGATGGGCTGTCGCTGCGGATGAGTTCGGGGAAGCGCGCCTCGAGAGTGGCATTGCGCTGGCGCAACGTGTCGTATTCGGCATCGGAAATTTCCGGCGCCGCCTCGGTGTAGTACAGCCGATCGTGATGCCGGATTGCGGCGGCGAGTTCAGCCAGTTCCTCGCGCGCTTCGTCCTCGCTCAAGGTATCGATTGGCTGCAGCTCGGGCGAAGCCGCGCGCGGGCGGCGCGAGGCGCTCATGCTCGACCCGCGGAGATCAGGCTCGCCGCGGCGGCACGCGCCTCGGCAGTAATCGTTCGGCCCGATAGCATGCGGGCGATCTCCTCCTGCCGTTCATCTGCGTCCAGCTCCTCGACCTGTGTCACGGTTTTGCGGTCGCTGAGACGCTTGGCAACGCGCCAATGATAAGCGCCGCGCGCCGCCACCTGCGGCGAGTGGGTTACGACGAGAACCTGAAGGCCGGTGCCGAGGCGCTGCAGCCGCTCACCGACCGCCGCGGCCACGGCCCCGCCAATGCCGCTATCGACCTCATCAAAGATCAGTGTCGGCACCGAAGACGTATCGGCGAGCACCAGCTTCAACGCCAGCATGAAACGCGACAACTCGCCGCCCGAGGCGATGCGCGCCAAAGGGCCGAATGGTGCCTCCGGGATCGTCGCGATCTCGAAATGCACGCGCTCGCAGCCATGCTCACCCCAATCGGGTTCGTCGAGCGGGGTGATGACGGTGCGGAACCGCGCCTTGTCGAGCCGCAACGGTAGCAGCTCGGTGGCCACCGCAGCATCGAGCCGCAGGGCAGCCGCCTGACGCACGCGCGAGACCCAGTCGGCAACGCCAATGTACTCGGCGCGGGCCATGGCGGTCGCCTTCACCAAGGCATCGGCGCCCTCGCTGGCGGCTTCGATTGCCGCAAGCCGGGCGGCAATCGCGTCGCGCAGAGCCGGTAGATCGGCTACCGCGACCTGATGCTTGCGAGCGACGGCACGCAACGCGAATAGCCGTTCTTCAACCGCTTCGAGCTCGCGCGGATCGAGTTCGAGGCTGCGCATCGCCGCTTCGAGCATATCGAGCGCCTCGGCGGTCTCGTTGGCGGCACGCTCGGTGGCGGCGGCGGCTGCGTCGAGCAAGCCATAGGCGCGCTCACGGGCGCGTTCGAGGCGCCGCGCAGCGCGGGCCAGCGCGGCTTGCGCGCCGGCTGCGCCGGCAAGTTCCCCGATCGCCTCATTAAGGGTTTCGCCCAGCCGCTCGGCGTTTTGTAACAAGCTGCGCCGAGCCGAAAGGCGATCTTCCTCGCCCGGCTCGGGGGTCAACGCATCGAGTTCGGCCAGATGGTGGCGCAGCAGATCCTCTTCCTCGCGATTGGCGGCGGCGAGCCGGGCAGCTTGCTGCTCGCGGTCTCGTGCCGTCCGCCAATTGCTCCAAGCCGCGGCCAAGGGCGCGCTGTTGCCGGCGAGTTCGGCGAAGGCGTCGAGAACCATGCGATGATTGGCGGGGTCGAGAAGGCCGCGTTGCTCGAATTGGCCCTGAATTTCGACAAGGCTGTCACCGAGCCGGCGCAGCGTGCCGATGCTCGCCGGCTCGTCGTTGACAAAGGCTCGGCTGCGACCGTCCGCCCGCACCAATCGGCGCAGCACGATCGTGTCGCTGTCGCCGGCAAACCCGGCCGCGCGCAGGATCGCATGTGCGGGGTGGTTGCGTCCGACCGCGAATTCCGCGGTGACCGCGGCTTCGGCTGCACCATGGCGCACGAGCCCTGCTTCGGCGCGCCGTCCAAGAGCCAGCCCGAGCGCGTCGAGGAGAATCGATTTCCCCGCCCCGGTCTCGCCAGTCAACACGCACAGCCCCGGGCGAAGCGCCAGATCGAGCCGATCGATCAGGACGATTTCGCGTATGGTTAGCCCCAGCAGCATTCACCGGATAATATAGGGACAGGAGACGCTAAACTAGGCCTACCGCCGATTGCTGCGGCCGAAGCGCGCCGCGAAAGAGAAAACGAAAACAAGCCTATCAGTGACCACCATTCGCTAGTCCGGCTCGACGGCGCGTATTTGTA
The DNA here is from genome assembly GCA_963846635.1 of uncultured Alphaproteobacteria bacterium. GTDB lineage: Bacteria > Pseudomonadota > Alphaproteobacteria > ATCC43930 > CGMCC-115725 > AP-15. The sequence continues at coordinate 67,312 of CAWJXM010000057.1, read as the reverse complement.
TCAGATGAATTTTCCTGCCCTTTTGCACGCCGGTCACTGTCACGTCATCATCCCAGAGGGGCTTAACGATATCGCTCATCATGCCGGGTGGCACCACGATGGTATGTCGGACCTTGCCTGGTGATATAATTTGTATTTCGTCGGTGGCCTTGCGCGAATCCGCCATTTTGAGCGTACCGGTTACCTCCACTGTGCGCTCGTCTATCTTCTCCTTTGGCGGCCGACGCGCTTGGCCATGATCCTGGAACGCCAAGGCCTCTCGGGCAGTGCGAGTAAGTTGCACCTGCTTGGGGCTATCACCACGCACGGTCGTAAATCCGACCAGCTCGACGTTGCGCCCGTCTGGCTCGATGGTCTGGGCCAAGCTGACGAAGTTACGATAATATGCCTCGTCGGGGATCCGGGCGCGCAAGTGCTCGTCATCGCCGCGCGTATACAGTTCCAAGCACTGCACCAACTCGTCAATCACGGTCTCGCCCAGCGAAAGCCCGGGAAGGCTGAGCTGCTGGGAAGCTCCCACCCTAAACGTCACGGCGAAGCTAGCTGCGCGCGGTACGCTCATATAGAGCTGCAGGTTTTCCGCCAAGCCCGTGTCTCTGCGGCCTCTGTCCCGGTACGGCCTTCCCTGTTGGCGCTCCGCAGTGCGGTAGAGAAGGGTTTCGGTATTCTCGACGCGCCGCAGGAAGGCTTCGGTCGGTGCGATGCCGAAACCCACTGCTCTACCCGCGATTGACATTTGGATTTCGTCGGGCTGCAATTCGATGCCACGTAGCGCGAGATGCCGCTCAAAGTAAATCTCCTCCAGGAGGTCGCGCAGCTCGTCGGCGATTTCATCCGGGGGGTTGCCACTTAGCGCGGTGCAGACCAGTTTCTCTGCCTCGGGTAGAAGCTTGCAGTCGAGCGCAAGCGTGGCGGCGCTCCGAAACAGAACGGACCGCGTGGGCTCGGCGTCTAGTCGGGTGGCGTAGGCTGCGGCGGCCTGCGCCTCCAGTTCGTATGCCTTGCGAAAATGGCGCAGAGCCGCCACCTCGTCACCGTGCTGGCGAGCGGCGAGCGCGAGGTCCGTCTGCTCCATCGCCTCCCGATGGATTGTCTTGACACCACTCACGTCGCTTCAACGCAAGCAATCGGGGTACCGAACTCGACTACGGCCACATACCCGGGGGCGAGACGGTCGCTCGGTTTCATCTGCTCCTTCTTTTGCCTCACACGCGCCTGAGTCTGTGAGCGCGAGCCTGAGAGGATGCCGGACACCTCGAGACGCGCCTTTCCCACAAACAGCTCATCGTCGTCCTCGTGGCCAAGCCAATAGTCGAACCCCAGCCCCTTCGCCGAGCGCTCGACGACAACCATCCCGGTAAAGTCGCAGACGATCAAGATAGCAATGCCGTAGGCCCCGCGCTCGGTCGCCTCTTGAAGGTCAGCATGTGAGCGGCGGGCCCGGTCATCGACCGGGGGCCATTCCATCAAACATTCGGCAACCTTCAGCCCGAAGAGGTGAAGCGTCACTCCGCTCGTATGCTCGCGGTTCTCGAGGCACACCGCGGCTGCCTGGGCGAGTTGCGCGCCATAGGCACTGCTAAGGCCTGGCATAGTGCCTTTCGCGAGAGTGGTCAGCTGGAACCTTGCGGTTCCTGCGGTAGAGGCCATACGCTTCTCTACCTTTAGTCCATCAGGATCTATTGTTGTAGCCTATGCCGCACAATGCGAATACAAGTCCGAAACCGTTCACGTGGTCCGGGTCGATAATGCCGCAACAGCGGTCGTTAAGGCTATCGCGTTTGCGGCCATCGCAGCGGCCGCTTCCGGCTTGGTCAGCCGGCAGCCTAGGCGCGGATTTCCTGGCGCTGGAAGACGATATAGGTGATCGCAAAGATTACGATCATTGTCGCAATGAGCCCAGTCAGCTGCGGCCAGATCAATAGAAAGCTCTGCGTTGCGGGCAGTGGGGTGCCGAGCAGAGCTCCCTGGATTTGGCTGTAGAGCACCGGGCCGAGGGCGCGGGTGGCGGGCTGCAGCAAGGCCAACGCGATCTCCGCATAGAGCGTGTTTGGCGAGATGCGGGCGAGCGCCTGCGAGGTCTGCAGATAAGCGAGGTTTGGGCCGAAAATCGTGTCGGGTGGGCCGGCGACCAATGTCGACACCAGCGGTGTCAAGATCGACCAAAACAGCGCGAACAATAGCCACATGCCGAGGGCCGCCAATGCGGCGGTCGCAGGCGCTCGGAACACGACCGAAAACAGCATTGCGATCGCAAGCCAGACTCCACCATAAGCGAGGCTCGCGACCAGGAAGCCAGCCATGCGAAGCGTTTCTTCGCCGCTCGGCGGCAGACCAAGCAGCAATAGCCCGAGGCCGATTATCAGCAGCCATAGCGACACAAGGCCGATCGCCAGGGCCAGCAATCCGGCAAAGAATTTGCCTACCAGCAGCGCGTCGCGGTAGATCGGCTGGGCCAATACCCGGCTCATTGTCCGCCGGGTGAACTCCCCATTGATCGCATCAAAGCCGATCGCGATTGCGACCAGCGGGATCAAAAAGCCCAGCAGTGAGATGAACGACGGCAGCGGATCCTGCGCCATCGTGAACAGCCGCAGGAATAAAAACGGGCTTTCGCCGATTGTGGCGCGGATCGACAGGATCGCGGCATAGGCCGCCCCAATCGCGGTCAAGAAAACCAGCGCTTCGAGCAGCCACATGCGGGCGCCCGACAGGTGATCCGCTGCCTCTTTGGCGAGAATGATGCCGACACCGGTCAGCGGCGAGCCTTTACGCCGCATCGCGGGCCTCGTCGAAATAACGGGTATAGACCTCACCCAAACTGGGTTCGGCGAATCGCAAACCGAGGAGCGCGGTGGTCAAGGCCAGTTCGCGGGCAATCTCGGCGCGCAGGTCGCTGTCGCAATCGACGCGCCAGCGTTCGGGGCCCAGCACATGCACGCGCACAACACCCGGCAGGCGGCGAAGACGATCGACGACGCCTGAGCCGCGGGCCTCGACATCGATGACATACCCGCCGCCGAGCACGTGCTGGGCGAGTTCGGTGACGCTGCCGGCCAGCGCTATGCGGCCACGGTTGAACAGAGCGACGCGATCGCAGACGGTCTGCACTTGGTCGAGATGGTGCGAGGACAACAGCACCGTCGTGCCGTCAGCCTTGAGCCCGCGAACCATTTCGAGGAACTCTTGCGTCGAATGCGGGTCGAGCGTCGCGGTGGGCTCGTCGAGAATGGCGATTTCGGGGTCCTTCATCAGGATCTCCGCCAATCCCAGACGCTGGCGCATGCCGCGTGAAAATGTGCCGACGCGCGCGCGACCGACATCGGGCAGGCCGACCCGGATCATTGCATCGTTCGAACCGGTCATCGATCTCGCGCTGCGAAAGACCGGCAAGGCGGGCAGTAAAGACGAGGTTATCGCGAGCCGAAAGGCCGTCGTAAAAACCGACCGAATCCGGGAGGTAGCCGACCCGCCGCTTGACCTCGAGCGGCGCGCGCAGCGGGTCAAAACCGGCGACCTCGGCATGCCCGCCGCTTGGCTCGGTCAGACCCAGCAGCATCAGAATTGTCGTGGTTTTGCCGGAGCCGTTTGGACCGAGGATGCCAACGATCTCTCCGGCCTCGACCTCGAAGTCGATATGATCAACCGCGAGCACCGGACCGTAGCGCTTGGTCAATGCCTCCGCACGAATGGCGATGTCCCTAGCCATCCCCGCCCCGCTAGCGGCGGCCGTAGCGCGCGACCGCGAAAACAACCACCAGCAACGCGATGGCGATGATCGCCGATTCCTGCGATGCCCCACATCGTCGAGGTCAAAACCGTGATCCGAAAATCGGCCGATTCGGACTGGCCATCCGCCGCGTTGACGCGAATCGTCGTCTGGTAATCACCAGCGATTGCGCGTGCCGATGGAATCAGCGTCACTTGCACCGAGCGTGATTTGCCGGCGGGCAGGAACGCTACCTCGTTGGGATCGAAGCTCGTTTTCCAACCGTCGGGGGCGGTCGCGCTGAGTTCGATCTCGCGCGCCGCAGCACTGCCGTCGTTGCGAACCACGACCGTCAAAGGGTTTGCTTTGCCGGCATAGGCTTCCCCGCTGAGCCTTCCGCCTTCACCCGACAGCGCCAGTCGCGGCTGACCGAAAATCGTGATATGGAGCGGAAGCTCTGCGGAGGCTGCTTCGCCCTTGGCGTGCATGATTAGCTTGTAATCGCCGGCCGCCGTATCGCGTGGCATCGACACCGACATGTCGATGTCCTTCGATTTCCCGGCGCCGATCGGGATGCTGGTGATCTGCTGGCTGCTATAGGCCTCGGCAAATGTGGCTTCAAAAGACTTCGGCGCAGTGGCGGTAAAATTGATCGTTGCGTCTTTGCCGCTGTCATTGGCGACAGTGACGGTGAATTTGAACGAAGTGGTCGCGGTGCCGCGCAGTGCCGGAAAATTGGTCGACAATTTGAGCTTTGCCGGCAGTTCTTTTCCGATCGCCAAAGTAATCGGCAACCGCAATTGGGTGGTCTCGCCTTGGGCGAGGACCAAAAAATGATGAGTGCCGGCACCGGCGCCCGCTGGCGGCTCGAGGCGCAGCTGCAGCTTTGCCGTGCTGTCCGGGTCGACCATCACAGCCAAAATCGGCTGACCGCCACCGAGCAATGTTGCCTTCCAGCCATTTGCCAGCTGCGGCACTGATAATCTGAATTGTTGGGGCGGCTGATGATAGTTGTGCAGCGTAAGCTCGATTGTGGCGGTCTGATCGGCAGGCACGGTCAGCGCCGGATAGGGTGTCGAAAAATAGATACCGCTCACTGAATTAACACCGGCCGGCGCTGTCGATCCACCCACGGGCGCCCGGCTTGCCGCAGCACTGGACGTTACCGGAACGAGCATCCAGGCCACGAACGCAAAAAAGGAGATCGCGAGAAGCCGTCGCTGCATTACTTGAGACTCTGCTCGATTGACGTATGGTGGCCGCTGGAATCGAAGCGCGCCCTCGGATCGCTCACATAAATCAGCAGGCGAGCGGCAGCGAAATGAACAATTTTTAATCTTATCCGCCTAGGGCATACAGGTATCGCCACCAATCGTCAGAACAAGCTGCCAAAGGTACGTCCGAACCAGCTTTGCGCTTGGGCGTCCGGCTCTTGAGTTCCCTTCAACAGGGCATAGGCGTCGCCATACCAAGCGCTGCCCGGATAATTGTACCCGAGGACTGCAGCATTCTGTTTCGCTTCTTTGGTCAGGCCGAGCGCCAAATCGCATTCAACCAGACGTTCGAGCGCTTCGGGAACGTGGGTCGTCGTTTGATATTGGTCAATAACGCGCTTGAACCGGTTCATTGCGGCCAGATAGTCTCCCCGTTCGAGGTAATATCGGCCAATCTCCATTTCTTTTCCGGCCAGATGATCGCGCGTGAAATCAAGCTTCAACTTGGCGTCGCGCGCATATTTGGTGTCGGGGAAGCGGCGCACGACGTCTTCCAGCGCCTTTAATGCCAATTCGGTCGTCTTCTGATCGCGGCCGACATCGACAATCTGTACGTAATAGGAAATCGCCTTCAGATAATAAGCATAGGCGGCGTCGCGATTGCCCGGATGAAGTTGTATAAAGCGATCAGCATCGATGATAGCTTGATCATAATTCCCCGCTTCATATTGGGCATAAGCGCCCATTAGCTGGGCTTTGGTGGCCCATATAGAATATGGGTGTTGACTTTCGACTTGATCGAAGCTGGTAGCCGCTTGGCTATACCGCTCTTCGACCATCTGATCCATCGCTTGGTTGTAGAGGTCGTCGACCGGCTTTTCGATGTAGGCCTGTTTATTCGCCCCACCGCAAGCCGCAAGCGCGATCGTCAGCCCGATCGCGCCGCATCGTCCCAAAAAGGGCAATGATTGCTCCCCAGTACCGAACTTAGTGCCGTCAGATTTATGCCCATGCGATTTCGATGGTGCAAGCCTCGGTCTGTTCAGGCCGGGCTACGCGCTGACCAGCAGCGCCTCGTCGCGGCTCGTGAAGCTGGCCGTCTCCACATCAGGTATCGGAGCGCAAGCTGACCACGCGTCGTCATCGGCGAACAAGGCTTCGAGCAAACGCCGGGTGTGCGAATGCCCCGAACGCACCCCCCGGAATCGACCGATGACCGGGGCGCCTGCGAGATAAAGGTCGCCAAGCGCGTCCAACAGCTTGTGACGGACGAACTCGTCCGGATAGCGCAGCCCGTCGCTGTTCAACACTTGATCGCCAGCGACGACGATGACGTTATCGAGCGACCCGCCTCGCGCCAAGCCTGCGGTGCGCAAACGATCGACGTCGTGCAGAAAGCCAAAGGTGCGGGCCCGGCTGATCTCCGATTTGAACGAATGGGGATCGGGCGCGATGCTCATCCTTTGGCGGCGGACGAGTGGATTGTCGAAATCGATCTCGAAACTCATCGAAAATTCATCATCGGGATAGAGAGCGGCCATTGCGCCCTCTGCAATGATGCTGACCGGCTTGATGATTTTGATTGCGCGTCGCGGCATATCCTGCTCGATGACACCCGCGCATTCGATCAGGAACACAAAGGGCGCCGCACTGCCATCCATGATCGGCACCTCGGGCCCGTCGATTTCGATAATCAGATTGTCGATGCCCATCCCGGCCAGCGCCGCCATCAAATGTTCGACGGTCCCGATTATTGTTCCGGCACCATCCGATAGCATCGTGCAACGTGTCAACTCAACGGCGTTTTCCCAATTGGCTCGGATTTCGGCGCCAATATCGATGCGACGGAAAATGATCCCGGTCGCCGGTGGCGCCGGGATCAAGTTCATCGACACCTTCTTCCCCGAGTGAAGGCCGACCCCCCGGCAGCCAATCACAGTTTTCAGCGTTTGCTGAAGCGGCGGCCCAATTTCCCCCAACATGTGAATGCTTCTCGATAAGTCCCCCGAAACGGTGAAAACCTAGCGGTAGCCTCGCTGTTGGCCAAATCACTCTTTGTGTCAGATTGTTGCACAGCAGTTGCGAAGAACACGACCTGGATCAAATGCTTAGCGTAAGGGCCACAAGACGGCGCCGCACCCGCCCGCGGCGCGGGTGGGAATTGAATCGCGCGTGTGGTCCGATCGACTAATTCGCTTGGCGGCGAAGGAAAGCCGGAATGTCGAGCAGATCTTCTTCTTTTGAACCGGGGCGATCTTCGGGCTCGAGCGAAGAGAGCTGCGGCGGCGCCGGTTTGATCGCGGGGGGAATCGGCTGACGGACGGCTTCCGGCGGCATCGAGCGCGCCCGACCGACACCGGTAACGCGTTCGATCAGACTCGGCACCCGACCCTTGGGCTTTGGCGCCGGGTCACGCGCCGGCACCGCCGGCTGGGTCAGCGCAATCGGGCGGGCCGCACCGGCATCGGCGGGCTTGGGCGCGATAAAGGCGTCACCGCGCAGCGCCGCCGTTTCGGCCGTTGCCGCTGCCGGCGGCATTGCTTCGCTTTCAGGCTCGGCGCGGATCGTGTTGAGCGGGGTTTGCGCGGCATTCTGGGTCAACACCGGCTGGGCGTAGCCGCCGGTCGTCGCCTCGCGCAGCGCCGGGGCGGCGTTGTCCCGACTTGAGACGAGGCTGATGGTCGGCCGCGCCTGCATCAGTGCCTCCGAATCGATCCCGGTTGCGACGACCGAGATCCGCATCTTTCCCGATAGGGTGTCGTCAAAAGTCGAGCCGAAAATGATGTTTGCTTCCGGATCGACTTCTTCGCGAATGCGATTGGCGGCTTCGTCGACCTCGAACAAGGTCATGTCGGAGCCGCCGGTGATGTTGATCAGCACCCCCCTTGCGCCCTTCATCGACACATCTTCAAGCAGTGGGTTGGAAATCGCCGCCTCGGCCGCATCGATCGCCCGGCGGTCGCCCTCGGCCTCGCCGGTGCCCATCATCGCCTTGCCCATCTCGCTCATGACGGTGCGGATATCGGCAAAATCGAGATTGATCAGGCCGGGCATCACCATCAAGTCGGTCACCCCGCGCACGCCCGAATGCAGCACGTCGTCCGCCATCTTGAAAGCATCGGCGAAGGTCGTCCGTTCGTTGGCAATGCGAAACAGATTCTGATTCGGGATGATGATCAGCGTATCGACGAATTTCTGCAGTTCTTCGATCCCGGCCTCGGCGATCTTCATTCGATGACTGCCCTCGAAATGAAAGGGCTTGGTCACGACGCCAATCGTCAAAATCCCCAACTCACGGGCGACGCGGGCAATCACCGGAGCGCCGCCGGTACCGGTGCCGCCGCCCATACCGGCGGTGATGAACACCATGTTCGAGCCTTGCATTGCTTCGAGGAGTTCATCGATTGCCTCCTCCGCGGCGGCGCGCCCGACATCCGGCCGCGACCCGGCGCCGAGCCCGCGGGTGACGCCGACCCCCATTTGGATTTTGCGGTGAGCGGCCGATTGCTGCATCGCCTGCGCGTCGGTGTTGCAGACGACGAACTCGCAACCGATCAAATTTGATCGAATCATGTTGTTGACGGCATTTCCCCCGGCGCCACCGACCCCGACAACCGTGATGCGGGGTTTCATCTCCTGCTCGTCCCTTGGGATGCTGAGATTGATCATGTGTCCTCCACTGCTGCGCAGCCTCGATCATGCCCGGACCAGTCCGGGCTTCCCCCTCGTTTGGCCGATCCGATGTAGTCCTAGTTCTCCTATGCGGGATAGCGGTTGGCCCATTAGCCGCCCCGTAAGTTGATCAGATATTCTCCATGAACCAGTGGCCCAGTCGACCGATAAATCCGCTCGACCGGCTAGCGACCGCCCGGCGCGTAAGCGGCGGCTCGGCGCGCTCCGACAATGCGAAATGCAGGAGCCCGACGGCGGCCGAAAAGGCTGGGCCCGAGGTCGCCTCGGCGAGGCCCCCGACCCGCGTCGGTCGTCCGATGCGGACCTGCTTGTCGAGGATCAATCCGGCGAACTCGCGCACCCCGTTGAGCTGCGCCGCACCGCCGGTCAGCACCACGCGCCGTCCCGCCATCTTGTCAAAGCCGCTGGCCTCGAGCCGATCGCGCACCAATTCGAAGGTTTCCTCGATGCGCGGCGCGATGATGCCGACCAACAGGGATTTCGGCATGTGGTTGACGTGACCGTCCTCCTCCTCACCGATCTGCGGGACAGCGATCATTTCGCGCTCGTCGTTGCTTGCCGGGATCGTCGTGCCGAACAGGGTTTTCATTCGCTCGGCATGAGAGATCGAGGTCGACAGCCCGCGGGCGATGTCGTTCGTCACGTGACAGCCACCGACGGGCACCGAATCGGCGAAAATCAGATTGCCGTCAAAAAAAACGCCGATCGTGGTCGTGCCGCCACCCATGTCGATGACCGTCACGCCGAGGCCGATCTCATCTTCGACGAGGCAGGCTAGTCCTGCAGCATAAGGGCTGACGACCAGTGCTTCGACCTCGAGATGGGAGCGCCCGATCGCGGCGCTATGGTTACGCACGCTGGCGGCACTGGCGGTGACGACGTTCATGTTGACGCCAAGCCGCTCGCCATACATGCCGCGCGGGTCGCGAATGCCGCGGCTGTCGTCGATCGAAAACCCGATTGGCACCGAATGGATGATTTGGCGGTCGCCCGGCTCGCGCAGCTGATATCCTTGTTCGAGCACCCGTTGCAGCTCGGTCTCGCCGATTTCACGACCGGCAACGCCGATCTCGGCCTTTATGATGCGCGAGGCGGTAAAGCCGCCCGACAGGTTGGCGACAATTTGCTGGATCGTATCGCCCGCCATCTCCTCGGCGGCATGCACTGCGCTGGCGACCGAGTTTCCGGCCGCTTCGAGATCAATGATGACCCCGTTTCGCAACCCGCGCGAGAGCTGATGGCCGATGCCAATAACTTGCGGCCGGTCGGACTGGGTTCGGGCGATAAAGCAGCACACCTTGGTCGTGCCGATGTCGAGCGCCGCAATCAGGCTACCCCGCGGCCGATGCAGCGCTTTGCTCGGGCGCTGGCGTCTGCCCGCTTGGACCGCATTAGCCCCGGCGCTCTTGCGCGCGGGCTTCGCCGGCTTCTCGCGCATCCGCAGCTCTTCAATTACGGTCATGTATTTTTCGCCGGCAGGCGTCCCTTCTTGGTTGGCTGCGTATCCTTTGACGGGTCGGGAGCGACGCGGACGACGAGCCGGTCCGGCAACCGCATATCGATCGCCTGCACATCGCGTTGCAGAATGGCGCTATTGCGCTGCAGTCCGGCAAGGCCGGCCCATGCTGCGGCCGGATCGTCCGCAGGCAGAAGGACGTCGATCGCATTGTCGAGACGCAGGTTCCAGCGCCGGCCGCCGACACGGATCGCTGCTGTGACGTGGGCGGCGAGATCGGGCTCGCGCGCAAGCATCGTCAGAAGTTCGTTGGCGTGCGCTGGCGCGTCCTCGCCGACGACCAGCGGCAATTTGGCAAATCGGTCGAGGCGCGTGACCGAAATCACGGCCCCGCTGCGGTCGATCAAATCGAGCTTGCCGTGGTGCTGCCAGAGCGCCATCGGCTCGCGCTCAACGAGGCGGACATAGATCGTGTCGGGAAACCGACGCTCGATGACCGCGGATCGCACCCAAGGGAGGCTTTCGAGCTGCTGCTTGGCGCGTGCCGGATCGACCGCCAGAAGCGGGGTGCCCGGCCGAGCATTCAGCGCTTCAAGGATCGTATCCCGGTCGGTAGTAACGCGGCCTTCGACACGGATGTCGGCGACGCGCAAACCGAGCGTGGCGGTCGTCTGCAGCAGGGAGGTCGAGGCCCGCGCGAAAAGCGCTTTCCCGCTCCCCACATGTCGGATGTTCAGCGCCGCTATGGCGGCTGCAGCCACCAATAGCAATATGCCGATCCATATCGCCCTGCGCCGCAACCGCGCCGGCACGTTACGGCGCGCGCGCTGCCTTACGGCTGTTATCCCCCGCACGCGGCGTGCTCCACGATCCAGACCACAAGCTCGTCAAACCCGATACCCGCGTTGCGGGCAATGTCGGGCACCAGCGAAGTTGGGGTCATACCCGGCTGGGTGTTGACCTCCAGCAAATAAAGCCGACCATCGCCATCGCGGGTGTCATCGTAGCGCAAATCGGCCCGGCTGACGCCGCGGCAGCCAAGTACCGTATGGGCGCGCCAGCCGATCTCAAGCGCTGCGTCGTATATCGACCGTGGAACCGGCGCCGGGATCAAATGGTCCGAGCCGCCCTCGGCGTATTTTGCGGTGTAGTCGTAAAAGGTACCGCGGGGGACGATCTCGCATACCCCGAGAGCGCGATCGCCCATCACTGCGACGGTCAACTCACGGCCCGGAACAAAGCGCTCGACCATAATCTCGTCGCCGAAGTCCCAGCAGGAGACATCTTCGCGCCAGAAATTGTCACCGATCCTGACGATCCGGACACCGACACTCGATCCCTGATTGGTCGGCTTGACGACAAACGGAGCCGGCATCGGGTCTTCGTGGGCGAGATCTTCGGGAGTGGTGACGGTGCCCTCGGCAACCGGCAGACCGGCGGCGCGAAACAGGATCTTCGCGGTCGGCTTGTGCATCGCCAGAGCCGAGGCCAGCACGCCCGAATGCGTGTAGGGGATGCGCAGCATCTCAAACACCGCCTGGAGCGTACCATCTTCGCCGCCGACACCGTGCAACGCGTTGAAAATCACGTCCGGGCGCGGTTCGAGCGCCCTCAAGAGCCCCGGCAGGTCGGGGCCGACATCGATCGGTCTGACACGATAGCCATGGTCGATCAGCGCTTTGGCGCATTCCCGTCCGCTTGACAGCGAGACCTCGCGCTCAGGCGACCAGCCGCCCATCAACAATGCGACGGTTTTGCTCATTCTGCGCGCTCTTCAGGCGATGCGACGACCGGCTCGAACCCGGGCAGCGGACGCCCGACCCGGCGGATTTCCCATTCGAGAAGGACCCCAGAATTCTCGAGAACGCGCCGCCGTACGTCTTCGCCCAGCCCCTCGAGATCGGCGGCGCTGGCCTCGCCGGTATTGATCAGAAAATTCGCGTGCTTGGGCGACACCATCGCGGCACCCCGCCGCAGACCGCGACAGCCGGCAGCATCGATCAGCCGCCATGCCGAATCACCCGGCGGGTTTTTAAAGGTGGAGCCGCCGGTGCGGGTACGAATCGGCTGGGTCGCCTCGCGGACCGCGCGAATCGCGGCCATCCGCCGCGCGATTGATCGAGGGTCGTCGGCACTGCCGCGAAGCCGTGCGGCGACAAAGATAAAATCGGCATCGATCCCGCAATGCCGGTAGGAGAAGCCCATTTCCGGCGCGTCGATGACATGCTCAAGACCACGGCGATCGATCGCGGTCGCGGAAACCAATAGATCCGCGATTGCGTGACCGTAAGCCCCGGCATTCATCCGTAATCCGCCACCGATCGTACCGGGAATGCCACTGAGAAATTCGAGCCCGGCAATGCCTGCCTGGGCCGCGAACTGTGCGATGTTCAGCTGCAAGACCGCCGCGTCGGCGACGATCGCCTCGCCCTCGGCGGCAACGCCGAGAAACCCTCGGCCGAGGCGGATTGTGACCCCCGGAATGCCGCCGTCGCGCACAAGGATATTGGCGCCGCCACCAATGACAGTGATCGGACATTCCTCAGGCAGGGCTGCCAGAAAGCCGGCGAGGTCTTCGCGGTCGGCAGGCTGAAACAGCAATTCCGCCGTACCGCCGGCGCCAAACCAAGTATGCCGGCCGACTGGTGCATCATCGAGGAGCGCGCCGCGCACGGACGGCAGCGCGAACTGCGATGTTGCCTGCACGGCAACCGGAAGTGGGCTCATCGGGCAGCCCTCGGCCGCTGCCATGCCGCGAGCTCGCTTGGCAAGTTGTTGGCCCAGCCGGTGATCGAGCCGGCGCCGAGGCACACGACCATATCGCCGGGCTGCGCCAGCTCGGCGATCTGCGGCGCCAGTTCGGCGGGGTCAGTGAGCGCGCGCGCATTGCGGTGGCCGTGCTCGATCAGCCCGACGACGATGGCCTCGCGCGTTATGCCCTCGATCGGCTCTTCGCCGGCGGCATAGATGTCGGCGACAAAGACGATGTCGGCATCGTTAAAGCAGGTGCAAAAATCATCGAACAGATGGGAGACCCGGGTGTAGCGATGCGGCTGCACGACCGCGATCACCTTGCCCGACACGATGGCGCGGGCCGCCTTCAGGACCGCCGCGATCTCGACGGGATGGTGCCCGTAATCGTCAATAATCGGAACTCCGTTCCATTCGCCGGTTTTGGTAAAGCGCCGTTTGACGCCTCTGAAATTGCGCAGCGCGGTGCGCAAAGCATCGTCACCAAGCCCCAGCGCTTCGGATACGGCCGCGGCGGCGAGAGAATTTTGGACATTGTGGCGGCCGAACATCGGCAAATACAGATCCGGGATGATCCGTCCGCGCTCGGATGTGGCATCGGCAATCACGATGTCATAGCGTGCACCGTCGCGTCCGAGCCGCAAATCGGTCGCACGGATATCGGCCTGCGGGCTTATCCCATAGGTCAACACGCGGCGATCGGAAAGTTTGGGAATCATCCCCTGCACGACCGGGTGGTCGATGCACAGCGCCGCAAAGCCATAAAACGGGATATTGCCGACAAAGCTCTCGAAGGCCTGTCGCAGCGCGTCAAAATTGCCGTAAAAATCGAGATGCTCGGGGTCGATATTGGTAACGATCGCGACCGTCGCCGGCAGCCGGGTAAATGTGCCGTCGCTTTCGTCGGCCTCGACCACCATCCAATCACCGGCGCCGAGCCGGGTATTGGTTCCATAAGCATTGATGATGCCGCCGTTGATCACGGTCGGATCGAGCTGGGCGGTTTCGAGCAACGCCCCGATCATCGAGGTGGTTGTCGTTTTGCCGTGTGTCCCGGCGACCGCCAATGACCATTTCAGTCGCATCAGCTCGCCGAGCATTTCGGCACGCCTGACCACCGGCAATCGGCGGGCGCGGGCGGCGATGATCTCGGGATTGTCGGCGTGAACCGCCGACGAGATCACCACCACCTCGGCAGCTCCGAGATTGTCGGCGTCGTGGCCGACTGCAACGGGAATGCCAAGGTCGATCAGCCGGCGGACATTGGCGCTGTCGTCGAGATCGCTGCCCTGCACGCGATAGCCGAGATTGTGCAGCACCTCGGCGATACCGCTCATCCCAATGCCGCCGATGCCGACAAAATGCAGCGGGCCGATGCTCAGCGGCAGCGCTCTCATGCCGAGCACTCCTGCAATGCAGCGCCGGGTTCGAGCGCCAATGCCAGTGCCGCCAATTGGCGGGCCGCATCACGCCGCCCGAAGGCGGCCGCCTCACGGGCCATGCAAGCGAGTGTCGGACCATTTGTGAGCAATGTTTCGAGATCGGCGGCAAGCGTCTCGGCACGCAAACCCGTTTGCGCGATGACTCTCCCGCCTCCCGCTGCGGCAAAGGCGCGGGCATTGGCGGTCTGGTGGTCGTCGGCGGCGTAGGGATACGGGATCAGCAGAGCCGGCCGCCCGATCGCCGCCAGTTCAGCGACGGTCGAGGCACCAGCCCGGGTGATGGCAAGATGCGCGCGCGTCATCCGTTGCGGGACATCGGCAAAGAAGCTTTCGATTTCGGCGGCAATGGCGGCCTTTCCATAAGCGGCGACGACCGCGGGAAGATCTTCGGGGCGCGCCTGCTGACTGACATGCAGCCGTTGGCGCAGTGGCGATGAAAGCATCGCCAAAGCAGCGGGCATGATCTCGGCAAGAACGTGGGCGCCCTGGCTGCCGCCAATAACAAGCAGCTCGATCGGCCCGTCGGGTCCGGGCGGATCATAGCCGGCACCGGCAAGCGCAAGAATCGCCGGCCGGACCGGGTTGCCAGTATGGACCGCGCGCGCGCGATCGCTCGGGCGCAGCCCGGCGGTGTCGGGAAACCCAGTGGCGATCCGCCCCACTATCGGGGCGAGCAGTCGATTGGCCCGGCCGAGCACGGCATTCTGTTCGTGGATCAAGGTTGGCAAGCCAAGCGAGGCCGCCGCCAGCATTGTCGGCAAAGACGGATATCCGCCAAATCCCACGACAGCCGCTGGCTTCGAGCGCCGCAGCAAGCGGCGGGCTTGCATCGTGCCAACGGCCATTTCGGCCAAACCATAGGCGGCGCGCGCCGGCCCGCCGGCAAGCCTCCCGGCTGTTATGCGGTGGATGGCGATCCCGGGGATCGTCGCCGCCAATGCGTCGACCCGCGAATCGGTGAACAGGCTGACACGCGCGCCGCATTTGATCAGCTCTCGGGCCAATGCTTCAGCCGGGAACAGGTGTCCGCCGGTCCCGCCCGAGGCGAGAACGAGGACGGCGCTCATAGCGCGCTTCCCGCGAGCCGGCGGCGGGTCAGCGCCAGCATCATTCCCATCCCCAAGCCGAGCGCCAACATTGAGGAGCCGCCATAGGACAAAAACGGCAAGGTCATGCCTTTGGTCGGCATCATGTGCAAAGTCGAGGCCATATTGATGACCGCTTGCAATCCGAACTGGACCAACAAGCCGGTCGCCGACAACAGCACGAACAGGCTCCCCTCCTGCGTGAGCCGCGAGAATCCGCGCATTACAATGAAAGCAAACAGGCCGACCACGATGAGACAGACGACGAGACCGAATTCCTCGCCGGCCACTGCAAACACAAAATCGGCGTGCGCGTCGGGCAATACGTATTTGATTGTACCTTCGCCCGGTCCGCGGCCCCAAAGCCCGCCATTGGCGAAGGCTTCGAGCGACCGATTGACCTGATAGCTGTCCCCGGCGGCGGGGTTCAGGAAATGATCGACCCGCACCCGCACATGCGGCACGAAGGTGTAGGCGCTCGCCAATGCCCCGGCGCCGGCCAGTCCGACCAGGATCACCCAATAGAGCCGCAACCCCGCCATATAGAATTGCCCGACCCACACCGTCACGACGACGGCAGCCATGCCGATATCGGGCTGGGCAATCAGCATCGCGACGATCAGCAGCAACAGCGCCCCGGCAATCAGGTTACCGGGAAACCCGCGCTTCAGCTTCTGCTCGGCGATCAGCCAGGCGGTCACAACGGCAAAGCACGGTTTGACGAATTCGGAAGGCTGCAACGATAAGAGCGGCAGGTTGATCCAACGCCGCGCACCCTTGATCTCGGCACCGATGACGAGGGTCAGCGCCAGCAAGGCAAGCCCCACTGCGAACACGATAAAGGCGATCGAACGCACCGTGCGGGGCGTCTGCAATGAGACAAGCCACATCAGCGCGATCGTGAACGGGAGCAGGCCCAGATAGCGGCGAATAAAATGCCCGCCGTCATAGCCGATGCGTTCTGCGACGGCCGGGCTCGCGGCCAAGCACATCACAATGCCAAAGCCCATCAGAATGCACAGGGCCGCAAGGCTCCAGCGATCGACGGTCCACCACCAGCGCGCCACTGGGCTCTGATCGATGCGGGCGAACCTCATCCGCGTTGGTCCTCGCGATGCGGGTCCGCCTCGGCAGCAGCCCCCCGCCTTGCAGAAAAGGAGTATATCCTGTGTTGTTTATCGCTTCTAGCCACAAATTGTGCGATTTCCCGCCTCGCCATCGCGGATCACCGCAGCTTCAATGTGGCAAGCCCAGCGATCGCGAGGATTGAGGCGATGATCCAGAAGCGGATTACGATCGTCGGCTCCGCCCAACCCTTCTGCTCGAAATGATGGTGCAGCGGGGCCATACGGAACACGCGTCGCCCGGTGATCTTGAAGCTGGCGACTTGGACAATAACCGAAACCGCCTCCAGCACGAACAGGCCGCCGATGATCGCCAGCACCAATTCGTGCTTGGTCACGATGCTGATTGCGCCGAGCGCGCCGCCAATCGCCAGCGATCCGGTGTCGCCCATAAAGACCATCGCCGGCGGCGCATTGAACCACAGAAAACCGAGGCTTGCCCCCACCATCGCGCCGCAGAACACGGTCAATTCGCCAGCACCCGGCACATGGTGGATCTCCAGATAATTGGCGAAGATCGAGTTGCCGACGAGGTAGGCGATTAAGGCAAAGCAACCGGCGGCAATCATTGTCGGCACGATCGCGAGCCCATCGAGACCATCGGTCAGATTGACCGCATTCGAGGCGCCGATCATGACGAAAACCGCGAACGGCACAAAAAGGCCGTCGAGGGGGATTAGCAGATTTTTAAAAAATGGCACTGCGAGGGTGTTTGCGAGTAGCGCGGGACTGAAATGGTAGATCGCGATACTGGCGATCGCACCGACCAGGATTTCGAGCGCTATCCTGGTCGTACCGGCGAGGCCGCGATGCGAAGCGCTGGTCAGTTTTTGGTAATCGTCAAAAAATCCGATCAGCCCAAAACCGACCGTGACCAGCAGAACGATCCATACATAGGGGTTGGCCAAATCAGCCCACAGCAAGGTCGCAACCGTCAACGCCAGCAAGATCAGGAAGCCGCCCATCGTCGGCGTCCCTTTTTTGCGCACCAGATGGCCAGCCGGACCATCGAGACGGATCGGCTGGCCATTCGTCTGTTTCGAGCGCAGCCAGGCGATCAGCGGTTGGCCGCAGGCAAAGCTGACCAAAAGCGCTGTGACAACCGCACCCCCCGACCGGAAGGTGATATAGCGGAACAGGTTGAATGCCTGAATGTGGTCCGCGAGCGGATAGAGCAAGGCATATAGCATCGGGTCACGTCTGGAGCTTCGGCTTTGCCGATTTGGCGAGTAAGCCCTCGACTATGCGGCCCATGCGCACGCCGTAGGAGCCTTTGATCGTCACGACGTCGCCGGGTTTTAAAAAATCCAACAGGTCGGGAATGGCCGCTTCAGATGATGCCCACCACCCGCCGCGACGGTGTCTCGGCAGGGCTGCGTGCAACGCCGCCATCGCCTCGCCCACCAGAAACACGCGATCCACTTCGGCCGCGGCGAGCGCCGCGGCGAGTTCGCGATGTAGGCCTGGGGCGGCGTCGCCAAGTTCGAGCATGTCGCCGAGCACTGCCACCCGCCGGCCACCGGGGCCCGGTGCGACGGCACCAAGCACGGCAAGCGCCGCTTCGACCGCCGACGGGCTTGCATTGTAGCTTTCGTCGATCAGCGTCAGCGTGCCGTCCAGCCAAGGCAATTCATGGCGCCGGCCGCGCCCGGGCAGCGCATCGAGCGTGGCGAGGGCGCCGGCCGCGTGCTGCGGGTCGCAGCCGGCGGCAATGGCGGCGCCCAATACGGCGAGCGAATTCATCACCCAGTGGCGGCCAGGCACATTCAGCCGAAACCGCATGCGTTGGCCGGCCGCATCTGCTTCAACAGTGCTGCCCTCAGGCTCCAGCACACAATCGAGGAGCCGTATTGCAGCTTCAGGATGGGCGCCAAAACTCAGGATTTTAGCTGCGCTGACCGCCGCCGCGGCGGCGGCGAGACGCGGGTAATGCGAATTGTCGCGGTTGAGGATCGCGGCGCCGCCGGGTTCGAGCCCGAAAAAGATCTCGGCCTTGGCCTCGGCGATCTCGTCCTCCGACCGGAAAAAACCGAGGTGAGCCGGCGCCACGGTGGTGATCACTGCGATGTGCGGTCGTACCAGCCGGGCCAGTTCAGCGATCTCGCCGGGATGGTTCATGCCTAATTCGAATACGGCATAAGCCGCTTCGGGCGGCATGCGTGCCAGCGACAGCGGCACGCCCCATTGGTTATTGAGACTGCCGGCCGAGGCGAAGGTCGAGCCGCAGGCCCCGAGCGCCAGTCGCAGCGCCTCTTTGGTTCCGGTTTTGCCGACGCTGCCGGTCACCGCAACGACACGGGCCCGGCCGCGCTGGCGGGCATAAGTGCCGAGTGCGGTGAGACCCGCGAGCGTGTCGCCCACCCGCAGCACCGGCCCCAATGCCGGTTGCTCGGCTATGTCGCGATCGATTATCGCTGCGGCGGCGGCGCGCTCGAACGCCTGCCCGACAAAATCGTGACCGTCGTGATGCGGCCCGCGCAAGGCCACGAACAGGTCTCCCGGCTTGAGGCTGCGGCTGTCGATCGATACCCCGGTCGCCGTCCAATCGGCATCGGTGGTTCCGCCGC
Organism: uncultured Alphaproteobacteria bacterium; assembly: GCA_963846635.1. Classification (GTDB taxonomy): domain Bacteria; phylum Pseudomonadota; class Alphaproteobacteria; order ATCC43930; family CGMCC-115725; genus AP-15. The sequence goes on along the minus strand of CAWJXM010000057.1, from coordinate 48,271 downwards.
TCGCACGGGCGGCCTCGGCGGCGGTCCAGAGTGGGCTCATGCCACGACCCGCCGGAAACTGTGCGCTCCTTCGGCTGCGATCTCGCGGGCAACGGCAGCATCGTCGAACGGAAAGATCTCGGTGCCGACAATTTGACCGGTTTCATGGCCCTTGCCAGCGATGACCAGGAGATCGCCGGGCCCGAGTTCGGCAATGGCCGTTGCAATCGCGCGGCGGCGGTCGCCGATTTCGATTGCCCCCGGGGCTGCGGCTAGGATCGCGTGCCGGATTGCGCCGGGGTCTTCGCTGCGCGGGTTATCGTCGGTGACGTAGACGCGATCGGCCGCGTTTGTGGCAATAAATCCCATCTGAGGCCGTTTGCCAGGATCGCGATCGCCGCCCGCGCCAAACAGCGCGATCAGCCGTCCGGCGAGCGTGCCGGCGAAGAGCCGTGAGTACCGTCGCAAGCGCATCCGGGGTATGGGCGTAATCGACGATGATGCCGCCACCGCCTTCACCCTCGGCGACGAACTGCATTCGTCCGGGCACCGCGGAAAGCTCTGGAAGTGCTGCGATTCCCTTGATGGCCGGCACGCCGGTCGAAATCGCCAATCCGAGTGCGGCAAGCGCATTCATCGCCTGGAACTCGCCGAGCAGCGGCAAAAACAACTCGTGCCGCCGCCCGAAAATCTCGATTGCGATGTCCTGGCCGCGCTGGCGTGGGCGCACCCCGACCAAGCGCAGATCAGCCGACGCGGCGGTGCCATACGCAATGACCTGATGACCGCGCTGTCGACACACCGCGGCGAAGTGCTCGAACTCGGCGCTGTCGCGGTTCAGCACCGCCGGTCGCCCCGGGCCCAACAGTTCCGCGAATAGCCGCTCCTTGGCAGCGCGGTAATCCGCCATGTCGCGGTGATAGTCGAGGTGGTCGCGCGTCAAATTGGTGAACGCGGCGGCGGCGATCGACAGCCCGTCGAGCCGAAACTGCGCAAGACCGTGGCTCGACGCTTCGATCGCCAGATGCGTGACGCCCTCTGTCACAAGAGCGGCCAAATCACGATGCAGTGCTGCCGGATCGGGTGTCGTCAGCGCCCCGGCCCGCCGGCCCGATGGGGTTACCAGTCCGAGCGTGCCAAGGCTTGCCGCGGCATGACCGACCGCGCTCCAGATCTCGCGGGTAAAATGAACAACCGAGGTCTTGCCGTTTGTGCCGGTCACGGCGGCAGTCGTTTCCGGCTGCGCGCCACAGAAGCGGGCCGCCAGCAGCGCCAACCGGCGCCGCGGATTGGGGTCGACGACGATCGCGATCCGTCCGCACGCTTCCGGCGGGAGATCGAGTGCGGCTTCATCGTTGGTCAGGATCGCCGCGGCACCGCGTGCGGCCGCATCCGTGGCAAAACGGCGGCCGTCAGCTCGGCTGCCGGGCAGTGCCGCAAACAAAAAACCCGGGCGAACCGTGCGCGAATCGGCGGTGATGCCGGCGATTTCCGGATTATGCGGGGCAGGATCGCCAGCGGATACCGGCTCGCCCCCGATCAGCTCAATAAGCTTCAACGCGCTTGCCTTGCATGCTCTCGGGTGTCAGAGCGTGAACAATTTCGGGTGATGATTCGTCCACCGGCTGCACCCCGAGTAGAGGAGCAATGCGCACGATTGTGCGGCCGACTGCCGGGGCGGCGGTCCACCCTGCGGTGGCAAAGCCATGGCTCGATTTGTTGGGATGGGGCTCGTCGACCATCACCAGCGCCAGATATTTGGGCGCCGTCATCGGGAACACGCCGAGAAAGCTCGACAGCAGTTTTCGCTCTGCATAATGCTTGCCCTCGACCTTGTCGGCGGTGCCGGTCTTGCCGCCGACGACATAGCCGGGCGCATCGACCATTTCGCCGGTGCCGTAGAGCACGACCATGCGGAGCAGCTGGCGCATTTCGTCGGAGGTTTGCTGCGAGATCACCCGCGTACCCTCTGGCGCACCCCCAGGTGGCAATTTGAGCAATGTCGCCGGACGCAGGATCCCGCCATTGACGAGTGCGGCTCCGGCGGTCGCGACCTGCAGCGGGGTCTCGGAGATGCCGTGACCAAAGCCGATCGTCATTACGTTGACCTCGCGCCACTTCGCCGGATAGTGCGGCTTGCCGACTTCCTTCAGTTCGATGTTGGGTGAGCTGAGCAGTCCGAAACGGCGCAAATACTGCTGTTGCCGATCGCCGCCGACGGCGAGTGCGATTTTTGCTTCCCCGATATTCGAGGAATACATCAGGATTTCGGGCACCGATTCCCAGCGATGCTTGCCGTGATAATCGGAAATCGTGAAGCGCCCGATATGGATCGGGTAGGTGGCGTCAAACCGGCCGGTCATCGAGGTTGCACCCGAATCCAGCCCCATCGCAGTTGTAAAGATTTTGAAGACGGAGCCGATTTCATAGTCGCCAAGCGTCACCCGATTGAACATACGCTCGGCGATCGTCCAATTCGGATGATCGGGATCGAGCGTATCGGGGTGACTCGGATCGAAATCCGGCAATGACACCATCGCCAGGATCTCGCCGGTGTTGACGTTCATGATCAACCCGGCGCCGCCCTTGGCGGTGAAGTCGTTGACCACGCGCCCTAGTTCCTCGTGCAAGATGTATTGCAGCCGCAGATCGATCGACAGCTGCATCGGTTCCTGCCGTCCGCGCAGACTATTATCAAGGCCGCGCTCGATGCCGGCCTCACCATTGTCGTCGATCCCGGTAAACCCGACGACATGCGACAGCAGCGCGCCATAGGGATAGACGCGGCGCTCCTCATGCTGGAATTGCAGCCCGGGAAGACCGAGCTGATTGACTGCATAGGCCTGGTCGGGGGTCAGATGCCGCTTGATCCAGACAAACCCTTTGCCCGAGGTCAGCTTGGCATAAACGGCGGCGCGATCGAGCCCCGGCAAGATGGCGGCGAGCTTCTGTGCGGCATCGGCGGCGTCAAGGATCTGCCGCGGATCGGCGTAAAGCGACGGACTATCAAGCGTCGAAGCGAGCAGCTTGCCTTGACGATCGACAATGTCGGCGCGCCCCAGCGCCGGTGGCGGCGGAGGTTCGAACCGCGCAATTCGGGGCACGCTAATCCCGCTTGGCAATAAAGTGACTTGGACAAGCCGGCCGGCGATAACGCCAAAAGCCACGAGAAACGCCATGCTGGCGATGAACAGGCGCGGTCGGCAGCCTTCGAGTGCCCGCTTTGCCGGACCGTCCGGAACCACCGGCGTGCAGGGCGGCGGCCTGAAGTGCCGCGGCCGGCACGGATTGTCGTCAAACTGGAAGGCGGCGCTCATCACCGGCTCTCCACGATCTGGGCGATCAGCTCGTTGAGCGAGACGGCCCGGTGCGGTGGGGCTTTACGAACCGCCGCTGGCTTGGCTGTTGCCGGCTTGATCGATCGGGCCGCAGCCGGCGCATCAAGCGCCGCGGTCACGACCGGTCGCGGGGCCTCGGTCGGCTGGCCTTGAGGCAGCGGGCTCTGTGCCGCTGGGCTCTGCACCGCTGGGCCGGGCGGCGGATTTTGTGCCGCAGCCGATTGCGGCGCCGGGCTCGCGGGGGTTTCCGGAGCCGATGCTGCCGGATCGTTTGCGGCGACGGTTTCGGCCGGCGCAGGTGGCGGTGGTGGCGGCACGGGCCGCATTGGAATATCGGTGACATCGGCGCGCAACTGCTTGGTCGCGATCGGGATCAGCGACAGCAGCCGCTGATTTATCTGCGCCAGCGCATCGGGCCGGTTCAGATAGGCCCATTCGGCCTCGAGGGCGCGAATGCTGCGCTCGGTGTTGTCGGCTTGTTTGGCGGTTCGCGCGAGCTGGTCGGCAAGCGCTTGGACTTCATACTTGACCGCGAACATGGCAAAGCCGGCGGTCGCAACGACGATCAACCAGAACAGGCTCGGAAGCTTGATCATGCCCTCCGGGGCTCCTCGGTATGGCGTCCGGGCGACCAGGGCGGCGCCGCGGTCCGTTCGGCGGCGCGCAATCGCGCCGAGCGCGCCCGCGGGTTGTTCGCCATCTCCTGCGCATCTGGCCTGACAGCGCGCCGATGCAGCAGCCGAAAGCTCGGCATGGCCGCTTGCGCCGGCAGCGGCTCGTGTCGCGAAACGCGTGACGCCGTCTCGCTGCGCTGCCGCAGGAACGCTTTGACGCGCCGGTCCTCGAGCGAGTGGAACGATACCACGGCGAGCCGCCCACCAGCCGTCAACAGGCGTTCGGCGGCTTCGAGGCCGCGGTCGAGTTCGCCGAGCTCGTCATTGACGGCGATACGCAATGCCAAAAAGGTGCGCGTGGCCGGATCGAGACCGGACTCGGCTTTGGGGACAGCTGCCCGGGCGATTTCGGCAAGTTCGATTGTGCGTCGAATTGGTTTGTTTTTTCGCGCCGCGACAATCGCCCGGGCGACCCGGCGCGCATAGCGTTCCTCGCCGAAATCACGGATCAACGAGGCGAGATCGCTCTCCGACAAGGCGGCGACGAGTTCGGCCGCACTTTGCCCGGCGCCACTCATCCGCATGTCGAGCGGCCCATCAAAGCGAAACGAGAAGCCGCGTTCGGGTGTGTCGAGCTGGAACGATGAGACGCCGAGATCGAGGACGATCCCGGCGATCGGGAAACCGGGCCGCGGCCGCACCAGCCGCTCCATGTCGCCGAAATTGCCGGCGACGACATCGAGCCGTCCCTGATAGGCGGCAGCGAATTCGCGACCGCGTGCGACCGCGTCGGGATCGCGATCGATCGCGAAAACGCGGCACTGAGCGGCATCGAGCAGCGCCCGGCTGTAGCCGCCGGCGCCAAACGTGCCGTCGATATAAAGCGCATCAGGCTTTGGCGCCAAAGCCTTAACAACGGCCTCGACCAGCACCGGAATGTGCGTTGCGGGTCTCCCCACCGCAGTTATCGGCGGCGCAATGGGATCTTCGTGGTGCATCGCACCCTCCGGCTGGCGGTTCATTCGCGCCGCGCCTCAGCCGAACGCGCAAGGGCAGGAATCCGGGTCCCTTGCTGGCGCGCCCGTTCACGCAAATTCGCCATGTGCTCGGCAAACCGCGTCGGTTCCCACAGCTGAAAACTGCGGCCCACTCCGACAAACGCGACGCTATCGGTAATCGCGGCATGCTCGGCCAGCTCCGATGGCAAAGCAATCCGGCCTTCAGTGTCGAACGGTAATTCCCGCGACAAGGCGAACAACATTTCCAGGTTTTCGTGCTCGTCGGAGAACTTGTCGAGGGTATCGAGCCGGTTGGCGAGTTCCTCCATCCACTCGAGGCTGTTGGCCTCAAGAGCGGGGTATTTGTACGACGGGAACACGACAATCCCGGGAAAGCGCTGGGCCGCTAGCGTGGTGCGAAAGGTCGCCGGCACTGATACTCGCCCCTTGCGGTCGACCTTGTTCACGTAAGTGGACAAAAACATTGCCACTTCTTCCCCCAACGCTCGCCCACGGACGCTCGGCAAGGGGCGCCCGATAGGTGCTGCCGAAGTTCCCCCCATCGGCAACACCCGTCCCTGGGTGGATGTGGGATAATATGGGGAACTATGGGAGTCAAGAAACTTTTGCTATTCTCGTGGCATTCTTTTCCCATTCTTATTGGGGCGCATCGATGGCCAGAGAAGCAAATCCGCTAAAATCCGAGCAGATCACGCTCTCGATCAATGCTCAGACCATTTGGTATCTCGATCGCCTGGTCGAGACCGGTCTCTATGGCAATAACCGGACTGAAGCGGCCCGCGTTGCAATCTATGACCATTGTAAAATGCTGATAAATCAAGGGACGATCGAAATGGCGCCACGGCTGCCGGGCCGCGACGTTACGGCATGACGCTAGCCTCGGCCGTTATCCGTTATGATTTGCTCGTGTCTCGTCTTAGCCGGCGCCCTGTGAGCCGGCGCGACGCCTTTATAATTTGTCACTCTGCCGCTTTTCAGTTTGCATGTTGCTGAAATGCCGGCTCCGGCTAGCTGACGGATGGACCGTGTTCGCCTGGCGAGCGATTTTTGCCTCAATCACCCGACCAGCAGCCAGAGTCTGCGCCCAGCCGGGCTGAGCTTCGCGGTTGATCCGGCGCTCGGCCATTTCATTCCTGCCCAAATAAAACGGGCGATCCACTGTGGATCGCCCGTTCTCCCCCACCCCCCGCGTGTGGTCTGCGGACCAACGAGAGGATCGCATCACCGGCATCTCGACCACACGAGTTGAGCTTACGCGACCAACCCCGCGGCGCAATCGCGCCGGCGACAATTCACAGCTTTCTCCCCCGGAATCTGCGCTTATCCCGCTTTAATCCCCCAAACTATCCACGTTTGCTCCCGCATTAGACGCCGAGCAGCCAGTCACAGCCGCTCAACCGCGCGAAACATTGATCTTACGGCGTGGCGGAACGCCAGACGGCGTGTAAGCCGGGTTCTGTACCGCCGATGAGACCCGCAACGGATCCCGTCGGCGGTGACGGCCATTCCTCTCGGACGCCCGTTGCCGAGCGCCTCATGCGACCGACCCGGGCGGCAGCGCGAAGGTGCGCCCGGCGCCTGGTCCGCGGAACAGGTCCGCGGGCGGCAGCGCCTGCCGCCCCTACTTGGTCTTGCTCCCGGTGGGGTTTTCCGTGCCGTCGCCGTTGCCGGTAACGCGGTGCGCTCTTACCGCACCATTTCACCCTTGCCGCCCGACCGGTCGCCCGGACGGGCTCGGCGGTGTGTTTTCTGTGGCACTGTCCCTGGGGTCGCCCCCGCCGGGCGTTACCCGGCACCGTACCTTCGTGGAGCCCGGACTTTCCTCTCCCCGCGTCGCGGAGAGCGGCCGTCCGGCCGTCTGGCGAAAGACGATGTGGGCAATGGCGCTGGCATTGTCAAAGGCTGCGGCCGGTGTCGCCGCAGGCCGGGACGGCTCGACCTACGGAATTGTGATGAGCCCGACCGAAGCGGCGAATTGGATTTTGACGTTGCCGGCAAAAAGCGGATTGATCAGCTCGGTCGTGTTCCCGGCAGTTGCAGCGATTGCCGTTGGACAGGCCATATAGGGCGAGATGAACGTATTGTGCGCGGCGTTGGGCGAGGCAATCACGAGACAGATTGGCGCCTCTTCGAGATCGATCGCCTCGATTGTATTGGCAAAACTATAGCCGTTTTCGATTCGCAACGCGACGCCGCCCGAGGCGCTCGCCGAGCCGGCCCCGGATATATGCGAGATCTGCGTCTGCTCGAGAGCGATGCCCGCAGCACCCCCGGCCGAATCCGCGACAGCAAGGATTTGCGAGCTCAGCACGTAATTGAGCTGCAGCCCGCCGGCGCCAGGGCCGGTGTTGGCGTTGTTGACGATTAGGTGATCGATCTTGATCGAATTATGGGCATCGGAAAAGTCGCGCTCTCCGATCACGACCGCATAGCCGTTGCTGTCGGCATTGACAAAGAGCGTGCCCTGTTCGTTGAAGTAAAAGCACCCCTTGGGCGACTGTGGATTGCCGCCGGAGCACAGGATTTCGAGAACCGGTGCGGCAGAGATCGATTTTCCCTCAATGATCGCGCCCATCGAGATCAGACGAAAGCCGGTGTCGGCGCGGCTCTGGTAATCGATCACTAGGGTGCTGGTGACATGAAACCTGCCATGCGGCAGAAATAGAGGCTCATCATTCGCGAGGGCGGCAGCGAGCGCACTATTGATCGCGGCGGTATCGTCATTGACGCCGTCACCGACGGCGCCATAGCAGCGTACATCGATCCAGGTATTGCCGGCGCAGACCGCGGCGGAAGGGCTAGTTTGGGCGAGGCTGATCCCGGTCGGCGCCGGGATCGCCAGCGCCAGCACGACCAACACCGGCAAAACACGATCAGGGACGACCATTCAGGTCCTTTTGGACGCCGGTCTATTTGGGCAAAGGCATAGCTTCGCGATAAAACGGCTGGTGACGAAGAAGACGTTAACCTTAATGCAATCCTAGTGCATGTTGCGCGAAGAGTTTGCAAGATTTTTCCAGTTATCAGATTATAGCGGGCAGGATTCGTGCTCAGCATTCGAGGGCAGGGACGCAAATCGTGGGACCGCTCGGACCGTGGAAATGCCTGCCGTGCTACGAACCGCCGAGTGTCTCGACTCCCTCTGCTCTCTCGGTTGACCAAAGGAATTTCCCGGTAACCGCCTCGAGAAAGCCAGCGTGCGAGCAATGTGAGCCGCGGTTAGGCGCACGGCTCACGAATGCGTCTTTTCGCGAAGGCTGCATCAAGGCAGGCCAGCTTCCCGGCCCACGCATTGCCGGTCAGCGGTGATGCGCACTAAATCATCGTTTTGCCCAAATGGGAGGCATTATTTTGGATCAAGCCCTCGGTCAGCAGCACCGACCGACTATGGCCGTGCCGCATCGCGGCATGGTGCTGCTGGCAGCGCTGATTGCGACCTTCATGGCTGCGGTCGAAAGCAGCATTATCGCTACCGCGATGCCGACGATTGTCGGCGATTTGGGGGGCTTTCGGCTGTTCAGCTGGGTGTTTGCGGCTTACCTGCTGATGATGGCGGTGACCGTGCCGATCTATGGCCGGCTCGCCGATCTCTACGGGCGCAAGCGGATCTTTTTTGTCGGGACCGGCATTTTTCTGATCGGCACGACATTGTGCGGCTTCGCGCGCACCATGGTCGCGTTGATCGCATTTCGCGCGCTGCAGGGGATCGGCGCCGGTGCCATCCAGCCGATCGCCAGCACCGTCATCGGCGACATCTACACCCCCGCAGAGCGCGCCCGGGTGCAGGGTTATCTGTCGAGCGTTTTCGGCGTCTCGGCGATTATCGGCCCGGCGCTCGGCGCCTTCCTCGTCGAGCATGTCCATTGGGCTCTGGTGTTCTGGGTGAACCTGCCGATCGGGGCGATCAGCATTGCGATGTTCGCGGCCTATCTGCCCGAGCAAGTCGAGCGGCGGCGGCGCCACATCGACTATCTCGGCGCTGTCATGCTGATCGTCGGGGTTGGCGCGCCGATGCTGGCCCTCGTTCAGGCGCGCAGCCTTGACGGCAGCAGCCTGGCGGCGCTGGTCGGGTTCGGCCTTGCCGTGCTGTTGTTTCTGTTTGTGCACGAGACGCGAGAGCCCGAGCCGATGGTGCCGTTCCGTCTGTGGCGCAATCGGGTCATTGCCCTATCCAATCTCGGCATCTTCGGCACCGGATCGACAATGATGGCGATCAGCGCCTTTCTGCCGACCTATGTGCAAGGGGTCATGGGCCGCTCCCCGAGTGTCGCCGGGCTGGTGCTCGGCTGTATGTCGGTCAGCTGGATGTTCGCCTCATTTGCCGCCGGTCGGTTGATGATCCGCACCTCCTATCGCCTGTCGGCGGCGCTCGGCGCCGTAGCGCTGGTGATTGGCGCGGCAATGCTGACCCGGTTACACCCGTCGAGCGGTGTCGCCTGGGCGGCCGCCGGATCGCTGGTCATGGGCGTCGGAATGGGGGCGTGCAACACCGCCTTTCTGGTGTCGATCCAAGCCAGCGTCGGGTGGAACGAGCGCGGCGTCGCCACCGGCGCCAACATGTTCATGCGCATCATCGGACAATCCTTCGGCGCGGCGCTCGGCGGCGCGATCCTCAATTTCGGCGTCTTTCGCCGGGTTCCCGATGCCGGCGACGCCGTCAACCGGCTGTTGCAGCCGGCGCTGCGCCATAGCCTCGGTGCCGCCGAAATCGCCCGATTGACCGGGGCGGTCGCCGCATCGCTGCACGAGGTTTATCTGGTCGCGACACTGACCGCCCTCGTCACCCTGGCCGTCTCACTCGCCTTCCCAGCGGGATTGAGCCCGCTGCGTCCGGTGGCGGCGCGGGCGCGTTGAGACGCTCCTCCAAGCGGACCATAATGGCTCGAACACTTAGAGGAGGAGAGCGCCATGGCGGTCATACTCGGGACCGACGGCTATCGCTACGAGGTCGCAGAGGATTGGGCGAAATTGCCGCCCGGCTATGAATTCAACGCCGATGTCGCCGCGGTCGGCGTCGACCGGCACGACAACGTGTACGCGTTCAATCGCGGCAAGCATCCGATGTGCGTCTTCGACCGCAACGGCAATTTCTTGCGGAGTTGGGGCGAGGGCGTGTTCGTGCGGCCGCATGGTGTCTTTATGGCGCCCGACGATACGCTGTGGCTGACCGATGACGGCGACCACACGGTCCGCCAGTGCACGCTCGAGGGCAGGGTGCTGTTGACGATCGGCGTCCCGGGCAAAGCCGCTCCCTATATGAGCGGCGATCCCTTCAACCGCTGCACCCATACGGCACTCTCGCCGCAGGGCGATATCTATATTTCCGATGGGTACGGCAATTCCCGCGTGCACAAATATTCGCCCGACGGCAAATTGCTGATGTCGTGGGGCGAGCCCGGCACCGATCCCGGCCAGTTCAATATAGCGCACAATATCTGTTGCGATCCGGACGGCTGGGTCTATGTCGCCGACCGCGAGAACCATCGTGTCCAGATCTTCGATGGGAACGGTAAATACGAGACGCAGTGGAACAACATGCATCGGCCGTCGGGCCTCTATATGGAGACCGGCAGCCGGACGCCGCGCTTTTTTGTCGGTGAGATCGGGCCCGACATGGCGGTCAACATCGACGTGCCGAATTGCGGGCCCAGGGTCAGCATCTACACCCATAAGGGCGAGCTCTTGGCGCGGCTTGGCCACGCGCATGCCGGGCTTGAGTTGGGTCAGTTCATCTCGCCGCACGGGCTCGCCGTCGATTCCCGCGGCGACATCTATGTCGGCGAGGTCTCGTTCACCAATTGGGGCCGCCGCGTGCGCGCCAAAGGCGAGGAATTGCCGCCTGGTCTGCGCAGCCTGCAAAAACTCGCGAAGGTCGACTGACCCGGCGACGTTTCAAGCTGGAAGCTGGAGTGCATCCTTCGAGACGCCGCGCTTCGCGCGGCCCCTCAGGATGACGAAGTCCACTGGATCTCTGAGGGTTTCGTCATGCTGAGGAGCCGCCATGGGCGGCGTCTCGAAGCACAGCGCTACTCTTGTTTCGAGGCGACGATGGGCGCTTACCTCTATCTCCTTCGGTGCGCTGATGGATCGTACTATGTCGGGACGACGGTCGGCAGCCTCGAGAAGCGGGTTGCCGAGCATCAGGCTGGAGTGTTCGACGGATACACGGCCCGGCGCCGGCCTGTGGCGCTGGCGTTTCATCAGGAATTCGATCGTCTGGAAGACGCCGCGGCGGCAGAGCGCCAAGTCAAGGGTTGGCGCCGGGAAAAGAAGGAGGCACTAATCCGAGGTGATTTCGCCGCTTTGCCGAGCTTGGCGCGCCGTGGTGCGGCGACGGCGCGTCCTTCGAGACGCGGCCTGGAGGGCCGCTCCTCAGGATGACAAAATCCACCGGGCCTGGAGGGCCGCTCCTCAGGATGGCAAAGATCCTCAGTGACCTCTAAGGCTCCGTCATGCTGAGGAGCCGCCATAGGCGGCGTCTCGAAGCACGCACAGCGGCCCGGTGATTCTTGCCGCCCCCTGATGAGGACGTGCGGTCACGGAAAATTCCGGCTGAGTGGAGGAGATACGAACGATGGCTCAAAATCCGCGCTGGAAACGCCGTCCACCAGGCTCGACCTGGGGCGATTGGGGTCTCGACGACCAATTGGGCCGGCTCAACTTGCTGACCTCGGACAAGGTGTTGAAGGGTGTGGCCGAAGTGCGCGAGGGCCGCACCTTTTGCCTCAGCCTGCCGCTCGACTATCCGGGCGGCACCGTGGTCAATCCGCGCCGCCGGCCGCCACGGTTGATCGCGAACCAGCGCAACGGCATGCCCTATATGGCCTATCCCTTGAGCCGCGAGGACCCGCGTCTTGTCGATGTGATCTGCGACGACATTGTCGAGATGACGCTGCAATATTCGACGCAGTGGGACAGCCTCGCCCATGTCGGGCAGCTCTTCGATGCTGATGGCGATGGCGAGCCCGAGATCGTTTTTTACAACGGCTACCGCGCCGGCGAGCACATCAAGGGACCAATGGACTACCGCGGCGGCGGAGCGGTCGAAGCCGGTGAACATGTCGGCGCCATGGCGCTTGGGGTCGACAACATGGCAGCACACCCGATCCAAGGCCGCGGCGTGATGATCGACCTCGAAGCCCATTTCGGCCGCGGCGGCAAGTTCGTCAGCTACGACGAGCTGATGCGGATCATGGAGGCTGACAAGGTCGAGGTTGAAGAGGGCGACCTCGTCTGTTTTCGCACCGGTTACGACCGCGTCATCCTCGGCATGAACAAGAATCCCGACCCGGCGGTGCTTGCAGCAAATCCGTGCGCGGCCCTCGACGGGCGTGACGAGCGGCTGCTCAACTGGATTACCAAATCAGGCGTCGTGGCGCTGATCTCCGACAACCGTGCGGTCGAGGCCTCGCCATCGCGGCCCTGCGAGGAAGACCATTGCGCGTCATTGCCGTTGCACGCGCATTGCCTGTTCAAGCTCGGTGTCTATTTGGGCGAGATCTGGCATTTGTCCGAGCTTGCCGACTGGCTGCGCGCCAATGGCCGCTCGCGCTTTCTGTTGACCGCCCCGCCACTGCGCCTTCCCGGCGCCGTCGGCTCTCCCGCCAACGCCATCGCCACGGTGTAAAAGTAAATAAATGCGAAGCCCACCCAAGGAACTCGATCGCCGGCGTACAGGTACGAAAGATGTGTCTGCCGTATGACGCGAAAGCGAATACTTGGCGGCTTATAAGATAATCGCAGGGCAATGGCGCGCGCTGGGGTATCGCGATCAATTGGTCGTGTACGCACAGGCAATGTGGATCAAGGCATTAATGCGGTTCAGGCAATCCTGCCGCGTTGCCAATTCGACAAGATCAAGTATGAGCATGGTATCGAGGGATTGCACAACCACCGGCGCGCCTGGGATGACAAGAGCAAGGTTTTCAACGATCGCCCGCTACACGATTGGGCAAGCCATCCCGCAGACGGATTCCGCACCGGAGTGCTGGCAATGGGCTCGGGGCTGCGCAATGGCGGCCCGCCAAAGAAGCTGAACTATCAAGCGGTGTCGATAGCATGATGCGTCCGATCGTTAGGGCTTTCATTCTATTTCAATACATTGCCCTATTTGGCCAATCTTAGCCTTGTTCATTCAACAGCTTCATTGCATTCTGCAGACTTCGTCGCATCCGGTTAAAAGATTTTGACAATGACCCGATCTCGTCGTCGGTATCGCGGACATATTCCGGAACGTCCAGATTTCCCATACTGACATCGTTCGCCATCCCCGAAATCTTGCTAACCGGCTTTACCACGAAGGCACGGAGCAGCAGATCAACGATAATGATCATGGCGATAAAGGTCCCGGCCAAAGCCACCATGAACCAAAATAATGCCTGGTACGCCCGCGACAACGGTACGGTCATCGGAATAGATACGACTTGGGCCCCCACGACCTCACCGAGCTTCCACCCAAAGCCGTTTTCTCGGCCGTAAAGCGCGACCATCGTTGCCGGCGCCTTCTCCGGTGTACTATGGCAGGAGAGACAGGTTTGGCTTGCTACTTTAAGCGGTCGCGCCAGCGTTAAAAGACGCCCTCCAGCTGTATCCCGAGTTACCACCGCTTCCCGCTTGCTCGGGTCGGCACGAAAGTTGTTGATGATGTCGGCCTCCCAATCGACCGCCTGATCGCTGACGTTTGTCGGGTTTAGTGTCGGCTCGCGATAGGTATACTCCGGTAATCTCTGCCGTACTAACTTTAGATTGCTCTGCGCGGCAAACGACGGAATGGAAACAGGCAGAAATTCCACCTTCATCTGCTGTTCCAGTAACGGCTTTATGTTTTGTGCGGTATAAGACCGGATGGCTGATGCGCCTTCAATCATTATCCGCGCGTTCTGAAGACTGTCCTCCAGGGCATTCCTGGTGAGGATCTCATAGGCACTCACCCCGGCTAGTCCGAGCCCAACCAAGAATGCGCCACACATTGCCAAGTCGATCTTCCACCGGATCTTCATTGTTCTAAGCTTCTTCGATCTAGCGCCGAGTTTAACACCTCAAAGCCTGCCCTGTCTGTGAGCAACTTCACAGAGAGTGAAATACTCTCTGACCGCAACCCGGGCTCGTTGTTCTGCATCATCGCGATGTGCACCGCGGTGCACAGGGTCAGGAGATAATCGATCGAGCGGCGATCACTGCCCTTGCCGGTTTCTTGTCGATTTCCAACTCTGTGCTTCTGATTAGCTCGCCGCTGACGCGCTGAATGAAGCTTCTCCTAACGGCTGATGATAGCGGCGGCGGTTAATTGCAAGAAACGCGGCCTTTGAAGGAGCCTGAAGGAAAGATAGCGGCTTCGGATGTTCCGCAATGATCATCATGGATTTACCATAATGGCATCGTACTCTCGCGGCCTCAAAGCTGTTGAGCGGGTGCGGGATTATTGAAGGCAGGGAGGATGCCTGATTTTGACCTGATAAAACAGGTAAAGCAGGTGTCACGAGCGACGTTTTTTACGGAGTTGGCCGGCGATTCTTCTGCGGTAACGGCCTACAGGGCTTGGCTACTTGGAGACGCGCAGGTTCATCGGCCGGCCGGCGAGCTTCTCGCGTGCCTCATTTAAGGCTCTGAGGCTGGCGAGGGTTTCGCCCGGTCGTTTCGCCGCCACGCCGACCAAGAGGGCTTCGCTAAAGCCGAGGGTGGCGGTGTGCATGCTCAGCATATCGGCGTGCCCGCGTGCGACCGAAAGAACGAGGTCGACCCGCGGTCGCAGGGTCGCGGCGAGGGTGTCGGTTACGAGTAGCGATCTCAACCCGCGCCGGTCGATGTCGTCGAGTAGTGCTGCTAATTCGGCGTAGACCCGCCCGTAAGCCAGCATGATTACAAGATCGCCCTCGCGCAGCCGCCGCAGATCATCGGCGAACAACAGACCGGTATTGGTCAGACTGGTCGCGTCGAGACCGAAACGGATCAGCTGCGTGACAAGGTAATTCGCGATCGCGGCCGATGGTCCGAGGCCGAAAACGACGACGCGCTGCGCCGTGACGATGGCATCGACTGCCTTCTCGAACAGCTCAGGCGTGATCGAGCGGCGCAGACTTTCGAGGGATCGCAGGTGGATGTCCAAAGTGAGTTCGAACGCGGCGGACAGGCTATCCCCGACCTCGCCGAGGGTGCGCGTCAACCGCTCGGCGGGCGATAACGAACTGCGCAACTCACCGGCGAGGCTTCGCCGCAGATCATCGAGACCGGAAAATCCGAGCGCCTTGGCGGCGCGCACGACCGTGGCGTCGCTGGTCTCCGCCTTTGCCGCCAGCGCCGCCGCGGATGCGATCAACACCTCCTCGCGATTTTCCTGAAAAAAGCGCGCGACGCGCTGCTCGGCCGGGCTCATCTGCCCCAACCGTTCCGCAATCCTGTCGTCGAAGGTCGGCGCTCGTCACGACATATGCCTCTTGATTTCGTAGCGTACGCTACCATTATCCGTTAACGTAGTCGTATTTGCTACGATCTTCAATGATCAGGGAGTGCAAATGGATATCGTAAGTTGGAGCGTCGCGGCCCCCGCGATCGGCTCCGCATTCCTTGCCTCGCTTGTCGAGGCGGTGGAGGCCTTCACGATCGTTCTAGCGGCCGCAACGCTGCACGGCTGGCGGCCAGCGACTCTCGGCACCGGCGCGGCGCTCGGGGTGCTGGCGCTGCTGATCGCGGTGCTCGGCCCGCTGCTCGGCCACATTCCGCTTCACCCGCTTCAGTTGGCTATCGGCGTCCTGCTGCTGCTCTTTGGCGCGGGGTGGCTGCGCAAGGCGATCCTGCGGGCCGCCAGTGTCATCCCGCTGCATGACGAGTTGGCGATCTTCGCCGCCGAAACCGCGCAGCTGACCCTGGCTGGCACCAGAGAGGGGCGCACATCACTCGAGTGGATCGCCGGTCTGACCGCGTTCAAGGCGGTGCTGCTTGAAGGGCTTGAGGTCGTCTTTATCGTGATTGCAGTCGGCGCCGGTCGCGGTCTTTTGTGGCCCGCCGGGCTCGGTGCCGCGGCGGCGTGCTTGGTCATCCTCGCCCTCGGCATCGCCATCCATAAGCCGCTCGCGAAAGTGCCCGAAAACGCGCTGAAGTTCGGCGTTGGCGTTATGTTGTCGGCCTTTGGCGTGTTCTGGACCGGTGAGGGGCTCGGCATTGCCTGGCCAGGTCAAGATCTCGCCCTGGTACCTTTTGCTCTGCTGTTTCTTTCGGTCGGAATTGCCGTCGCATCGTTGCTGCGGCGGCCACTAGCGGAGGTGGCGCAATGACTGTTATTGGCGATGTCTTCAAAGAACTTTTCGGCATGTTCTTCGCCGACATCAGGCTCACTCTGGCGATCCTGTTGCTTGTCGGAGTGGTCGCTGGCCTTGTCAGTGCATTGCCTGCGGCGCCGTACCTCGCTGGCGGCGTCCTGCTGTTCGGCTTTGTCGCGATTGTCGTTGGGGCGGCCGCGGGCGAAGCGCGACGAGCGAGGTCATTACAGTGAGGGCTTGGCAGCAGGATGTCACGGCCAGAGCGAGTTTCTCGGCCCGGCGGGGTGCGCCGGGCCGAGGTGCTTTAAGGTGGTTCAGTTCGGGTGAAAGACGAGAGTGCGCAGTTCGATGCTCTCGCGCGGAAAGGCGTCGGGCGGCGTGGTCGGGTCGGTGAATGCGGTATGCGGCATAAAGCGCGCACGCCCATCGGTCTTGGTGTCGGCGATCTTCAGCAACAGTGCCTCTTGGCGCTGCATTTCCGGCACGTAGTACCATTGGTGCGCCGGGTTATACGTCACCGAATAGGTTTCGCCGACGCGCTCGCGATAGACGAGGTCCGACGGCACCAGATCGGCGGGATCGACGGTGCGGGCGTCGCACACTGCGAGCGGCGCGTCCTGCAACGGGCCGCGGATCGGGCGCCACAGATTGATTACCTGAACCCGGCCCTTCAGCAATTCTTCGGCTTCGTCGGGCAACAGGTCACGGACCCGCTGCGGGCCGGAGCGTGCGGTGTGGTCGACATGGACGCGAGTTGCCGGCTGGCGCGGCCCACCCGCAGACCGGTCCTTTCTGCCCCGGCACGCGGCGGCGCTGCAGATGGTCGAAAATAAAGACGCGGCTCGCACCAGTGAGTTCGGCGATGAAACGCTCGGCCTCCGGGTAATAGACCCGCCGAACCTCATCATCATCCCAGAAATCCTTGACCGCAGTCTTTTGCTCGACCAGCGCAAAACCTTGCCGGTCGAGGTCAAGTTCCGACACGATCGGCCGCATGTTGTGGATGTGCATCAGATGCGGGTCGGCGGTCATGTTCGAACGCATTTCGCCGGGTTCGGCCTCATAGGCGTAATAGCGCGGCCGCTCGGCCATCGGCTTCAGATAGTTCAGCTCGCCCTCGACATACGGAAGTTCGGCGATGCTCATGATTGCTCCTCCTGGTTGGCTTTGATGATGGCGCGTTGCTAGAAGAAAGGGAACCTGATTTGCGGCGGCGGGTCCGAGCTGCGTTCCGCAGCCGCTGGCGGGACCATCCCGTCCAGCCATTTGGCAAAGGTTCTGCCGACGCTGCGCAGGGCGCGGTGCAACCCAGAGTGACGGCGCGATTTGCCAACGATGCTGTTGAGTTCGTCGGCGATCCCGGTCACTTGCGGGCTGTCGAGTGCCGCGGGCGGCTCCTCTATGTCGGCAATTGCCGAATTACGCGTGAGTATTCTGCTTGTCATCATTCCCTCCAGAACGGTCTGCCGCTCAGAAACTCGGCCTCCGCGCGGCTGACGCCGATATCCGCAAGCATGCGGTCGTCGAGTGCCGCCAATTCGGCACGAGCCCTCGCCCGCCGCCGCCATTGCCGTAGTCGGGCAGCGATCCCGCGCCCGGCACATCCTCGGGCGCTAATCGAAGGGGTCTCGGACCAGAACATTGTCATATGAGTACCTCTAAACCGATGCGGCGCTCGCCAGCGCTTGCAGCCACACTCACCTTCCCTTAAGTGAAGATGGCCGAGCTTCCTTGCAAACTAGAGTTTTTCACCCCCGGTTTAGAAATTCTAATGTCTGCGAACGATCACCTGCCGCCCCTCGGGGCCTTGCGGGCGTTTGAAGCCGCTGCCCGCCATAAGAGCTTTTCGAAAGCGGCCGAAGAGCTGTTCGTGACCCCGGCCGCGATCAGCCATCAGATCCACGCGCTGGAAGAGGATCTTGGCGTCCGGCTGTTCCACCGGCTCAACCGTTCGATTGAATTGACCGCGTCGGCACGCGTGCTGATGCCGGGGCTCTCGGAAGCGTTTGCCGGCATTCGTGCCGCGGTCGGTCGGCTGCGCGCGCACAACGACACCGGCACTCTGACGGTAACGGCCTCACCGTCGTTTGCGGCAAAGTGGCTGGTCTTGCGGCTGCACCGGTTTCAGGCGCGTTGCCCAGCGGTCGATGTGCGGATTTCGGCGACCGACGATGTCGTCGATCTCGCAAAAGGCGATTTCGACCTCGCCATCCGCTATGGGAGTGGCCATTACCTGGGCCTCGAGGTCGAATTGTTATTTACCAACGAGGTGTTTCCGGCGTGCAGCCCGCAATTGCTCGCAGCCGGGCCGCTTTTGCAAACGCCCGACGATTTACGCCACCATGCGCTGATCCACGATCAGGCGGTGGAGCGCGACCCGCTGGTGCCGACCTGGCCGATGTGGCTGAAGGCGGCCGGGGTCAAGGACGTGCCGGCAACGGCCGGGCTCAGCTTCAACAATATGAGCCTGGCACTCGATGCCGCAATCGCCGGCCACGGCGTCGTGCTGGCATACAGCACGATCGCCGCCGCCGACATCGCCGCCGGGCGCTTGGTGCGGCTCTTCTCATTGGCGCTGCCCGACCAGTTCTCGTATTACCTGGTCACCGCTCCCGGCGCGCTCGAACGCCCGAAGGTGCGGGCGTTTCGTGATTGGCTGCGCGAAGAGGCCGGGCTCGTGCCGCCCGCGGCGGCGACAGGCACGACCCGGGAGCCGCTTACCCCATCGTCGAGTTGAAGGCGCCGCCGTCGAGCAGCAGGTTCTGGCCGACGATAAAACCCGACGACGCCGCGCACAAAAAGGCGCAGGCGTCGCCAAATTCCTCGGGATTGCCGACGCGGCCGGTCGGGTTCGTCTGCGCGCGCCGGGCGAGGATTTCCTCGAACGAGACGTTCTGGCGCCGCGCCTCGAATTCGATGCCGGACCGCAGCCGGTCGGTCAGAAACGGACCCGGCAATAAATTGTTGATTGTGACGTTGTGCCGGGCGACTTGGCGGGCGAGCCCGGCGACAAACCCGGTCAGCCCGGCGCGTGCGCCGTTGCTCATGCCGAGGTTGGGGATCGGCGATTTGACCGAGCCCGAGGTGATATTGACGATGCGGCCGAATTTGCGGGCGCACATGCCGTCGACCGTCGCCTTGATCAGCATGATCGGGGTCAACATATTGGCGTTGACCGCTTTTTGCCAGTCCTCGATCGACCACTCGCGAAAATCGCCATGCGGCGGCCCGCCGGCGTTGTTGATCAGGATGTCGGGTTCGGGGCAGGCGGCGAGTGCGGCCGCGCGGCCAGCCTCGGTAGTGATGTCGCCGTCGACCGTCGTCACCTTGGCGCCGGTCTCGTTGCGGATCTCCGCCGCGGTTTGCTCCAGAGTCTCGGCGGTGCGTGCGGTGATCGTCACCTCGACCCCGGCCCGGGCGAGCGCGGTGGCACAGGCGCGCCCCAGCCCCTTGCTCGCGGCGCAGACCAGCGCTTTGCGGCCGCGAATGCGTAGATCCAGCATGTCTTCCTCCGTCCCGATGGATTAGCGATCCGGCAAGGATGTATCTTGATCCGGGCTTGCCCGCGACGGGAAAGAACAGCGCGAAAGGCGCAGCGATGAAATTTACGCTGATGCTCGACGCAGCGCCGACCGGCGTGCGCGCGAGCCTGATCGAGGAGTGGGACGAGCTCGGCAGTACTGCGAAGATGGAGCCGATGGTCCGGCACTTCGATTCCGACGAGCAGGCGATCGTCTGGGGCCGATCCTTGGCGCGGCGCCGCGGGCTGGCTCAGATCTTCTTGACCGACAACCGTAAAAACGGCCCGCACTGATGTCGCAGAAGCGGGCCGGAGGTCGCAGCTCAGCGCCGCCCTCAGTACGGCGGCGGATAGCCCGGTGGGGGCCCGTATCCGGGCGGCGTGTTGTAGCCGGGCGGCGGGCCATAGCCGGAGGGCGGCCCATATCCGGACGGTGGCCCGTATCCCGGCCCGGCATAAGGCGGTGCTCCCGGCGGCGGCGCAAACCCCGGGACGCGATTGCCATGCGCCATCATGCACTCGGCATACACGACATCGTATTGCTGCTGCAGCGACATCTGCGCGTAGGCCGAGTTGCTGGCGCCCACTACCGTTCCGAGACCCGCACCGGAAGCGGCGCCGATCCCGGCGCCGCGGCCGCCGCCAACCGCCCCACCGATCGCCGCACCGAGAGCGGTGGTGAACAGCGCGGTGCCGACCGCCTGCGTTGTTGGCCGCCGCCGCGGCGGGGGCGGTTTGCGATGCGGCGTATTGCTGACAGAAATTCTGGTCGGCGGCAAAGGCGTCGAACGACTTGCCCGGCCCTGGGGCAACCGGGATGGTCGGGCCGGGCGGCGGTGCCACGCAAGCCGCCAGGCTGGTCACGAGCGCCAGGGCACCGACGGCGCGCGGATCGATATGTTTCATTTGTTCATGTCCTGTTCTTCTTGACGCAGCGCGATCTTGCGGCGGCAGCACAGCTCCGATCAAGCGAGAAGAAATTCCCTTCAACAACTCCAGCCCGCCGCGAACTGTGCGCGGCAGCCGCCAATCTGATCGGGCAGATCGGCGGTGTACCCGTTCCGTGACACGCCGCATCGATCCATGCAGATAACCCGGCGCGGCCTGCCGAGGCTCGCAAATCGCCGATTTGAGATCGACTGAGCTGCCGCCTCAGATCCCGAGAGTGCGGGCATAAGCCTCGGGATAGCGCGGGCCGGCCGCGGCACCCGGCCGAAAGATCTCGCCCAGCGCCGCCAACGTCGTTGCGGAAAGCGTCAGATCGGCCGCGGCGGTATTCTCTTCGAGCCGCTCACGGTGGCTGGTTCCAGGAATTGGCACGATGTAATCGCCGCGCGAGAGTACCCAGGCGATCGCCAGCTGTGCCGGGGTACAGCCCTCGGCGCTCGCGAGCCGCCGCAATTCGGCGACGAGATCGAGGTTCTGCCGCAAATTCTCGCCCGTGAAACGGGGCATGTTGCGCCGCGCGTCATTAGTGCCAAGGTCGTCAGGCGCGCCCACCGTGCCGGTCAGAAACCCGCGGCCGAGCGGGCTGTATGCGACAAAGCCGATGCCGAGCTCTTGGCATAGCGGCAAGACCACGCTCTCGACATCGCGCGACCACAGCGAATACTCGATCTGCACCGCGCTGATCGGATGAACGGCATGCGCGCGCCGGATCGTCTCCACGCCGGCTTCGGAGATGCCGAGGAACCGCACCTTGCCGGCACGGACCAGATCGCTCATCGCACCGACGGTCTCTTCGATCGGCACTTTGGGATCGACGCGGTGGATGTAATAGAGATCGATCACGTCGATCGCGAGCCGCGCGAGGCTGTTCTCGCAGGCTTGCCGCACATAGTCCGGCCTTCCTTCACCTGCGGCCGATCCGTCGGGATTGCGGCCCATATTCCCAAATTTGGTCGCGATGACGTAGTTGTCGCGCCGGCCCTTCAGCACCCGAGCGATCAGCTCTTCGTTGCGTCCCCGGCCATAGGCATCGGAGGTGTCGAGCATGTCGATGCCGAGTTCGGCGGCGCGCTCCAATGCCGCAATCGCGGCGGCGGGATCGGGCTCGCCATAAAATGGCGTCATCGTCGCACAGCCGAGGCCGATTGCGGCAACCTCCAATTCTCCGAGCTTGCGGCGCTGCATCTGTTTCCTTTCCATGCGGGTTGCGTGGCGGGAGCACCATGCTCGCGCCGTGTGGACTTCCAACGACCTCGCGCGAGGCGCATGTGCGGCGCCGCTGATGATGACAGTTTTGCGGTCGGACACTAAGGTTTAGGTCATGGATGGCGAGATCGCATGCGGCATATACGAGCTGCAACGGCCGACAGCTGAGCGGCGGCCGCTGATCCTCGCCTCGCCCCATAGCGGTACGCAATATCCGGCCGATTTTATCGCTGCCTCGCGCCTCGACCCACTGACGCTGCGGCGCTCGGAAGACAGCTTTGTCGATGAATTGTTTGCTGCGGCTCCCAGTCTCGGCGCGCCGCTGTTGTCAGCGCGGTTTCCGCGCGCCTATCTCGATGTCAACCGCGAAGCTTATGAGCTTGACCCGGCAATGTTTGCCGATGTGTTGCCGGGCTTTGTCAACACCGGTTCGGCGCGGGTGCGAATGGGTCTCGGCACCATCGCACGCATCGTAGCGAACGGGGAGGAGATCTATACCGGCAAGCTGCGTTTTGCCGATGCGCGGCGCCGCATTGACAGGCTCTATCACCCGTATCACCAGGCGCTCCGCCGTCTTGTCGAAGATACCGAGGCATTGTTCGGCGGCTGTCTGCTCGTCGATTGCCATTCGATGCCGTCCGCGGCCAGTGCGGTCTACGGCGGTACCGCGGACATCGTCCTCGGCGACTGCCATGGCACCGCTTGCGCGCCGACGATCCTCGAAGCCGCGCGGCGGTTTTTCGCCGCCCGCGGCTTTACCGTGGCGATCAACACACCCTATGCCGGCGGCTTTACGACAGAGCATTATGGCGACCCACAGCACCGGCGGCATGCCTTGCAGATCGAGATCAACCGAACGCTCTACATGGATGAGCGCAACTACCGGCGCAAGCCGCGTTTTGCGCGGCTGATCGTGGAGTTGGCGGAACTGGTGCGCCAGCTGGCCCGTGCCGCGGAGGCATGCCTGATCGAAAACGACTAACGCGACCGAAATCGACGCAACCCGCTGCAAAACCGAGATTGACCCGCCGCCCGGTCAATCTCACTTAGAGAACAGAACGGGTGCGGAGCGATTTATGAATGCGATTGGGCCCGCGACGGCCCCGGATTTTACTATCGAGCAGAAGTGGGAAAGCTATAGCGAGGAGGAGCACGCGATCTGGCGGCTGTTATTCGAGCGCCAGGAACAGCTGCTGGCCGGCCGCGCCTGCTGCGAATATCTGAACGGGCTCGGTGCGCTCGGTGTAGCAGCGCGCGGCATCCCCGATTTTCGCCGGCTCAGCGAGATCCTCGAGCGCACCACCGGCTGGCGCATTGTCGCGGTGCCGGGCCTCGTCCCCGACGCGGTGTTTTTTGACCTTCTGGCACGGCGTCGCTTCCCCTCGACCTGCTTTATCCGGCGCCGCGACCAGCTCGATTACCTGCAGGAGCCAGACGTCTTCCACGACATCTTCGGCCATGTGCCGCTGCTGATGAACCCGGTCTTTGCCGACTACATGCAAGCCTATGGTCAAGGTGGGCTGAAGGCGCTCGGTCTCGGCCATCTCGAGCGTTTGGCGCGGCTTTACTGGTACACGGTCGAGTTTGGGCTGATCGCGACGGCCGAGGGGTTGCGCATCTATGGATCGGGCATTTTGTCCTCGGCCGGCGAATCGGTCTACTGCCTCGAGGATCCGCGACCCCAGCGGCTCGGCTTCGATCTGCGCCGGGTCATGCGCACCCGCTATCACATTGATCGATATCAGGACAGCTATTTCGTGATCGACGGTTTCGAGCAGCTGTTCGAGGCGACCCGGCCGGATTTCACCCCGGTTTACCGTGAGGTGTCGAAATTGCCCGATCTCGAACCGGGCCAGGTGATCGCCCAAGATCGGCGCTGCCCACCGTGTCCTCCCCCGAAAGTGGGCGAAAAAAATGGGCCGCAGCTGAGCTCGGCCCAAGTTTAGGGAGGAAACGCCTAGAAGACGTACGGTAAGATCACAACCAGCGACCGTTACCGCACCGCACAATTTAATGCGCCGTCTTCGAATGTCAAGACCGCTTTTTCGAAAGGATTGGAGTCATTAGTTAATTCGGTTTAAATCAGGCATTTAGGAGTGCGTGTGCGAATGGACGCTCTGTGCAACGCACAAGTGACGGATTTTTGACTCGGCCGTCACCGCTGTGGTTACCACCGCAATCGTATGTCCGCCCAATAGAGTGTCGTGGCCTCGATTCTGAACGAGTGCTCCCGGCTTGGACCCGATGATCCTGCGCTGGAGGAGTCGAGCTTCAGCGGAACGTTCCTTACGCGTGGATGTTCCGCAGAAAACGCAAAATTGGGGGATCAATGACATGGAGGACGCGATCACGGGAGCCGGCGAACTCCACGTCGACCAGCAACCACCAGAAAACAAGGTCAACCGGGCGGAGAGAGAGGTGATCTCGCCGCGCGCGGTTCACACCAACAGACGACTGGTTATTGTCTCCAACCGAGTTGCAGTCGACGGCGGAAGGCACGACTCCGGAGGTCTCGTGGTCGCGATTCGCGCTGCGCTCGAGAAATCGGGGGGCATCTGGTTCGGCTGGAGCGGCAAGGTGGACAGCTCACCTGGCAGTGAACCGGAGCTTATTGCCGCGGGACCTCTGACCTATGCCATCCTCGATCTGTCACAACGCGATTTTGACGAATATTACCTCGGCTTTGCCAACCGCGTGCTGTGGCCATTGTTTCACTTTCGCGCTGGGCTGGTCGACTATTCGCGCAAAGATTTTTCCGGCTATTTGCGAGTGAACCGCTGGTTTGCTCAGTCCCTAGTGCCGCTATTGTTGCCGCACGATCTGGTCTGGGTCCACGACTACCATTTGATACCGCTGGGTCGCGAACTGCGTCGCCTCGACCAAGCTCAGGTGCTCGGGTTTTTTCTGCATACGCCGTTTCCGCCAGCCGAGATGCTGCGCATCTTGCCGAACCATCGCGAACTGGTCGAAGGTCTGTGCGCGTATGATCTTGTTGGATTTCAGACCAAATCGGATGCGCAAGGGTTTTGTGACTATCTAATCCGCTGGGCGGGCGCCGAGGATCTTGGCAACGGCACCTTGCGCGCCTTCGGGCGGATCGTTCGGACCCAGGTCTTTCCGATCGGGATCGACACCGAGGTGGTTTCAAGTCACGCCGCGGCAGCTGAAACAAGTCGCCATATGCAGCGGTTGCGGCGCAGTCTCGCCAACCGCACATTGATGATCGGGGTTGATCGGCTTGATTATTCGAAAGGTCTCCCGGCGCGCTTCTCCGCTTTCGAAAAGTTGCTCGAAGCTTATCCGGAGACCCGCAACCGCATCATTTTCATGCAGATTGCGCCGCCTTCGCGTTCCGAAGTACCGGAATACAAGGAGATCCGTCGCACGCTTGCTGCTGCGGCCGGCAACATCAACGGCCGATACAGTGAATTCGACTGGACGCCGTTGCGCTATATCAATAAGAGTTTTGGCCACCCGATCCTGACCGGCTTCTATCGCGCCGCGCGGATCGGGCTGGTGACGCCACTGCGGGACGGCATGAACCTCGTTGCCAAAGAATACATCGCCTCTCAGCCGCCCGAAGATCCCGGCGTATTGGTATTGTCGTGCTTTGCCGGCGCGGCGCAGGAATTGAGCGAGGCGGTTCTGGTGAATCCGTTCGATACCGAGGGCATGGCCGAAGCTATCCACCAGGGACTTGACATGCCGCTCGGCGAGCGTCAGGAGCGGTGGGCGGCGATGATGACGACCATCCAACGCAACGATATCACCCACTGGCGTGAGAGTTTTATCACCGCCTTGAAGCGAGCGGCCTCGCATGAGTGAAGCGGGAGGGGGCGCCGGGGTCGAGCTAGAAACCCGGCTGGTTGGTGATATCGGCGCCACCAACGCCCGCTTTGGTCTCGTTTCGCCGGACGGCAAGATTTTGCACTGGCGCAGCCACGTCTGCGACCATTATCCGACAATCGATGCGGCACTCGCCGAATATTTGAGTGACCGTGGCGGCTTGCCGATGCCGCGCCTTGCGGCGATTGCCATCGCGTCGCCGATCACCGGCGACCATATCGTGATGACCAACCACCCGTGGCGGTTTTCGGTATCGGCGCTGCGCGCGCGTTTCGGCTTCGAGCGGCTCGAGGTGATCAACGATTTCACGGCGCAGGCTCTCGCTCTCCCTCATCTTGGCCCGAGCGACCGAATGCAGGTCGGGGGTGGGATTTCCGTGCCAGCAATGCCGCTGGCCGTGTTGGGCCCGGGATCGGGGCTCGGGGTTTCCGGTCTCGTCCCCAGTGCCACCCGCTGGATGGCGCTGACCGGCGAGGGCGGCCACGCCACAATGCCCGCGGCGGATGATCGCGAAAGCGCCGTCATCGATCATCTGCGCCGGCGTTTGGACCATGTTTCGGCCGAGCGGGTGTTGTCGGGGCCGGGTCTCGTCAACCTCTACAATACGCTGGCCGAGATCGACGGGGTTGCGTCAAAGGGCTACACCGCGGCACAGATCACCGATTTTGGCATGCGCAACGAGGACCCAATCTGTGCCGAGGCAACGGCGATGTTCTGCGCCATGCTCGGCACGGTCGCCGGCAATCTCGCTCTGACATTGGGCGCGCGTGGTGGGGTCTACATTGCCGGCGGCATCGTGCCAAGGCTCGGTCGTTACTTTGCCGATTCGCCGTTTCGCGCCCGGTTCGAGGCCAAGGGCCGGTTCGAGCCCTATCTCGCCGCGATCCCGACTTTTGTTGTGACCCATCCGTTCGCGGCGTTTCTCGGCTGCGCCGCATTGCTCGCGGCCTGACGAAGCTGGGTTGCGGAGGCCGGCGATGCAGGAGCGGGGAGGCCATGAGCCGGCGGCGCAAACTCCGACGCCGCCCTTACCTCCCGGCACGCCGCCGGTGCCGCCGCCCGACCCTGATCGTCCGCGCCCGATCGAGGAGCCGCCGGATCCCGTCCCGATCCCGCCTGCCGGACCCCCGCCGCCACCGGTCAACGAGCCGCCGGTCGAATTAGGCCTTAACCCCCTGCCGGATCACGCGCCGTGACCGGCGAGGTGTAATCCGGCCACCCCGACAATGATTAGCGCCAGCGATGCGAGCTTCCAGGCACTGGCGGGCTCGCCAAACCACAATATGCCGATCGCTGCCACGATTGCGGTCCCAACGCCGGACCAGACGGCATAAGCCGTCGACAGATCGATTCCGCGCAACGCCAATGACAGCATCGAGAAGCTCGCCGCGTACCCGGCGACAACCACACCCGCTGGGCCCGGGCGGGTCAATCCATTAGACAGCTTCAACGCGGTGGTCGCCGTGATCTCCAGCAAAATCGCGGCGGCGAGAAAGACAGCGCTCATATGCAATACCCTCGATCCGTCGCGATGTCGGCGGTTGTTTTGACGACGATCGTCTCTCGGCGGTAAGATTTCGATCGTGAAGATGGACCATCGGATGAACGCAGCAACCGATCGAAGCATCAAAGCCGGCGCACGCGAACGCCGGCGCATCCGCAACGGCGAAATCAATGGCGCGACCGCCGGTCTCGCCGCCGGCAATGTCCAGGCCAATCTGGTCATTTTGCCGAAAGCGCTTGCCCACGACTTTCTGCGATTTGCGCAGGCCAATCCGAAACCCTGCCCGGTATTGGCGGTCTCGGAGCCGGGCGACCCTTCTTTGCCAGCTCTCGGTGAGGACCTCGACATCCGCACCGATCTGCCGAAATACCGGGTGTGGCGTCGCGGCGAACTAATCGAGGAAGTAGGCGATATCCGCCATGTCTGGCGCGAGGATCTCGTCAGCTTTGCGCTTGGCTGCTCGTTTTCGTTCGAAGACGCGCTGGTCGAGGACGGAATCGAGTTGCGCCACATGACGTGCGGCTCGAATGTGCCGATGTATCGCACCAATATCCGCTGCGTGCCAGCGGGCCCATTTGCCGGCCCGCTCGTCGTCTCGATGCGGCCGCTGAGCCCGCAGGATGCGATCCGTGCGATCCAGATAACCTCGCGTTTTCCGTCGGTGCATGGCGCCCCGGTTCATATCGGTCTGCCGCAGGCAATCGGCATCAGCGATCTCGGATGCCCCGATTACGGCGACGCGGTTCCGGTGCATGAGGAAGAATTGCCGGTGTTTTGGGCTTGCGGTGTGACCCCGCAAGCCGTCATTGCCGAAGTCGAGCCCGAATTCTGTATCACTCACGCGCCGGGTTCGATGCTGATCACCGATTTGTCGAACGCCAAACTCGCCGCCCTATAGCCGGCTGTCCCGATGTCTTCGCCGCGCACGGACCAAGCGCTGGTCGATTGCATCGAGCACGTCGTTCAGGCCGATGTCGGGCGCAATATCTCGGCTCTGTGCACGGCGGCGGGCGGCGGCTTGTGGGGTGCCGCATCGAGCTTGGCGGCGGCGCTTCCATGCCGGGTCGGGCTGATCACCGGTTTTTTTGTGCCGTTGGGAATGCCGCCGGCAGCCGAGACCGATGGTCCGGTCGGAGCAGCGTTATTGGCCCGCGGGTTCGCCGAAATCGGCATTCCGTGCCGCCTCGCTACCGACGAGCCCTGTCGCAGCGCCTGCGCGGTCGCGCTAGCCGCGGCCGGCGCTGCCGCAGTGCCGGTCGATGCCGTTGCGATCGGTGCGCCGCTTGCCGGTCTGATCGAGACGTGGCGCGCCGCCCGCGTTACCCATGCAGTCTCGATCGAGCGCTGTGGACGCAGCTGCGATGGCAGCCCACGCAACATGCGCGGCGAAGACATCAGCGCTCATACGGCGCCGCTCGACGACCTCTTCACGGCTGGGCCGTGGGATACGATTGCGATCGGCGATGGCGGCAACGAGATCGGCATGGGTGCCCTGCCCCGTGAATTGATCGGCCGCCATGTCGACCACGGCGAGGCGATCGCCTGTGCGACCCCGGCAAATCATCTGATTGTCGCCGGCGTGTCGCATTGGGGTGCCTATGCCCTGCTCGGCGCCCTTGCGGTGATTCGCGCGGATTGGCGCCGCTCGTTGCTGCATTGTCTCGATCAAGCATTGGATCGGCATATTCTCGAGGTGATGTTGCGGGATGGGCCGGCGGTCGACGGGGTCTCGCGGCGACAGACATTGACGATCGATAATTTTGACCTCACGTTGCACCATGAAAAGTTGCGGATGATCCGGGCGCTCGTCGAGGCCGGGCATGCGGTATAAGGAATTTCTGTTCGAGGCCTACCATTACGCCCCGGCCAACAATTCCCTGTCGTTAATTTATCGGTTTCGCGACGGACCGCGATTTGAGGAAAAGCTGTTCTTTGATTTTCCGCCGCGCCGGCTCACTGCCGAAGCCGAAGCGGTGCTCGACCGGATCTTTCGGCTGGTCTTTCTGTTGTCAGGGGTAAGCTATTACAAAGCTTTCGTTCCAAAGACCCTGCGCTGCGAGGCGTTTGCGCTCGATCGCGACACGGCAGAATTCCTGCAGAAATTTTATGAAAAGGGTTTGGCCGAATTCGCGTGGAGGAACCGTTTCTCGCTCGCGGGCCAATGCCGGTTCGAGTGGGAGCCGGGTACGCCATCGCCACCAATGGCCATCAGCCTTACCGCGGCGCAGTTGCGTACCGGTCGGCGGCGGCAAAGATTCGATCGTCAGTCTCGAATGCTTGAAGGCGTCCGGCGAAGATCTGCTGCTGTTTACGCTCGGTGATGCCGCGCCGATCGCGGCCTGCATTGCCGCAGCGGGGCTGCCTTTTATCCGGGTTCGTCGCCAGCTCGACCCGGCGCTGTTCGAACTCAATGCAAACGGCGCACTGAACGGCCATGTACCAATCACCGGGATTTTGAGCGCGATCGTGCTGGCCTGCGCGGTGCTCGCAGGTTTCGATTCAATCGTAATGTCCAATGAACATTCCGCCAATGCACCAAACCTGACGGTCGGCGGGGTCGGCATTAATCACCAATACAGCAAATCGCTTGAATTCGAGCAAGATTTCAGTGAATATGTTGCGCATCACATCACGCCGAGTATTGCTTATTTTTCGCTGCTGCGGCCATTGCCGGAAATCGAGATCGCACGCCGCTTTGCGCGGTACCCGCAATATTTTGACAGCTTCCGCAGCTGCAACACCGCCTTTCGCCAATCGGTGGCCGAACGCGGCCGGCACTGGTGCTGCAACTGCCCGAAATGCCGGTTTGTGTTTCTGGCCCTGGCCCCGTTTGTGCCGAAGAAGCGCCTGATTGCGATTTTTGGCCGCAATATGCTTGCCGATGAAAGCCAAGCCGAAGGCTTTGCCCAGTTATGCGGATTGCGGCAACACAAGCCATTTGAATGTGTCGGAGAGGTCACCGAGAGTACTGCCGTCGCGACACTGCTTGCGAGCGATCCCGACTGGCGCGATGACATTGTCATCAGACGGCTGCGCACGGCTTTCCCGGCGCTGCGGGATGGCGATCCATCCCAGTCTTGTGCGCTCTTGACCGCACGGCATCCGCACCGGGTTCCGCAACGGTTTTTGGCAATGCTCGATGCGTGCAGCTGACCTCGGCGGCGCCCGGGTCGCGATCTGGGGGCTGGGGCGTGAAGGCCAAGCGGCTATCGAGTTCCTTCGCGCATATGATCCGCAACTGCCGCTATTACTGTTGGATGATTCCGCTAGCGCACACCCCCCCGAGAAATTGCACAATTTCGAATGCGCCTTCGGCAAAGTCAGCATTGTTCGCGCGCTCGCTCGCATCGACGTGTTGGTCAAATCCCCCGGCGTCAGTCTCTATCGTCCCGAGATCGAGACTGCGCGCAGGAACGGCGTGAAGCTTACCTCGCTCTTGAACCTTTGGTTTGCCGAGAAGAGTGCACTGACGACGATCTGCGTCACCGGGACCAAGGGCAAGAGCACGACTGCCTCGCTGATCGCGCATATTCTGGGCCAGTTCGGTCGCAGGATGGCACTCGCCGGCAATATTGGCGTGCCAATCACCGAGATTGATCAGAGCAAAACCGACTTCGCGGTCATCGAGGTGTCGAGCTATCAGGCCGCGGATTTTAACGGGATCTGTGACGTCGCAGTGCTAACCTCTCTGTTTCCCGAGCATCTCGACTGGCACCGCACGCTTAATGCGTATTACCGGGACAAACTCAATCTGTTGCACCATAGCCGCTGCGCGATCGTCAATCGCCAGGCGGCGCCCGCGAGCGGGCTCGCGCGCCATTTCTTTAATCAGAGCGCGTCGCTTCACGCCCGCGGTAGCGAGATTTTTGATGGGCCTCGCCGTATCGGCGAAGTGAAAAACCCTTATCTCGTGCGGCCGCATAATTTGTCGAACGTTTGCGCGGCCTTGACCGTCGCACAGATGCTCGGGCTCGATTTGCGCGAGGCGCTCGACGCCACCAGCGATTTTCGCGCGCTGCCGCACCGCCAGCAGGAGATTGGCGAAATCGACGGGGCACTTTACGTGGACGACAGCATCTCGACGGCGCCGGAATCGACATTAGCGGCACTCGAGGTTTATGCCGGTCGAGAGATCACCCTGCTCGTCGGCGGCTATGATCGCGGCATTGACTATTCCGGGCTCGTCGCCAAGCTCGCGGGCGGTGCGGCGCGAACCGTTCTCTGTCTCGGCGCCAGTGGCAAACGCATTTATGCCGGGTTGCGCGCCAGTGCCGCGGGCTCCGAAACGGTGCTCGCGCCCTCGATGGCAACCGCCGTCGCCATGGCGCGACGGGTCACGCCCAAGGGCGGCGTTGTTTTGTTGTCACCGGCCGCGCCGAGCTATGGGGCTTACCGAGACTTTGCGGAGCGCGGCTGCGATTTCGCGGCAAAAGCCGGTTTTTCGGTGAACGCCGGCGACCAACTGTGATCGACTTGCGGTGGCTGCGGCTCGCGCATTGGCTGTTCTCTCCGATTGCCATCGGTCTCGTCGGTGGTTGCGCGGAGAAGCCGTTTTTGTCCGCCGGCAACGCTAACTCAGCGGAGGTCGGTTATACCCGTGACCTTGCTGCGGCGACCGAGATCGCCAGAGAGCATTGCGCCCGCTACGAAAAGATCCCACGCTATCTGGATACGTCCGAGAATATCGCGTACTTCGCCTGCGAGAAGCCTTAACCAGAAGGCCGCCCGCTACAATGCTACTTCAGCCGGTCCGCTTAAGGGGCTTGGGCCTCCGGCCTTGCTCCGGTCCTGAATCGGAACAAGGCCGCATCGGTCTATAGAGCCAGATCAGTTCGGCCTAAGCCCGGTCAGATAGGGCTGATCGGCTCCGCTCACGGGACTGGGAGTGGCCGCGGCGGGCTGAGAATTGCCTTGTGGGATGACCGCGGAGCCACCCGGCTTCGGATAAACGCTCTGGGTCGAGCCGTAGGGCGAGGTACGCAGAGTTTGCCCCTGTGCCTGCGTTGGCTCGCCGCTGTTCCGGCGAACAGCACGGAACCTAACAGAGTTGCGTTAAAGATACGCATCGGACCGATATCTCCGGTAAGCTGTACACGATGGTCGCATCCTGATCGGATTCGCGATTGCCAGCAAATCATATTGCTGCAATGCAATGATGAATAAAACTCATTTCCCGAGCTTCGACCTCAATTTGCTGCGCGTCTTCGACGCGTTGATGGAAGAGCGCAGTGTGACGCGCGCCGGTGAGCGGCTCGGTCTGACGCAGTCGGCGATCAGCCATGCGCTGAGCCGGTTGCGCTTTGTCCTTGAGGACGAGCTCTTTGTCCGCGGTCCGGACGGCATGCAGCCGACCCGGCGGGCGGCCGAGATCGCGCCGAGGTTGCGCCAAGGGCTGCTGCAGCTGCAATTGGCTTTAACGCCCGCCGATTTCGTCCCGGAACAGACGACACGGCGGTTTACCATCATCTGCGGCGAATATGTCGGGGCCGTGCTGATCCCGGCTCTCGTCGCGAGATTGCGCGCAGCGGCGCCGCTGGCGGAAATCAGAATCAGGCCGAGCAATATGGGTGTCGCCGAAGCGCTGGTCGCCGGGCGCGCCGATATGGCAATCGGCAGCTTCCGGCGCGTGCCGGAATGGTTTGCCTGCGAGCCGTTGTTTGAGGAAACGCGGGTCTGGGTGGTCAGCGACCGTCATCCCGCCGCCTGGCAGGAGCTGACCCTCGAGCGGCTGGCAGCGTTGCCGCATCTGATCATTACGGCAATCGGCGAAGATGAACAGGCGGTGGCCGGGTATGTTGTCGATCACGGGCTCGAACGGCTCGTCACGCGCAGCGAGGTCGGGCTATTGCAGGGCGCCTTGGCGGCGCGGGGCCTGACCCGCGCCGTCGGTCTGACGACGCCGCATTTTTTGGCGGCTCTGGCCGTGGTCAGCCATTCCGACATGGCCGCACCGCTGCCGCGCCGCCTTGCTACCGCCTTTGCCGGCACCTACCATCTTAAATTGTTCGAACCGCCCTATGCTTCTCCGCCCTTCGAGATCATGGCGCTGACCCACTGCGAGCACGGTAACGAGCCGGCGATCTTGTGGCTGCGCGATATGGTCCGCCAAGTTGCCACGACCTTGTAATCGCGACCGCGGTGGCTCTGCGCCGTCCGCGGGCCGACCTTGTTTTGGTCAGGAGGCCGCCGGCGCGGCGAGTAGTGCCGGCAGTTCGGCGAGCGAGCGGATGTCGTGCTCGGGCGCACCGGGGAGCCGCTCGCGGGTGAGACCCTGGCGGTTGCACCATGCCACCCGCATGCCAAAAGCAGAGGCGGCCCAGGCGTCCCAGCCGTTCGAAGACACGAAGAGGATGGCTTCGGCGGGAATGCCGAGCCGGTCGCAGGCGAGCTGATAGACCTTCGCATGCGGCTTGTAGACACCGACCTCTTCGACTGACAGCACGTGATCGAACAACTCGCCGAGCCCGGCATGATCGACCGCGGCGCTGAGCATCGCCGGCGTGCCGTTCGACAGGATCGCCGTCGCCGTGCCGGCCCCGCGTAACACACGCAACCCCGCCGGAACTTCGGCATAAACGTCGAGCGTCAGATACGCCTGCATCAAGCGGTCGCGCAGCCCCGGATCGGCGATGGCGAGAGCATCGAGCGCAAAATCGAGCGCGTCGCCGGTGACCTGCCAGAAATCGGCGTGGCGGTTTTGTACGGTGCGCAGCCACGTGTATTGCAGCTGCTTGTTGCGCCACAACTCAGCGAGCTGCCCCGCAGTTTCGCTCCCGATCACATCGGCGCCACGCTGTGCAGCCGAGGAAGTGTCGAAGAGAGTACTGTATGCGTCGAAGACACAGGCACGAATGCCGCGGAGCGCCGCGTCGCTCATTCGGCCGCCAGACGCTTCTTTGGTTTTGGCCAGCGCGCGGCAACCAGCGGCAACACTTCTTCGACCAGGCGGCGGGTTTGCGCCAGCATTTCGCTGTCGCCGCGGGCCGCCGGACGCAGGATGAATTTCGAAATACCGGCAGTAACATAACGCCCGATGCGCTCGACAATCGCCTCGGCGTCGCCGATAGCGAAATATTTTTGTGGTTCGCGGCCGGTGCGGCGGCGATAGGCTTCAAACAGCCGTTCGAGGGCCGGGTCGTCGGGCCGGCCAAAGCGAAATGCGATGCCGGCGCCGTAATGGTCATCGTCGATCGGGCGGCCCTCGGCGACAGCGGCCTCGCGGATCGCCGCCACGACAGCGCCGATATCGTCCGGCGTCTCGCCGCCCGCCTGCCAGCCGGTGCCAAAGCGCGCGGTGCGCCGGATTGCCGCCTCGCTTGACCCGCCGATCCACATCGGCAGATCGGGCTGCACCGGTTTTGGGCTGATCGAGGCGCCGGAGAGCCGGTAATGCACGCCCTCGAAGTCGACCTCGTCTTCGGCCCATAAGCGCCGGATGATTTCGAGCCCTTCGTCGGTTTTACGGCCGCGGGTTTTGGTGTCGAGATTGAGCGTGCGCCATTCGGGCGCGAGCGGGCTGCCGATACCGAATGCGGGCAACAGCCGCCCCTCGGACAACACATCGATCGTGGCGCATTGCTTTGCCAGCAGCACCGGATCACGAAATGCCAGCGACAGCACGTTGACGCCGAATTTCAGCCGACGGGTGCGGCCGGCGAGTGCGGCCATCACGCTCATGCATTCGAGGATCGGCTCGCGGCTGATGATGCGGTCGGTCTGCCACAGCGAGTCGACGCCGCCCGCCTCGCACAGATCGACCCAGCGCCAAAAACCGGCGACGCTGTCGAACGGAAACTCCATCAAACCAAGGCCGACGGCGACATTGCGCAGCATGGTGCTCTCCGCGATGAGATAAGATCGGATTGTATCGGTAAACTGTCCAGGCCGGTCGATCGCTGCTAATATCGACCGGGTCAGGATTTGGGTGGCACGACCTGACCGCGGATCTCGCCCCCGGGATGCACGGTCGTGTGCACATTTATATAATACTCCCCGGCCATGAACTGCTGCGCCTGCGCCGGGGTCAGCGTTGCCTGACCGGTGATCGGGCTCGATACCGGGCCGCCTCGCTTGGTCAACCAGACCTTGATCGGCGCATTCTTCCCGGGACCAGCGGGTCCGTGAAAATGGGCCATTGTCGCCGGACTCGACAATCCGCTGTAAGTAATAGACCAAGTTACGACGCGCGACTGCGGGTCATAGGTCAGATCGGCCGTACCACTGCCGCCCGTCTGCACCGGCGGGACCTGTTGCGCACCGGTGAGCTGCACCGTGAAAGCGATCGGCGCCGCCAGCGCAGGCTCGCCGGGAACGGCCGTGCTGATGACCCCGGCGGTGATAATCACCATCAGGCAAACTGCAATCTTGTTCATTCAGCCTCTCTTCAACTCGCGATCAATCTTGATCGTTGCGCGCTCGATCATATAGGGCACGGCTGGCGCTCGCCACGCGGGACACCCACCAGATCACAGTCTTTTTGCCTCTCGACCCAGCATGCCGACTAAACCGTTGAGACGCTCGGAGCGCAACCAGCAAACGCGAATTGCTTTTTTCTCGTGCCTTGATTGATCTACCTCAAGGCGTGATACTAATGTTGGAGGTTTCGTCAAGAAAACGAGGCTGGAGGCTATCGATGCGCGCCATGGACGTCATGACAACGCCTGTCATCACCGTCACGCCCGAGACGACCGTGCAGGAGCTGGCAAAACTGCTGTCCGAAAAGGGCATCAGCGGGGTGCCGGTGGTCGAGAACGGCGACCGTCTCGTCGGCATTGTCAGCGAAGGCGATCTGCTGCACCGCGCCGAAACCGGCACTGAGCGGCGTCTGCAGAAACGGCGGTCATGGTGGCTCGACTCGCTCGCCGCCGAGGAGGAAGCGGCCCGCGACTATGTCAAGGCGCATGGCCAGCGGGTGGCCGACATTATGAGCCGCGATGTGATCAGCGTCGCCGACACGGCCGATCTCGCCGATGTCGCGATGCTGCTCGAAACCAAGCTGATCAAGCGGGTTCCGGTCGTGCGCGACGGCAAACTCGTTGGCATCATCAGCCGCGCCAACCTGGTGCGCGCTCTGGCGACGACGAGCAGCGCGCCGGCAATCGTCGCGGACGCCGACGACCGCTCGATCCGCGAACGGCTGCTGAATGAATTGCGCGGCCAGCGCTGGGCCAATATCTGGGCCGCCGACATCATGGTCCGTGACCGTGTCGTGCATGTGTGGATGTCCGACGACCAGCCCGAAGCTGAAAAGCAGGCGCTGCGTGTCGCCGCCGAAAACATCCCCGGTGTGCGCCGCGTCGAAGAGCATATCGTCCCGGCCCCGATCATCCCTGCCTTTTAGCCAAACGCCTTAATTAACGTCTTCGGGCGGCTGCCGGCATAGCCGCCGCGGCGCTTGACCTTGTGGGTTCGCGCGTAGTCTCGTGCCTCAGCTGTGATGAGGTGCGAAGGGGCTGCGCAATGCCGGGGCCGCTATCAGGGTATCGGATCGTCGATCTGACCTCGAACGTCTCGGGGCCGCTGGCGACGATGATTCTCGCCGATCAGGGTGCCGACGTGATCAAGGTCGAGGCGCCCGAAGGCGGCGACTCGACGCGAGCCGGAGGCAACCGGCGGGCCGGATTTACCGCATCCTTTCTTAACAATAACCGCAACAAGCGCTCGATCGTTCTCGACCTCAAGAAACCGGTGGCAGTCGAAGCGCTGCTGCGCCTTGCGGCTGGGGCCGATGTCTTCGCGCAGAACTTCCGCCCGGGTGTCGCCGAGCGGCTCGGCGTCGGCGAGGAAGCGGTTCGCGCTGTCTCGCCAAAAATCGTTTACGTATCGATCAGCGGATTTGGCGAGAAGGGCCCTTACGCCGATAAACCCGCTTACGATCCGGTTATTCAGGGCTTCTCGGGGTTGGCAACCGTACAGGCGGGCTCTGACGAGGCGCGCCCGCGACTGCTGCGCACGATTTTGCCTGACAAATTGACCGCGATCACTGCCTCGCAGGCGATCACCGCGGCGCTGTTGGCACGCGAGCGCACGGGTGAGGGCCAACATGTGCGCTTGTCGATGCTGGAAGCCGTGCTCGCTTTTATGTGGGCCTCCGATATGAGCGATCAGACGTTTGCCGGCGATGAGCCGCCGCGGCAGTCGGCGGCGAGCGCCCACGACCTGATCTATGATACGGCAGACGGCTACATCACCGTTGCCGCTTTGACCGATCGCCAATGGGCGGGCTTGGCCCGGGTGGTCGAGCACCCGGAATGGATTGATGACGAGCGGTTTAAGACCCCGGCACTGCGGCAGAAAAATATCGATGCCAGGCTCGAGGTCACGCAACAGGCATTGATGACCCGCCCGACCGCGGAATGGCTCGAGCGGCTGACCGCGGCCCAGGTGCCGTGCGGCCCGGTACTGACCCGCAACCAGGTGATCCATCACCCACAAGCCGAAGCGCTGGGCCTGGTCATCGAGACCGAGCATGACAAGGCCGGACGCTTGCGGCAGGCGCGCGCGGCGGCGCGGTTCTCGCGTACGCCGACCGAAATCCGCCGCGGTGCGCCGGCGCTCGGCGAGCAAACCGCCGAAATTCTGACCGAACTCGGCTATTCGCCCGGCGAAATCGAGGCGCTCGTGACCGAAGGAGCCACGAGATGTACCTTGACAAAGTAAATGTCATTGCGAGCCCACGGGTCGGTGCTGCGCGCCGCCCGAGGACAGGCTCCGCGAAGCAATCCGGGGCCGTACAAAGACAAACTAGATTGCTTCGTCGCTGCGCTCCTCGCAATGACAAGATAAAGGAAACGGAATGATTGATTTTTATTATTGGCCGACGCCGAACGGCTGGAAGGTCGCGATCATGCTCGAAGAATGCGGGCTTCCCTATCGCATGATCCCGGTCAATATCGGGCGCGGCGATCAGTTCAAACCCGAATTTCTCGCGATCAGCCCGAACAATCGGATGCCGGCGATCGTCGATCAAGACGATCCGGACGGGCCGATGCCGATCTTTGAATTGGGCGCGATCCTGATCCACCTCGCCGAAAAGACCGGGCGGTTCATGCCGCAGACCCGGCGCGGGCGCAAGGAATGCCTCGAATGGCTGTTCTGGCAGGTCGGCAATCTCGGGCCGATGGCCGGGCAGTTGAGCCACTTCGTTAACTATGCCCAGGGCGAGCACTCCTATTCGCATAAGCGCTACGCCGACGAATACAATCGCTGCCTTGGCGTGCTTGAACGGCGGCTCGAAGGCCGCGCGTTCATCCTCGACGAGTATTCGATCGCCGATATGGCGTCATGGCCGTGGGTATTGATCGCCAAGCCCCTTGGTCAGCCACTCGACGATTTCCCAAACGTTTCGCGCTGGCGCGCGACGTTGCGAGATCGGCCGGCAGTGCAGCGCGGTGTCGACCTCGGCAAAGAATTGCGCCGCGCGGCGCCGCCTTCCGACGAGGAACGCCGGATCCTGTTCAATCAAACCGCACGCGACGTGCTGCGGCCGGGATAGGCGTGCCTTTTGCGTAGATGATACTCGGCACTCTATCTCGCCGAGGCAGCATCGGCGCCGGCCTTGGCGACCTGCCCATCCTGAAACGCGGCCCCGCCGGAAACGCCGACCGCGCTGATGATCTTCCCGTTGACGTTGAGCCGAATAGCTTAGCCTTACGGGGTGTCAGTTCGACTTTAGCGTGCAGGATCAGGCCGCCTGTAGGCGCCGTGGCGGGTCGAGTTGGCGGCCTTTGAGATACTTGGCAAGGGCATGACTGAGGATGCGGTACCATCGATCGAGATCGGTCAACTGCTCCGCAGTTTCGCGCAGGGTGGCGAAGAAGGCGGCGATACGGGTGAGCGCCCGGCGCGCCCGATCCCGCTCACCGTGAGAGCTGCTGATTGTCACAGTGGCGCGGCCGGCATGGTTGGTCTGTCGACCAATCGCTTGCAGCACCAGCGGCCGATTGGTGATCGCCTCGCGATGATGGTCAGGATCGGCCAGACGCACAAAGAGGTTCCACCAGTTGAAGATGAGGGCGACAATGCGTGCCATGATCCGGCAGCGCGCCAAGTCGTGGGTCGTAAATCCACCCCAGCCCCAGTGGTTCTTTAACTCGTCGAAGCTGTTCTCACAATCTCCCCGGTCCCGGTAAAGCTGCCCAATGGTCACAACCTCGGCCTCCAGCGAGGTCACCAGAACAGCATATTCCCAGGCTTCCTGGCGCGCCGCGTCGATCTCGACAAAGCCGAGCGCCAGTTGCCCATCCGCCTGCGGCTGGGTGATCATCACCCCGGCCAGACGGCGGCGGAGCAGGACCACGCTGCGTTGCCGGCTCCAACCCATCAGGCGGATCTCGCCATGCTTGCCTTGCCAGCCGCCCCGGCATCGTGCCAATCATCATCCCGCATCGCCCGCTCGAGCACCCGTTTCACCCGCTCGGTCAGGCGCAAATTGACCGATCGGCTTTGTCTCGGCGCTCAGCTTCGTTCATCACGCCCTCGTTGCGTCATTCTCGATCACCGCGCAGCAGCCAGGGACCGCATTGCGGCCCCAGCCGATCCAACAGCGTCCATGTCCCGGCGCCGAGTGCTTCGCCGCGTGCTGGTTGCCGGCTTGAACCGCGGCCTCCAAGACCAGCCGCAGATTGGCCGACATGTAGCTGTGATAAGTATGCGATCGGCCGCCCCGCTTCTTCGGGTTGTAACCGACGTTCGCACCTTTCTGATGGCCGTGAGCGGTTTCACCGTCGTGTCGACATCGAGAATCCAGCGTTCGCGCAACAGAGGGCCAGTGCAATTGTCGAGATGTTCCTGCAGCCAGCTCGCCCGGCTTCCCTCTCAATGTTGCTCATGAACCGACGCACTGCGTCCTCGCTACCATCTTGGCCTTGCCGGCACCGGGCGGCGGACTTGGACGCAGCCCGGTCGTGATTGGGCATTGCGCGGAGGCCCTGCCAGCACCGACAACATCACTGTCCCCAGTATGTCCCGCAATTCGACGGCCGATCGGGATGTCAGCGCCCGCGGGCACCCCGCAACCCAGCCGTCGAACAACCCGCCTTGCTTCAAATACTCTATGAAAAACGGAAGCTGGCCAAGCGAGGTCATCTCTGCCCGCTCGCCCGCCTCCCACTCCATGTGGATCCGGCCGGCAAACGTGTCCGCGATCACCGATCGCTTTGCCTACGCTACGCAGGTTGCTCACCCGCTGGGTGCCTCGCGGCGACCGCTCGACCCGTGCTCATCCCATTGCGTCTGCACGGATTCGCCGATTTTACCAACTACCAACTGCCAGAAATGACAAAAAGGCGAGGCTCCGATGGGCGCTTCAGCGATAACCCCGATCACGATGCCGAAATGGGGCCTTACCATGACCGAGGGCAAGGTCGTCGGCTGGCTCAAACGTGAAGGGCAGGACTTCGCGCCTGGCGAAGAAATCCTCGAAATCGAAACGACCAAGATCACCAACACCGTCGAGGCTTCCGAAGCGGGCACCCTGCGCCGCATCGTCGCCGGCCCCGGTGCGACCCTACCGGTCGGCGCGTTGCTGGCGGTCGTCGCACCGCAGACGGTTTCCGACGCCGAGATCGACGCCTTTGTCGCCGAATTCGCGGTTGTCGAGCCCGCCGCAGCGGCGGAAGGGCAGGCGGAAACGGCGGCACCACGCGAGATCGATGCCGGCGGCCGGCGCCTGCGCTATCTCGAAATGGGCGAGGGCGCCAGCACCCCGATTGTCATGATCCACGGGTTTGGCGCTGATCTGAATACCTGGATGTTTACCCAGCCGGCCTTGTCCGAGGACCGGCGCACGATCGCGCTCGACCTCCCCGGGCATGGCGGTTCGATCAAAGACGTGGGTGCCGGCGACCCCGACACCATGGCCGAGGTGCTCGATGCGGCGCAGCAGGCCCTCGGCATCGGGCGCGCTCACTTCGTCGGCCATTCGATGGGCGGGGCGATTGCCGCCCTCGCCGCATTGCGCCATCCGGAGCACGCCGCCAGCCTGACCCTGATTGCCTCGGCGGGGCTCGGCCCCGAAATCAATGCCGCGTTTATCGAGGGCTTTATCGGCGCCAAACGGCGGCGCGAGGCGACCCAAGTGGTGGGCGAACTGGTCCATGATCCGGCTCTGATAAGCCGCGCGATGGTCGAAGACATGCTGCGCTACAAGCGGCTCGACGGGGTTGAGGCGGCACTGACCACGATCGCGCGGGCGTGGTTCGCCGAAGGGCAGCAGCATCTCGAACTCGCCGGCCGGCTTGCCGAACTCGCGATTCCGGCACAAGTGATTTGGGGCCGCGAGGACCGCATTCTCCCGGTCGCCCATGCCGAGGCAATGGCAGTCCGTTTTCCGGTGCACATTCTCGGTAGGGCCGGCCATTGCCGCATATGGAGAAGGCGGCCGAGGTTAACCGGCTGATCCGACAGTTTGTCGAAAACTGAAGGCTCCGCGCTCTCCTCCTTCGGTGATAACAAGTAGAAGGGCAGCGGGGGAGGATCGAGCAGGAAATGGATTATGACAATTGCCGCAGCCTGCCGGCGATGTTCTTCGAACAGGCCGAGCGGCGCGGTGACGAGCCGTTTTTGTGGGCCAAGCGCGGCGGCCGGTACGAGCCGATCAGCTGGGCTGCCGCGGCCCGCGATGTGCGACGGCTGGCGCACGGCTTGACGGAACTCGGCATCGGCCGCGGCGACCGGGTAGCGCTGGTCGCCGAGAACCGCCCCGAATGGGTCATCGCCGATTTCGCGATCATGAGCGCCGGTGCGATTACCGTCCCGGCCTATGTCACCAACACCGTCGAGGACCATCGTCACGTCTTTGCGACGAGCGGCGCCAAGGCCGTGATCGTCTCGCGGCCGCCGTTATCGGCACGCGTGCTGGCGGCGGCAAATCAAGCCGAAACTGTCAAGAGTGTCATTGCGATCGAACCCGCCGCGGGACAGGCGAGCGCAGTCGACCTGTTGGCATGGAATGACCTGTTGGCGAAAGGCGATGAGACGGCCGCCGAAATCACAACGCGCGTCGCCGAACTCGCGCCGGATGACATCGCCTGTCTGATCTTCACCTCAGGCACAGGCGGCATCCCGAAAGGGGTGATGACCACCCACCGCAACATTCTTGCCAATTGCCGCGGCGCCTTTCGTCTGCTCGAAACGCTCGGGCTCGGCGACGAAGTGTTTTTGAACTTTCTACCGCTGTCGCATTCCTATGAGCATACCGCCGGGATGATGTTCCCGATTTCACTCGGCGCGCAGATCTATTTCGCCGAGGGCGCGGAGACCCTGCCGGCCAATCTGCTTGAGACGCGGCCGACGATCATGACCGCCGTGCCGCGGCTCTATGAAACGATGCATCGCCGCATCATGCGCGGGGTCGAGCGGAAAGGGAAAAATCGCCCGCAAGATGTTTGACAAGGCGGTCGAGATCGGCCGCAAACGCGCCGAGGAGGGGGTGCCGAACCTGACCGAACGCCTCGTCGATCCGTTGCTCGACAGGATGGTGCGGGAGGATCTAAGGCGGCGTTTTGGCGGCCGCCTCAAGGCGATGGTGTCGGGCGGTGCGGCGCTCAACCCGGAGATCGGCAGCTTTTTTCTGGCGCTCGGTGTCAGATTGCTGCAGGGCTACGGCCAGACCGAAGCTGGACCGGTCATTGCCTGCAACCGGCCAACGCGGATCAAGATCGACACTGTCGGCCCGCCGCTCGATGGGGTTTCGGTGCGCATTGCCGAAGATGGCGAGATCCTGGTTGCGGGCGACAATGTCATGAAAGGCTACTGGAACGATCCGCAGGCCACGTCCCAAGCGCTGGTCGATGGCTGGCTCCATACCGGCGATGTCGGCCGGATCGATCAAGATGGCTATATTCGCATCACCGACCGCAAGCGCGACTTTATCAAGAATTCGGGCGGCGAGATGATCTCTCCGGCCCGGATCGAGGGCTATTTGACATTGGAGCCGGAGATCGCACAAGCAATGGTGTTTGGCGACCGCCGGCCTTACCT
The DNA here is from genome assembly GCA_963846635.1 of uncultured Alphaproteobacteria bacterium. Classification (GTDB taxonomy): domain Bacteria; phylum Pseudomonadota; class Alphaproteobacteria; order ATCC43930; family CGMCC-115725; genus AP-15. Next base: position 5,061 of record CAWJXM010000057.1, on the reverse strand, counting down.
GGTCGCGGTGCTGGTTCCAGACGCCGAATTCACCGCAAATTTTGCCGCCGAAAACGGCGCGCCCACCGACCTCGCGGCGCTTGCTGCCGATCGGCGGTTTACGAAGGCGATCGGGGAGGTGGTAGCGCGGGTCAATCGCAGCTTGTCGCCGATCGAGCGAGTTCGCCGGTTTGTCATAGCGAGCGAACCGTTTACGATCGCCAACGGCCAGATGACGCCGACCCTAAAGGTCAAGCGCCATGCGATCCGCGAGGTCTATGGTGCTGCGATCGACGCGCTGTACGACGGCAAGGGCATCGCCGCGTAAGCGACGCGGCGCGCGATTTCATTGGGAGGAGACCATGCGGCTCGAAAACAAGATTGGCATTGTCAGCGCGGCGGCCTCGGGGATGGGTCGGGCGGGTGCGTTGCGCTTTGCCCGCGAGGGCGCGGCGGTCGGCGTCGTCGACATCGACCAAGCCGGGGTCGAGGCCGTCGTCGGCGAAATTACCGCGGCGGGCGGTCGTGCTCTTGGTCTGGTCGGCGATTTGCGCGACGACGAATTCGCGCGGACGATCGTGCGCCGCACCGCCAGCGCTTTTGGCGGGCTCGACTTCGTCTGGAACCATGTCGGCCACCCCGGTCCGGCCTCGGTTGAAGGCCTCGACATGGCGGATTTCGATATCGCGATCGGCCTCAATCTGCGCACCGTGTTGCTGACAACCGAAGCGGCGATACCCGAACTGCGCGCCCGCGGCGGCGGCGCGTTGCTGTATACGGCCTCGACCTCGGGGCTTGTCGGCTCGGCCTTCAGCCCGGTCTATTCGATGGCCAAATTCGGCGTCGTCGGCTTTGTCCGCTCGCTCGCCAAGCGCTTGGCACCGGAAAAGATCCGCGTCAACGCGATCTGCCCCGGCCCGATCGATACGCCGATGCTGCGGGTGTTTGTCGCGCGGCCCGATCAGCAGCGCACCGCGGGCGAGGACAAGGAGGCGCTGGTCCAAATGCGCGGCCGGCAAAACCCGATGGGCCGTACCGGCAAGCCCGAAGAAATCGCCAACGCGGCACTGTTCCTGATCTCGGACGAAGCCTCGTTCGTCTCCGGCGCTGCTCTCCCGGTCGACGGCGCCGCAACCGCGTGAGGCCGGGGGGAGCGGCGCCCTCGACTATGCCGGAGTGGCGCTAATCGCCGCGTGCTGCGGCCGCTTCGGGCTCTACCCGCAGGAATGCGAGCGCCGTCAGCGCGGTCAAGCCGAGCCCGGCCGACACGAACAGTGCGCCGAGCCCAAACCGGTTCGTTAGCAGGCCGAACAGCAACGGTGCTACCGCCGTCGTGACCCGCGCCGGGGCAACAATAATGCCGGTGCGCCGGCCGTAACCGACTGGCCCGTACAGGGCCAAGGGCAGGGTCCCGCGCGAGATGGTCAGCAATCCGTTGCCCGCGCCGTGCAAAATCGCAAAACCGGCCGCCGCCGGTGCGCCGAGAGCCCCGAGCAGCACCGCGGCGAGCGGATGCAGGAGGAGAGCGATCCGGGTCGAGACCAGCGGATGCAGCCGCTTCAATACGCCGAACTCGAACAGTCGCGCCGCAACCTGGGCCGGCCCCATCAGCGCCGCGACGGCAATTGCGGCGGTCGTCGTGGCGCCGGCCAACTCGAACAGATGCGGCAGATGCGCCGCCATCGCACCAGTCACAAACCCGACCGCGCCGAACACGAAACCGAGCACGACCATGCCGTTGGCCGGCGCCGGCGCGTCGGGCCGCACAGCTTCGGTGATAATTGGTGCTGCGGGTTTCGGGATCAGAAATCGGTTGATCGGCAGGCAAACCAAAAGATTGACCGCAGCCCACCCAAAACAGGCGCCACGCCAGCCGAACGCACCGGCGAGCCAGGCCGAGACCGGCCAGCCTACTGTACTTGCAAAACCGGCGATCAGCGTGATGCCGGTGATCGCACTGCGCGCCTCGCGGCCGTAGATCGCGGTCAATGCGGCAAAGGCGGAATCGTAAAGCCCCATCGCCATGCCGAACCCGAGCACGATCCAGGCGCAGCCGAGGCTGAGCGGTCCTCGGGCGAGCCCGAGTGCGACAAGCCCGGCGGCCAGCACCAGGTTCGAGGCCATTAAAATTCCGCGTCCGCCACTGCGGTCGATCGCTCGTCCGATCGCCGGGCCGAGTGCCGCCTGCAACAACAGCGAGGCCGAGAAAAAGCCGAAAAACATCGGCTTCGACACACTGAGCCCGGCGGCGATCGGGTCGGCCAAGATCGCCGGCAGATAATAGCTCGACGCCCAGGCCAAGGTCTGCGTCGTCCCGAGGGCGGCGACGGTCAGCGCCTTCTGGCTTGCCCAGCCTGGGATCACGGTTTCTCGGGCCTCAGCGTTTTTTGGCGTCCTCCTCCTTGAGCACCTCGGAGGCGATGCGGAAGCTTTCGAGGGCGGCCGGCACGCCGCAATAGACCGTGGTATGCAGCAGCACCTCCTGGATTTCCTCGCGGGTGACACTGTTGTTCAACGCACCGCGGACATGCAGCCGCACCTCGTTCGGGCGATTGAGCGCGGTCAGCATCGCCAGATTGATCAGGCTGCGGGTCTTTTTGTCGAGCCCCGGCCGGTTCCACACCTCGCCCCAGCACCACTCGGTGACGAGCTTTTGAAACGGCTCGGTAAAGGCATCGGCATTCTGGATCGAACGGTCGACATATTCGGCGCCGAGCACCGCCCGCCGCATTGCCAACCCTTTTTCGAACAACTCGCCGCGGCCGCCATCATCCGCCATGGTTTCCTCTATCTTTGGGAGCCGCACTATGCGGTCGTCCATTCTTATGAGTTAGGTAGGCGAAGCGCGAGCCCGGATCAGTGCGGCGAGCCAAGCGAAAAATCGGCGGTCCGTCTCAGCTCCCTCCGGGAGCCCACCGCTGCGGCGGAACTGGACGCCATAGATGGCATCGCCGAGCGCGGCGGTGGCGATCAGGTGCACCAAAAAGAGACTCTCCTCCCGTTCGACTATCGTGCCGGGCGGCGCCAAGGCAACCCGGCGCGCGTGCACACGATCGGCGAACTCGCGCTGTATCATCGCGGCGGCGCTCTCGTCGCCATCAGGGTCGACCGTAGCGAGCCATGCCAAACGCTGCCCCAGCCCATTGCGAAAGGCATCAAAGACACGGCCGAGCTGTTCCTCGGTCGAGTGGTCGGGTTCGGCCATCGCGACGACCAGCTTGTCACTGAGTTCGATGATCGCCTCGCGTGTCAGGGCGCGCACGAGACCGGCGCGGCTGCCGAAATGATGCAGGATCAGCGGATGCGAGACGCCAGCGGCGGCGGCAATGTCGTGCAGCCGCAGCCCTTCGGGTCCGGTGCGGGCGATTGCGGCCTGCGCCGCGTCAAGGATGAGCCGGCGTGCCTCGTCCGGCGTGCGGCGGACCCGTTTTACGCTCCTGGCCATTTCGAGGGACGCCTGTTGACACGGGGGTCTATTGACAATATTGTCAGTAGTGTTGTTCTTCCAGCGTCGACCTTACAAGGATCGGGTCATGTCGCAACTCACCAGCACACAACTTCACCCGATTATCGCTTTTCGGGCTATGCAAAACCTGAAGCGCAACCGGGAGAACACGCAACAGGCGGTTGCGCTGATCGATGCGCTGCGCGGCAAGACCTCGCTGCGTCAGTTCGCGCGGTTTCGCGATACCGAAACCGGCCGCGCGGTGCTCGCCGAGCGGCGCCAGCTGCTCGACTACCTGAGCGACCGGCAGCGTCTCGCCGCACTCCCGCCCGGCACGCTCGGCCGCGCCTATTACGAATTCATGAGTGCGGAAAACCTGACCGCGGAAGGTCTGGTCGAAGCCTCGCGTATTCGCGAAACCTTGCCCACCGGCGACGACATGACCCTGTTTCGCGAGCGTGGCCGTGACACGCATGATCTGCTGCATGTCGTCACCGGCTATGGTCGCGACCCGCTCGGCGAGGGGTGCCTGCTCGCGTTCTCCTTCGCGCAGACCGGGCTGAAGGGGTTCGCGATGATCGCAATCTTCGTAGCGCAGCGGATCTCGCGGCGCATCCGCGGTCAGCCGGTGCGACGAGCGGTCTTCGAAGGCTACCGCAACGGGCGGCGGGCGGGCTGGTTATACGGCGCCGACTGGGAGAACCTCTTGACCGAGCCGGTCGCGGCGATCAGGGAGCGGTTCCGGATCAACCAGCCGGTCTATTATCCGCAAGTGCTCGCGGCGATGCGCGCCAGGCAGGCGGCGAAAGCGCATCCGGCTCCGGTCGCCGCCTGAGCCGCGGCCGACAGGTCTGGGCTCAGGCGCGTAGCGCTCCGCTCAGCCTGCGAAAGAAGCCCTCACCTGGCTCGCTGGATTGGCGCGGTACGTCCTTCGAGACGCCCGCTGCGCAGGCTCCTCAGGATGACGAACCTCCTATCGCCATGGAAAGGTTACGTCATGCTGAGGAGCGCCCCCTTCGAGACGCCGCCTGCGGCGGCTCCTCAGGGCAAGCTGGCGCGTCTCGAAGCACACCCAGCCGCTCCCCACCCCGGGCGACGTTTGAGATGTGATCCCGCGCTTTACGCGCGCGCCCCGATCTGACACGATCAGGCATCGTCGATCAGGGGAGGAAAGCGATGCGCAAATACATCATCGAACGCGAATTGCCGGCGATCGGCAGCGCCGAGCGGCAGGCGCTCAAAGAAGCGGCGCAGAAATCCAATTCGGTACTGAAAGAGCTCGGCCCCGACATTCAATGGGTCGAAAGCTATGTCGCCGGCGACAAGACGTTTTGCGTTTATCTTGCCCAGAATGAGGAAATCATCCGCGAGCATTCGCGGCGCAGCGGCTTTCCGGCCAACAAGATCACCGAGGTCCGCCGCATGATCGACCCCACCACCGCAACCGAGGCGTAACCGGGCGGCTTCCCCGCACCGCGATCCCCGCACCGATCCGGCGAGGTTGTCCGTGTCCGGAATAACGCTACCGCATCGACGGGCGCACCATCACGAGGTAAGAGGCCGCTCGGCGTAAGCCTGGCGGCCTCTTTTGCCGCATAACATCTACTTACGGAAAACGCTGGCGGCGATTTCGATTT
>CAWJXM010000056.1:0-186990 GCA_963846635.1 uncultured Alphaproteobacteria bacterium | reverse complement strand
GTGGCGTCATCACGGCCACCAAGCACCCCGGCGACGGTGCGGCGAGCGACAGGGTCATACGCGCGCCAAACCCAGAGCTTGCAAGTCTTTTTTTGAGAAAATGCCAGATCTCGTCGAGCGTGATCATGACGGTCTCGGTCGTCACCGCCGGTTTGGGCCGCCGGCGGGCTTTGTCACCAACCCACTTGAGGACCACGACATCGCTGACCCCGAGAAGGCGAGCGATGCGGCAAAAGCTCATATTGCCCATGGCATAAAGCATCAGCGCCAGAGCCTTCATTCCCGGCGGCTTGCCGCGCGGCGGCGTGTTCGTGAAATTGCATCCGCAGGTCTTGCATTGGTAGCGTTGCAGATTTCGAGCCGTTCCCCGCTTGACGTAATCCGTCGCTTGACAGCGCTTGCAGACAATCCCGCCCATGGCTCCCCCTTTCGACGGCGAACCATGCCCTTCTCCACCAGATCCCTTACATGTATCTTAAGTTAGGTAGAGTTTAGAGTTTCAGCGGTTTTGGCGGCGCCTTCGGGCGTCAAATTTTTTGTGGATTGCAGCCATTTCAGGTTGACGGCGCGCCCGCGAAGCGGGCGCGCCTTGCAGGCAAGGCGCGCAATTGAAGAGTGTTCGACGTCCTTCGGTTACGCCTCATGCTTACCCCGCTCCCGACCCATCTCTGCGCCTGGCTGACCATCCTGGCTCAGGCCGTTCCGAACCGTTCTGCCCTGACCTTCCTCGAACTCCTCATCGGTGCCATGATTACTGATAGGGGATTCGTCACCGAGGCCCTTCTCGCCATCGCGCCGCGCCGAAAGTGGCCCACCTATTTCAAATGGCTCGCAGGCGGAAAGTGGTCCTGGATTACCGTCGCGCAGCGCCTCTGCAAGATCCTCGTCGCCAACTTCGCGCCGCCGGTCTGGTATCTGGTCATCGACGATACGCTGGTGCCGCGGGCCTCGAAGAAGGCGCCGGATGTCGGCTTCCACTTCGACCATAGCCGAAAGCCGAACCGGTCGAAATACATTTGGGGCCAGGGTTGGGTGACCCTGGCCGCCGTCGTCCATGCCGAGACGGTCGCCAAGAGCTGGGCGGTTCCGCTGATTTCCAGGCTCGTCCGCAAGACCGGCAACCATGGCAAACTGACCTGTGCGAGGGTGCTCCTGCGGGTCGTGCGCGGCCTCTTCGGTCAGGGCCGTCTGCTGCTCGACACCTGGTTCATGCGGGCTTCGGTGATCACTTTCGCCCTTGACGAAGGGCTGATTGTCATCGGCCAGGTCAGAAAGGACCTCGCCCTCTACCTGCCCCCGCCGACACACCACGCCGGCCAGCGCGGGCGTACTCCCAAGTATGGAGCGAAGATGACCGAACAGGCCGTCGCCACGCTGAAGGAGACCCGCTCCTTCATGTTCCTCTATGGTCAAGGTCAGATCGTCCGCTATCGCTCCGCCGTCGTGCTGGCCAAATTTCTCGGCGGCCGGGCGGTCCGCGCCGTCTGGATGCGGCTGGCGGATGAAAACGGCCTGCCGAAGGCGCCGCGTCTGCTCATCTCCACCGAGATCACCATGACCGCGCGCGAAATCATCGACGCCTACGCGCTGCGCTGGACCATTGAGCCGATGTTCTGTTCGCTGAAGCACAGCATCGGCGTCAAGGAACCCTGGCAGCGGCGGCGACAGACGCTCCACCGATGGGTCCAAATCCTCAGCACGGCCTTTGCCCTCACCCAGATGATGGCGGTCTATGACCCGGCCCGCGCGCGGCAACTCGCGATTGTCGCTCCCTGGCGCAAGGAACGCCATCCCACTGCCGGTATGGTCAAGAGGGGGCGCGCCGCGATTTTCCGCAATGTCAGTTTGCTGGCCGTCTGGGACCGGAAATGCCGGAAATTCAGCGGTCCGATTGCACCGCATCCGCTCAAAATACGCAACGCCGCCTGAACCGATAGCAACAGGCGCGAAAAACTGCGGCAAAATGGCGCCGCCGAAGGCCGCCAATGCGTGAACTCGCCTACTGATCGAAACAAGCCGCCATTTATGCGGGTGTTCAAGTCCGGGCGAGAAAGCCCGTTGAGACTTTAAACTCTAGTTAAGTTAGGACTCTCTCCAATTGATGTCGACCACCCATTCCAATCGAAGTCGGCCGGCTATTCCGATTGATGTCGGCCGGGGTGGCGAGGCGCCCGCTGGTTGGATTTGACCTCTCCATAACCGGGTTGAATAGGTCAAGCGGCGACGGTTTTGGAGCTCGGGCCCGAGTGGCTTGAGACCCCAATCGTCGAGGATTAACAGCTTGACGCCGCCGTGGGATGGGTCAGCAAGGAGCACCTCCTTAATGGTAGTAGCGGGGACCGAACGACCTCAACCATGTGGTTCGCTCGCACCAGACGTGTTGCGCTAATGTCGCTATGGAGGGCATCGATGTCGGCGGACCGAACAGCGCCCACTTTCATCGTGCCGAGGCGCGGCAGAATGATTTGCTGCCACATGCTTCGGTCATCCGCAGCCGCCCGAGGGGCTTTCCGCGGCAGGTGCTCGGCCACGTACCGATCATAGAGATCTTTCATCGTCGGAGCGTATCGAGCAGTCTCGGCAGCGCGTTGTTAACCCGACTTCGCGGATTGGAGCCATTTTGTGTGGCCCACCTGCTGGAAATCAACGGGTTAGCCGGAAAGGTCTTCACTACGGCAAGGGTTGGTTGGCTGGGTCGGTTGCAGTGATCCTGGGTAGTGGCTGAGGCGGCAATTGGAACCTGAGCTGGTTGATCAGGAGTTGCAGCTCGGGTTCCGGCTGGGTGTATCGGGTCAGCACGAGTTCGCGGCCGTCTGTGGTCGGGAGATGAACGTCGATCATTTGGACCGCGGCGAACTTCTCGATAGCGCTGCGGGCGCTCAGCCCCGGCGCCAGCGCATGCAGGCGGCGCTGCAGCGTGATGTACGAACAATAGGCCAGAAAGGCGATGAAGATATGGGCCTCGATCCGGCGTTCCTCGTGATGGAAGATCGGTCGGATGGCGAGATCTCCCTTCAGGTTTTTGAAGGCTTCTTCGACGGCGACGAGCTGGAGGTAGTATTGCCAGAGAGTCGCGGGGTCGCCTTCGGTGAGATTGGTGCGTAGCAGATAGCGCCCTTCGCGTCGCCGGATCTGGCGCAGCCTGGTTCGGTTGAGCGCGAAGGCAAAGCTGGCTGAGGCCTGGTCGAGCTTGATGTCGATCAGGCGCCAGCCGATCGGCGCCTTGGCACGGGCAGCACCCAGCTTCATCAGCAATTGCTCGCGCGTGATCTTCATCGCGGCGAGCTCGTTGAGGCGCCGCCACAGCCATTTCAACTGCCGCCGGCGCATCGCCCGCTCCTTCAAGACCCGGTCGGCGCTTTGGGCGAAGACATAGAACTCGCCGTCCTGGGCCAGCAATTTGACTTGCACGCCTTGACGAGCCTCCTGCCAGGGCTGGTCGAGGAGATGCTTCTCCAACCGGGTCAGACGGCCCTTTGGTGTGCCCACCAGATAGCGCACTGGCGGATCGCTGTGGCGCATCTCGGCCAGCACCGCCTCGCTCGGAATACCGCGATCCATCACCCAGACGCGCCGGGCCTTGCCGTACTGCGTCTCGATCTTGCCGAGAAATTGCCGCAGCGTCTGGTTATCCGCCGTGTTGCCGGGGAGCACCTCGTAGGCCAGCGGCAGGCCTTCCGGGGTGACCACCAAGGCGATCACCACCTGCGGGCAATCCGGCCGATGATCGCGGCTGTAACCATGCCGGCGCTTGTCGCCTTCCGGCAGCTGTGCGGCGTCGATCTCGAAATAGGTGCTGGTCAGATCATAAAGCAGCACATCGAAGCTGGCGTTGAACAGGTCGCGCCAGCGTCCGACCAGGTGCGCGAACAACGCGTCCTTGTGCTCGAGCAGTCGGTCGTGGCAGGCATACAGCTTGTGCGCCTCGGCCAGGCCAAAATCGGCGCCCAGTAGATCGGCCATGGCGCTGTTGCCGAACCAGTCGCGATGCAGTTTCCACTCGCTGCCCGGTGCGATCAGCCGATAGGCCACCAGAACCTGGAGAATCTGGTCCCAGCGCGTCCCCTTTCGGCTCGGCGGCAGGCGGTCGGCCCAGAACCGGTCCAACTGCAGCTCGCGCCACAGCTGACCCGCCAGCCAGCACGCCCCCCATTGCCGCGGCCGGCACAGCCTGAGCGCCGACAGGCAAAGACGCACGACCGAGCCGTCATCGGCCACCGCCGCGTAGCGATCCTCGGGGAACAGCGCCAGCCTCCGTTGCTCTCCGGACGCTGTGTCGAATACCTCGATCGCTTTACGCCAAGCCACGGCCTGTGACGAATGGATCTCTCCTAAATACAGGACCTGTCGCTGCACCACCCGGCCATCGTCGAGACGCCAATTCTCAACGATGTTCCAATAGACGTGCGTCTTGCCGTCCTTCTGCCGTCGGGTCTGCCGCAGAAACATGATGGCACGAACCTTGGCGCAGAAACCCGATCCGGGGAATAGGGTAGGTCTTCACTACAGCCAATCCCAGCGATACTCGCCAATACGAGCCCTATCAATTCAATTGCTTGCTTGCTCGCGCGGCACTCAAAATCGCATTCTTGAGCAGCCAATCCGCGAAGTCGGGTTAAAGCGCTTGCTCGTTCAGCGGGTCGATTTTAGCATCGGCTTTTCGGCGGAGCGCGCGTGCTTCCTCTCTCGCCGCGGTGGCTGACTAGATCGGGAAGCGACCGATGGTGAGGCGCCGCTCATGCCTGTGCAAGACATGGTTAAGAGCCGATCCCAATTACCTCTTGGGCGGCGGCGAAGGTTTGCGCGGATGCGGCGACCGGCGGCCGCGCTCTTCCGACCCAACTTTCGCAAGGGTGGTAGGCTCCGAGGTGAGGGCCTCGAACAGGGTCTGCAGCAGGGCGAGGTCAGCGGGACCGGGCGGTGCGCTCGCCCGCAGGCGGTCGCCGTAGAGCGTGGCCGCGAGCGAGTGGCGGAACGGCAAGGGCCCGCCGCGCGCCTTGGCCTCCAGGCAGAAGTCGAGGGTCTCTTGGTCGGGCTCGACGATGATGCCAAAGCCGGCGTGGAACGGCCCCGCGTCGAACAGGCGCATGCCGAGGATGGCGCCCTCGGGCGCGGACGCCTCCAGCGCTTCGTCCACGAGCCACAGGCGCCGGTCCCCCTCCAGCAGGTCCTCCAGCCAGAGCCCAGCCGCCTCGTGCCGCCCGCTCACGCGGAAGAGGGAAAACCAGGCCCCAGCCATGCGCTCGGCCAGGGCACGATCGGCCGCACCAAGCTCCGCTCGCCCCGCGCGGCGAGGAAGCGGTCGAAGGCGCGCCGGCCGCGCCGGTTCGGCTCGAAGAGCGCGACATCGACCAGCATCGCGGTGGTATCCTCGTCCTCCAGGTCCGCCGCCGCGGCCCAGGGCGCGACCTGCTTGACGGCCCGGTTCAAGTCGGCGCGGCCGCACGCCTGCGTCGCCTCCCAAAGCACGCGCCGGATGCCGGCCCGGATCGGGCGGTATCGGGTCAGCACCGCGGCGCGGGGCATCATCGTTGCGCTCCCGGGTCGGCCCCGCCCGCCCGCAGGCAGATCAGGGCGCAGGCGAGGTGGAGGCGACTTCCCCGCTTCAGTGCGTTTCGAAGACCGCCTGATTCAACCGAAATCGATTTCCGCAGCACACCGAGTGCCGCGGTCGCGGTTGCAGCAGTTTTGGCCGCGGCGGGCGAACCCAATGGCGCCGCACCGCCGCTGAGCATGACACCGATCGGATCAGTGTCGTCCCCGCCATCCACTCGTGCCGTTGGCACATGACTGCAGCATTCCATATCGCTGCCTTCCCCGGAGATGCAAATTCAGGCCCTGATTCTACAGTGAGGGCCGGTTCGAGGTATGTCTAAGGCACCTAGGCTTTTAATCGGCGGGGGACGAAGAAATTAGCGAACGCCTGCGCTTCGATCTGGTAGCAATCGGCGGCGGCTTTGCGGGGCTTTGTGCGGCCGTCCGCGCCGCCGAACTCGGCCTGCGCAGTGTGGTCATCGAAGCCGGTGAGGATGACGGGTATTTGTGCAGCTCGCGCTGGGTCGGCGGCATCTTCCACGTCTCCTACCATGACGTGAAGCTCAGCCCCAACGAGCTGGTCTCGGCGATCGAGCAGCAGACCGGCGGAGAAGCCGATCCCGAACTCGCCGCGGCGATCGCCGCGGACTGCGGCCGCACTGTTGATTGGCTCAAGAGCCAGGGCGCCGAATTTGTCCACGCGAGCCCGATCGCTTGGCACCGGTTTACGCTGGGACCGCCGCGCGCCGCGATTGCCGGCCAAGACTGGCAAGACCGCGGGCCCGACCGAATGCTGCGCCAATTGTGCCGCCGGCTCGAGCTGCGCCAGGGGCGGATGCTTCTCGGCACCCGCGCCGTCGGATTGCAGATTGAGCGCGGTCGCTGCGTCGTCATCCAGGTGCTTCGGGGCGCCGAGCGGTTCACGATCGAGGCCGGCGCGACGGTCATCGCCGATGGCGGGTTTCCGGGAAATTCCGAGCTGTTCCGCAAGTACATCGGCCCGCGTCCCGATCGTGTGCCGATGCGAAACGCCGGCACCGCGATCGGCGACGGGCTCCAAATGGCCGTGGCGGCGGGTGCGGCGCTGACGAGCCTCGACCGTTTTTACGGCCATCTGCTCAGCCGCGATGCCATGGACAACCCCGGGCTCCGGCCCTACCCGCAGATCGATGCGGTCGCGGCGGCAGCGATCGTCGTTGACCCCGGCGGAAAGCGCATGCTCGACGAAGGCTTGGGCGGCATTTCGATCACCAACGATCTGGCGCGCCTTGACGACCCGCTCTGCGCGACCGTGGTTTGCGACGCGCCGATATGGCAGACCGCCGGCAAGGCCGCGCAGATCCCGCCCAATCCGCAGCTTGTCACCGCGGGCGGCACCCTTCACCAGGCCGACACGCTCGCCGAGCTTGCCGGTCTGGCGGACCTTTCTGGCACCGGGCTGATCGAGACCGTCGCCGGTTACAACAGCGCCGTACGTGCGGGGCGGTTTGCGGCGCTTGACCCCGCCCGTTCGACGGGCAGCGGTGCGCCGCGCGCGATCGAAACGCCGCCCCTTTTCGCGATCCCGATTTGCGCCGGCATCACCAATACGATGGGCGGCATTGCGATCGACGGCCATGGCCGCGTCAGGCGCCCCGACGGCACCACCATCGATGGCCTCTATGCCGCAGGCGGCGCTACAGGCGGACTCGAAGGCGGCGGTGCCAGTATCGGATATGTCGGCGGGCTGATTAAGGCCTGCGTTTTCGGGCTGCGCGTCGCCGAAGACGCCACTCGAAACCGGTGAAAAGCCAATAAGGCGGTCCCAGGATCGCGATGCGGCGAAATATCCGCGCGCCGCGTCTGCCTTGAACCAAGAACCTCAAGCGGCGGGCTTGGGCTTCGGCGCCCGATCACGAGGATCCAGATTGCTGCGGGGACAGCGCTCGGCCTCGGCTCGGCAATGGTAGGATCTGGGACAACCGTGTTCTCGAAGGAACGCAGCGTGAGGTCACGCACAGGATCGGCTGGGAGGCGCAGCTGGATTATGTCGTCATCGGTGCAGGCGCGGCGGTTGTACTGTTGCCGGCCGCCTGTCGCAGGCGATGCCCAATGCCCGCATCGCCGTGATCGAAGCCGGCGGTGACAGGCTCGGGCTTACCACCAAGATCCCCGGCACGGCCTTCATCGCGAGCATATCGGCGCGGTGCAATTGGAATTTCGAGACCGAGCCCGTGCCGGCATTGAAGGGCCGTAAACTGTGGTGGTTTCAGGGGCGCATTCTTGGCGGTTCGAGCAGCATCAACGGCATGCTCTATCTGCGTGGCCACTCGCTCGAATACGACCGATGGGCGCAGCGCGGATGCCATGGCTGGTCCTTCGATCAGGTGCTGCCCTATTTCAAGAACGCCGAGACCAACACCCGCGGCGCCAACGAATGGCATGGCGACCGCGGCCCGATCACGGTCAAGCCGTCGCGAATTGACCTGCCGATCTGCGATGCGTTCCTCGCCGCCGCTCAAGACGCGGGCTTCGCGATCGTCGACGATCTCAACGCGGATATCGCCGAGGACTTTGGCCGGATCGATGCCAACATCGCCAACGGCCGCCGCGCCAGCACCGCGGTGGCTTATGTGTAACCGGCCCGGCCGCGCGGAAATCTCGATTTGCTGTCGCAGACGCTCGCGGCGCGCATCGTCATCGAAGGCGGTCGCGCGCGTGGGGTCGAGATCGTCCGGCATGGATTGCGCGAGACGATCCGGGCGGAGCGCGAGATCATCCTGTGCGGCGGGACCGTCAACTCGCCCCAGCTTTTGATGCTGTCGGGCATCGGGCCCGCCGATCATCTCTCGCAACTCGGTATACCGGTTGTCCTTGATATGCCCGAGGTCGGCCGCAATCTGGCGAACCATCCGTCTTATTCGCTGCGCTATGCATGCTCACAGCCGGTGACCGCCTACAAATACCTCAACCCGCCGGCGGCACTCGGGATCGGATTGCGCTATGCGCTGTCGTGATGGCACCGGCGCTGATCACCCGCGGCGGGGTCGGCTGGCGGCGCGCCGATCTTTTCCCCGACCGTCATGGGTTCACCGTCATGGTCGGCATCGGCCGCCCTTTGAGCCGCGGCCATGTCCTGCTACGCAGCAACGACCCGGCGGCGCATCCGCGGATCTTCCCGGGCTACTTCTCCGAGCCGGAGGATTTGCGCGCGCTCGCCCGCTCGGTACGCTGCATCCGCGAAATGATGCGCGGGCCGGCAATCCGCGATCTGATCGAAGCGGAACTGGCTGCAAGGGCTGCGCGTCGCCGCCGCCTCGATCATGCCGGCCGCACTCAATACCTGATACCTGCACCCACGCGCCAACCATTATGATTGGTGAAAAGGCCGCCGCCATGATCGCCGAAAACGCGTGATGGTGAGGAGACGCTCCGCGCTCGTAGGGGGCCGGTCGTGCAACCGCCAGTCCGGCCCTTATCAGCCAAGCGCCGCTTGCCGGCTTAGGGTAAGAGACTGCAGACAGTTACTCGATGGTCTCCGTCAACGGATAGCACGGGCCTGCTTGAAGTTGGGTCTCGGGGAGTGGCTTATTGGCGCAAAATGTGGTCAGCGCGGTGAGCCCTTTGATGGACCTCCAGCCTTCCTCCAGGCAGCGCGAGTTGATCGCCCTTGCCCGCCGTCTGGCCCGCGAGCGGTTCGCTCCGCGCGCCGACCGCCACGACCGTGACGCGTCCTTTCCCTTCGACGACTACGCCGATCTCCGCACCGAGGGGCTCCTCGGCCTGTGCGTGCCCGCACGCTACGGTGGGCTCGGGGCCGACTACGAAACCTACTGCCTGGTGGCGGAGCAGCTTGCGCAGGGCAATACCTCCACGGCGCTCACCTTCAACATGCACTGCCTCACCATGCTGATGATGGGCCCGATTGCCGACAATATGGCGATGCCTCCCGCCGTGCGTGAGCGCCACGAGAAGCTCCGGGCCGCCAAGTTCCGCGAGGTCGTCGAGGAAGGCGCTTTCTACGGACAGCCTCACAGCGAGCCAGTGGAGCAGGGCGAGACCGATAGCAAGCTCGGTGTGGGTGGTCGGCGCTTCGGCACCACCGCGCGGAAAGTGGATGGCGGCTATGTGATTGACGGGCGGAAGTTTTTCGTCTCTCTGGCGGGCTGCGCCCCGTATTACGCCACCCCTGCTATCCGGCTTGGCGACGAGCCCTGGATCGAGCGCACCCTGTATCTCCAAATTCGCAAGGACACGCCGGGTGTGTCCTTCCCGGGCGAGTGGGATCCGATGGGGATGCGCGCCACAGTCAGTCGCGACATGTTGCTCGAGAACGTGTTCGTCCCCGACGACGCGGAGGTGCTGCCACCTGGGCTGTTCGGAGCCATGTACAACGCCTTCCCCCACCTCTTCCTGAGCTTCTCCGCGACCTTCCTCGGGCTCATGCAAGCGGCCTACGATGGTGCCCTCGCCTACCTGACCGGCCGGATGCCGGGCGCGCCGATCCCGCGTACCGAGATCGCGGCGAAGGGTCATGCGATCGCAGAGATGCTCTTTTCGATCGAGTCCGCCCGCGCGATCTACTACCGAGCAATCTCAGAGGCCCAGGTCGATGCTCCGCTGGAGGCGGTCCAGCGCGCCCGGGCGGCGCACGTCACCGTGCAACGTGCAGTGGTCGCGGTCACCCAGGAGGCGATCCGTGTCTGCGGCGGACGGGCCTTCCTCAAGCGCTATCCGCTCGAGCGCTATGCACGCGACGCGCGGGCCGCCGCGCTCATGCGACCGTGGACGCAGGAGATCGCGATGCGGCAGGCCTGGGAGGCAGCACTTGGCTTGGACGGGCAGCGGGACAGTGCCGCAGGGGCATGACCATGCTTCCGTCGGTTGCGCAAAAGACGGCGCAGCTTTGCTGCCGATGTTGCCAGAGCCTGCGGATAGATTAGAAAGGCCGGCGGCGGATCGGCGCTTGCCGCTTCGCCTCAGCGCTGATCGCGGACCTTGATCGAGCTATGATGGGAGCGGCACGCTCGTCTGTTGGCCAGCTTCTTTCGGAAGGTGCCGTTCCATGAACATCGTAAAGATGCGAGCCGTCGCACTTGCCTGCCGCGCTGTCGGGAACACCGCCCACACATCGGAAGCCGGTAAGAAACCAGGGACCGGTTCGATCGTTTTTCGAGATCGTGCCGCTGGTTCCGGGGGGTCTATCCGCATGGAACTGGGACGGGCCACGGATCGCCAGATCGCCGACACCCGTAACGGGAGCATCCCCGGTCGGTTCAGCGCATAACTGATCGCCTCAGCCGTGGGGCTGCGACCCGGCAGCCTGGCTGTCTCGAACCAATTACGCAGGTCGCTGAGGAGCGGTGCGCTGTCAATCTGGCGGACGGCAAGTCTTCCTTGGGGCTGACTCGTGCACGAACGCGCTCCCATACCGATCATGCCGGACATCACTGGCCTCGGCAGTTTTGCTGGCACGCCTATGCACTCTGTTGACTCTGTCCGAAACGTCTTTCACCGTTCGCGACGTATTTCTCAGCTTCGGACTACACACGCACCATGAGCCCGTCGGACGCCGCGTGGCAACAATTGATCTCCGCATTACACGCGTCCGGCCGCAAGGCTGCACTTGCAATCACCGGGGGCGGCAGTGGGGCGGTCGGTGAGTTGCTTCGTGTTCCCGGCGGCTCTCGGCTGCTGATCGACGCGCAGGTTCCCTACGACGCGTTGGCGCTTGCGGCGTTTCTCGGCTTTGCACCGGCACAGGCGTGCAGTTCTGACACCGCAATCGCGATGGCACAAAGCGTACGGGCGCGCGCAGCCAGGCTGATGCCGGCGGGCACCGATCTGGTGGGCCTTGGTGCTACGGCGGCACTGGTGAGCGACCGCCCGCGTAAAGGCGAGCATCGATTTCACATCGCATTCGCCAACGCCGCCGGCATCGCGCACTGCACCTGTGTGCTGGCCAAGGGCCGTCGTGATCGCGCTGCTGAAGAAGACCTCGTTTCGCGCGCGATCGTCCTATGGCTGGCCCGCGCGTGCGGGATTGCCGCAGAGTTGCCGCGCCGCCTGCTCGATGCGGATGAACATTATACGGAGGCGGTCGTCGCGGCCGTGGATACGATCGATCAGCTCTTGGCGGGCGAGCTCGATCGCATCACCGTCCAGCCCGATGGCCAAATGATGCTGTCGGCGCCCCAGCCCTTTGTGCTGTTCCCAGGTTCTTTCAACCCGATGCACGAGGGACATGTATTGCTGGCGCGGGTCGCCGAAGAGCTCAGGCAGCAGCCCTTGGCATTCGAAATCTCTGTCACAAACGTCGACAAGCCGCCGCTGGCGCGCGAGACGGTGAGACACCGGCTCGCGCAATTCGCCTGGAAGTCGCCGGTCGAACTCACGAGGGCGCCCACCTTCGTCGAAAAGTCGCGCTTGTTTCCGGGGACTACGTTTGTGGTCGGCGCGGATACAGCAGAGCGGCTGTTTGGGCCGAAGTATTATGGCGATGACGAGGTTCGAATGCACATGGCGCTCGAGGAAATCGCCAGTTCCGGGGGCAGCTTTCTGGTGGCCGTGCGCATCGACGCGGCGGGGCGCATCCGCGCGCTGAACGACATCCCCGTGCCGCGGCGCTATGCCGATCTCTTCACCGAAATCCCTGAGCACCGTTTCCGCGTTGACACCTCCTCATCCAAGATTCGCGCACGGGGACGTGCAGTTGGTAATTCATAGCGAGCCCCACAGATAGTCTGCGTCTTTGCTACGGCAGGTGCACCCCAGATCGCTACCATTCCACGCGAGCGGAGCTGCAGCAGCGCCGGACGAGGGGTTCGCCTTCATCGCGCGAGCAATTGACAACAGCCTTGAGGTTGACGCGGTCGGTTCGAGCCCTGCTCCTCGTCAAGGTCTGGGTCTGCAACGGGGCATCAGCAACCATGTGGCGTCGGAACCGACAGGCAGGCATGGTCGAACCCGCCCCGAGGCGGGCGCGGCGCACGTTTAGCCGCGCGCATTTGCTGTTTTCACCCGGCGGATAGCGGTTGCGAGTTCGCGATGCTCGTGCGACCGTTTGGGGGTCGCGCACTCGGCGCAAGGCATAGCAATGAAACCCGCGCCCTTCGATTACCAGGCTCCCGGCACCCTTCGCGAAGCAATCGATCTGCTCGTGTCGAACCCCGACGCGTTCGTCATCGCCGGGGGACAAAGCCTGATGCCGGTTCTCGCCTTCCGCTTGGCGACCCCGAGCCTGCTGGTCGATCTGCGGCGGCTGCCCGGGCTCGGCAATATTGCCATCGGCGATGACGGCTTACGGCTCGGCGCGCTCGTACGCTGGTGCGACATCGAGAACGATCAGCGCCTGGTGTCGGCGCATCCGCTGTTGCGCGCGGCCATTGCGCATGTCGCGCATTACCAGATCCGCAACCGTGGCACCGTCGGGGGCAGTCTCGCCCACGCCGATCCGGCCGCCGAATTGCCCGGCGTCGCAGTAACCTGCGAGGGCGAAATCACCCTCTTCGGCCCAGCCGGATCCCGCACGGTACGCGCCGGCGATTTTTTCACCGGGCCGCTGTCGACGCTCCGCCAGCCGGACGAGATCATTACCGAGCTGCACTTGCCGACATGGCCGAGCGGCCGGCGCTGGGCCGTCCGAAAATATGCCCGGCGCCAGGGCGATTTCGCCCTCGCCGGCATTCTCCTGTTTTATGACGAGGACCGGCAGGGGGCGCTGAGCAATGCGCATGTCGGAGTGATCGGCGCCTGCCCGCGCCCGCATCGGCTGACCGGGGTGGAAACGCTGCTGAATGGCTACGCCATCGACGACGGTCTGATCCAGCGGGCCGCGGCGACGGCCGCAGAAGAGGTCGATCCTCCGGACGATTTGCACGCCGACGCCGCCTACCGTCGCGGCCTCGTGGCGACGCTGATCGAGCGCGGCTTGCGGGCCGCGGCTCAGCAAGGGAGCGCCTGATGCAGGTGAGTTTCCGGGTCAACGGTGATCCCGTCGCGGTCGACGTCGAGCCGCGCCTCCACCTCGCCGATTGCCTGCGCGAGGTGCTAAGCCTGACCGGAACCCATCTCGGCTGCGAGCATGGCGCCTGCGGCGCGTGCACGGTCATTGTCGACGGCGCCGCGGTCCGCGCCTGTCTGATGCTGACGGTGCAGGCTGAAGGTACCAGCATTGTCACCGTCGAGGGCCTGTCGAGCGATGAAGCGTTGAGCCCACTGCAGACCGCCTTCCGCAAGCATCACGCCTTGCAATGCGGCTTCTGCACCCCCGGCATGTTGACGACGGCGCACGCGCTGCTGACCGAGGCGCCCGATGCGGACGCCGATCGCATCCGTTCCGCCCTCTCTGGGAATTTGTGCCGCTGCACCGGCTATATTCCGATCGTCGAAGCGGTGCTCGAAGCGCGCGCCGCCTACCGGAAGGCCGACAAGCCATGATCGGGACGAACCGGTATATCGGCAGCCCGGTCGAGCGGATCGAGGACCTACGCTTTCTGCGCGGCCGCGGCCAGTTCGTTGGCGATTTGAAGCGCGAGAGCATGCTGCATGCGGCCATCCTGCGCAGCCCCGTTGCGCACGGCCTCCTCGCCGCCGTTGACCCCACCGCCGCGCTTGCCATAGCAGGGGTGCGCACCGTCATCACGGCGAAAGAGATCGGGGCCGTGCCGCGCATCCCGCTGCGTCTTCTGCCCTTGCCCGGTACGGAGCGCTTCCTGCAGCCAGTGATCGCGGCCGACCGCGTGCGCTATGTCGGCGAGCCGGTCGCCGTCGTGCTGGCCGACAGCCCGGCGCTCGCTGAGGACGGAGTTGGCGCGATCGCCCTCGATATCGAAGAGTTGCCGCCCGTCCCAGATTGGCACGCTTCCGGACGAGGCGACATCCTGTTGTTTGAAGAAGCCGGCACAAACGCTGCGATGATCTTTACCGGGGTCAAGGGGGATGCGGACGCGGCGTTTCGCGGCGCCGACTACGTCGGGTGCCACCGGTTCGCAGTCCAACGCTATACGGCATTGCCGATGGAGCCGCGCGGCGTGCTTGCCGAATGGGATATGGCAGAGGGTCGGATGACGGTGCTGGGCGCGGCAAAGGTGCCGTTCTTCAACCGCGACACCTTGGCGGCGATGCTGGGCCTGTTACCGGCCCAGGTCGACCTGATCGAGAACGATGTTGGCGGCGGCTTTGGCGCCCGCGGCGAGTTCTATCCCGAGGACTTTCTGATCCCCTTCGCCGTACGGCATGTCGGCCGCCCGATCCGCTGGCTCGAGGACCGGCGCGAGCATCTGACAGCGATGAATCACGCGCGCCAGGCGGATTGCGAGGTCGAGATCGCCTGCCGCAGTGACGGCACGATCCTCGGCATGCGCGGCGAGGTCTTCGTCGACCTCGGAGCTTATGTCCGCACCAATGGGTTGATCGCGCCGCGCACCCTGGCGCAATGCTTCACCGGCCCGTATCGCGTGCCGAATGTGCGGATCACCGCGACAGCGCTGCTCACCAACAAGACCCCATCCGGCACCTATCGCGCGCCTGGCCGCTACGAGGGATCGTTCTTTTGCGAGCGGCTCATCGAGTTGGCGGCGCGCGACCTGGGGATCGACAGCGCCGAGATGCGCCGGCGCAACCTGATCGGCGCCGGTGAGATGCCGTACCGGCTGCCACGGCTGGAGCCGGGCGGTCCGGTCGTCGATACCGAGTGCGACAGCGGCGACTATCGAGAGACCCTCGAACGCTGCCTTGCCGAGTTCGGCTGGGAGGAAAAGCGTGCGCTGCAAGGCCGCGAAATCGACGGGCGCTATCACGGCATCGCCGTCACCTGCTTTATCGAGGGCAACGGAGCCGGTCCGAAGGAGACCGCGCGGCTCGACCTCGAGGCGGATGGATCAGTTTTGGTCTATGTCGGCTCGGCTGCGGTCGGGCAGGGGCTCGAAACGGTGATGGCGCAGATCGCGGCGGACACGCTCGGCCTGCCGCTCGGGCAGGTGCGCGTCTTGCACGGCTCGACGCCGTTTCTCGACGAGGGCTACGGCGCGTTCGCGTCACGCTCGACGGTGCTCGGCGGGTCGGCGGTGTTCGAGGCGGCGAATGTCCTGCTGGCAAAGATCCGTGCCGCCGCCGGTGTGCGACTGGACTGTGCCGCCGAACAGGTCGAACTGGCGGATGGATGCGCTCTCGCTCCCGACGGGCGCTCGCTCGCATTCGCCGAGTTGGCGGCGGACGGCCTGCGGGTCACGACGGCATTCGGCAACGACAACCGGCTGACCTACACCTACGGATCGGCCGCAGCGCATGTCGCGGTCGACCCGGGAACGGGCAATGTCGAATTGCTCGACTGTCTTGTCGTTGAGGATGTCGGCCGCATCGTCAACCCATTGACATTGCACGGCCAGGCGATTGGCGGCATGGTCCAGGGGCTGGGGGGTGCCTTCCTGGAACACCTGGTCTATGACGCGAACGGGCAGTTGCTGGCCGGCAACCTCGCCGACTACCTGATCCCGACGGCGACCGATTTTCCGAAGATCCGGGCGATTGCGCTGGAAAACCACCGGTCACCGAGCAACCCGCTCGGCGTCAAGGGCGCCGGCGAGGGCGCGATCATCCCGATCGGCGGCCTGATGGCCAACGCCGTCGCCAATGCTTTGGCCTCGTTCGGGGCGATGACAAACCAGCTGCCGCTCTCGCCCGCTCGCGTCTGGAACATGAGTTCGGCCAAACAATCCGCCGGGAGTTCGGAATAACGTCGACGCGATCCGCACCACCGTGCGCTTTCGCGCACAACAACGGAGTATTGGTCTATGTTGACGATGCCGGCGGCGCACGGGTCGGCCCGGCGGCTTTCGGAAATCCGCGCCCGCTCGAGCTGGATGCGACTGGTTTCGACAAATATGGCACAAAGGGCGCCGCGTTTTGGTCTGCCTGCAGGCAGAAAATCTGGTCAGCCGGATCCGGGTCAAGGGTTTCGAACTCGGTATGGAAGCCCTTCAGCTGCCGCCGCTCGGTGCCAAGCGCTGACCCACGCTTGCAGTTATGGGGATTGTGATTGCGTGAGCCGCCCAGCGCGACTAGGGCCTGACCTAGTCGCGGCGCTAGGACCCAACTCGGTCGGAGCCGGCGCTCTCGGCGAATGACGGCATCGGGGGCCACCAAGTCTTAGCCTTCGCCCTGCACGGGGTCGGTGTTGAACATGTAGAATACGATCTTGTATGCGCCATTTAGCTTACGCAGGATGAACACCTCCCGGTTATAGTCGGGCACCGGCTTGCCGTTCTCCAATACCGTGGCGCCCTTGTGGTGAAAGGTGCGGACGATGGCAATGTCACCATCGATGTCGATGGTCGCATAGCCGAAGACGGTGGAGAATTTGGCGATCTTGAAGAGAGCGTCGTAGCCGGCCTGCTTCTGCGCCCGCGTTACGAAAGTCGGCTTGTCGTTCCACTCGGCCACGCTCTCCGGCGCAAATAGATTGAGGATGCCCTGCGTGTTGCCGGCGTTCAGGTACTGCTCGTATTGATGGACGACGGCGTAAGCGGCACGCTGCTGATCGCCGATCACCGGATCCGCGGAGAAGGCGAAGGCCGCCTCGCCTTTCGCCGCCTTCGCGGAGGGCACCATCGACCCCGCTATCGCTGCACAGAGCAAGATCACCGCCAACCGCATCCTGTGTTCCTGTTGAAATCGCTCCCCGCAAAAGCGAGGACCCCGCGCCCGCCGCCGGGCGACCGGGCTTGCTTCTTTCGGCTATAACAACACGACGATCTTGCCGCCCGCCTGGTTCTCTTCCATGCAGCGATGCGCCTCGACGATCTCGTCTAAACGGAAGGTCTTGCCGACCTGAACGCGCAATGTGCCCGCTGCGATTTGCTCGACGAGTTCATCCAAGGGCGTCAGCATGAAATCCTCCGGCCCACCGTCATAGGTCGTGAGGCTCACGGCGGTCGGGATCGCCTCCATCGGGCTGAACCGGTCGAACCACCATTTGTTGCCGACCATGCCGGTCATGCAGACGATGCCACGCTGCTTTGCGCAGCGCAGCGAATCGAGCAATGTCGTCGTCCCGACCAGTTCGAGCACCTTGTCGAAGCCGCCGGGGCAAACGAGCTTCACCTGTTCGGCGATCGATCCGGTATCGATGAACACCTGGTCGACGCCATTGCCACGCAGCAGTTTCTCGCGGTCGGCCCGGCGCGTCGTCGCCGCGACGAAGGCGCCTCGGTGTTTGCCGATCGCCGCGGCCGCGAGCCCGACCGAGGTCGTCCCACCGCGGATCAGCAACCGCTCGCCCGGTTCCAGTCGCAGCGACTTGTAGAGCGAGCCCCGCGCGGTCTGCAGCATCTCCGGAACCGCGCCGAGCACCTCCCAGCCCAGCGCGGTATTCAAGACCTGCACCTGCCGGGCGGGGACGCAGGTGTATTCGGCATAGCTGCCGTCGAACTCGCGTCCCATCCCGCCCATCGCGGTGGCGACGATATCGCCGCTAGCGAACTCCTTCCCCGGCGCGTCCTCGACCACGCCGACTGCCTCGATGCCGAGGATGCGCGGGAAGGTCACGTCCGGCGACAGCCCCTGCCGGGTGAAGAGTTCCGAGCGGTTGAGACCGAAGGCCTTGACCGCGATCAGCACCTCGCCCGGTTGTGGCACCGGAACCGGCCGGTTTTCAATCCTAAGGACCTCGGGGCCGCCGGCCTCATAGATCACCGCCGCCTTCATCGTCCGCATGGTTCACCTCCAGCGAGCCGCGGCCGCCGACGGGGCGTCGACACGCGCGCGGCCCAGGTCAGCCTTGGCCAGCCATAGAAATCCGCCGGCCATCGTCAGGTTCTTGAAGAAGTTCATCAGCTGATCGAGGTCGGAGAATTGCCGATGAAAGATCAGCGCTGTCAGCAGGCACCACCCTGCCAGCAAGACCGCCACCCAGCGGGCCCGATAGCCAAGGAAGAGGCAGAGGCCGGCGGCGTATTCGAACCCGGCCGCCGGCCAGACCAGCATTCCCGGCACCCCGTAGGCCTGCATGTAGGCCTGGATCGCCGTCGTCTGCGTCACCTTCGTCGTCGCCGATATCAGAAACAGCAGTGCCATGGCGAGGCGAAGGCCGGCATCAGCCGAGGCATATTTCGCCAGCATCGGACAAAAGTCACTGGGCAGGAGGGTTGGTCGGCGAGAAGCTGTAGCGGGCGATCCGCCATTTGCCGTCGTCGCCCTTTTTGAAGATGAATAGTTCCTGGTTGGCTTCCGCCAGCTTTTTGCCGAGCGAGCGGTGAAATGTCGTTCCGGCCGAGTTGGTGCGGACATAGGCCCAATTCGGCGCCATGACGACCAGTTCGGCGATCGTGAATTTGACGTCGAACTGCAATTCCTCGAACACCTTGTCGTAGGCGGTGGCAACCGCGCTCCTGCCGACCGCGGACGGGCTGTAGGGCGGCATGAAGACGCCGTCCTCGGTGTAGAGCGGCAATACAGCCGCCGTCTTTCCGCCGTTCAAAGCGGCGTTGTAGGCCGCCATCGTATCCCGGATCCCGGCATCCTCCCGGGCAATTGTCGCTTGCGTCATGGCACAGGAACTCCCTTTTGCGGCCTGGGTCGGCAGCGGGGCCAGCATCACAAACAAGGTGAGGGTCAACGCGCGTTTCAGGCAGTGACCGGCCGTCATCCCAAGCTCCAACCTTTGGACCCTGCTCCGACGCTAGCGCCTCCCGGCACTGCCGATTAGTCGGCAAATCAGGAAATGATATTTCCAAATCTGGAACGAGGGCAGGGTTGGCTGGGTGATATAATTCCCGCGGATCCCGCGCTGTATTTGGAACAGGAGGCCCCGATTCCAGACCTCAACGCACTAGTCGTGTTCGCCAAGGTCGTCGAGGCCAACAGCTTTTCCGAGGCGGCGCGGCGACTGCAAATGCCGATCTCGACGGTGAGCCGCCGGATTGCCGAACTCGAGGACGAACTGGGCGTGCGCCTGTTGGATCGCTCGACCCGCAATCTGCGCTTGACCGAACTCGGCGCCGAGGTATTGGAGCAGGCGATCCGCAGCGCCGAATTGAGCGAGGCGGTCGACAACATCGTCTCGAACCGGCTGTCGACTGTCTGCGGGACGCTGCGCCTATCCGCGCCTCCGACGATTTCCGACACCTTGCTGACGCCGATCGTCACCGCCTTTCAGGCGTCCTACCCCGACGTGCGGGTCCAGGTCTTTGTTACCGACCGGCATATTGATCACATCGCGGAGGGCATCGATCTGGCCTTCCGGCTTGGTGCACTCCGGGATTCGTCACTGGTCGCGCGCAAGGTCCTGGCCTATCGCCGCCAACTGGTCGCCAGCCCGGAGTATCTCCAGAGCTGCCGGCCGCCGGAAGCGCCCAAGGACCTGCTCGACCATCCGCTGCTCGCGTTCTGGCGCCGCGAGCCAGCGGCAAGTTGGAGCTTTGTGAACAAGGACGGCGGGGCCAAGGAAACCATTACCTTTCGCCCTTACCTCGCCATGAATGATTTCGCCGGTCTCACTCCCGCATTGCTTGCGGGCCGCGGCATCGGTGAACTGCCACCGGTGGTCCAACCGGAACTCGTCCGCACAGGTCGTCTTGTCGAGGTTATGCCCGACTGGCGGTTCCCGCCATTCGATCTGTCGCTCGTGCATCTCGGAAATCGGCATCTCTCGAAGCCGTGCCGGCTGTTTAAAGAGTTCGCGACACAAATGGCGCAGGCGCTGTTTCCCGACCTGCCCGGCTGACGTGATGAAGACCGTGTCTGAGCGCTGGCTGATCCGCGTCTTTCCACAGTGCTGCTCCTCTGGTCGAACCTTCCACCAAGTTCGGCTTAGGGGCATAACCGGTCGATCTTTCCGCCAGGAGTCGACGATGCCTTAGGATCGGACTGAGCCGTGCGGTATGCTTTGAACATCCGCTACTCCGCAGTCTCCTGCGCTCTCTTTTGCCGGAGGAGCGCCCGCCACGGGAAACTCGCGCTCAAAACGCAAAAACCCCGCCGGGCACGCAGCCAAACGGGGTATTTGATGATCTCTGGCGGCTCGACCTCCAGACCGGCTGATCTGGAGGGTGGAAGCGTCAGGCTGCTTGCTCTTTGGCAGCGATGCAATGGGTTTTCATTAAAGAAGCTCCATCGGAGCGGAATGCTCTGACACAACGATCCCCACCAACGTCTGCTGGTAGGGGTCAAGGCGGCTATTGCCGCTGCGGGGCTCTTCGCGGGTTGCGGCGGCGCTCCTCGATCAGGAGAGGCAGGCTTCGAGCTGCAGCCACTCCTCCGGCGTATTGGGCCAGGGATGCAATGAGAGTGCTGCGGCCTGGGCCTTGAGTACCGACAGATTGGTGCTGGCGACCGGCATCGCTGCGCGTTCCGCCGCTGATCTTGCGCTTGATGACGTGAGCGCGGATGTCGCTCGGAGCCGTTGGTGTTCAGCGGGATGTCCGGCCGATCGAGGACCTTGAGCCGTTCGGATTTGTTGGCGTGCAGCCGTTCCAAGAGGCGGTCGAGCGTGGCAAAGCCGGTGCGCCGGCGGAAGATGCGATCGCAGCGGGCGCGCAATTCGCCGCGTCGACGGGCGGTGGGGCTGCGGCGGTATGCCTTGAGGTCGGCATGGAGCCACCAGATCAGCGCTCGCAGGCGCTCCGGCGCGGCGCGGTACCGGTCGGTGAAGGTGTCGAGCTCATGCACCAGCCGTTCGGCAGGCACCCAGCACAGCGCATGCTCACCGACGGCAAACTGGCCGGCGCCGTCGCTGACGATCACCGCATCGCGGACAAAGCCGTGCGCCTGGATGCTGCCCCACAGCGCCCCCGCGGTGGCGATCTGGGTCGGGTCCGGGGTGACGCGCAGCGCCGTAATCCCGAGCCGTTCGAGATGCGCCTGCCACGTTGCGGCATCGCTGAACCGGTTGTCGGCAGGCTCGGCGCGGCGGGCGATCACCGACCCGGCGAGCGCCCGCCGGCGCATATAGGCCAGCGCGGCATCGTTGACGACATAATCGGTATGGCCGGCGCGCCGCAGCTCGAGAACGTTCGCGCGGTTCTTGTCGGCGGGGGTGCCGAACCAGGCGAAAGTGTCGTTGCCGATCTGCGTGCAGACGCCGTTCTGGCCGGCGTGGCGGGCGCCGGTATCGTCCACTGTGATCCAAGCGGCCGTCTGCAACCCGGCCCGCAACACCTCCCGGTTCTCGGCCAGGAACCCGTCCTGCCCGGCATTGAGCAACCGCATCACCTGCCGCTTGGAGATGCTGAGGCCGATGGCGCGCAGTTGAGCGACCAGCCGCTCGACCGTGACTTGGCCTTGGTGGTGCTGCAGCAATACGAAACGGCGCAATTCCGGACTAGAATGGTCGACAACGCTCGCCGGCCGCGGCGCCACCAGCATCCGGCCGTCCGGCATCAGCCACCGCTCGCGCCGGTCGCGGATCACCCGGGCGTGCAGCACCAGGTCCTGCACGAGATCGCTGCTATAACCCTTGAACCGCGCGCCCGCCGGCACCGCCGCCAGCTTGACGACCCGGTCCTCGATGCCGACCCGTGGCATTAGCTTGCTGCGCCCGCGCCGTTTGCCGCGTCGGCCCCCGGGCTTCGGGGTGGTCGCCTGCTCCACGCCGCCCGGCTTGATCTCGGGGCGACCTTTCAGACCCTTCAGCCGCGCGATTTCCGCGCGCTGCTCCGCCACGACCCGCTTCACTTCCGCGACCTCGCCCAGCAACGTGATCACCAGAGCCTTCAGCTCGGCATTCGAAAGGGCATCGAGATCCGCGGGGGTTGGCATCCCTCCAATCAATCAGCAATGCCCGCCTTAGAGCCTGCCCGAACCTAAACTGCTGTTTTGGCTCGCGTTCTGACTGGCTGTAACGGCGGCGCGGACCGCTCTGTCGCGATCCGACAAAGGGAGCGAGAGATGGCGTGGACGGCCGAGGACCGGTGCCGGTAGGCCCCGGCCTGCCGCCGCACCAGAGCGTGTGGAGCCGGTTCGCGCGCTGGCGACAGCGCGTGGTGCTGGACGGGCCCTGGCCGTCCTGGTCGCCGGCCGGCGTCGCGCCGCGGGCCGCAAGCGGCGGCCGACCGCGGCGATCATTGCCACCCAGAGCGTCAAGACCGGCCCGCAACGCGGGCCCAGAGGGGATGACGCGAACAAAAAGGTTAACGGCCGCAAGCGCGTGCTGATGGTCGAGGTCGGGGGCGACCCGCTCGGGTTGCGGGTGGTGCCGGCCGATAGACAGGACCGCGCCGCGCGCGCCGCCCTCGCGCCGGACCGTGCGGCCCACTCCTCGCTGCCCCGCGCCGGATGGACCTCGGCTTTGCTGCCCGACGCTGCGGCGCGCTCCGCGCCCGCCACGGCATTGTCCGCGAGCGCGTCGGCACCGCCGGCCGTCGCGGCTTTGTCGTCGAGCCGCGGCGCTGGAAGATCGAGCAGACCTTCGGGGGCCTGCAGCGCTACCGCCGTCTGCGCGGCGATGACGCGATGAGCAACGAGACCGCGCGCCACATGACCATCCTCGCCTCGCTGCTCATGACCGGCATGCCCCTCGAGCGCATGCTACAGGCGTGACAGTTTTAGGCAGGCTCTAAGTGGCTGGCTAGGTTTCCCAATTCGAGATGGGCGATTTCGGGCCTGCGATCAGCTCGGCGCAAAGATACCTTGGGGATACCCAACTCATGATGAGGTGCCGACCCTAGCCTTCTAACGCCTTGAAAAAATGGTGGGCGCGACTGGGATTGAACCAGTGACCCCTACGATGTCAACGTAGTGCTCTCCCGCTGAGCTACGCGCCCTGACCTCGGTGGAACGAGGTCGAGGTGATAGCGAAAATGCCCGCGGGAGGCAAGCGCGAGCCGAGCGCAGCGGCAAGGAAGATAGAGGAAATAGGCGATGACGGGTGAAACGGCCCAGGGCATGGTGGTCGAGCGCGACTTGATGGTGATCGCGCGCGACGGTGTTGGGCTCGCGACCGATGTCTTCGCCCGCCGCGCGGGGCACCCTTTCCGGTGCTGCTCGAACGCACCCCGTACGATAAATCGGCGCCAAGCCGGTCGGAGCGGAGCGCGGCGATCGCTACGCCGCGCTCGCGCGCCGAGGTCGCGGCCTACTTCGTGCAGCACGGTTATGCCGTCGTCCACCAGGATTGCCGCGGGCGCTATAAATCGGGCGGCCGTTTTACGAAATATCTTGAGCGAGGCCGAGGACGGCTACGACACGCTCGCCTGGCTCGTGCGCCAGCCCTGGTGTAATGGCCGCATCGGAACCTTTGGCCTGTCCTATGCGGCGCACACCCAGGCGGCACTCGGCTGCCTCGATCCGCCGGGATTGGCCTCACAGTTTCTCGATTGCGGCGGCTTCTCGAACGCCTTTCGCAGCGGCATCCGCCACGACGGGGCATTTGATCTGAAGCAGGCGACCTGGGCCTACAACAATGCGCTGGCGGACGCCAAGGACCCACGGATCAAGGCGGCTCTCGCCGCACAGGACATCAAGGCGTGGTTCGCCCGCATGCCGTGACGCAAGGGCCATTCGCCACTGAGCGCCGCGCCCGACTACGAAGACTATCTGTTCGAGCAATGGTCGCACGGCGTCTTTAATGATTTCTGGAAGCAGCCTGGAATTTATGCCGAAGGCTCCGAAGGCTATTGGGATAAATACGCCAATGTGCCGGGGACCCATCTTTCGGGCTGGTATGATCCCTATGCCCGTACGGCGGTCGAAAACTACCGTGGGATATCGGGTCGCGGGCGGGCGCCCAACCGGCTGATCCTCGGGCCGTGGACTAGCGTGCTGCGTGCCGACTTCCAGCACCTTGCCGATCGCCGCCGCGCACAAGGCGACCGAAGAGCTGCTCCCCGGCTCCGGCATTCCTTACGTCTTGCTCCGCAACGTCTGGTATATCGAGAACTACACAGAGCGACTGGCGACCCCGCTTGCGCTCGGCGCTTTTTTGGTTCGGCGCGCGATGGGCGGATCGCAGCAGCCAGCCGCGCAGATTATGCCGCTGCGACCGTCACCGTCCTCACGACGGATGGACATCGCGGCAATGGGCATCGCGTTTTATGTCGGCACCTTGCCGTTCTTCGTTGTGCCGATCGCGTTGTTTTTGCTGCTCGATCTTCTCTTCGTCCCTGTCGAGGAAGAGAAAATGCGGCGGCAGTTCGCCAAATGTATGCGGACTATGCGCATCGGGTGCGGCGATGGTTATCAATGGAAGTCGTACGCGGTCGGATGGTTTGAACAACGTCAATGCGCTGAGTGGGCTCGGCGCTTTGGGTCAACAAGATTCCATTCCCGGCCTGCGTTCGCGGGGGTGCTAAAGGCTTTCCGGCCACGCTTGCTGTTGAACACCATTGCGGCGAGGGCCACGACCGCGGTTTCGGCGCGAGCCCTCGACAAAGGAGCAGACGGACAGGTTGAGAGAAAACTGTTGCCGAGCCGATCGATTGGATTAAAAATAAATTCGCACAAAATTAAAAATAAATTGACACAAAAAACGGCGAGCTATCCCACTGATCTTGCGAGGGAGGATCCGGGACATGAGGAATTTGTTTTCAAAGACTTTTCTGGTGACGTGGATCGCCGTTGGCGCTCTGTGCGCTGGTGTGGTGCGAGCCCAGGACGCGCGCTTTGTTCAGACCAATCTGGTCTCGAGCGTCCCGGGGCTGGCCACGATCACCGATCCCCAGCTCGTCAACCCCTGGGGCGTTGCGCACAGCACCACGAGTCCGTTCTGGGTCTCGAACCAGGAGACCAGCACCACCACTCTCTATGCCGTCACCGACAAGACGACCGTCACCAAAACGAACATAAACCCGCCTGCCGGTTTCGTCGCGATCTCGACAACGGCCGCGGGAGCACAAGGACCGACCGGTCAGGTCAACAATACCAATACGTCGTCCTTCCTGGTGGGAAATGGCGGAGACGGGGGTTACGCGCACTTCATCTTCGCCAATTTGAACGGCACCATTTCGGCCTGGGACACCGGGACGACGGCCTTTATCCAGGTCACGACTGCCGGGGCCACATACACTGGGTTGGCGATCAACGGTGCACAGACAATGCTTTATGCCGCCAACGACGCGGGAAGCGGCAGTGTCGACGTCTTCGACAGCACCTTCGCCCCGGTTAGCCTCGCCTCCGGCGCATTCGTCGACCCCGCGCTGCCCGCCGGGCTCGTCCCGTTCAACGTGCAGGACATCAGCGGGTTCGTGTACGTGGCCTATGCACCCGCCGGACGCGCCAACCAGATCAGCGCCCCATTGGGTGCCGGGGCGATCGCAATTTTCGATGAAGACGGCAACTTCATCAAGCAACTGATCGCGGGCAGCCGTCTCGCGGCACCCTGGGGGATGGCTTTCGCACCACCCGGCTTTGGGCGGTTCAGCTTTGATTTGCTGGTCAGCAACTTCAGCTATCTCAATAGCGAGATCAATGCTTTCAACCCGAGGAACGGGAGGTTTGTCGGGACGATCCCGATCGACATCGGCGGCATCCCCCCAGGTGGTCTGTGGGCGAT
The DNA here is from genome assembly GCA_963846635.1 of uncultured Alphaproteobacteria bacterium. Taxonomy (GTDB): domain Bacteria; phylum Pseudomonadota; class Alphaproteobacteria; order ATCC43930; family CGMCC-115725; genus AP-15. Next base: position 160,991 of record CAWJXM010000056.1, on the reverse strand, counting down.
CGGGTTCGGCGTCGGCGGCAGCAACGGCGATCCCGGTACCCTCTACTTTGCCGACGGGATCAACAGCGAGACGGCCGGGCTGTTTGGCGCCATCTCCGCAAACGGCTCGTCTACCCCTTAATGGTGGCATCCCTTGATGGCGGCGGGCCGCATCGTCCAGCTCGACTACCAGATTCGGGGCCCACGATGTTCGGATTTAGGCCGGGTCCGCCGCTTTGGGACTCTGTGTCTTATTCGGCGTCGGCCCCTGGGCCGGCGATCACTGACGAGCGTAGACGCTCTAGTACTACAGCCGGAGTTCCGAATAGATCGAGCCGCTCCGCACACATTGCGATCATCGGAGCCAAAGTTTTTCAACTTCACTGATCCACCGCGTGCCGTCAACTTCGCTCGGAACACCTGGGTCCTCGACCAAAAGCTTTCTATCTTTGCAGTATGGAAACCTGAGGATGAACCCCAGCTGTAGTACTAGGGCGAGCGGCGTGATCCTCACGATCGACGGCGGTGGTTCCAGCCAGCGAGGGGTGCTGTAGCCGACTCTCAGCTGAAATTTAGCGATCGTGCAAAAAGGGCGGCGGGTCGAAAAGCACAAACCCGCTTATCCGGCGAACCACCGACCAGCCGCACGCGTCCTTGCGGCCGGGTCAGACGGCCATCGTTTCCGAGAGCAGCCCATACATGCTGTTTCTCAACGAACTTCACCGCCCGCGGAATAAAACGCGACTTCCCGAGTCGTTAACTATAGGATCGTAAATCGCGTATCTCGCAGGCGAGACCCGCGTTGGGGGAAAATTTGGCCATTTATTGGCAAAATCATTATCGCCAAGGCGATCTGGCAAATGGTTTATTAACCAAATTTGCCGGGCGATAGAGCGGTTTTAGATTCAGTCTGACAGAAGGGCCATGGTCAATCTATTGATTTTTCTGGATCTATTCTGGATCAGAGGCAACTGACCGAAAAACCGCTCTAGAATTATCCTGCAGAGATGCGGTCGCCGGCGCCCTTCGTATTCCGGAGATCACAAGGATGTGACGACAATCCAAAAATAGTCGCGCTGCTGAGAACAGGGAGGAAAAGATGCTTGCAATAAAGCAAAGAATTCGTGGGTTGTTTTGGGCCGCGCTTTGTATCTCATCCAGTATGGCATTTGCACAGAGTGGTGATTTTGGCTCAGAATGGCCGATGTTCGGCCAAAATTACCAGAACACCGCGAGCAACGACACGGAAAGAAAAATCTCGACCTCGAATATCGCGACGCTCGCTCCGAAGTGGGTCGCCACCACCGGCGGCGATGTATCAGCCCGCGCGGCCGTCGTCGATGGGGTCGTCTACTTCCCGGACTGGGGAGGGAATCTGTGGGCGCTCGACGCCGATACCGGCGCCATCATATGGCAGCACCAACTATCGGACTACGGCTTGCCCACCGGCAGCTTCTCGCGCACGAGCCCGGCGGTTCAAGGCGACACGGTCTATATCGGCACGCAGGCAGGCGCCTATCTCCTCGCGATCGATGCGAAAACCGGTAATCTCCGCTGGATGACACAGCTCGACACCAATTCGGGGGCGGTCTTGACGGAGTTGCCAGCAGTTCGCGGGAGTGTCGTGTACATGGGTGTAAGCGGGGTGTTGGAAGAAACGGTGTTGGCCGCGAATCCCAGCTATCACTGCTGCTCGTTTCGCGGTAGCGCGGTCGCAGTCAACGCGCGAACCGGTGCCATTTTATGGCAGACTTATATGGCTCCGCCGGGGTATACCGGCGTCAGTGTCTGGGGCAGCAACCCGGTCATCGACGCCCGACGGCAGACCGTCTTTATCGGCACCGGCAACAACTTCAGCACCCCAACAGACCCGGCCTATGTTAACTGTATTTTGGCGGGCGGCACGCCGAAATTCTGCCTGTCGCCGGACGACCATATCGATTCGGTGGTCGCGTTGGATATGAGAACCGGGAAGATCAAATGGTCGCAGCGGCTGTCGGACGGCGACGATTGGAATCTCGCCTGCGTCTCATCTCCAGTGGGGCAGAATTGTCCGATCCCGACCGGGTCGGATTACGATTTCGGTTCTATGCCAAACGAGTTTTCCGCCCGATTGCCAGGGACGTATGGAAACCGGGACATCCTTGGTGCCGGACAGAAGAGCGGCATGTATTCGGCTTTCGATCCCGATACGGGTGACTTCCTGTGGGGCACGCAGGTTGGACCTGGCGGGTCGCTGGGCGGTATCGAGTGGGGCTCTGCGACCGACGGCCGCCGGATCTACGTCGCGATCGCAAATAATGGTAATACCCCATATTCAGCCGGCACTGCGGGTTCGTGGAGCGCTCTCGATCCGGCCACCGGCACGATCCTGTGGCAAACACCCGATCCGAACGGCGCCATCGACATTGGCCCGATGACCGTCGCAAACGGCGTCGTGTACGCGCCCTCTCTGGGGGCAGCAAGCGCCAACACCCCGAATATGTTCGCCTTAGATGCGAAGACCGGCAAAGTGCTATGGAGCTACCCATCCGGCGGGTCGGTCAATGCCGGCGCGGTCGTCGTCAACGGAGTTGTCTACTGGGGCTCCGGCTATTCCCACTTCCCGCTCCCAGGGTTCGTCGGCAACAACAAGTTCTACGCCTTCTCTCTCGGCGGCAAATAGCCGAGAGGCCGCGGCTGAAAATTGCCCCTCGCCACAGCCCCTTCCCTCGCGGAGGGTGGTGGCGCCGAAACGGCGGAAATTGCCGACACGCGATTACGGGCAAGGAGGCGTAATATGTAATGCGCTGCGCTGTTCCGTTGGGGTGGACGGCCCCGCGGCATCTGGTGCCAAAGTTCGGTCGTCGAAAATCCGAACTGGAGACCGTCCATGACCGAGACTACGCGCATTGCCATCGATACGTCCAAGTCGGTGTTTACGCTGCATGGGGTTGACGCCAGCGGCCGAGCGGTATTGCGGCGCAATCTGCGGCGGCGTGAGCTGCTGAGGTTCTTTGAACGGCTGCCGCCGGTCGAGGTGGTGCTGGAAGCGTGCGGCGGGTCGCATCACTGGGGCCGTACCCTGCTGGCGCTGGGCCACCGCGTGCGGCTGATCCCGCCGCAATATGTCAAACCGTTTGTCAAGCGCGGCAAGAACGACCGCAACGATGCCGAGGCGATCAGCGTGGCCGCCACCCAGCCGTCGATCGGCAGCGTGCCGGTCAAGTCGGCCGCGCAGCAGGCCGCGGCCATGCTGTTGTCGGTTCGCGAGCTGCTGGTGCGGCAGCGCACCCAGCTCGTCAATGCGATGCGCGGCCATGCCGCCGAGATGGGGGTCGTGGCACCGCTCGGCGGGAAGGGCCTGGCCGAGCTGCAGACCGAGATCGCCGCGGCCGATGAGGCGGCGGTGCCGGCGGCGGCGAAGCAGGCGATCGCGCTGCTCGGCCGCGAAGCCGAGCGCATCGAGACGCGGCTGCGGGCGATCGATACCACGCTGATGCAGCAGCACAGGGCCAACCCGGTGAGTCGGCGGCTGGCCGCGATCCCGGGGATCGGGCCGATCGCGGCGCTGAGTTTTACGCTGCGGGTCGACCCGACGCAGTTTGCCTCGGCGCGCCATTTCAGCGCCTGGCTCGGGCTGGTGCCGCGGGAGTGCTCGACCGCCGGCAAGCAGCGCCTGGGCGGCATCAGCCGGGCCGGCAACGAGCGGCTGCGGCAGCTGCTGGTGCTGGGCGCGACGGCGGTCATCCAGCATGCCAGGCCGGGTCGGCCAGCCGCCTCGCCATGGCTGCTGAACCTGCTGGGCCGCAAGCCGCGCAAGCTCGCCGCCGTGGCTTGGGCCAACAAAATGGCCCGCATCGTGTGGGCCATGATGACAAGCGGGGAGGCCTACCGGCCAGCGCCGGCGACGGCCTGATCGCTTGTCTGCCGCGGGTGCAGGGCTCGAGGGAAAAGATGCTGATCGGTCGGTCCGACGATCCACAAAACCCGTGTAGGGTGGCGGCCAGCAAGGTCGCTCTTCCGTTTGGGAGTGGATCGCGGAACCCATCTGGGCCAGCGGCAGCTGCCGCGACAAACAGGCCGGACACACGACCGCAACCGCACCGCAGCAAAATTCCCTTGTCTGACCCCTTGCACCCAAGGGGCCGTCCACACACGCCCTACGCAGGGTATCCGCAGCGTGGAATTTGCGGGCTCGATCGAGTGTTTGATTGATCGGGCGATCGACCGGAGATGGCTTATGGACGAAAAGCAGCAACCCGACAGGATTGCCGCGGAGGCGGTTGGCGAGAGGCTAGGCAGTGATCCACCGGACGCCGTGCGGCATCCGGAAATCTCGCAGGAGGAAGCCGCTCGGAAACTGGCGCCAGCGCCGGCACCTCAGGCGAGTGTCGCCGAAAAATCTGCCGAGTTGATGGGCGAACGGGTCGGTGATGCCTACGCGAATGCAGGCAGCGACAGGGTTCAACTCGGCGGGACAGACGTCCAATCTCAGGCAAGCAGCACAATGGATCGTCTGCTGGACCTGGGGCGAGATGCCGCGCAAAGCATGTCCCGTCAGTTCCAGGAACAGCCCGTGATCATGGCGCTGGCGGGCGTGGCTGTGGGCTATCTCGCTGGAGCATTGATTCACGGTCGCCGCTAGTCGCGACCCGGTTGGCCGCTTCGCGAGTGGCGGCAAGCAAGCTAACAATTGTCAAAATAACTTGGACGAGTATGTCCGAGCGGACGCGAATAGTGGGTCAGGGGTTGGCATCGCCGTCCGGGATGGGGTTGCGCCCGCACAATGGGGCTCCGACCAACTATCAATTTGCCATGTTCGCGTCTTACTGTGACGCCGGTCGGTTATTCGGGGTCGATGGAGTGGCACGAGGAAGGAACATCTCGCTGCAGATTTGCTAACAAGAGCACCAAAGACAGGCTTAGTAAGGGCTGAGGACGTGGGACCTTGCGGCCAGCAAGCCGCTTTGCTGGGCAGCGAAACCACGCTTCGGCATATTGCGAAAGGCAAGTCGCCTGATCTCGACCTGATAAAACAGGTGGAACAGGCGGCCGCCGAAATGGCGTCGGGAAAGAGGGCCGCGAAAACCGTCAAGCTCCGCCGCTTCGCCGCGACGAAGGTCGCGTGATATGTTGCCCATATCAGGCCCCCGGGACGGAGGTTCGACGATATCATGATCAAGCGGTTTCACGCGCTTTACGTCGGGCAAATCGCGCTCGACAATATCGGGCTCAACGGCACGCCAGCGAATGACCGGCGCTATTCGAACGAGCGCCTGTCGGAGGTCTTTGCGACCGCGCGCGATGTGGCGCGGGTCATGGACGAGGAAGGGTATTACGCGTTTTGGACTGCCGAGCACCACTTTCAGCGCGAAGGCTATGAATGCCTGCCGAATTTGATTCAGCTCGGGTTGTGGCTCGCGACCCAGACGAAGCGGCTGAAATTCGGCTGCGCCTTTAATATCTTGCCGATGTGGCATCCGATCCGGCTCGCTGAAGATTATGCGATGGCCGACATCGTCACCGATGGCCGCGTGATCATGGGCGTCGGCCGCGGCTATCACACCCGCGAGGTCGAAACCTTTGGCGCCCCCTTGCTCGATACCGACGCCAATCGCGAGATCTTCGAGGAAGGGCTGCAGCTGATGCTGAAGTGCTTCAACGAAGAATCGTTCCGCCACAAAGGCAAATTCTACGAATGCCCGCCACCGGTGCCATACCGAGGCTATCAGCTCGAAGACATCACGATGGTGCCGCGGCCAAAGCATCTGCCGGTCGAGATCTGGATGCCGATCGCCAGCGGCCGCACCATCGACATGATGGCGAAATATGGTCTCAAAGCGATGGTGACCTTGAACGGCGAGAAGATCCTCGACGATGTGATCCGCGCCTTTCACGATGCTTGCCACCGGCATGGCCGCGATACAGCACTTGGGCAGTACATGATCTGGGGGGCGGGACTTTACCTTGCCGGCAGCCGCGAAGAAGCGATGCGCCGGGTCGAGCCGTCGCATGACGAGCGCTATAAATGGTTCGCACCGTTTGGCTTTGTTCGTTATGCCGACGAACAAGGCCGCACCTGGGGCATACCCGGGGCGCCGTCGCGGGTGCCGTCACTCGCCGATGGCGTGGCACAAAAGGCGTGGTTTTGCGGCCCACCGGCCGAGGTCATCGACGGCATCAAATCGATCGAAGCGAAATATCCCGGTCTCGAGGATTTCATGATCCATTGGGCCGAGGGCCTGCCGCCCGAAGAGTTCAAGGAGCAGCTGCGCTGGTTCGCTCGCGATGTGATGCCGGCCTTTACCCGCGGCTAGGCCGGCGGCGGGCGGCGGGGGTTTACAGCTTCTGGACTTCGACCGGCGCGGTCGGAGCCGCAACCGGCGGCGCTTCCGGCGGCGGACTTGGCGGGCCGGCCGAATAGGATGGCGGCGGAGCTGCGACAACTGGACCCGCCACCTGCGTACCGGGCGGCGCACCCGGGCGGACTTCGACATAAGAGACGACGCGCTTCACACCCGGAACACGGCGCGCGAGATCGGTCGCGTGATCGAGCTCGGCCTGGGTGCGCGCCGAGCCGATCAAATAAACCGAGCGGTTGGCCGTCTCGATCTCGTAATTGACCGATCGAACATTGCTGAACACCAGACGGGAATGCACCTCGGAGCTAATCCATGCGTCTTTTGTCGAATTCCACACCCCTTCATAGGGCGCGACTTCGATCTCGTTATAGACGACGCGGACCCCCGGGATGCGTCTGGCGATCTCGGCGGCTTCCATCTTGCGCGCCGGGTTCGCCGTGGTGCCGGTCAACAGCACTCGGCCTTGATAGACCGTCACGTCGATCGTCGGCGAGAGATTGAGGTCCGTTTTCATCCACGCGTTCTGGATATTCGTCTTGATCGTGAAGTCACTGACCGTGCCCTGGACATCGCGTTCCTGATTGGCGGTATATCCGGCCCCGCCGGCCGCGGCGATCCCACCGACAATTGCCAGCGGACAACCCGTGAGTTCCGCGGTTAGACCTAAACCCAGCAAAATCCATACGCTGACTGCGCAAAATCGACACCGCTCACCCCCACATGCGAAGATGCCGCCACCAAATTCCGCTAGCTCGCAGCTGTTTCCAATCGCCGGACGTGTGATCTTTTTGGACAGCGCCGCGGCGATCAGGACGGGGCCATTGGCACAGCATGTGACCGTCGGATTCCCATGCTGTAACAAGCAGTTGTGGGCGGGCTGGCGAGTTGCGCGGCGGCCTCGGCGCTATCGGTCAGGACGCCAGGCGTCGCGCCAATGCCGCGGCAGACGCCGTGGTGCTACCAGCATCAGATCGAATCGGATATCGAGGCGGCCAAGATCGGGACGCGAGATGATCAACGCTTCGGCGGCGCGGCTGATGCGTCGACGCTGCCGCGGCGTCACGCGTTGGCCGCCACCGTGACCTCGGCGCGCGATTTGACCTCGATAATTGCCAAGACCTTGCCGCGCCGCGCGACGATGTCGATTTCGCCGGCCGGACAGCGCCAGCCGCGCGCGACAATGTGCCAGCCGTGCAGCCGCAAATGCCACAGACACAGCCATTCTGCGAGCCGCCCGCGGCGCTCGGCGCGTTGTCGGCGGGCGGTGACGTGCCGACGCGTTCTGTTCATCATTCTCCCGCACGGATCGCCAATGCACGGCGGTAAAGCGCTTGGCGCGGTAACCCTGTTTCGGCAGCGAGTTTGGCCGCGGCGTCGCGTACCCCAATCTCCGCGACCGCCTCGCGCAAGCGATGGTCGATCTCGTCTTCCGCGAGCGCCGGCCCCGGCTCCGGCGGGCCGACGACGACGACGATTTCGCCGCGCGGCGGGCCCTCGGCACGGTAATGTTCCGCAAGCTCGGACAGCGCGCCGCGCCGCACCTCCTCGTGCAACTTGGTCAGCTCGCGGGCGACAGCAGCCGGCCGGGGCCCGAGGATTTCGACCATATCGGCAAAGGCGGCGGCGAGCCGGGGCGGCGCTTCATAAAAAATCAGCGTCGCCTCGAGCGCCGCCCAGCCGGCGAGTGCCTTCCGCCGCTCCCCCTGCTGACGTGGCAAAAAGCCGGCGAACAGAAACGGGTTCGGCGGCAATCCGGACAGGATCAACGCAGTCAATACCGCCGACGGGCCAGGTGCAGCGGTCACCGGCAGCTGCTCGGCGAGCGCCGCGCGCACCAATTTGTAGCCGGGATCGGAAATCAGCGGCGTCCCGGCGTCGCTGACCAATGCTACGCGTTCGCCGCGCCGCAAGGCGGCAAGAATTGTCGGCCGCGTCGCCTCGGCATTGTGGTCGTGATAGGGCTCGAGCCGTGCCTTGATCCCGTAACGGGCGAGCAGCTTGCGGGTTACGCGCGTGTCCTCGCAAAAGATATGATCGGCCCCGCGCAGCACCGCCAATGCCCGCAGAGTGATATCGGCAAGATTGCCGATCGGTGTGGCCACGAGATGCAGGCCGGGCGCCGGCAGGGCGCGTGCCGGCGGTGGCAGGTCCCACTCGGGTTTACTCTGGTCAGGAGCGCCATTAGGCTCGCGCCACTTATCCTTCCCGCCCGAGGTCGCTTGTGCCGAGTTGTTGTCTCCCTCGCCTCGCCTCACTCTTCGCCGCCCTTGCCACGCTTGCAGTACTCGCTGCCTGCATGCCCGAGCCGATGGTAACGGCCCCGCTGGCGCCGCCGCAACCACCCTGGGGCCCACAGCCGCCCTATGGTCCGCCGTCACCAGCGCCGCAACCCCCCGCGCCACCAGCGACTGCCTCATCCGGCCCGGCCAAGATCGCGCTTTTGGTGCCGTTGTCGGGACCGAATGCCGGGCTTGGCAAAGCAATCCTTGACGCGGCTCAGATGGCGCTGTTCGAGACCGGCAACGATCAGCTGACACTATTGCCGCGCGACACCAAGGGCACGCCCGCAGGTGCCAGCGAGGCCGCGCACTCAGCTCTCGATGCCGGGGTCAAGTTGATACTCGGGCCGCTGCTGGCGACCGAAGTCGAGGCGGTCAAGCCGCTCGCCCGCGATGCTCAAGTCAATGTCATCGCCTTTTCGACAGTCACCGAACTTGCCGGCGACGGCACTTATTTGATTGGCTTTTTACCGCGGCAGGAGGTCGTCCGCGTGGTGGGCTATGCCCGGCAACGCGGGATCGCCCGTTTCGCGGCGCTGGCGCCAAACACCCCTTACGGACATCTGATGGCCGACGCGCTGCGCGAAAGCGCTGCCTCGATGGCCGCTACAGTCACCAAGGTTGCATTCTTCGACCCAAGCTTGAGCGACCTGTCGACGGCAATCGCGGTGTTGTTGCCGAGTGGGAGCGCACAACCGGCCGCTGCAGCGGCCGGCGACATCCCGGCAGCGGCTGCGCCGCCGCCCGCAGTGCCGAGTTTTGATGCATTGCTGTTGCCGGAAGGTGGCGACCAGCTCAAGCAAGTCGCGCGCAAGCTCGCCTCTGCCGGGCTCGACAGCAAGGCGACGCGATTACTCGGCAGCGGGTTGTGGGACGTGCCCGACATCGGCACCGACCCGACGCTCGATGGCGGCTGGTTTGCCGCTTCGCCGCCCGATGCCCGGGAGGATTTCGAGCGACGCTTCCAGGCGACCTATGGTGGCGAGCCGCCGCGGCTGGCCTCGCTCGGCTACGATGCCGCCGCACTCGCCGCCGCCTTGGCAAGCGGCAAGAGCGGTCCGCCCTTCTCGCGCGACGCTATCCAGAACCCGAACGGGTTCAGCGGGGTCGACGGGCTTTTCCGCTTTCTGCCCGATGGCCTCGTACAACGCGCTCTCGCTGTCCTTGAAGTCGAACCGCAAGGCAACATCGTCGTGAGCCCGGCACCGCAGAGCTTCCAAGACTTTGGCTATTAGCCGGCAAGAAATCAAAAGCCACGAAGCCGCAGGGAGTTGTAAGTCGTTTGGCAAGAAGAAAAACTGACGAGCCTACCAGAGATGTCACGGCAAATACGGTGAGGCTAGTCTCGTGCGTGATCGACCGGCGATCGCAAAACACACCTCGGCCCTGCTTCCATCAAATGCCGGCAAGGACCTGTGCAACCTATCCGGCCCTGTTTAGATTACCGTAATCCTTCAAAGGAAGTTTCCAATTGGCTCTCGTCTTCACCCGAAGCACCATCCTATTGCTTGGGGTTCTGCTCGCCGTCACGCTGCCTGCAGCGGCCGGCGACGCCCAGCCGCAATCCCAGAACTATGCGACCGCGGAGCTGACAATCGTCACTGCCAAGGGCCCTCAGCGCTTCCATATCGAACTTGCCGAAACGCCAGCGCAAATGGAGCAAGGCCTGATGTTCCGGCGAGAGCTGGCGCCGGATGCCGGAATGCTGTTCGACTTCAAGCAGCCGACCATGGCAACGATGTGGATGCGCAATACGCTAATCCCGCTCGACATGTTATTCGTCGACGCGAACGGTCGCATCGTCAATATCCACGAGCGGGCGGTGCCGCAATCGGACGCGATCATCGCCGCCGCTTCCCCGGTCCGCGCCGTCATCGAGCTGAACGGTGGCACCGCCGCGCGCCTTGGGATCAAGCCCGGCGACCGGGTGCTGTTCCCGATATTCGGTTCGGGGTCGTGACCGCGGCTCGCTAGCGGCCCTCGGTGATCGGCCTTACAAGAAATCGCGGACGAGGTCGAGAAAGGCGTCAAGACGATCATGATGGACCCAGTGACCGGCGTTGTCGAAGGTGATGACGCGGGCGTTGTTGAAATAGCTGATCCGGCCGTCATCGAGCGGGTTCGAGGCCCAGCTTTCCTTGCCATATATGAGCAATGTCGGGCAGGCAATGCGGCCCCACAATTCTTTTATTTCGGCCTGTGTCATCTCATAGGGTGGCTCGGCGCGGACGTAATTGTCAAATTTCCAGCTGTAGGTCCCGTCTTCGTTCTGATTGACCCCATGCTGGGTCAAATGCAGCGCCTGCTCCGGGGAGAGGTGCTGGTTCTCCTCCTGCATCCGGTGAAAGGCGTCCTCGATCGAGGCGTAACGGCGCGGCAGGCGTCCGGAGAGGCCGCGCTGCTCATCGATCCAGCTTTGCATCCGCTCGGCAATGGCGCGCTTGCGGCGCTCGCGAATCCGGCGGGGCGAGGCGCCGAGCCCTTCGATCGCGACGAGCCGGCGCACGAAATCGGGGTAGATGCCGGCATAACGCAACGCGATAACGCCGCCCAAGGAATGGGCGATGATCGTGACCGGCGCCAGTTCCTGCTGATGGATCAGCTGTGCCAGGTCATAGACATAACCCGCGATCGTGTAATTGCCATCGGGCGACCATTGGCTGTCGCCATGCCCGCGCAGGTCGGGTGCCAGCACGTGCCAATCCTGGCGCAACGCGTCTGCGACCCAGTCCCAGTTGCGGCAATGGTCGCGGCCGCCATGCACCAAAAGCAATGGCGGGGCGTCCGGATTGCCCCAATCGACATAATGCAGCCGCAACCGTTGCGAGAAATAAATGCGCGAAGTCGGGCCGGAGCGGTCAAGGGTCATAAAACCGGGCTCTCCTTATCAGTATCAGTGCAGGTGCGCGGAGCCTAATGCTCGCACCGGCAAAGGAAAAGCCTGGCAGCACAAAAACAACCCCCGCGCGCATTTGAGCGGCAAGCGGGGGTTTGGTTCGCGAAGGCTGTCTTCGCGCCTAGGCTCGCAGGCCTAGGCTAATCTTGGACTTAGCGATCGGTTGCCGCTGCCAAGCGGTCGGCAACTCCGGACTTTTCCGGTGGAAGCATGTCGATGCGACACCCTCCTTCCTAGTTGACGACAGTCATAAAATAGCAAGCGCTACAAACGGCGTCAAGAGCGGAGCACCACCTTCAAACACCGCTAAGCCGGGGCGAGACGCGTTGTAATGGGCCGGCGAAGGTGGGGCGGTCGCCTTGGTTAGAGCAGCATGGTCTAGCGGGCGCCCTGACAACCGATCTCGCCCAAGTATGGAACGACGGGGAGCTCCTTTGTTATTAAAATTATTGGCGTCACCGGCAGGACTCGAACCTGCGACCCACAGTTTAGTGCTCAGATGCATTCAAAGAAAGCTGGATTAAATAAGGTCGTCATCCTGAGGCGCCTCGCGAAGCGAGGCCTCGAAGGAGGCAAGGCATCGATTCAGCTCATACTCCCATACTCCCACACTTAACCCATCCTGCGCGCCGCCGCTCGCCGGCCCCCGTGGGAAACGAGAAAAATGCAGCGCTTTCAAAGCCAATGGAGGGAACGATCGGCGGTCAACTCGGTTGACTGCCTGTTGGCGCCGTTCGCCCGCAGCACGAAGGCGGGCGGCGCAAAAAGGGAGGTGCAGCATGGAGTTGTTAAGCAGGCGCTCGCTGTTGCGCGCATCGGCGGGGTTGCTGGCGGCCGGAGCCTTGGCGCGACCGCATGTCGCCAATGCCGCGGCCACGACGATCACCGCCTGGTGGACACAAGGGTTCATTCCCGAAGAGGATGCGGCATTCAAGAAAATGGTGGCGGACTACGAAAAGCAGAGCGGCAACACTGTCAATTATACTATTGTGCCCTTTGGTCCGCTTGGCCAGAAAGTCATCTCCGCATTAACGACCGGAGATGTCCCTGACGTCATCTCTTACGATGCCGCCGACGCAACCATTTTGCCGCAGAACTCGTGGGACGACAAGATCATAGATGTTAGCGACGTGGTCGACACGCAGAAATCGTTGTATCTTCCGAACGCATTACTCGCTTCTCGCTTTTACAATAACGTTAAGAAAGAACGCAGCTTCTATCAGGTTCCTTACAAGACCACGGTGATTCCGTTTCACGTCTGGGGAAGTCTGGTCGAGGAGGTGGGCTACAAACTTTCGGATGCGCCAAAAACCTGGAATGCCTATTTCGACTTCTTCAAGCCGGTGCAAAAGGCGCTGCGCGCCAAAGGCCAACGCAGCGTCTACGCATGCGGGCTGCAACTGACGACCAACGGTCCGGCCGACGGCAACAATCTTTTTTACGCCTTCCTGATCGCCAACGGCGGCAAGAACATGGTGACCCCGGATGGTAAGGGGCATCTCGATGATCCGCAGGTCAAGGATGCGGTAATCAAGTCGCTGACCTTCATGACCAACTTCTACAAGGAAGGCTATGTTCCGCCGGGAGCTTTGGACTGGAGCGACGCGGACGACAACAACGCGTTTCACGCCAAAGGGATCGTCATGGATTTCGACGGCACGATCTCAACCGAAGTGGCGATGTATCACGACAAAGAAGCCTATTACCACCAAATGGTCACGCAAGGTCTGCCGCTCGACAACGCCGGCAAGCCGATCCCCGCGGTGATCGCAGCACTCGGCGGCTTCATCGCGAAAGGGGCGAAGAACGTCGCCGGGGCAAAGGAATTCTTGACATATGTGATCGAGCCCAAGGTTACCGACGCGTATCTGAAAGAAGGGCTGGGCCGGTGGTTGCCGGCAATGCCTGAGCTGGTCAAAACCGACCCGTTCTGGCTCGACCCCAAGGACCCGCACCGGCCGGTCTATGTCCGCGAAGGACTGCTCAAGCCGACGATTCCTGCATTCCACGTGTTCAATCCCGGCTTTGGGGTCGTCAATGCCGAGCAGGTCTGGGGCCAGGCGGAAGCCGACATCATCCGCAATGGGATGACCCCGCAGGCAGCGACCGACAAAGCGTTCAAGCGCGTCGACGCGATCCTCGCCAATTATCCGATCGCCCAGGCCTGAGCGAAACCGGCCCGGCTCTTGCCTGGCAAGGCCGGCAATCGCCGAGCCGGCAGTCCGCGCCGCATTCGTCTCCGCCGCGTTCCTCGACACGCCGGCGTTTCGCTGCGCTTGCGACGGCGGGGGTCTCGGCCTAGCCTGCCTTGCGCCAGCAAGAGCCGGCGAGGGAGGCGCCCATGGATTTTGCCGACAACCCCGAGCATGCCGCTTTTCGAGCCGAATTCCGGCGATGGCTCGAAGCCAATCTTCCTGAGGAAATCAAAGTCGACGACGCCGCCGACCAGCGCGTCGCACCCGATCGCGAGACCCTGGAAAAGCGCATCCTTTGGCAGAAGAAGATGCACGCGGCCGGCTGGGTCGGGATTTCCTGGCCCCAGGAATATGGCGGGCGGGGTGCGAGCTTCATGCAGCAGGTCATTTTCGACGAGGAGTATTTCCGAGCTCGCGCACCGATCCTGCCGGGGGCGAGTGCGATCAACCTGCTTGGTCCGACCTTGATCCAGTGCGGCACCGAGGCTCAGAAACAGCGCCACCTGCCGCGCATTCTCGCCGGCGAGGAGCGCTGGTGCCAGGGTTTTTCGGAACCGGGTGCGGGCGGCGACCTCGCCAGCCTGCGTACCCGCGCCGTCGACCGGGGCGACCATTTTGTCGTCAACGGGCAGAAGGTGTGGACCTCGGGCGCGCATTTTGCCGATTGGTGTTTTTTATTGGTGCGCACCGATCCGGACGCGCCCAAGCATCACGGGATCAGCTATCTGCTGGTCGACATGAAGACGCCGGGCATCACCGTGCGTCCGCTGGTCCTGTTAAACGGGCATCGGCATTTCAACGAGGTGTTTTTCGAGGACGTCGTGGTCCCAAAGGAAAACCTGGTCGGGGAACTCAATGAGGGCTGGAAGGTCGCGATCACGACGTTGATGTTCGAGCGCAGCGGCGCCGGCGGACGCGATCACGCGGCCCAGATCGCCCGCCTTGCCGAACTCGCCAAGCAGTTTCCGAGCCGGCAGGAGCCCGCCTGGAACGAGAGCCACATCCGCCAGCAGTTGGCGCAGCTCGCGATCGATGTCAAAGCCTTGCAGGTCACGCGACTGCGCGGGCTGACGCGGCGGTTGCGCGGCGAGCCGCCGGGGCCGGAAGGCTCGATCCTCAAATTGTTCGGCTCGGAACTGGCGTTGCGCATCGCCGATTTCTCGTCGACCCTGCTCGGCCCCTACGCCACTGTCGATGCGCCGACGGAGGCGGTGCCGGATGCCGCGCGCTGGCACCACCGCGTGCTCGGCGCTCGTCAATACACGATTGCCGGAGGCACCAGCGAGATCCAGCGCAATATTATCGGCGAACGCGTCCTCGGTCTGCCAAAGGGCTAATCTCCGCTTGGGCGGCATGGATGATCCGAACCGGCGCCGCCATATTTTCGGCGAACTAAGGCATAATCTTGAACCGCTCGTTCGACAGTACGGTGGCGAGGAGACGGCCGGTCAGGCGATTGAAAATGCGGTTAACGCTGCTTTCGACGGTGGCGATCTGATCATTGATGACAATGGGCTGTACGAGCAAGTGTTCGACATCAGTGGGAATTCGGTTACGGTCAGCGGGCGTGTAATCGATGGCACCGTGCACGTTGGTACGGCATGGATCCCGCTCAAAGAGTCCGACTAAATGGAAACATTATCGCCGGCAGAATTGCACATAATTCGATCGATGCTTGTGAAACGATACGGACCTCGTTCGCCGTTTCTGGATCAGCTCGCGGTTGCTCACGTCGAACATCGACGGATAACCGGGGTCGGGGTTTTTGTTGACTTGCTAATCCCGGGAAAGGCTGCTTGCGTTGATCAAATCAACACCGAAATTTCTGAAGGCTATCGAACAGTTATAGCCGCTCCAGGCGATCTGGTTGGCTTCACCCTGTTCATTCGTAAAGGTTACCTGAGTTTCCTCGAAGGTTACACTTTCGGCGCTGTTGAGTGGCCGAACCAGCCGATGGGGGATTGGCTGATTTTCGATGCAACGGTGAACAATCGTTCCTCGAATTAGGATTGGCCTGGAGAGAGAGCGACATGCGTCCGCGGGAGGTGATATTGGCCTTTGTCGAGGCGTTCAATCGCGGCGATCCGGACGAAATGGCTGCCTTCTATGCCGAGGATGCGGTCAACCATCAGGTCGCCCGGGAGCCGATAGAGGGCCGCGCGGCAATCCGCGAGATGTTCGCCCGCGAATTCGACCAGGCAAAGATGGTCTGTATTGTGGAGAATATTTTTGAGGACAACCAATGGGCGATCCTCGAATGGAAAGACCCGCTCGGGCTGCGCGGGTGCGGTTTCTTCCGGATCGTAGAGGACAAGATTGCCTTTCAACGAGGATATTGGGACCGCCTTTCATTCCTGAGGGCGCACGCCCTTCCGCTTGAGACCGGCTGAGGGGGCGGGGGCACGATGGATATCGGGTTTAGCGAGGAGCAGGAATTGTTGCGCGAGACCGCGCGCAAATTCCTTGATGCCGAATGCGACAGCCGGTTTGTCCGCGAGCGGATGGCAACCGCGGAGGCGGTCACCGATCCGTTCTGGCAACAACTCGCCGAGCAGGGCTGGCTCGGCATCGTCTATCCGGAAGAGTGCGGCGGCAGCGGGCTCGGTCTCGTCGATCTCGTCGTGTTGATGGAGGAGATGGGGCGGCGGGTGATGCCGGGCCCGTTTTTCTCGACGGTGCTGCTTGGCGGGGCCGCGATCGCCGAGGCTGGCTCGCCGGCGCAGCGGCGCGAATGGCTGCCGCGAATCGCCGCCGGCGAAACCAAGGCCACACTCGCCTGGACCGAGCCGGCATTGCGCTGGGACGCTGCCGGGATCGCCTTGCCGGCGCGCGAAGCCGGCGCGGGATTCACCCTATCCGGCAGCAAGCTCTTTGTCGGCGACGCCCATCTCGCCGACATCCTGATCGTCGCCGCACGCACCCGCGACGGCAGCACGATGGAGGACGGCATCAGCCTGTTCCTGGTTCCGAAGGATACTCCGGGTCTCTCCGTCACAGTACAGCCGACGATCGACGAGACTCGAAAATTGTGCGAGGTGCGGCTCGACAATGTCACCTTGCCGGCCTCGGCGCTGCTCGGTGAAAAGCATCAGGGCTGGGCGTCGTTGTCGCGCGTCATCACGTGCGCGACCGTGGCGCTGTGTGGTGAAATGTGCGGTGGAGCACAGCAGGTGCTCGACATGACTGTCGAATACGCGAAACTGCGCGTCGCCTTTGGCAAGCCGATCGGCAGCTATCAAGGCGTCAAGCATCAGGCGGCCGATATGCTGGTGGCGCTCGAAAACGCAAAATCGCTGACTTATTACGCCGCTTGGGCGGTCGATCAGGGCGACAACGAAGCGCCGATGGCGGTAGCGATGGCCAAGGCCGCAACCTCCGACATGGCGCGCAAAGTCGCCGGAACCGGTATCCAATTGCACGGCGGCATCGGCATGACTTGGGAGCACGATCTGCAACTCTATTTTAAGCGCGCCAAGGCCAGCGAGGTCGCATTCGGCGACGCCACCTGGCATCGCGAGCGCGTCGCCCGCCTGTTCAACCCGTGAGCACCGCCGCCAACGACGCAAGCCGGTCGCGGCATAATAATTTCGATGCGCTGCGTCTTGTCGCGGCGGCATCGGTCATGTTTTCGCATGCGTTCCTGATTGCCGACGGCACCCAAAAACACGAATGGCTGATTAGGCTAACCGGAAACCAGTCCATCCTCGGCCTTTGTGGTGTCTTTGTGTTTTTTGCGATCAGCGGATTTCTGGTCACGCAAAGTTACGAGCAGACCCGCGACCCGTTGCGCTTTCTCGCCAAGCGAGCGTTGCGGATTTTTCCCGGTCTGTTTGTCGCCGCCGCGCTATCGGCGTTTGTCCTCGCACCGCTGGTCACAACTCTCGAACCCGGTGCCTTTTTTCTCCAGCCGGCGCCCTATCGCTATGTCATCGGCAACACGTTTTTCGACCAGACCGTGCATGAACTGCCGGGCGTGATGTTTGTCAACAACCCGGTCGGGCTTGAGATCAATGGTTCGCTGTGGACCCTGCGCGCCGAGTTCTTGATGTACCTCATGGTCCTGGCCTTAGGGGTGCTGCGGCTGCTCAACGTGCCGGTCATGCTGGTATTGTTGGCGCTCGGCCTTGCCTGCCTGCAATTCGACAAGGCGCTCGGCTTTCTTGGCGGCTGGGGCTGGCTCCTCGCGTTCTTTGCCGTCGGCATGATCCTCTACAAGCTGCGCGCGACCCGCATCTTTGATGGTCGGGTCGCGGCGCTGGCGCTGGCGGGATTGGCCCTCAGCGTGCCGTTGCGCGAGTTCATTCCGTTGTTCCCGCTCTTCGGCTGCTATCTGGCGCTGTGGCTGGCGCTCAACCCGCGTTTGCCGGTGATCCCGGCGGCACGGTTCGGAGACCTGTCGTATGGTCTTTACATCTATGGCTGGCCGGTCGAGGAGGGGGTGATTTGGGCGCTCGGCGGACGGGCGATGTGGTGGCAGGTATTCGCACTGGCCCTACCGGCCACGGCTGCGCTTGCGTTTATGTCCTGGCACCTGGTCGAGCGGCCGGCATTGCAGCTGAAGCCGGGCACGCGCCGGCTCGCGTCGTTCTCGGCTCCGGTGCCTGCCGCGACAAGTACGCCTGCATCGGCACAGCGCGCCTGATCCTGCCCGAACCCGCCTCGAAGGGCTGGCGCCGGGATCGGATCCGCCGCTAGTATGCGCGCCACCAATTTCGGAGGGAGGTTTGCCTTGCGAATCCATAATCTTTACGCCGACGCCAACGGCCAGTCGCATTGGCGCGACATCGAAGTCGAATGGGTCGAGGAGACCCGCGGCGGCAAGTTGTCAAAGCGTCTGCCCGCCACCGGCATCATCTTTCGCGAAGTGCCGCCGACCTATGATCTCGACTGGCATCCGGCGCCACGCCGGCAGTACATCATCAATCTCGACGCCGGCGTCGAGATCACCGCGAGCGACGGCGAGGCGCGCAAGATCGGCGCCGGCGAAGTCGTTCTGGTCGAGGACACCACCGGCAAGGGGCATTTGTCGAAGGCGATCGACGGCAAAATCCGCAACTGCATCTTCGTACCCGTCGAATAACGGAGGCTATGATGAAACTCGTATATTTTGACGACTACAAACTGGGCGTGGTCAAAGGCGACCAGATTGTCGACGTGTCGTCGGTCGTGCGCGACATCCCGCATACCGGACCCGGCGATCTGATGAATGGGCTGATCGCGCGTTTCGACCAGTACAAGGGCAAGTTGGAAGACGCCGCGGCGAGCGGGCGGGGTGTGCCGTTGTCCTCGGCAAGACTGCGCGCGCCGTTGCCAAAGCCGGACAATATCGACTGCATGGCGGTCAACTATATGGAAGACGGCACCCGCAGCGCGCCGGCGCCGATCAACGCGTTCCAAAAGACAGCGAACGCGATCTGCGGACCAGGCGACACGATGGTATTGCCCGACGCGCCGGCGACGATCTTCGAGGGCGAGGCCGAATTGGCGCTCGTCATCGGCAAGCGCGCGAGCCACGTCAAAGCCGCCGACGCGATGGACTACATTTTCGGCTATACCTGCTTTATCGACGGCTCGGCGCGCGGTCTGCCGGCCCCCGGCTTTTTTGCGATGAAGTCGCGCGATACCTTTGCGCCGATCGGGCCGTGTATCGTGACCAAAGACGAGATCCCGGACCCACAGAAATTGCAGATCCGGCTCTACAACAACGGCACCTTGATGCAGAACTTCAACACCAGCGACATGGCGCACAAGATTCCGCGCTGCATCGAGTGGCTGAGTTCGGTCCACACCCTTGAGCCGGGCGATATCGTTGCCACCGGTACCAATCACCGTGGTCTCAACCCGTTTATGGACGGCGACAAGATCGAGCTCGAGATCGAGGGCATCGGCAAACTCGGCTTCAACGTCAAGGACGAGCTAAAGCGGAAATGGGAGCGGGTGACGCGGCTGCAAATGCATGAGCGCGCCGCACAGAAGACACCGGGCGCCTATCCCGACATCACACCGCAGGTCGAGGGCAAGTACGCCCAAGCGCGCTAACGCTGCTGCGCGTTTGCCCTTTAAAAAACCCCATGGCCGGGCTCGACCCGGCCACCCACAATTTCGACCCGGTTAGAGTAAGAGGTGGATGCCCGGGTCAAGCCCGGGCAAGGGCGGTGCAATAACAGGACAGAAGAGAGCGACGTCATGGCTACCGGTTTTGCCTACACCAATCTGTTCGCAGACGGTCTTCCGGCACCGGCGCCGCGCTGGACCGGCTTCCCGAAATACAACTTTATCGGCGGCCATAACGACCCGGAGCGTGTCCCGGCGGCGGAATTGGCGGCGGCGGCGCAAGCCGTATTGCGGCGCGATGGTGCCGATCTGGCGCTTTACAACCCGCATGGCCCGCAAGGGTTCCGCGGCATTCGCGAGTTTGTTGTAACGAAGGTCAAAGCTCGCGGCATCGCTTGCACCGCGGACGACGTCCTAATCACCTCGGGGTCGGGACAGGGGCTGGATCTTGTCAACCGGGTACTGTTGAATCCCGGCGACACCGTGATCCTCGAGGAATTCACCTATGGTGGCGCGCTGACAAAGTTGCAGCGGCTCGGGGTCAATGTTGTCGGCGCCCCGCTCGACGATGATGGGCTGCGCATCGACGCGCTCGACCAGATCCTCAGCGATCTCGCGAAGAGGGGCGCGGCGCCCAAATTCATCTACACGATCCCGACGGTTCAGAACCCGACCGGATCGATCCTGCCGGTCGACCGCCGGAAAGCCTTGCTTGGCCTCGCCAGAAAGCATGGTGTGCCTATCTTCGAGGACGAATGCTATGCCGATCTGACCTGGAGCCCTGATGCGCCGCCGGCGCTCTATTCGATGGATCCGAGCCAGGTGATCCATGTCGGCTCGTTTTCGAAGACGCTGTCGCCGGCGCTGCGCCTTGGCTACGTTGTTGCCGACTGGACAGTCATGAGCCGGCTCGTCGGGTTAAAGCGCGAGACCGACAGCGGCACCGGTGCCCTCGAACAGATGGTCGTCGCCGAGTATTTTTCGCGCAGCTTTACCGAACATGTCGGCGAGCTGACCGGGGTGCTAAAGGAAAAGCTCGACACGATGGTCGATGCGCTGGAACGCGAATTTGGCACCGCCGTCGAGAAGATGTGGCGACCCAAGGGCGGCATCTTTTTGTGGATCAAGCTTCCCGATCGGATCGATGTGACGACTCTGGTGGCGCCCGCCGCCAAGGAAGGGCTCGTTTTCAATCCCGGCCCCGAATGGTCGTGCAACCCGGCCGAGACCAAGTCTCATATGCGGCTCTGCTTCGCATTGCCATCAAAAGACGTGATCCGCGAGGGTATCGCGACCCTGGCACGAATCTGCTGGGAGCAGACCGGTATTCCCGAGCGTAGCGCCAACATCCGCCGCATTGGTGGCGCGGGCTAAGCCATCTTCTGAATGCGCCTCGGCAGCTAACCTGAAAGGCCTACGAGCCGGGTACTCTCGTCCCAAAGGCGCCGCGCCATCCCATTGTCGAGCGCCGCCGGGTCGGGTTGCTCCAGCGTCCTTTTGACGACGTAACCGCCGTTGAACGGAGTGGGGTCGGGCACCGTAGCCAGGAACAGCGCGGTGTCTGCGCCTTTTTCGACAGTGATCATGAACGGGTTCATCAGGCGCCAGTAAATTTCGACGATGCCGCCGTGGTGGCCAAGCCCGGTCGAGACGAACCCCGGATGCAGGCACATCGCGACAACGCCGGTGCCGTCGAGCCGGCGCGCGAGCTCGCGCGTGAACAAGATATTGCACAATTTGGAGCGGCCATAAGCCTTCCTGATCGACCAATCCCGCGAACCGGTAATCGCGGCGAGATCGATGCGCTGCCCGCGGTGCGCTCGCGAGGCGACAGTGACGATCCGCGACGGCGCCGATGCCTTCAACCGGTCGAGCAGCAGATTGGTCAACAGGAATGGTGCGAGGTGATTGACCGCAAAGGTTAGCTCGTAGCCGTCCTGCGACAGCCGGTAATGAGGCGAGACCAGCCCGGCATTGTTGACCAACAGGTCGAGCCGATCGTGCCGCGCCAAAATTTCGGCCGCAAGGCCACGAACCGCAGCCAGCGATGCGAAATCGGCCAGCAGCGTTTCAACTCTGGCATCACGGACCTGTTCGACGATGAACCGACGCGCCGCCTCGGTGCGGTCGCGGTTGCGGCCGGTCATGACCATCTGCATCCCGGTCCGGGCAAGGCCCAACGCTGTGTAGAGCCCGATCCCAGAACTGGCCCCGGTCACCACTCCGACCTGCTCTTGTGTACCGCTTGCCATGATCCGCCCCTTTCTTCATAGAAGTGCGAACGACGGCCGCGCGAGAATGCTGCTAGATGCTGTCGACCCCGAATGCCCAGCGGCGTGCCAGCTGGTGGCCGATCGCCAATGGCGGCGGCAGGGTCGCGACCCCGGGGATAGGATCGTCGGTGCGCGAATGCTCGACCATCGCACGGACCTCCTCGCGTTCGAACCAGCGCGCTTCGGCGAGTTCCTCGGGATCGATCCGGATATCCTCGCTGATCGCCTCGGCCAACAGTCCCATCATCAGGGTCGACGGAAACGGCCAGGGCTGTGATGCCAGATAACGCACACGGCCGACGTGAATCCCCAATTCTTCCAATACTTCGCGGCGGACCGCCTCCTCGATCGTTTCGCCTGGCTCCATGAACCCCGCCAGGCACGAGTATCGGGTGCCAACACGGCGACGGCCGCGGCCGAGCAGGCAGCGCTCACCTTTGATCGCGAGCATGATCACCACCGGATCGACGCGCGGATAGTGGTGCGCCCGGCAATTGGGGCACTTTCGTCCCCACCCGGCGGAGGAGATAGCTGTCGGATTCCCGCATTGAGCGCAAAAACCGTGCCGGGCATGCCAATCGATCAACGAGCGCGCTTCGGCCAGAATCGCCGCCTCTGGGCCTGGGATCGTCGCCGCGAGCCCGCGGACATCCGCGGTCGTAGCTTCGGCCTCCGCTGCTGCGGTTGCATTGGTCGCGTCGAGCGCGAAATGCGCGCGACCCTCACCCAGGCCGAGCAGCACCAAGGTGGCGCCATGCTCGATCGCGTCGCGCCACGCCGTTGTCGGTTGCCAGGCAAGGCTTGACGCCTGCTGATCAACAACGAGGGGCTTTAGCTCGCGAAAAGGCAACAATCGGGTTTCGGGATCGTCGAGCAGTGCGGCAATCCAGGCAAGGTCCTGCCGGCGCTGACTGACGCGGTCGAGCGGGTTGCCCGCAAAGGTATAAATTTCTTCCATCGCCGCCCTTTTCCGAAATGTGAGGCCGTCCGAATCGGTAAGCGGTCGTATCATAACTTTTGCTGCTCTCGAAGCTTTTGCGGCGGCGACCATTTGCATGTGATACGATCGGTTATGAACCATAGTACCAAGTCGGGGCGGCGATACCGGCCGGCGTGTCTGCGTGACGCGGCGCTGCGCTCGGCTCGGACCTGCTATGACCACCTTGCCGGCCGGCTCGGAGTGGCGCTGGCCGAAAGCCTCGTCGCCCAGGGCTATATCCGCTTACACGATCGTGAGGGCGAGCTTAGTGAAGAGGGTGCGCGGCTCCTGGCCGAACTGGGGCTGGAGATTGCCGGTGCCGCAGGCCGACGCCGCCGTTTTTGCCGACTATGCCGTGATTGGAGCGAGGGTCGGCCGCATCTTGGTGGCGTTGTCGGCGCGGCGTTGGCGCAGCGCTGCTTTGCACTTGGCTGGATCGAGCGGGTTCAGGCCAGCCGGGCCGTGCTGATCACTCCGGCCGGCTGCGGGGGTTTTAGCAGCAATTTCGGCGTCGAGATTGCGACCGTTGCCAAGGCCTGAAATCGCGGCAGAAAGACGCCAAAGAGTAGTACTTCGCTAGCTTGGACAATCCTAGAGAAGAGCACCAGAAACGCTGCGCAGCATCGCCTTGTGAGGCAACACCGGTACAAATACCAAAGGCATCCCGCATCGCATGTTGAGGCCATTATTTCACCGAGCCGCGCATAATTTCCGCTATTTCGCACCGCTATGGTTAACCACTTTGGGGTATATGGCCTACCGGTTCCGTGGTGCTTATTTGCGGGACGGCTTCCTGACCGTCCACAATTCCGATTTCCGCCATGACCCGAAATTCCGTGAAGCATATCGGCTCGGGAAGGCGACCGGGTCCTGGGGTCGGTCGGATGTTGAGTGGCGCGCATATGTGTGTTGCTGGGCCGCGTGGAGTGTTCGTCACAAAGATGGAGAATTTGTCGAGTGTGGTGTCAATCGCGGCGGCTTGTCGCGCGCCGTGATCCATTACATTGATTTCGACAAACTGAATAAGCGCTTTTGGTTGCTGGATACATTCGAGGCCTGCCCGATCACTTGATCTCGGAAGACGAACGTCGGAGGGGTATTCTCCCTGGCGGCTATGGGCCATGTTACGATCAGGTCGTCGAGACCTTTCGAGCGTTCCATGGTGTCGAGATCGTCAAGGGAGTGATCCCCGATACGCTATCGCAGGTCACCGCGCCAGCCATTTGCTATCTATCGATCGACATGAACAATGCCGCCCCCGAGATCGCCGCTGCCGAGCATTTCTGGGACAGGCTAGTCCGGGGTGGGATGATTGTGCTTGATGATTATGGGTGGCGAAAACAGATTAACCAAAAAATCACATTTGATAATTTCGCCGAAGCCCGGAATGTAAAAGTGTTGAGCCTTCCGACCGGCCAGGGTTTGTTGATTAAGCCATAGCGAGGTCGTGGTCGCGGGCCGCTTACTGTAGCTAAGAGCCTGACTTAAAATGAATTCCGAGTTCCCAACAGGTTATCGTCACCCCCGCGAAAGCGGAGGTCCAGAGCCTGCCCCTGGCTTGAACAGGGGGCAAACTGCCGCGGCGTTACCAGCCCTGGATTCCCGCTTGCGCGGGAATGACGGAGAGAGGCGACAACTGGTTGAAACTGGCGGACTCATTATCGGTCGGGCTCTAAATGCTAGATGCCTGATTACTAATGCTTTCCTGGCTAGCCTTCCTCGTCGGTACGGGTTAGGTATATCGGTCTGAAATGCAAATTCCACAAGCAGATGGATATTTTTACCCCAAGTCTAAATGCGCCGCTTTTATTTTATATTTTTCTATATCTTTGGGTTTTCTATGCCTGAAAAGCCTTGACGCAATTACCCACCCTCAGTTTTGGGCGGAAGACGGAGCAATATTCTATGCACAACAGACCGCTAGCCATTGGCCTCAGCTCACTACCGCCTATGCCGGATATTTACACGTGGTGCCTCGTACCGTTGCTTGGCTTACGTCCAGCTTTGATCCGTTGAGAGTCCCAACTGAAGATACATAAGAAGGTGGCGGCGAGGGCAGCGAAGTTGCGCGGATCGTCGTGGAAGTGATGATCGATGCGCAGGGACAGATCGACCATTTCCACGGCTTTGGCAACGACTTTGATCCGGCGGCGGAAGCGCGCGAGAAAATCGCGGATGTCGCTGTTGTCCTGCTCGATGGAGAAGGTCAGGTCTTTACCGGTGAAGAGTTGATCCTGCGGAATGAGGCGGTGAAAGCCTTCCCAATCGTCGGCTAGGAAGGGTTTGCCCTTGATCCCAACTTTATCGAGGAGCTTTTGACAGAGCCTGCCCCCGCGAAGGCGGGGGTGGCGTCATCACGGCCACCAAGCACCCCGGCGACGGGGCGGCGAGCGACAGCGTCATACGCGCGCCAAACCCAGAGCTTGCAAGTCTTTGTTTGAGAAAATGCCAGATCTCGTCGAGCGTGATCATGACGGTCTCGGTCGTCACCGCCGGTTTGGGCCGCCGGCGGGCTTTGTCACCAACCCACTTGAGGACCGCGACATCGCTGACCCCGAGACGGCGAGCGATGCGGCAAAAGCTCATATTGCCCATGGCATAAAGCATCAGCGCCAGAGCCTTCATTGCCGGCGGCTTGCCGCGCGGCGGCGTGTTCGTGAAATTGCATCCGCAGGTCTTGCATTGGTAGCGTTGCAGATTTCGAACCGTTCCCCGCTTGACGTAATCCGTCGCTTGACAGCGCTTGCAGACAATCCCGCCCATGGCTCCCCCTTTCGACGGCGAACCATGCCCTTCTCCACCAGATCCCTTACATGTATCTTAAGTTAGGACTTCTCATCTGTTTATTATTTCAAACAGAATCCCAAGCAGATCGTCGCAAAGCCCGATCAGGTACACCGCCAAATCGCTGCTCGCGGACCATCGGCTCGATGCTGTTAATCGCTGGTGTGCAACATCGGCATTAATCTTCAGCTATTGATCATGGCTCTGTGCTGGCGCGGCTTCTGGAAGTGGCAGTGAGGATGCCGCCATAGGGCCGCTCCCCATAAGGAGGGGATTGATTGGCTATGTAGAATGTAGTGAATGCCCGGACGTCTTAGCCTCGCTCTACGCCCGGCGATTGTATCAAGGGGCGGCTTCCGAGCCTTAAAGCCGGTGAATGCTCAAGCGTTCGATAGCTCCGCTCGTGTCTTTGCCGTGCATTGGTGGAAAGACTATGCAAAACGAGACGATACATCCTTTGATATTCCCCGATAGTCGGGGCCGATACAATGCCGCCAGTCATTTGATAGCGCTGTCGGTGTTCGGCTGTTCCTTTGTTTTCATAGCCGTAACGATGTCACGGTTCGTCAATCCGTTTGATGAAGGCTTGATCCTTGTCGGCTCAGATCGGGTCCTGTCGGGGGCGGTACCCTATCGTGATTTTTATGCAATCTATGGCCCGGCCCAGTTCTATGTTTTAGCGGCGCTGTTCAAACTTTTTGGGCCGTCGGTTCTCGTCGAGCGCCTCTGGGATCTGCTGATCTGCGCTTCCACGGGCCTTGTCGTCTATCTGATTATCATTCGCGCCTGGAGCAGAGCGCGAGCTATCATTGTCGCGGCACTGACCTCTCTATGGTTATCATATTTTCAGAATTTCGGATATCCGATCTTCCCATGCCTGCTTTTCGCGCTTCTCAGCCTTTATTGCCTGATCCCGGTATACGAGGGGAAACGCGGGATCCTGCCGCTGGCGGCTAGCGGCATCTGCTCCGGCATTACCATCCTTTTCCGACACGACGTCGGGATGGCGACCGCTGTCGGCAACACCTTCACCTTGGTTCTATTCCATGTCACCCGAGATCTCGATCGCTCGCGTCAGATGCGATCGCTGCTGTTTTCGATCTCGAGTTATGCGGGAGGTATCGCTCTCGTGGTGCTTCCTGTTTTTGCCCTGTTTGTGGCGGCGGGCGCCGTGCACGCGGTGCTGGTAAATCTCGTCCTTATACCGGCCCGCACTTATGTACGGATGCGATCGATGCCTTTCCCATCGATCGCCGGAATGACGCAAGATATCCTCCGCCTAAAGCGTGGCTGGGATTTCAGAATCCGGCCGTTTATCTACCGATCTTGGGTGTCATCACGGGTGTCGCAGCCCTATTGGCGGTCGGTCGCAAACCGCGCCTCGCCATTCCTGTTGAGGAAAACAAGCGCCTCTCACCGCGGCTGTTCATCCTGCTCCAACTTACTGTCTTCAGCTTTCTGTTTTTTTTCAAAGGCTGGGTGCGGCCGAGTGCGAATCAGATGGCGTTGGCGATCGTTCCATCGCTGGTGATTATTACCGTTTGTGGAGATCAATTTCATTCTCGAGCGGCAAAATTGCTGCTCAGTATGGCAATCACCTGCGTCACCGTAATCTCATTAGCACCGGTATTGGACGCTGCTTCTCGTTTTACAAAGAACCTCATCTGGGCTGCTGACTTGCCTGTTCCACCTCGTGGATTACTCGCTCGCTTGCAGCGAGAAGGCGGCACCTGCTTCCCGCCGAAGGAGTTCGAACGGATTTGTTGTTTCTATATCCCCGGGGAAGAGCTAGCGGCGACGCGCTATGTACAGCACCATACTGCGGAGAACGAACCGATCTTTGTCGGCAATGGTCGCAATGATAAAGCAGTTTTACAGGATGTGCTGTTTTACTTTGTTGCCAACCGTCCTCCTGCCACAAAATGGTATCAATTCGATCCGGGTGTACAAACGACGCAAGAAATCCAGTCGGAGATGATTAGGGAGCTACAGATAAAGCGGCCAAGATATGTTATTCTGAATTCCCAATGGGACAACATCAACGAGCCGAACGAAAGCGCTCGCAGCGGAGCCAAACTTCTTGATCACTATATCTGGTCACACTATCGGATCGTCGCTCGGTTTGCCGAGATAACTATTCTCGAAAATTTAATTTGATCGTCGCTCTGCCTGAAATTGTATCATTGCATCCGGCCAATACAGTCTTTCTATCCCGATCCGCTCCTGTCGCCTCGATAGTCGAGAAGGTAAAGAAAGAAGGAACCGTAAAGGATTTGGGCGCCAAGGACGAGGGTCGTGCTGCTGACGATGACAAGACGGATGGCGCTGCCGGTGGTGAGCGCGCCAAACCCAACATTGAACCAATCTGCGAGCGCGGCCGCAAAGCTGGCGAACCCGAGCAACAGCAGCAGAGCGCCGAGCGCCAAGCCGCGTTCGAGCGGCATCACCTCTCGCATTCGCTCAAACAGCGGATCACGCAACAACAGACCGCGCTGGATCGCAATCACTTTGGCGAATGCCCAAAACAGCATCGCCTCAAACCCGATATTGATCGCCGCAGCCGTCATGATCATCGTGTGTTCGGCAAAGCCGATATTGCCAACGACCACGTCGCGGAAGAACAGGGTCAACGTCGCGATCACCCCAAACAGGAAAATCGCCACCCCTGGATAGAGAAACATCCAGCGCGGGCTGAACAATAACAGCAGCCGCAAATGCCGCCAGCCATCATGCCAGCTACGCAGATGGGGCGGGCGATTGCGGCCATCGGGTGACAAGGTCGTGGCCACTTCGGCTATTTGCAGCTTCGCAATGCTTGCTTTGATCACCATTTCAGAGGCGAATTCCATGCCAGGGGAATGGAGGTCGAGGTCAAGAATCGCTTTGCGGTCAAAGCCGCGCAGTCCGCAATGAAAATCGCCGCACAGGCTGCGGAAGAATAATCGGCCTATTCCTGTTAGCACAGGGTTACCGAAATATCGATGCAGCGCCGGCATCGCTCCTGGTTTAATTTTACCACGGAAGCGGTTACCCATGACTAGCTTATATCCGTCTCTCAGTTTTGACACAAACGCATCGAGATCGCTAAAATCATAGCTGTCATCGGAATCGCCCATAATGACAAACTTGCCGCGCGCTGCGCCGATGCCGGCAAGAAGCGCGTTCCCATATCCTCTCGCAGCGACCGGGACGATGCGGGCGCCGTGGGCTACGGCGATAGCCTGCGAGCCGTCGATACTGCCGTTATCGGCGACGATCACCTCGCCGTCGATACGTTGCCGCCGCAGATAGGTGAGAGCCTTGGCGACGCAAACGCCGACCGTCTTCGCCTCGTTGAGGCAAGGCATGACGATCGATAATTCGATGTCTGCAAGCTCAGCAGCACTGCGCGAAACGACGTCAATTTCCACTTTCTTTGATCCGATCGATCACCAAGGGCGTGCTTCGTCCATTGTACTTGGGTAGGGTGATTATGGAAAAAAGCAACATCGGCTTCGGTAATTCTCTACGCACCCAAGGCTAAGCGGACCGGTAATGCCCTAAAATATGCTTCTCCCGTCCAGTGCCAGCACAAAATTGGTCAATTCTTCGTAGATGCGCGCCGACTGATGATCAACGAGTGCGCAATAATCGAATTCCGGCCGTGCTCTCATGCTCGGCGCTGGCGGTCACGTTCTTCGTCTTCGGCGATATTCAGGATACGCCGCGCGGCGGTAAACAGTGATTGAGCCTTGTCCTCGTGCCCCTGGATATGCTCGGCGTGGGCGAGGTCGAGCATGATATAGGCCAAGCTCGGCGTGTCGCGCCCGTCTCCGCGCTCAAGCACCCCGATCGCTATATGAAAGGCCTTTGCGGCGTCGGCCACGCGGTCCGAACCGAGATAAACGAGGCCGAGATCATGGAAGTCTTCAGCGATCAGCGGCTGTGTGGGCCCGAGGCAGGTTTGGTCGAGCAGGGTTGCCTCTTCGATCAGCGGCAAGGCCTCGGCAAAGCGCTTCTGTCGCAGAAAGGCATTAGCGAGGGCGGATAGACTGCGCGCGCTCGCAAGCCGGTCGTTGCGGGCGCGGTCGATTGCCAAAGCTTCCTGCAGCACCCGCTCACCCTCGGCGAACTTTGCTTGCGCGACGAGGACCGCGCCGTAGATCCGCAACCGGTCACTTTTCCCGCTGCCGTCCTTTTTGTCGATCGCGATCGCTTGTTCGACCCATTTGAGGGCTCGGTCGATGTCCCCCCGCGCCAGTGCAATTCGGGCGTGGTCCGCCAGCACCGGCGCCAGCACCTTGTCGGACGGTCCAAGCCGTTCCGTGAGCACTTCGGTTGCGGCAATCGCCAGCGGCTCAGCGTCGAGATAACGGCGGCGCTCGATATAGAGATGGGCCAGCGCCGCCATTGCTTCGGCGGCGGGGACCGAGGCGCTGCCATCTAGCTGCGATTGCGATCTTGAGCGAACGACGCCGCAGCGCGGTCGCTTTGGCCAACTCGCCCTGCTCGAAACGCAATTGCGCCAGCGGCGCAAGGATTGGCAGCAACGCCGGCGATTTGGAGCCATTCTGGCGTTCCACCGCGGTCAGGCGCTGCGTCAAACTGTTGGCCTCATCGGCTGGTCCCGCCGCGGGAACCACCCCAGCAGTCGCAGCAGCGAGCATCATCAGCGCTGCGGCGGCCACAGCAAAAAACCGGCGGCCCAAATTTTCAATCCGACCCGACAAGGATATAAACTAGCTGGGGCGAGCACATTGACCGCTGGTCCGGGTAACGGTTTAGGCGACCTTGTCTTCGCTCCCCGGGGCATGTTGGGCGAGCGCCTGATGCAGCTCGAGCAAGAGCGGATGGGTTGCCGCCAGACCGTTGTTGATCGCGTCTTCGGCGACGGGGGTCAGCGACACTACCTTGTGCTTTTTGATCGTCTGTTCGGTAAAGAAGCCCCAGCGCACGAGATTGGTGACGCGTTCCTTGATCGCGAGATGGCCGAGCCACAACCGGTCCCACATCCGGCTGATAATTTCGTCGATCACCAGGGCCGAGGGATTGGCACGGTCACTACCTGATGCGCTCGCCGTCCACAGCAGCATGATGATCGCCCAATATTGGTAAGTGACCAGATGGTCCATTGCGTCTTCGGCATAGGCTGGAGTGAGGCTTTTTTGCTTGACGACGAGTTCGCTCGTGTTTCGCCACATACGATCATAAGCATTAAAGAAACAGTAAATGTCGGAAATCAGGCGATCATTACATTCAGTCGCCGAGTGATACCGGTGAACCTCGCCGCCGGCGACGGCACAGATCTCGGCGATTGTCTCGCGGCAATGCTCGTCAAAACGTTCGATCAAGCGGGCGGTGGACCCGATCAGGCATCCAGGGCTGGCGGCAGTCGGTCGGTTGGCTTCGTCGAAGACTTTGATCAAACCATCGCGCTCGCAATCCTTGATCCGCTCAATACAGGTCCTGATGTCGGTGCCGTAGGAACCGTATAGAATTCGGTGGATTGCCCGGCTCGAGACGCCCCGGTTATCACCAGTTCTTGCTAAAAAGAGCACATGCCAATGCGCACGTTTATTCAGTCCAGGAAAATACCTTCCCCAAATATCATAATATTGCAGGAGAAACCGGGCAGCCGCCCGCCCCGGTGATATGATTGTGCTGTTGGCGGCGGCCGACATGGTCTTCGTTCCTGCCAAGCGATGTTTTCTGCAGCATGTTAACCGATTTTGTTGCGAGGCGACAGAAAACAGAGCGGGAACTTGGCAGAATCCGTCAGCGCCGATCTGCGCCAATGATCCGGCGGGATCTGTTGCCGCAGAACCTAACCTTGACGCAGTTTTGCGTTGCGAGGAGGGTTAGCTCCGCCCTGTTTACAAGGCATCGGAGCGACGCATGAACACCGAGCAACAAACCCGACAGGCCGAGCAATTTCGCAATATGCACCGCGGTCCGTCACTGTTGCTGCTGCCAAATGCCTGGGACGCGCTGAGCGCCCGTATCTTTGCTACAGCCGGTTTTCCGGCGATCGCAACGACCAGCGGTGGCGTCTCATGGGCGATTGGTTTTGCCGATGGCGAAGCCGCACCGTGGGAGGAGGTCGTGGCCGCAACACGACGCATCGTTCGGGCCGTCGAGGTGCCAGTGACCGCCGATATCGAGGCCGGCTTTGGCGAGACGCCCGATCAGGTAGCCAAATCGGTCAGCGACATCATCGCGGCCGGAGCGGTCGGCATCAATCTCGAGGATGGTAACTCGCGCGGTGCGACGCCGATCCGGCCGATCGCCGAGTCCGCGGAGCGCATCCGCGCCGCGCACGAAGCCGCCCGCGCCGCCGGCGTGCCGATCGTGATCAACGCGCGCACCGACCTCTATCTGCGCAATATTAGCGATCCCGCGGCGCGGTTCGACGAGACTATCGAACGCGGCAGAGCCTATCTCGCCGCTGGAGCGGATTGCGTCTACCCGATCGGGTTGCGCGATCCCGAGACGATCGCTCGGCTGGTCAAAGCATTGGCGGCGCCGATCAACGTCAATGTGCGCGCCGGATCACCGAGTGTGGCCGAGCTCGAAGCACTTGGCGTCGCCCGCGCCAGCACCGCCAGCCAGATCGCGCTGATGGCTGCATCGGTGACGCGACAGGTCGCCGATGCGCTCAGAGCCGACTGGCCGGTTCGACGCGCTCGACCCGGCGATGACCCAGGCCGACGCGCAACGCCTGTTTGGCGCGGCGTCAACCCGCCCACAGACCCCCGCCCGCTAAAGCTCGCGGTTATTTCGGATAATCCTCGCCGGGACGTCAGTGAACCCGCGGCTTGACTTTCTCACACAACAGCTGCAGCGAGCGCATCACGCGGTCGTGCGGGATCTTGGTGCCGCAATTCATTTCGCACAGAATGCCGTCGAGACCGAGGGTTTCCTGCAGGCCCATCAGGCGGTCGGCGACCCGCTCGGGCGAGCCGACGATCAGCTTTTCGCGAAGCGCCTCCTCGTAGGTGATGGTCTGCAAGCGCCGGCCACGCGCCGCGCGGAGCTCGACTTGCTGGACCCCCGCCCGCGTCGCCGAGTCTTCGAGGCGCTCGCCGAGATAGCGGTAGAAATACATGATGCTTTCTTCCGGCTCCTCGCGCGCCGCCTGGTCGGTGTCGGCGACATAGACGGGAGCGCGCAGGAATACCTTGCCGTCGCCGGGGTGGCCTGCCTCCTTCCATGCCTTGCGGTACGCAGCAATATTCGGTTGCAGCTCTTCGAGCGTGCCCTGGCGGACCGCGACGAGGATGCCATGCCCGAGCTGGGCGATCCGCGGAAACGTGTCGGCACTGTTGGCGGCGATGCGGATGTCGGGCCACGGTTGTTGATACGGCTTCGGTGACACGTTGACGTTTTCGAAGCTGTAATACTTGCCCTTGTAGGAGAAGGGCTGCTCGGTCCATGCTCGCTTCAGGATCTCGAGCGTCTCGGCAAAGCGCTCGCGGCTTTCGCCATAGGGCACGCCGTAAGCCTCGTAGGTGCGCGGGAAGCCGCTACGCCCGACCCCGAAAATCAGCCGGCCCCGGCTGATTTGGTCGACGGTGGCCGCCTCCTCAGCGATCCGCAGTGGATGGCAAAGCGGCAATACCTGGACCCCGGTACCGACCTTCATCCGCTTGGTGCGGGCGGCAATCGCGCCGGCGAGGGTCAGCGGCGCCGAGCACACCGACCGTTCCGGGTTGACGTGGATTTCGGCCAGCCACATCGCGTCGAGCCCCCAGCGCTCCGCTGCATCGATCTCCTCGAAGGAGGTGGCGAACGCCTGCTCGTCAGTTGCGCCGGCGGTCCGTTGAAACTCGTGGAACATGCCAAACTCGAACGCCATTCCTTTCTCCTTTGCCCACGCAGCACCGCGGCCCGTTAGCCGGCGACACCGGACCCTGCTATCCGGCCGCCGGTTGGCTCCGCGCATCGACAACGTGTCAGCTTACGGACGTTCCCGTGCCCTGGCCAGCCCAGAAATTGTTCTGACGATGCGGAGAATTAGATCCGACGCGGGGACAACGATCGGATCGACTGTTAACGAAACCATTTTCCATAAAATCAAATTGAATTAAATACTAATGTAAGTCACCGATAGAAACGTCACTGGCCTCACCGATAGAGGTGTCACGCTCCTCGATCTGCGAGAGGCCAATCGAGGTGGCGTGGAATGACGGTGATCACGATGAGCCGCAATGAACTGAGGCGCCTGCGGGTACTGATCGATGTTGGTGCGGCATGCGCAGTTATCGCCGAGGCCATTCGCGCAACATTCATATCTCAATTTCGATTACCCGGACGGCCGGCTGGCGATCCGCTATCGTGGGCTCGACTTGCCCTATGCCACTTTCGACAAGCTGCGGCAGGTTTCTCAGGCAACCATTGTCGAGAACAAGCACCTCGGCGCCGTGCTCTCGCACATCCGCGAGCGGCAGATTGAACGCGCAGAGGCTCGCAGTCGGTCTGCCCCGCGCCGCCAGGGACAGATCGGCCACATGTTCAAGGTCGGCTGAAGCCGGCTCCAGCGGTCAGATCCGCCACATCGGCTCGACGGCAATGTCTCTCGGTGCTAATTCTCCGTGGCCGACGAGACGCCGTAAAGTCTGGCCCTATGGGCCCCCGCCTCCGGCGGCAAGGACTTGACGGCGCCCCGCCCGCCACAGCCCGCTCCACCAAGAGGTCAATGAATTAAATTATTGTCGTCCAGCTCAATCCCCACGCTCTGGGTCATTTCTATCGGTGACAAATTTTGACTTTTCTATCGGTGAGAAACAACTAACGAATTCTTACTTTGGACGCCGAGCCGGACGGGTCGGCGACGGGGTTTTGACGAAGCCGCAAGATATTCGCGCAAGTGTAAATTTTCGGGCAACGTCTCCACAGGCTGACGGCCCATGTGACTGAGAGCACCGTTCGGGTGAGTGACGACCGCGCGCGATCAACGGATATCGAGTGTTTGGAGCGCGCGATCGCCGCGGGCGAACTCGAGGTCTGCCGCACGGAATTGGATCAATTCGAGCTTTCCACCTTGGAGCGGGCCAAGCTTTATTGCCGGCTCGGTGAAGCGTTTTATTACCGCGGGCAAGTGGCGGAAGCGGTCGACTGCGCCCATGCCGCGTTCGATTTGGAGCATTGCCCGGCGATTGCCGATTTCTGCGCCTGGCTATTCAGCAATTGCGGGCATCATCGAGCGGCGGCTGCCGCCTATGAGCGGCTGCTCGAAGACCGCCCGGGATGGGCTGCCGGTCACCGCCATGCGAGCGGCTCGTTTGCCATTGCCGGCGATCTCGACCGTGCCATTCAACACGCCGCCCGCGCCAGTGAGCTCGAACCGCATTCGGTCGAATTTGCGATCCACACTGGCTGTCTCTTCGCCGGCGCTGGACTGCACCGGGACGCGAGCGAGTATTTTTCGCGCGCTGCCGCGATCGCGCCCGACGACCCGGGGGTACTGCGGCATATTTCCGGCTCGCTTTTCACGCTTGGCGAGCGCGCGAATGCGGTCGATCTGGCGTTGCGGGCCCATGCGCTGGCGCCCGGCGAGCGGGGCAACGCGCATCATGCCACCGAGCTTTTGCTACGTTGCGATCGGTTTGCAGAAGCAGCCGAGCTGATCTCGGCCGCGCTGGCCAGAGATAGCGCTGACCCGGGCGGATATCGCCTGTTGTCGGCAGCCGAAATGTTATGCGGGCATGCAGAGGCGGCGCTCGCGGCAATCGAGCGCGGCTTGACGCTCGACCCGGCGCAGGCTGAACATCATCAGCATCGCGGGAACCTGCTTTATCGCCTGGCCCGCTTTGAGGACGCCGCTGAGGCCTTTGCGCGGGCCGCCGCACTGGAACCGGGGAACCCGGTACCAAAGCGCTCGCAGCTGACCGTCTATCTCGACAGCGGCCGGTTTCGGGAGGCGTTGGCGGTTGGCGGCGAACTGATCCAGATCGAGCCCGACAACGAGGAATACGCCCAAGCGGTAATGGAGGTCCTGAACCGCCGTTTCGAGACCCTGGATGGCGATTATGTTGTTCTCAGCGAACGTCCGGCGGCCCCGATCCGCGCGTCACAGCCGCAGCGCGGATTACGGGCGGCAGCCCAAACGCAATGGCGCGTCATTCACGCGCTGATCATTCGCGAAACCCGGACCCGTTTTGGCGACTCCACGCTCGGTTATGGCTGGGCATTACTCGAGCCGATCCTGCACATACTGATGCTGTCACTGGTTTTTGCGGTGCTGATGCATGGCCGCCCGCCGATCGGCACGCAATTTTTTATTTTCTATTACACCGGCATCATTCCGTACCATGTTTTTGTCCATTCCAGCAGCAGCATGACTTATGCAGTGACGGCCAATGGCGCGCTGCTGCAATTACCTTTGGTCGGTACCTTTGACGTGATTTTAGCGCGCGGCCTGCTCGAACTCGTCACCGACGTCCTCGTGGCCGTGATTTTCTGGCCGGGTTCGGGGCGATCGGGTTGGGCACCTTGCCATCCGACTTTGGCGGAGTGGCCGCGGCGACCTTCGCTGTGTGGCTGTTGGGTTGCGGCTTTGGTTTTGTCAATGCGGTGGTCAATGCGTTTTTTAAATCCTGGGACAAGATCTGGGCGCAACTGACCCGCATTTTGTATTTCTGCTCCGGAATATTTTATGTCCCGGGCATGATGCCGGATTGGATCCGTGCCAGGCTCGCTTGGAACCCGGTCCTGCATGGAGTTGACTGGTTCCGCGCGAGCTTCTTCACTGGGTATCTGCCGCACTGGCTCGATCGCTCCTATCTGCTGGCGGTCGCCGGATCGGTATTGCTTACCGGCTTGGCGTTGGAACGCGGGCTGCGGCGCCGGCTTTGTGAGCCGCTATGATCCGGCTCGAGCACGTAACAAAGACATTTCGGACGCCCAGCGGGCGCAAACTCGTGCTCGACAATGCCTGTGCGACCTTCGAAGCGGGACACAATTTCGGCATTCTCGGCGTCAATGGCGCTGGCAAGTCGACCCTGATCCGGCTCATTGCCGGTTCGGAATTACCCGACCGCGGCATCGTACGGCGCTATGGGCGGGTATCGTTTCCGCTCGGGTTTGGCGGTACCTTTCACGGCGCGCTCTCCGGGTGCGAGAATGCTGCTTTCATCGCCCGCATCTATGGCGCGCCGGTGCGCGCAACCCTCGACTATGTCGAGGATTTCGCCGAGCTCGGCGAATACTGGACAATGCCGGTCAATACTTATTCCTCCGGGATGCGCGCCCGGCTTGCCTTTGCGGTCTGCCTGGCGATCGATTTCGAGGTCTATCTGATCGACGAGGTGACCGAGGTCGGAGACCAGCGCTTTCGCCGCAAATGCGCCGACGCCTTCCGCGCTCGCATGGCGCATTCCGACATTGTCCTCGTTAGCCACAATCCGCAGACGATCCGCCAATACTGCGACCGCGGCGCCATCCTCGCTGACGGCGCATTGTCGCTCTACGACGAGATTGGCGCAGCTCTCACCCGCTATCACCGCATGTTGCAGGAAACGATCTGATGACGGGCTCGGTCGTGGCACTCCGCAATGCGCAGGCGACGGCCGAGCCGCACCCGGCGCCGCCCGCACAACTGGGAACCGGTGGGCTGCTGGCGCCCACTCCCGCGACCGAGCCTGCCCTCTCGCCCGGGCCGCGACTTGTCGGTTCCGCTGCGGCAAAGGCCCGCCGTGTTCCATTGACATTGTTGTCGTTTGTATTGTTCGTGGTCCTGCCGACAGCGGCTGCCGCCGCTTATTATCTATTGATCGCTGCCGATCAATACGTTGCCGAGTTTCGTTTTGCTTTGCGCTCTGCCGAGCCGGTGCGCGTCGATACCGGGACGCTGTGGCCGGCGAGTGCTCCGGTATTGCAAAGCGCGCTCGATTCCTATGCGGTCGCGCAATATATCGGCAGCCGGGCGATCATCGACGATCTCGGCAAAACGCTAGACCTACGGCGGACATTTTCAACGCCCGCTGCGGATTGGCTGGCGCGGCTGCATCTGCCGGCGACAATCGAGGAACTGGTCACCTACTGGCAGCGCCAGGTCGACGCCTTTTTTGACCCGACCAATGGCACAATTGCGGTTCGGGTACGGGCGTTCACCGCGGTTGACGCGCTGACATTGGCGCGCGCGGTGCTGGGTTCCTCCGAGCGGCTCGTTAACGATATGTCGGCACGCGCCCGGCGCGACGCATTGCGCAATTCCGAGAATTACGTCGCGACGGCAGAGCGGCGCTTGACCGTCGCATTGGCGCGTCTGCGCGACTACCGCGACCAAGAAGGGCTGATCGATCCCCATAAGGCGGCCGATGCGAATGCGGCCCTATCCGATCGGTTGCGCGACGAGCTGGTACGCGCCGGGACCGATCTGTCGACACTGAAAACATATCTGCGGGACGACGCCCCGGCGCTTAAATTGCTCGAAGCGCGCATTGCCACGCTCAAAGCCCAGCGCAGCGCGATCGAGAGCGAGGCGACGGTTACCGCAAGAACGCGCGATCAGGCGCTGTCGCGGATGATAGGCTCCTATGAAGAGCTCGAAAGCGAACGGCGTTTTGCCGAGGCCGCCTATCAGCACGCGCTCGAGGCTCTTGACCGCGCGCGCCTTAATGCCGACCGCCAACAGGTCTACATCGCAGATTTCGTGCCGCCGAGCCTGCCTGAGGAAGCGCTCTATCCGCGGCGATGGCGTTCGCCGGGGATCGTGTTCCTGGCCAGCTTTATCGTTTGGGGGATCGGCGGTCTGACCCTCCGCTCGGCCAGAGATCACCTTTAGCGCGTGACCGCGGACAGGAAACAGCATGTCGACCGTTGAGTTCGAAGTCATCCCGGCCGCTGCTGTTCCCGGAAGGGAGCGTGAGCACCGCTCGATTTCGCGCGGCGATGCGTACAACGCGGCCGCGGCTCGCACTTGTGTCGACCTATAGCGAGTTGTGCGGCATCGCGGCCTATACGCGAAGCCTCGAAAAGCAGTTGAGCGATGTTCTCGACATCCGTGTCTTCGACCTGAACCAATATTTATTGCGCAGCACCCATGGCCGCGTGCGCAAGTTCGGTGATCGGCACATTCAGGAAATCTGCCGCGAGCTCAAGGATTTCGATGCGGTCAACTTGCAGCTCGAGCACGGCACCCTGGGCCGCACGGCGCGCGACATCTTTCGCCGGTTCAGCTGGATCGTGCGCGCCGCACCCCAGCTGTCGGTGACGTTCCACTCGATGTTCGATGCTGCGGCATTCGACTACGGCAAATGGTTGAAGGCGATCGCGCGGTTCAATTTCGCCGAGGCGGCGACGATGCGGAGCGAATACAATCGCGCCCATCTGCTGTCGGCCGGAATTGCAAACCGCCTGCGCCGAGCGCAGCGGTTCAAGCCGGTGGCGGTTGTTGTACACACCCAGCGCGACCTGGCGCACATGAAATATGTCCATGGTCTGCGCAACGTCTACGATCATCCGCTGTCGTTCCTCGGGGATGCCGAGGCCCGCGAGATCCGCCGTGCCGCGAACCGACGCCAGTTTCCGATCCTCGACATCGTACCGAGTGAGGCCAAGCTCATCGGCGTCTTTGGGTTTATCGGGCGCTACAAGGGCTTCGAGACCGTAATCCGCGCTCTGCATCACCTGTCAGACGACCATCATCTGTTGATCTTTGGTGGCATTCATCCGAACGAGATCAGGTCGCACCAGCCGATCGATCCGACCGTGGCGGCGCTGTTCGACGCCGGATATGTGGATACCAACGTCGCAGAACGCATCCGCGCGGCCCCGACGCCCAGCACGCCGACGGTCTCGCTTGCGGTTGATGGGTCGATGCGCGACCTCTTGATCCAGCATCCAAAGGACCTTTCAGATCGCATTCACTTTCTCGGAGCCACCAGCGACGACGAATTCCTGACCGGAATGGCGATCTGCGATAGCGTGGTCTTTCCTTATCTCGAAGTGGGCCAATCCTCCTCGGGCCCGATCTCGCAGGCGCTCGAACTCGGCTGCCGCGTGATCGCCTCGCGCACCCACACCTTTCTGCAATTCGGGAAATATCACCCGGCGATGATCGAGTATTTCGACATCGGCAATCATCTCGAACTGGCGGCACGGATCCTAGCGCGGCCGCAATACGACGTCGCGACACGGCGTCTCGCCTTCAATGTCGAGACCAACCGGGCGGTTTATTTGGCCGCCAATGAGGGCAAATCGCGCCGCGCGGCCCTGCTCGACCGCGCCGCGGAATAACCCTGCGGCGGCCCACAATCGGCCATAAGTTCGCTCGGGGGCGGTCGAGGTTCGCCCTGTGGGTTGCTGCTTCCAGCCGCTGTCCAGCCGAGGCAGAGCAGCGCACGCGGAGGTATGCTGCATCGCGGCTGACTGACGGCATCACACCAAAGTCTTAAGCCTGCTTTGCTTCGATAATCGAACGGCGAATGGCGCGGGTACGCGTGAACAGTTCCTGTAATATATCGCCTTCGCCCCAGCGGATTGCGCGCTGCAATGCGGTCAGATCCTCGCTGAAACGTTGCAATACGTCGAGCACTGCCTCGCGATTATTGAGAAAGATGTCGCGCCACATCACCGGATCGGAGGCGGCAATACGGGTGAAATCGCGAAAGCCGCTGGCCGAGAACGCGATGACCTCGGATTTGAGGCTTTCCTCGAGATTTGTGGCGGTGCCCACGATCGTATAAGCGATCAGGTGCGGCAGATGCGAGGTCATTGCCAGCACCCGATCGTGATGCGCGGCGGTCATCCTCACGACCCGCATGCCCGCCATTTCCCACATCTGGCCGACTTTGGCGACAGCTTCCGATGCGGTCTCGGGCAAGGGAATGAGGATGCACCAGCGGTCGCGGAACAGCTCGGCAAACCCCGCTTCGGGCCCGGAATGTTCGGTGCCGGCGACCGGGTGACCCGGCACAAAATGTACGCCCTCCGGCACGTGGGGTCCGAGATCGCGGATCACGACCTCCTTGACCGATCCGACATCGGTTAAGACCGCGCCCTGCTTTAGCGCCGGCGCGATCCGGCGGCCGATTTCGGCATAGGCCGAGAGCGGGGTGGCGATCACGACGAGATCGGCACCCTCGGCTGCTTCCGCAGGGTCGTGCGTGGTAACGTCAGCGAGCGCAAGGCGCTCGACCGCGGCCAAGGTCTCGGCCCGGCGGGCGCAGGCGACAATCTCGGTAGCGGGGCTGTCGCGGCGCAGCACACGGGCTAATGACGAGCCGATCAGCCCGATCCCAATCAGTGCGACGCGATGGAACAGTATTTGGCTCACAATCCTGCCTCGGAATGCTTTCTTTGGTTATCGGAAAAGCCGCGGCCTGTAGTCATTAAAATCCCGATTTGCTGACCCCGGGCTGCTCAGTTCCGTGGAAAGAACGCAACACGCGCCAGCAAGGTCGTCATCGCGGGGCCATGAATTCATCCAGCGCGGCCGCCACTTTTTCCATCTCCTCGCCGGTGCCGATCGTGATCCGAAGATATTGCGGAAGACCATAGCTGCCCAATTTACGGGTCAGGATGTGACGTGATTGCAGAAAGGCAAAGGCCGCATCGGCATTGCGAGCAGGTTCATCGGGGAAGCGCGGCAGCACGAAATTGCCCACACTCGGTGTCAGAGGCAGACCCAGCGCCGCGAGCCGCTGCGAGAACCACGGTTGCCAGCGATCGTTATGGGCGCGGGCGCGTGCCAATGACTCGGTGTCTTCAACCGCGGCAATGCCCGCCGCCAAAGCCGGGGTCGACACATTGAACGGACCGCGAACCCGGTTCAGTACGTCGGCGATTGCCGGTGGGCAATAGGCCCAGCCGAGGCGCAGACCGGCGAGCGCGTAAATCTTTGAAAAGGTGCGCAGCATCACGACATTGTCGGCGCGGTCAACAAGCCGGATGCCGGGCTCGTAATCGTTGCGGTTGACGAATTCGGCATAAGCGGCGTCGATTGCCAGCACGACCGATGACGGCAGCCCAGCATGCAACCGGACAAGTTCGGCGGCGCCGAGATAGGTACCGGTCGGGTTGTTCGGATTGGCGAGGAAGACGATGCGCGTGCGCGAAGTGACGCATTCCAATAGCGCATCGACATCAGCGGTAAGAGCGCGCTCGGGTGCGGCAATCGGTGTCGCACCAACGGACAAGGCGCCAATCGAGTAAATCAGAAAACCGTGGCGGCTATATAAGACCTCGTCGCCGGGACCGGCATAAGAGCGCAATAACAGCGCGATCAGCTCGTCCGAACCGGCGCCGCAGACGATCCGCTCGGGCTCGAGACCGTGGCGCTGCCCGATCGCTTCACGCAAGGCCAGGGCGCTGCCTTCCGGATATCGGTGGATCTCGCTGGTGAGGGCGACAAAGGCTGCCTTTGCTTTCGGGCTTGGACCGAGCGCGCTTTCATTCGAGGCGAGACGGATCGGGCGCTCGACGCCGGGAATCCGCGCTTCACCGCCAACATAGGGGGCGATTTCGAGAATTCCTGGGCGCGGCACCGGGGGCATTGTCGAAGCCATATCGGGTCTAGCCTTTCGCGGCGGCCGGTTCTAACCCGACCTCGGGCAGTGGCAACGCATAACCACCAAACGATAGCAGCCGATGCTGTGCGGCGCCAAACTGCTTGTAAAAACGCGATATGCGGGGATCGGAGATCGGGACAAAACCTTCGAGTTTCGATCAGGTTGAGCGTGTACTGGGCCTCCGGGCGGGAAGCAAGGAAGATGCAGTTGAGGTCTACCGAGGCCAGCAGCTAAGCAATCGCGCGGGACTGATCTCGACCACTGACCGTGTCACGAACAAGGTGCGGTCGGCGCCGGTCTGCTGCTGCGCGCTGCGACCGATGACGAAAGCATCGACGCCGTCACTGCGCGCGTTGCCACGGATGCCGAATGGCAGGCGAGCGATGACCTGCAGAGCGTTGTCGTTTTGCGACCCGAGATGCGGCCACCAGGGATCAGGCTCGCCTTCCTCCGGTATCGGCAGAATGCCAACCGTGGCGTTGCCTTCGATTATGGCGCGGATCACCTCGCTGCTCGAGCGGCAGGCCGACATCGGAGTATGGCTGCCATAATGGTCGCGGGCAAGATCCCACAATCCCTGCGACTGTGCGGGGACAAACACAGCAACCGCGAATGGTGTTTCCAACCGCACGGTCGCTGCCAGCATTTCCCGCCAGATGCGCAAAACGGGGGCGACCGGAAGGATGCCATGATGGCGAGCCGCTAGCCGCCGCAGGATCTGTGCCTCTCGTGCCGGTTGATAGAAGGCGACATCGCCGCCGCGTTTGTTAGCGGCCACCTGGGCTACGATTTCCGCGCGCTCCATCAGTAGATCGTGCATCCGGTCATCGATCGCATCGATGCGACGGCGTAGATCAGCGAGGTCGGAAGGGATCGTGGCCATCATCTGCTTTGCTGCCGGGCGGCTGATACTAGTAAAGCGCGTTTTTGTGAAATCAAAGAAAACGTTGACATGCTTGGCCGCCCAACACTAGTTAGGCGCCCCGAATTGACAAGCCCAGGTTGCCGCATGAATGATCGGTAGCTGCGTCGCGGCCGGGTCACCGATCACCGAACCTCGCCGATCAGGGATCAAACGTGTCGACAATAGCATTTCGCCCGCGTCCGCGCTCGTTCGAGAATTGGCCAGGTCATCGGCTCTTCGTGCGCGAACCGATGAGGCTCGATTGCGGGATCGATTTTGGTCCGTTCACCATTGCGTATCAGACTTACGGTACGCTCAACGCTCGGCGTTCGAACGCGATCCTGATCTGCCATGCGCTGACCGGCGACCAATATGCTGCCGATCCACACCCGATCACCGGCAAACCCGGATGGTGGGAAACCATGGTCGGTGCCGACCGCGTGCTCGATACCGAGCGGTATTTTCTGATCTGCGCCAATGTGCTCGGCGGCTGCATGGGAACGACCGGGCCGCAGGACCTCGATCCCGCAACCGGCGAGCCCTGGGCCTTGTCGTTTCCGGTGATCACGGTGCGCGATATGGTGCGGGCACAGAAGCGCTTGATCGAGCACCTCGGGATCGACAGCCTGTTTTGCGTGATCGGTGGCTCGATGGGCGGCATGCAGGTGCTGCAATGGGCCGCGAGTTACCCGCAATGCGTGTTTTCGGCGGTGCCGATCGCGGCGGCGGCGCGCCACTCGGCGCAAAATATCGCGTTTCACGAAGTCGGCCGGCAGGCGATCATGGCCGATCCCGACTGGTGCGGCGGTCGCTATCTGAGCCTCGGTCGCAAGCCGGCGCGCGGGCTTGCCGTGGCACGCATGGCGGCACACATCACCTATCTGTCGGAAGCGGCCTTACACCGAAAGTTTGGCCGCAATCTGCAAGACCGCAATGCCGTCACTTATGGCTTTGAAGCCGATTTCCAGGTCGAAAGCTATCTGCGCCATCAGGGCAGCACCTTTGTCGACCGGTTCGACGCCAATTCCTACCTCTACATCACGCGGGCG
Source organism: uncultured Alphaproteobacteria bacterium (assembly GCA_963846635.1). GTDB lineage: Bacteria > Pseudomonadota > Alphaproteobacteria > ATCC43930 > CGMCC-115725 > AP-15. The sequence continues at coordinate 116,765 of CAWJXM010000056.1, read as the reverse complement.
ATGGATTACTTCGATCTCGCCGCTGAGTATAGCGGATCGTTGCACCAAGCCTTCTCCGGCACGCGCTCACGCTTTTGTGTGATCTCGTTTACCAGCGACTGGCTATTCCCGACTTCGGAAAGTCGGCAGCTGGTACAGGCGTTGAACGCGGTTGCCGCCAATGTCAGTTTTGTAGAGATCGCGACCGAAAACGGGCACGACGCATTCCTGCTACAGGAGCCCGAGCTGTTCGCAACCTTGCGCGGTTTTCTCGCCGGATGCGCCGAGCATCGCGGCTTGTCGCGATAACTGCGATGCCGCAAGCCTTGGGCTTGGCCAGAGTCGAGGCGCTGTCGCCAACCGCTACCGTCAGCACCGACGAACTGCGGCGGGATTTGCGGCTGATCGCCGAGATGATCGATCCGGGCGCCCGGGTTCTCGACATCGGCTGCGGCGACGGTGCGCTCCTCGCATATCTGACCCGCCAGAAGGGTGTCGATGGGCGCGGTATCGAGCTGAGCCAGTCGGGCGTGAACGCCTGCGTTGCGCATGGTCTCTCGGTGATCCAGGGCGATGCCGACCGCGACCTCGACGCCTATCCAGCGCGGGCGTTCGATGTCGTCGTCTTAAGCCAGACCTTGCAGGCCACGCGCGCTCCGCGTCGAGTCATCGAGGCGCTGGTGCGGATCGGCCGGCGCGCGATCGTCTCGTTTCCGAATTTCGGGTTCTGGAAAATTCGCCTCGGTCTATTGCTGCGCGGCCGGATGCCGGTATCCGATCTGTTGCCGCATCCGTGGTACGAGACCCCAAACATCCATCTGTGCACGATCCGCGACTTTGTCGCGCTGTGTGACGAACTCGAAGTCCGCGTCGAGCGCAGCCTCACACTCGACCGTCATGGCCGGCCGTATGCTCTCGACCCTCGCGGTGGTCTAGCCAATCTCCTCGCTGAGCAGGGTGTTTTTGTTCTTTCCGGGCGAACGTCTGTCTGATCCGGAACTTACTCGGCGAGGTATTGTCGGTGTTACGACGCCGGCCTTCCACACTTCGGCGAGCGAAGCGGGGTACGTTTAGAGGCCGACCTCGCGATGCGACAGGCCGTGCCGGGCCGGTGCGTAGACGAGCCGGCGGCGGGGGGCACGCGCGGCGGTCGGCTTGGCATAGATCTGCTTTGCCGCCTCGATCAGTACGACTCCGGCAAAAGTCGGAAACCAGCGCTTGCCAAGCCGCTCCCACGCGGCGGCCGAGCGCAATGTCATCCGGTGGCGCGACGGCGGAACAAACAGCGCGGCGGCGGTGGCGACCGGAGTGAACAGCTCGTCGCGCAGCAAACGCAACAGCTGCGACATCGTATAGGGCTGGCCCGAACCAAACGGCGTCCGGTCGAGCCGCGCCCAGATGCCCCGTCGATTGGGGACGACGATCAACAGCCGCCCACCACCGGCCAGCACGCGCCAGATCTCCTTCAGAAACGCCCCAGCTGCCTCGCTGGTCTCAAGCGCGTGCACGACAAGCACTCGGTCGATCGAGTAATCGGAGAAAGGCAATTCGTTCTCATCGGCGAGCGCGACCAGATTCCGGCCATCGGGCGACCATCCGAGCACTCCTTGTGAGGCCGGCATCAGACCCACAGTGCGTTCGGTGTCGGCCGAAATTGCCGATAGAAACGGCGTCGCATAGCCGATGCCGACCAGACGCATCCCGTGCAAGTCGGGCCACATGCCGCGGATCGTGCGACGGATCATGCGGCGCGCGACCCGACCCAGTCCGGTCTGGTAAAAATCGCGCAAATCGATAACGTCGCTCGGCATGACGCCACTCTATCATGATGCCGCGAGCCCCGGGCCGCGGCTGACCGGCACCTTTTTTGGAGGATCCGATATGAAGTTGCGCCACTCACCCCGCTCGCCTTTTGTACGAAAGGTCATGGTGGTGGCCCACGAACACGGGCTCGTCGATCGCATCGAATTGGTAGCGACCTCGCTCAGCCCGATTCAAGGCAATGACCAGCTGGCGCTCGAAAACCCACTGATGAAAGTCCCGAGCCTCGTCACCGACGATGGCGAGGTGCTGTTCAACTCGCCGGTCATCTGCGAATACCTCGACGATATGGCGTCCGGCCCCAAACTCTTTCCGGCAGCGGGGCCGGCGCGATGGACGGCCTTACGCCAGCAGGCTCTGGCCGACGGCATCCTCGACGCGATAATCCTGTGCGCCTATGAGACAACGCGGCCGGAGGACAGGCGCTGGGCGGGCTGGACCGACGGGCAGATGAGGAAAGCCCATCAAGGGCTCGCCGCCGCCGAGCGCGAGGATCTGTCGGGATCGTTGACGATCGGGCCGATCGCGATTGGCTGCATGTTGGGTTATCTCGATCTGCGCTTTCCCGAGGATGGCTGGCGCCGCCGCCACCCGACGCTCGCCAGTTGGTACGAGCACTTCGAAACCCGCCCCTCGATGCAAGCCACCAAGCCGCCCACGGCATGAGTGAAGCGCTCAGCCGCGCCTGCCCCCTGCCGGCCGCTAAAGAGGTTGCCGGTGGTCGAGACAGGGTTCGACAACAGAGTCACCGCTTACTCACCTTGGTGCTATCCTGCGGCTCTGATAGGCGGAGCCTCTGAAAACTCCGCCGGGGGACCACCTGAGCAATCGAGGAGGACGCGCGATGCCTGACGAAACGCATTGGGTTGGCACCTGGACGACAGCACCGGCGCCGGCAGAGACCGGTGCCTTCACCAACCAGACCTTGCGCATGACGATGCGCGCCAGCCTTGGCGGCAATCAGGTGCGGGTGCGGATCTCGAACGCCTATGGCCAGCGCCCGCTGGACATTGGCGCGGTCCATATCGCCCGGCGCGAAGGCAGGTGCTGCGATTGTTGCCGGTACGGATCGCGAGCTGACCTTCGGCGGCGCCAAGCAAGCGACGATCGCAGCCGGTGCGGTGCTGTTCAGTGATCCGGTGGCGCTGGATCTGCCGCCGCTCGCCGATCTCGCGGTCAGCCTCTACCTGCCGGACGAGATCCTCAACGACTTCCAGATCACCGGCCGCTATGCACGCCAGACCAACTACATCTCGCCGCCCGGTGATTTCACCGCGGCGCAGGTGATGCCGATCGCTACCCTGACCAGCGATTGGTTTTTTGTCTGCGGCGTCGACGTGCTCGCCGGCACCGATACCGGCGGCATCGTGACCCTCGGCGATTCACTGACCGACGGCAACATCTCGACCATGGACGGCTTTTGCCGCTGGCCCGACCAGCTCGCCCGCCGGCTGATGGCGCGCCCGCGCGGCCGGCCGATGGCCGTGATGAACCAGGGGCTCGGCGGCAATCGCATCCTGTTCGATATCCGCGGCGACAGCGGGTTGCGCCGTTTCGACCGCGATGTTCTGTCCCAGCCCGGCGTCACCCATGTCATTGTCATGCTCGGCACCAACGATCTGCGCAACCGCTGGAAAAAGCCGGAGGAGGAGCCGACCGCAGCGCAGATGATCGCCGGTCTCAAACAGATGGCGGTGCGTGCCCATAGCCGCGGCATCAAGATCATCGGGGCGACGCTGACCCCGTTTGGCAATGAGACCTACATGGCCAATGCCTGGAACCCGCAGCGCGAGGAGGTCCGGGTCGCGGTCAACAGCTGGATCCGCGATGGCGGCGCCTTCGACTCGGTTGCCGATTTCGACCAGGCGCTGCGCGACCCGGAAATTCCGACACAGATGCTGCCGCGGTACGATTGCGGCGACGGTCTGCATCCGAGCGATCTCGGCTACACCAGAATGGGCGACGCGATCGATCTATCCATGTTCGAATAATCGAGGCTCACGGGAAGCCGCGCTTGTCGCCAGAAAGCAGCGGCCGGATCGGCGCCGGTCCGTGATCCGCGAGACCTCGACGCGGTTCGGGAGCTGTTTCGGGAATATGCCGATGGGCTCGGCTTTGATCTTGCCTATCAGGGCTTCGCTCGGGAGCTGATCCAGCTCCCGGGCTGCTATGCGCCGCCGGCCGGCGAGCTGTTGATCGCCAAAGACACCGACGGTTTGGCTTTGGGATGCGTCGGCTTGCGCCCACTCGATCTTTCCGGCGTCTGCGAGCTGAAGCGACTGTTTGTGCGACCGGCCGCTCGCGGGGCCGGGTGGGGCTCGGAACTTGCGCGATCTGCCGTCGAATGCGCGAGGGCGATGGGCTATCGCCGGATCGTGCTCGACACCCTGCCGTCGATGGCCCAGGCGATCAGCCTATACCGTGCCCTCGGCTTTACGCCGATCCCAGCCTACTCCCGCAATACCGTTCCCGGCCTGCTGTATTTCGGCAGAGAGCTCGCCGGCTGAACTCGCTCTCACGCACCGCCGCCGGACAGTGGTGCTGCCGCGCTCTCAGCGCGCGGCGAATTGCGTCGCGCCAAACATGTTTTCGCGCTCGGTCTCGCTGATTTGCTGATCGCGCTGTTGATCGGACAGCACCGCAAGGCCGCGCTGCACCGCCGGTCGTGCCGCGATCTCATCATACCAGCGTTTGACGGCGGGATAATCGCCAAGATCGACGCTGCCCCGCTCGGCGAAACGGGCGCCCGTCTGGACAGCGGTGCGGATCCACGGGAAGGTGATGATGTCGGCCATGCTGTATTCGTCACCGGCGAGCCAATGCGTCTCTTCCAGGCGATGATTCAGCACCCGGGTCAGGCGCCTGACTTCATTCGTGTAGCGTTCGATCGCATAGGGGATTTTTTCCTCGGCATAGGCGCCGAAATGGTTCCATTGGCCAAACATCGGGCCGACACCGCCCATCTGGAACATCATCCATTCGAAGCATTTATAGCGGCCGATCGGATCCTTTGGAATTAATTTGCCGCCGGTCTTTTCCGACAAATAGATTAGGATAGCGGCTGATTTCGAACAGGGTGAATGGTTTGCCTCCCGGCCCGTCAGGATCGACAATCGCCGGGATGCGGTGATTGGGGTTGATCTTCAGAAATTCCGGTTTGAACTGATCGCCGGCGCCGATATTGACCGGAATCACCTTGTATTCGAGTCCGAGTTCTTCGAGCGCGATATGCACCTTGTGCCCGTTCGGGGTGGGCCAGCTCCATACTTCCAACATCGGACATCCTCCTGGTTGCGGCGCACTCCGGCGCGATCCGGGAGCGGCGCGATACTAGGGGGTTCCATCCGGACGCGAAACAGCGCCGCCCCGCTCGGCGGCGACATCGATCAAAGATTAACCCACGGGCGGCAGGGTTCGGCTCCGCGACTGCCCGTGGCATTCCGGTGACAGCCTCACTCGACGCCACCGTTGTCTCCAAAGCGTCGATCTCGACGTAAGCCCGGCCAGCCCTCACCACCCAAAACCCGTTTGCGGACCTGATGCCGATGTGCTCCCGGCCACGCCGCCAATTGCTCTGTCTGGGCCGCTGTCTTTGCAGGTACCTACTGAGGCGGGGCCAAGGGCAACGTCAAATGGTACGTTCTTGTGCATGCACGCTCAAAATGTGCTAAATTGGCTATAATGGTGGTGCGATAAGCGCGTGTGGACCGGGTCGGATATCGAAATAGTTCTCGATGATGATTTGACCGATGATCCGGTCGCTACGGCGCACATCCTTACTCCCTCCGGTGAATTGCTCGTCATGGCCGAGGTCGAACAATGCGGACGTGAATTGGTGCTGCGCGGCCTCCATATGCACGGAGTGACGCTGGGCGCAAATGACCTTGGCTGGCCGCGGCTGAGGCAGCTCGCCGATGCGATTATGGGAAGGTTGGATGTTGATCGGATCGTCATTGAGGGCGCTGTTCGGACCTCGGGTACGCAAAGGGGGCGTATCCCGCGTACCCTCAGGTTCTTCCGGCGCGTATCTATTGCGGGCAGAACCGGGGTTTGTTAAGACAGTTTCTGCCGCACAGATTTTAGCGAAACGTCACCTGCCGTTGCAGTCAGCGAAGGCGGCCGTCGAACGCCTCCTCGAAAACCAAGACGTAACAATCGAAATCCCCGAGATCGAAGACCCCACCTTATTCGAGAGCGAATTGGAAGAGCTTGGCGTTAGTGCCGTTCGCCGCGACGCCACTACGGATAAGTCCGCGATCCCCAGCCCCGCCCGATTGCGATTCGCCAAGGATTGAATGGCCACTGCCGATGGCAGCGATCGGCCTATCCCTGACACCCCGATGCGGCTGATGACCCCGGAAGAAGTCGATGACGCCACGCGGCACCGATCCTGATGCGCGGCCGATGATCCGACAAAAGAATTCGGCGCCGGCGCGTAGCGGGTGCCGCGGATCAAGACATTGCGGCGCGCGCTTGGACTAACCCAGGAAGAATTTGCAGCGTGCTACCGCATCCCGCTCGGCACGTTACGATTGGGAACAGGGCCGCACCGAGCCCGACCAGCCCTCACGCACCTATCTTGACCGTCATCGCCCACGACCCCGATAGCGTGCGCCGGGCGCTAGAGAGCGAGCGGAGATGAATCGGCAGCTAGAGGGTGTAGAATGGGTTGAGCGCGAGCGAAACCAATCAATGGCTTTTGATGCCGTCCTGGCGAGATGACCCTCAGCGAAAATTGCTGTGTGGTGGGTTTCGCTTTTCCGCTCGACACACCCTACAAAGGCGGATCACGCAAAGATGTTACCGATTGAATCGGCCCTCGTTGTTTTGGTGCCACAGGCTGAACATCTCGTACGGCCATTTCGTGAAAGATACGATCCCTCAGCAGCTGCCGGTATGCCCTCGCATATAACAGTGCTGTATCCGTTCAAGCCGCCGCATGAAATCACCCAAGCCGTATTAGACACACTAAGCCATTGTTTCGCACAGTTTGAGATATTCGATTTCTCTCTAATCGCCATCCGACGTTTCCAGTCCGAAGTGCTATTTTTGGGGCCGGAGCCTGACGAGCCGTTTCGCCGGCTCACCTTGGCCGTTTGGAAACGTTATCCGGAAACGCCGCCCTACCGTGGACGGTATTCGGAGATCGTGCCACATCTGACCATAGCCCAGCCGGCCGATGCGGACCAACTTGACCGTATCGCCGAGGAGTTTGAGCATGATTCTTACGGAAAATTGCCGCTCAGCCTAACTGCGGAGGCGGTCACTCTGTTCGATACGTGTGCCGGGAGCTGGCAAGTACGCGCCGCGTTCCCACTGGGGTGACCTCCTTTGCCGTCACGCAGCGAGGCGGTGGGTTCGGAGCAGCGACAGGATCTCGGTGGCGACGGGGATGTTGGTCCCCGGCCGGTAGATCATGCGGAAGAGGAGGTCGTTATCGAACCCGCGTTTGTCTGTCCCTATCTCGGTCGGGAGGTCGAACTCAGCCGCGAGCGCGAGCGTCACATCGCCGAGCGTCATCCTGACCTATTGCCGGAACACCGAGATCGGATTGCCATTACCCTTGCGACTCCCGATGAGGTGCGGCGCAGCAGGCGATTTGCTGCAGCGAGGCTTTTTTCGCGATGGCATTCGGATCTCAAAGGGGGAAAGCACGTGGTTGTAGTGGTTGTGGGTCTCGGCGACCACAGCCGTTATTGGATCATTACGGCATATATTGCACGGACGCTTGTGGCGGGAGAGGTAGAATGGGCGCGAAATTGAGCTTCAAATACGATCGCGATGCCGACATCCTCCACATTGACAAATGTCCGCCATATCGCGAACAAGAGTCTGAAGAACTGGGCGATGACGTCATCGCACGCCTCAACCCGAAAACTGGAGAGATTGAAAACCTGGAGGTGCTATTCTTCTCCACCCGTCTGCTGCGCGGAGAAATCTTCGAGGTACCCGTCGAGGCCGAATTGCACATCGCGGCGGCAAAGTGACCCGAGACAGCATCACGCCGCTAGGCGGTGGGTCCGGATCAGCGACAGGATCTCGGCGGCGGCGGCCGGGATGTTAGTGCCGGGGCCAAAGATCGCGCTGACCCCGGCCTTCTTCAGGAAATCGTAGTCCTTGGCCGGGATGACGCCGCCGCAGACGACCAGGATGTCGCCGGCGCCCTCGCGCTTCAACGCCTCGATCAGGGCCGGGACCAGTGTCTTGTGGCCGGCGGCCTGGCTCGATACGCCGATGACGTGGACATCGTTTTCAACGGCCTCGCGCGCCGCTTCCTCCGGGGTCTGGAACAACGGGCCGATATCGACATCGAAGCCGATATCGGCAAAAGCGGTGGCGATGACCTTGGCGCCCCGATCATGGCCATCCTGGCCAAGCTTTACCACCAGCATGCGCGGCCGCCGGCCCTCATCGCGGGCAAAGGCTTCGATCTCGCGCTGAATACGGCGAAACCCTTCGTCACCGTCATAGCGGCCGCCATAAACGCCGGAAACAGCACGGATCTGGGCGCGATGACGCGTGAATACCTGTTCGAGCGCATCGGATATTTCGCCGACCGTAGCGCGCGCTCGCATCGCCTCGATCGACAATTCCAGCAGGTTACCGCGGCCGCTTTGCGCCGCCTCGGTCAGCGCTGCCAGCGCCCGCCAGCAGCGCTCGGGGTCCCGACGTCTGGCGAAGTTCGGCGAGCCGCGCCACCTGCGCCGTCGCGCACCGCGGAATTGTCGACATCGAGCAGCTCGACCGCGGTCGCCTCGCCCGACGCGTATTTGTTGACCCCGACGATCGTCTCTTCGCCGCGGTCGATCGCCGCCTGACGCCGCGCCGCAGCCTCCTCGATCCGCAGTTTCGGCATGCCGGCCTCGACCGCCTTGGTCATGCCACCCAGTGCCTCGACCTCGTCGATCAACGCGAGGCCGCTTCGCACAGCGAGTGGGTTAAATTTTCCAGGTAATAGCTGCCGCCCAGCGGATCGACGATATGGGGGATGCCGGTCTCCTCGGCGAGGATCAGCTGGGTGTTGCGGGCGATGCGCATCGAGGCCGGGGTCGGCAACGCCATCGCCTCGTCATACGAATTCGTGTGCAGGGACTGGGTGCCGCCGAGCACCGCGGCCAAGGCCTCGATCGTCGTGCGGATGATGTTGTTGTGCGGGTCCTGCTCGGTCAGGCTGACACCCGAAGTCTGGCAATGGGTACGCAACGCCAGGCTCACCGGGTCCTCTGGCCCGAATTGTTTCATCAGCCGCGCCCACAATACCCGCGCGGCGCGCAGTTTCGCGATCTCCATGAAAAAATTCATGCCGATCCCGAAAAAGAACGACAGTCGTGGCGCGAATTCGTCGATCTTAAGCCCGCGCGACAAGGCGGCGCGCACATATTCGAGCCCATCGGCCAAGGTAAACCCCAGCTCCTGAACCGAGGTGGCGCCCGCTTCCTCCATGTGATAGCCGGAAATCGAAATCGAATTGAAGCGCGGCATATGGCGCGCCGTGTATTCGATGATGTCAGCGACGATCCGCATCGATGGCCCGGGCGGGTAGATGTAGGTGTTGCGGACCATGAATTCTTTTAGAATGTCGTTCTGGATCGTGCCTTGTAGCTTGTCTTGGGGCACGCCCTGTTCTTCGGCGGCGACGATATAGCCGGCAAGCACGGGCAAAACCGCGCCGTTCATCGTCATCGACACGCTCATCCGGTCGAGCGGAATGCCGTCGAACAGGATCTTCATGTCCTCGACGCTGTCGATCGCGACCCCGGCCTTGCCGACATCGCCGATGACGCGTGGATGGTCGCTGTCGTAGCCGCGATGGGTCGCGAGATCGAAGGCGATCGACAGCCCCATCTGCCCCGCCTTCAGATTCTCGCGATAAAAGCGGTTCGACTCCTCGGCGGTCGAAAAGCCCGAATATTGCCGGATCGTCCAAGGCCGGTTGGCGTACATCGTCGCGCGCGGCCCGCGCAGATAAGGCGGGAAACCGGGCATCGAACTGAGTGGAAAGCCGGCGGCTTCGATCTCTGCGAGATCGACGGCAGTATAGAGAGGCTTGATGCGTATGCCCTCGGGTGTGGTCCAGTCGAGGCTGTCGAGCGGCTTGCCCCTCAGCTCCTTCTGCGCCAGTGCCGTCCAGTCATCGACGGTCTTCTTCGCAAAGGCGCCATCCTCGGCCATGATGTCCTCCCGCGCGCACTACGCGAACTATATGGTTATGGCAACTTTCGCGTCTATCGGCGCCGCCGGGCGCAAGGTATGGCGGAAGGCGATCGCGGCGGTCAGCAGCAGGACGGCGCCGGCTTGGTGAGCCGCGGCGAGCGGGATCGGGACGACCAACAGCAAGGTCGAGATGCCGAGCGCCACTTGCACGAGGGCGGTGCCGAACAGCGCCCAAAGAGCAACGCGGGCACGCCCAAGGAGGGGGCGACGGAGACCCACCGCCCACAGCACCAGCACGAAAACAAAGGTCGTCTCGGCCAGCAGGCGGTGATCGAACTGGATCGCCGGGATGTTCTCGAACCAATTGCGTGCGAAAGGATGCAGCTGGGCATATCCGACCGGGATCAAATGCCCATCCATCAGCGGGAAGGTGTTGTAAGTGAGGCCGGCGCGGGTGCCCGCGACAAACCCGCCGGCAGCGATCGTCAACCCGACAAAGCCGACCAGCGCCTCGGCCGCGCGCCGCCAGCCCGCCCCTTCCCCGACTAAACCTCGCGAACGGCCCCCCTCCCTGACCCTCTGCCGCTGGCGGGGGAGGAGAGGGTGGGGGTCGAGCCGCTCCCTCTTCCCTCTGACGGGCGGAAAGGGATATGACAGCCCCAATGCGGTCCACAGGATCAGGCTGTAGATCGCCAGCGCCAGCGCCAGATGGGCGACGAGGCGATATTGGCTGACCTCGATCCGGTCGGCGAGCCCGCTTTCAACCATGTACCAGCCGAGCAGACCCTGGGCGAAGCCGAGTGCCAGAATGCCGAGCAGCGCCGGCGCCAACCGGCGCGGCAATGCGCCGCGAAGCCAGAACCACACGAGCGGCACGGCAAATGCAACACCGATCACGCGGCCCAATAGCCGGTGCGTGTATTCCCAAAAGAAGATGGTTTTGAAATCGGCCAGGCTCATCCCATAGTGGATCGCATGATATTCCGGAACTTGCTGGTAGCGCGCGAACGCGGCCGCCCACTGCGCCTCCGTCAGCGGCGGGATGATGCCGATGATCGGGTGCCACTCGGTGATTGACAGCCCGGACAAGGTGAGCCGTGTAACCCCACCGACCACGACCATTAAAAAGATCAACCCGCAGCATGCAAAAAGCCATGTCACGATGCTTTTCGCGGGGCTTCGTCCGCCAGCTTGGCTGTGGCAGTCAATGGCTGAGCCGTTGTCGATAGAGACACGCCGGCCGTCTCCAAACAAATCACGGTGGATCGCAAATTGAGCGCAGAGACGGGCCGCGGCAAGTGTGGCGAAAGGCGGCAGTTTAGGCGCGGCGCGGGCGCAGCAGATGATGGTGGTCCACGGCGTAGAGCCGGCTTTCGCTGGCGGTGACGGAAGCGCCGCCAAGTGCTGCGCCGACGAGGACGAGGGCGGTGCGGGTGATGTGTTCTGCCTTCACCCGCTCGCGGATGTCCCCGAGCGTGCCGCGGATCAGCTTCTCGTCGGGCCAGCTGACGCGATAGGCGACGACTGCCGGGCAATCGGCGCCGTAATAAGGGATCAGCGCGCGAACGATGTGGGCGAGATTGGTCACCGATAGGTGGATTGCCAAGGTGGCGCCGGTCGCCGCCAGCATCTCCAGCGCTTCGCGCTCCGGCATCGGCGACGAACGCGTGGAGGTGCGCGTCAGGATCACGGTCTGCACGATTTCCGGCAGGGTCAGCTCGCAGCCGATTGCCGCGGCAGTGGCGGCGAAGGCCGGCACGCCCGGGGTCACATCATAGGGAATGCCGAGTGCGTCGAGGCGACGCATTTGCTCGGCAATCGCGCCATAAAGCGATGGGTCGCCGGAATGCAGCCGGGCGACGTCGAGGCTATGCTCGTGCGCCGCGGTAAAATGGCCGACGATCTCGTCGAGCGTTAACGGCGCTGTGTCGATGATGCGGGCACCGGGTGGCGCCGCGGCGAGAATTTCTGAAGGCACCAGCGATCCGGCATAAAGGCAAACCGGGCAGCGCTCGACGAGCCGCAAACCGCGCACGGTGATCAGATCAGGCGCACCGGGTCCCGCGCCGATGAAATGCACGGTCACCGGGCTGCGTCGACAAAATAGCCGCGCGGCGTATAAAGCCGGGGCGGATTGCCGCCACCGATCCGTGTCGTGCTGCTGCCGACCAACACCAAAGTCAGCATATCGATCTCGGCAGCAGCGGCAGCGAGGTCGCGAAGCGGGACGATGCGGGTTTCTTCGCCGGCGCGCCCGAGATTCCGCCCAATGAAGACGGGCGTTTCCGGCAAACGGTGGCGCTGCAGGATTTGTATTGCTTCGGCAAACCGCTCGGACCGTCGCACCGAGCGTGGATTGAAAAGTGCGATGACGAAATCGGCTGACGCCGCAAGCGCGAGTCGCGCACGGATCGCGGCCCACGGGGTCAACAGGTCAGACAACGAAATTGCGCAGAAATCGTGTCCGAGCGGAGCGCCGGCCCGCGCCGCTGCGGCCTGCAATGCCGAGACACCAGGGCACACGACGATTTCAATCGACTGCCATTGCGGGCGTGCGGCGCGGTCGAGCAATTCGAAAACCAGCACCGCCAGACCGTAAATGCCGGCATCGCCCGATGACACGAGGGCGACGTCGCGGCCCTCGGCGGCGAGGTCGAGCGCCCGGCGCACCCGCGCTTCTTCCTCGCCAAGTGCCGTTTCGTGCCGCCGCTTGCCGGCGATCGCGGACCCGAGCAGATCGAGATAGAGGCGGTAGCCGACCACGTCCTCGGCCGAGGCGAGGGCCGAACTCGCTTCGGGGGTGCGCCAGGCCGGGTCGCCGGGACCGATGCCGACGATCGCCAGCCGGCCGCGTCGCCGTCCGATCGCAGTGGCATCGATTGGCTGTGCGGCGCGGGCGATGGCGCAGGTTGCATGCTGCGATTTGCGCTTCGGCACGACCAGGGTTCCGTCGCACCCGACGGCCGCGAGCGCGGCACCTTCGGCGACACCCCAGCAGCCGGTGGCGCGGAACACCGCTGCCGAGCGCTCGGTCAGACGTTCCGTCTCGCTGAGCAGGCGTGCTGCCGGGAAAAATCGCGCCGGCACATCTAGAGCTGCGGCCAGCGCATCGATTCCGGGTTCGGCGAGCTTCAGATCGATCGAGACGATCGCGGCGACAGCGCCTTCGGCGAGCCCGGCTTCGGTCAAGCACGTGCGTGCGAGGAGGGCGATCTCCTCGGCCGGACAGCCGCGCTCGCAGCCGATGCCAAGCACCAGTACCGGCGGGTGATAGACCAGCGCCGTGGCGCCCGAAGCTGGTGTTCGATCGGTCACGACGATCCGGGTCGGAGCGTCCTCTGCCCAGGCAATCGCCGCTTGGCGCAGCCATTCGCCGCCGCCGGTTTCCTCGATCAGCGCGACAGGCTCGCGGGCGAGCAGCGCGGCGGCAACCGGCTTGACCCGCTGCGGGTTGGCGATGCGCCAGCCGGATGGCGGTTCGTCGAGCGCCAAGCCGAGCCGCAGATCGCCGGCTGTCGTGATTGCGGCGGTTCCTCCTGTCGCGTCGGCGACTGCGCGCGCGATCGCGTTCGCGCCATGGTGCCCGCCGATCAATGGCACCGCAACCGACCCGTCCTCGGCAATGGCGACGACCGGCGGCTCGCGTTCTTTTGCCGCGAGGAGCGGCGCCACCGAGCGGATCAGGATGCCGCTGGCGCAGATCCCGACGATTGGCCGGCCCGAGGCGAATAGGCTGGCTATGTGTGCAGCAGCTTGGTCATACGCGATGTCCCAATCGCCTGATCGGGCGCGGGGGCCGTGTAGTTCGGCTCCGGGCAATATCGCTTGCAGATGACGGCCGAGCGCTGCTCCAGAGGGGCCGAGAACCACGATCGCGATACCATCAGGCAGTCCACGTTTCATGACCAGCAGTTTGCACTAATCACTAGATAATCCAAATTTGATCCTGAATCGCGAGTATCTTTATCGCTTGATAACTCAAAGCGTGAAAGAGCAATAAGGGACAATATTTCTTGCGAGCGTGCCTGATGTGTTAGATTTCGGCGTGTCGGCATCGGCATAGGGGAAGCCATGCGATTCTCTTTTAAACACGGCATCGTTGCCGCTGCCCTGGTCATGCTCGGCTCGACATCGCCGCACGCCAACAATGCGCTGCAGCCGCCCGATGCGACTGGCGGTAAGCCTTCCGCAATGGCGGCGGCAAATCCCTACCCTAACCCTCCCCCGCATGCGGGGGAGGGAACGGGAGGGGGGCCGACGATTACGGTGCCACCCGTCCGGATCGGGCGGATCAGCCTGATTGGGGGAAAGCTCGAGCTCCGCGGTCCGGGGGAAGCGAAGTGGTCGGCGGCCTCGATCAACGATCCGGTTGCGACGGGAATGTCGTTGCACACGGATCCGCAGACCCGCGGCGAGTTCCGTATCGGCCCCGACACGATCGATCTTGCCGAAGGGACCGAAATCACAGTCATCAAGCTCGACCCGCTGATTGCCAAAATCGCGGTCAGAGAGGGCCGGATCGAGCTCGACATTCGCGGGTTCGAGTCCGGCGAGAGTGTCGAGATCGACACGCCGCATGGCGGGGTATGGCCGCTGGAACGCGGCCGCTACGACATCGATATCGGCGGCGGCGATCGTCCGCTGCGCATCGCGGCGTTCGCCGGGAACGCTCGCTTTGCCGGCAACGGCGCCGATCTGCCGATTGCATCCGGCTACCGGCTGCTGCTGAGCGATACCGGGCCGATGGCGGCGCAGATCGAGTCGGCTTCCGATGACGAATTCGTCAAATGGTGCAAAGGGCGTGCTGTCGACGATGCGCGGTTGGCGGCACCTTATTTCATGTCGCGCGAGATCACCGGCTATGCGGCGCTCGATGATGCCGGTGGCTGGCAGGCGAGCGACAAATACGGCGAAGTGTGGGTGCCAAACGCGTTGCCCGCCGGTTGGGCGCCTTATCGCAATGGGCATTGGCGATGGCTTTCGCCCTGGGGGTGGAGCTGGGTCGACGACCAACCTTGGGGTTTTGCGACGACGCATTACGGCCGCTGGATCCAAGCTGATGGCCAGTGGTTGTGGTCGCCCGGCAAATTGACGGCGAATCCGGTATGGGCGCCGGCGGTCGTCGCCTTTCTCGGAACTCGCGGCGTCGGTCTCAGCTATGCCGACGGACCCGGCCCGGCAATCGCCTGGTTTCCGCTGGCACCGGGCGAGGTCTATTGGCCCAGCTATACCCGTGACCTCGATTACATCCGAGCCATCAACCGCGGCAATGTCGCGGATCTGAATGTGGTTCGCATCGCGGCGGATGGTGAGCCTCCGGCCGAAATCAGCAACGGGCATTTTGCCAATCGTGCCTTTGCGAGTGCCGTTCCCCGGCCGGTTTTTGTTTCCGGCGAGCCGATCGCCGCTGCGCTGCTGACGATCCCCGACGAGCGCCTGCTTGACGCCCCGGCGATCATGGGCTCGCCTGACATCGGCCCACCACCTCCTGCACCGGTTCGCGTGGCCGGGGCTGCGACTATACGCGAGCATCCGCCGGCTGCTTCGGTTGCCGTAAAGCCGGGTCAGACGGCCGCCTGGGACAGCATCGTTCGTGCCGCCGAGATCCGTTCGCGTCGCTTCCAAGAGACGGCCCGGCTGCGCTTTGTACATTTGCGCGGGCTCTCTTCTGCCGAAAATAACCGATTGCGCCACACGATTGTTCTTCGCGTCGCCCGCGCCGATCATGCCGGGGTTATTTCCGAAATGCATAAGAGGATGCTCCGACGATGATCGACTATCGCAGCGACAATACCGGCCGGGCAGCGCCGGAAATCCTCGAAGCGCTGATCCGCGCCAATCGCGATACGGCGCTCGGTTACGGTGCTGACGAATGGACGGCGGCGTTGCAGCGGCGGTTCTCCGAGCTTGTTCGAGACCGCGGTGCGAGTCTTCCCGGTAGCGACCGGCACCGCGGCCAACGCACTGAGCCTCGCGGCGGCGAGCCCTTCCTGGGGCATCGTCTATTGCAGTGAGGCAGCGCACATCAACACGTCCGAGGCGAATGCCGCCGGATTTTTCGGCGGCGGCCTCAAGCTCGCACCGGTCGCCGGCGAATACGGCCGGATCAGCGCCGCAGCGCTCTGCGACGCGGTGGCGGCAATCGCGCCCGGGCAAATTCATCGCGGCCAACCTGCGGCGGTCAATCTGACCCAGGCGAGCGATCTCGGCACGGTCTACTCGCTCGCCGAAATCCAGGCGATCGCCGAAGTCGCAAAAAGCCGCGGCCTCAGAGTGCACATGGACGGGGCGCGGTTTGCCAATGCGGTGGCCCGGCTCGGCTGCAGCCCAGCCGAGGCGACCTGGCGCTGTGGCATCGACATCATGTCTTTTGGAGCGACCAAGAACGGCGGCTCATTGTGCGATGCAATCGTTGTCTTCAAGCCCGAGCTGGTCGACGGATTGGCGGTGCAATTGCGGCGCGCCGGACAGGTCTGGTCGAAGATGCGTTTCGCCTCGGCCCAATTGCTGGCCTATGTCGAAAACGGGGTGTGGCTGCAAATGGCACAGGCATCGAACGCGATCGCGGCGCGGATCGCCGCAGGCCTTGCCGAGATTCCCGCGGCCCGTCTATTGGCCCCGGTCGAGGCCAACGAGATTTTTCTCGAACTGCCGAATCACGTAATGGATGCGCTCGAAGCCGATGGTTTCGGCTTTTACCGCCGCAGCAAGAGCTTAGCGCGCTTTGTCTGCCGCTTTGACGCGACCGAGGCCGAAGCCGACGCCCTCGTTGGAGCATTGCGCCGGCATCTAAGCCCCGCCTCGGCCCGCGCCGCAGGATAGTCTCGGGTCCCGCCGCCCGGTGCACCTCCTACTCAGCGGCCTCGGCTTGCGAAGCAGCGTCGGGCAGCATGCCGAGTGCGCGCATATAGACTTCGAGCAAGCTTTCCTCTTCGTTGAGTTCGTCCTGGTCGCGTTTGCGAAGGCGGATGATCTGCCGCATGATTTTCGTGTCGAAGCCGGTTCCCTTGGCTTCGGCGTAGACTTCCTTGATGTCCTCGGTGAGCGCCCGTTTTTCCTCTTCGAGCCGCTCGATGCGCTCGATAAACGATTTCAGCCGATCGCCGGCAATCCCCCCGACATCAGGCATGGTCCCCTCTTTCCCCTATGATGCCGCGCCCCCCGCGGCGATGGCGACGATAGCGGCCGGATTGTTCCCGCGCAAGGCGAGGCCGGCCGCTGCGTCATCGACTGCTCAGAGATGATCAGTCAGGTGCACCATCAATTCGTCGCCCCCGCGTGATCCCCGGATCAAGTCCGAGGAGGGGGCCTGCCCCTGGCATGAACAGGGGGCCACCACAAAGGTGCTCGGCCCTGGGTTCCCGCTTTCGCGGGAATGACGGTCATCACAGCTCGGGCGGCGCGCTAGCGCTGGGGCTGCGAGGCAGCGAAAGCAGCCTTCTGCTCGGGGCTGGCGTCCTTCTGATATTTCTTGCGCCATTCGTCATAGGACATGCCGTAGACGATCTCGCGTGCCTGCGGATCAGAGAGCGGCACGCTGCGCTCTTCGGCGGCCTCGCGGTACCAGCGCGACAGACAATTGCGGCAGAACCCTGCCAGGTTCATCAAATCGATGTTCTGCACGTCGGTGCGCTCGCGCAGATGTTCCACTAAGCGGCGGAACGCCGCGGCTTCGAGTTCGGTGCGGGTTTGGTCGTCCATCCGAAACCTCCTCCTCGGTATCGTTCCTTATGTGGCGTCGGCGCGCTTCGGCCGCATCCCTGTCGTGCCGATCGAAGGGCGCGCGACCAAAGTGCGGCGTCAGTTGCCGCCGCTCACGTCGATCGTGACGCCGGTGACAAAATCGGCGTCGCTCGATGCCAGGAAGCAGATCACCTTTGCCTGATCGGGCGCCTCGGCGATGCGCCGTAATGGGGTGCGCGCGATCTCGGTGGCCTGGTCTTCGGGGCTCTGCTGCTCCCAGCGCGGGCGGATGCGCTCGGTCAAGGTACGGCTTGGTGCGATCGCGTTGACGTTGATGCCGTAGGGGCCGAGTTCGAACGCGATTTTGCGGGTAAACGCGATAATCCCGCCCTTGGCGGCGGCGTAAGCCGCGCTGCTCGATGCGCTCAGACCGCGGCCGGCGATCGAGGACAGGTTGACGATCTTGCCACGGCGCTGCCGTTTCATGATCGGCGCCACCGCATGACAGCACAGGAAAGTGCCGTCGAGATTGAAGGCGATGAGCTGCTGCCATTCGGCGAAGGTCAGCTGATCCATCTCGGCACCGGGATGCGGGATGATCGTGCTGCCGCCAACGGCATTGACCAGGATGTCGATAGCGCCGAATTCCTGCATCATGGATGTGACCATAGCCTCGATTTGTGCCGGGTCGAGCACATCGGCGCGCTTAGCGTGCGCCCGCCCGCCGCCGGCGCGCAGCATTGCAACGGTGTCGTCGAGCCGGCCTTCGTCGATGTCGACGGCGATCACGATGGCTCCTTCGCGCGCCATGATATCGGCGGTGGCTCGCCCGATCCCGCTCGCCGCCGCGGTGATGATCGCGACCCGGTCGGTAAAGCGCATCGTTTCCTCCTTTTCCTCGGCCGCGGCGCCGCATTGTGAGGGGCACGGCCTGACTGTCAATGACCGAGGGGGAATGGAAACGATGGAGGGCGGGCGCGGTGCCGTTCTTTGGTGACCCTATCGCCTCGACTTCGCACCTCTCTCTTTCTTGTCGGTGGCAACTGGCGGAATATAATTGGCTGCTCGCACTCGCCATGCGCTCAAGGCGATCGAGACGGCGGGAACAGCCGCAAGCCGAGTAGCGGGTAAGGCTATTTGCAATCTATGCTCTGGGAGGGCCGCGACATGACAGAATACAACTTCGACGATCGCAACATTACATGGAACAAGCTCGGGGATTTGAAGCATTTATTATTTTCGATATTAAATGTTGACGAACAAAACTATATTGTCGACGTGCTATTCAAGTTCGATGCGAATGAAAAGATCATTCTCCATCGGCACATGATACATAACAACACATTTGTCGTGCAAGGCGAGCATCGGCTCTATGAGCCCGATGGCGCACTCAAGGAGATTCGTCCGGTTGGCATGTACAAGTCCAGCCCGCCCGGGGATGTTCACCGAGAAGGTGGCGGTCCCGATCAAGATGTTGTCGTCTTTTTCAATATGCGGGGACATGATGGCGTTTTTTACGAACTGCTCGACGACGAACAGAACGTAATCGCCTCGCTCGGCTATAGAGATTTCCTCAATGCATATCTCAATGCATATAAAGAACAGCAAGGCGTTACGTAGAAGTAACTGTTGACCACCATCCCCCTTTCGGGGTCTGGCCGACGGTTGCCCGCCGGCTTCTAGCGGCTCCTTACATCGCTGCGGCCGGGCTCGTTCCGACGATCCTCGGCAGTATCGCGGCAGCGGGGAGGTGGTCGGTCACCCGGTCGCGCCAAGATCGGGCTTGGCTTTGGCGGCGATGCTTCGCTAGGCTGCTGAGACTATCGGCACAGGGGGCAAGGTCGCGCCATGGAATTCGGCATGTTCCACGAGTTTCCGTCACTCCAGGGTCGCTCCGAGGGCGAAGCCTTTGACGAAGCCATGGAACAGGTCGATGCCGCCGAGCGCCTCGGGCTCGATGTGATGTGGCTGGCGGAACTCCATTTCGAGCCGCGACGCTCGTTGTTGTCGGCACCGCTCAACATCGCGAGCGCGATTGCCGCGCGCACCAAGCGGATCAAGATCGGCATCGCAGTGCAGGTCTTGCCATTGTGCCATCCGCTGCGCCTGGCCGAGGAGGCGGCAACGGTCGACCAGCTGAGCCATGGCCGGCTGATCTTTGGGGTCGGGCGCAGCGGTGTGGCACAGACCTATGCCGCCTATGGCGTCTCCTACGCCGAGAGCCAGGCCCGCTTTCGCGAGATCCTTGATGTTCTCCAGCGCGCCTGGACCGAGCCGACCTTTTCCTATGAAGGCACCTATTACCGTTTCCAAGACGTGAGCCTCGTCCCAAAGCCATACCAGAAGCCGACACCGCCGATCCGCATCGCGGCCAGCACGCCCGACACTTTTCCGCAGATCGGCCGGCGCGGTGTGCCGGTATTTGCCTCGGTGCGACATACCAGCTGGACAGATCTCGCGGGCCAGATCCGCAGTTACCACGATGCTTGGGAAGCCGCCGGTCATCCCGGGCGCGGCCAAGTCTATGTCTCGGCCCCGACCTATATTGCCAAAACCGAGGAGCGCGCCCGCGCCGAACCCAAATCCAGCATCCTGCATTTCTATCACGAGCAGGCAAATCTACTGGAAGGCGCGGCGCGATTGGTTGATCCGGTCACCGCCGAACGGCGCATGCGACGGGTTCATGAACTGCGCCGCCGCACCTATGAACAGGCGCTGGAAACCAATCTGCTGGTCGGTACACCCGCAACCATCACGGACAGGTTGCAAGCGTTGCAAGCGGAGATCGGGTGTAGCGGCATCCTCGCCGAGCTGAATTGCGGCGGGCCTGATCCCGCACGACAAGATCGTCAATGCGATGCGGCTCCTATGCGAGGAGGTGATGCCGCGATTTGCCGCTTCGCGCTCGCCCGCGGTCTCCCGCGCCGAATGATACTCGCCGCCCTGAATAGCTGAGAGGAGAGAACTGATGCCGCTGAAACGTCCCCAAATTGCTTGGCGGGCCGCCCAGGATCTCGCCGATGGAGCCTATGTGAACCTGGGGATCGGCCTGCCGACCCTGGTTTCCGACTTCATCCCGGCCAACCGCGAGATCGTGTTACACAGCGAAAACGGCATTTTAGGCGTGGGTCCCGCCCCCGGCGCGAATGAGGTCGATCCCGATCTGATCAATGCCGGCAAGCAGCCGATCACATTGGTGACCGGCGGCAGCTACGTGCATCATACCGACTCGTTTCTGATGATCCGCGGCGGTCATCTCGATCTTGCCTTGCTCGGCGCATTCGAAGTCGCCGAAAATGGCGACCTCGCCAATTGGACAACCGACGATCCGAGTTTCCCGCCCGGTGTCGGCGGGGCCATGGACCTTGCGGTTGGCGCCAAAGAAATCCGGGTGCTTGTCGAACACACGACAAGATCCGGGGCGCCGCGCATCCGCAAGCGCTGTGAATACCCGCTGACCGCGGCCGGGGCGGTACGCCGCATCTATACCGACCTCGCGGTCATCGATGTCACCGCCGAGGGGCTCGTTGTCCGCGAGATTGCCGAAGACATTGATTTCGCAGGCTTGCAGGCCAAGACGGAAGCGAACCTGCGAGCAGCACCCGATCTGCGCCCGCTGCGCGCCCCGCCGGTTTAACGGCGATCGCTGTCAGTGGGCGAGGAGGCCATACCCCGGCTCGCCACACCGAAATCGGGCCCCAGCAATCTGGCCCCAGCAATCTGGCCCAGCAGCGTGATTTCCGATGACGGTCGCCTGCGCCGTTATCGGATCGGCGAGTTCGCCGCTGCCTCAACGGCATGGCTCGGTCGCGTATCATGGGCGACTGGCTCGGCATAATAGTGCTGCAGCGTAATCTTGATACACACTGCAATCGGGACAGCGATCAAGAGTCCGACGACCCCAAACAGAATGGCGCCGCAAACAAATGAAATGATGATTATGACCGGGTGGATGCGCGCTGCCTCTCCGAGCACGATCGGACCGACCAGGTTGTCGATCGACAGTCGCAACCCAATTGCGAACCCGAACAACAGCGCCGCCGCGACAATCCCTTGTTGCTGGATTGCGATGACTCCGACAATCGTTGCCGACAGAAACGGTCCGATAACCGGAATAAGCTCCAAAATCCCGACCACGATCGCGAGCAGGACCGCATGCGGCAGATGGAATATCGGGCCGAACCCGATCCAAGCGACCACGGCGGTATAGGTCACGACGATACCTATCCCGATCAGATAACGGCGCAACACCGGTATTATTTTGGGCAGCAGGTCTTGGACTGGGCGGCGGCGCTCGGGCGGCAGGAGCCAGATCGAACCGGCCGCGAGCCGCGGCGCCGAAATCATGAAATACGGCATTAGGACCAATGTCAGGAAGGTACCGAAGATTACCGATACGGCCAAACCGACAGCGCGCTCGACGGCAGTAACCCCCGCCATTCCGGCCATCATCCCGCCGAGGGCGGCAACGACCTTGTCGGCCGTGTAGGTCTGGCCGAATATCGTTATGCCTTTGTTGCCCATGATTTCGCCGAGAAAATGGCGCAAGATATCGGGCGCACGTGCAACGATGTGCATCACGGCAGGCACCGCGCTCGTAAAGACCCAATACCCGGCGGCGGCAAGCAGCACCAACAGCAGCAAGTACAGAGCTGCTGCGATCGGCCAGCGGGGACTTCCGAGGCGCCGCTGCAGCGTCTTGATCACCGGATCCAATACAAAAGCAACCGCAATCGCGAACACAAAAGGCAAAAGCGCGATGCGGATCTCATAGAGCAGGACCGCCAGCACGGCCAAGACGGCCGCGATCGCCCACCCGCCGACGAATGACCGACGCCGCTTCGGGACGGCCTGCGAAGGCGTTACGCGCGGCTCCGCGACGTCTTGGTCAATTGATATGTCCGTCCCTTCCACGTGACCCGCCCCGTGAGCTGAGTGATGACGCCGTGGCAGGCGAGACACGCGACCGCGGTGTAGCCCATCATAAACGTCAGAGCGAAAACGGCTGGGATACGAAAATGGCGCGCCGTGCCGAAATGAACGCCGGCAAGGATGATGGTACCGATCATCGCTAAAATGGCGCCAGTCGCGGCTGCGAAAGAAGGCGCGGCGAATGCCGCGGATAGCGTGGCGACGGGCAGCAGCAGCGCCGTCCAGGCGAACACAAATATGGCCAGCGCGGCGGTCAGCGTGGCCGGGACACTCCCCAGAGCCTCGGCAGAGTTTTTAGCAAATCCTTCCCACAACGAATGCAGGTCGCGGTACATCCGCGTCGAGGCGAGCTGCGGGGCGGCGAGCACTTGCAACCGCAGGCCTTGAGATCTGAGCCGAGTGGCAAGCGCCTTGTCTTCGCAAATCTCGGCGCACACCTGGGAATGACCGCCGACCGCGAAATACGCCTCGCGCCGGATCAAAAGAAACTGCCCGTTTACAATGTCCTGTGAGGCCCGTTCGAAACGCTTAGCGCAAGCGAGTACCAAAAGGCCAGCCGGTATCACCACCTGTTCCCAAAAGCTGCCGAGCTCTTGCCGCGGATGCAGCGAAAGCATGTCGATCCCCTGCTCGGTGGCAGTGGTCACCGCGGCGCCAATCAACTCCGGGGCAGCACGCACATCGGCATCGATAAAGCACAACCAGTCGCTATCCGCCAGCAACGCCCCGCGCCAACATGCATGTGGCTTGCCGGCCCACCCCGCCGGCAATGGCCCGGCATCATGGAGGGAAATCCTGGGATTGGTCTTTATATACCGTTCCACAACTGCCTGGGTGCCATCTTGCGAGCCGTCATCGACGACGATGATACGCGACTCGCTCGCCAGTCCGGTTTGCGCCGTCAGCCCTGCCAGACAAAGGCCGATATTGGCGATTTCGTTCCTCACCGGAACGATAATCGAGACGTTCGGCAAATCATCCAATCTTGATGGGGCTGAAATTGTTGCCTGCTGGTAATTGCGGAACTGTCGTATTGCCCGGGAAAGCAGGTAACACACCAAGCCGGCCCAGATCGCACCGGAAATCAAAGCGAGCATTCAGGCCTCGGCGCGTCCCGCATTACCGCGATCGGCATAGCGGGCGAGCAGCGCCGTCCGGGAAATCCATAATTCACAGCGATCCCTGAGAAAACGTTGGCGCGGGACGGCGGCGGGATTAAACGCTCGGGTAATACCCCATAGAATGCAGCATTCGCCGAGCCCATGCAGACGCGCGAGGAACGAAGGCTCGGTTGGAATCCGCTCAAAGCCGTAGCGCTGGAACACGCGGGCGATCTGGGGAGCGCCGAGCCGCGCCGGCAAGACGGTCTCGGCCCGAATGGCGCGGATCTGACGCCAAGCGGGATCATGCTCGATGTACTCCGAGAATGCTCGCAGTGAATAGATGACGCGATCGCGGATAATACAGGCCCAGCCGAGATCTGGCCCTTTCTCGGAATAACGCGGCAGGTGCTCGTTCCAGAAATGCAAGATTCCGACGAGTTCGCCGACCTCGATCCGCGTGCCGTCGGAAAGCGACGCCGACATGCGTGCGGCCCCGAGGGCTACTCGCAGAACGCAGGCGGGGTCGTCGGTGAATTCATAAATGCCGTAATATGAGCGGAGTCTCGCATCCACCCAGGCTACCGATCCCGCCCATAACTCATCCGGCCAGGTCGCCGAGGTGCTCCCCAGAACGGTCACAAACTCGACTGCCGAGGCGGCAGGATCGGCCGTCATCGTAAGATCACTGCGCTTTGGCTAGGCCAAGGGCCGGGTGAGACGATCGTCCCTCGATTGTCCCGCAGCTGGTCCGGCCTTCTCGCGTCAAGCGGCGGATAGCGCGACATACCCAACCTCCGCACTTGTTTCGTGCACGAACATACCTGATCCTACCACCGTTCCCGAAAGGGGAAACTTACCCGCCAGGGTTATGCCTGGCGCAGCATCCTTCGCGCCGCATTTGGCGACCTGCCGTGGCGCCATCCATCGAGACCGGAACACCCGACCGATGCCTCCCGTTAATTAGTGGCGGCCAGTGAAACGGCGACAGGAGCCTTTGAGGTCACGCCGGCGCGGGTCAGGAGAGAGCCGCGCCTCTTATCACTGCCGCGTGGAGCGCCAAATGGACGAAACTGTCACCAAATCCGCGTCGGCGCGGCTGCCCCCTGCGAGATGGCGCATCGGACAGATCGACCTTACCTCCGCCGCGGCCCAGAGTATTGCCCGCACCATCCGCAACGCTGTTCTCGTCGCGCTGGGTTGGTGTTCGCTTGGCTCGCGATCAATGTACTGCTGGTCATTTTCGCCGGCATCCTGCTCGCGATTTTCTTGCGCGGCCTTGCGGATGTGGTCCATCAGTTGTCGGAGAAATTCGGGCTTCGCCTGCCGATCGGCTTGGCGCTGCCGATCGTCATCCTCGGCATCCTCGTAATCTTCTCGGCGATGGGCTGGTTCTTCAATAATCAGATCGACAGCCAGATCGCTCAGCTGTCCCGCGATTTGCCGCGCGCCTTCCATAATTTTGAAGACAAAGTCAGACAGTTTTATTGGGGCCGTCTGATCTTTAGCGAGATCAGTCCGGCGAAGATCGCTACTACCAATCCTGGAAATATTGCGGGAACTGTGGCGAGCACGGCCTTTGGCGTAGCCCAGTTCACGGTGGAGATTATCGCCGGGATCGTCATCTTTTTTTTCATCGGTCTGTACGGCGCCGTTGAACCCGATGTCTATGCCCGGGGCGCTGTTAGTCTCGTCGCGCCGGCAAAGCGCCCGCGCGCGCGTCAAATCCTTCAGCAAACGGCGGATACCCTGTGGTACTGGGAGATGGGACGTTTGTTCTCGATGACCGTAATCGGGGTCGTCATCGGCGTCGGCTTATGGCTGCTGGGCGTACCGGTCCCCGGAGCGCTCGGACTGTTGGCCGGTCTCCTGACCTTCATCCCGTATGCGGGGAGCGTGATTTCAGCAATCCCAGCTGTGCTGCTCGCCTTTACGATCGGTTCCGAGTTGGCGCTTTACACAATTCTGCTCTATGTCGGCGCGCACGTGCTCGAGGGCTACATCCTGGTGCCGTTGGTGCAGAAGCGAGCGGCCCATTTGCCGCCGGCTTTGACCCTGTCGGCGCAAGCAATCCTCAGTGTGATCGTCGGGATTGCCGGCCTCGCCTTGGCAACTCCGATCACGGCTGCGGCATTGGTGTTGACCCGGATGGTTTATGTCGAGGGAATGTTGGACGCCAGCACCGAAGCCGCAGCCGATCCAAAACAGAGTTGATGCTGAGCGGAGAACGCGCGCCGAGGATGCTGGAACATTCTCTAGTGGTCAGTGTTTGGCGATTGTCGCCCTGACCGGGGCGCGAACCAGCCTTGATAGCGATGGATACGAACAAGTCACAAGGTGATGATTTCGCTGGTTCGGCGGCGTTGCAAGCGGTGGCCTCTCATTACGGCGAAGCTCCCGCTGTCTACCCCCCGATTTCTCGACTGTCAGCCGTCGGAGATCGCCGAACCGCCGCGGTGATTGCCGCGGACGGCTCTGTGCAATGGCTGTGCCTGCCAAATTTCGATGGTATCCCGATCTTCGGCCGGCTGCTCGATGCTGGCCGCGGCGGGTATTGGCGTCTCGGGCCCGCCAGCGGCCGTGAAGGATGCCAGAGATACATCGAAGAAACGAACGTGGCGGTGACACGGTGGGAGGCCAATGGCGGGGAGCTCGAGCTGACCGATGCGATGCTGCTGCCGCAAGGAGACCGGCGCCCGAAGGACCAGGATCATCGCGCTTTGCTGCGTCGGCTGCGCTGTCGCGGTGGTGCGGTCGATTGTGTGCTCGAACTGGAGCCACGGGATCAATTCGGCGCGGCACCGAGCGTCGCCCGAGTTGCGGGAGGCTGGGAGCTTAGGGTCGCGGGACGGGCGCTGAGCCTGTGGACGAGCCTCGCCGAGCCGTCCAAGAACCCGGCGCGCGCCACCTTTAGGCTCGCCTCCGGTGAGGAATTCTGGGCAGTTCTCGCGACCGGCAAAATGCCCGGGACTTGGGATGTCGGGGCCGCGGAGAAGGCGCTCACGGACACGATCCGGTATTGGCGCGACTGGACCAGCCGCTATGATTATCAAGGACCGCGACGGGAATTGGTGTTGCGCGCGGCGCTGGCGACCGAACTGTTATCTTTTGCCCCGACCGGAGCACTTGCGGCGGCAGCGACCAGCTCGTTGCCGGAGCGCATCGGGGGCGATCGCAACTACGATTACCGCTATGCCTGGATCCGCGACGCGTCCATGGCAATGGCGACATTGTCGGTCTTGGGCGATGTCGAGAGCGCCGAGCGCTATCTGAGCTGGATATCTAAACTCGGCTCATCGACCGAGATGCCGGTGCAGGTGCTCTACCGCGTTGACGGCGGCACCGATATCAAACAGCACAAACGCGACGACCTCGCTGGCTATCGCGGGTCCCGGCCCGTGCAATTCGGCAATCACGCTTTTCGCCAACGTCAACTTGACTGTCTGGGATACCTGGCGGATTGCGCCGTGATCTACTTGATCAAGGGCGGGCGCTGGGCGCCGGAATACTGGCGGCTGATCTCGCGGATCGCTGACTATACCGCCAAAAACTGGCGCAAGCCGAGCAGCGGGATCTGGGAAAGAGACGCGCAGCGCCATTACGTCAGCAGCAAGGTCATGAGCTGGACGACGCTCAAACGCGCGCTCGACTTCGCCGACCGCAGCGGCGACAACGGCAATCTGCGGCGGTGGCGAGCGGCAATGATCGAAATCCACGAGGATGTGATGCAGCGGGGGTGGAGCGACGAGCTGCAATGCTTCCGCCAGCATTATGATGCCGATGCGCTCGACGCCTCGACCCTGCTGGTGCCGCTGATGGGCTTTCTGCCACCCGACCATCCGCGGGTGATCGCGATGGTGCGGCGGATCGAGCAGGATTTGATGGTCGACGGCCTGGTCCATCGCTTCCGACCCGAGAACAACAATCTGTCGATGGTCGAGTTCGAAGGCGCCTTCCTGCCCTGCTGCTTTTGGCTCGCGGCGGTCTACGCGCTGATGGACCGGGACAAGGATGCAGACGCGATGCTGCAGCGCATCGAGAGGTTGACCGGCGGAAGCGGTCTGTTTTCGGAGGAGGTCGACAGCCGCTCGGGGGAACTGCTCGGCAATATTCCGATGATCTTTTCGCACGCCGAATATGCCCGTGCGATCCTGCAGCTCGACAAACACTGGCCGACCAACATCTGACCGATCGCGTCACAGTTTTCTTGGGAGATGGGAATGCCAGAAACGGTCGTCGTAACCGGGGCCTCTGCCGGTGTCGGGCGCGCCACCGCGCACGCCTTTGCTGGGCAAGGAGCGCAGATCGGGTTGGTCGCACGCGGCACCCAAGGCTTGCAGGCAGCGGCAGCGGAGGTCGAGCAGCGAGGCGGCAAAGCGCTGACCTTGCCGCTCGATATGGCTGATCCGGATGCGGTCGAAGCGGCGGCAGAGCGGGTCGAGAACCATTTCGGCCCGATCGACATCTGGGTCAATTGCGCGATGGCGACGATCTTCGCCCCGTTTCACCGCATTTCGCCCGAGGAGTACCGCCGCGCCACCGAGGTAACCTATTTGGGCTTCGTCTACGGCACGATGGCGGCGTTGAAGCGCATGCGGGCACGCAATCGCGGCACGATTGTCCAGGTCGGCTCGGCTCTGAGCTATCGCGCGGTGCCGCTGCAATCCGCCTATTGCGGGGCCAAATTCGCGATCCGCGGGTTCACCGATGCCGTGCGGACCGAGCTGATGCATGACGGGGTGGATGTGCATCTCGTGATGGTCCAGATGCCGGCGCTCAACACCCCGCAATTCAACTGGGCGCGTAACAAAATGAGCCGTCGGCCGCGGCCCATAGCCCCGATCTTCCAGCCCGAAGTTGCCGCAGAGGCGATCGTTTATGCCGCGCAGACCCGGCGGCGCGAGGTGTGGGTCGCGCGCTCCAGCGTTGGCTCGATCGTCGCGAACAAGTTCTTCCCGGGTCTGCTCGACCACTATCTCGCCAAAAACGGCTATAGCGGCCAACTGACGCAGGAGCCCGTCGAACCCGGTCAGCCCGATAATCTGTTCGACCCCGTTCCCGGCGACCCGCATACGCACGGCCGGTTTGACGATCAGGCTACGAATGTCAGCCCGCAGCTCTGGGCGACCGAGCATCGCGCCCTGCTCGCGATCGGGCTGCCGCTTGCCGTCCTGCTGGGCGCCATGGTGGTCGGTGCAAAGCCGCTCGCCGGTCAGAATTAATCAAAGCTGCGGGAACCGAGTTCCGAATACTCCGTTTAAGTCTCCGCGATCCGGGGGGTCGCCCGAACGGAGTAGTCGGTGGCGATCTTCGGACCGAGAGCCAATTTGTGGATGAACACCGCTTTGGCCGGAGCGGCGGTGGTGTTCATCCTGCTGCTCGGCTCCGTGTGGGTCATACCCTACATGGATTTCAACACCCAGCAGCGCTACGAACCGGATCAGCCCGTCCCGTTCAGTCACGAGCATCACGTCACCGAACTCGGACTCGATTGCCGGTATTGCCATACCTCGGTCGAGACCTCGTGGTTTGCCGGCATGCCGCCAAGCGAGACCTGCATGACCTGCCACTCGCAGCTCTTTACCCATGCAGCGGTTCTGGAGCCGGTGCGGGCGAGTTTTGCGACCGGTGAGCCGTTGCGTTGGACCGAAGTCTACCGGCTGCAGGACTACGTCTATTTCGATCACAGCATCCACGTCGCCAAGGGCGTCGGTTGCACCGAATGTCATGGCCCGATCGGCGACATGAAGCTGACCTGGAAATGGCCGACCCTGTACATGGCATGGTGCCTCGATTGCCATCGCAACCCGGCGCCGCGTCTGCGGCCGCTCGATCAAGTGTTCAACCCGCATTGGAAGCGCACCCCCACCACCCCGTCTGGGGAGAAGCTGATGGCGATGTACAAGATTTACCCCGAAACACTCTCGGATTGCGGCGTGTGCCACCGATGACTGCCGCCGGCAGAGACTATTGGCGCAGTCTCGAAGAATTGGCGGAGACGCCCGACTTTGCGGCGATCGTCGAGCAGGAGGTGCCGCGCTTCCGCGAGATTATGGGCGCCCTCGACCGGCGCAACTTTCTCCAATTGATGGCGGCGGCAATGGCGCTGGGCGGGCTTGCCGCCTGCGGCCCCGAGGCCGGGCCGCGCCAGCTCTTGCCCTATGTCGAGCAACCGCCCGGAATCGTGCCGGGGCGCTCGCGCTACTTCGCGACGGCGACAACCCAAGCAGGCTATGCAGCCGGGGTCCTGATCGAGCACCGGTCGGCCCGACCGGTCAAAGTCGAAGGGAACCCAGAGCACCCGGCGAGCCTTGGCGCCGCGAGCGCGATCATGCAGGCGAGCATTCTCGAACTTTATGATCCGCGTCGCGCCCAGACCATCCTCGGCCAGGGACAGATCGACTCGTGGGAGCACCTGATCACCGCGCTGTTCGAGCGCCGCGAGCAGCTGTTGCCGCATGGCGGTGCCGGTCTGCGTCTGCTGACCGGAACCGTGACTTCGCCCTCGCTCAGCGCCCAGATCAAGGCACTGCAGCAGCAATTTCCGGAGATGCGCTGGCATCAATGGGAGCCGGTCAATCGCGACAACGAGCATATCGCGGTGCAGCGCTCGTTCGGCCGGCCGCTCGATAAGATCTACAACCTTGATAACGCTGACATCGTTTTTGCTGTCGAGAGCGATCTGATTTCGAGCCTGCCGGGGTGGCTCGCCTACGCCCGCCAGTTTGCCGCCCGTCGCCGCCCCGACGAGACCGGCGGCAAGATGAGCCGCGTCTATGCGATCGAAAGCACACCGACCCTGATCGGAGCCAAGGCGGATCACCGCTTGCCGCTGCGCCCGACGGAGCTGGTCGCGGCAATGCGCTATCTCGCCGCGGCGACCGGCGCTGGCCCCAGTGACTGGAAGCAGATTTAAGTTAAGGAAACGGCTTGGCTCGACGCGGCGGCGCAGGATTTGCTGCAGCATCACGGCCGCGTGCTCGTCCATGCCGGCCGTGAGCAGCCGGCCGAGGTCCATTTACTTACTGACGTGGTCAATGGTGCCCTCGGGGCGTTTGGAACGACGATCCGGACGATCGAGCCGGTCGCCGCGTCTGCGGTACCGATGCTTCAATCGCTCGAAGATTTGGTCGGCGACATGGCTGCGGGCAGGGTCGACACCCTGCTGATGCTCGACACCAACCCCGTTTACAATGCGCCGGCCAATCTCGACTTTGCGACCGCGCTAAAGCGGGTGCCGATGTCGGTCAGTCTCTCGCTTTACGCCGACGAGACCGCTGTCGCCAGCACCTGGATGGTTCCCGCGACCCAGGAATATGAGGCATGGGGCGACGCCCGCGCATTTGACGGCACAATCACAATTCAGCAGCCGCAGGTGCGGCGGCTTTATGAAGGTCATTCGCCGCTCGAACTCTTGGCTGTACTGCAAGGGAACACGCTCCCGATAGATTATGAGCTGGTGCGCACTTTCTGGCAGGGCGAAGCGCACCGGCGCGGCATCGGCGATTTTGAGCGTTTCTGGCACGAATTGCTACGCGTCGGCGTAATAAAAAACAGCGCGGAACCACCGGTCGCAGCCACGCCTGCGGCTGATGCAGTGACGAGCTTGCCGGCTCGGGTGGAACTGTCCCAGCCGGGGATCCCGCTCATTTTTCGTCCGGACTTGCTGGTCTGGGACGGTCGCTATGCCAATAACCCCTGGTTGTTGGAGACGCCCCGCCCATTCACGCGGCTGACTTGGGACAATGCGGCGCTGATTGCACCAGCAACCGCCCAGCGGCTCAACCTCGACACCGAGGACGTCCTCGAGATCACCTATCTCGGGCGCAAAGTGCGGGCACCGGTCTTTGTGCTGCCTGGGCAAGCCCCGGATTGCATTACCTTGCCACTGGGTTTTGGTCACAAAGCCGGGGCACTCGGCGCTGACGTCGGGTTCGACGCCTACCGGTTGCGCACCTCGGCGGATATGTGGATCGTCAACGGAGTGACACTGTCGCGCACCGGCGAAACTTTCAGCCTCGCTACGACGCAGGGGCACGACCGGATTGCCGGGCGCGATCTGATCCGGGAAGGCACCCTCGCCGAATTTCTTGCCGATCCGCAATTTCTCGAAAAGCCGAGTGCCGACATTTCCCTCTATCCGCCCTACAAATATCCGCGATACGCCTGGGCCATGGCGATCGATCTCAATTCATGCATTGGCTGCCAATCTTGCGTCGCCGCCTGCCAGGCGGAAAACAACGTGCCGACCGTCGGCAAGGACCAAGTGCTGCAGAACCGCGAGATGCACTGGCTGCGCATCGACCGCTACTATTCCGGCCCGGTCGAAACCCCGCAGGTGGCGTTCGAGCCGGTGCCGTGCATGCAATGCGAGGATGCGCCGTGCGAGGTCGTGTGCCCGGTGCACGCCACCGTGCATGATCACGAAGGCCTCAATCTGATGGTCTACAACCGCTGCGTCGGAACGCGGTTCTGCTCCAACAACTGCCCCTATAAGGTGCGCCGCTTCAATTTCTACGGCTACGCCTATGACGAGGTCCGGCCGCCGGAATCCTGGAACCCGCAGGTCACGGTCCGCAATCGCGGTGTGATGGAGAAGTGCACCTATTGCATCCAGCGCATTCGCAACGTGGAAATCGAGGCCGACAAACAAGACCAGCTGGTGCCCGACGGCGCCATCCAGACCGCGTGCCAGCAGACTTGCCCGACGCAAGCAATCATTTTTGGCAATCGCAATGATCCGGACAGCGAGGTCGTGCGCCGCAAATCGAGCCCGCTCAACTATGTGCTGCTCGAGGAACTAAATACCCGGCCGCGCACCAGCTACAGCGCGATCATCCGCAATCCCAATCCGCAGATCGAGGGCGCGAAAGCATGACGGTCATCGATCTGCCGAGCGAGGTGCCGATCGTCGCACCGGGTGTCACGATGCGCTCGCTGAGCGAGGAGGTCGGCGAGCGCAACCTGCAACCCAAAACCCCGCTGTGGTGGTGGATCGCCTTTGGGATTTCGTCGATCTTGATGATCGTGCTCGTGGTCGCGGTGATCTGGACCCTCGACAAATCGGTCGGCGCCTGGGGCATCAACATCCCGGTTGCCTGGGGCCTGGCGATCATCGATTATGTGTGGTGGATCGCCGCGGCATGCGGCGCAATTTTCCTGTCATCGTTTTTCTACCTTACCCGCTCGCCATGGCGCACCGCAACGCACCGGATCGCGGATTGTATGGCGGTCTCCGCCGCCGCCGCGGCGGGCATCATGCCGATTATGCATCTGGGCCGACAGGGGCTGTTTTATTGGCTGTTTCCCTATTCGGACGTGATGGGGGTGTGGCCACAGACGCGAAGTCCGTTATGGTGGGACTTCATGTCGATCGTGTGCTTTGTCTTTGCCAGCATTATGTACGTTTATGTCGGGCTGCTACCCGATCTGGCAACGATGCGCGATCTTGCGCGCGACCGGCGCCAGCAAATCTTTTATGGGGTTCTGGCGCTCGGCTGGCGCGGCGCGGCCCGCGACTGGGATTATTATCGTCACATCTATCTGATCATGGCAGCGGTCATGGCGGCGATGGTCGTCGTCGTTCATGGCATTGTTGGTCTCGACTTTGCCGGCGGTATTCCCCCGGGTTGGCATTCCACCCAGTTCCCGCCCTATTTCTTTTTTGCCGCACTGCTCTTCGGATTTGCCCTGGCCAGGGTCTTTTCTATTGGTTGTTTCCGTATTCGAACGTGATGGGGGTTTGGCCACAGGTCCGCAGCCCGTTGTGGTGGGATTTCATCTGCCTTTTTTGTTATATTCTGATGTCCATCATGTATTATTACGCTGGACTGTTGCCCGATCTGGCAACTGTGCGCGATCTGGCGAGAACGCGTTGGAAGCAGGTCTTTTACGGAGTGCTTGCGCTCGGGTGGCACGGTTCCGCGCGACAATGGCGCCACCAGCAGACGGTTTACGCTATCATGTCGGCGATCATGGCGCCGATGGTAATCTCGGTGCACAGCGTTGTCGGTCTTGATTTCGCCGGCGGTCTGACCCCTGGCTGGCACTCGACACAATTCCCGCCTTATTTCTTCTTCGGCGCGGTGATTTCCGGGGTTGCGCTGATCATTCTGCTGACGATCCGGAATCCGCCTGGGTTATGGTCTGCAAGACATCATTGGCAGCTATCACCTGAACGCGATGGCCAAGATCATGCTGGTCGGCAGCCGGATACTCGCTTACGCCTATCTGTGGGAGGCGTTCGGCGCGATCTACGGCAGCGACGTCGCCGAAAAGACGATTTTCTCTATCGTATTTCGGGTTTTATGCCTGGCGTTATTGGGCGAAAATCGCGCTTCTGTGGTTATTCCGCAGCTATTGTGGTTTCCGAGGGTTCCGCCGCAGCGAATCGCGCTGGTTCGTGATCTCGGTCGGCGTTGCATCGTCGGTTCCTGGCTCGATCCCTTCATCATCGTCGTGCAGAGCCTGCATCCCGGCTACATGCCTTCGGATTGGGGTATATTACTTCCCGACGTTCTGGGACTGGGCACTGTTGGCCGGGTCATCGGGCTGTTCCGCGTTTGATCTTTTTGCTGATGCGGGCTGTTGCCGATCGTCTCGATGGCCCAATTGCGCGAGTCGTCGAAGAAAGCCTCGAGTGAGCCAGCAATACGGCATCGTCGGAGTCTTTGACGATCGCGCAGGCGCTGGCGAACGCGGCCCAGCACCTAAGTTCGCTCCGGGTTTCGCGCAGTAGAAGCCTATACCCCCTATCCGGTCGAAGGGCTAGACGTGTTACTGCGGCCGAGCCGGCGAAGTCTGTTGCCGTTCCTGATCCTGGGTGCCGCGTTCTTGGGCGCATGCTACGGCTATTTTGTTCAATGGTGGGACCAAGTGCTGAATTTCCCGATCAATGTCGGCGGCCGACCGCACAACAGCTGGCCCGCATATATTGTCAGCACGTTCCAATTCACGTTGCTGATCACGATCGCAGCCTGCACCTTTGCTGTTGTTGCATGCCGCCTGCCACGGCTTTACCAGCCGATCTTCAATGCCGACGCCTTTGGGCGCGCCTCGGTCGACCGCTTTGTGCTGTGCGTCGAGGCCAGCGACCCAGGGTTCAATCCGGAGTATCTGTGTCGCATTTTCGAGTGTCACGGCGCCGAAAACGTGGCCGAGGTGCCAGCCGCATGAGTCGGCTCTCGATCCTTGCACTGGCCGGGCTCTGTCTTGCGGCGGCGGCCTGCGACAACATGGCGAACCAGCCCAAGCGCCTACCCAACGAACTGCCATATGGGGTCCAGGCGAATTGGCCACTGCAGCCGCCCTTTGGCATTGTCGCGCATGACGAGCCGCTCGGCCCGCCGCCGATGCCACCAGTCACGCTGGCGCTGCTCGAACGCGGCCAGCAACGCTACGACATCTACTGTTCGCCGTGCCATGCCCGCGCCGGCGACGGCCAAGGCATGATCTACGAACGTGGGTTCCCGCAGCCGCCTTCGTATTTCAACGATAACTGATCAAGGCGCCGAACCAGCATTTCTATGACGTGATCACGCAATGGGCACGGGGTCATGTTCCCTTATGCCGCACGCGTCGAGCCAGCCGACCGCTGGGCGATCACTGCCTATATCCGCGCCTTGCAGGCGAGTGAAAATGCGCACGCCTCGCCGACGTGCCACCGACGAACGGCAATCCTGCAATGAGTAAGCGGTCCGGCCCCGCTCGCCTTAACGTTTGCGCTTTAGTAGCGCTAGCGCTCGGCATTGTCGGCTGCGTTGGTCGGCGCGATCCACGCCGTCCGGATTTTTCCGCGCCTGGCTGTGCACCTATCTGTTCTGGCTCGGTCTGCCGCTCGCCGGCGTCACCCTGGTGCTGGTGCACGATCTGACCGGCGGCAACTGGATGGCGAGCGGCCAGGCCGGCTCTCGACGCGGCGATCCTGACGATGCCGCTTGCGACCCTCGCCGGGATCCCGGCCTTTGTCGGTCTGCACGCTTCTACAGCTGGACCCATCCGGCGCCGAGCCTCGGCAACACCTTCTATCTCAACCAGCCGATGTTCTATTTGCGCTACGGCGTCTATGTCGTGCTGTGGAACTTGCTTGCCGCCTTTGCCTTTTGGGCGCCGCGCGGCGAGGCGGCGCCGATCCCGCCGGGCTTGTCATGGATCAGCGGGATCGGCCTCGTGGTTCTGGCGTTTTCGACCGGATTTGCCGCGATCGACTGGATCCTGTCTCTCGAGCCCAACTTCTGGTCTTCGGTTTTTTCATACATCCGTCCAGGCCGGCTGGTTCAACACTGGGCTTGCGATGGTGCTGCTTCGTGTATGTGCAGCGATGGACCCGGCGACTTGGCGACAACGCCGCGACCACATGGCCGATCTTGGCCGCGCATCCTGCTCGCCACGACGATGTTCTGGGCCTATATCGAATTCATGCAGTTCCTGATCATCTGGGAAGAAAATCTGAAATCCGAGATCCCGTATTATCTTCACGCGTTGCCGGGATCTGGCGAGGCCGCGATGTACATCTGGATCGGGTTCGGATTTATCATCCCGTTTTTTGTGCTGCTGTGGCGGCCGAGCAAGCGTAATCGCGCGGTCGTGGCAACGATCTGCGGCCTTCTTGTGCTCAGCCGGGTCGCCGATATATGGTGGCTGGTTTTGCCGGAATTCCCGCAGGCCGGCCCGTTTTGGCTTGATGTCGCGGCGATTGCCGCTTTGGGCGGCGCGATGGTGCTGATTTTTGCATGGGCGATGCGCTTCGGCCATTTGGTGAAGCCCGGCGGATGGCCAATGTGGAAGGCGGCAGGTCATGGCTGAAATCGCCCAGGTAAAGCAGAGCAATCCCCAGACGACTTACGAACGAGAGGATTGGCCTATTGGCAAGGTTGGTCTTGTCTATATCGGCATCTTTATCTTCCTGGTGATCACCCCCTTTATTCTGATGGCGGCCTATCTGAGCGCCATGCGGGACACGAGCCGCAAGCTCCTGGTGGTGCCGCCCTCGCCGGTGCTGCAGGTCGACCCGGCGCGGGAGATGCTGCTGTTCAATGCGCACCAAGACAAGCTTCTCAATACCTACTATTGGGTCGATAAAAGCAGGGGGGTCGTTCACGTCCCGATCGACAAGGCGATGAAAAAACTCGCCGTGCAAGGCATCGACGGTTTCCCCAAGGCTAAGCCGTGAACCGCGTCTGCGCCATATTGGCCGTGGCGTTGTGGCTGGCAATCCGAGCCGGCGGGGCCTCGGCGTTTTCACCGGCCGAAATTGGCGCTTTTGCGATCCGGCCGCATCCGGGGGCGGAGCTGCCATTGGCGACAATGCTGACCGACGAATACGGGCAGCCGGCGCCGCTCGGGCATTTTTTCATCGGCAAGCCGGTCGTTCTCGTGCTCGAATATTTGCGCTGCAAGACGTTTTGCGGGCTGACGTTGAAGAATATCGTCACCGCCCTCGGCATGCTGCCGCTCGACGCCGGCCGCGATTTTGAGCTGCTGGCGATCAGCATCGACCCGCGCGATACCCCGGCGCTCGTCGCGCGAGCGAAACAGAAATATCTCGCCTTTTATCACCATGACGGGGGTTCCATCGGCATTCACTTTTTGTCCGGCTCGGCAGCATCGGTGAGCCGGATCGCCGACGCGATCGGTTTCCCGTACCAATACGATGCCGCTACCGACCAGTTCATCCATCCTGCAGGGTTCGTCCTCGTCGCCCCGAACGGACGGATCAGCCGCTATATTTACGGGCCCGAGGCCGCACCCGGCGCACTCGGAGCCGGGCTTGCCGAGGCCGCCCAAGGAGTGACGCTGAGCCCATTGGACCGGCTGGTGTTGCTGTGCCACGTCGAAGGGGTGCCACTTGGCCGCTACACGGTACCGGTGATGGCGGGGCTGATGATCGGCAATGTTGCCGCGGGTGCGGCTCTGATCGTGGTTTTCGCGACGATCCGGCGCAGGCGCAACGGTTAGCGGCGATGAACCCGACGAGCCAGTATCAATGGGTTCCGTTCTGGCCAGATACCGCGGCACTTAACGGCGTCGTCGTCAACAATCTTTATATCGCAGAGCTCGGCGTCTGCGGCCTGATCATGGCCATGGTGGTCGGGATGATGGCGACGTTCTGCCTGCGCTATCGCCAAGGCAGCACCGCCTCGCGCGCCGACCGCGTCAGCAAGACCTGGCATTGGGAAATCGCTTGGACCGTCGCCACGCTGATCGCTTTTCTCGTGCTCTTTGTCTGGGGGGCCTCGATCTATATCTGGCTGTTTAATTCACCGCCCGGCGACATCGAGGTTTACGTCATCGGTAAGCAATGGATGTGGTATTTCCAACATCCCGGCGGTCAACGCGAGATTGATGCACTGCATGTCCCGATTGACAAAACGATCCGCCTGGTCATGGGTTCGCAAGACGTAATCCACAGTTTCTTTGTCCCTGCATTCCGCATCAAACACGATGTGGTGCCCGGCACTTACGAAACGATCTGGTTCAAGGCGACCAAGCTTGGCACTTACGATATCGAATGTACGCAATACTGTGGCGTGCAACATGCGACGATGAGGGGCGAGGTCATCGTCATGACACCTGCCGATTACGCGGCATGGCTTACCTCCGGTGGGGTCAATCAATCGCTCGCGCAACAGGGCGAGGCGCTGTTCCGCCAATACGGCTGCAGCGGTTGTCATGGCGCCAACAGCACCGTGCACGCGCCCACCCTGGACGGCCTCTACGGCAGCCTGGTGCATCTGCAGGACGGGTCGGTGCGGCGTGCCGACGAGCGCTATATCCACGACTGCATTCTGGCACCGCGAAGTTTCACGGTCGCCGGCTATCCGCCGATCATGCCGGATTTTACCGGTCAGATCAGCGAAGAACAGGTAGAGAAGCTCGTCGCCTATATCCAATCGCTTGGCAGTCAGAAAGAAGCGAAATGATCACGATCGCCATCGACCTGCCAACCAACTATGCCACCGCAGAAAATACCGTTCTTTCCTGGCTATTAACCCGGGATCACAAACGTATTGCGCTGCTGTTTTTTGCATCGATTACGTTTTTCTTTTTTATAGGAGGATTCGCTGCGACGTTGATGCGGCTAAACTTGGCGACACCGGGCGGACTGCTGCAGCCGTCAGTGTACAATCGCATGTTCACGATGCATGGCGTCGTCATGGTGTGGTTTTTTTTGATCCCGTCGATCCCCACAACGCTCGGCAATTTCTTTGTCCCGATGATGATCGGCGCCCATGACCTTGCCTTTCCGAGGATCAATCTGGGCAGTTGGTACGTGTTCAATCTTTCGGGTCTCGTGTTGCTCTATGCGCTGATCATGGGCGGGGTCAATACAGGCTGGACCTTCTACACCCCACTCTCAACCCTTTACGCTAATGGTTATGTGTTCGCTGCAGCCTTGGCGGTATTCATCAACGGCTTCTCGTCGATCATGACCGGTCTCAATTTTGTCGTGACAATTCATCGGCTGCGCGCGCCCGGCATGACCTGGATGCGCTTGCCGCTTTTTGTGTGGGGTATTTACTCCGTCAGCATCGTCATGTTGACGGCAACGCCGGTTTTGGCAATGGATACGTTTCTGCTGTGCGTTGAGCGATTTCTCGGCGTCGGGCTGTTCGACCCGTTGCGCGGCGGTGATCCGCTCCTTTGGCAGCACATGTTTTGGTTTTACTCGCATCCCGCCGTCTACATCATGATCCTGCCGGCAATGGGAGTCGTCAGCGAGCTGATCACCTGTTACGCGAGACGGCCGATCTTTGGTTATTCCGGCATGGTGGTCGCGTTGATGGCGATTGCTGTCATCAGCTTTTTCGTGTGGGCGCATCACATGTTTGTTGCCGGTATTTCAATTTACTCGGCAGTGGTATTTTCTCTGATGACATTTTTTGTCGCTGTTCCGTCGGCAATAAAGGTCTTTAATTGGACCGTGAGCCTGCACAAAGGTTCTATCATCTTCGATGCGCCGATGCTCTATGCTCTCGGCTTTGTCCTCTTGTTCACGATCGGCGGCTTGACCGGTCTGATGGTCGCCACTTTGGGACTCGATGTGCAGGTGCACGACACCTATTTCGTCATTGCGCATTTCCATTACATCATGGTTGGCGGCACGGTCAGCGCCTACTTCGGTGGCCTGCATTACTGGTGGCCCAAAATCACCGGGCGCTTCTACCCGGAGATTTGGGCGCGGTTTACCGCAGCTCTGACCTTCGTCGGCTTCAACCTGACATTTTTTCCGCAATTTATTCTCGGTTATCTCGGGATGCCGCGGCGTTACTACACATATCCCCCCGAGTGGCAATCGTGGAACGTGCTGTCGTCGGCCGGCGCCTCGATCCTCGCCGTCGCCTATGCGCTCCCCTTATTCTATCTCGGCTGGTCATTGCTATGGGGCAGACGGGCCGGCCCCAACCCGTGGGGGGCGACCGGGCTCGAATGGACCACACCGTCGCCGCCGCCAACCCACAATTGGGAAACCACCCCGGTCGTCAAACTCGGCCCTTATTCCTACGACCCGGAAGATGGCAGCTACACGACTTAGGACGGGATTCGACATGCCGCGTAGCGCGACCATCGCACCGGAGATCCAATTTGCCGATCTTTCGCAGCAGGGCGAAACATCTCAACTCGGGATGTGGGTCTTCCTTACGACCGAAACGCTGTTTTTTGGGGCGTTGATCTTCACCTATTTTGTGTATCGCATTTTTTATTCCCACGATTTTGACATCACGGCCAAAGACGCGGTGCTGTGGTGCGGCAGCACTAATATTGGCATCATTATGACGAGCAGCCTGACGATGGTGCTGGCCATCAACGCGGCGGCCGACGGGCGGCGGCGCGCGATGATTTGGTGGCTGATCACCACTGTGTTCCTGGGTTTGAGCTTTCTCGGGGTTAAAGGATACGAATACAATCTCGATGTCGGCGACCACGTCGTCCCCGCGGTCAACTACGTCTTCAAGCCGGGCGAAGGACCGCCGGGTGAGTTGTTTTGGGTGTTCTATTGGGTAGCTACCGGGCTGCACGCTATTCATATGACGATAGGCATCAGTCTTATCCTTTACATGCTGCTCTGGCGTATACGTCGCGGCGAAATCACCCCCGAATATTATGCTCCACTCGAGGTAGTCGGACTGTATTGGAGTTTTGTCGACACGGTATGGCTGTTTTTGTTTCCCTCGATCTATCTGGTGGGACGATCATGAAAACCAGCAGCGAGCACGATCCCAATCTACTGTTTGCAGTCGCCTGGCTGGTCATGATACTATTCACTGGCCTCAGTATTTGGACAGCCTTCCTCGGCCTCGGCCTTTTCGCGCCGGTGATCCAATACGGCATTGCCGCAACCCAGGCCGCGATCCTGTTCATATTGTTTATGCGATTGAAAGGGCCACCATCGTTAAAATGGATCTTTGCTGGCAGCGGGTTTTTTTGGCTCACGTTTCTCTATGGCTTGAGCTTTACCGATTACGCGACTCGACGCGGCTGGCCGACAATGTGATCAGGCCGGGATTTGCCGACGGCTGCCGCGCCCGCAAAAGAGACCCGTCAGGCCAATCACGGCCAGCCCGGCGATTGTGGCGACAGCCGCGTTG
Organism: uncultured Alphaproteobacteria bacterium; assembly: GCA_963846635.1. GTDB lineage: Bacteria > Pseudomonadota > Alphaproteobacteria > ATCC43930 > CGMCC-115725 > AP-15. The sequence continues at coordinate 75,508 of CAWJXM010000056.1, read as the reverse complement.
CGGTGGCGGCGGGTGAACATCTCCCAGGAAACGTTGCGGGCCTGCGCATCAAAGCGCCCATGCGCGCCATAATTCCCGTCGACGGTTTCGAAAAGATTGGCTGGCGCGTTTGATGGCAATGCTTCGCCGCTCAATTGTCCGGTGTACCCGAACTTTGCGAGATAGCGGTCGAGCAAACCTGGCACCAGCATATTGCCGACGATCGCCTTGATCGTCGAAAACCCGACCCAGATTTCGCGCGTGTCAGGGTTTTCCGCAGCATAGGCAATTGCGCGCGCCGGGACCTCCGGCTGAAAGATTGGCGGCACCGGCTGGGCCCGCTGGCCGGTCTTGTTCAGGGCCCAATCGAATTGCGGGGTGTTGACCGCGGGCAAATGCACCATAACGAGCTTGACCGCGCAATTATCGTGAAGCAGTTCACTGCGCAAGGAATCGGTAAACCCGCGCACCGCGAACTTTGCACCGCAATAGACCGATTGCAGTGGGATCGCACGATAAGCGAGGGCGGATCCGATATTGACGATCACGCCGCGATTGCGCGGTCGCATCCGTTTCAATGCCGCGATCATGCCGTGAACCTGCCCGAAATAGGTAACCTCGGTCCCTCGCCTCACCTCTTCCGGACTGATCTTTTCGACCGGCGAAAACACCGTCGTCATCGCATTGTTGACCCACACCTCGATCGGACCGAGTTCCTGCTCGACGCGGGCCACGGCGGCATCGACCGCGGCGAAATCGGCAACGTCAGCGACAATCGGCAACGCCTTGACACCCTCACGCCGGATCTCGGCGGCCGCGGCTTCGAGGCGCTGCTGATTGCGGGCGAGGATCGCGACATCGTGACCGCGCCTTGCGAACTCCAACGCGGTGGCGCGGCCGACGCCGGCGCTGGCGCCGGTGACAACGACGATCATCGACTGTCTCCCGATTGATCAGTGGTGAGCCGATAGACGATTTGCTGCGAATAGAGCTCACCGGGCCGCAAAATGGTCGACGGAAATAGGGGCTCGTTCGGCGCGTTCGGAAAACCCTGAGGCTCAAATGCAAAGCCGGCCGATTGCCGATAGAGCCCACCGCGCCCTGGGGCGGTGCCGTTGAGATTGTTCCCGGTATAAAATTGCAGACCCGGCTGTGTGGTCAGAATTTCGAGAACGCGGCCGCTTCTAGGCGAGCGAACGCGCGCCGCTAATCGAGGCTGCCCGTCGCGCTGGTCGGGAAGGACAAAATAATGGTCGTGGCCCTTGGCAAAGCGCAACTGCTCTTCCGGCTCGCGAATACGCGCGCTGATCGGCTGCATGGTTCTGAAGTCGAATGGTGTTCCCGCGACCGGTCGGATTTCGCCGGTCGGGATCTGTTGCCGGTCCGTCGGCAAAAAGGCCTCGGCAAATATTTCGACCTCATGGTCGAGGCAGTCGCGCGCGCTCGGGCCGTCCAGGTTGAAATAGGGATGCGCGCTCAGCGATAGCGGGGTTGGCTTGGTGGTCTGGGCGGTGAATTCCAGCAACAAACTCGAGCCGTCGAGCCACCAGGTCGCCTCGACCGAAACCTCGCCAGGGAAACCTTGATCGCCATCTTGGCTGGTCAGCGACAGTTTAACATGCCGTGGCGTGGCCTCGCTGGCCAGCCAGAAGCGTTTGTCAAAACCCTCGACGCCGCCGTGCAATGTGTTCTCGCCCTCGTTTTTCGACAGCTCGTAGGTCTTGCCGTCGAGGGTAAACCGGCCGCCGGCGATCCGGTTCGATGTGCGCCCGAGGAGCGCACCAAACGAGCCGCGATTATCGACGTATCCCGCGACATCATCGAACCCGAGCACGACGTGTCCCGCCCTGCCATTGCGGTCGGGTGCTTCGAGCGACACCAGCGCCCCGGCGTAATCGGTAATACGGGCCTTGAGCGACCCGCTATCGAGCGTGAAGAGCCGCGCCGTCTGCCCTTTTGCCCGGCCGAACGAAACAGCGTTGGGGTCCATTTCCATTCTTCCGGTTGTCACTCAAAAAGGAAACCGGCAGCGCGGCAGCGGGTTCCGTCAACTGCCGTTCTCCGCGACCGATATCTCACTCTGAAAGGAGCGCGATCGGGGCGCGCGTCGAGGTTTTCGCGCCGATCTCGGGTCCGAAACGGACCGATGAGGCTCACTGTATTCATCAAGGCGCAATTTGGAAGCCGATGCTCCGCGAATTGCCGCAGCTACGCCCCATTTGCCAAATATGCATAGCGGTTCAAGGCCTCGTCGGGCTTAATGGACGCGCGATTGACCCGAAGGGCGAGTGGCGGGACACTCCCGTTGCGGATCGCAGGGGCGGAATCTGCGCCGGGGCGGGAGCATGTCATGACAAACCTATCGGAGCCACCCGTTCTGGCGCAGGCGACGACGCGCCGGACACGGCGGGTGTCGGTGATGTGGGTAATTCCGCTCGTGGCGCTCGCGATCGGCGCCTGGCTCGCCTGGGACACATTGTCAAAGGAAGGGCCGACGATCACTGTCACTTTCGCCAGCGGCGAGGGACTCCAACCCGGCCAATCGCAGCTCAAATTCAAGGACATCGTCTTCGGCACAGTCAAGGACCTCAAACTCGGCCCCGACCACAGTCATGTGGTCGTCACGATCGCCACGACCGCCCAGGCCGAACCGCTCCTGACCGACAAGACGGTATTCTGGGTGGTCAAGCCGCGGCTATTCGCCGGCAATATTTCCGGGCTCGAAACCCTGCTCTCGGGGAGTTATGTCGGCATGATGCCGGGAGCGACAGCGGGCGAGCCCCAGCGTGCGTTCACTGGCCGCGAGGACCCGCCGATCCTCACCGAGCATGTCCCCGGCCAAGTGTTTTTATTAAAGGCAAAGCGGCTCGGCTCGATCTCGCTCGGCTCGCCGATCTATTTTCGCGACCAGAGTGTCGGCGAGGTGCTCGGTTGGGACATCGCCGATATGGCCGAATACGTAACGATCCACGCCTTTGTGCGCGCCCCGTATGACGGCTACGTCAACGACGAAACCCGGTTCTGGAACGCGTCGGGCCTGTCGATCAAGCTCGCCGGCACCGGGGTCGAAATCCAGCTCGAATCGCTGAAAGCGTTGCTGCTCGGCGGCATCGCCTTCGAAACCCCTGGATCTGCAGGGCAGGCGCAGGTGGCGAGCGCGGAAAACCATGTCTTTCCGCTGTTTGCCGACCGCGACAGGCAGAGGCAGCCTCCTACACCCGCAAGATCGCGGTCGTGTCTTATTTCCCGGGCTCGGTCAACGGGCTTGGCCCCGGCTCGCCGGTGACGATGCATGGATTGACTGTTGGGCATGTGATCGATGTGCGGCTCGCTTATGACCGAGCCGGCCGATCGCATCGTGGCGCCGGTACGCTACGAGGTCGAGCCCGAGCGCATCGTCGGCGTCGGTGTCAGAGTGTATTCAAAACCAATCAGAATCCGTAGCACCCTGCTGAAACAAGGGCTGCGCGCGACCCTGCAGAGCGCCAATCTGATCACTGGCCAACAGCAGGTCGCTCTCGATTTCCTGCCCAAGGAGCCGCCGGTCGAGGTTACGACGCAGGACGGATATTACATCCTGCCGACAGCCGCAGGCCGGCGGCTTTTCCGGATTGCAGGCCTCAGCCAACGAGCTTTTAAACAAGGTCAACTCGATGCCGTTCGACCAGATCGGCAAAAGCCTCGAGCAGCTCCTCAACTCAACCAACGATCTGGTCAACGGGCCGCAGTTGCGCGAGGCCCTGACAAAGTTGTCGGCTACGCTCGCGACGGCCGAAACCTTTACCCACAACCTCAACACCGGCACCGCCCCGGCCTTCAGACAATTGCCTGAAATGGCAACTCAGCTGCAAAGAACTCTGAACAACACAAACAAATTGCTGGTCTCGCTCGATGCCGGCTATGGCGATCAAACCAAGTTCAATCGCGATCTCGATCGCTTGATGGTGCAGGCGAATGACGCGGTCAGCTCGATGCGCGCCCTTGCTGATCTGCTGTCGCGGCATCCCGAAGCGCTGATCAAAGGCCGCCCAGCCGGTGGGATCGAATGAGGCTGGTTGTCGATGGTTTCGGCCTCGCGATCGTGCCCGCTCTCGCGATGCTGCTGGCCGGATGTTCCTCGCCTGAACCGGTGCTCTACACGATCGCGACCGCACCGGGTCCAGTACAAGCCGGCAGTCCCAAGATTGTGCTGGTGCAGCAAGTCGCGGTCGCTCATTTCCTCGAACGCTCGCAGATCGTGCGCTCGTCGGAAAACTATCGCCTCGCCGTGATGTCGAACGACTGGTGGGGTGAGCCGCTCGCATCGATGCTGAACCGCGTATCTCATCGAGGAATTGGGCCAAAGTCTGCCGCAAAGCACGATCATCGCCGACAATGGTGCGGTGAGCGCCCGGCCCGACGCGACCGTCGAGGTCAACATCCAGCGGCTCGATGAAAACGCCGCCGGCAATCTCGTCTTGCAGGCCCAGGCGGCGTGCGCGCGACCGGCCAAAGCCAGCCCGAATTGCGCAATTTTCGCTTCTCGGTGGCGCCGCCCGCACCCGGGATTTCGGGTGAGGTCGCGGCGATCAGCACCGCCGTTGGCCGGCTCGCGGACGGCATCGCGACGATGCTGACAACATTGCCGGTGCGCGGGTGAGCACCTCCTTCCAGGCCCCGCCCTTCTCCGCCCCCGGTCCGGCGCGGCGGAGCGTGCCATCGACCCGGCCGCAAGTCCGCGAATGCCCGGGCTGCGGGCTGTTGCAGGAGATCCCCGAACTCGCCCCCGGCGGCTCGGCCCATTGCGCGCGCTGCCCGACCGTGCTTCGCCGGGTTTCCACTCACCAGCTGCAGCACCTCGTCGCACTCGCCATGGCGGCGCTCATTTTGCTGGTTGTGATGTGTACCTCGTCGCTGATGAGCGTCGAGACCGCCGGCATTCGTCGTGTCGCCAACCTGTTCTCCGGGCCAGAAGAGCTGGTGCGGCAAAACATGGCACCGCTCGCTTTTGTCGTGCTGTTCGTGACCGTGCTGGCGCCGCTCGCCCGGCTGGTGGCCACGGTCTACGTACTGATCCGTGCCCATGAGCGGCATCCGCCGCATCATCTCCGCTATCTGTTCGCATGGGCGGAGAAATTGCGGCCGTGGTCGATGATCGAGGTTTTTGTGCTCGGCGTCTTTGTCGCCTATGTCAAGCTTGGTGACCTGGTCACGATCGGGTTGCGCACCGGCGTCTACGCGCTGCTGGCCTTGACGATTGTTCTGGTCTGGCTCGACAGCGCTCTCGATCGCGAGGCGGTATGGGAGCGGCTCGACCCCGAGGATCGCCCGGATGCGTTGAATTGCGGCGGCTCGGCGGGTGCTGTCGGGTGCGAGACTTGTGGTTTGGTCAGCGCGCCGCAGGGCGCTGATGCTCACTGCCCGCGTTGCGGCAGCGCCTTGCATGCGCGCCGGCCGAACAGCATCCAGCGGACCTGGGCACTGATCATCGCCGCGGCGATCCTCTACATCCCGGCCAATTACTATCCGGTATTGTCGATCGTGCAGCTCGGCGCCGGCCAGCCGAGCACGATCCTCGGTGGGGTCGAGGAACTGGTGAGGGCGCGCCAATATCCGCTCGCGGCACTCGTGTTTTTCGCCAGCATCGCGGTGCCGATGCTGAAACTGGTCGGTCTGTCGACCATGCTGGTGGCGACCCAGGCCGGGCGCGCCGGCTGGCTGCGCGATCGCACCCGGCTCTATCACATCGTGCGCTTTATCGGCCGCTGGTCGATGATCGACATCTTTATGGAATCGTTGCTCGGCGCGCTGGTTGCGTTTGGCGCGGTGATCACGATCCAGCCCGGCATGGGTGCGCTCGCCTTTTGCGCAGTCGTGATCCTGACGATGTTCGCCGCCGAAACCTTTGAGCCGCGCCTGATGTGGGACGCCGCAATCGGGCAAGCGGCACCTGCGGCCAAGCCGGTGCCGTGATCCGCCATTGACAGTGGCGGCTCGGCGCGACGCTATTGCGCGATGGCTCGAAGCTTGGGAACAACGATGGACGATGTGAGACGCGCCGATCCGCTAGCGCGGGCGCGCGAGCTGACCCCGATGATCGCCGCCGCCGCGGACGAGGCCGAAAAGCTGCGCCGTTTGCCGCCGGCAATTGTCGATCGCCTGCATGAGGCGCGGCTCTTTCGCATGTTTTACCCGCGCTCGGTCGGCGGCGACGAGGTTGAGCCCGGAATTTATGTGCTTTCGGTCGCTGAGCTGGCACGCGCCGACGGCTCGGTCGGGTGGTGCGTTTCGATCGCCAACAGCATCGGCCTGTTCGCCCCGTATCTCGACCTCGATGCGGCGCGGCAGGTGTTTGGGCCACAGCACTCGACCTGCGCCTGGGGTCCGCCGAACGAGTGTTACGGCATTGCCATGCCGGGCGGCTATCGTGTGACCGGGCGGTGGGATTTCGCCAGCGGCTGCCGCCATTCGACCTGGATGGGTGCGCACGGCACGGTCATCGAGCCCGATGGCTCACTGCGCTTGAACCGCTTTGGCCGATCGACGATCCGCACCTGGCTGTTCCCGGCCGGGCAGGCAATCTTGCTCGATAATTGGAACCCGATCGGACTGCGCGGCACCGCCTCGGAATCTTACACGGTCAAGGATTTGTTCGTGCCCGAGGAGCTGACCGGCACGCGCGAGGACCCGACCCTGCGCCGCGAGGCGGGCAAGCTTTACGCGTTTCCGCAGCAGACGCTCTATTCGGTCGGTATCGCCAGCGTGGCCCTGGGCATTGCCCGGGGCATGCTCGACGCGTTTGTTGAATTGGCGCAGAAGAAAACGCCGCGCGGCACCGGCCGCCTTGCCGACAACGCCGTGATCCAAGCCGAGATCGCGCGCTGCGAAGCGCGGCTCGGCGCCGCCCAGGCGTATCTCGTGGACACGGTGCGCGACATCTACGACCGCGCCGAAGAGGTGGCACCAATCGATGTGCCCGACCGCGCCCGTGCCCGCCTCGCCGGCAGTCATGCGATCACCAGTGCCGCGGCGGTCGCCGACTGGACCTATAAGGCCGCCGGTGTCGACGCGATCTTCCCGGGTAGCCCGTTCGAGCGCCGCTTTCGCGACATACATACGGTGACCCAGCAGATCCAGTCGCGCGACGCCCATTACGAAAGCGTCGGCCAGGTGCTCCTCGGCCAGCCACCCGAGGTGTTCTTCTAAACCCTGGCCGCCGTTAAGTCTGTGCCATCCCGACCGAGCGCTTCAGATTCAGCTTGCGTGCGGACTTAATTCACAAAATTCGTGGTTGAGTTGGTAAATCCACCGCCTGCCAGCGAGGTTGAAATGAGTGAGATGCCGATCCTGATCCGCCATGGCGAGCGGCCGAATGTGAACTTTCCGTGGCGGGGCGCTCTATTGTCCGGTGATCGGCGACGATAATGGTGCGGATGTGCCGGTGCGGACCGGCATCCAGACCTCGCCGCCCGGTTACGAGACCCGGCCGCATTCGCATCCCTATGTCGAGCTGTTGACGGTGCTCGATGGCGAGGGCGAGGCTTGGGTCGAGGGCGAGGCCGGGCTCATCAAATTAGAGCCGGGTGTGACGATTGCACTGCCGGCAAATCGGGTCCATGGCTTTCGTACGGTGGGTGACAAACCGCTTGTCACCTTTGGCATCCACACTTCGGATAAGCGCATCGTCCATTATGTGGATACGCCGGCCGCCGCGGCTGACCATTCGTAGTCACAAATCAAACAGGAGCAAAACCATGGAAATCCGCCGCATCGATCTGACCCAGCCGCCGGGCCCGCGCATGAGCCGCGCCGTCATCTATGGCGATAGGGTCTATCTCGCCGGGCTGACCGCCGGCGATACCTCGCAAGACATTAAGGGTCAGACGAAGCAGATCCTCGACAAGATCGATTCGTATCTGGCGCAGGCCGGCACCAGCAAATCGAACCTGCTATCGGCCAATCTGTGGATCAAGGATATGGCGCTGTTCGCCGATATGAATTCGGTGTGGAATGCCTGGGTCGACCCCGAAAATCCGCCGGCGCGCGCCTGCGTCAAGGCCGAGATGGCGCGGCCCGAGGTATTGGTCGAAATCATGGTGACCGCCGCCAAATAGCCCGGAACCGTCAGCGTCAAAATAGCGGGTGAAGTAGCCTATCCGGCGGCTCCGGGTGCCGTGTCGAGCGTCAATAGCGGGAATGAAACGTCCCGGTTGGGCTGCAATTGCCGGGGCTCCAGGTCAACCGGCATTAGAGTAGCAAGCTCGGCGCCGGTTCCCTCAACCTCAAGCTCATGAAACCGGCGCGCCTGTGGCATCACCGAGTTTTCCAGGCTGCCGATAAATTCGTTGTATTTACGGACACTTGCGGACAAGTTGTTGCCAAGGCCTATGACATGGCCACCCATGGTGGACAGCCGCTTGTAAAGGTCGCGGCCGAGGTCGTGAACCCGCTTTGCATTTTCAGCGACCTTTTCCTGTCTCCAACTATAGGCGACTGCTTTGGCCAGAGCGATCAGCGTCGCCGGGGTGACAATCAACACCCGTTGCGCCGCGGCAAACTCAAAGAGGTTGGGGTCGCGTTCGGCGGCCGCTGCGTAGAAGTTCTCGCCGGGAACAAACATCAGGACAAAATCCGGGGTTTCTGTGAGACCGTCCCAATAGGACTTCCCTGCGAGAAGCCTTACCTGGGAACGAAGCTGTTGCGCGTGTAGTTCGAGGTGGCGCTCCCGGGCTTCTTCATCGATCGATTCGACAGCATCGAGATACGCGGCCATTGAGGTCTTCGCATCGACAACAATACTGCGCCCACCCGGAAGGCGGATTACGACATCAGGCCTCGACTTTGCCCCCTCACGAACATAGCTCTGCTCTGTCACGAAATCGCTGTAAGTATTGAGCCCGGCGAGTTCCAGCACGTTTTTTAGCGTATTTTCACCCCAACGCCCGCGCGTCTTGGGCGCGGCGCGGAGCGCATTGACCAATCTCGATGTTTCGGCGCGCACGGCGTACTGCGCTTCGACTACATTTCTGAGTTCGGCTGAGAGCGCGCCATTGCTCTGCGCCCGCTCCCTTTCGAGTTTGGCTAAATCCAACTGATATGCCTGGAGCGTCTCGCGAATCGGTGAAACCAGCGCGTTGAGCTCGGCCGATGCCCCCGACTTGTGTTTATCAAACACCTCGTTTGCCAGCTCCAGGAATGTTGCCTGATTGCCGCGCAGGCTTTCGCTGGTGATATTCAGGAGGTTCTTCTCGATTTCTTCACGGATGGAAGTGACTGCCTCGATCTTTTCGCGATGTGCTTCCTCCTGTTCGGCCAGTTTTGCCTTGTATGCGGCAAGGCTTGCGTTCGTTTCCATCAATTGATTTCGCAGAGCCTCGCGTTCAGCTTCGAGACCCCCGACGCGCGATGCCAATGCTTCGGCGATGGCTCGAGCCTTGGCATCGTTCTCCGCTTGAGTGCGCCAGATGTTCGCTTCGTGCCGTGCTGCTTTGAGATCGTCCTCGGTCTTGGCGACTTGGTCGCGCAGTAGGCTTGCCTGGGCCGCTGCGGCGCGCAATTTTGCGGCTGCGACGAGCCATGCCACACCGGCGCCGCCTCCAGCCGCTAGGACGATTAACGAAAGCGAAAAAATTTGCATTTATGTTCGCCACCTCGCGTATTCCGCGAGCGGCGAACATACTTAGAACAGCATCACGCGTCAATTTTGATGCTCGGTTAATGTTCTTCCTATCAATCGCAACCACACACCTGCGCAAGCGTAAAGCTATTTGTGGTTTGTCGGTTTATGTCACGACAAACCGATTTCCCCCTCGACGACGTGTTCGAGCCCGATTTCGGGCAGCGAAAGGGTGACCCGTGCCGTCACCATCGTTTCGTCTTTGAGCGCGCCTTTGGCGAGCGCATCGCGCACCGCTTTTTCGATCTCGCGCTGCGAGGTCACCCCGACCACCTTCAGGAATTTGCGGATATCCATGTTGAAACGGTCTTCATTCATGTCCAGCCCTCCATTGGCGGCGATCTGGTTGCGCCGCAGCCCCGTCTGAAGTAGACCGCCCCGCTGCTGCCTGCAACGCCTGTATCGGAACCCTTGCCGCGTCGCCTTATGCATTTGAATTCTTGCAAGTTTCGATGACCGCTGACGGTGACAGCAACCCATTAGCGCCCGAGCCGATGGCGGCTTATCGCGCGCTGCGGCAACAGGGACGGCTCGAGCCCGATCCGGCGCAGCAATTCGCGATCGAGCGGTTGCAGAGCCTCTATCGCGCGCTGCTCGATTATCACCCGGAGCATGGGTTTCGCGGTTGGCTGGCCCGATTTGGTCTCGCTGAGGATCACAGCGAGCGTGCGCCAATGGGGCTTTACCTGTGCGGTCCGGTCGGGCGCGGCAAATCGATGCTAATGGATCTGTTCTTTGCCTCGGTGCCGCAGCAGCGAAAGTGGCGCGTGCACTTTCACGCGTTCATGCTCGATGTGCATGAGCGCGTCGAGCATGAACGCCGCGCCCATACCCGCGATCCCTTTGCCAACGTCGCCGCCGACATCGCCGCCGAGGCGACGCTATTATGCCTCGACGAACTTCAGGTCGACGACATTGCCGATGCGATGATCCTCGAACGGCTGTTCACCGCATTATTCGATGCCGGGGTCGTGATGGTCGCGACTTCGAACCAGGCGCCCGAGGAATTGTACCCGCATGGCCTGCATCGCGACCGATTTTTGCCGTTTGTTGCGCTATTGCAGCGCAAACTTCATGTGCTGCATCTCGACAACGGCCGCGACTACCGGTTGGCGCGGCTGGTCGGCCGGCGGGTCTACCACACGCCGTTGGACGAAGCCGCACACCAAGAATTAGAGGCGAGTTTTGCCGAGCTCAGTGATAGCGAGCCCGCAAGATGTATCAGTCTGACGGTCAAAGGCCGCCCGCTTGTCGTGCCGCGGGCGGCGCGCAATGTCGCGTGGTTCGGCTTTGCCGATCTGTGCGCCAAGCCGCTAGCTGCCGCCGATTACATAGCCATCGCCCGGCGCTTTGCCGCGGTCATCATCGAGGACATCCCGCGGCTCGGGGCCGAGCAGCGCAACGAGGCCCGCCGGTTCAACATCCTGATCGATACGCTCTATGAGGCGCGCACACTTCTCGTCGTCTCGGCTGCGGTCCCGCCCGGCGAGATCTACACCGGAGGCGACGGCATCTTCGAATTCCAGCGCACCATCTCGCGCCTGATCGAAATGCAGAGCGCCGATTACATCGCCAACCGCGCCAGGTGAGTGGGCCCGTTATCAAACGCGAATGCGAGTTCGTCGGGTCGCAGCGCGTCCTGGCGGCTCAGCCCGGATAGGCGCGGCGGCCACCATCGCGCAGCCAAAGCCGCACGAGATGGCGTTTTTGCGTCGGGTCGGGGTCGTCGACAAAGGCGGTGCGGCTGTGCCCCAACGCACGGTTATCGACGTATTGGATCTGGCCAGGTTCAAGGTCGAAATCGACCGACAGCGCTTCGTCCTCGAAGAGGTCGAGCATCGCCGAGAGCGACGCTTCTCCCGCCGGGTCAACCGGTTCACCCCGCAGCGCATAGCCGCTGTTGATCTGGTGCAGGCTGAACCGAGCCTTGAGTTCGGCACCACTCTCGAAAACCGGGGCGGCAAAGATTGGGCTTTCACCCGGATGGAACTCACGCTGCCGATCAAACCAGAACGGCTCGTAAAGCCGGCCCAACCGCTCGGGGCAGCGCGCCAGCATTTGATTGTGGGTGGTGTGAAAGCTAATGACCCGGCTGTGGCCGCCGCTCAACGCACGGCGCAGGCACAACAGGCCGATATAGTCGGGCGGCGTGGCGTTATAGGCGTTGTCGTTATGAAAGCGGATCTCGATGTTGGTCTTGTCGGGCCGCACCCCCGATCCCGGCAACGCCTCCTGCCCGGTGTCGAGCACATCGTAGATCAGCGTCCCGTCGAGCTTTTGTGCGACAGGACGGGCGATCATGCTCGATAACAGCCAATAGATCGCGGTCGCCTCGTTCGCATTCATCTCCTCGACCGGTAGCCGGTCGACGACCGCAAAGCGCACACCCGATGCGAGGATCGCGCGCGCCCGCGCCATCGCCTGGCGGCAGGCTGGCATCGCGAAATCCTGTGCCGACAGAACGACCGTCGGCAGCGGATAGGCGCGCAATTCATCGACGGCTCGCCGGATTTCGTCACGACAGGCGGAGTCGAGTTCAACCTGCCAATCCTCGGAGCGTATATCGACGCGCACCCAGGCGCTCAACCCTTCGATCGGCCGGTTCGGAATGGATAAGTCAGCCATGGCCTTTCCAAACGACACCCATGCTCGATCCAGGATGCCAGCCACGCTGGCGGAGTGCAACATGCGGCACCGGATCACTGCCGCTCCGGTCCGCCGGCGAAGGGCCTCAGCCCGTCGGCAAGCCAGGAATCGCAATGCCCAGAGTCTGGATTATCAGAAAAACGTTCAGCGCAAGCACGATTGCGGTGCCGATCACCGCCGTCGCTTGGGTCAGGCGATTGTTGGCGAATGGCCCCATGATGTCCGCCCGCCGCGTGAGCAGGACCAGCGCCACCATCGGCAGCGGCAAGGCGATGCTCAACACAATCTGGCTGGCGACGAGCGCCTCGGTGGCATCGACGCCGAGGGCAACGACGACGAGCGCCGGCACCATCGTCACGATCCGGCGTAGCCAAACCGGGATTGTGAAGCCGACAAAGCCTTGCATGATCATCTGCCCGGCCATCGTGCCGACCGCCGAACTCGATACGCCCGAAGCAAGCAGAGCGATCAAGAAGACGCCGGCCGCGGCCGCACCGAGCAGCGGCGCAAGGGTGTGATAGGCGGTCTCGATTTCAGCGACGTCGCTATGCCCGGCATGGAACGCGCCCGAGGCCATCATCACCATCGCCATGTTGACGAGACCGGCGACCGCGAGGGCGAGGACGACCTCGCGGTTCGATGCGCGGACGATGCGGCGCTTATCGGCCGCATGGCGCGCCGGAATGCGCGCTTGAGTCAGCCCGGAATGGAGATAGACCGCGTGCGGCATGACCGTGGCGCCGATAATGCCGACAGCGAGCACCAGCGCCTCGGGGCCGGCAAGTTGCGGCACGACCGAGTGCCACGCCGCAGCACCCCAATCGACTGGTGCCATGAACATCTCGATCAGGTAACAAAGGCTGATCGTCGCAACGAGGCTGCCGATGATCAGCTCTATCGGCCGGAAACCGTTTCGTTGGAACAACAGAATGCCATAAACCACGATCGCGGTGATCAGCATGCCGGCGAGCAGCGGGATCCTGAACAGCAGCGACAATCCGATCGCCCCGCCGAGAAACTCGGCGAGATCGGTAGCCATTGCGGCGATCTCGCTGACGACCCACATCCCCAAGACGACCGAGCGCGGCCACTGTTCACGGCAGAGTTCCGCGAGATTGCGACCGGTGACGATCCCGAGTTTGGCCGAAAGCGCCTGGAACAGCATCGCGATCAGGTTCGCGAGCACCACCACCCAGAGGAGTCCGTATCCGTATTTGGCGCCGGCCTGGATATTTGTCGCAAAATTTCCCGGATCCATATAGGCGATCGATGCCACCACCGCGGGGCCGGCAAAGGCGAGATAGCCGCGCCAGCCGCGCCTGCCGTCGAGTGCGTCGCGCGCGGCCCGGATCGTCCATTCTGACAAAGCGCCGGGCCGGCCTATACTTTCGCTGGTCATCCAAGACATTGTAAGCGATCGCGCTGTGCGCCTCAGGGTTGTAAGACTGCGCCGAGACTGACGCGTCTTACAGCCACGAACGCCTGAACGACGCGAACGGCACGTCTCGATCTGCCATGGCAGACTTTCGGATGGCTCCGTCAGACTTTCGGATAAGTTACGAGCGCCCGGATCTGGAAGGCCTGATCATCGCTTTGAGCGGTATCGGGTTTCGGCCGCCGTTGATCCGGGTCAGTGCGCGATCACAGATGAGCGTTTATCGGTTCAGTTCTTGGTTTGAGGGCGATGCGAAGCTGGGATCTGGTTGGCGCCAAAGGGGATCACGATCAGCGGTATCAGAGTGGAAGTAGTAGTCCCTCAGCCTGCCTCGTCAGGACCGCGAGCCCGTCATAGGTGGTTGCGAGCGTACTCTGTGGCCCGCAGTGCCGTTGATCTGTGTCAATCAACGTTAGAAGCAGTCGCAACCAATTGCGACCGCTGTACCGAATACAGTGCGCGTGACGGTGCGGTGGGCACCGCAGACGATCGACTTTCGACCCAGCCCGTTCCGCACAGCGGAATGGGCTGGGGTCAGAACTAACCGGTGGTGTGTTTGCGGATGAACGCCTTCATCCGGTCGATCGCGCGTGCGGCGTAGGGCGCGTCGGGTTTGCCGGTCATAAAGCCGTGATTGGCGCCCTCATAAAGCTGCAATTCGGCATCACCCCCGGCTTTCTGATAGTCGGTGACGAATTTACGCATCACCTCGACCGGAACCCATTCGTCTTTGTCGCCGCCAAAGATCAGCGCCGGCGGCAAATAGACCTTTTCGCCGCGTTCGAGGATGCGGGGCGGGTTGCCCTCTTCCATCGTCGCCGCGTCGCTCCAAAAATTGTGATGATTTTCGAGAAGCTCGGCATTGCCGGCCTTTTTGGCAAGCTCGTAGCGCAAGAGCGGGTCGAGCACGCCCCAGCCCGAGATCACAAAGGCGAGTTTCGCATCAAGCGCCGGGGCGTCGGGCAGCCATAACTCATTGTAGCGCGGATTCTCGGGCCGCATCGCCGCCAGCAGCACCTGATGGCCGCCGCTCGATGTGCCAAAGCTGCCGACCCACTCGGCCCGGCTTCTGAATTCGCCGGCATTGGCTTTGAGCCAGCGGGTCGCAAGGTTGATGTCGGCGAGCGAGGCGGGATAGGGTGCCTCGGGCGGCATGCGGAAATCGATCGAGGCGACAAAGATGCCGCTCTCGGCGAGGGCCTTGGCAATGAAATCGTTGTCGGTGCGGTCCTTGTTGACCCAGGCGCCGCCATGCACCTGCAGCACGGCCGGGAACGGCCCCATCCCGCTCGGACGATAGAGCCTTGCCAGCAATGGTCGCCCGCCCTGGCGTTGATATTCGACATCCTCGATGCGGATATCGTGGCGAGCCTCGGCGTCAAGCGTAGTCGACATCGGCTATTCCCTCGTTCTCGTGGTTCGAGAACTATTCTAATCAACGGGCACGCGCCGATCCACTCTCAGCCGTGCAACCTTGCGAGCGCCATCGGCACCATCGGATGATTGCGGTGCAGTTCGAGAAGCCGGCGTTCGAGGCGGGCGCGCAGTACCGGCGCCTGGGGAAAGGCTCGATCGGTCCAGAACCGCTTGGCCGGATTGAAAAAGCCGATCGTATCGAGAAAGGCGATCGTGAAATAATAGGATTCGGGGATCGACTCACCGACCGCGCGGGCCATAACCGTTCCGTCCGGTGCGATCGCGGTTTCGAGGCACCAGCTGAGCAGGCGATCAATCTCCTCCCGGGCGCAATCCCGCTGATCGGCCCGCATCTGCGGCCAGCCAAAACTGAACAGAACCGCAACATCGTAATTGTTGTGGCTGGTCATCCCCTCATCGTCGAGCCAGCCATTGGGATAGCGATCGTCACGGATCGCGAACAATGTGTCGATCAGCCGCTCCCAATGGCCGATGTGGCCGTTGAGATAACGCGCCATGTGAAAGGTCATGCTGAGGTCGGCGGTGCGCCAGCGGCCCCCATCGACTGCGTAGTCCGCGCCGAAAAAGCCGGTCACTGGGTCCTGCCATTCGGCAAGGAAATTCCGGATCGCGCCTTCGAGCCCGGGGTGCCATCGGTACTCCACCGGTCGGCGGCGCAGGATCAGCCGGACGAGATCAGCCGTGGCGAAGTTGAGCTCCTTGCGACGGTCGACACCCTGTTCGAGGCGAGACAGAGTCAGGCCTTCGAGATAGTTCCTCAGGCGATCTGGGTGGTTTATGCGATCCAGAAAGCGCGGCGGGCTTACATCGGGGACAAAATCATCGGCAAGCATCAGGTCGACCGAGGCATCGAGCTTTAAAAACCAGACCTCGGTTCCGATACCGAAGCTGCCCTTGTTCGTCGCGCAATGGGAAAACTGCACGCGAGGAACGGCCTAGGGCGCGAACCCGCTCGAGCACCTGCGCCGCGGCGGTCGCATCGCCGGTATATTGCAGGCGCCAGCGCAGTTCGCCAATCGCTTGGCGCGCACAGACGGTATCGCAGCCGGCGGCCTCGTCGCGGTCGAGCCCATTCTCGATGTCGCGGACCTCGGGAAGGACCTCCCGGCCCAATTCGGCAATCGCGGGGTAAAAGCGGGCCAGCGCCCGTTGCGGGATCCAACCTCGCGGCGCCGGAATAATGGCTTCACGAAGAGGAAGTGGCACCGGGGCTCACTCTTGTATCGGCGAGCGCGCTTTGGATCTTTGCGGGTACCCGCGGCGAGCGCATCAACGCACCAAAGGAGATCACGCAAAACAATCCGGCAAAAGCGATGGTGAGGGCCAGTATGAGCGGGCTGCCGCTCGGGCCGAGCGACAACGCTGCGGTCGCGCCCGCCGCCCCTGTTATCTGGACAAACGCGCAGAGCCCGGACGCGGCGCCGACGATGCGCGGATTGACCGCTAGGCTGCCCGCCATGGCGTTGGGCGTGATCAGCCCGCTGCCGCAGCACACAAAGATCATCGGGCCGATCACGGCAAAGGGTGTGAAGACACGGGAACCTGCCAGCGCCAGCATGATCAGACCGGCGGGAAGCAGCACTGCCGATCCGATCTTAATCATCCCATTGACGCCGCGCCGATCGGTCAACCGATTCGACAGAAAGCTACCGACGATAAACCCGAGTGGCGGCAGGGCGGCTAAAGTGCCGTATTGCTCGGGTGTGACGCCCAATTTGCCGATCAATATCGCCGGGGCGCCGGCGGCAAATATATGAAAGCCGGCGTGAGCGCCGGCCGCGGCGAGCGCGTAACCGACAAACTGACGGGTCGTTATCAGCCTACGATAACTCGCTAGCGCGCCCTCACCGCCCACACGTTGCGCAGCCGGGCCGCAGCTTGGCAGGTTGCGAAGGATCAGCACAATCGCGAAGCAGGCAAGCGCCGCGATTACAGCGAAATTGGCCCGCCATCCGATCCAGATCTGGATATACCCTCCCAACACCGGCGAGAAGGCCTGCGTCAGGGTGGCGGCGATCCCAAGCCAGCCGATCGCCCGGGCGGCGCCTGCGGTTCCCCAGATATCGCGGATCAGGGCGCGGCCGACGGCCATTCCGGCACACGCGCCGATCCCCTGAAGAACCCGCGCGCCGATCAACACCTCAATGGTTGGGCTGGCGGCGCAAACCAGGCTCGCAGCCGCGGTCAGGACCAGCCCGCAAATCAAGGTTCGGCGCTGCCCGAGGCGGTCCGACAGCGGTCCCAACACCAACATGCCGACCGCATACGCCAACAGATAACCAACAAAGGTCAACCGGACATGGGCGATCGAGGTGTGCAGTCCGTACGCGATCGCCGGAATGGACGGGACATAAATCATCGAGGCCGCCAGCCCCAATGAGGACGAAGCTGTCAGGCTAAGCAGCATCGCCCTGCGGCGGGCGACCGTCGCCCCCTCGGCGAGGGGCGAGCGGTCATCTGAAAGCTCAAGCATAATCAAGCGCTCCCCCCGAAATCGCTCGATCAGAGTGCGTTTTCGATCGCCCTGACCGCGCTGCTGCGTCTCGGCGCAGCGGGCGCGATCCCCGTGCCCAGCATCCGCGGCGCGGCACACCGGTCAACCGCACCGGCCGCTTGGCGAGCCAATGGTCGAGCGGGGTCACCGGCAGCGCCAATTCGCTGCCGTCGCAATCGGGCAAAAGTAACACGGTGACTCGCGGCGTACCCGCAGGCAGGCTGATTTGCAACCGTCGGATCGGCGCTCCGGCGGCATGCTGTCCGGCCTCATCGGCACAACGCGGCAGTTCGAACACGTGCCGCGTGTTGCCGGTAGGCCGACCATGCAGCTGTTCCGCATCAGCGCGCAGGAAGGCGCGCGGCGGCGGCGGCAGCGATAATCGGAAGCGAGCACCGGCCGGTTCCAAAATCCGCGCGTCGAACCGATCGTCGCCAATTCGAAAACGCGCCAGAGATCCGCTTAACGCAACGGGTTCGGCGGCAGTGTGCAGCGTCCATGTGATCTCGCTGCCAAGCTCGATATCGATCTCGTCCTGAATCACGATCTGACGGCCGAGCAGAGCTGCTCCGCGACGGATAGTCCCTGGCAGCTGTCCATATGCCCGCGACAGGTCCAGCACCACCCACTTATTGTCGCCATCGACACAACTGCCAATAATCGATGCCGGCGAATTGGGGATCTGATCGCGCCCCCCGATGGTGAGCGTGTTGTGGCCGGCCGCCCGCGAGCGGTAGTATTGCCATCGCTGTCCAGACCCCCCATCACCGCCGTGATCGAAATACCCTGGCAAATCGTAATCGTCTGGGCCCATGTCGACAACCCAGCGATGCCTGGCGCCGTCAACAATAAAAGTACCGGCATCCGCCTGAGCATGCAGAAATATCTCTTCGCGCTGAGCGGCCTGGCCGCCGCTTCCGGTGGCAGCATTGCCCCCTTTAATCGCCAGATAGACCGGACGCGACTCGTTCCCGTACGACCAGGTGTTGCGAAAGCATGCAAGATCGCCGCTGCGGAAGATTTTGCCGGTCGGCAGGTTCAAAGTCATCGGTGAGGCATGACCATGGTTTGGCCAGATCGCTGTAAACGGTAGATACCAGCCTTCGCTCTCACGCACCAGCCAGGCATCGATTGGTCGCGCAAAGCGATGCGCGAACCAGGTTAGCGAAGAAACATCATAGCACAGTTCCGAATCCCCAAAATTAAATGTATCACCGGACGGCCCGACCGCATGCAGTGCGAAGTCGCCCGTATGCGGAAAGCCTGGGCGGTCAGCAAGCCCAAAGCTGTCGCCCAATGTGTTCTCCAGAGCCGCCACCATCAATCCGGCATAGCGCATCGCCAGTGACCAATAGCTGAGGCCCTCGCGCCAAGCGCCGTCCGGTGCCAGAGCGGAAAACACGTTCCAGGTAGAGCAGAGACTGTGATGGAGCAATTCGCTTGCCTGGGCTCGATGGCACGGTAATACACAGAGAGCCGCAATCAGAATCCCCGAATTCGAAACCAATGTGCAATTATCCCGACATCGGGGCCATATCAGCGAGTGGTCGCGGTACGCCTCTAGTGCCGGCACCAAGACATTGCGGTAGATGGCGCTCTCGATGTCACTGCGTTCTGGTGGTGTCAACACGTCGAAGAGCCAATCATAGGCAAGTGACACAGCGACGGCAATTTCGGCGCAGTCGAGAAAGGAGCGGATGACGGGCCGCTCCTTCCAGGTTGGGGCTGCCGCAAATTGGGCGAGCGCGTCACGGGTCGCGGCGAGCGCGGCCTCGGCGACCGGAGGCTCGGCGGTAACAGCAAGAAATGCGGTATTAATCAGTCGACGCGCCCGACGTTTTATCAGCGCACGCGGCTCCCCCCGCGCCTCCATCGAGGGAATTTCCGCCAGCAGCTTCGCCGTCCGCGCCCGCAATCGTGGATTAGCCGCGGCCTGCCGGCGAATTTCGGGCAAACCGGTCGAGTGGAAGAGCAGGTATGGATGTGGTGAGTTGAAATGTGCGACCGCAATCTCGAGCCCGGTGATATCCGGGCCCGCGATCGCTTGTAGGTTGAATGTGCGTGCGTTGTTGAACGGCAATCGAAAATATCCGAGATTCGGTGTGATATCGTGAAACGAGCTGTTTACTCTCTATACGAGAAATTGATTATATATATCTCGAACCAATAGCAAAAGCCGAGAAACTACGATCGCGTGCTATCCAGTCAAGCCTGAGCGAGCAATTTTATCAGAAAATCATCGCGCCAGGCGGCGAGGTTGAATTTGGCGCGCAACGAGACGTTGGAGCGATCCTTATGCATCAGATTGAGCGCCATATGGCGGAGAATCGCGAGATTGTAGGGGCTGTTGTCGCTACGGCTTCTGACTTGGTCTTCATTCATTACGACATTGAGGATCCAGTGCAGGCGGTTTTCGATCCCCCAATGTGACCGCACAACTTGGCACAGGCGCTCGGGTGTCAGCGCTGCGCTCATCAGGTAATAAGCGGTCTCGGTGGTTTTCCTGGGAACTGCCTTCGCGGTTATTTGGCGGATCCGAACGACCCGGCCGAGCGCACTCAGACCCGGCCAATGATGGCGCGCTAGCAGTCGATCGATATCAGTCGACACGATGCCGATGCGGGTCTCAATGCGGCCGTGCTGTCTGTCATGTGTGGCATGGTGATTCGCCTTTTGGTGAGCCGGATCAGCAAAGAATTGGATGACATCAGCGTGCAAGGCGCTGTGATTGGCTTTCAGCGCAAGAACGTAATCACCGCCTTGCTTTATTATTCGCCGACTAATCTCGCGCTGACAATTGAGCGCATCGGTGGTTACGATGGTACCGCTCAGACGCAAATTTTTCAACAGCTCGATGACTGCAGCGTTTTCTCTCATTTTGGTAGTCGTGGCAATCTGGGCGAGCACAAGACGCGTGTCGCAACACCAAGCGCTGATCATATGCAGCCCTGAACCGGGGTGAGCCGGGCCGATCGGTCGCTGTAGCATCTTGCCGTCGATCGCGATTACGCCGCTGCAGGTCTCGCTGAAGCGCGCCATAAACTTTTGGAAGCAGGTGCGGAGCTGATCGGGATCAAGCTGCCTAAAAACTCGGCTAAAAGTATCGTGGCTGGGTACTCCGTTCTGTAGACGCAGGAAGCTGCCGAGAAAGTCCCGCTTGGCTTCGGCGAACACCGCCATGTCAACGGCCGTCTGACCTCCTGCCAGCACCGCGCAGAGGGCGATCGTCAAAATTTCTGGTAGGTCATGACGTCTGGCATTGATGCCACGCGGATCCTTCAGTTCGGCAAAGCAATCGCCAAGGCTCTGCATTGCCCTCTCCTTCAGGCTTAGCGATGAACGCGACCGCCGACTGGTGCTGCGATGGCCATCACGGACGCGCAGTTTGCGCGGAAGCGAAATTGTGCGGGGATAAATTGACTACCGATACCAATCTCAAAGCAGGTATCCGTCGCGGCACAGCTTACAAGCTGCTCCATCGTCCCGCACTTACCTCCTTTCTTCACAATCATGGCTGCAACGATTAAGACTCCTGATGATGGCTGATTTGGGAATATCTGCCGATCAATCTTCCAGAATCTTGATCTAGGGCGCGTTCGTCTATAACATGAGGTGGTATGCATTGCCACGGCTCCGTGTTTGACTTGTCACTTGGCTGCAGAGTTTGCTGCACGCAGTCAGCGAGCTGTCGCCAACTACGTCAACCTTATGTCAAAAATGCATGTGACAATGCTCTAATGTGATTGTAACAATCGCGTATTACGATTGATCGGCATGAGGCGTCGCGCCTGCTTGGGCGCGGGTTTGGCAGCCCTCAGGCGATTCACGCGATGCGGCGATAGGCTGGGACAGCCTCTCTGCGCCGGAAATTTTTCGTTAAACATTCCAGCGTAAAGTCCTATTGACGCTATTAGGACTCTTGTTTGACGCTAGCACGTTAACCTTGTCAAAATCGGCTAGAAGGTCACGTTAACCTTGTCTTTGAGGATGACGGCAGAAACGGCGCCGGGGCGGAAATGCGTTTCGGCGCCGGTCGGCCGGGGGTGAGACGGGGAGACGAACCGATGCTGATCGATAATCTTGTATGTACGCCCAATGGTAACGGGAGAGTTCAGTCCGCAAGGGTAGTTTGGGAGGATCAGGATTTCCCCTCTCAACAGCTGACCTTCGAAATCCAGCAACTATATCATGAGGACTGGCCGACGAAAGCCTTCCCAGACCCTGACTCGTCGCCGTCCGGCGATGCCGTCAGCCCGGAGGCATTTCTCGCCGCCTGCTTTCCGCTTGCCGCCGTTCACGGCGAACGGAGGGTGCGGATAGAGGGCCCGGCGTGCCCCATGCTGATTGAAGGGTTACTGACCGCGCATGCTTGGTGGTCGAGCTGGGGTGGCATGCCCGCGCCCGCACCCGAAATCGAAGTGGAAGGTCACGCCCGTGTGGTGCATGGATCCGCGTCGCATCGCGCAATCGCCTTTCTGTCCGGCGGTGTCGATGGCCTTCATCTGCTGATGCGGAATCGTCAGCTTTATCGTCCGCACGACACCGCGTATATCCGAGACGTGCTGTTCGTGCACGGGTTCGACATCGGTAAACGCCAACGCAATCCTGAAACCGAACGCTATCGCGCAGCCTTAAAGCGGCTTGCACCGGTAGCAGCCGAGGCCGGGGTCCGCCTGATCCCGTGCCGCACGAACTTGCGCCATCTGCCATCGCAGCCCGAGTTCTGGGAAAGCCGTCACAGTGGGGCCGGGTTGGC
Source organism: uncultured Alphaproteobacteria bacterium (assembly GCA_963846635.1). Taxonomy (GTDB): domain Bacteria; phylum Pseudomonadota; class Alphaproteobacteria; order ATCC43930; family CGMCC-115725; genus AP-15. The sequence goes on along the minus strand of CAWJXM010000056.1, from coordinate 53,106 downwards.
CGCAATTGGGCATGCAGCAACCAACGGCCCTGCTTTTGTGTTCATCGGTGGCTCTTGCTCGCTGAAAAAGCAAGTCCCGTGGGGATCGCATCCGTCGGTTGATGGCTTATTTTCGAGCCAGCGCGTTACAATCCTCCACGATGGTTCGCGCTTCTCTCGCCTCGAGAAAGTGCGCGATATCGCCCATTGGCCTGCAGCACTTGCCGCATTGCGCCCGTGTCCTGCAGAGCCCGGGATTGGAGCCAACTGCGGGCATTGCGAGAAATGCCTGCGCACTCGGCTCGAGCTGCTGGTAGCCGGTGTCGAGAAGACCGATGCATTGGGCCCGAGCCTCACTCCGATCGAGCTCTGGGAAGAAGTACCAGGCGCGGAGCTCGGTGTACGCAGCATGTTCTACGAAGAATTGATCCCCGCCCTGAGAAGTCAGGGTTTTGATCGCCTCTGTCGCGTGCTAGAACAAAAGCTGGCGATCTATCGAAGGCAAGCGCAGAGCCTGAAGCTCGCTTCCTCGCCCTCAATCTGCTCTGCCCTTGATGGGAGTTTGCAGTCGGATCAAGATGAGTTGCTTCAGGCTCAACTGCGGTGCTCCTAGGAGCACATTGGGACGCTGGTGATGACACTGCTGATCGCGCTTCTTGGACCTTTGGTGATCGAGAACGAGCATCGCCGGCTCGGCAAGCTGCCGAGGAAGGCGCGAGCGCTAATGGCGTACCTGGCGGCCCAAGGGGGCCGTCAGATCAGTCGCGAGCGGCTATCCGATTTGCTATGGCCCTATCAGGGGTCCGAGCAAGCGCGTCATAGCCTGCGCAATTGCCTGCTGGAGCTGCGCAAAGCATTGGGTGAAGGTGCCAAGCATCATTTGCTGGCTGAATTTGCTAATTGCCGATTGCAGGAAATCGACACCGACCTTCACCGTTTCGAGCAGCTGTCGCGCTCGCAGGACCGCGCGGAGTTGTTGGCTGCATCAGAGCTTTATCGCGGCGAATTTCTTGCCGATTTCGTTATCGATTCAGAGCCGTTTCAGGAATGGCTCGCCAGTGAACGTGACCGCACACTTGACCTGATCTGCAGCATTTTGCAGCGATTGACCGCATTGCAGGATGAGGCTGGGGAGCACGAAGCAGCAATCCGCTCAGCCCGTCGCCTAGCCTCCCTCGATCCGCTCTCCGAGATCGGCCAGCGTGCCCTCATTCGCGCCTATGCGCGGGCCGGCCGACGCCCTGAAGCACTGCGCCAATACCGCACATGCGCCGAGATCTTGAAGCGGGAGCTTGGCGTCGCACCCGATGCCGAGACCCAGGCACTCGCCAATGAGATCGCCCGCTCCGGCGCCATTGTCACACCAACTGGCGCACAGCCGGCTCCTCGCACAGGAGAGGACCGCTCGACCTATTTCACGGCGGCACCGGCGCGGCATGGCGCTGGACCGGAAATTGGGCGACAGCGGTGGCCGTGCTTGTTGCCAAACATTGCTGTCGGTGTTGCGCCGTTGCGCAATCTGACTGGCGACCAGCGTCAGCAATATGTGGTGGAAGCGTTCACCGACGATCTGGTGACAGATCTCGTGCGCCGCGGCCGCGGGATTGCCCTCGCGCTTGTCACAGACGAGGCGCGGGCCGCCGATGTTCCGTCGAGGACCGCTAATCAGGAGATAGAGTATCTCGTAACCGGCAGCGCTCAGCGCAGCAGCCCCACGATGCTCCGCGTCAACGTGCAGATTACGAACGCGGCGACCGCGGAATATTGCTGGGCTGGCCGCTACGAATTTGATCCCGACGACTTCGGGCCATTCCAGGCGAACATTACCCGGCAGATCTCCCGCGAGCTGCATCTCCTCGTCCTGCAACAAGCGAGCCGTCGTGCCATGATAACGGCGGCTGGCGGCGAGTTTGGCATCAACGAATGTCTTTCCCGGGCGATGACTGCGCTCAAGGGGAGGATCACGCCCGAGCTGACAGCCGAAGCGCAGCGCTGGCTTCTCTGCGCGCTTGCGCACGACCGTCGCAATGTCGAGGCGCTTTCAGGTCTAGCCGCTAGCTGCCAGCACATCGTCAGCAATCCCTGGTGGGGGGACCCGGCGGCGGTAGCGGCGTTGTCCGATCTCGGGCGCGATGCGGTCGCGATTGCACTCGACCTCGCGCCAGGGCACGCCCTTGCGAAATGCATTCAGGGGATGCTGCATTCCGCAGCAGGGCAATTGGAGGAAGCAGCAAAGGCGATCGAGGAGTCGTTAGCGCTTGATGCCGGGCTAGGGCTGGCACACGGCTTCGCCGGTTACAATGCGGCGCTGCTCGGCCGTGCCGAGGAAACGTTGCCTGCCGCAGAACGGGCGATGCAGCTCGATCATACCGATCGTCGCCAAAGCATTTTCCTCTTTTACGGCGGCTTCGCGGAGCTGCTCCTCGGCCGGGCGGAAAATTCGGTCACTCTGCTGCGCAAGTCGTTGGAGCGGAATCCGACCTATGGGACGGCGCAACTCTTCCTGATGGCGGCTCTGCTGCTCCTTGGGCACAAAAGCGAGGCCGCACGCGCGGTCACAGTGTTTCGCGAACAGTTTCCAGAAGCGCGGACCAGCGATTTCGAGCAGCTTTGGCTCGCGCGCTCGACTAACTCCATCTATCGCGCGCAGATCGATCCGATCTTCGAAAAGATTCGTTCGCTCGGCATCGGCGGCTGAACGCCTCTACCGGTATCGGCACACCAGACGGCCGTGCCCGCTCTTCCAGGCGGCGGCGCAGCCTTGTAGCGCAAATGTCGATTTATGGTGTCCAGCAAAATACGTCTTATAAACAAGGACGTGCCTACTGACTGAGCTATTAAGGTGCGACAATGACGACTTGGCCCAAGTCACGCTGGCCCCGCTTATTGCCGAGCATTGAGGTCGCGCTGGTGCCCCTGCGCAATTTGAGTGGCGACGCCAACCAGCAATATCTGCTTGACGCCTTTACCGACGATCTCGTTACCGATTTCGTCCAAGATGGATTTGGGCTCTCATTGAAGCGGATAACGCACGAGTGCGCGCAACTCCACAATCCCGCCGCAACGGCTGAGCCAGGAATAAAGTATTTGATTGCAGGAACTCTTCAGCGGAACACTTCCGGGACGCTGCGGATGGATCTTCAGATTAGGGACGCGGCAGGCAGTGGGCGCGGCTGGGCGGGTCGGTATGAATTCAGCCCCGAAGAGCTGGGATCAATCCAGGTCAAAATCACCCGACGGATTTCCCGAGAACTTCATCTACTTGTCCTCCAGCAGGCGAGCCGCCGAGCTGTGGGGGCATTCGATGGGGTGTTCGGCGTCGATGAGTGCCTGTCCCGGGCGATGGACGCGATGAACGGTAGCATCACGCCCGAGTTGACGGCGGAGGCGCAGAACTGGATCCTTGTCGCACTAGCGACGGACGCACGCAACGCCGAAGCGCTGACGGGTCTGGCCCTTACCTGTCAACATCTCGTCAGCAACCCATGGTGGAGCGATCAATACGCCGTTCCGGCGTTATCTGACCTCGGCCGCAGAGCCGCCACGATCGCGCTCGACCTTGCGCCAGGGAACGCGATCGCCAGATGCGTCCACGGTATGCTGCTATCAGCGGCAGGACGGTTGGAGGAAGCGGAGCAGGATGAAGAGCAAGCCCTGTCGACCGACCCCGAACTCGGCGTGGCCCGCGCCTTCCTCGGCTACAATGCCGCCTTTTTGGGCCATGCCGAGCAGACCTTGCCGGCTGTCGAGCAGGCCATGCGTCTCGATCAGAACGATCGGCGTTATAGCATCTCTTTCTTTTTCGGCGGCTTTGCCGAGCTGCTTCTTGGCCGTCCGGAAGCGGCGATCAGGTTCCTGCAGAAATCTTTGGAGCGCAATCCCGGCTATGGCAGTGCACAACTGTTAATGATGGCAGCGTTGCTGCAGCTCGGCCGCAACAGCGAGGCAGCGCGCGCGGCGGCCGACTTCCGCGAACAGTTCCCGGCAGCCCGGACCAGCGATTTTGAGCGACTTTGGGTCGCGCGCTCGACCAATCCCGTTTATCGCGCCCAGGCCAATCCAATCTTCCAAAAGATGCGCAGCCTTGGTATCGGCGGCTGATCGCGTCAGCCGCAACGAGCGGGTGATCGGGTCAGGATCGCGCGGGCGCGACCCATGGCTCCGGCGCGCGCGGCTCAAGATCGGTCACGACATCGACCACGACCGGACCGCTGTCGGCAAGCGCCTCGCTCAGAGCCGATGCAATGGCGGCTGGCTGCTCGACTCGAATGCCACGCACCCCAAAACTCTGAGCGACGGCGGCGAAATCGGTCGGGCCAAATCGGACGAGCGCCTCGCCGCGTCCCGGGCGGTTGCCGGCAATGCGGCGCACCCCGCTCAAATTCTGCCCAAAGCCGGAATTGTTGTTGACGACGACGGTGACCGGAATGCCGCAACGCCGCGCCGATTTAAGCTCAGGCAGATGGTAATAGAACCCGCCGTCGCCGGTAAAGCATAGCACCTTGCGGTTTGGGGCGGCGCATTGCGCGCCGAGCGCCGCCGGGAACGACCAACCAAGTGATCCTGCAGCGCGCAGATAGGTCTGTCCGGCTCCGTTAAAATCGACCATCGTGCCGGTCCAAATCCCCGAATATCCGGTATCAGCCACCAAAATGCCGTCTTCCGGCAGCGCTTTGGTCACCTCGGTGCATAACCGCTCGACGCGGATCGGGGCCTTGTCGTCGCTAGCCAATGGCGCCATCGTTGAGCGCCAATCGGCGACGATCCGCGCCGCCTCCTCGGCAAAGCCGCGGTCGCGCGTCGGCCGTCCGACGGCCTCGGCCAGCCGGGCAAGGGTTGGCTTGGGATCGCCGACCACCCCGATCGTATTCGGATAGCTGCGCCCGATTTCAAGCGGGTCGGCGTCGATCTGCACAATCTTTGTCGCGAGCGGTGGAATTGTCCAATTAAGGGTGACCTGATCGCCGGTATCGCAGCCGACATACAGCACGAGGTCAGCCGAATGGACGATACGGTTGGTGGGCGGTGCGGAATAGCTGCCGGGCACACCGATATGCAGCGCGTGCCGGGTTGGAACGATGCCGCGGGCACCGAGCGACGTCGCGAGCGGAGCCGCCAGCGCTTCTGCCAATGCCAGCAATTCGGGCCCCGCTTGCGAGGCCGCGGCACCCTCCCCGGCGATAATGACAATGCGGCGGGCCTCTCTCAGCGCCGCAACGGCGCGTTCGATGTCGTGTGTATCAGCCACCGGTCGGTGTGCCGGGATGCGCCGCATCTCGGGGTCGATGACCGGCGGCTCGGAGGTTTGGCCAAGTTCGATGACGTCGCCCTGCAAGCCGCAAAAGTCGAGATGAGTGGGGCGAGGCGTGTCGGCGAGTGCGGCGCGCCAGGCGTGGCGCAGCAGGCGCGGCAGCTCGGCGGTCGAGTTGACTGGTGCCGAAAATTTGGTGACCGCAGCAAACAGCGGCGCGTGCGGGATTTCCTGATAGCTGTTGCGGTGCTGAAACGCAGGCTCCTTGCGGCCGGTCAACGCCACCACCGGGCTGCGGCCGAGCCAGGCATCCTGCAAGCCCGAAGCGAGATTGGCCGCCCCGACCGATTGCGCCATGCACACGCCGGGCTTGCCCATCACGCGTGCGTAACCATCGGCCATATAGGCCGCCGCCTTCTCGGAGTGAGCGAGAATTCGCTTGACGCCGAGATCGTCGAATTCGAGCAATGTGCGGCGCAACACCGACTCGACAAAAAAGACATGCGTCATGCCGGTTCCGGCCAAAGCCCGCGCCAGCCACTGCGCGCCGTTCATTGCTGCTCGTTCGCTCAACTCCGGTCTCCTCCCATTTTAAGCGTCGCCGCGCTTTACAGTGTCAGCCCGCCATCGACGATCACTGTCTGTCCGGTAATCATTGCAGCCCCGGCGCAGAGGAAAAATATTGTTTCAGCGATGTCCTCGGGCTTGCAGGCGCGCTTCAAAGGGGTGCGCTCGATCGAGGTCGCCTTGCGGTCGGCCGGCCAATCCTTGTTCCACGGGCTGTCGACAAAGCCGGGGGCCACTGCATTGACGCGGATCTCGGGTGCCAGCGTGCGCGCCAGTGAGCGGGTCAGGTTGATCAATCCCGCCTTGCTCGTCGCATAGGGAATGCTGCTGCCGGAGCCCTGAACGCCGGCAATCGAGGCGGTGTTGCAGATCGCCCCCCGCGCCACCTTTAGTGCCGGCACCGCAGCATGGGCGCAACGGAATGGTCCGATCAGATTGGTGGTAAGGATCGTCGACCAGAATTCCTCGGTCAAAGCGTCGAGATCGGAGAACGGGATCGGCGCCGGGGTGTTTGGCGTTCCGGCATTGTTCACGAGAAAATCGAGCCGCCCGAGCGCATCGATCGCGCGCTCGACCATCCGCTCTGCCTCGCCTGGTCGCGACACATCGCCCGCAGCGCCGAGCACGCGACGGCCCTCGCTCTTCAGCCGCTCGACCGCGGCCGGACCGCGCGGGTCGTCCGGCAGATGGTTCAGCGCCACGCTCGCGCCGCAGCACGAGAAATGTTCGGCTGCCGCAAGCCCGATGCCTGAGGCGGCGCCGGTTATCAGCACCGCCTTCCCGGCGAGATCTGCACTGATCATGTCGTCCGCCCGTCGTTGGGATCGTTTGTCCGTCAAGGATGCGCCCGCCGGCGCTTGTGTCAAGCCGCCGGACTGCATGCCGCGGCGCGGGCCAGCCTCGGCACTCACAAGAAATCGCGCGCCCGCTCGATATCTTCGAGCACGCCCGCCGGCGAGACCAGCAGCACTTCGTCAAACCCGATCTGTTCCATCCGTTTGATGCGGCGCCGCGCCTCGTCGGGCGGACAGACCAGCGCCACATTTGTGGCCTCGGCAAGACCTGCGGCTTCGGGCCGATTGGCAAAATCGACCGCGACATTGGCGAGGACCGCCTTGGTCCCGCCCGCCTCGCGGAAGAGGCGCATACCGGCTTCGAGATCGTCCCAGCTGCTGAACCGCCCGGAGGGTGTCCAGCCCTGGGCTTCTTTGGCGGCATAGGTGATCCAGCGCGGGCTGCGCCAGGCGCCGATCAGGATCGGTGGCCCGCCCGCGCAGCCCGGCCAGGTCGACAAGGTGCCGCCATTTACCGGCTCGCCGCGCCATACCCGGCGCATTGTTTCGAGCGAATTCCTGAACGTACGAAAGCGATGGTCGTAATCGAGGCCGAGCAATTCAAAATCGCTGCGCGTCGAGCCGCTGCCGACCCCGAGCTGCAGCCTTCCGCCCGACAATGCCTGCACCGACTGCACGCGATGGGCGAGTTCGACTGGGTGACGCAACGGCACCTGCAACACCCCGATACCAAGCTCGACCCGCTCGGTCACCGCGGCGAGTGCGGCGAGCGCCGTCAACGGATCGAGGGTGGCGCGGCCGCGGCCCATTGAATCGCCGACCCAGATCCCCGGAAACTCCGCCGCCTCGATACGGCGCGCGTAATCGGCGATATTGCTCATCAATCGCGTGTGCGGGTCGGCCCCGGCGCTCAGCCGGATCATGGTGCTGACTTTCATGCAATCTCCCATCGTTGCTTGGGTCGTGGGCCGAGCATGCACCACATCCGCCCGACGCGCCAATCAGAGGAGCGGCAATGCAGGGCTGCATCGGCGTGCCCAGCAAGCGCCCCTGATCGCATGAAGCCGTGATCGCCGCTGTTTGGCGGCCCCGTTTGTGTTACCGTGCTGTAATAGGCGATCCGATCTGGGAGGAATGGGATGGATACGATCGAAGCGACATCCGTGGCAAAGGAAACAAAGCTGCTGTCGCGACTGCCCTCGCGCTTGCACCACAACGCGTTTGTCGTCAAGGACCATGAGGTCAACCGGCGCTTTTTCGAGGATATGCTCGGCATCCCGCTGGTCGCGACCTGGTGCGAGAAGAATTACAGCGCCGAGTTGGGCCGCGAAGTCGAGTTCTGCCACACGTTTTTTGGCATGGCCGACGGTGGTGCCCTCGCCTTTTTCCAGTTTGCCGACCCCGAACTCTACGAGCTGACGCAGGCCGAAAAGCCGGCCAAGATCGGGCGCTATGATCATATCGCCTTCAAGGCCGAGCCCGAAACCTACGAGGAATTGAAGCGGCGGCTCGAAGCGGCCGGTGAAAAATACCGCGAGAGCAATCACGGCTATTGCAAATCGATTTATGTCCAATCGCCCGACGGTCTGATCGTCGAATTTACCCAGGACCCCGACGACGTCGCCGAAATCGACGCGATCCGCCGCGCCGATGCCCACAGCGAGCTGGCGCGTTGGCTCGTCGGCGACCGCCATACCAACAACGAACTGCGCGGCCGGCACATCTGACCCGCGAACCGCCGTCAACCCTTCGCCGATCGGACCGAACCCCCCCCGCTCTCGGTCCGCCGCGCTTTTCGATCAGTTTGAATCGGTTTGAGACTCTTCCCTTTCCCCCAACCCTTTCCTCCTGCGCAAGCGGGGAAGGGTCGGGGAGGGGACGGGAAGAGGGTCGCGAAGCGTTGGCGAGGCGAGCAGACAAATCGCCACGGGCCCGCGCGGCAGAAGGCCTTCTTTCTCGGTGTCCTGTTCCACCTGTTTTATCAGGTCGAGATCAGGTATTCGCGCTGCCTTTGATAATAAAATCCCGAACCTATCCCGCCTACCGCAAAGCGAAGATATCGGGCGATTGTGGTATTAACGTGGTCGTCAATCACGCATATACGGCCGGTCGCAGCGCGCGGCCGAATTCAGCGTCACTGCTTCGGCCTGCCGGCTTTGCGCACCCCCGAGACCCCTTCGAACCCCAGGCAGTGTCACGTCAACTTTGCAGAGGGGTGCCATCTCTATATTGCTGTTACAGCTGGTCCTCAGTGCAAGGTCACGGCGCCTTTGGCATCGGGAAAATATTGCGGCGCCTCACGCCGGTCGAACATGCCGTAATCCCGTACGATGCGGATGCGGCGAAATCGTTTCCCCTCTGCGAGGGAAACTTTTCTCTCGAAGAATTCGGCATCGACACGATCGCGCCAAGTGGCAAGCAGAATGATGTCGCCTGGCGTTAGCACGGCGTCGAACACATCCGAGGAAACGAGACCTGGGCTTTTGGGATCGAGCCCAAGCCAGGCGGCCACATCGCCCGCGCTGCTCGCTTTCACCCATTCCGGGGGTCGCTTGCAGTCGATCAAGGTCACCGCCGTACCCTCGCCGACTTCCGTCTCGTCCAGCCGTTGTTCCTGCAATTTGTGGCCTTCCGGAAGCTGTGTATCCTGCGTCACCTCACCGACCCGTAAATGATAGTCGAGCAGGATCTCCGACCGGCCTTTCTGCTGGACCTCATGATGGCGCATTTTTGTGCGCCAGCGGATGACGGCTTTTTCGTCGCGCCAACTCGATAGCGACAATATCCATCCCTCGCGCGTCAAGCTGCGATAGCGGATGTTGTCGATGAAACCCTCGACCTGCTCGAGCTCCGGCCGGAGCATTCTGGCGTGGCCGAGATAAGCCTCCCACTGGTCGGGTTTTGGATGGACTTCGAACAGCACGCAAAACATCACCTGCTCCTATACAGCCGCAATGCTGGCGATCTTAATGTCAAATGGGCCCGATTAAATCGGAAACGCACACGAAATCCCGGCGCGTGGTTCTTTCTGGCGATGCGAGTGCATTTCGTCAGCGATCAGCAAAATGTTTGGTTGCTGATCGCCCCGCATTGTGACTGACCACAAAACCAAAACCGTTAATCGTCATGCGCCAAACGAGGGGACGTAGTCTTAGCGTCGCTGCCGCTATCAACAGCGAGACCGAAGAGCAAGCCCAGGACGCTCTGAGGATCTATAGATTCGCCCTTGAGATCGCTCTCGGCTATGGCGAGCGACTGACTCGCGAATTTATTTGACGCAGTATTTCGTCCAAGATATCAAAATACAGGCTCACTGTGTTTGTAATTTCATGCGGGTCGCCGCCGAGCATTCCTGCTGGAGCAGAGGAACCAGGAACGCTGTTGTTTAGCAGATTTGCTTGGCCTACCAGACGCATCGTCCGCGTCTGAATGATCGCGGCCGTTAAAGTAGCTGCAAGGATTTCAGAGTTCGGCCATTTTCGCACTCCTGGATTAGATGAGACTTCCCAGGATAGCGGAACGGCGGCCGGGGCGTTAAGCTCCGGCTGTCACTCTAAGGCGAGCGAGCAGCGCTGCTAAACGGTGATGACAACCGCTTTGTTGCGGCATGAAGGCCATAGGCCGCAAAGGCATTAATATAGCGGATATTTAGCTGCTTTGCCGAGACCGAGCGCGAATTTCCGCGACCAGATTACTTGCGGTTTTGGATCGTGACGCACCAACAACCCAGATTGTCCCGCCAATGCTGACTGTCACGAGGAAAATCGCGATCTCAAGTATTCCAACCCCATCCACAGACGCGCCGTGGGCGTAATTTACGATTGCTTTGATGGCTGGGGGGAGCGCAACAACTGCAGCGCCAACCATCGCCCAAAAGGCTTCGGAGAAACTGTCCCGCTTAGTGGACGCTAACAGGTTCAGTTCCTCGTCCGAAATGTCGTGCCGCAGAATTTCACTTGGCTTGGTAATTCTGATTGGGTATTCCGAACCAGCCCTAGCAACAGTCGTCGGCGTCGAGCCGCCAGAACCTGAAACATGTGTCGCGCTGGTTGCGCTTGGAGTGATTGACTGCAGTGCCCTCGGTTTAGAGGGACCGCTTCGCATCTTCTTCGCCCAATTCGCGAATCAGCCGCAATATTAATTCGGCTAAGTATCGCGCGTCTTTGGTAGGTAGGACTACAGCTGTCCGATAAAACTCTTGGACACCAGTAGGCGCTTCACCAAAAGCAATCCGTGTGAACACATCGGTCGCGACGACATAAAAGCGATCGGCAAAGATCGCATAAACCTCTTCTCCTGGTGATGGAGAAGATTCGTCTTGCGGCGTTCCCGACGCCGTGCCTTCCTTTCGATCGTCGTTCTCTGCCATAGCCATCTCCCGCGCAACGCGGAAAGGCTATTCCATCATGCGACGACGCGCGAGCCTGCGCGCTCACGGCGCGCCTCCATCTCGAAGGTTCTTGGTCCCGTTTAGTCGTGGCTGGTCGGCCCGGCGGCAAAATCCGTGTACAGGGACTTGAACCATAATACCGCAAAAATGCCGCAGTGATATGACATCTACTCAACCTGGGAAATAGGAGCGCAGGTGATCAAATCGTGTGGCCAGAACCTGATCTCGACCTGATAAAACAGATAAAACAGGACGCGCGGGGCCGCCCGGACGCGGCCCTGTCTGGTCTCATGTGCCGGTTGCGGCAGCGGCATGGGCCGCCAGAGCTTGGCGCAGCGCTTCTTCCTTGGTGTGATCGAACGAAGTCCGCAGCACCGTGCCGCCGACGCCTTTCAGGTCTTCCAACACCTTGTCTGTCGTCATCTGGCGGATCAGCAGAAAGAGGGCCGCATTGCCAGCCTGCAAGCTCTGAGCCGCCTCTTTCATAAAGTTATCGTCGATGCCGACATCGGTCAGCGCGCCGCCAAGCGCCCCGGCGGCGGCGCCCAACGCGGCCCCCGCCAACGGCATCAAAAACAGAATGCCGATCAGCGTACCCCACAACGCGCCGCCGGCCGCCCCGGTGGCGGTCGGATGAAACAGCTGGTTGAGCTTGATATGCCCGTTCGGCTGCTTGACCGCGATGCAGGCGTCACCGAGTTCAATAAGGTATTCCTTCTGCAGGTCCAGCAGTTTCTGGCGCACCTCTTCCGCCTTTTGTTCGGAGGGGAACGCAATTGCGACAAGATCAGCCATCGAAACTCTCTCCTCGGTTTTGACGGGCGACAGGCATTACCAGCTGTTCAGATCGACGTCGACAATCTGCTGCACTTTCCGCACCAAGCCCGCGTTCAGGTCGACCGGTGCGGTTAGCGCGCGGGCGGCTCGCGAGTGCTGGAGTCGTGATCGCCGGCCTCGAGCACGGTGCCTGATACCGGCTCGACCCAGACCAGGCGATCAATGATGCCTTTGACGCCCGGCACATTTTCGGCGGCGACACGCAAGGCGCCGCGCTCGTGCTCATCGAGGATGACGCCATCGAACGCGACAATCCCGTCGACGACCGTAATCGTCAGCCCCGCGCGCGGCGCCCAATCGACCTTTGCGAGTTCGGCGAGCACGCGCTCCCGGATTGCGTCGTCTCCATCGGTAGGGCTTTGCGGGGCTATCGAGGGCGCGCGCAACCGCAGCAAGCAGATCTGGGCGGCTGACGATCCCGACAAGACCCCCGTTATCGATTACCGGAAGCCGTTTGATGTGCCGGCGCTTCATCAGCTCGACGATCTCGGCAAGCGAGGTTTCCGGGGTGACCGAGATCACGTCGCGCGACATCAGCGGCTCGCAGATCCGGCCGTGGGTGCGCACGTATTCGCTCGCAGTGCGTCCCGGCCCCAACAAAAAATCGAGCCACGGCCAACGCCGCTTCTCCGTGGCGATCTCGCTGCGGCGCAGCAAATCGCCTTCGGTCAGGATGCCCTCAACCTTACCGGCGGCGTCGACCACCGGGAGACCGCTGATCCTGTGGTCGAGCATCAGCCGGATCGCCTCGCGGATCGGTGTGCTGCGGGTGACCGTGACGACAGTCCGGGTCATGATCTCCGAGGCATTCATCATATGTCTCCGTCGGCTGGGCGCAGGGCGGGTGGTGATGCAGCGCTCAAGCGCGGTGTGCAGCGGCGGCGAGTGCGGCAACGCCGGACAATTCGCGGCCTTCGAGCCATTCGAGAAATGCACCGCCCGCGGTCGAGACATAAGAAAGATCTTGGGTCACCCCGGCAGTGGCGAGTGCAGCAACGGTATCACCGCCACCGGCCACGCTGCGCAGCCGGCCGGCACGGGTGAGTTCGGCGACTTTATGCACGATGGCAATTGTGCCCTGGTCAAAGGGCGGCGTTTCAAACGCGCCGAGCGGGCCGTTCCACACGAGTGTCTTGGCGGCCTCGAGAGCGGCGCTGATGCTCGCTACGGTCTTTGGCCCGATATCGAGGATCATCATGTCATCGGGAACCGCGCCGATCGCGACGGTGCGTGCGCTGACTCCGGCCTTCAGCTCGGTGGCGATAACCGCATCCTCGGGCAGGATGATACGGCAGCCGCACTCGGCGGCGAGCGCCATCAGCTCGCGGGCGTTTCCAGCCATATCGCGCTCACACAGCGAGCGGCCGACGCCCACCCCCTGGGCGAAAAGCAAAGTGTTCGCCATCGCGCCGCCGATCGCCAGCACATCGACTTTGCCAATCACGAAGCGCAACAAATCGAGCTTGGTCGATACCTTGGCACCGCCGACCATCCCCAGCACCGGCCGCGCGGGGTGCTCGAGGGCTGCCGCCAGCGCCTCCAGCTCGGCCTGCATCGATTTGCCGGCCGCAGCCGGCAAGAGCTCGGCGATCGCCGCGATCGACGCATGAGCGCGGTGGGCCGCGGAAAAAGCGTCATCCACATAGATGTCGCCCAATTCTGCCAATGCCTTGGCAAAATCGCGCGAATTCTGTTCCTCCTCAGGGTGGAAACGAAGGTTTTCGAGGAGCGCCACCTGCCCCGGGCGCAACCCGCTAACCACACGCTTGGCCTGTTCACCGACGCAATCCTCGGCAAAGGCGATGTCACGCCCGCCCAAGCTCTGGCGCAACGCGGGCAATACCAAGCGCAGCGACAATTTCGGGTCGGGGCCCTTGGGCCGGCCGAAATGCGACATCACGACGACCGCAGCGCCCTTGTCGAGCAATGTCGTGATGGTCGGAGCCAGCCGCTCGATACGGGTCGCATCGCTGACTTTGCCGTCCTTGACCGGAACGTTAAGGTCAGCCCGCACCAGCACCCGCTTGCCGCGTACATCGATATCGTCGAGGGTCAGGAATTTGGGCATGGCTCCTCCAGAAATTTTCTGTCGGCATTTTAGCCTCGCCGATGCAGCGGTGTCGCTATCGACTGAGCTGGGTGGGCGCCGATTGGATATCCGATAGGATTTCCAGCTGCGGGCGGCGTTGTTGCATATTTCGCGGGTTTATTGCCTGAGGCGAATTGGGGCGAGGAGAAAGGTTTTCATGAAGGGCAAACTGCTTCACCCGGCGACGATCGCGGCGCAAGCGCTAGGCTGGACCGATCCGCACACCGGTGCCGTCGTGCTGCCCGTGCACGTAGCGACGACATTTCAGCGCGATCCCGACAACCAATACGGCCGCGGGCGCTGCTATGCACGCGCTGACAATCCGACTTATGACCAGCCGCAGGCGCTGCTGACCGCCCTCGAAGGCGGCGCTGACAGCTTGTTGTTCGCCTCGGGCATGGCGGCTGCGGCGGCGGTGTTTCAGAGCCTGCCGCGCGGCGCGCATGTCGTGGCCCCTCGCGTCATGTATTGGGGCTTGCGCAATTGGCTCAGCAATTTTGCCGAGAATTGGGGAGTATCAGTCGACTTTGTCGATGCGACGTCGCCCGACGCGCTGCAAATGGCGATGCGGCCGGGGAGCACCCGCCTGGTTTGGATCGAGACCCCGGCAAATCCGCTGTGGTCGATTACCGATATCGCCGCCGCCGCTGAAATCGCGCATGCCGCGGGCGCCGTGCTGGCCGTCGACAGCACGGCGGCAACCCCGGTCCTGACGCGGCCGATCGCTCTCGGCGCCGACCTGGTCATGCATTCGGCGACCAAATATCTGAACGGGCACAGTGATGTCATCGCGGGGAGCCTGACAACGGCCCACAAGGACGAATTCTGGGAGCGCGTCGTGCGGACGCGCAGCGGCAGCGGTGCCATTCTCGGCAGCTTCGAGGCCTATTTGTTGCTCCGCGGCATGCGCACCTTGTTCGCCCGGGTCGAGCGCGCCTGCCGCTCGGCGCAGCAGATTGCCGAGGCGCTGTACGCGCACCCGGGCATTGTCGAAGTGCTCTACCCCGGCTTGGCGGCACACCCCGGACATGCGGTCGCCCGACGGCAGATGGCAGGCGGCTTTGGCGGCATGCTCAGCATCCGGGTCAAGGGCGGTGTTGCCGCCGCGATCGCCGCTGCGGCAAAGGTCGAGGTTTGGCAGCGCGCAACCTCACTTGGCGGGGTTGAAAGCCTGATCGAGCATCGCGCCTCTATCGAAGGGCCGGGCAGTCCTGTTCCGCCTGACTTGTTACGGCTCTCGGTTGGGATCGAAGACGCTGCCGACCTGATCGCCGATCTTGAAGCCGCCCTGGCCGGATGACCGCAAACAATCGGTAGCAATTGCGGTGCCCGAAGCACGCCGGATCGGGAACTCTGCGACACCTGTCCGCGTTGGCGAACCAGTTGTCAGGAGGGCGTATGAGCAGACTCAGACATCGGCGGGCCTTGGACGGTTATCGGATTGAAAGCCGCAATGTCGACTGCTGGCGGGTCGAGTGCATCGGGCCTCCGTCTGATGATCTCGGAGAGCGCTCAGAGCTGCGTCGCAATCGTACGCTTTCCTTGTGGCTCAAACGACTGCGCGACCGTCCGGGCTCGTCTCAGTACCGGATCTGCCGCACCTCCGAGGTTAATTAGCGCCCGACCCTAAGTGGCGGATGGTCCCGTCTCAGCCGGCCTGGGAGCGCGCGACATCAGCGGCGCTGATGCCGAGCGCCGCCCGCCGCCCCGCATCGTCATCGAATAACAGAAGTATGAGCCGAGACCTACCTCACACGGGTGGGCACACGGTCCTCAGATTTGAACCGCACCGCCATCGACAAACAGCTCTATGCCAGTGACGTAGGCGCTATCGTCGGAAGCGAGGAACACCGCCGCTTTGCCGAGATCGTCCGGCGTGCCGATCCGGCCGAGCGGAACGGACGCGATGACCGATGCTTTGTCCTCTTCCGTCATAAAATGCGAGAGGCCGGGGGTCGCCGTGTATCCGGGGCTCAACACGTTGATGCGGATGTCGCGCCCCTTGAGGTCGACGATCCAGGTACGCGCAAATGAACGTACGGCGGCCTTTGACGCGTTGTATACCGAGCAAGAGGGGAAGCCCTTGATCGACACCATCGAGCCGATGAGGACCACCGAGGAGCCTTTAGCAAGTAGCGGCAGCGCCTTCTGCACGGCGAACAGAAGGCCGCGTACGTTCGTGTTGAACGTCTTGTCGAAATGCTCCTCGGTAATCTCTCCAAACGTACCGAACTCGTAGACCCCAGCATTCACCGCCAGCACGTCGATGCGCCCCGCCTGTGCCTTGATGGCTGCGTAGATGCGGTCGAGGTGGGTGAGGTCGGAGGTATCGCCTTGGATCGCTGCGGCATTGCTACCGATCGAGGCGACTGCCTTATCCAGTTCGGACTGACGGCGGCCGGTAATAAACACCCGCGCGCCTTCTTGCGCGAAACGTTTGGCGATCCCGAGGCCGATCCCGGCGCTGCCGCCCGTCACGAGCGCGACTTTGCCTGCGAGCTTGCTGGTCATCGTGATTTCCTTTTCGGCGTGACCTATTGCGCCGAGCGAGGCGGCACATTGGAGAAGAGGAAACCGAGTCCCTCGGCCATCGTCGGGTGCGCAAGAGCGGCGTCGCGGAGCCTCGGATACGGCAGGTCTGCCAGCATCGCCGTTTGCACCGCGGCCATGACCTCACCGGCCTCGGCGCCAATCATCGTGAAGCCGAGAATGCGGTCGTCGCTCCCGACAAGAGCCTTCATAAAGCCTTGTGTTTCGTCTGTCGCTTCGGTCCGCAGCACAGCGCTCGTCGGCAGCTTTGCGACGCGTGCGGCGCCACCTTGCCGTTGCGCTTCGCCCTCGCTGAGCCCAACCCGAGCGAGTGGAGGGTCGGTGAACATGCAGTATGCAACCAGCCGATCGCGCGTGCTGCGGTTCGCTCCGGCGAGGTTGTCCCGGACGATCCGAAAATCGTCGACGGATATGTGCGTGAACTGTGGGCTGCCGGCGCATTCCCCAATCGCCCAGACGCCGGGTGCCGTCGTCTCCAGCCGCTCATTGACGCGGATGTAGCCACGACTGTCCAACTCGATGCCGGCCTCCTCGAGCCCGATCCCGGCGGTGTTCGGAATGCGTCCCGCCGCGACCAGAATGTCGCTGCCCTCGATCCTTTGCTCGCCGGACGTCGTGCGCACGGTAAGGCTGACCTCCTCTCCAGATCGGCCGTTCACATTAAGGGTTTCGGCGGCTACGAGAACCCGAATACCTTCCTCACTGAGGATCCGCTGCATTTCATCTGCGACGTCGGGATCCTCCCGGGTCATCAGCTGAGGCCCGGTCTCGATGACCGTCACACGGCTGCCGAAGCGGTGATAAGCCTGGGCCATTGCGAGACCGACATAGCCACCGCCGAGCACGATCAGATGAGACGGCAAGTAGTCGAGTTCGAGAGCCTCGATGTGGGTGAGCGGGCGAGAGGCTTCGAGGCCAGGAATGTTCGGAATTGCCGCGTGCGTTCCGACGTTGAGAAAAACCTGATCGCCCGCCAGCACACGCGTGCCGCCGTCATTCAGACGCACCTCGAGCGTTTTCGGTGCCACAAAACGCCCGATGCCCATGATCAATTCGGCGCCGCTCGTCTTGTAGTTTTGCAAATGCAGGGCAATCTCGCGGTCAACCATGTCACGCTTGCGCTGGCGAACCCTCGCCATGTCGGTCGTGACGGGACCGGCGATTATCGTGCCGAACTGCGAGGCGTGCTGCGCCAGATGCGCTACCCGGGCGCTCCAAATCTCATTCTTGCTGGGCAGGCAGGCGATATTGGGACAGGAGCCGCCGATCCACCGTCGCTCGACAACGGCGGTCCGCCGCCCTGATTGTGCCATATGCCAAGCCAGTAACTTGCCGCCCTGTCCACTGCCGAGGATTAGGACTTCGAACTGTTCCGGTTGAGACATGAGCTTCCTCCAATACGACAGGCATTGTCGTGAGACTGAGATCGGCCGCGGCGAGCCGCAGTTGACTCGCTCAGTGTGCTTGGAAACCCGCGGCGCCCTGCGCCGCCGCCAGCCGATCCGCAGCGATCTCGCCATCCTTGATCACCAAGGCGATCTGTTGCGGATTTTGCAGGATCGTCACATCGGTGAGCGGATTGTCGGCAACAACGATGAGATCGGCGAGCTTGCCTTTCTCGACCGTGCCGAGATCATCCTCGCGTCCGATGCATTCAGCCGCCCAACCGGTCGCCGCGCGCAACGCCTGAAGCGGTGTCATCCCGGCTCTGACCAGGCAGGCGATCTCGATCGCGTTGTTGGGATGACCATGGCCACCGGCATCGGTGCCGGCCGCGATCTTGACCCCAGCGGCCAGCGCCTGACGCAGACTCGCTATGTGGTGTTCTTCGAGGGCGCGGGCGCGCTCGCGAACATGTGGTTGCGGCGATTTGCGGTGGTAGTCGTAGACGGCGAAGGTCGGCACAAAAAAGATACCGCGCGCCGCCATGGTATCGAGCAGATCCGGCTGCTCGTTCAGATAGCAGCCATGATCAATCGAGTCGACGCCAGCCTCAACGGCGATCCGCAGACCGCGGCCGCCGAGCGCATGACATATGACGCGGCGGTCGAGCGCATGCGCCTCCTCGACCAAGGCCTGCATCTCATCAAGGTTAAAGGCGCCGTCATGCGGCCCATGCCCGGGTCGCGAGCTGGCGCCGCCGGTTGTTGCGCATTTAATCACGTCGGCGCCGGCGCGTACGACCCGCCGCACCACCGGCCGGACATCCGCCAAGGTGTTGATCACCCCGTCTGGCAGTAGGGGATCGTTTGGCACGCAGCACGGGAAGCCAGACGGGCTGACGCGATCGCCGATGCCGCCAATCGGCGAGATGATGCACAACGACACGACGAGCCGCGGGCCGGCGATCAGCCCCTCGTCGATCGCCCGTTTGAACCCGGCATCGAGCCCGGCAGCATCGCGGATCGTCGTATAGCCGGCATTGAGCGTGTCACTCAGCACCTTGGCAGTCCGCAGAGTACGGGTCGTTTGCGGTTCGTCGATCCCCCAGCGCCGCGCCAAATCATAGCCATGCATCGCCAGATGATCGTGACAATCGATCAAACCCGGCAGCACTGTCATACCCGAGATGTCGACGATTTCGGCATCGGCCGGCCAATCATCATAGGGCCGGGTTTCGACCGCCTCTACATATCGATCCTTGATCACGACTGTCGCCTCAACCGGCCCCGCGCCGGTTCCATCGATCAGCCTGCAGCCTTTGAGCACTCGCAACATTGCCTCCCTCCCTTACAGGTTGCGGATCATTGCTATTTTGTATCACGGTTATTTTGATCAGCCTCGTTTATCCGCTGAATATAACCCCTCAAATGCGTGGAATACTTTTTCTCTATCTTCGTATGCTTGGCGGATGGTGTTTGAGTATAATTTAAGTCCTCCGTTCACAATTGAGAGCAGGGTGCCAAGAACACCGGCAATCGCTCCAAATATAATTGCTGCTTGGGCGTCGTGATCACAGAAGCAGGGTCAGCAAATGCCGCGCGAGGATCAGGCTTGCGGCGAGGGCGATAATCATAAGCATGATAAAGTTGCGCTTGCCTGGCCGATAGGGGCGACGGTCGAGGATGACCGCGATGGCGAGCACAATGACGCATAGGGTGAGTGCGGCGCTCGTCTCGCCTAGATCCATGCGGTCCCGGGCGGCTGGATCACCCTTGCGCGTGCAGAACCTTGCCGCCGGCGGTCACCGGCTCGGCGGCGATCAGCACAAACGCGATCAGGCACGGCTCGGTGCCGCGATTGACCCAGTTATGGATCGTGCCGCGTTGGACCAGGACATCCCCAGCTTTCAGATGCACCGTGGTGTCGTCGAGCTCCATGTCGATTTCACCTCTCATCACGACGGCATAGTCGATCGAGTTGGTGCGGTGGTTGCGCGGCGAGTTGCCGGGGGCCAGTTCGAGCACCCGAAACACGGTGCCGTTTGGCAAAGTCGTGCCGGTCTGGCGTCGCGCTTGGTCGTCGCTGCCGTTATTGTCAACGGGGAACCCCTCGGTCGTCCACACGACGCAAGCCGTTGCGCCAGGCCGCGCCGAAACCAAGTTGGTTGCGGTTTCGTCGATTAGCACGGCGGCGCGGCCGTTGTCGTCGTGGCCGGTCACCACCCGGCGCAGCTGGAAGGGCATCGGTGATCTCCTCGGGCGTTGGGATCGGGAGGCGATCTTTGCCCGCGCCCGCCGCGATTGGCAACATCGGTGGGTGCATGCCGCCGCGGATGCGCGCATAGTCGAGCCAAAGCCGCGGAGTGATTCCGATGCTGTTGCGGGTTCGCTCAATCACCTATCTCGCCGAAGCGATCAATGGCTATGAGCTGGTCGATCCGCGCGGCCGCGACCTGCCGCGATTTACCGCGGGCGCCCACATCGCCGTGCGGCATGCCGATAGTGCAGTGCGCGACTATTCGCTATGGAACGATCCGGCCGAGCGCCGGCGCTATTGCATCGCTGTCCTGCGCGAGCGCGATGGGCAGGGCTCGGGCCATTGGCACGGGCGGGTTCGCGTCGGCGACCCGGTCGAAGCTTCGATGCCGCGTAACAATTTCCCGCTGAACGATGCCGCGGAGCGCTATCTGCTACTTGCCGGCGGCATCGGCATCACCCCGATCATGGCGATGATTGCTGAATTGCGTCGCCGCCGTGCCGACTTCTTGCTGCATTATTGCACCCGCTCACCCGAGGCGACCGCGTTCCGCGACGACCTCGATCTGCTCGCCGCACAAGGTCGGGTCATTTTTCATCACGACGGCGGCGATCCGGCGCGCGGACTCGACATCCCCGCGACATTGCGCGACCCATGCCCGGGCACGCATCTCTATTATTGCGGCCCGGCGGGTATGATGCGGGCAGCTGCGGCGGCATCGGCGGACTGGCCGGAAGGGACGGTGCATTGCGAATATTTTACCGGTCCCGCTGCCCAGCCGCCGGCGCCGTTGGGTGAAGACCGTCCGTTTCGTGTAAGGCTTGCCAAGAGCGGAGGCGTATACGAAATCCCGGCTGGAGAGACGATCATCGACGTGCTGCGGCGCCACGGCATCGCGGTGCGGACCTCCTGCGAACTCGGTTATTGCGGCAGCTGCCTTACCGCCTATTGCGATGGCGAGCCCGATCATCGCGACCAGATCCTGTCCGAAACCGACCGGCGGCGCTATCTGCTGATCTGCTGCTCACGCTCCAAGACCCCGATCCTCGAACTCGATCTTTAACCCCCACCCGCATCTCATCCGACGGCCGTTGTGGCAGCGACTGATTTCAGCAGAACAACCCGCAAAGACGCGCCGAAGGTCTCCGCATCGCTGCTCTTATCTTGCCGACAAGCACGCATCGCGCTTGCGCCGCGATCCCATCGCCCTTATCGACAGCTCGGGCACAGAGCGTAGGATAGTCGAGCCCTGGTCTCATCGGGGAGCTAGCTGGTATTGGATCTCAGCGGCCGTAGCTTTGTCGTCACCGGGGGTGCCTCCGGCATTGGCCGGGCGACCGCATTGCTGTTGGCACGCGAGGGTGCGCGAATTTTTATCGGCGATATCGATCAGGAGGGCGGCCGCAGCGCCGCTGCGGAGGGTGTCGCAGCCGGGCTTCCAATCGAGTTCCTGATGCTCGATTTGACCAGCAATTCCTCCATCGAGGGTTTCGTTGCCGCACTGCACAGCAAGATCGAACGCGTCGACGGCCTCGTCAACGCTGCCGGCTGGGACGCCGTCCAGCCCTTTCTCGAGAACCCGCCGGAGATGTGGGATCGCCTCATCGCGATCAATCTGATGGGAGCGATCCGCCTCACCCGCGGCCTGTTGCCGCCGATGGTGACAGCCGGCGCCGAGGCAAGATTGTCAACATATCGAGCGATGCCGGGCGTGTCGGCAGCCTGGGCGAGACCGTCTACGCCGCGGCCAAAGGCGGGTTGATCGCGTTCACCAAATCGCTGGCCCGCGAGATGGCGCGCTATGCGATCAATGTAAATTGTGTCTGCCCGGGTCCGACGGACACGCCGCTATTTCAGCGCCAGCCGGAGCGGATCAAACAGGCGCTGACCCGCGCTATCCCGTTTCGCCGCATTGCTCAACCGACCGAAATCGCGCAGGCGGTACTGTTTTTTCTGAGCGATCGTGCGAACTACATCACCGGGCAAGTCTTGAGCGTCAGCGGCGGGCTGACGATGGCGGACTGAGGAAAAGGAGGAAGGACATGCTCAAATATCAAGCCGCCGTATTGACGGCGCTAGCGCTCCTCGCCACCGGGACCGCGCGGGCGCAAGCGCCATTGCCGCAGAACAATCCCGCGGCGGCGGCAAATGTCAAACAGAGCGAACAGTATTCGGCTCTGTTGCGCAGCAATCCGGCGTTCCGCAAAAAACGCGAGGCGATCGAATGCGGCCCGATCACCGATCCGCAATTGCATGCGAGCTGCATCGCCTCATTTGAAGCTTACGCTCAACCAGCGCATGAGCGGCCAGCGCCGCCCTCCGAAACGGTTCGCTGACAAAGGAGAGATACTGTCGGCGAATTCAGGCGGCTTTTCAGCATGGGGTGATCCATGAGCCTGCATCCAGAGCCGATTAGCGAGATCCCGGCCGAGACCGCGCGAGTGGCCCGTGCGGCGTTTCCCGGTGGCACCGTCATAACGCGGCTGCGTGATGAATTCGCCACCCTTTACGAGGGTGCGGACTTCCGCACGCTGTATCCCGTCCGAGGTCAGCCCGGCCTTGCGCCATGGCGTTTAGCGCTGGTCACGGTCTTTCAGTTTCTGGAGCATCTCAGTGACCGGCAAGCCGCCGATGCGGTGCGCGGTCGGATTGACTGGAAGTATGCGTTGGGGCTCGAACTGACCGACCCTGGTTTCCACTTCAGCGTGCTGACGGAGTTCCGCGCCCGCCTTGTCGCGGGCAAGGCGGAGCATCTGTTGCTGGACAGGATGCTGGAGCGCTTCAAGGCGCGCGGCCTGATCAGGGCGCGGGGCAAGCAGCGTACGGACAGCACGCATATCCTGGCTGCGGTGCACGATCTGCACCTGCTCGAACTGGTTGGCGAGACGTTGCGCGCCACCTTGGACGACCTCGCCGCGATTGTGCCGGACTGGCTGCGTCAGATCGCCCAGCCCGTCTGGTTCAAGCGCTACGGGCGCCGGATCGAGGATTATCGCCTGCCCAAGCGGCGGGAAGAGCGCGAAGCCCTTGCCATCGAAATCGGGCTGGACGGCTTCACCTTGCTGGATGCCTTGGAGGTGCCGAATGCACCGGCCGCGGCGCGCCAGCAGCCGATGGTTGGGACGCTGCGGGATGTGTGGCGGATCCATTATGCCCGCGAGGGGAACGGGCCACCGCGCTGGCGGGCGGGAGCGGAACTGCCGCCCGTGGGCGAGCGGCTGCAATCCCCCTATGATCCGGAGGCGCATTACAGCACGAAACGGCAGACGGAATGGTCGGGCTACAAGGTGCACGTGACCGAAACCTGCGACGAGAATGCCGCACACCTGGTTACACATATCATGACCTGCCCGGCGATGCAGCCGGACATGGCGAGCACGGCAGACATCCACAAATGCCTGGCCGACAAGGGGCTGCTGCCGGCCGAGCACTTCGTGGACGCAGGCTATGTCGACGCGGCGCTGCTGGTGAGCAGCCAACGTGACCACGGCGTCTCCTTGGAAGGGCCAGTCCGGGCAGTAGCGAAGCGGCAGAATGCGGCGGAACAGGCCTATGAGCAGCGCCACTTTGCGATAACCATTCACAGACAGTATAAGGAGATGTAACGATGCCCAATCCCGCACCCGGATTTAAGAGCCGCCCCGATTACCGCGTCGAGCTCGTGCCCGAGAGCCGCCGCGTCCGCGTCGTCTTTGGCGGCGTGACGATTGCCGATAGCAGCGCCGCACTGCGCGTCGAGGAGACCGGCCATGCCCCGGTCCATTACGTTCCGGAAAAGGATATGCGGCTCGACCTGCTCCATCGGACTGACCATCACACCCGCTGCCCGTACAAGGGCGAAGCGTCGTATTGGACGATCGAGGTGCCCGACAGTGGTGGCGTGCGTCGCTCAGAAAATGCCGTTTGGGGCTATCCGACCCCCTATGACGAGGTCGCAGGTATCGCCGGCTACTACGCGTTCTACCCTAACCGTGTCGAACTCGATGACCGTCGAATGATTGGCGGGCCGCGATGCACCTGACCCAGAACTGGGAGATCCGCAAACCCGGCGTCGCCGCGAAGGGCGGTGTTGTCGCCTCGCAAAGCCGCACCGCGGCTTCGGTCGGTGCCGATATCCTGGCGGCGGGTGGCACCGCGGTCGACGCCGCCGTCGCCACGGCATTCGCACTTGCCGCCCTCGAGCCGTGGAATAGCGGTCTCGGCGGCATCGGCTATATGGTCGTGCACCGCGCCGGCGCGCCGCACGCCGAGGCGGTCGATTTCGGGCCGGTTTCGCCGCGCCGTCTCGATCCCGCCGCCTTTCCGCTGACCGGCGCGACGAAGACCGAGTTGTTCACCTGGCCCGCGGTGGCAGGCGACCGCAACATCCATGGTCCGCTCGCTTTCGCCATTCCGAGTGCGGTGCGGGGCTATGCGGCGGCGGTCGAGCGCTTTGGCCGCATCCCGTGGCGGGAACTGGTAGCGCCGGCTGTCGCTTTGGCGCGTGAAGGCTTGCCGGTCGACTGGTTCACAACGGTCAAGGTCGCCGCGGCTGCGGCCGAGTTGCGGCTTTACGATGAGAGTCGGCGCATCTGGCTTCCGGAGGGACTGCCGCCGGTGTGCCCGCCCGAACGCGATAGCATGCATTTGCGACTAGGCCATCTGCCCGATACGCTCGATCGCCTCGCCACCGCCGGCCCCGACGATTTCTACACTGGGGAAATTGCCCAC
This sequence comes from uncultured Alphaproteobacteria bacterium, assembly GCA_963846635.1. Lineage (GTDB taxonomy): Bacteria > Pseudomonadota > Alphaproteobacteria > ATCC43930 > CGMCC-115725 > AP-15. The sequence goes on along the minus strand of CAWJXM010000056.1, from coordinate 28,300 downwards.
TTGATTGCCGATGATTTGCGTGTTGCGGGGGGCGTCCTGTCGGCCGATGACTTGGGGCTGTGCCGCGCGCGCATAATGCCGGCGCTTGCCATTCCCTATCGCGACGCGGTCCTGCAATCGGCCCCGGGTTTGACGGCTGGGCCGACGCTCGCCTTTGTGATCGAGCGGCTCGCGCGCCAGCGTTTTGCCGCGGCGCCCGATGCTGCGTATTTCGACGCAGTGATCGAAGCGTTGCGCGAGGCCTATATCGATCGACTTGAGCACGCCGGCGATGTCGAGACGACAGCTCCAACCTCGACCACTCACATCACGGCGATCGACCACGAAGGAACGGTCGTCGCGTTGACGACGACCCTGCTGTCGAGTTTTGGCAGCCGTTACGTACTTCCCGGAACCGGGATTCTGATGAACAACGGTATCATGTGGTTTGACCCGCGTCCGGGGCGGCCGAACTCGATCGGCCCGGGAAAGCGGGCACTGACCAATATGTGCCCGGTCGTGGCAATGCGCGATGGACGGCCGTGGTTCGGGGTCGGCGCCTCTGGCGGCCGGCGAATTCTCGGCGCGGTTCTGCAGATGGCGAGCTTTGTGATCGATTTCGAGATGGACCCGGCGAGTGCGGCGCATCATCCCCGTATCGACGTCAACGGCAGCGATCGCTTTGGCATCGACCGGCGCATGCCGCCGGCTATCATCGAGCCGCTCTCAGCGAAACCAGGCGCCACTGTGGTCGAACACGGGGTATTTCCATCCCGCTTTGCTTGCCCCAATCTGGTGTTGCGGGGCCCGGATGGCCGCAACCACGGCATTTCAGACGTGATGTCGCCATGGTCCGCGGCGGTTGCCGAACCCGATTAAGTTTAAACGGCCGCTTTCCACGCCCGCGATCCACCTTCTAGTTGTATGCTTCACCCGGTAGCACAGCCGTAGACTGACGCTCAATGATGAACGGGAGGATTGAACATGTCCGGAGTGCGGGTCCACAAATGGGGTGTCATCTATAATGCCGACTCCCTCACCATTGACGACATGCTCCATTTTTCATCGCTGGCCGACGCCGCTGGTGCCGATAGTATCTGGACCGCGGAAGGATGGCGTGACGCCTTTGTTCCGCTCGCAGCCATGGCGGGGGTAGCCAAGCGGGTTCGCGTCGGCACGGGAATCGCACAGATGGCTCGCCCGCCCGTATTAACGGCGCTCAGCGCTTTGTCTATGGCCGAATATAGTGGCGGGCGGTTCATCCTCGGAGTCGGCACCGCCCCACGTGATTGGAACCAGAACTGGTACGGTTTCGACGTACCACGCCCGGTTGCGCGCATACGTGAATACATCGAGTGCATCCGCACTGTGTGGACCGCGACACCCACCGCCCCGGCGAACTATGCCGGCGATTATTATAAGGTGCAGGACTATGTCCCGTTTTTAACTCCGGCCATTACCGATGCGCCGATCTATCTCGCCGGGGTGAACCCTCGGATGGTCGAGCTAGCGGATTCCCACGCTAACGGGCTCATTCTTGGCCCGCTCAACAGCGTCGCTTACTTGAAAGATACGGTTCGGCCGAACCTGAAGAAAGGCATGGAGAAGGGTCGCCGTAAAGATTGCGAACTCTGCCTGCCACGGATCTGCTCAATCAACAGTGATCCCGTGCAGGCTCATGACTTGGCAAAGCACGCAATCGCTTTCTACAGCGTGCTTCCGTATTACGATATCGTCCTAACTCCTCTCGGCTTCGCCCCGCAGGCGCAGGCTATCCGCGAAGCTTTCGGCCGCAGAGATTTCCCGGCGATGTTCGCCGCTGTAACGGATGACATGGTCGCCGCTCTCGCGCTCGCCGGCACCAAGGAAGACGTCCGCAACCAAGCCCAGCAATTCAACGACTTGGTCGATACGATCATCCTATATTCCCCTTATTTCGGGGTAGGAATCGAGGAGACCCGGCAAAATCACATGGACATGCTGCAGATTTTTGCAGCGTGATGCGACATTCACCTGTCTAAGGGGATCGCAGCTGCCAGCGGTGGAGAATGACCATTTAGCCAGTTGTCATTCCGGGGCGCCGCGGAGCGGCGAGCCCGGAACCCATGCACATCGGCCTCCGCCGAGGATGAAACGGCGCTGGTCGGTGCAGGCCTTTGAAAGGCCGTGTTTATGGGTTCCGGGCTCCGGCTGCGCCGGCCCCGGAATGACGGGTGTGGTTAGATGGCATCATGAAAGATGATGCCCAAGGTATAACGTTCCCCTGTGCGTACCCGGCTTACGCCGTGCCGCATTGTCACGCGTAAAAAACCGCGGGTGCCCTCGACTGGTCGATGGTGCACCGGGAAAATGACAGCTTTCCCCTGCTGCAGCGGCACGACCTCGCCGCGCGACTGCATGCGTGCCCGCTGCTCGACCAGCAGAAACTCGCCACCCCAGAAATCCTGCTGAGGCTCGCTGAGCAGCACAGTCAACTGCAACGGGAACACCAAAGCACCGTAAAGATCTTGATGCAGCCGGTTGTAATCGCCGGGTCCGTATTTCAGCATCAACGGCGTCGGGCGTTCCTGCCCTGCGCGATGGCATAGCCCGAGGTAGTCTTCCAGCACGAGCGGGAAACGTTCTGCTTCGCGCAGCTGCTGATGCCATCGATTGGCTATATCCGCCAAATGCGGATAGATCGCGCAACGCAACTCGGCGATCAGCTGCGGCAGCGGATAGCGGAAATATTTGTATTCGCCGCTGCCATAGGCGTGATGCTGCATGACGATGCGGCGGCGAAACGCGTCCTCGTTATCGTATAGTGCGGTCAACGCGCGGCATTCCGCGACCGTTAACAGCGACACGGTCGCGTAGCCCTGCTGGTCAAGGGCCGCCGCGACTGCCGGCCAGTCAGCGGCGGCGACACGCTCAGCCACCGACATACCGGGATCAGGCGGCGCCATCGCTCGCCGCTGCGCGCTCACGGGCTAGGAGCGCTCGTTTGCGCTCGATCCCCCAGCGATAACCGGCAAGATCGCCGTCCTCGCGGATCACCCGATGGCACGGCACCAACAATGCCAGGTCGTTCGCGGCACAGGCCCGCGCCACCGCGCGCACCGCCCGCGGCTGACCCAAGGCCCGGGCGATCTCGCTATAGGTCGCGGTCTGGCCGAGCGGGATTTTCTGCAGCGCCCGCCACACCCGCGCCTGAAACGCCGTGCCGCGGATGTCGAGCGGCAGGTCGAGCGTGTGCGACGGTTCGGTAATAAACCGCACAATCCGCTCGGCCCAATCGCGAAGCCCCGGATCCTCAGTGACTACTTCGGCAGCGGGAAAGCGCTCCCGTACCGCGGCCGCGAGCCGTTCGCGGTCGTCGCCGAGGGCCGTTAGGCATACCCCGCGCCGGGTCGCGGCGACGAGTGCCCAGCCAAGCGGCGTCGTCACCGTCACAAAGCGGATCGTCTCGCCTTCGCCGCCCTTGCGCCGCACCGCCGGGGTCATGCCGAGGGCTCCCGTCGCCGCCTCATAGGCGCGCGAGCTCGAGCCAAAGCCCGAGGCGTAAATTGCCTGCGTGACCTTTTCACCGGCATCGAGCCTTTGCGCCAAGGCTTCGAGGCGATGGGTGCGGGCGTAATCGCGCGGTGTGGCGCCGGTGATCTGCTTGAACAGCCGGTGAAAATGATATCGGCTGATCGCGGCAGCGCCGGCGAGTTCGGCAAGGCTTGGCATCGTCTCGCTCGTGCGCAACAGCGCACACGCCTTTTCGACCGCCGCGATATGCCGCGACGCCGCGGATGGGTCGGCCGGGCGGCACCGCTTGCACGCGCGCAGCCCTGCCGCTTCCGCCGCCGCAATCGTCTCGAAAAACATCGTATTGGCGCGCAATGGCCGTCGCGAGGAGCAACCGGGGCGGCAATAGACGCCGGTGGTTACGACACCATAGAAGAATTTCCCATCGGCGGCGGCGTCGTGGCCCTCGACCGCCGCCCAGCATTTCTCCACATCCAGCATCATCCGCTCCTGCCCATCGATAAGTTGGGCAGAAGATGGCGCGCCAGCCGCACCGGCTCTATCCGGCGATTGCTTTCTAATTCGCGCGCCGCTCGCTGTTGATGTAGCGCTTGGGCAGCATCGCGTGGATGCCTTTGTTGCCGTCGACCAGCTGTGTCACGCGCAGATCGACTGCGAGGCTGCAAAACATGTAGGCGTCTTCCCGCCCGAGCCCCATCCGCTCGCCGATCAATGTTATCATCTGGCGCAACGCGGTTTTGGCGGCGTCATCGAGGTCCTCATTGAAACCCATCGTGATCAGATGCGTCGGTGTCTCGGCGCGCGGCAAGTCTATCCCGATACCCTTGTGCAAGGTTAGCCGGAAGGTGCCGGTCAGCGCAGTCTCGAGGGCGGTCACACAAACCTCGCCATCGCCCTGCACACCATGCCCATCTCCGGCCGAAAACAGCCCACCTTCGGACCATACGGGCAAATACAGGGTTGTTCCGGCAACCAGCTCCTTTAGATCCATATTGCCGCCGAACTCGCGCGGCACGACCGAGGTCACGGCTCCATAGGCCGGCGGCGGTGCCACCCCCATGACCCCGAAAAACGGCGCCAATTCGATCTCGGCTCCCCACGGCACGGTCGCGATACCGCGCTGACGGTCGATCGCGGTATGCCAGGTACGGCGCACCGGAAAATCCTCGGGCAAGGTGCCCGACAGCGGGCGGATGCGGGTGTAGCCCCAATTCTGTCGGCAATCGATCGACAGGATTTCGATGGCAAGTGCGTCGCCGGGTTTCGCCCCTTCGACCGCAATCGGCCCGGTCAGAATGTGAGCGCCGAGCCGCGGCTCGACCGCGCTATGGATCGCCCGATGTTCGGGCAGGATGTCGAAGCGGCCATTCGTCGGCAGAATATCGGGTCCGCCTGAAACGCTGTCGAGCGTTACCGTATCGCCGGATGCGACAGTCAGCACCGGCTTCAGTCCGGAATCGAAAAATCCCCAATGAACCGTCTCGGGGCTGGCCCGCAAGACATGGTGCTGAGACATCGGCACACTCCCCAAGGCTGATCACAGTTTGTCGATCATAATTGTTGTGTTGCTCGCCGTGCATGTTTTTCCAGCTGGCTTAGCGCAAAACCGGAGTTGGTCACGGTCGGACGTGACCTCAGAGAGGGTCCGCCAGTGCCAATAGCCGTGGGCCTCAACGCTCGGTACGCTGCCCGAAAGAGACCGTGCTCTCCTTTCCCGATAGGCCCTACACTGGTCCCGCCAAGCTCGTCTCGGCAGCGTAAGCCGTATAGGGAGAACGGATACAGTCGCGTGTATTATTAACTGTAAAGGGTTGGCAGGGAGAATAGCGGGTCGATATGGTCGACGGGGAACGGAGCTAATGAATTTAGGATTTGAGACGCTCGGTAATGCAACGCTCGTGTTTTACGACGACCAGCGCCCGGTGCTGGCAACGGATCCATGGCTGGTCGGAACTTGCTATTTCGGGAGCTGGGGCCTCGATCGCCCGCTCACACCGGCGGAGCTCGACGCCGTCCGGCAGGCGAGCTACGTCTGGATATCACACGGGCATCCCGATCATCTGCATAGCGAGTCGCTGGCGCTGTTATCGCACAAGACCAAGTTTCTGTTGCCGGAGCACTATACCGGCGAAATCGCCGAGTTTGTCAGGGGCCAAGGCTTTCCAGTCGAGGTGATGCCCTACCGCGAATGGCGCCAGTTATCGCCGCGGCTGCGCTGCCTCTCTCTCGACAACGAAAATCAGGACGCGATCCTGGTGGTCGAGGCGGGCGATTGTCTAATCGTCAACCTGAACGACTCGCCGCTCTTGGGTGACCGGCGGTTCGTCCGCAAGCTGGTGCGGCGCTACGACCGAAAGAAGACCTACGCCGCCGCGCTCTGCGCGACCGACGCCGACATGCTCAATTTCGTCGATAACGAGGGCCGGCGCGTTACCGAGCCTGCCGAGCATTACAAGCCGGGCACAGTGTGGGCGCTCGCCCGCCTCATCGATCGTTTAGGGATCGGCACCTATGTCTGCTCATCTTCGCAGCACATTTACATCCGCAGCGATAGCGCCTGGGCCAACCCCTACCGCATCACGTGGGCGGACATCGAGCGACACTGGACGCGGCCAGAGGTTCGCGTACTTGAACCATTCGTCATTGTCGACTTGCAATCCGGGGAGGTAACCCGAAAGCATCCGAGCCAAGCCTCCGACTTTGGTCAAGTCACCGATCGAACTGGGGCTGATGACTATGATGAGCGACTGAGCGAAGCCGAGTGGGCCGAGCTATTCGACTTCTTCCGCAAATTCGAAACGATCCGCCGGGACCTCGATTTTCTGGATTTTACAGTCGGCGGAGAGCGGCGCCAACTCTGGATCAATCCATCATCTAAGCATAAGGCCCAAAGCCGGTTGCGTGGTATCGGCTTTTACGCACCGCGCCATTCGCTGTGCGAGGCGGTTAAGCACGGCTACTTCGACGATATGATGATCGGCAATTTCATGAAGACCGAGCTACACAACACGACACTTTACCCGTACTTCACGCCGCTCGTCTGCAAGCTTGGCGGGAACGCGAAAGTCTACACGCGGGCTGAATGGCGGGCTTTCCGACGTTATTATTTCCGCCGGAATCCGATTGGCTCGCTCGACTGGCAGTTGCGAGCGGCCATTGAGAAATTCGTCGATGTCGCACGTCGGCTTGCCGACCGCGCCGGGATAAAAGCGCCGCTAAAATGGATTTACCGCAAATGGCTCGGCGATCCAGTCGCCTGGAGCTGACGGCAGCCGACTAACCTTGCGGGTTTTTCTGACGGCACGGCGGAAACCTACGGACCGGCGTTGGTGCTAACGAAGCCCCAAGGCGCGGAACTCGCTGCTCAGCGACCGATAAGAGAGATACGCGTAAAGGCAGGCGACTAAGGTAACGGCGATCGTCGTTCCGAGAACAAACGACTTCACGCTCAACGATCGGGGCCGCTTGCAGCTCATACGGCTGGACGGCTTCTTACGCCTTCGGGCACCTTGCGCGGCAAGAACTGCCCATCCTTGAGGTCGCCCGAGAAGGTGCGGGCATCGACGACGACTTTGCCGCGCAAGATTGTCGTCGACGGCCAGACAGCAAGGTCACGGCCTTCCCACGGGCTGTAATCCGCCTCGTGCATCTCGGCGGCGCGCACGATATGGCGCTGGCGCTGATCGAGCACGACGATATCGGCATCGGAACCGACCGCGAGCGCGCCCTTTCGGGGATAAAGTCCCATGATCTTGGCGGCATTCGCCGAAACCAGGCCGACGAAATCGACGAGGCTGCGGCCACGCTTTTCGACGGTCTCGGTATAGATCAGCGACACCCGGGGCTCGACGCCGGCATTGCCGCCGGTTGTGTCGTCGATCCGGCGCCCCTGCAATTTGATACGCAGCGGACAGCAAATCTCGTCGGTGGCAACGGTCTGGATCGCACCGTGGTCGGTCGCATCCCACAACGCCCGCTGGTCGGCCGGGAATTTGAGCGAGGGATAGGTGTGGTAGATCTGCCCGTTCGGCTGCTTATAGTCATCGGAATTGTACATCAGATATTGATGCAGCGTCTCGCCGTAGATCGGGACGCCGTTGGCCCGCGCCGCTGCGATCGCCCGCACGCCGGTCGCGGCTGAAGTGTGCATCATATAGAGGGCGGCACCGTCGATATTGGCAGCGAGCCTGATCACCCGGTTGAATGCCAGGTCTTCGGACAACGTCGTGTGAACCTCGGCCATGTTCTCGAAGCCGGTCCGGTCCTCGCGGGTCAGCTTCTCGTACATATGCATGACGAGGTCGTTGTCTTCGGCATGGATGGCAGCGATGCCGCCGGCTTTGGCCAGGACCTGCAGCACCTCCCAGATGTCTCCGAAATCGACCATGCGGCCCTTGCGGGAGGGCGTGATATCGGTCGTGAAAATCTTGACCGAGGGATGTCCGGCCTGAACCGCCTCGGCCAGTTGCGGCATCAGTTCGGGAGCGAGCTTGCCCTGCACCATTGTGTGAAAGGCGTAGTCGCAATGGCAGTCGCCAGCCCATTCCTGTTGGCGCCGCTCAATCGCTTGCTGCACGTTGTCGCCATCGTCGACCAGCGCAAAGTCGATGATCGTCGTCGTCCCCCCATGCAACGCCGCCTCGCTGACCCGCGCCGGTCCCTCGGTCATCTGATGCTGCGTGGTGCCGGGCACGACAATCGGCCAGCGGCAATGGACATGCGGGTCGATGCCGCCCGGAATGACGATCTGACCCGCCGCATCGACGGTGCGCCCGGCGCCGACCACGCCGAAGCTGCCCGGCGCGCCGATTGCTGCGATTTTCCCTGCGGCGACGCCGATGTCGGCTGGTTGCGCCCCTGTCGGCAGTACTGCGAGCCCATTCGCGACGATGATGTCGAACATTCTGATGGCCTCCTCTGTCCGGCGGTCAGGCGACGCGATAGCGGTCGATTGTGGTTTGGTTGAATTTGAGCCCGAGGCCGGGTACGGTCGGCATCACCAGCTCGCCATTCTGCTGCCGCGGGACTTCCTCGAACAAGGGCATCAGCCACGGCATGTATTCGACGGTCAATCCATTCGGAATGGCGCCGATCAGATGGACATGGACCTCGGGGATCAGATGGCTGACGACCGGCAGGTTAAAAGCCTCGGCCATACCGGCAACCTTGATCCATTGGGTAATGCCGCCGACCCGTACTAGATCGATCATCACCACGTCGACCGAACGGGCCTCGACCATGTGGCGGAACGGCACAATGCCCCAGACATATTCGCCGCCCGCGATCGGCGTCGATAACGCTGCGGTGACCCGCGCCAGACCAGCGAAATCATCCGCAGACGTCACGTCTTCGAGCCAGAATAGCCCGACCCCGGCATCCTCGACGCGGCGGCCGATATCGATCGCCTGCTCCGGTCGCCAGCGCTGGTTGATGTCGCACATCAATTTGATATCGGGGCCGATCGCCTCGCGCACCCGGCGCATGCGCTCGACCTCCTTGGCCGGCGTGGTCTCGCCCGGCAACGCCAATTGGGTCTTCATCTCGCGCCAACCGCGGTCCTTGAGCGTGGCCGCCGCCTGCACGACGCGGTCAAGCGTGAGACTCCGCATTAGCGCCCCGCTGGCATAGGTCGGAACCCGGTCGCGGGCGCCGCCCAGCAATTTCCACAACGGCAGGTCCATCGATTTGGCGCGCAAATCCCACAAGGCGGTATCGATCGCCGAAATCGCGAGGTTGAAGATGCCGCCCGGCCCGGCCGAGCCCGCCGCAGCGCGCAACTTCGCGGTGATCGCCTCGACCCGCACCGGATCCTCGCCGACGCAAAGCGCGCCCAGTTCCTCGACCGCGCGCTTGAGGCTGCCAGTCAAGGCACCGCCGAAATAAGTAGCGCCGACGCCGACTGTCCCGTCATCGGTCTCGACCTCTACCGGCACGATCAACCGTGTGCCGTTCGGGTTTTCCACCGCCCCTGCCAACGGCTCGTCCGCCGGGAGTGCCACGATTTGAGTGCGGATACCGGTAATCTTCATCTGAGCATCCCTGCGGTTGGAGGAGACAAAGTTACACTCTTGGTCGGGTAAAGGAAGTCCGGCGTGAGTTCGCGTCCGAGGAACTTTTTCCTCGGACATGTCCGTTGTCGGCGCCACCTGACCAATTATCGGGAGAGCGAGATGAGGTGTTGTGGCGGCTTGTTCGTGGCGGTGGCGCTCGTCGGCATTTCCCTACCGGCATTCGCGCAAGCACCGCCGCCGGGCTCCTACCAGGGAAGCTGCAGCGAGATCCGGATGCACGGCACCACCCTGAGCGCAACTTGCCGCAGGGAAGACGGACGGGTACAGCAATCCTCGCTCGATATCGCGCATTGCGCTGGCAATATCGAGAACCGAAACGGTCGATTGAAGTGCAATGGCGGGGCCGCGGGGATCCTACTACCGGGCGCCCGCCCGCCGGCTTATGTCGGCCCGGGGTATCCTGCCCCCGGGTATTCCCCCAGCTATCCTCCCTCGGGTTACCCGGCGCCCCGCTATGGTGAAGGAGGCGGCCATCGAGAACAGTGCCAATCGCTAGAGTACAGGGCGCACGAGCTGCGCGAGCGGCTCGAGCACACGCCTTACGGCGAAGACCGAGAACGGCTGGAGCACCGGCTTCGCGAAATCGATTACCAGCGCGAGGAGTGCTGGCACCACTGAGACGTGGCGCCAGCCTCCCCGGGCCGTCGGCCCGGCCTATGCCGAGCGTGCGTCGATAAGCTTCCGGCTCAGGTCTTGTAGCTCGGATCGAGCCGGTCGAGCATGCGCAGCAAGGCCGGCCATTCGCGCTGACCTTGGAGGCGCGGCATGTTACCGGCAAACTGCGCGGCTTGGCGTTCGCAGGTCTCAGGCGACGGCACCACCATTTTGGCGCCGGCCGCAACGGCGGCCTGGATCTTTAGCTGCGCTTCGGCCGAGCGCTCGAAATGATAGGTGAGGGAAAAGGCTTCGGCGACGTTGCGGCCGGTGGCCAACAGGCCGTGGTTGCGCAACACCAGCACCGGATATTGGCCGATGTCATATTGCAGCCGTTCGCGCTCGTCCATGTCCAGAGAGACACCTTCGTAATCGTGGTAGCCGAGCCGGTTGTAGAAACGCATCGCCCATTGAGAGAGCGGCAGCAGCCCTTCTTCCAGAGCGCCGACCGCGATGTCGGCCTCGGTGTGGGTGTGGATCACGCACTCGACATCGGGCCGGCCGAGATAGATCGCACCGTGAATGACGACGCCGGCGTTGATCGGCTCGTATTCCGACGGCTCGATCAGGTGGCCATCCAATATCGACCTTCAGCAGGTTCGAAGCGGTGATTTCGTCGAACATCAGCCCCGACGGGTTGATCAGCATCTGGTCGGTGGTGCCGGGCACCCGCGCCGAATTGTGCGTCAAGCACGAGGTCGTCCCAGCCGAAATGCGCTATAAGCCGATAGCAGGCGGCGAGATCGACCCGCACACCCCATTCCTGCGGGCTGATATGCGCCGGCCGGTGCGAGACGTGTGGTTCAAGCGTGTCCATGACGACCTCCTGAGTAGGATGGGTTGAGCGTAAGCGAAGCCCATCGCCCGGGCCACATGCAATTATTGATGGGCTTCGCTGCGCTCAGCCCATCAATAATTGCTACGAAGTTGGAATAACCCGTAGTCAGCAAAGAAAATCGGTGAGCAAGCCATCAAACCGGGGTAAACATCGGCACCGGCGGGCCGCCATCACTGGGTTTGAAAACAAGGCGGACGGCTTGACCGATGCGGATTTGGTCGAGGTCGCAATCGACGATGTTGGTCATCATCGTCGGCCCTTCGGCCAAGGTCACATAGGCAATCGCGTAGGGGATCGGGGTGCGGCGCATGACGCTGTAGGTGTAAATCGTGCCGCTGCCCGAAGCCTGCTGCAATTCGGTCCGGTCACTGAAACAGAATGGGCATCGCACGCGCGGATAGTAGTGCAGCTTGCCGCAGGCGTTGCATTTGCCGATCATCAATTTGCCTTGCGCGGCGGCGTCCCAGAACGCCTTGGTTTCGAGATTGGGCACCGGGGCCTGGATTTTGCGCTCCTGGCTCTGCATCGCGCTCACTCCCTCTCCATGATCACGGTCGCCGAGCCGTGCCTGGTCCCAAGCGAGCCGCCGGTGCCATGCGCCAAAGCCAAATCGCAGTTCGGCACCTGCACCTTGGGATGCGCCTCACCGCGCAACTGGCGCACCGCCTCCACCACTTTGGTCAGCCCGCCGCGGTTGGACGGGTGGTTGTTGCACAGCCCGCCGCCATCGGTGTTGAACGGCAATTTGCCGGTGCCTGAGATTAGATTGCCATCGGATACGAACCGTCCGCCCTGCCCTTTCTCGCAGAAGCCGAGATCCTCGATCTGCATGACGACTGTGATCGTAAAACTGTCGTAGATCGACGCGTATTTTATGTCCGACGGTTTTATCCCGGCCTCGGCAAAGGCCGCCGGCCCCGACCACACCGCCCCCGAATAGGTCAGGTCGATCGCGCCACCCATCTGGTGCTTAGGCGCCTCGCCGGCGCCGATGATCTTGACCAATGGCCGCTTCAGGCTTTTCGCGACCTCGGGCCGGGCGACGATGATGGCACCCCCGCCGTCGCTGATTACGCAGCAATCGAGCCGATGCAACGGATCGGCGATCATCGGCGAACTGACGACGTCTTCGACCGTAACGACGTCACGCAGCATCGCATGCGGGTTGTATTGAGCATGGTGCGAGGCGGCAACCTTGACCCAGGCGAGCTGCTGGCTGGTCGTGCCGTATTGGTACATGTGCCGCATCGCGCACATCGCATACATGTTGGCGGTGGCCGGGGCGTATGGGTTTTCGAACGCGGTCTCGGCCGACTGCATCGCCGCCGTACGCGGCGCGGTGCCGGTTGCGACCCCTTCGGTGCGCGGCCGCCCGGCCAAGGTGATGAGAGCGATCGAGCATTTGCCGAGAGCGATTGCCTCGGCGGCATGCTCGACCTGCAACAGATAGGAGGATCCGCCGGTATCGGTCGAATCCCAGTGCCGCAATTTGAGGCCGAGATAATCGATCATCGACAGCGCGCCGAGCCCCGGCGTGTCGCCGGCGGCACAGAAATAGCCGTCGATGTCGTTCTTCGTTAACCCCGCATCGGCGAGCGCGCCCGCCGCGCATTCGGCATGCAACTGGAACAGCGACTTGTCGTCGGCCTTGCGCGTCGGATGTTCAAAGATCCCGACGATATTGGACTTTCCTTTGATGCTCATCGCCGGCTTGTCTCCCCTTCTCAGGCGTGTGCGACACGAGCGAATGGGATACTGTTCGGCCTCCGCGGTCAATCCCGCACACACGCATGGCCTTTTGGCAGCATCTCCTTTGAAAAGCGGCCAGTGCGGCTTACGAATGTCTTACACGGACCATTTCCGGCCCTAGCATCGGTCAAGCAAACTAAGCGCGCGGTTTCCGGTACGAGACTGACAGCGAAGCTCTAAGATGCTGAAGATGAAGGGCCAAGCGAGCTGATGGGTAAGCTTGGATTTTACTTTGAAGATCCGGAGCCGCGCTGCGGATGTAGCTTCAGGTTTGCGTGCTCTTTACACGGGCTACATTTGACGGCGTGGAATCGGGACGCACATCCGAGATTAGCGTTGATGGCGTCCCCAAGGCCTGATACTTCGGCCCCGCGCTATAGGCGGCTGTGTCCTGCACGAGCGCCATAGATGATGCGGTCTTCCTTCAGGCGCGGGCAATCACCTGATCACCGTCCCAAATGCCGAGCACGACCCGGGCGTTGCCGTATTCGGCGACGAGATACGGATCAAGCCTCACCTGCTCCTGATACAATTCGCCGACGACAAAACCCACTCCGGGAAGGCGCCGCTGCAATCGCTCAGCCGATCGGCGGATCAAAGCCGGGACCTCGTGCAGATCCTTGGTAGGCCGCTCGCGCCACTGCGCAGGGCCCTTGACCGGAAGGAACAGCGCCGATGAACCCAATCCAAACATTGCCAAGCCGGCCACAAAGCCCCATGGAACCTCGTGGGCCGATAGCAAGACGACAAACAGGCCTACGCTCGCGAGAAGCGCCGCGACTTGGGCAAGTGCGAAGGCCTGCTGATGCCGATATGCCCAGCCGGGTGGGTGGCGGCGGATCTGATCGGCCTTGTGCCGATCAAGAAAGCGCCAGTCAATTGGTTTCAGCCCGCTTTCGTAAACCGCTGAATCCAATAGGTCATGTTCGGAGAGAGCGAAGTTTGCACCGTCAAATGGCATGGCAGCACCTGTGAATTCGGTTGTGGCAGTATAAACAACGCTGTCCGCCGGAAACCGTGCCATCTCGCTTCAGCTTGGGCGAGCTCGCTCCAGTTGCGCGCCCCTCGCCCGGTCTCCGAGCCGCAGCCGTCGCAGCTGACCAATTTCTTTGCATTCCGGAAAGCCGCCGCCGCGGTCAAGTGACGACGAGGGCGCCGCGCAGATCGGCAACAACTTGCTCGCGCGTGCGGGTCTGCCAGCGGCGCCGGCGACCAATCGGCTCATTCTCGATTTCGGGCACGACCTTGCAGGCGACAAAGACCGGGCCCGGCCGGGCCATGATCGCCGGCAACTCGCGGGCGAAGTCGTCGAGTTCGGCGAACGCAAAAGCGTGCGGATAGCCGCATCCGCGCGCGATCATGTCGTAGCGGATGTTGTCTGCGTTCGGCACCGGCTGGCCGCCGGTTGTGGCGTAGACGCCATTGTCGATAAGGAAGTGGTAAAGGTTGGGCGGTGCCTGCTCGGCCACCGTCGCCAAGATGCCGAGGCTCATCATGATGTCGCCCTCGGAATCGAACAGCATGACCTTCTTGTCCGGCCGCGCCAAGGCGAGACCCAAACCCAGTCCAGCATGACCGCCCATCGCCGGGTCGCCAAGTTCGACGTCGAGCAATTGATTGTCACTCAAATCGATCCAGTATCGGCCGCTGCGGCCGGGAACGAGAATCGCATCGCCGCGGTAAGGGGCAAAGGCCTGCATCATGTCTACGGTATGCATCATGGCAGGTCGCCCCCTTTATCGATTGAAACCGTGATATTCATCGCCGACCAGGATGACAACCGGCCGCTGGGTGCGTTCCGCTTCCGCGAAGGCGACATCAATGCGCGAAGAATCGGCATCGTTCTCGATCAGGTAATAATTGATACCGAACGCCATCAGAAAGCGCTCGGTATAGGTTGCCGCGGTGTCGACGGTGACGCCGTGTCGGGTCCAGCCGCGATAGCCGACCATCAACACGATCGGCACGTTGAGACTCATGAGCCAACCGCGGATCGAATCACCCGACTTCGAGCATGCCGGTGTTCTGGATCAGGATCAGCGGTTTGGCGCCGCCGAGCCACAGCCCAGCAGCGATCGAGGAGGCATGACCCTCGCGGTTGACCCCGACGAGACGGATACTCGGATCGGCCTTCATCAGCAGATAGAGCCAGTTGGTCTCGCTGTCGGGCAGGTAAACGACATGGGTCACGCCGTGCTTCTTCATCTCGGCCAGCACTGTTTCCGGGCTCAGCGCCGCTGCCGCCATACCACTCATTGACCCCTCCCACCTTGAGCGCTCAGCACAAGATCATAGATCGATTTAAGCGGAAGCAGGATAGCCATGATCATCTCTACGCGACAGCGGTCTGAAGGCGGACCCGCCCCACCATTATCGCCGACAGACTGAACCACAGGGCCGCGATCGCAAATGCCAAGACATATGCAAAACGCGCCGATACCGCCCATTTGGCGCCGCTGATTATCCAGCCGGTCGAGGCGGGCCCAAGGATCTGGGGCAGAACGAGTGCCACATGCCAGATGCCCATGTCCTTGCCTGCCGCCTCGCTCCTGGGCAAGACGCGCAATGCCAAGGCCCAGTCGACCGCTTGATAAGCGCCCCAACCCGAGAAATACACCAACGCCACCACCGCCATCGGCAGCCGCTGAGGGTGCAGGGCAATCAGTACATAGGCGATCGCAGCGCCGGCCATCGTCCAACTGGTAGCCCTGACAATCGCGACGATGCCGTAGCGTGACGCCGCCCAGGCCGCGGCGAGGCTGGCAGGAATTCCGAGCAGCGCGCCGATGCCGAGCACCATCGGCAAGACCCGGCCCGGCTCAGCTACTCCGACCACGTCCTGCAGATAGAACAGCAGAAAGGTCAGCACCGACCAGACCCCGAGATTGGCAAAAAGCCGCGTTACCAAAACCCGGTAGAAATTCCGATGCAGCGCCGGCGGCAGCCAGAAAGACCGCAGAAATCGGCCAAGTTGGAAAGAGCGCTCGAGCCCGGCGGCCGGCGGCTCGCGCACCCGAAGGATCGTCACCGCCAGACACGTGACATTAATCACGATTAGCCCGGCAATCGCCGCGGCCGGATGCCCGTGCACGTAAAGCGCCACCGCGATGCCGTTCCCGGTAAAGGTGCCAAGGATGCTCATGATGTTCATCCAGGCGCTCGCCGAGGCCTGGCTCGCCGGGGGGACGACATCGGGGATCAGCCCGGCATAAGGGCCACACGCCCAGTTCCACCAGAATTGCAGGTTCAGGATCGCGAGCGCGTACAAGAAAATGCTGCTGCCCGCCCCAAACGGCACCAGCAACGCCAGTGCTACGCAGGTGCCGAGCATCCCGGCGAGCAGGAAGGGGCGGCGCCGCCCCTTCGTATTCCGCACCTGGTCGGACAAGGCACCGGCGACCGGCGCCATGACCAGGGCCATGAACGCACCGATCGCCAGGATCGAGCCGCTGATGCCCTCTTTTACCGCGGCATCGCGGCCGAGGATCAGGGCGATCTGGTCCGGGATAATGACCGGTACGACCGTGAGCCAGTTGGCAAACAGCGCAAACCACAAAAGCGACACGACGATCTGATCGGCGATCGGAAAGCGCCTGGGCGGCTCAGCCAACCGCCGCGCCAGCGCGGCCGCCCCGGTGTAATCGGTCATCTTCCTTCCTCCCCTGCCTTTGCGCCGCTTGAATACGGGCGAAGGCGCGCGTCCATTCCAGTGATTGCTTTAGAAACGGGGGTGGCGCGCCATGGCCGATTGGGAGCAAGCTTTCGCATCGATTGCAAGCGTGGAGAGCGCGTGATGAAGGCGGTGGTGTGCGAGGCGTTTGGCGGTCCGGAAGTGCTGGCATTGCGCGAGCTTCCCGATCCCCTGCCGCCCGGCCCGGGCGAAGTCCAGGTGCGGATCACCGCGCGCGGTGTCCAGTATGTCGACGTCTTGATGCTGGCCGGAAAATACCAGTTCCGACCGGAGCCGCCCTTCATCCCCGGGAGTGAGGGTGCGGGCGAGGTCGTCGCGGTCGGCCCCGGTGTTACTACCTTCAAGGCGGGCGACAAGGTGATGTGCCGCCAGCGGCTCGGCGCCTTTGCCGAGTACGGCAATGTCAAAGCCGAGGATTGCGATCTGGTGCCGGCGAGAATGGGCCTCGATCAGGCAGCGGTATTCCGCAACGTGTATCACACCGCCTACCACGCCCTCTTACAGCGCGGCCGGCTCAAAGCCGGCGATCGGGTGCTGATCCATGGGGCGGCGGGCGGGATTGGTTTGCCGGCGATCCAGATCGCCAAACTCTACGGCGCCGAGGTCATCGCCACCGCCAGCACCGACGAAAAGCGCGGGGTATGCCTCGAAGAGGGCGCCGATTATGCGATTTCCTATCACGACGGCTTTCGCGACAAGGTTCTCGAACTGACACAAGGGCGCGGCGTCGACATCATATACGACCCGGTCAACGGACCGACCTTTGAGGAATCGCTGCGCTGCCTCGCCTGGAGCGGCCGCATCCTGATCTTGGGCTTTCTCGGTGGTGCGCCGGCAA
Organism: uncultured Alphaproteobacteria bacterium; assembly: GCA_963846635.1. Taxonomy (GTDB): domain Bacteria; phylum Pseudomonadota; class Alphaproteobacteria; order ATCC43930; family CGMCC-115725; genus AP-15. Next base: position 10,967 of record CAWJXM010000056.1, on the reverse strand, counting down.
TGGCTCGCACCAATTATCTATTGATCAAGGGGATTGAGGCGATCGGGGTTCGGATCGGCGGCCTCAACGAAGCCCATCCCGAAATCGCTGCAGCCAATATCAAGACGCTGATCGGGCTCGCGGCGGAGGGGAAGCTGAAACCGCGGATCTGGCGCCGCTTTCCGCTCGACCAGGCCGCCGCTGCGATCCAGGCGCTGATCGACCGCGCGGTGATCGGCAAGGCGGTTTTGATCGGCTGATACCGCGACTAATCACTATTGTAGTGATATCAACCGGACAGAGGCTTCCCGTCGCCGGTCGTCGCAAGAGATTGCTTCGTCGCTCCGCTCCTCGATGACAGCCATTTACGGCGTCATTGCGAGCGCAGCGAAGCAATCTCAATTACAGCCGCCTCGGGAGACCCGGCTGCCGACAGATTGGCGGCCGGCGGGCATCAATGTGCCCGGATGCCGAGCACCGGCCACCTCAGGTGGTGGCAACAGATCGGCGGCGACCCTAGATGACATTTGCTCAGGCTGCCATCTGTTGCCATCTTCACTAACACCATGATCGGGCACTCCGTACCAGGCATTCCGCCGCGTCGTTCGCGCAACCCTCCATCTGACGAGCGCTTAAGCACCCTATTTGAGAGCCAAGCGCCGCGCCCGCTCGCCGATCGGCTGCGGCCGAAGAATCTTGCCGAGATCGTCGGGCAGGACCATCTGCTTGGCCCCGACGGGCCGATCGGGCGCATGGTCGCGAGCTGGCAGCTGTCCTCGATGATCCTGTGGGGCCCGCCCGGTTGTGGCAAGACGACGATTGCCCGCCTGTTGGCGCATGGGACCGATCTCGAATTCGAGCCGTTATCGGCGGTGTTTTCCGGGGTCGCCGATCTGCGCAAAGTGTTCGATGCGGCGCGCAAACGGCGCGAGATCGGCCGCGGCACGGTATTGTTCGTTGACGAGATCCACCGCTTCAACCGCGCCCAGCAAGACGCGTTTCTGCCGGTGGTCGAAGACGGAACCGTGATCCTGATCGGCGCCACGACTGAGAACCCGTCATTCGAGCTGATCGGCGCATTGCTGTCGCGCGCCCAGATCTTTGTGCTGCGGCGGCTCGGTGACGATGATCTCGAAACCCTGCTGCGCCGCGCCGAGACGGCGCTCGGCCGCGGTTTGCCGCTGACCCCCGACGCGCGCGGGGCATTGCGCGCCATGGCGGATGGCGACGGCCGCTTTCTGTTCAACCTCGTCGAAGAAATCGCGCGACTTCCCGCCGATGTGATGCTCGATCCAACCGGACTTGCCCGGCTTGTGCAGCAGCGCGCGCCGCTCTACGACAAATCGCAGGAGGGGCATTACAACCTGATCAGTGCCTTGCACAAATCGCTGCGGGGTTCGGATGTCGATGCCGCTCTCTACTGGCTCGCGCGCATGCTGGCAGGCGGCGAAGACCCGATTTACATCCTGCGCCGGCTAACACGAGCAGCCGTCGAGGATATCAGTCTCGCCGAGCCGCAGGCCCTGGTTCAGGCGCTCGCCGCTTGGGATGCCTACGACCGGCTCGGTGCACCAGAGGGCGAATTGGCGATTGCACAGTGTGTGATCTATCTTGCGACCGCACCCAAGTCGAATGCCACCTATACTGCTTTTGGCGAAGCGCAGCAGATGGCGCGCGAGACCGGCTCGCTGATGCCGCCAATGCACATCCTCAACGCGCCAACAGCTTTGATGCGAAATCTTGGCTACGGCAAGGGGTACGTCTACGACCACGCCACCGAGGAAGGATTTTCTGGTCAGAACTATTTTCCAGAGGGGGTTCCGCGCCACGGTTTTTATCGGCCGAGCGCTCGCGGCTTTGAGCGCGAGATCAAGAAGCGACTAGACTATTGGGAAAGGCTCCGCTCCCGGCACACTCAGGAGTGAGGGGGCTGCGTCCCCAACTTTGGTAATCATTCATGTTTGCGGTGGAACGGCAGTTTTCACGACAGATTGCAAACTCGCGGGTTGGCGGCGCCGGCCCGGCACCGGCGGGGCTCGCGCGATGACCGGATCGGTTTTGATGAATCAGACCGTAACCGTAGCCGAAGAGGACGGCTCGTTACGCCTCGACCGCTGGTTCAAGCGGCATTATCCGGCGCTCGCCCATAGCCGGCTCGAAAAGCTGTTGCGCACCGGCCACATCCGCGTCGACGGGAAGCGCGCCAAGGCTGGAGATCGAATCATGCCGGGTCAGGCGATCCGGGTCCCGCCGTTAAACGAAACCGAACCTACAGCCCTGGCAACGCCGCGCAGGATATCTGATGCCGATGCGGCGATGCTGGAAGCGGCTGTCCTGCATCGCGACGACCAGGTCATCGTACTCGATAAGCCACCCGGTCTTGCTGTCCAAGGGGGGACGCGGTCCGAGCGGCACCTTGACGGGCTCCTCGACGCGCTGCGCTTCGGCTATGCCGAGCGGCCGCGCCTCGTCCACCGCCTCGACAAGGACACGAGCGGCGTCTTTGTCATCGCCCGCACCGCGGCGGCGGCGGCATTTCTGACCCGCGCTTTTCGCGATAAGACGACACGCAAGATCTACTGGGCACTCACCGTCGGTCGGCCCAAGCCGACACAAGGACGGATCAACCTGGCACTGGCGAAACAGGGTGGGCCCGGCGGCGAGCGGGTGCGCGCCGATCCCGATCAAGGCAAGAATGCTGTCACCTATTACCGGGTCATCGACAGCGTCGGCGAACATGCAAGCTGGCTTGCTTTGCTGCCGATAACGGGCAGGACGCATCAGCTGCGCGCACATTGCGCCGCGATCGGCACGCCGATCCTTGGAGACCCGAAATATGGCGGCGCTGCCGCGCAACTCGCCGGCGTATCGAATGCACGGCAGCTGCACCTGCATGCACGCGAGTTGGCGATCCCGCACCCGCAGGGCGGTATGCTGCGCGTTACGGCACCGCTGCCGCCGCATATGCGTCAAAGTTGGGAATTCTTTGGTTTTACTGGCGATGCAAAAGAGCCGTTTGCACTGTTGGATATAGAATGAAGCGCTTTTATCAGCGGGCCGATATCATGCCCGCCGGGCCCGGATATGGCATCGCCCTCGACGGCACGCCGATCAGGACACCGGCGAAACGTGATCTGATCGTTCCGACTGCGACGCTGGCCAAAGCGATAGCAGAGGAGTGGAACGCCGGGGAGGGCGATATCCGGGCAGAGGAATTGCCGCTCACTCAGATCGCCAACACCGCAATCGATCGGGTGAGTCCGCAACGCTCGCTGATTGTGCATCAGATCGCGGACTATGCCGGTACAGATCTCGTTTGCTATCGCGCCGCCCGTCCGCCCGAGCTGACGGCGCGTCAGTCGGCGATGTGGCAGCCGCTCGTCGACTGGGCGGTGCTGCGCTACGACGCACCGCTCGAAATCACCGTCGGCGTCATACCGATCGCCCAGCCAATGGCCAGTCTGCACGCCTTTGCTGCGGCAGTCGCCGAACACGACGATTTTGCGCTGGCGGCGTTGCATCTGGCGACTGCTGCGTGCGGCTCGCTCGTGATTGCATTGGCGTTGGCCGAACGCCGTCTTGACGCAGAACAGGCCTTTGCCGCCTCGCAACTCGATGAGACCTTTCAGATCGAGGCCTGGGGCGAGGATTTGGAACAAGCCCAGCGCCGGCAGGCGCTTGCCGACGACATCACGGCGGCGGCGAATTTCCTGTCGCTACTGCGTGTCTGAGTCCGGGACTCTGAGCGTCCACATCGCGTCGGGGGTGACGACGAAGTCGACCCGACCGTCCTCCAGGGTCTTCAGACACTCCTCGGGGCGATTGACGATCGGCTCCTCATGCACGTTGAGGCTGGTATTGACCAGCACCGGCAGCCCAGTGCGTGCCTTGAAGGTTGCCAAGATATCGAAATAGCAAGGGTTGGCGGTGCGTGCGATCACTTGCGGCCGTGCACTGCCGTCGACATGCACGATTCCAGGGATCCGCTCGCGCCATTGACGGCGCACATCGCAGCTGATGGTCATGAAGCGCGCTGCGTACCGGTTCCTCGGACCGATGTCGAACACCGCGCCGGCGTCGTCCTCTGCCACGACCGGCGCAAAGGGCATGAACTCGCTTCGCTTGAGCCTTTGGTTTAGTTTGTGACCGATGTCCGGGTCGGCAGGATTGGCGAGGATGCTGCGGGCGCCGAGTGCGCGCGGACCATACTCCATCCGGCCACAATAAATGGCACCGATCCGCCCTTGCGTCAGCCATTCGGCAGCGGTTGCGATCGGATCGCCGGTGATCCGCAGGAGCGCTGGTGACGCGCCAAAGATGTTGGCCACCCTCAGGTCGAAGTCGCCACCCCAATAGACATCCGTTAACCGCTGACGCTGTGCCAGCCATACCGACAAACCATCGCGCTCGAGCAGAAATTGCAAGACGCCGCCGATAACGAGACCCTCGTCACCCATTGGCGGGACGATAAAGACTTCCTCGACGTCCAGGGTTTCGACGAGGAGCCGGTTGAGCCGAACATTGGCGAAAACTCCACCAGCCAGCCCCAGTCGTCGGACCTTGTGCTTGTCCAGCAATCGGCTCACCGCTTCCCGGATACAGTGTTCGAGCAGCGCCTGCACCGAGGCGGCGGCATTCTCGCGAGTTTCGCTTTGAGCGAGAGCGTGGAAACACTCTCGCATCGCGGAATGGTCGGCAAAATCCATGGTGATTTGGCCGTCCGCGGATATATCGTAGTGACGCAGCAGATCTTGCAAAAGGGTCGGCTCCCCATAGGCGGCGAGCCCGGTCAATTTGCCTTCGTGGCGGTTGATCTTCCAGCCTAGAGCTTCGGTAAAGCAACCATAGGCAAGCCCGAGGCTGCCGGTAGCATCATTCTCGCGCAGCCAGCGATCGTCGCCGTAAAGATTGTCGAGCCGGCCGTCCTGCATCAGGTAGTGGCTGTAATAGACGTGGTCGCCAAGGCCGTCGGCCGTGTAGAGCAGCGCCTCTTCCCAGTCGGTAAAGAACAAGCTCGGCAGCGCGTGGCTGAAATGATGGTTCGTGAAAAACAGGCGTACGTCGGAGCGCAGCCCAAGATCGGCAAGGAGGGCGCGGCGATCGAACACGTCGGCTGCGGTGGCACCGGGAATTTTTGATACGGCAACGCTGAGGTCGCGCATCTTTTCGCGGCCGATCAGGTGTCGGAATTCCTCACGTATTTTTTCGTGGGGCCGCCAATGGGTCAAATATCGCCGCGGGAACAGGCACCGGGTGCACACCAGCACATCGATGTGACGCCGCTCAAGCCCGGCGATTCGCAGCACCTCGGCAATCGACCTGACAGGAAACCCGCCGGAACATTTGACACGGTTGAGCCGCTCCTCGGTCACCGCAGCCAGCAGCCGGTAATCATCGAACAGCGCTGCCGACGAATCATGTGGCCCACTGTGCAGACTGAGGATCAGCATCGGGTTTGATTTGCCTTGGACGATTTGGCCGAGCAGGTGGCGTAGCGGCTGAGCCTGACGCCCTGCGAAAACAGTCGGCCATGAATAGAAGCCGATGATCAAGCGCTTTCACGGCGACCCCTCGACCATCGAGCCGTGTTAAGGCGCCACGCTGCGAAAGCAGCAACGAGGCAGATCGATAAAGTCGATCGAGCTTCAGCGAACTCGGGCGAGGGCGCACGCATCCCGCAAACGCATGCCGGAACTGCTTGAAAAGCCGAGGTAAACATCAGCATAAGGACTATATGAATGGCTCAGAGGCAGCGCCCGAGCGTTTATGATTGCGGCTCATCTCCTAGAGCCTGATAGCTTGATGCGTTGCTGTGGCAAGGTTGAGCAAGGGGAATGCTGGTGCGGCACCAATCCTCTCAGGAGCATCACTTCGCTCACGTAATTGAAGCCTTGGACCGAGTGTCGCGCGCGATGAATCCTCTTTTGCTGTTCATCGCTGTGTCACTGGTTGTGTTGAATTTGGCCTGTGTTGTCAATTTGATTGATTGGACGCACCTGGCGCAATCGCCGGCAGAAAATGCGGCCAGCACGCCTTCGGCGCTTACAAGCGCGGCGCCGCCGGGCGCGCTGGTGCCCAAAGCTCGGCCAGCTGTCTCCAGCCACCGCTTGCCGTCCTCCGACTAGCCGTATTGCAGGCCTCAGCATTCGCTATCTTGTCGATCGGCAAAAGAAATATGCCGAAAGCGCGCAGCGCGACATTGGCAACAATTGCGAGTCGCCGACCACGAGCTTTGATCAGGTAGGTCGAAATCTAGAAATTCGGGACAGGTTTTTCGGGTCAATATCCCGGTGACGCTGTTGACCACCGGCGCCCATGCGTCGGTTACGAGCGTTATTTTCTCATGGTCGGGTCCGGAGTATCGTGCTCTCGAAAGCCTCGGTCAGGGCGGGGGCGACTCGACTGAAGCCGGTGTTGCCGTGGCTAGCGCGGCGTGGTCGACGGCAGGAGGATCACGAAAATCAATCCAATCCAGTGTGAACGGCTGTTTGAACATTAAGGTCCACAAGTAGTTCATGCTGTAATTGAAGGCGACGCGGAACAGCCCTTCGGCAATGAGCCGGCGTCCTGATGAAAATGCCGGCAGCGCAAACGAAAACTTGACCGTGCCGACCTTGCTCAACCGCCGGGCCAACTCGCTGTCCTCACCATAAAAGCTGAAAGAGGGATTGAAGGCGTCCGCGATCTCGAGGGCGCTCTTGCGGACGACAAAGTTGCCGCCCTGCATCATCGAGCCGGCGCGAAAAACGAACCGCACCAACAGATAGCTCAGAAAGGCAAAGCGGTAGAAGATCGCGGCCGTTATACGGACCTTTTTTGAGACATCATAGTGAATGAATGGACCACTCAGCGCCGCCAGATCGGGACATTTTGCGAATACCGCGAGGACTGTATCGAGCCAGCCCGGCGGAAGCATCGTGTCAGCATCGATATTTGCGATCAGTCGACCGCGCGCAGCGAGGCAGCCAGCCCGACGAGCTTTCACCAGCCCGCGTTGCGGCTCGTCGACAATGACCACACCCGGGATCGCCGCCACGATTTGACGCGTGCGATCGGTGCTGTTGTTGTCGACAACGATGATTTCCGCGCGGCATCCGACGCGCGACGTTTCCGCCAAAATTGCGTACAGACAGGAGGCGATTAGCGCTTCTTCGTTGAAGGCGGGAACAACAAAGCTGATGGTCAATTCCGACATCGGCATTTCCTCTCGTCTGAGCGAGATTGTCATAGCTGCTGATCAATGCTTTCCAGGACGTCGTCTGACAGTTCGGTTTCAAAAGCCGGCTCGATTATGAGCGGATCCAAGGCGCGGCACGTCATCCAACTGACCAGCTCCAATGAGCCGTCAAACTCCTCGACCAGGGCAGTGCAGCTCTCGACCCAGTCGCCGCTGTTGCAATAGAGAACGCCGCCAAGATCACGGATTTCGGCGTGATGAATATGGCCGCAGACGACGCCGTTGGCGCCGCGCCGCCTGGCCTCTTCGGCAATGGCGTCGCCAAAGGAGGCGATGTACTGCACTGCATTCTTAACCCGTCTTTTGACGTAATCCGACAGCGACCAATAGGGATAGCCGAGGCGCCGCCGAGCCGTGTTGAAATGACGATTGACCCACACCATGACGGTATAAGCCCCGTCGCCGAGCAAAGCCAACCAGCGCGCGTGGATGACAATCGCATCAAACGCATCACCGTGCATCACCAGCAGACGGCGGCCGTCGGCAGTCACATGGATGGCGTCTTCGAGGATTTCGATGCCGCCGAACTGCAGGCGAGTGTAGTCGCGCAGCCATTCGTCGTGATTGCCGGGTATGTAGATCGCTCGGGTTCCCTTGCGCACCATGCGCAACAGCTTTTGGACGACGTCGTTATGGGTTTGCGGCCAATACCAGGATTTTTTCAGGCGCCAGCCGTCGATTATATCGCCGACCAGATAAATCGTGTCGGCGTCGTTGTGGCGCAGAAAATCGAGCAGATATTCGGCCTTGCAGCCGCGGGTGCCGAGATGCACATCGGAGATCCAGATCGTGCGATAACGACGCATATGCTGCGACTGGCTCATCTCGCCCTCCCGCCATCCAACGAGAGGCAGGCATAAAGAACACGCTAGCCCCAGCAGCCATGCTCTTCTCAAATGCGATCACATCAGCAATCTTCTACACGTGGTATGTTACATTTTTGCTGTCGCTAGATATTGCAGTTGAGTCGCGAAATCGTCATCGATCCCTGATATCCGATCGTCGCACCGAAGAAGGCAGCGGATTGATGAGGGCCGAGTAGGCAAGGCAACGCGGGGTCGACGGAGTTCTTTGCAATGACCTTTGCTCGACTGACCCCCGCCAGCGGATTGCTATTCGCCCGATTTGTCGCAGTACTCGCGATTAATCAGCTGGACCGGCGACGATAGCGGGCCTGCGCCTCGGGCGTGGAAGTTCGCGTCACCACGAGCGATAATTCAATGGCGGCGGTGATTCGAGCGGCTTTGGCCGAGACGGCCCGCCATCGCCTAATCAAAGTCACGTTCAGCTAAACTGCACTTGCCCCTCGACGTAGCGATCGTTCGATGCGCGCGACACGCTAGAGCATCGAACCTTCCAAGCGCTCAAGGATTTGCAGCAGTGCCGGACGAAGCGAGCGCAACTCTTCCAGGTGGATCGCCGACAGCAGGGCGAGACGGTGCTCGGCGGTTTCGGTTAGCCGCAGAATCACGCGGCGACGATCTTCCGGGTCGTGGCCGCGTACACAAAAATCTGCCTCGACCAGCCGATCCACCAGCTCCACTGCGCTATGGTGACGAATGCGAAGTCGCTCCGCGAGCTCACCAACCGTGGGCCCCCGATCAGCCAAAAAGCCCTTGATAGCCAATAGGGCTTGGTGCTGGCGCGGCGTCAGACCGGTCTGCCGTGCTGCCGTTTCGCTGAATTCCAGAAACCGCCGGATCAGATAGCGAAACTCCGCCAGCAGGCGATACCCATCGAGATCGAGCTTTGGTAGCGGGCCCGACCGTGCGGAGGTCGGATCGATGATGGCGCGCTTTTGTTTCCCTTGCATAAAAATATCGTATTACGATGTTCTTCTGGAGTCATTGGAGAGGTCAGGTGGGTAAAGGGGTTGCAGAGAGCGGCGCCGGGAACCGGCCCGCTAGCCAGCGTTTAACCGAAGTCAGCGCGCGGCTCGGCGATTTTACCACCAGCCCAAGGGTGCTGCTGATTTCGGCGATCGCGATTGTCGTCAGCACCGGTGGCGTTGCGGCCGGCGTGGCCCTGCTCAAGCTGATTCAACTCGTCACCAATCTTGCTTACTTTGGGCGCTTTACGTTGGCCGATCTGCCAATCGGCCATTCGCCTCTCGGTTTCGCCACGGTGGGCGTGCCGGTCGCTGGCGCCCTCTTCGTGGGTGTGATGGCCCGTTTTGGAACCGAAAAAATCCGCGGCCACGGGATTCCCGAAGCGATCGAGGCAATCTTGCTCGGCCGCAGCCGGCTGGACCTCAAGGTCGCGATCCTGAAACCGCTATCATCGGCGATCGCTATCGGGACAGGCGGTCCGTTTGGCGCCGAGGGCCCGATCATCATGACCGGCGGAGCTATCGGCTCGCTAATCGCCTAACTTTTACCAGTCAGCGATACAGAGCGCAAGACGCTGCTGGTCGCGGGTGCTGCCGCCGGTATGACAACAGTGTTTGGCACGCCAATCGCCGCGATCATGCTCGCGATTGAGTTGCTGCTCTTCGAGTGGACGCCGCGCAGTTTCGTGCCGGTCGCCACCGCATCTGTCATCGCCGCGCTCGAGCGCACCTGGCTTGGTTTGCCCTGGCCGCTGTTCCCGTTTGCCGGTGGGACGGAAGTATCGCTGATCGCGCTGTGTTGCTGGGTTTCCGTCGGCCTCGCCGGGGGACTTTTGTCTTGCGCGCTAACCCAGCTCGTCTATGGCTGCGAGGATTTGTTCCTGAAACTGTCGATCCACTGGATGTGGTGGCCGATGCTAGGCGGCCTTGTCGTCGGTGTCGGTGGGCTGATCGATCCCCACGCCCTCGGTGTGGGTTACGGCAACACCGCGCGGATGCTGCAGAGCAACATGTTGCCGAACGCGGCATTGCTATTGGTTGTGGTCAAGGCAGTCATTTGGGCGGTGGCGCTCGGATCAGGCACATCCGGAGGGGTGCTCGCACCATTGTTGATCATGGGCGGCGGCATGGGTCTCGGGTTGGGGCAGCTGCTACCGTCTGCCAGCCCGCCGTTTTGGGCATTGCTCGGCATGGCCGCGACGATGGGCGGCACAATGCGCTCGCCCTTGACCGCGACATTCTTTGCCGTCGAATTGACCGGCAACCCGCACGCGCTGCTGCCGCTGATCACGGCCTGCGGCACAGCACACCTGGTCACGGTGTTGCTGATGCGGCGCTCGATCCTGACCGAAAAGATCGCACGCCGAGGTCACCATCTGCTTCGCGAATATCGCGTCGACCCGTTTGCTCTGACCCGCGTGCGGGAAGTCATGACCACCCCGGTCGAGAGCTTGCCGGACTCGATGACTTTGCAGCAGCTGACGCGTTTTCTGACCGACCCGAGCACGAAGCATCCGAGCTTTCCAGTCATCGACACCGAGGGAAGGGTTCTCGGCGTTGTCGATCCGCCAAAGGTGCTGGCATGGCGCCGGAACGGAACGCATCGGAACGCGCCCTTCGGCAAGCTCCTCGTTGGACAAAGTTTCCGGTCGCTTTCCGACGAATATCTGGAAGCGGTCATCGATCGCATGATGCAAGCCAACATCGCGCATCTGGCGGTGGTGTCGCGCGGCAACGAGAAGCTGCAGGGCTATCCAGTTGGAAGGATCTTCTGCGCGTGCGCGTCCGCCTGCAAGAAGAAGAAAGACAGCGGGTTAGATTTTATCGGCAACGGTCGGCCCACCGTCAAAGCTATATAGAGGGCTCGCCGCGGTAATTCCGCCAAACTTCGGCGCGAGCGCAGCCGCTTTGATGCGCGGGTTG
>CAWJXM010000055.1:0-55239 GCA_963846635.1 uncultured Alphaproteobacteria bacterium | reverse complement strand
CACTGGAGGACGCGCATCTGGTCATCCGGCGCCCGCATCCCACCGACCGGCGGGCAACGCTGATCGAGCTGTCGCCCGAGGGCGTCCGCGAGGCCGAGCAGGAGCTCGGACCGCGGCTCGATGCCATCGCGGAGATCTTCGCCGGGCTGTCGCCCGCGGAGCGCGAGCAGTTCTCCGCTGCCATGGCCAAGCTGATGCACGCCATGAAGGACCGCCAGCGCTCATGCTGAACCGCCAGCGCTCATGCTGACCGGTCCGCACGCGCCCGCCCTCACCGGCCGGCCGTGGCCGGGCTCATCCGGCAAGGGCGGGCGGCGCGCTCGCGTGGCGGTAGACGAAGAACACCCGGTCGGACTCGTCGCTCACCGGGCTGCCGTCCAGGCTCGCCTCCTCCAGCAGCTCGAACCGTCCGGCCAGCGCCGCGCGGACCTGGTCAAGCGGCACGGCCAGCTCGTAAATGCGCTCGTCGTGCAGCCGGTACTCAGCGCCGCCGCGATGCTCGAAGATCCTGGTCCGCCACAGCGACAGCCAGTCGCCGGCTGACCGCACGGTCATCAGCACCACGTTCCCGTCGAACTCATCCAGGTACGGCGGCGCGCCGTCCAGCGCCGCGGAGCCGCCCGGTGGTGTTCACGTCGAAGATGAACAGCCCGCCCTCGGCCAGGTGCTCGTGCACGCAGCTGAACAGCGTCAGCCAGCCGGCGAACGACTGGACGTGGTTCAGCGTGTCGAACATGCAGATCACGACGTCGAACCGGTCCGGCAGCCGGAACGCGGTCATATCCCCCCGCACCAGCCGCGCCTCAGGCAGCTTCTCCCGGGCGACCGCCAGCATCTCCGCCGACCGGTCAATGCCGGTCACGGCCAGCTGCGGCGCCAGCCCGGCCAGCAGCGCGCCGGTGCCGCAGCCGAGCTCCAGCAGCGACCGCGCCGCGGGCAGGTACCGGCTGATGTAGGTCCTGATGCGGGCGACCTCCTCGTCGCGGTCGCCCATGATCCGGTCGTAGAACCTGGCGAACGCCGCGTAGTCGGTCATGCCGCCGTCCGGCCGAGGCGCCATCGGCCGAGGTCGGCGAAGCCAGGTCCGCGACTGGCTCGATGCCGGCCGAGAGCCTGATGAGGGCGCCCGGCGCGGTCTCGCCCGCCCACCGGCCCCGGCGTTCCCAGGTGGACTCGACGCCGCCGAAGCTGCTGGCCGGGACGATCAGCCGGGACGCAGCGACAACGGCATCAGCGTCCGCCGCGTCGCCGGCTAGCTCGAACGACAGCAGCGGCCCGAAGCCACGCGGCATCTGCGCGCGGGCGACGGCCAGCGTCGCGGGGGTCACGCCCGGATAGTGCACGGCAGTCACCCGCGGGTGCGCCGCCAGGTACTCGGCCATGGCCTGCGCGGTCGCTGACTGCCGGTCGATCCGCAGCGGCAGCGTCTTCAGCCCGCGGATGGCCAGCCAGGTTTCAAGCGGCCCGGCGATCCCGCCGCCGAGCGTGCGCCAGCTGCGCAGCTCCGCGGCCAGTACGGGATCGCGGGTCATGCACCGCGCCGAGTATCAGGTCCGAGTGGCCGGACGCCGACTTCGTGAGCGAGCAGAGCGAGGCCACGGCGCCGAGGTCGAGCGGGCGCTGCAGCAGACCGGTCGCGACCGTGTTGTCGACGATCATCGGTGCTCCGGCGGCAGCGGCGAGCTCGGCCGAGGGCGGCCAGGTCAGCGACTCGCAGCAGCGGATTCGTCGGCGTCTCAGCCCACAGCACCGCTCCGCGCCTGGCGGTGCCGAGAGCGGCCCCGACGGCACCGTGGTCCTGCAGATCGACCAGAACGGGCGCGGCGCCATGCGGGCGCAGCCGCCCGGCGAGGACGCGGGCGTTGTAGTAGCCGTCGCCGGGGAGCAGGATCGCCTCCCGGCCGTCGGCCAGGGCGAGCATGAGGGCCATCGACGCGGCCTGCCCGGAACTGAAGACCACGGCATCGGCGTCCTCGATCGCGCCGAGCGCCTCCTCGAGCGCCGTCCAGGTCGCATTGCCGCCGCGGCCGTAGTCGCCCGGTCGCGGCTCACCGACCGAGGCGAGAATGCTCGCCAGCACCGGCGGCTGCACGACCGGCTCGCCGGGCTCGCGCCCGATGCCGGCGTGCACCAGGCTGGCATCCGCCGATGGTGCAGGGTCCGTCATGCCGCAGCCTCCGCTCAACAACCAGGTCAACACCCTAAGTCCGGGAACGCACTCACCCTCATCCGCAGCCTCCCCAGGGCGCGCGGCCGCCGGGCCCGGTCAGCGAACCCGATCCCGTCACCAGTCCAGTCCGCTGCGAGCCCAGTCCGCCGCGAGCACGTCGCTGGCTCCGATGATCGGCCGTGAGACTGGCCAGCCCGCTGGAGAAGTTCAGAGTTGGCGGTCCCCAATCCAGGGGACTTTGATCGTTTCCGGTAATGCCGGCCGCGGCGGAGATGTTCTCGCGATTTTCGAAGAACGGAGTGACGTCGGTCGAAAACCGGCTGAACTGAAACCCGAAAGTCCCAAAGAATCCCTGCCCGAACCTGTGAAACCAATTGGCATTCGCGGTGAGTCCCAAAGTGTCGGTGGTATCCAGGAAGCCGAAGACGTTGGGATTATCCTGGCGCGTGCTCTGAAATGCAAAGTTGCCGAAGACCGAATTCTTCCGATCGATAGATTGGCTCAAACGGGATTGCAAGCTGTCCTGATGAGTGTCGCCCACCAGCGGAACCTGATAGTTGTAGGCGCCGGGAGTGGCAAAGTTCGGCAGCGGGTAGAGTTTCAAAAGCGCCAAGGCCTGCGGGCTGATCTCACTTTTGGGAATCGTGATGCTCGGCGACACATCGCCCTCGCGCTGCGCGGCAGTCGGCATGAGCGCGGTGCCAATATTGTCATTACGATTGCGGGTCCACTGATACCCGACAAAGAAGTTGGGACCTTTCTTGAGCAGATGAGGGATTCTGAGCGGGCCCGCCGAAATAAGCGGTCCCGGTGAAATGGTTATAAGCGGGCTTGGCGGTATCCTGGCCGGTGATGGAGAATTGACGCGCGTCCCAAATAGAATTGTCCACGAAGATACCCAGGCCTCCGTTGTAGAGCGATCGCCCGCCGTTGCGGTTGTTGCCGAAAGCCGGGAACAGCGCGAACGGGGAACTGGCGCCGTTGTTCTGGCTGCCATTGATCAGAAGACCATCGGCAGCGCGTTGGGCGGCTTCGTCGCGCGCCTGTTCTGCTTCGGCGACCGCTGCTTGGGGCTCGGTTTTTTTCGGCTCGCCTGGTGCGGGCGCGGGTGTCGGCGGGGCAACGGGCTTGGGCGGAGGGGCCAACTGAGCGTCCGCATGGATCTGATCGAGCGGCAACATTTTCAGTTCCCACATAGCTAGGTTCGCTCCCTGAGCCGCCATAATTTCGCCTTGGAGGGCAGCAAATCCGAGCATCTCCACGTGAATGGTCCACGCGCCATCGGTGAGATCTGGGAAAGAATATGCACCTTGCGGATCGGTGACTGCAGTGAACTTCTTGTCGCCCTGAGTGGCAGTGACCGTCGCGCCTGGAACGGGCAAGCCGCCAAAGGTGACCTCGCCATGCTGCTCGGAAGCCATAAGAGTAACGGCGACCATCAGAGCAACAAAAGATCGCAGGAAGCCACGAATCATAAAGCTTGTGCTCTAATTCTCGGAAGGCCGTTCCAGGTGGTCGACGACAATCATCTCCACAGGACCTTTGCCCGATTCTAATTTCAAGCCCAGTTGTTCCTCGAGAGCGGTTGCAATCGCCGCCTCAAGGCTCGCAGGATCCATTGCGATGGGCACCGCGGGATCAGCCCCAGGCAGCAATTGCGGAGGCTGAATATACTTTTTCCAATCGAGCGTATAGCTATAGCTGCCCTTGAGGCCCGTGTTGTCGACCACCATCCTCCTGGCGAAGCCAACCAGGACCAGGGCGAGGGCCGGCATGGGTGCTTTCTCGGCGGTTAGCTCCCCAAACTTGTTGGAGCGCAGGGAACGGCAGCGGTTCTCGGGCGTGGGAACTTCCGGACAATCCCCTTCGTCCACTGCATGAATCTTCGGACCGTTCTTGGCGACGACCAGCGAATAAATCGGCATCTCTTTTGTAGTTCGTTGTGTGGCAAGCTTGAACCGGTCCGCGAGCACACCTCGAAACATCGTTTCGAGCTCGGGCTTTATGAAGTCGTATCGCGGATTGCCGTCGGATTTTGCTACGACGTCGAACCTCTCGGAGTCCGCCCATCCAGGCTCACCGGATAGCTGGAAATCGCGAATCCCATAAGCCCATTCGATGAGCGCTTTGGCCGTTACATTGGTCGCGCTGAGCCGGCCTCCGGGAGAAGGACGAAACATCGCGCGCACATCGCCGGATTTGTTCGGCTTGATGGAAACCGCTTCAAACTCAGGCAGCGGTGCTGCGGTTTGGCCCAATGCGGCCACGGTACAGAACGCAAGACTCGCGATGGCCGTCGGTCGAAACATGGCTTTAGTTTTCCGAGGGCCGCTCCACGTGATCGATGACCAGCATTTCCACGGGGCCCTTTTGCGATTCCAGTTTCAAGCCGAGCTGTTCTTGCAGGGCCGTAAACAGAGACGGTCCGTTGGGATCGGTCGGCGGCGGCGGAGCACCTCCTGGAGGCGCTTGAAATTGCCCCTGCTCGGGGGTGTAGTCCAGATTGACATCGTACTTTCCCGTGAGATTGGTTTTATCCAGCACCACTCGGCTGGTGAGGCGGGAAAGCGAATCGACCAGTTGTGTCATGGCTACCCTCTGCCCTCCCAGATGTCCTGGCAATATCATGAATCGGCAGGCACCGCACTCCGCTTGAGACTCGTGGAGTTTTCCCGCCTTGGCGACAACTAGCGCATAAACCGGCAGTTCTTTAGTCTCGTGATGGAATTTGAGCTGGAGCCGGTCTTCAAACAGCGATTGGAGCATCGGGAGCATGGCCTCAAATTCCGGATTCCCCTCAGCTTTGGCCTCGAGATCGTATCGATCCGAAAGGAACCAGGGCGGAGCTCCAGAAAGCTGAAAATCCTTAACACGATACGCCAGGTCAATCAGGTATTGGAAGGGGATGTTGGTGGCCCTGAATCTTCCGCCTTGGGCCGGCATCACCATCATGCGGGGGTCGGTGGACTTGTTCAGCTTGATGGATGCTACCTCGAATTCCGGCCGAGTAGTGGCCAGTTGGCCGAACGCGTGGCAGGCGCCGAGCGTCAAAACCGCGACTGCCAACGCCGGGATCGCTCCGGTGCTGACCGGCAATGGGCCGCCCGTGCCCGGGCAGGAGCCGCCGCAGGCATTGGAGCCGGTATCGACGACAATCGACCCCAAACGAGCCTGCGACACATCGGCCACAGAAAGGGCCGTGCTGCCTGTGGACGAAACCGTGGTCGTCGCCGTGGCCGTCGTATGATGCAAGGCTCCATAGCCGGCGCCCATGAATGGCGAAACTTCGATCTCCTGTCGGCCAGCAAAGGTGCTAAAGGTATCGTCATTGCGCGGGAACACGTTGACGATTTGCGGGTTGCTGGCATCGGCTTCCCAACCCGAAAACGGTACGAGATTGCTGTCGGCAAACGGATTGTAATAGTTGATGATGTTGTAGTAGCAATTGGCGTTGCTGGCGGCCGACGCCACCATATAGTTCTCGATGAATGAATTGACCCAGATGCTCTGCGCACTGCTCTCGTTTGGGAATAGCATCGCGCCATCGAGCGCGACGATCGCGTAATAATAGTCCATGAATTGGTTGCGGATATTGAAGCCTTGTCCGCCGTGGTTGCCGATCGCCACCTGATCGGTATTGATCGGATAGCCAAAACTCGTGTAGTCGGCGAGTTTGGTCCCAGGCTCAAATGATGGAACAACGCCAGAAGCATAGGTTACATTGATATCGGACCCGGTATAGGATAGGATATCCGCCTGGTTGGGATATTCCTGAGTGAACAGGATCGCGGCTTCGTAAATCTCAGCGGGATCGGTCGGGGGCAAGAACTTTGTAGCTTCCTGCAACGCGTTCAATGTCCAGGCCGACAGCCGGGTGGCCAGATAGCCCTGATTGGACATACCGTAGAAGTTATGGCCGCCATAGCTTGCCGTGTCACGAAACACGCCGAGCATGTTCTGCGCTGCGGCGTCGATTTCCTGCAATTGCCATTCTTCGCCCTCGGTCAGATAGGTGTAGCGGCCGAAAACCGAGTAATGGTCCCACGCGAAGTTCGGGTGACCGACCTGGCCCCAATCGGAGGAAAAACCGAAACACACGAGCCCGCCAAAGGCCGGAAACCCGTAGCCGGAGCGCACCGGATCGGTCATTGCCGGCGGCGGCGTGAACACGCTGCTCGGCAGGTAGTTGACCGGGTTGCGGGTGGCCTGCTCGTAGAGACCGGCCTGACAGGAAAATTGCGTCGCGGTCGCGATCCGGATGCTTTGCAGCCACGAAAACCCGTGATCGCTCGCAGCCGTCGTCGCGATGTAATGGTTGACCCCGCTCGACGGCACCGGCGCGAACCAGCAGTGATCGCCGCCGGTGCCCCAGCCGTTCACGCAATCCTCTTGACCCAAGGTGTTCGAATTGAATGAACCCTCGTCGTCGACAATGTTCTGATCGCCGGTGTGCGTCAGGACCAGCGAACTCGGTTGCAAGGTGACGAGATCGTCGATCGGCTCGATGAGCTGAGCCGCTTTGAAATAGGCTTTGTCTGCTGTGTTCATCGTCGGCACGACGGCGTTGAGTGCCATCGAAGTCGCACCCCCGGCATTGACCGGGATCCAATCCATATGCGCGTCGCTGCCAAAGGTGAAGGCGCCGCCGCCATTCATCTGGACGATGCGGGTCAGTGGTAGATAGTTCAGATTGTTGGTCGTCGAGGGCGCGCCCGAAATGCCGACGCAGCGAAGACAGGTGGCGCTGGTCGGGCTCGACCCGTTGTACCATTGCAAGTCATAGGTATAGGAATCCCAGGTGCCGCCGGGCTGATATTCGTCCTGGACGACGCCGGCGGCGGCGCGGATCGCATAGACCGAGCCGTCGGCGTTTTTGTAATCCTCGACCCAGGCGCGCATCGCCGGGAACGGATAGCCCCATTGTCCGGTCGTGCCGTTGTTGTCGGTGAAGGCGCAGACGACCTCCCAGCCATCGGCGACCGATCCGGCGAGGTATTGCCGCACGATGCCGCAGCGGTTGGTTCTATTGTAGGCGCCATTCGCGAGAGCTTTGTTGATTGACGCCGTTGCATTGCCCGAGCCTTGCATTCGGCAACCGTATCCCGGCGCTGTGATCGTTACGGTCGACGGGAAGGTCACGTTGGCGGCCGGGGAGCCGGTGCAGCCTGGCCCTTGGATCGTCACCGCACAGGTCCCATTACCGCAAGGCGTCTGCCTGAGGGCCGGTTGACCGGCTATGATGCCGCTTGTCACCGCGCCGGTTGATGGGTTGATATAGAACCCCCAACGCGAGTAGGCAGTATTAGCGTAGGAGCGCGTAAGATAATAGGTCTGGTTGACTTGGGTCAGCTCGACATTGAGATTGCTGTTCTGCATGACGCATGCCGCGGGCGAGGATTGCGTGGCGCCGCCAACAGTGCAGGGATCGGCCTGCGCCCACATCGTCTCGCTCCTCACCGCGTAGGGAAAGGTCCGGCTCAGCGTGTAAGTCGGGCCACGGCCGTTGATGATATAGGCCCCGGTTTCAGCATTTGCGCCGCTGATCACGTCCCCGACAGCGAGCGAACCGTGCGACACCACGGAGACGGTCAAGGTGCTGCCACTGATCGAGCCGGTAAAATCGGCCGAATGATATAAGCCCCTTTTTGCCGACCAGATGACCCGCTCGGCGCTGCCCGCGGCTAGCCGCGGGAGGAACAGCGAGAACTGACAACCGGTCTGGCTCAGCGCCCCACCCTTACTTTGCCATGGCCGCGCACAGCGGTCGGCCTGATACCGCACGGGGGTTCCGCGAACCATCGGCACCATGATCGAGCCCGCCGGAACCGCACCTGGCGCCGAGGCGGCAAAGGTGTGGACGGGGAAGGTACCGTCGATGCCGGAGGGGGTAGCGGAGCGGCCCGAATTGTAAAAGCTCTTGGTCATCGCTATTTTTGACGACCCGGAGCTGACAAAAGGGATGGCGACCTGGGTGGAGGCCGCGAATGCCGCCCCGGCCCACAACAATGTTCCCAGCAAGACGAGGAGGCGCATTTTTCGGCGTCGCTATGACTGTGAGAGTGACCGTCCCCGCTGTTGTAATCGAATTGGCGCCGACCACAATGTCGGTACCGCTCATCGCGAAATTTGAGGCTTGCGAGCTGCTCAGGGTCGGCGCGCCGGACCAATTCGAAGGCTGACTGCAGAGTTCGCGACTTGGGTTCCTGCCGCGACCGGGCAGTGAACAGCCTGAAACCCGGCTAACGGCATCGCATGGTTCGAGACGCACGCTGCGTGTGCTCCTCAGGAGGCCTGTCGATGCAGCAGGTGAACGGTTGCCAGAACACGAATCATGAAGGCATCTGCGTCAGGCATCCGAGGCAAATGGGATGTGCAGCACTTCGGTGCGGTTTTCATGTCGTGGTGCCCTGAGTTCGCAGATCGGCCGAGCCCTTGTAAGCAGCGGTGCCGGCGGGCAAGGTGAGCCGCAACCAGCAACCTTGTGCGCCAGTACTATTTGGTGCAGCACCGGACGGCAGATTGCCGGGCGATGGGACGTTGACAAAGGCCGGCTGTGCCGTAAACGAGCCGACCCCAGTCGGAACAAAGCCGGCTGATTGCTGTCGCGGGTTGCAGGTGTTCGCATCGTTCAGCGATGTGCAGAGGCCGAGATCGAGCAGCGCGCCAGAGGGCAGATTCGGGGATTCGCTCGCAATTTCGATTTGGGCGCCGGTCAATGCCGTCGTTGTATTGTTGTTGACGACAAAAACCTTCTCAAAGAAGTAACGCGTCGCACCGGTCGGCACGTCGGCGGCCGCGGTCCAGAAACATCGCGTCACCGCAGTGACGGCATTCGGGCTGATATCGAACAGTATGCCTTGGACGATCTTGTAGGCGGTCGTGCTATCGGGCAGTGTGCCCCAATCTCGATTGACCGCGACGACATCGGTACCATAGCCGGAGGTCGCAACGATCATGCGCAGCTGGTTTGCGCCGGTACCGGCGGAGGTCCAGATCAGCATGCCGGCGGAGACACTGGAACCGTCGCCGGATTGCAGCTTGAACAGCGGCGGCGTTGTGCCAGAGGTGTTGGCCGATCCGGTCTGCGCGGTGTGATAAATGGTGTCGGTGGTGACCGAACTCGACGGAATGACACAAGCATGGGCCATGCAGGCTACGTCGCCGACCGCGGCGGTGCCGCCTGGGTTTGCTAATCCGGCGATCGAGCCGCCGGTGATGACAGCGGCCCCGATCCGTTCGAAAGTCTGCGACCCCGTCACCACGGTCTGGCCAGTGAGGGTGACGGGCGCGGGGGTTTGGATTACTCCGGTCGGATCGCGCCCGATCACCTGGGCTTTGACCGCAGTGTCGGAAGTCGAGGACGACAACCAATCGATCGTCCCCGAAGGCGATATATCATAGAACGCGACACGCTTGGTGAAATCGACAGCACCGCCTATCTGGACGGCGTCTCCTTCCGGCATATATTGCGAGCCATAGGCGACAATATCGTTCGGGGTAACACTCATCCGCTGTTACTCCTTTAATCCCTTTTGTGAGCCAAAATCCTTGAAGATATTGCTCGTTCAGCGGCTCCAAGCGCGAAGAGAGGATTGTTGGTTTTTAGCGATAGCCTTGGTAGGAGCCTATACCTGAGCAGATCCTATCAAATCCAGTGGTAATGCGACGCTGTCAGTGGACGGTGACTCGAAGCCTGAGGCATTACTTGATCGCGCCCGCAATAGGAGGAAGTCCGAGCCGGTCCCGAGCCTCATTCACCGAATAAACTCCATCCCTGACATAAATATCGAGTATCGCGGCCAGATCTTTTGCGTTTGAGGGCGGTAGGTCTGACCAGACGAACTCGAGATCCGGGTGGCCCATTCGATCCTGGATGACACTGTCGATGAGTCGCTTGACCCACCCAGTTAACGGCGCAAGCCCCTCCTCAAGCGCGGTTTCTTGTGCCGATTGAGCTGTTGCACGATTTACTTGAGGGGTGAATGCAGTTGGCGGCAGTGAAAAAGCATAGCAAACGATCCGCGCCAGCCACTCGTCGAATTCGTCTTTATAGGGCGCCTCCTTGAAAGCCTGGTATTTTGCGCCGGTTGGCGCCCAGATCAGCCGCGTCCGGTTTCCTGTATTACCGGCGAGGATCGAATCGAACCATTCTTGAAATTGGCGGATTTGTTCCGCGTTCCAGCCGTCCGGCGCGTTCAATAAACCAGGGGGAACATTGCCGTCTGTGAAGTGCTGCAGCTGCATCAGCTGCCGACGCAGGCCAATGTTGATTGTCATCACGATTTGCTCGCACGGGCTGAAGCCGTACGCTTTGTGAGGTCGTGTGTTGCGCGGCAGGTAAATGAGATCATCCGAAGTCAACAATCGCCAGGGACGTCCGTGGATAACTTGCTCGTAAGCGGGTGCCGGTGGTTTCGGACGCCGTCCGGTATCATCAATCAGAACCTTGATCGTGGAGCCGTCTACGACGTCGAGGCCGATCACGTTTTGCGCGCGATTGCGGCGTACTTCGAGACATGGCGCATCAAGCACCAGCAGGTCTTCGAGCAGTTCTCGCAGCCAACTCGCGAAGGGCTGCTCGCCATCCGGCTTGCGCCAGAACTCGGTCAGTTCGGCGATGCGCGCGGGCGCATCGTTTAACGGCTTTTTTTCGTTGCGCGAGCGGATTATCCAGACGAGCTTTTCAACCTGGTCTTTCCGCGTCTCTATGGCCAGCCGAGTAATGTCGTGGTTTTCTGCCAGCGCCCGCAGTTCTTCGAACCCGATCCGCTCATAAGACCGCGGAGTATAAATGTAGTTGTAACCAACCGGAAAATCCCAGACGCGGACGCGCTCGCGCTCGGGCGGTACCAACGGATAGCCGGGCGAAAAGATGCCTTGGTCAGGCTGGAAAACTTGCCGGTATTGCGTAATGTCATTTTGTGAACCTGCCCCGCCCCAGCTGTAGGAAGCCACAGGAGCGCGTTTTTTCCCAGCAAGGTTCATCGTACGGCCTCGCCGAGCGAGGGGACACCGGCAATTGCGACCCTAATGCCGTCGATCTGAGATATCATTTCTGCCTTCGAGCTATCAAATTCGAACGGTTTTATGGATTGCCGAAATACGCCGCGCTCAACCGAGGGGGCCACTCACGACCGCGTTTTCGCCCTATCTGTGAGCATATTATGCGATCGATACCCGGCTGTTCTGGGTAGTAACACATCGCGGATCGCCCGCTTTGACGGCGGCCGATGAACTTCCATATTGGCGGCTATTGCCCGCGCAACTAAAAGCTGGAAAGCGTTGCGCGCTTCCAAGTGTTGGGCGCCGTACAAAAATAAATGTAATTGCTGTCCGCCTGAAGCTGGCCAACATTGCAAACGGCCCCGCTCGAGGTCGGGGTTCCGGGTGAGATCAATCCGCCGAGCGTGTTGATGGTCTGCGGGGTTGCGTTTACCACTCGGAAATTGCTGCCATCAAATCGAAGCTGAAGAAATTCGTAGCTCTGTCCGGCGGCGAGCATGACCGACGAGACCGCGGTTCCCCCGCGCGCCGGTTCGAGAATCGAACCGCCGGAAACCCCGTTAACCTGAACGGTCAGCGATTTACCAGCATCGGTCGTAAAACCCATCGTCCAACCAGCGCTGATGGCCGTTGTGGAAGGCAAGGTAACAGTCAAGCCAGATGTGGTGTTATAACTGGATAGAGCGTTGCCATTATCGCTGGGTGCTGCAACATAAGTCGCCGCAGTGGGGAAGTTCCACCGATTAAGATCCGGGGTCGACCCCGACATTCCGATCAGTGCGGCCGTGGCCGGTGTCGATTCGGTGATGCGAAAGTTGCTACCGTCGAAACGAAGAGCGAGCAGCTCGTAATTGGTCGATGCAAGCGAAACTGTGGTCACCGTGCTGCCGCTTCCCGGATAAAGAATGTGTCCGCCGAGCGTTCCATTAACCTGGACTGACATTGCCTTGCCGTTGTCGGTCGTCAGCGCTAGGGTCCAACCCATCGGCAGCCCATTGGTAGAGGGCAAGGTAACCGCCATATAAGAGACAGGGCTGTTGTAGCTTGATACTACATTCCCGTTGTCCGCCACCATGGCGGTGTAATTACTGACCGCCGGGAAGCTCCAATAAGTCAATCCGGCAGTTCCGATCATGCCGTTGGCCTGAGCAGTGGCCGGTGTCGCCTCGGTGAGCCGGAAATTGCCGCTTCCGTCGTACTGCAGTACCGCGAACTCATATGCGCCCTGGCTGATATTCGCCAACGCCATGCTGGATTCGGCGGCTCCACTTCCCGGCCAGACGATGTGCCCGCCTGCAGCCGGAGCTACTTGAATAGCTAGCGGTTTCCCATTGTCGGTTGCGAACCCGACGCTCCATCCGGTCGGCAGGTTTGTGGTTGGGGGTAGGGTCACCGTCAACCCAGAAGGGCTGTTATAGCTCGACAGAATGTTACCATTGTCGCCCAATGTCGCCGCATAGCCCGAAGTTGTCGGATAGAGCCAATTACTCGGCCATGGCGGCGGTTCGAAGCCCATATTGAGCCGCGTGTTGCGGGTTGATGAAACGACGCGCCAATTGTTGCCGTCCGACTGCACACGAAGGTATTCATAATTCCCCGCCCCGAGCGTCACCGATGACACCAATTTCCCGCCCGACACAATGTTTCCAGTCGGCGCGGTGACAATCATACCTTTGCCATTGTCGGTCGCTACCGCTAGAGACCAACCAGGATTGACGTTACCGATGGGCGGGAGTGTCACCGTCATCGAAGCACCCGGCGCATTATAGCTCGAGACGGCTAGTCCGTCGTCGATCGGGCTGGCGGTATAGGTTGCCGTCGCCGGAAAGATCCACTGCGGACGTGAGCCCGTCCCTTGTACTGATATTCCTACTGAGTTTGAGCCATAATTGACAACTGCGCCGCCATAATTTGGATTGATCAAAGTATTGCCGATACTATTCGTGGCGTCGACCGCCGTAATGCAGTTAAAATAAGGTGAAACGAAACTGTTCATGCCGTTATGATTAAATGTGATAGACAAGCAGAGCGGCGACACCTCAAGATCAAGTGCAAAAAATGTGTTGGAGAAATTGTAGCCATTCTCGAGTACGATGCTGCGTCCACCTGCGGCCGCTGCGGTCGCGGCGCCGGAGACGTGAGAAAATTGGAGTTGTTCGAAGGCCATTCCAGCAGCGCCGCCCGCCGAATCGCAGACGGCATATATATCGCTGTCGAGAACATAGTTGAATTGACAAGCGCCAGCTGCTGAATTCGTGCTGGCATTATTGACAATTAATTGATCGATTTTTATCGAGTTGTGGGCGTCAGAGAAATCGGGGCGTCCAAAAATAACCGCGTAGCCAGCTGTATCAGCTTGGACAAACAACGAACCTTCTTCTTTGAAATAGAAGCATCCTGTAGGACTGGCCGGACTACTGAGCATCCATCAGTTTAATAGGCATCCCCAGAGTTTCGGGAGAGGGAGGCATTTGAGGAGGAGTTTGATGGCGCGCCGGAGGCCCCGCGTGAACCAGGAAAGCCTTCCGCGGGCGAGCTTGGCAGGCTGATGGTCGGGTCGTTTTTTTCGGCGGGGATTGGATTGTTGACTTGGTCCCACATGCCGGTCGAGACCGCCCAGTAAAGGGCCAAAGACATGACTAAGATCAGCCGGGCGAGGCGATCGGGATATTGGATATGGGTCTGTTCGAGGCCAAACCCGCGCGATTTGAAGTCGGAGAACATCGGCTCGATGCCCCAGCGATCAGCATATCCCAAGGTGGTCAGATATCCCGGCTTGGCTGACATGGCGATGATCCAGGGCTCGGCATGTCCGGGATCGCGAATGATGCCGATGTTGGTCGTAACCCGCTGGCCGGTGAGGGCGACAGCTTCGAAATAGTGGCCGCCGGCCAGAGCGAGGCCGCCGGTCGTGGTTTTTGTTGTGCCCCAGCGGGCGAGGAGATTGCCCTTGAGCCGCAGGCGATAGTCCCACCCGCGATCGTGACACCACCGGATCATCGCGGGGGTTCCGTAGAAGCGGTCAGCGAGCAGCACCACCCCCAGATCGGCAGGCAGCCAGCCGGCGACCACCGCGAGCAACTCTTGTTGCGTGGCGAAGCCGATGGCGCCCGCGGTTTCCTCGACCCGCCAGGCCAGCGGCAGAGCGCGCTCGCCCCAGCGCACGCTCAGCATCAGGATCTGGTGTCGATCGGAGGCCGTGGTCTGGTCGAGGATCAGCGGGATCGGCTCCCCGGTCTCGGCCAGCTGCGTCAGGATCTCGCGGGCGAACGGTTCCATGACCGTATCGCAGCACACCAAGTCATTGGCCAGAAACCGGGAAATCCATTGATATCCCATGTCCCAGCGATCGGAGTCCCGAGGCAGCCCAGCCGCCAGCTCCACCAGATTGGCACTGCGCACATGCAGCATGGTCGCCACCAGAACCGCCAGCTTGTCCCGCTGCGTTTTGCGCTGCTTTGGCAGCCGCTTTGCCAGCTCCGTTTTGATGCCTTCCGTCCAAACCACGATCCCGTTCACTTGTGCCATGGCGCGATCCCACGTCAGAGCAAACACAAAATCGTTGCATCACACCTCGCTTTAACCCGTCAAACCATTCTCGCGAAAACTGATGGATGTTGAGGCCGGACTACCTCCGCCACATTGAACTTGAATCACGGGTCCGGTCGAAACGCTACGACCGTCGATAATCGCGCCCCGGGATATTAGTCGAAAGCCGCTAGCAGCTTGCCCCGAGTAATCGATATTGAGACCCGAGGTGACCTTGTATGTGCCGGCGGCCAGATGGACGGGCCAATTGTTCGCAATTGCGTTGTTTATTGCTGTTTGGATCGCGGCAGTGTCGTCGTGGTTGCCGTCGCCCACGGCGCCATCGCAGCGCACGTCCAACCAAGGGCGGCCCGAGCACATCAGTACGTCGCCGCCGAGCGTCGCGGTGCCCGTTGTCGATAATGTTGAGAACCCGCCTGGGGACTGCGAAAAGCCTGGCTTGATCACTCCGATACTAGCGATAGCGAGCACTGCCGCCAATCGCGCTAATTTTTGCAAGAAATTTCACGGCTCGCAACTCCTTGCCCTGCAGCCGTGCGAGCATGCCGAACCGGACCCGCTGGTCTTGGGACGGAGGAGCACCGCTGCCAACTGGGATATCACAGGGAGGAAAGGCAATCGGCGCGACATCGGCCCGCTCGATGTCGCCTCAGGGCATTCTACCAGCGGCGTGCCGCATAGGCTTGGCCGGTGGTAGTCGCCATAGAGGCTAACTGCACCAGCCGACTTATAGCCGGAAGGCGTCGTAAATGCTGTACCCGCTGGAATGGGGATCGAGGCCCCTCCAGGCATGGCCTCACCGACATCCGAAACGTACAGCGTAGCGGAGGAGTTATTGGCGACGAGCCATCCATTAACGGGAATGATCCCTCCAAACAAGGTCTGGGCAGTGCCTCCGGATGTGACGATACCGCTGCCATCGGTGGCCGGCGTCCCGGCTGCATTGATTACCGGCAAGGGAGAGAGCGTGCTTACCGGGGTCGCGATGCCAGCCACAAGCGCTGCCGGCGCATGAACCGGGACTAGATTGCCGGAGCTGTCAGCGGCTGTTGAAAGTGACTGAATGGTGGTGTTGGCATCTTTTATCAACAATGTCACAAACGGACTCCTTCAAATTCACTTGGGTGGCTTTGTCCCTGACAATTGACGGCTGAGTTCGCGGTAGGCTTCGTAAACCCCTTCGCCCGGGATCGGCACTATGAGTAAGTCGGTCAATGCCCAGACCAATGCATCGACCCGGTCCAATGCCACTCCATCGAGCCCGTTGTTTCCTCCGCGAACGAGGCTGCACATCTGGTCCTCGAGGCGAGGAAAGGCGCCCAGATGGTGCACTTTTCCTTGCTCATAAAGCGCTGCAACGGGTTCGGCGCGGGTAATTTTACCTCGCGAGGCGCGCACGCCGACAACTGGCAGGCTTGGATCGATCACCCGTAAAGTCGCCTCGACCATCTCGCCGCCGTTATTGACCTCGGCGACAATCCGATCTGCGTGATGTGCGTGATATGCTGTCGTGGCGATTTTTGCCCACTCGATTGGGCGATAGCGTCCGGACAGATCAGCCAAAACCCAACCGTGTCTTGCGGCATCCCGCCCAGCAATGATAATGCCGGTCTCGTCCGATAGTTCACTCGAAGTGGCTGCAGGATCTATCGCTACCACGATCCTGGTCAAAACAGGTGCTGTGCGTGCGCGAGCGGCCTCAATAACTCCCCTGCTCCACAAGCCATCGGGGATATCATCCAGTATTTCACCCTCAATCTCTTGGCGACCGAGCCGCGTACCTTCGTATTTGCGGATGATCTGACTGAGGAAGTGAGGTGCCAGATTGGGCCGATTCTCATACGTGGTGCCGCGGGTCACGGCAACGGCCGGATCTTTGATAAGTCCTTGTAATAGCGACATTGGCCGTGGCGTTGTCGTGACAACCACACGCGGATCGGTGCCAAGCCGCAGGCCAAACATCAGCATGTCCCATGCTTCCGGATAGCGCCAGCTGCCAAGTTCGTCACACCAAGCCGCATCGTGCTGTGGGCCGCGCAGTCGTTCTGGCTCGTCCGCGCTGTAAAAGGTCGCAATAGCTCCGTTGCGCCAGGTCAGTCGACGTTTGGATGGCTCGTAACTGGGCCTATCCCAGTGGGGTGAAACCGCCAGAATGCCGCTCTCTCCTTCAATCATTACATCCCGAGCGTCAGCGGCAGTCGGTGCCACCAGGGCTAATCGGCGCGCACTTCGCGCCGCAACCCGGGAGCGGATGAGTTCGGCTCCGGTTCGCGTTTTACCGAACCCGCGACCGGCGAGCAGCAACCACACCCGCCAATCCCCTGCGGGCGGTAACTGATTGGGACGAGCCCAGAAAAGCCAATCGTATAGTAGAGCAAGAGCTTGGCCTGGTTTCAGCGAGTCGATTAAGCTGTTTCTGAGGGCCTCGGGCAGTGAAGCGAGCCAACTGGCGTGCAGGCACTTCACGTGCCCTCCGCAAGGTTGGCTGATCGCGTATCCCGTTGGTTTGGAATGCGTGACAACATGTTTTATGTAATTATTCAGCTTGAGCAGCAGAGAACGCTGCTTTGCGCAAGAACTCTGCTAAAGCTGCACGCCCGACTTGTCGGACCTATTGGAATCCGGAAGCCCCGGTGCTGAGATGTAGGGACGCGGATCGCCCTAGCAAATATGGGCTGGCATCTGTAGATGCGATCTCTTAAGAACGCTCGGCACCAACCTTTCCAATCTACGCATCTTTTACCAAATCGATCCGGATTTGTCAATTGCGAAATTCTAGTTTCACAATGCTCGTGGCCACCGGTAATGTGCTTCGAGGGCGCCAAGAGCGGCGACCAAGATGCCCGAAGCTGCTTCCTGGCTGATCCGACGACCGTTCCATCCCTGCTCAAGCGCCCATTCCTTGATCGAGCGTTCCCAGCCGACGACGTGCCACACACACGACCCGCCTGGAGAACCAGGACCACCGAGAGCGACAATCGCTCGCCAAACATCTTCACGAGCGCTTTCCGTACGCAGCGCCGCTGGCACAGCTGAATTGCCCCGCCCTCTTTCGCCATCCCTAAGTCGTGAATAGTCGAGGGCGCGAAGCGGGTCGAGTTGCGCGGCGACAAACCGTGCACGAAAGTCTTCTGCGGCCTGGCGCATGCTGGCGGTGATCGTCCCGCGCCGCTCCATTGCCACCAGTGTATCGATGGCACGGTAGGGGCGCGCCGATCGCCCTGCCTCATCGCTTATCGGACGCGCCACTCGCTCGATTGTGGCGTGGTGCCGACGTTCCTCGGTCGGTCCGAGGTCAACTGCGGGCGCGAGCAAAGTAGTTTTTGGAGGCAAACTTCGTCGTGCCATGCCTTGTTCCTTGAAACAAATCATGAACAAACCGGTCGTCAAAAATCTCGCACCGCGTGCTCAAGTCGCCTTAGAAAATATCGCGACGGTCCACTGGCATTGCCTCCCTTGCGTCCGCCCACCGCGTTTGCCAGGGCCTCGACTTCGCGCAGGCGCTCGACTTCCTCGGTCGTACCGCATCGGACATGGCATAGAGAGTGATGATTAAGGCAATAGGGTGAACCTGGGCGCCGCGGCGCGTCACAACGCCGACGTTCCGCATTCTCGCCCAGCAGGTAAGCGCAACCGGGATTTCGATCCTCGTGGTCAGCTCGAAACCGCATCGACTGATCCTCCAACAAACCCGCCGTTCAGCCAACGAAATGTGCTTGTTCTCATCGCATCAAGATGATACCATGCGAATAACAATTGTCAATATAGAAATGCGAAATAAGCACTTATGGACACCGGCTGGTTTAATCAGGCTCTCGAAAGGATCGGCGCTACCCAGGCCGATCTAGCGCGCCACTTGCGCCTCGCCCCGTCAGCGGTCTCCCGCATGCTCAAAGGCGAGCGTCAAATGAAACAACTTGAAACCGTGCAGATTGCAGCCTTTCTCGGCGTAAGTCCGGACGATGTCCTTCGCCGCGCGGTGGCTGAGACGGGTTCGCCTCCGGCCGCGGATATGTCGCGAGCCGGACGCGGCCGTCCGCGTTCGGCGTCAACCTCTAACACAGGCAACCAAGCGGATCTGATCCCGATCAAAAGTGCCGGGCGCGGCGGCACTGACCAGGCCATGTTTCTCGAAGATGGTCCGATCGGCTATACCTCACGCCCATCGAACCTGAATGGTGTCCGC
Source organism: uncultured Alphaproteobacteria bacterium (assembly GCA_963846635.1). Taxonomy (GTDB): domain Bacteria; phylum Pseudomonadota; class Alphaproteobacteria; order ATCC43930; family CGMCC-115725; genus AP-15. The sequence continues at coordinate 36,331 of CAWJXM010000055.1, read as the reverse complement.
GCAGCTTATGCAATCTACATGGTCGGTGACAGCATGGAACCGCGCTACGAGCCGGGTTGGCTATTGCACGTCAACCCGTTCAAACCGCCAACCCGTGGGCGGGACGTGGTGGTGTACAAGCAAGGCCAAGCGGTACTTATTAAGCAGTTTGTCGGCTGGGATGGCGACACGCTAGTATTACGTCAGCTAAATCCGCCCGAGACCTTGAGAATTCCTCGGACGGATGTGCTGGAGTGTCACCTTATCGTAGGCACCGATCAGGAAGGTTGAGCAGAACTTGCCTGGTGCTCAGGCGGCCTCGGCTTTTGGCTCCTCTTCGATCACAAGGCCAGTGTCACTGGCGCTGACGTGTACGACCGAACCGTCCGGAATGTGCCCTTGGAGAATCGACTGTGCTAACGGATTTTGCAATTCGCGCTGGATCACGCGCTTTAGCGGCCTCGCTCCGTAGACAGGATCATAGCCGGCATTTGCCAACCATGCCATGGCTGCGGCATCGAGTTCGAGCGTTATCTTACGGTCGGCGAGCAGTTTCCGGAGCCGCTCGACCTGGATTGCAACAATCCCTTTCATGTCGTCCCGCGACAATCTCCGGAACAACAGGATTTCATCGAGCCGGTTCAAGAATTCGGGTCGGAAGGCAGCGCGTACCGCGTCCATCACTGCTTCTCGAGCGACCGACACGTCCGCTCGCTCCGGCAGGCGGGCAAGCGCCTCACTCCCGAGATTTGACGTCAGGATGATTAGGGTGTTGCGGAAGTCGACGGTGCGGCCCTGGCCATCGGTTAACCGGCCGTCATCGAGCACCTGCAATAAGACGTTGAAGACGTCTGGATGGGCCTTTTCGACCTCATCAAACAGGATGACCTGATACGGTCGGCGACGGACCGCCTCGGTCAGACTGCCGCCCTCCTCATAGCCGACATAGCCGGGCGGAGCACCGATCAGCCGCGCGACCGAGTGCTTCTCCATGTATTCGGACATGTCGATGCGCACCATCGCGCTTTCGTCGTCAAACAGAAACTCAGCGAGCGCGCGCGTCAACTCGGTCTTGCCAACCCCGGTCGGTCCGAGAAACAGGAACGATCCCATCGGCCGGTTCGGATCTTGCAAACCCGCGCGGGCGCGGCGGATCGCATTTGAGACCGCGGCAACCGCCTCGTCTTGTCCGACAACACGACGCTTTAACGCGCTCTCCATATGAAGAAGCTTATCACGTTCGCTCGACAACATTTTGTCGACGGGAATACCGGTCCAACGCGACACGACCGCTGCGATATGTTCTTCGGTGACGGCCTCCTCAAGCATGCGCCCGGCTTCCGACGCCTCGATATCCTTCAGCCGTCGCTCCAAGTCGGGGATAACGCCATAGGTCAACTCCCCAGCCCGGCTCCAATCACCTCGGCGCTGCGCCGTCTCCAATTCGGCCCTGGCTTGATCTAGCTGCTCCTTGAGTTTTTGCGCTCCGGCAAGCTTTTCCTTTTCGGCGCGCCACTGCGCCGTCAACTCAGCTGACCGCTGCTCGAGTTCTTGCAACTCCTTGACCAATTTTTCTAGGCGATCTCGGGAGGCAGCGTCGTTTTCCTTTTTCAACGCTTCCTGCTCGATCTTGAGCTGGACGATGCGCCGATCCAATTCATCGATCGCCTCGGGCTTGGAATCAACCTCCATGCGCAGACGTGAGGCGGCCTCGTCCATCAGATCGATGGCTTTGTCGGGCAGAAATCGGTCGCTGATGTAGCGGTTCGACAACGTCGCAGCCGCCACAATGGCACCATCAGTAATACGAACGCCATGGTGGAGCTCGTATTTTTCCTTGATCCCGCGAAGTATCGAGATTGTGTCCTCAACCGACGGCTCGTTGACAAATACGGGCTGGAAACGACGGGCGAGTGCTGCGTCCTTCTCGATGTTTTTTCGATATTCATCGAGAGTTGTAGCACCGACGCAATGTAATTCGCCGCGGGCGAGGGCCGGCTTCAGCATGTTGGAGGCGTCCATCGCTCCTTCGGCCTTCCCGGCACCCACAAGAGTATGCAGTTCATCGATAAAAAGGATGATTTCGCCGGCCGCTGCTGTGATTTCGGTCAATACGGCTTTCAGACGCTCCTCGAATTCTCCGCGGAACTTTGAGCCAGCAATCATTGCCCCAAGGTCGAGCGCCAGCAACCGCTTGTCCTTCAAACCCTCCGGCACGTCGCCATTGACAATGCGCAGCGCTAAACCCTCGACGATAGCAGTCTTGCCCACCCCAGGCTCGCCGATCAGAACCGGATTGTTTTTGGTTCGCCGTGACAACACCTGGATCGTGCGGCGGATCTCTTCATCGCGACCAATGACCGGATCGAGCTTCCCGTCACGGGCCATTTCGGTCAGATCTCGGGCGTATTTCTTCAGCGCGTCGTAACCCTCTTCTGCCGACGGGCTGTCAGCTTTTCTGCCCTTGCGCAATTCTTCGATCGCATTGTTGAGTTTCTGTGGCGTGATGCCGCCAGCGGCGAGAGCTCTGCCAGCGGCAGATTCTTTAGCCAGGGTCAGCGCCAGCAGTAACCGCTCGACCGTGACAAAGCTGTCCCCAGCCTTTTCTGCGATCTGCTCGGCTTGTTCAAATAACCTGGCAATCTCGGGTGACAAATAAACTTGGCCTGCGCCCGATCCCTCGACCCGCGGCAATTTACCAAGCTCAGTTTCAACTGCGCTTAGGACGAGGCGGGGGTCGCCCTGCGCCGCGCGAATCAGGTTGGCGGCGAGGCCTTCCTTGTCCTCCAGCAACACCAGCAGAAGATGCTCGGGCGTCAAACGCTGGTGACCCCGGCGCAACGCGAGCGACTGTGCCGCCTGGATAAATCCCTTCGCCCTCTCGGTGTATTTTTCGATGTCCATGACCCACTCCAACGAGCCGGCCGCGACGCCCCTGAGCGGCGACGGTCGCGATCCCTCTGCCGCCCTATATGGCGCCAGGAAGAAGACACGCAACCCGCCTTATTATTTGCCGCCGCTAATGGCTGACGCTTTGAGGCCTGCAGCGGCGCTCTTTCAATCAAACGCTAGGCGGCTGATCCTCACCGGGGAGTATCGGCAGGGACGCTTGAGGCGAATCATAGTCGCTGACACCGTGACCCGGCTCGGGCTCACTCGTTTCAACGTCGGCGGGGGTCATGCCCCGAGACGCAGCATGCGGGTTTCCCTCGCCGTTTGCGTTCATTACCCGGAAGTAATGTTCGGCATGTTGGTAAAAGTTTTCCGCCGCGATCCGGTCACCGCTAGCGGCAGCTTCTCGTGCCAGAGCGACGTAACGTTCAAAAACCTGATAGGCGTTGCCCCGAATTTTCACATTCGGACCGTTGCTATCAAAGGTCTGAACACGATGTGGCAGCCGCGGTCGGTTGTGATGCGGGTTATTCCCATTATTGCGACCGCGCGATCGCTTGTTTGGGCCTGGTCTCATGACACCTACTGATCGTGGTGGAAACTGTCGGATCCTGATCCGATCGGAGGGCTCATCGTCCCCTCCAACGATCTCAAGCAGGGCGTTTGATGCACCTGCCGATTCCATGCCTACGCAACGTCGTACTTTCGGCCCCGCCAACCTAGGACATGATGGCTACGCATTCCAAGTTTTTTCTGTCCGTGCCAGCCCGTTTTAGTGTTGGCTCGCGGTATACCGTGCCACGATACACCGCTCGATTCCGCTCAGATCGCGCTCGACCGCTTCACAAGTGAAAGCGTGGTCCTCAAGAAGCCCCACCACATCAGTAGCTTGACGGCTTCCGATCTCGGCAACGAAGAGCCCGGACGGCGCCAGCAGCGCGGGCAACAGCGCGATGATGCGTGGATAGGCCGCCAGACCTCGGTTGCCCCCATCGAGTGCCCGCGGCGGATCATAGCACCTGACCTCCTGCGGCAGATCGTCGAGCGCCGAGGTTGCGATATAGGGAGGGTTGGCAACAACAACATCGAATTGTTGTGCAATCGCGTAACCCCAGTCCCCGACGAAAAAGCCGCTGCGGCCGGCTAGCCTTAACGATTCGGCATTCCGCCGGGCGGTCGCTACTGCTCCTTCCGAGATGTCCACGCCAATGCCGGTGGCGATGGGCAGTTCGGAGAGAAGCGCAAGCAGCAGGCAGCCTGACCCGGTCCCGAGATCAAGTACCCGCAGCGGAGCACTCCGGTCCACTCGCGTGAGCACCGCCTCTATGAGGATTTCGCTATCCGGTCGCGGGTCGAGTGTATCCGGTGACAATTCAAAATCGAGTCCCCAGAACTCGCGCCTCCCCAGGATGCGGCTGAGCGGCTCACCCGCTGCCATCCGTACGATAAAATTGCGCAGTTGCTGAACCTGCGCCCTTTCGAGCCGATGCTCGCCGCGCATCAGCAACTCGGCCGCGCTTAGGTCGAGAGCGCCCGCCATGAGTTGGCGCGCGCGACGGCGGGGCTCATCACAACCGGCCTTGGCCAACGACACGGCGGCCTCAGCAACAATCGATCCGACGGAGTCCCCCACCTCTGAAACTAAGCCTCCACCGCAGCTAGTCTGGCCGCCTGATCCTCAGCGAGGATTGCGTCGATAATTTCGTCCAGCGCTTCCGCTGACATCACCTTGTCAATTTTATATAGGGTGAGGTTGATTCGGTGATCCGTCACCCGTCCTTGGGGAAAATTGTAGGTGCGAATGCGCTCCGACCGGTCGCCGGTACCGACCTGGCTCTTCCGCTCGGCGGCGCGGGCGCTGTCGCGGGCCTGTCTCTCCATTTCATAGAGTTGCGATCGCAGCACCTTCATGGCCCGCGCCTTGTTTTTGTGCTGCGATTTCTCGTCCTGCTGAATGACGACGAGGCCGGTCGGTATATGGGTTATTCGTACGGCGCTGTCGGTCGTGTTGACCGATTGGCCTCCCGGCCCGCTGGCGCGGAAAACATCGATGCGCAGGTCCTTTTCATCGATCTTCACATCGACTTCTTCCGCCTCGGGCAATACGGCGACAGTGGCGGCCGAGGTGTGGATGCGTCCGCCCGCCTCCGTTTCCGGCACTCGTTGCACACGATGGACGCCCGACTTGAATTTCAATCGCGCGAACGCGCCACGTCCCGCGATCAACGCCCCCGCCTCCTTGATGCCGCCAAGGCCGGTTTCTGATAGGTTGAGCACCTCAAACCGCCAGCCGTGCACCATCGCATATCGTTGGTACATACGGAAAAGCTCGGCCGCGAACAGCGCCGCTTCCTCGCCGCCAGTGCCGGCGCGAACCTCCAGGATCGCGTTGCGCTCGTCATCCGCATCCTTGGGCAGGAGGCTCAGCCTGATTCTGGTTTCAAGCTCGGGAAGCCGGTCGCGCAACGAGCGCAGTTCCTCCTCCGCCAGTGCTCTCAGATCAGCATCCTCGGCCGTGCGTGCAATTTCCGTTAAAGACGCAAGCTCCTCTCGTGCCCGCCCAAGCGCATCTACTTCTTCGACGATCGGGCTGAGCTCGCTATATTCTTTCGACAGCTTGGCAAATTCGGGCCCACCCAGTCCGCTGCCGCTAAGGGCAGCGCGCAACTCAGCGTGGCGCCGAAGGAGCTGCTGTAAATGGGATTCGAGACCGGCGTCCATAACGCTCTCAGCAATCGACCTTATGCAAACGATCGCGCAGTCCGCCTAGCGCGAAATCGCCTGGCAAGATGTTTTCCAGAGGGGCATCGATCTCTTCTTGTCGACCATCATCCAAGTCACGAAGTTTTACGATCCTGCGATCCAGCTCATCATCGCCGATGAGAATTGCCAGTCGCGCTCTGGCGCGATCAGCGGCACGCATTCGTCGACTGAGGTTCCCCGAATAACCGAGCTCCACAGGCAAACCCCAGCTCCGGATCATCTCCGAAAGAACCAAAGCTACAGCTTCGCCCCGCTCGCCGATCGGCACGACCGCCACCGGCCGGCGAGGCGGCGGCGGCTCGGCGATCATCAGCGCGAGCCGCTCGATACCCGCTGCCCAGCCAACACCAGCGATCGGGGGCCCACCCATCAGTTCAACCAGTCCATCGTAGCGCCCCCCCGCCAGGACGGCACCCTGCGCGCCAAGATCGCTCGTGACGAACTCGAATACCGTGTGTGTGTAGTAATCGAGACCGCGTACCAAGCGACGGTCCAACTCGAAGCTGAGGTGCAAGCTTCGCTCGAGCCCATCGCATACCTTGTCGAAGAACAAGCGCGAGGCGTCACTCAGGTAATCCTCAAAAGAGGGCGCGTCGGCGTTGATCCGGATATCGCCGGGATCCTTCGAATTGAGAATGCGCAGTGGGTTGGCGTCTAGCCGCCGCCAGCTGTCTTCAGACAACTCCGTTCGGCGGGACAGGAAATACGATACGAGTGCAGCCCGATAGGCCGCTCGGCTCTGCGGATCCCCGAGTGTATTAAGCTTGAGAACGATCCGGTCACTGATCCCGAGTTCCCGCAGAACGCGCTGACCGAGTGCAATGATCTCGATGTCGGCCTGCGGGTGCGCGACCCCGAGAAGCTCGACGCCGACTTGGTGAAACTGACGAAAACGCCCTTTCTGTGGCCGTTCGTAACGAAACATCGGCCCATCATAAAAGAATTTGAGCGGCGTGCTTTGAGCCAGGCCATTTGACAGAACAGCCCGCACGACCCCCGCGGTATTCTCAGGTCTTAGAGTTAAATGTTCACCACCCCGATCGGTGAAGGTATACATCTCCTTAGCGACTATGTCGCTACTCTCGCCAATCGGACGAGCGAATACTTCCGTAAACTCAAAGATCGGGGTTGCGATCTCGACAAAGCCATAAAGTCCGGCAACAGCGCGCGCGGTTTCCGTGACGTGCCGATGCCGGCGCGCCGCCTCGGGCAACAGATCCTGAGTGCCGCGTGCCGGTTGCAAAAGCCTCATCCGCGAATTCTCCGCGCGCCTCGCGCCGTTACGCGAGGCCCTCCGTTATTACACTAAAGTAGGGATCGGCTCGGGAGCGCTGCGCTGCGCCTCGATCTCCGCCGCCTTCTTCTCGACCAGTTCGACGAGATGATCGACGATGTCCGCATCCTTTAGGCGGTGGTCCGTCAACACCGTTGATGTACACTTGATGGGTGCCATTGCCGCCACCGGTAAAACCGATGTCTGTTTCACGCGCCTCGCCAGGGCCGTTTACGACGCAACCGATCACCGACACGGTAAGCGGCGTAGTGATATGAGCGAGCCTTTCCTCGAGCCGCTCGACCGTCTTGATGACCTCGAATTGCTGCCGCGCGCAGGAGGGGCAAGAAATGACGGTGACCCCGCGACGTCGCAGATTGAGCGATTTCAGGATTTCGAAGCCGGCTTTCACCTCTTCGACGGGGTCAGCCGAGAGAGAGATGCGAATTGTGTCGCCGATGCCGGACCAAAGCAGCATTCCGAGGCCAATCGATGATTTGATAGTGCCGCTGCGCAAGCCGCCGGCCTCGGTAATTCCAAGATGCAGAGGATAATCGCAGGCTTCGGCAAGCTGCTGGTAGGCGGCAACAGCCAGAAACACATCCGAGGCCTTGCAGGAAATCTTGAACTCGAAGAAATCGTTATCCTCGAGAATTTTGGCGTGGTTCAGCGCGCTCTCAACCATGGCCCCCGGGCAGGGCTCGCCGTAGCGTTCGAGGAGGTCGCGCTCAAGTGATCCGGCATTGACACCGATCCGCATCGAACAGCCATGGTCCTTGGCCGCCTTGATGACCTCGCGGACCCGAGCGGGCGATCCGATATTGCCCGGATTGATGCGCAGGCAGGCAGCGCCACTTTCGGCGGCTTCGATTGCGCGCCTGTAGTGGAAATGGATATCGGCAACGATCGGCACCGTCGCATGGCGCACAATTTCCTTAAGCGCCAAGGCAGAGTCCTGGTCGGGGCATGACACGCGAACGATATCGGCCCCAGCCTGTTCGAGCGCCTGAACCTGCGCGATCGTGGCTTTCACGTCGCTGGTGACCGTATTGGTCATTGACTGCACCGTGATTGGTGCATCGCCGCCGACCGGCACCTTCCCTACGTAAATTTTTCGGCATTTGCGTCGGTGAATATCACGATACGGCCTGACGCTCATCCTCGACCTCGCTCGCTCGATCATCTCGGCATATAGAGTTTTTGGACGGCGCGCGAAAGGTACCCGAACAAAATCGGCGGGATTAACCGGTCGTTATGCTCCACTGAGCGGCGCGGGCTGAGGGCGAGTTGGCGAAGGTCGCCCGTCGTGCCGACAGCCAGGATTAATTTACCATGCACGATATTAGCGAGGCCGCGGCAGTTCCTGCCCGCATTTCTAATGCATTCGATTGGGAACCGAATAGCTGCGATGGGCTCATCGACCTTTGTCCGTTCTGGATCTCACAACGCAATCAGATGATCTCGGGCATAAGCTTCGAATTTGGACTTCAGCGAGTGATCCGGACGCGCGCTGATTTCATTCACATAGTCGGCAAGCGCGCCCAAATCGAGGCTGCGGATCATCGCCTTGAGCGGACCAATCGCCGCTCCCGGCATCGACAACGTGCGAAATCCAAGTGCGATCAAGACCATCGCTTCGAGCGGATTGGCGGCCATGTCACCGCACATGCTAAGCGGTACGGACGATGCGTTCGCCTGGGTGACGACTTCGCGCAACAGCCTCAGCACCGGTGCCGACAACGGATCGTACCGATCGGCTAGCCGCGGGTTGCCGCGGTCGCAGGCGAACAGAAATTGCATCAGATCGTTAGTGCCGATCGATAGAAAATCGACCCGCTCGCATAGCTCGGAGAGCTGCCATAATAGCGCCGGCACCTCAAGCATTACACCGATCTCGACCGAGGCCGGCAGCATCCGGCCTTCATCATTTGCACGGGCCAGCTCCATATTCAGTAAGGCGCGAGCGCGTTCAAATTCGGGCAACTCCGCAACCATGGGGAATTTTACCCTCAAATGGCGACCTTCGGCAGCCCGGATCAGCGCGCGCAATTGTTCGCGCAGCATTGCCGGGCGATCGAGCCCGATCCGGATCGCCCGCCATCCCATCGCGGGGTTTTCTTCTGCAATATGCGGCAGATAAGGCAAGAGTTTGTCGCCGCCGATATCGAGCGTGCGAAACACCACCGGGCGCTCCCCTGCGTACTCGAACACACGCCGATAAAACTCGGTCTGATCATCGACCGCGGGGAAGCTGTCGCGCACCATCAGCGGCAATTCGGTGCGAAACAGCCCGACACCCTCGGCGCCGGTCGAGGTCAATTGAGCCATGTCGATCAGCAGACCGGCATTCAGCATAAGCCTGATGCCGATGCCGTCGCGGGTTACGGCTGGGGCGGAACTCAGGCTCTCATGGAATGCGCGCCGGCGTGTTCGTGCCTCGATTGTCGCGGTGGTTGATTGCCTGATGTCTTCGCTTGGTCGGATCAGGATCTGCGCGTGCTCACCATCCACGATGACAATATCGCCAGCCTCGATGCGATCTGTCGCGTTCTCTACCCGGCCGACCACCGGTATTTCTAGTGCTCGGGCGACGATTGCCACATGCGCCGTTGGCGAGCCTTCCTCGAGCACCAGTCCCGCTATGCGGCGATGGGAATAATCCATCAGTTCCGCCGGCCCCAAGGTCCGTGCGACGAGAATGAATTCATGCGGGAGTTCGTTGAACGTCACTTCCGGAATATGTTTTGAGAGGTGTCGCTGAAGGCGGTTGGCAAGGTCTTCGAGATCAACCAGCCGTTCGCGTAGATAAGGGTCGCTCGCCTGCAGCATTCGTTGGCTAGTCTCGTCGCGGATTTTCTGAACCGCTGCTGCCGCTGTGAGGCCGCCCCGGATCGCATCGGCGATGCGAGATACCCAGCCTCGGTCAGCCGCAAACATGCGATAGGTTTCGAGGATATCGCGGTGCTCTCCGGCGCCGAGTCCGCGACTGTCTAGGACAAGCTGATCGATGGCGTCGCGCATGGCTGCCACCGCCTCGCGCAGCCGTTCGATCTCGGCTGGGACATCTTCCGAAACAACCTGGCGGATCTGCAGCGGTGGTTCGTGCAATACCGCAGGCCCGATTGCCAGCCCAGGATTGAGCCGAATGCCGACGAGCCGGACGGGCAACATTCCAGCTGTGCGGCTCTCGGCTATCTCGCGTGGACTGACAAGTTCGCCTCCGGCTGCCAACTCTGCAACGATCATTGCGATCGTCTGCAGCACCTCGATTTCGTCCTCGTCGTAATGGCGGGTGGCGCGGTTCTGAATGACGAGCACGCCGAGCACTCGGCCGCCGCGCAAGATCGGCACGCCCATGAAGGAGTGATAGATCTCCTCACCAGTCTCGGGCCGATAAGCAAAGCCGGGGTGTGCCTGCGCATCGTCTAGCGCCAGCGGTCGGGCTGTGGCAGCTATTAATCCAACCAGGCCTTCACCGACACGCAACCGTGTGCGATGGATAGCCTCTGGCCGCAACCCTTCGGTGGCGAAAAGTTCTAGCACTTCGCCCGCTCGCATGATGTACGCGGAGCACACCTCAGCGACCATCTCCGCCGCGACGATGCGAACGATACGATCAAGCCGCTCTTGTGCCGTTCCCGAGCCCGCCATTGTGTCACGAAGCCGACGCAGCAGACGACGGGTGCCGCTGACGATGCCTGGGGCCTCCTTCATTTGATCGCGTTCCGCTGCTCGGACGAAGCCCTCACAAATAAGTCGTATGCTCTTCCGGCTGGCTGCGCATGGAGAGCACTGCAAGGGCTTGTTTCACAAGCTCTTGAAGTATTTCTGCTGCGGTCTGTTCTCGGATGACGAATCCGACGCTTTGACCAGCCATCAAGGAGCCCGCTTCGATATCGCCGTCGATCACCGCCCGGCGCAAGGCACCCGCCCAAAAGTGCTCGATCTCGAGCTGCGCGGCCCTTTGGGATAGCTCACCACAAAGATATCGTTCGATAACCTCCCGCTGGACGGCTAAAAAACGCTCTGTTGCCGGGTTTGCAAGGGCACGAACTGGAATTACCGGGAAACGCGGATCGAGCTGCAATGAGGGCACCGCATCACGTGCTGCCGCGCGGATGAAAGCCTGTTTGAAGCGAGGATGCGCAATCGACTCCCGGGCGCATACGAAGCGGGTTCCGAGTTGAACCCCGGCCGCGCCCATTTCGACATACGCTAGGACCGCCTCCCCGCGCCCAATTCCGCCAGCAACGAATACTGGAACGTCGCTCAAATGCGGCAGGATTTCCTGAGCTAGGACTCCGGTCGAGACCGGGCCGATGTGACCGCCGGCTTCATTACCCTCGATTACAATCGCATCGGCGCCCATTCGCACCAGCTTGCGTGCGAATCCCAGCGCGGAGGCAAAACAGAAAACGCGCGCACCCTTGCTTTTGATTCGGCGCATAGCGTCCGCGCTGGGTAATCCGCCGGCCAGAACCACATGACTCACGCGATGGTGTGCGCAGACCTCGATCAGATCGTAAAGATGCGGGTTTAGGGTGATCAGGTTGACACCGAATGGCCGCTCGGTTAGCGCTCGCACAGCCGCAATTTCGGCAGAGAGTAACTCAGGGGACATCGATCCGGAAGCGATGACACCAAAACCGCCCGCATTGGAGATCGCCGACACCAAATTTCGCTCGGAAACCCAGGTCATTGCGCCCCCCATGATCGCCAGCTCGCAGCCAAGCACACCACGCCCACGTGCCCAAAGTCGGTCGAGGCGGTCACGGCAGCGGTCGACCGCAGCGCTCTCTATTCTTTCGGCGGCCTCTGTGCTCTCGGCAGATCTGTATAGGTTGCCGACCTCGATCATTCTTTGGCGTCGAGCCCATACGCAGTGTGCAGCGCCCGTAAAGCGAGCTCGGTATATTCGGCGGCAATTAGCACGCTAACCTTGATTTCCGAAGTCGAAATCACTTGTATATTGATCCCCTTTTCGGACAGGGTTTGAAACATCTGTTGAGCCACACCGGCATGGCTCCGCATGCCAACCCCGATCACCGAAATTTTTACAACGTTTGAATCAGGTTTGAGCGCAGCAAACCCAAGTGTCGCTCGTTTTTCCTCCAGAACCGCGACGGCCCGATCCAGATCGGCGCGTGCGACGGTAAAGGTCAGATCGGCGAGACCGTCCTCCGACACATTTTGCACGATCATATCGACATTGATTGCGCTAGCGGCGAGTGGGCCAAAAATGGCCGCCGCAACACCTGGTCGATCCGCCACTTTCTGCACAGTGATCTTCGCCTCGTCGCGGCTATAGGCGATGCCGCTTACCACCTGTTGTTCCACGATCTCGTCCTCGTCGACCACGAGCGTACCCGGGGCATCAACAAAGCTGGACAATACTTGAACCCTTACGCGATGATTCATCGCCATCTCGACCGAGCGGGTCTGTAATACTTTCGCGCCCTGAGAAGCCATTTCCAACATTTCTTCGTAAGTTATTTTATCGAGCTTGCGGGCTCTTGCAACTATCCGGGGGTCACTGGTGTAAACCCCGTCGACATCAGTGAAAATATCGCATCTCTCGGCCTTGAGTGCCGCGGCGAGTGCGACGGCGGAGGTATCCGAGCCGCCGCGGCCCAGAGTTGTTACACGTCCGTCAGGTCCGATGCCCTGAAAGCCAGCGACTACCGCTACCTGCCCGCAATTCAACTGCCGTTTAAGGTCGGAGACCTCGATCGACCGGATGCGTGCCTTGCCATGAACATCATCGGTGCGGATCGGGATCTGCCAACCGAGCCAGGAGCGCGCATCGACCCCGACATTCTGCAGCGCCAACGCTAACAGGCCGGCGGTAACCTGCTCACCAGAGGAGACGACCACGTCATATTCCTGCGCATCGTGCAACCGGCTGGTCTCGCGCGTCCAGCCGACTAGGCGATCTGTGACGCCCGCCATCGCCGACACGACAACCGCCACGTCATGGCCGCGCTCGACCTCGCGAGCGACGCGAAGCGCAACTCTTTTGATTTTTTCGACGTCGGCGAGCGATGTGCCGCCGAACTTCTGAACGAGGCGCGCCATATGGGTTTAGATACCGACCAGATGATTGCCGTGCTCCACCGACAAGCACATACTCCTAAGCGCGAGTTTCGGCCATCCAGTTCATGGATTTAAGTTGAGCACCCTGCAGCGATCGCGAGAGTATGACGGCACGATAGATCTCAGCCGAGGTGGACCGCTTTGAGCTCGAGGCTGCTTCCTGGTGGAACCCGGATGGGAGCTTTGGCGCGCTGCACCGGGTGAACCCGATTCGGCTCGGCTTTATCAGATCTCGGCTGCTGTCGCATTTTAGTCGAAGTCCCAATTCGATGCAGCCGTTTGCCGGGCTTCGCTTGCTCGATGTCGGATGCGGCGGTGGGCTTTTAGCCGAGCCGATGGCTCGTCTCGGCTTCACTGTTACCGGAATCGATGCCGGAGCTGAAGCAATCGCCGCAGCATGCGAGCACGCGCACACGGGCGGTGTATCGATCGATTATCGAATAGCAACCGCTGAGTCGTTGGCCGCTTCCGGTAAGCAATTTGACGCTGTGCTGGCGCTCGAGGTGATGGAACACCTTGCCGATCGCGACGCGTTCTGGCGATCGCTGGGCTTGCTCCTAGCCCCGGGCGGGGCCGCAATCCTATCGACTTTGAACCGAACCCCAATCTCCTTTGCGCTCGGGATTGTCGCCGCGGAATTCGTCCTCGGCTGGATTCCGCGAGGTACGCATGATTGGCGCAAATTCATCCGTCCCTCGGAAATGGTTCTCGGCTTGCGCCGCAACGGGCTGCAAACACGTGAGATCGCCGGGATCAGCTATGATCCGGTGTCGCGCGGCTGGACGCTCTCGCGCAACCTGGACGTCAACTATCTCGTTCTGGCGACGCAAGAGGCGAGGTAAGGAACGTCTCAATCAGCTATCGGTCGGAGGGATCCAAGGGATTTGGCCGAATTTGACCCCCTCATCGGCAAGTTCGCGAGACTCGGCGTCGGTCGCCTCACCATAGATGCCGCGCGGATCGGCTTCGCCATAATGAATTCGTCGTGCTTCTTCAGCAAACCGCGGACCGACATAATCACAATGAGTTTCGATCTGACGCCGCATTTCGACGAGGGCTGCGCGCATTTGGGTAATTGCCGCGGCGGGCGTTACCTCACGGCTCCGGCCAAGACGAGGAGCCATTACCGCTTTCTCGACTGCCGTGTCGCCGCACAGCGGACACGAAATCTCGCCAGCTAGATGTTGCGTCGCAAACGCCTCGCTGTCGCGGAACCACGCCTCAAATTCATGGTCCTTTGAGCAGCGCAACGTGAACAAGATCATCGCAAGTGTCTCCTCACGTCCTTCTACACCAAGGCTAATAGGATAAGCAATTCGGAGATCATAAAGTTCTAATCTGGAGCCTCCGACCGATACGAACGTACTGACAAGTTTCCTGCTTTAGAAGCCGGCACCTTCTTGTCTCCGACGACATTCGACAGGTGCGGCCTCGTCGCCCGGACGTTCGTCTGCGTGGCACCGCGCCCCCGGGGTGCACGACTGACGCAGCCTTCGTCAAGCCTTGGCCGGCGGCGGATACCACTTATTACAATTTAAGAAGCGCCCGATTGTTGAACGCAGCCGGGGATTACTCAGCCGCCAACACACGCGTTTTAGATTCCGGTTTCGCAAACGGACGGTCATGGTTTAAAGACGGTACCATCCTGCGAACCTCGGCGATGCGCGACGGGTCGATTCGAGCAGTGATGAGCCCGGTCTCTTCGCCGCCATCCGCGAGCAACTCGCCCCATGGATCGACGATCAGCGAGTGGCCGTAAGTCCGTCGGCGCTCAGCGTGTTCGCCCCATTGCGCTGGTGCAAACACGAAACAACCGTTCTCGATCGCCCGCGCCCGAATTAGAACATGCCAATGGGCTTTGCCGGTCGGCACGGTAAATGCCGAGGGGATAGCCAAAAAATCTGCTCCGGCCTGAGTGAGGGTTCGATAGAGCTGCGGGAAACGCAAATCATAGCATACCGTCATGCCGAGCACGCCCCATGGAAGGTGAGCGAGCACAGCCTGTCCGCCGGGACGAAATGCGTTGCTCTCGCGATAGCTTTCGCCATTGGCGAGATCGACATCGAACATGTGAATTTTGTCATAACGGGCGACAATGGCTCCGCTCGAGTTGATCAGATACGAACGGTTTGCCAACCGGCGCTCGCCTTCTGGTACCGCAGGTTCGCCGGAAATATCGACCGCAACTGAACCGATCAGGAGCCAAACGCCGGTTTCGCGTGCGACCTCGCGCAATGCAGCGAGCACCGGGTGATTTGGCTCGTCCCGAGCTTTCTCGCGCCGCAACCGCCCAACCGGTTCGATCAGTCCGGTATTTTCCGGAGTCAGTATGAAATCAGCGCCGGCATCGCGGGCCCGCCGCACCAGGTCCGAGACGATCCTGATGTTCGGCTCATAATCGCGCGCAGCGGTAAATTGGATGCAGGCCGCAGTGAAGCTGGTGGTCATTGTTTGAGCCCCAGTCTGAGATCGAGTTCACCAGCGCGATCGAGAGCAACCAGGTCGTCACAGCCGCCTATATGCGCGCCATCGATAAAGATCTGCGGCACCGTCGAGCGCCCTCCAGCCCGTTGGATCATCTCCGCACGGCGTTCCGGTTGTTCCAGAATGTCGATATCGACAAACGGGACTCCCTTGTTGCGCAACAGCGTGCGGGCACGAGTGCAGTAAGGACAGAACATCGTCGTGTACATCTCAACCTGAGCCATGGCTTAATCCTTTCCGCAGGCTCGATCGCCTTGATTATGTCCCCACTCGCAGCGCCCGCGCCAGGGTGAGAACCCCGACTGATGCGGCGCCGGCGCGCTTCAACGCGCGTGCGCATTCGTCAACTGTCGATCCCGTTGTCATCACGTCATCAACGATGACAATCCGCCTATTCGCGATCGACGCCTGGGCGGCGCACAACAAAAGCGCCCCGCACATTACGCTCGCGAGCCAATACTCCGAGGTGGCCTTGCGACGGGGTTCTGCGGCGCCGGACGAGACAGTCAACGGCGACCGGCGGACCGCCCGCAGAACGAACCGCCTTCGCCAGCAAAGCCGCCTGATTATAGCGGCGATGGAAGAGCCGCGTCCAATGCAACGGCACCGGGACCAGCAGCTCGGCGTCGCGGAGCACCTCACCGCCAACGCGCAGCATCCATCGGCCGAAGGCGCCCGCCAGATGCGTATGATCGGCATGTTTTAGCGACAACACCAGACCGCGCGTGTTCTTGTCGTAGCGCATCGCCGATCGAGCCCGGTCCCACGCACGCCGCTCGCGGGCGCAATCGGCGCAGACTGCGTTTTCGCCCATCGGGTGCGGAAAGGGCAGACCACACCTCGTGCACCATGGCGGGGCGAAGAACATGATGCGCGACCAGCAGCGTCCGCACAGCGCGTCATGCTCCTCGACGATGTGGCCACAGGCGAGACAGCGGGCCGGCAGCACGACATCCACCAACCCGCGCCCGATTCTGCGCAATTGCATAAGGGTGCGGGTGGGAAGGCTTGTTGCCATGCTCATTGACTACACATGAACACCAGCCGGTGGAGCGTCAATCCTCCCCACGATAAGAGCTCTATGCCACACGCCCAAAACGACCCGACTTCGCTGTTCGACCGCCGGTCGTGGCGAAACCATCGCGAGCGAGCCGCGCGACATGGTGGCGTCGATTTTCTGCACCAAGAGATTGCCGGCCGCCTGCTCGATCGACTGAGCCAAATCGCCCGCTCATTTCGTGCGGTGTTGGATTTGGGCGCCCATAGCGGAGCGCTGTCGCGTGCGCTCGCCACTCGATCGGGGGTCGAGCAAGTCGTCGCCCTCGAGCCTTCGATTGGGTTCCTGACGAAAAGCGCTGGCAGTCCCGTCGCTGCCGATCCCGAATTTTTGCCTTTCAGAGATCGCAGCTTTGATCTCGCGATCAGTTCGCTAGCGCTTCACTGGGTGGCGGATCTGCCGGGAACGTTGGTGCAGCTGCGCCGTGTCTTGAAGCCGGATGGCCTGTTGCTGGCGGCGATGCCGGGCGGCGCCACTTTGGCAGAGTTGCGTACCGCGCTGATCGAGGCTGAACTTGCCGAAGAGGGGGGAGCGAGCCCGCGAGTCTCACCCACCGTTGACCTTGCGGATGCCGCAGCGCTGTTGCAGCGCACGGGGTTCGCGATGCCGGTTGCCGATGCCGACGCGATCACCGTGACTTATCCCAGTATTCTGGCGCTGATGTCCGACCTGCGGGGGATGGGCGAAACCAACGCGCTCTCGGCGCGCCGACGCACCATGTTCCGTCGCGCTACTCTCGCCCGTGCCGCGGCGATCTATCAGGAGCGCTTTGGGCTCCCCGATGGCCGCATCCCGGCGACCTTCGAAATCTTTTTCTTGGCCGGGTGGGCGCCGGATGCGGGCCAGCCCAAGCCGCTCGTGCCCGGCAGTACCCCGCATCGGCTTGCCCTTGCGGCTGCGCGTGGCGGCGTCGCGCCGCCGCTGGGTACCCCACCACCTGCGACGCCCTGATTTCGCACGACCCGGGCCTGGTCGGGATCGCGCCTTTAAGACGGCTGTTGCGTTCGACCGTCGAGCGCAAGGGCATGATCGCGCAATTTCTGCACGGGCATCCCTAAACGCGAGGCCCTGGGGTTACCGAACTTCCGTTTCTACATGTTGTTGGCGGAGAAGGCCAATATGTGTGGGAAGCGAATTTTGCGGTGGGTAAAGGCGATCGCTCTGTTTCTCGGCATCGCCGTGGTGCTGGGAGTTGCGGGGTGGCAGATATTCAAGGACCGGTTCGCTCCCGCTCCTCCGGCGCCGGTCGCGGTCGCGGTTCCGGTCAAGGCAGCGCCGGTCAGCCAACAGAATGTACCGGCGATCCTGCCGGCGCTCGGCACAGTTGAGTTGATCGACACGGTCAATATCACACCGCGAGTCAACGGCCGGATTGAGGCCATCTATTTCAAGCAAGGCGATGAAGTTGCCAAGGGGCAAAAGCTGTTCCTGATCAATCCGCGTCCCTATCAGGCAGCGCTCGAGCAGGCGCAAGGCCAGCTCGCCCACGACAAAGCGACGCTGGCCGAGGCCAAGACCGATCTCGCCCGCTATCAGATGCTCCTAGCCGAGAACTCGATCGCGAGGCAAACCGCCGAGGATCAGCGCTATGTGGTCAGCCAGGACGAGGGCACAGTCAATCAGGACGAGGCCAACGTCGCCAATGCCGCGCTCAATCTTCGCTACTGTCACATCAACTCGCCGATCGCCGGCCGCACCGGCGCATTGCAAGTCGATCTCGGTAATTACGTGCAAGCCGCGAGTGCGCAGCAATCCTCGGCGGCATCGACGACCGGAACCGCAACCGCGGCAGGCGTGACGCCGCTGGTAACGATCACGCAAATGAAGCCGATTTACGTGGGCTTCAGCGTCCCGCAGACGCAGCTCGAAACCATCCGTGAAAATCAGGCCAAAGGCGCCCTGACAGTCGAAGCCTATTCGCAGGCCGGCACACTTCTCGCCACCGGCAAGCTGAGCTTGATCAACAACGAGGTAAACACGGCGACCGGTACGATCACGCTCGAAGCCACATTCCCCAACCGCCGCGAGATTCTATGGCCCGACCAAATGGTGTCGGTGCGGCTCATCGAGTTCATCCGAAAAGATGTGGTCACGGTCCCGTCACAGGCTGTGATGACCGGGCCGACCGGCCCCTATGTTTACGTCATCGGACCAGCGAACAAGGTGAGCCACGTCAACGTAACCGTGACGGCGACGCAAGATAATCTCGCGATCATCGGCAAGGGTTTGCACGCGGGTGAGCAGGTTGTAACCGCGGGGCAATACCGGCTCGCCGGGGGCGTCACCGTGACCGTCGAGACGCCAAAGACCGCGGCTGCCGAGTGAGCGCTTAATGAGCATCTCGGAACCCTTTATCCGCCGGCCCATCGCGACCGCGCTGTTGATGGCGGCGCTACTCGGGTTCGGCATCATCTGCTACCAGCTCTTGCCGGTATCGGCGCTGCCAAATGTGCAGTTTCCGACGATTTCGGTGTCGGCGCAGCTGCCCGGCGCAAGCCCCGAGACCATGGCCGAAACCGTAGCGACGCCGCTCGAGGAGGAATTTACGGCGATCCCGGGCCTGTCGTTCATGTCATCGACCAGCGGGACCGGCACGACCTCGATCACGCTGCAATTCGATCTCGACACCAACATCAGCGCCGACGCGCAGTTTGTGCAGACCGCCATCAATGAGGCCGGCGGGCTGCTGCCAAAGAACCTGCCGACGCCGCCGACCTACCGTGAGACCAATCCCGCGCGTCGCCGGTGCTGATCTATGCGATTCACTCCGATGCGATGCCGCTCTATCAGCTCGATCAATACGCCAATGTCATGCTCGCCGAGCAACTGTCGACGGTAAACGGGGTCGGCCAGGTCATTATCGCGGGCCAGCAGCAACCGGCGGTCACCGTCCAAGTGGACCCGATGGCGCTCGCTTCGCGCGGCCTCAGCCTGCCTCAGGTCGCCACGGCACTATCGGACGCAACGCTTGATGCGGCGAAGGGCAATCTTCAGGGACCGCAAGCGAACTACCCGCTGCAGACCAACGACCAGCTGTTCGATGCCGCACAGTTCAAGAAGGTCATCGTCGCGTACAGCAACGGCGCGCCGGTCGAGCTGCAGAACATCGCCAAGGTCATCAATTCCTCGGTCAACCCGCTCACCGGCAGCTGGTACGGAACGACCCCAGCCGAACTCTTGCTGATCGAGACGACCCCGGGGGCGAACACACTGCAGGTTGTCGACAGTATCCAGGCGATGATGCCGCGGCTACTGGCTTCGATCCCCCGCGCGGTGCATGTCGATCTCGTCTCTGACCGCTCGGTCAACATCCGCGCCTCGGTTTCCGATGTCGAGTTCACGCTGGTGCTGACGATCGCTCTCGTTATTGTCGTCATCTTCCTGTTCTTGCGCAAGCTGTGGGCGACGATCATTCCCGGCATCACCCTGCCGCTGGTCATCATCGCAACCTTCAGCGGCATGTATTTTCTCAATTACAGCATCGACAACTTATCGTTAATGGCGCTGACCATCGCTGTCGGCTTCCTTGTCGATGATGCGATCGTGATGATCGAAAACATCGTCCGCTATATCGAGGCGGGAGACCGTCCGCTCGACGCCGCGCTGAAAGGCTCGGCGCAGATCGGCTTTACGATTGTGTCGATGACATTGTCGCTGATCGCGGTGTTTATCCCGCTGTTGTTCATGTCAGGCGTGGTCGGCCTCCTGTTCCACGAATTTGCGATGACGGTGACGCTGACCTTGCTGTTTTCGGCGCTCGTGTCGCTGACTCTCACCCCAATGATGTGCGCGCAGTTTCTGACCCGTCAGAACGAACCGGATAGAAATAAGCGAAGCTGGTTCGAGCGCGGGTTCGAGCGGCTGCGTAACGGCTACGACCGCGGCCTACTATGGGCCTTCCGGCACCGCTTCCTGATGCTGTTGCTGACGATCGGCCTGATGGTGCTGACCGGCGTTCTCTATGTGATGATACCGAAGGGCTTTTTGCCGGAGCAGGATACCGGGTTCATCTTTTGTGCGGTCCAGGCGCGGCAGGACACGTCGTTCCCGGCGATGGCCAAGATCGAAAACCAGGTCGCACGCATTGTCATGCGCGACCCGGCGGTCGAGCACGTTGTCGGCTTCGCGGGTGCCACTGGACCCAACGCCAGCGAGAGCACAGCGCGCGTTTTCATCCAGCTGAAGCCATTCAGCCAGCGCCCGCCGGTGCAGCAGGTCATGGCGCGGTTACGGCCTCAGTTCAATGCGGTGATCGGTGCCAAGGTGTTTATGCAGGCCGGGCAGGACATCAATATCGGCGGGCGGCTCGAACAGGCGCAGTACCAGTACACCCTGATCGACACCAATACGACCGAGCTCGACCATTGGGCGCCGATCCTCGAAGCCGGCATGCAGAAGCTCAAAATCCTGACCGATGTCGCTTCCGATCTGCAGGTCGCGGCACCGAATGTGGCAATCGAGGTCGACCGCAACACCGCCTCGCAGCTCGGCCTCTCGATGTCGGCCATCGACACGACGCTTGAGGATGCGTTTGCCCAGGCGCAGATCGCGACGATCTATTCGCCGAGCTATCAATCAAAGGTGATCTTGGAGGTCGCACCAAAATATCAGTCGGGACCCGCGGCGTTGGCGGACCTCTATGTGCAGAGCAGCAGCGGCGCCGAGGTGCCCCTGTCGGCGGTGGCGCATTATGTCACCAAGGCCGAGCCGGTCACGATCAACTACCAGGGGTTGTTTCCATCGGTGACGCTGTCGTTCAATCTCGCGCCGGGTGCGGCGTTGAGCCAAGCCGTCACCGCGATCGACGCGCTGCAGACGAAGCTCGGCGTGCCGGCGACGGTGCACGGCGCCTTTGAGGGTACCGCCCAAGCCTTCGAGCAATCGATGACGACCATTCCGCTGCTGATCGCCGCGGCGGTCGCCGCGATTTACGTGATCATGGGGGTGCTCTACGAGAGCTTCATCCATCCGATCACGATCCTCTCCTCGCTACCGCCGGCCGGGGTCGGGGCGTTGCTGATCCTGATGGCGTTCGGATACGATCTGACGCTGATCGCGGTCATCGGTATCATTCTGTTAATGGGCATCGTCAAAAAGAACGCGATCATGATGATCGATTTTGCGATCGAGGCCGAGCGGGTCGAGGGCAAAACTCCGGTCGAGGCGATCCACGAGGCCTGCTTGTTGCGCTTTCGCCCGATCCTGATGACGACGTTTTGCGCACTGATTGCCGGCCTGCCGCTCGCTATCGAAAGCGGTGCGGGCTCGGAGCTTCGGCGGCCGCTCGGCGTTGCGATCGTCGGCGGACTCCTCGTCTCGCAATGGCTGACCTTGTACACGACTCCTGTCGTTTACCTCTACCTGGACCAGATTTCCGGCTGGCGCCAACGACGGAGGGCGGCGCGTGGCGCCACATCCGGACAGCCGTCGCGGTAATCCGAAACGGTGATCCAAAGCGATCAAATGCGAAGAATGGATGTCGATATGATGCTTAGAGGCACTAGCAACGGCTTTTCCCGTGAGATTGCGAAGGAACAATCTAAGGCTTGCGATCAAGGGTTAGTCCTCGACAATTCCCAGAAGCATTTAATTGTGAATTAGTCGCGGCACCCGGGGAATGGCGATGCCGGAGCTAAAAATCGCGCTGACGGCCGAGACAATCCTACCCGGGCAGGGCTATCTTGCCGAAACGCCTGTGCTCCGGGGGCACGCGGGAACCCAACCCGATCTCTTTTTTCGGTGGAATGCCATCCCGCGGTCGGGATCGCATATCGATGTGGTCGTGCATCTGCACGGGTTCTCGCGATCCGGCGAGACCATGCCCCTGTCTGAAAAAGTACCGCGCAGCGGGCTCGACCTGTCGCGCCGGACTCGCCCGACATTGGCGTTGCTGCCTCGGGGAAATTGGCTCCGTTACAGTTGGTACGATTTTCCGGCGATGCTTGGAGGCGGCATCGACCGGCTGATTGATTATTCTGTTGCGCGCTTTGCCGCGGCCGCGGCCATCCCAGGCGAGCTTAAGGTCGATCGTTTTATTCTGAGCGCGCATTCGGGCGGCGGTATGCCGGCAGTCGACGCCCTCGCCGGCTCGCAGCGGCCGCCCGACGAATTCTATGTGTTTGACGGACTCTATGGCCGCGATCCTGCAACAGGCGACCCGATGAGGGGATTGGAGACGGTTGACCGCTGGCTTGGTGAGCGGTTAGCCCGCGAACTCTCCCGCCCCGGCGCGCTGCGTATAATATACATTGAGCAGCAGACGGGCCCCTTTTCTCGCCGGGTCGGTGAATTGATCGCCAAACATTTGGCCATTTTCCACCCGAACGACGCAGCAAAGCTTGGTCGCCGCTATCGGGTCGAACCCTCGGCGGTCCCGCATGCGCACATCGCCGAGCGCTGCGGACCCGATCTGCTCGCCGCGGCGGATGTCGAGTTCGACTGGTCGCGCTGAGCGGTTTGCAGAGAATGCCCGGATCAGGGCGGGATGGCGCTCAGTAGCCCAGATGCGTATATTTGGGTTGTAAGCAGGTCGCGCGTGCGCTCGTGGCCGGCGAGCGGATGGGCATGCCGTCACGGGCGGCCGGTGGCCTTCGAACTGATCGTTCGGGAGGGCAGCGCAGATGTCCAATATCCGTAATCCGGTCGAATGGAGCGTCGATCAGGTCAAACTTGCGGCCGAGGCTCTCGAACAAGCCGGGCGCGCCGTCCGGCGCGCGCAAGCAGATCTGCACTCACCGGCACCGATGGTTGCCCGCATTCGCGCTGCCGACCTCGAACCGGTACTGAGAGCGGGCCTCGAGGACTTCGCGGCGAGCCGTACCGATGTTGTGATCCTGTGCCTGATTTATCCCGTCGTCGGACTGATCCTGGTGCGCTTGGCCTCGGGCTATGGCTTGCTGCCGCTGTTGTTCCCGCTCGCCTCGGGCTTCGCGCTCGTCGGTCCCTTTGCGGCTCTCGGTCTGTACGAGATGAGCCGCCGGCGTGAACAGGGCGCCGACATCGGCTGGGCCGACGCATTCGGGGTGGTCCGCTCTCCTGCAATCGCGGCAATCGTGCTGTTGGGCCTGATCTTGGTGGCGATCTTCCTGCTTTGGCTGGTCGCAGCCGAGGCGATCTACATGCTGACACTCGGGCCCGAGGCGCCGACGTCGATCGGTGCGTTTGTGCACGGCGTGTTTATGACCCGTGCCGGATGGGCGATGATCATTGTCGGGATCGGGGTCGGTTTTCTGTTCGCTCTCGTTGTGCTGGTGATCGGAGCCATATCGTTTCCGCTGTTGCTCGATCGCAGCGTGGGGCTCGACACGGCCGTCGCGACGTCGGTTCACGCGGTTCTCGCCAACCCCGGGCCGATGGCGTTGTGGGGACTGCTTATCGCAGCCGGGCTGGTCATCGGATCGATCCCATTTTTTCTGGGGCTGGCGGTGGTTTTGCCCGTGCTCGGTCATGCAACTTGGCACCTCTATCGCCGATTGGTGCTCCCCTGATCGAGAGGGTCGGCATAGACATCAGCGTCTCACGCCCCCGCGACGCCCGGACGGCTAGGGGCTCGGAAACCCCGAGGCTCCGATCGTCAAACCCGCATCCGATCGAGCCGGCGCTGCCTTGATGGCGCCGGCCAGTCGCCGATCACCCATTGGCCAGATGCCCGGAGAGGGGGACAGGCGCCCACCCCGCCGGGCTATGCTGCGCATCCGACGCTTTGCGACGCGCTTGACATACATAAGAACAAAAAGTAGATGGAATTACAAGCAGCGGGATGATGTGCCGGTTAGAGCGGTTTTTCGGTCAGTTAAGTCTGATCCCAAATAATGTCAGGAAAATCAATGGTTTGACCATGACCTTCCTGTCAGACCCGAGTTCGCGGTGGATAGGCAGATTTTGGCCGATCGACGTCAGGCAAGTGCCTGATTTGACGGGATATCGGTTCGTCGTCGAACTCAGCGCAGTGAGATTTCATAGACACACGTATTTGTGATATTCTCATTGATTAATAGTCAGATCGGTGCTATTCGCTGGGCATGTATCTGCGGATCACCGAACGGCGTAACCGAGACGGTTCGACGGTCGCCTATTACGCCCTCGCCGAGAACGTCTGGAACGCCGCCGCCAAGCGCGCCGAGGCCCGGGTGGTGCACAATTTTGGCCGCGCCGACGAGGTCGACCGCGACGGGCTCAAGCGCCTGGTCAAGAGCATCAACCGGGTGCTCGACGCTGGCGAGGTGGTCGCCGACGGCAGTGCCGCGCTTCCCGAGATCGAAATCGAACGGGTGTTCGAACTGGGCGTGGTGCTGGCGGCGCGGCAGTTGTGGGAGGAACTCGGCATCGGCGCGGCGGTCCGGCGCTGCGCCGAGGGCGCTGGACTGACCGCACCGCATGAAACGGCGCTGTTCGCAATGGCAGCGCAGCGATTGGAACAGCCCGGCTCGAAGCTCGCCTGCGCCACCAACTGGCTGCCCGATGTCGCGCTCCTGCCGGAGGCCGAGGGGCTGACTGTCGACCAACTCTACCGCGCCCTCGACTTCCTCTTGGTGTGGTCGGAGACGATCGAGCGCGACATCTTTCTGCAGGCGGCCGATCTGTTCCGGCTCGATGTCGATCTGATCTTCTACGACACGACGACGGCCTATTTCGAGATCGACGCCGCCGATGACGAGGCCACCGAATGGGGCGGCCACCTTTATGCGCCGCTGCGCCGGCGTGGCCATAATAAAGAAGGTCGGGACAACCAGCCGCAGGTGATCGTCGCGCTGGCGGTGACCCGTGACGGCATGCCTGTGCGTTCCTGGGTGCTGCCGGGCGACACCGCCGATGTCGCCACCGTGGCCCGGATCAAGGAGGATCTGCGCGCCTGGCGGCTCGGCCGCTGCGTCTTTGTCGGCGATGCCGGGATGTATTCGGCGGCCAATCTTTTGGCGCTATCGCGCGGTCTCGGGCGCTACATCCTGGCGACACCGCTGCGCAAGCTGAGCGCGGTCGAGGCCGAGGTGCTGACCCGGCCGGGTCGCTACAAGCCGGTCGCCGACAACCTGCTGGTCAAAGAAGTGGTCGTCGGTGACGGCGAACGCCGCCGGCGCTACGTGCTCTGCCTCAACCCGCAGGAGGCCGAGCGCCAGCGCCGGCACCGCGAGCAGGTGCTCGACGAACTCGCCGCCGAACTCGACCGGTTCGCCGCAGGTGAGGCCGATCACCCCAAGGCGGCCTGTGTGCTGTTGACCTCGCGCCGCTATGGCCGCTACCTCGCCAAGGATTACCTCGGCCGTCCAAGGCTCGATCCGGCCAAGGTGAAGGCGGCCGCGAAGTTCGACGGCAAGTTCGTCGTCATTACCAATGACGACACGCTGTCGGCCGAGGACATCGCCCTGGGCTACAAGGGCGCCTGGATCATCGAATCCTGCTTCCGCCGGCTGAAGCAGACCGGCCTCGAACTGCGCCCGATGTTTCACTGGTCGCCGCGCCGCATCGAGGCGCACGTCAAGCTGTGCATCCTGGCCCTGCAGATGCAGCGTGCCGCCGAGATCCACTGCATCCAGCCCTGGGCCCGCATCGCGCACGAACTCGCCGCCCTCAAGGCGATCCGCTACCGCGCGCAGGGCCGGGCTATTGTTCAGCGCACGAAAATCCCCGAAAGCCTCGGCGAAATCTTAAAAACCCTCAGTATATCAATGCCCAAGAAGATCATGTCGGTGGCCGAGCCGGCTCCCGACCCCACCCAACCATAGACACACGCCCGGAATCCGCCCTTCGTAACCCCTTGCCGAAACAGGGGCGATTTAACGCGTCTGCCCAGTGACCGCGAACTCAGGTCAGACTGACGCTAAAACCGCTATAACGTCGACGTCCCGACATCGAGACGATCTCAAGCCTGATAAAACAGGAATAACAGGCGGGCCAGTCGGCCCGCGGCTCAACCAGAGCAAGCGTATGGCGGAAAGCCCCGGAAGGCTGTCGGACAGCGCCGCATAGGCATCCTCCGGTCAACAGACAGCAACGAGAAGCCGTTCCCCCATCGCCAACGCGCAAGCCGGCCACCTCCTGCACCGGCTTTTCGACGCGCCTCACGATACAGAAGGAGTTGGGCGCGGAATTTTCGATTGAAGCGTCAGCGCGGGCTAACGCCCGCCAGCGATTGACAAGCCGCCACAGCGACGGTCAGATCGGGCCGCGAGTTTGCGGAAAATGGGAGGGCGCGTTGGCCAAATTCAGGATTGCGACACCGGCGGGGGCGAGCTTCACGGTCGCCGGTGGCGGTTATGGCTATGAGATGGAGGCGCTGACGCCGATCGACGCCGAGATCTACGAGATTCCGCCGGGCTCGGAGGATGAGTTCGTGGCGGCCGCGAAAGATGCCGATGCGCTCTATGCCAAAGGTCGCCCGATCACCAAAAAAATGATCGACGGCCTGCAACGCTGCAAAATCATCTCGCTCGGCAGCGTCGGCGTCGACACGGTGGATGTCGAGGCGGCGACCGCCAAAGGCATCCCGGTCACCAATTGCCCCGACACCTTTATCGAAGAAGTCGCCGATCACGCGATGACGTTGATCCTCGCGACCCATCGCCGGCTGATTGAGCAGGATCGGTTGGTTCGCGAGGGGCGTTGGTCCGAAGGTCGACCGGCCTTGTTGAAGATCCCACGACTTCGCGGCATGACCTTGGGCTTGATCGCGTTCGGGCATGTCGCCCGTGCTGTCGCCGAACGAGCCAAGCCGTTTGGCCTTCATATCATTGCTTATGACCCGTATATCGAAGAGATCGTCATGGTCGAGCGTGGGGTCGAACCGGTCAGCCTCCCGGAACTGCTGGCCCGCGCCGACATCATCTCGATGCACACGCCAGCAACCGAAAGCGCGCATCGGCTGATCCGCGAAGAGCATTTTCGCCAGATGAAGCCGACCGCGATCTATGTCAGCACCGGTCGCGGGCCGACAACGGATGAGGCGG
This sequence comes from uncultured Alphaproteobacteria bacterium, assembly GCA_963846635.1. Classification (GTDB taxonomy): domain Bacteria; phylum Pseudomonadota; class Alphaproteobacteria; order ATCC43930; family CGMCC-115725; genus AP-15. Next base: position 8,847 of record CAWJXM010000055.1, on the reverse strand, counting down.
CATTGATCAAGGCGCTCGACGAGGGCTGGATCGCCGGCGCCGGCCTCGACGTGCTCGAAAAGGAGCCGCCGGGCGACAACAACCCGCTGTTGCGCATGGACAAGGTCATCCTGACGGCACATGTCGCCTCGGCTACCGCCCGGTTCGATCCGGCCCGGCGGCGGCGTGTCGGCCTTGAATTGTCGCTCGTGCTTTCCGGGAAATGGCCAATGTCCTGTGTCAACCCCTCGGTGCTGGCCAAGAGCGATCTCAGGCGTTGGCAACCGGTGTCGATGGAACGCGGCCCCAACTCGTGAGCAGGGGGAGCCAAGCCAATGGCGAACCCGATCGTGCGCTATCCCGACCCCGACATCAAAGTTCTCGACCCGCGTTTTTCCGGATTGGTGCTGGGCAACGCGGCGATTGAGCGCATCGCCACCGGTTGCCGCTTCACCGAGGGGCCGGTGTGGTTCGGCGATGGCCGCTACCTATTATGGAGCGACATCCCGAATGATCGGATCATGAAATGGGAGGAGGAGACCGGGGCGGTCAGCCTCTTTCGCAAACCGTCGCACTACGCCAACGGCAATACCCGCGACCGCCAGGGCCGGCTCGTGACCTGCGAGATGGACGCCCAGCGCCTGACCCGCACCGAATACGACGGTACGATAACGGTGCTGGCTGAGCGCTTTGACGGCAAGCAATTGACCGGACCCAACGACGTTGTCGTCAAATCCGACGGCTCGATCTGGTTCAGCGACAACGGTGCGGGCATTCGCGGCAACTATCTCGGCCATAAAGCGATACCGGAGCTGCCCTATCGCGTCTACCGCATCGATGGCCGCACCGGGGAGATCGGGATCGCGGTCGGCGATATGGAGCGGCCGAATGGATTGGCCTTCTCGCCCGACGAAAAGCGGCTCTACGTCGTGGACACGCCCGGTGGCCCTAAGACAGTGCATGTATACGATGTCGTCGATGACGGAACCCGGGCGGTCAATGGCCGGGTCTTTTTCGACGCGATGCCAGGCTATGCCGATGGCATCCGCTGCGATGTCGAGGGCAACGTATGGTGCGGTTTTTCCGGCGGCGAGAGCGAGGACGGCGTGGCGGTTTTTGCTCCCGATGGCACCCTGATCGGTCGAATTCTGTTGCCCGAACGCTGCGCCAATCTCTGTTTTGGCGGATTGAAGCGCAACCGGCTGTTCATGGCGGCAAGTCAGTCGATCTACTCGCTCTATGTCGAAACCCAGGGCGCTCCCGGCGGGTAACAGACGAACCGGGCGTTATGGATTATAGTGGCCTGGGCGCAATGCCCAGCTTGCCGAGAGGGGATCAATGCTCCGTCGCTCGGGGAGGCTCGTGATTGGTTCGCTCGTGTCCAAACTGTTTATGAGATCGCAAAAGCGCGCGTGCCCATGATATTCGACCCAATCCAGGGGCCGCGCGAATGGGCATCTTTCTGGTCTACAGCCGGCTTCAGGACACACGGTTGAGTGCCATCGGTCAAGCAGTCCTTTCAATGCTTTCTGTTCGGCACGGTTCAATGGAATTCGGTCTGAGACTTTCTTCAAAAGAATTATAATTCCATCATAGAAATCATGAGTGCCGGAATACGGCATTACGTCTCTCCGAAATCGATAACTTAATCATCCTGTTTCTCGCGGCACAGGGCATCCCTCTCCCCGCAAGCGGGGAGAGGGTACTGCCGCTCGGCATCTGTTTGTCGCCGAAGCTAATACGGCCCGGTCTGCCGCGCCACCGGCGCGTTGCCGTCGCGCATCGCCTGCAGAACCTGCTGGCCGGCCGCGCGCATGAGCGCTGCATCGCCCATCACCGTCGCGAAATTGTACCCCATTTCGAACATGCGTTTGGCATAGGCCGGGCTGCCAGTGTGGATACCTGCCTTGACCCCATGCCGGCGGCAACCGTCGAGGATCTTTTTCAGATTGCTGATCATCGCGTCGTGATCTTTGTCGAGGCCGGCTGGTAGTCCCATCGTGATCGACAGATCCGACGGCCCGACATAGACCGCGTCGAGACCGGGGTGGACAGGATCGCGTCCAGATTGGCGATCGCCTCGACGGTCTCGATCATCGCGAAAGTCAGAACCGTCTCGTTCGCCTTTTCCTGGTAGTCCGGACCCGCCATAGAGCGCGGCGCGGATCGGCCCCGAACTGCGATAGCCGGCTGGAGCATAGCGGCAGGCACCGACAAATTTCTCGCATTCCTCGCGGCTGTTGATCATTGGGCAAATGATCCCGTAGGCGCCGGCGTCGAGCGCTTTCATGATGTGCGCCGGATCGTTCCACGGCACCCGCACCATCGGCGTCACCTCGGTCGTCGAGATGCCCTGCAGCATCGACAGCATATCCTTGTAGTCGACGACACCGTGCTGCATGTCGATGACCAGCGAATCCCAACCCATATGGGCCATCAACTCGGCGGAAAAGCCGCTCGGGATGCCGCACCAGCCGTTGACGACAGCCCGACCTGCCGTCCATGCCTCTCTGACCCGGTTCGTGCGCATGATCCGTCCTCCTCGCTCATCAAAGGCGTCGATCCCGCCAGCTTAAAAAGCCGGTGTCAAGCATTCGGACCAGCTATTCATGTGGGGAACGCGGACGCACGATCGGCGTGCCCCCGTGTTGCCCATCTGATTGGAGCCCCGTGCACTAAGGCGCGTGTTCATCGCGCAGTGAAAGATCGTCGTGGTCGGGCGGAGAGCCGGCGATAGCCGCGGGATCGGGTCCGTTCGGCTCGGCGAAACGCCACATCACGATATAACGCCCAACTGACTTCTCCACCGCCGGATGCCCCAAGCTGGAAAGCGACCGTTCGTAATCGCCGGCAGGTTGTTTCGCGCGTTGCCCAGTGCGTCCATAAACGGCCCAGACGTCGCGGCCCGGGGCGATTTGCGCCGCCTGCGGCAACTCCCAGATCAGCTTGACTTTATGCTCGTCGAGGCCGGCGCGGGCCGCATAGACCGAAAGCACCGTGTAAGCGTAATAGCTGTTCAGCAGCACGACATCTCCGGGGCGAGTCACTGCGGCGAGTTTTTTTGCCAACAGGTCCCAGCGCGGCTTCGTCTCGTAGCTGTAGTAGGGTGCGAGATTGATCAACCCGACCGCGCCAAGCACGACCAAGGCGGTAGCAAAGCGTTTGCCGGAGAGTTGGCCAAGACCAGCGCCGGCAAAGATAAAAAACGGCCCGGCGCCCCAAGCAAAATACCGTGGCACGAGGAGCGGCACGAACAGCGATATGAGACCCAGCCCCAAGGGCAGCACCAACACTGCTCCGCCCAATACCATCAGCATCGTCGGGTCGCGCCGCAGACGCCATGCGCCAAACGCCGCTACCGCCGCAACCGCGAAGCCCAGCGCGGGGAGCGGGGTTGGCATTAAATCGAAGGTGATGAAGCTTGAGATGCGCAACAAATAGACGGGTGCGAGGATCGACCAAATCGTCCTGGTAGTCCCGGCCGGCGCCCAGTCGGCCCCGTCGAGAACGGCCCCGCCATGCGAAACCGAGACCGCGAGCAGCAGCGGAAGCCAAGCTAGAAGAATCAGCAGGTTGGCGCCCGTCCAATTCCGCCAAAAACTGCGCTTCGCATCCCTGGCCGCGCCCGCGATTGCGAACGCACCGAGATTAGCGGCAACCAGCCAAAGGATCGCGACATTCAGCACATCCAGAGCCGCCGCCGTGCCGAGAGCATAGGCGATCCACGCACCGGGAAGGGCACCTTTGCTGTTGAGCGGCCGAGCGGCTGCTGCCGGCTGTTGCGCCAGCTGCACGAGGCCCCACAGGGCTGTCAAAATTAGACAGGAAACCAGGGTGTAGGATCGTGCCTCTTGTCCGAATTGCACCTCAAACGGCGAGATCGCGATCAAAAGGCCGGTGATTGCACCGGCGCGACGGCTGACAACCGTGCTGCCGATGGCGCAGCCGAGCGATGCCGACAAGGCGCCGCACACCGCCGAGGGCAACCGCAGCAGCCATTGCGAGGTGCCGAGCTTGGCCATCAGCCACAGCAACAAAAAATATGTGGGATAATGGCTGCCATAGAGCGAGTTGCCGACGAGGCCGGGCAGGCTCGACGTCGCCCGACGCAGGCTCGTCACTTCGTCGAGCCAGAACGGCTTGTCGCCAAGCCCATGAAGACGCAGCAGCAAGGCCACGGCGCCAATGGCGGCCGGCAACGCATAGAATGAGCGACCAGCTCGCAGCCAATCGAGCGCGCCTCGTAGCCGCAGCACAACAGCAACGAGAGAACGCATCGCTTTTCAAACCCCTGCTATAGCATCACGAATAGGCGCCATAGGGCGGCGCACCACGATGCTAGGCACGGCAAATCGGCTGCATCCCCGCCTACGCGTGGCGGCTCGCGCCTGTTTTACCTGTTTTATCAGGTCGAGATCACGTGCAACCGCTCGCTGAGGTTGTACAAGCTGAGTTTACACACTTCACGTATCTGCCGAAAATGCTGCAGCTCGAAGCGGACTCCATTAACACATTATTGCGAGTAGATCAAGAAATAATTGCTATTATAGCAAAGCCGGCTTCCCGCCTTTGGGGGTGGAGAGGATCGGGAGGTGGGGGAAAACACCGCGCTCGCCAGTCCCCAGCTCACCTCCGCTTCGCGGGCCCCTTCCTCGCCCCCGAGGGGCCGAGAGGGAGGCGTGCCGCTATCCTCTCCGCCCCGGGCCATGGTTCGTTAATCGAGCACTTCGCGGTTTATGACGTTTTCGCGATTGGGCTTGCCGTCGAGGACGCTCAGAATGTTCTGCACCGCGGCGACACCCATGCGGTCGACTGCCTCGCGCGTGACGCCGGCGACATGCGGTGCGGCAACGAAGTTCGGCAATGTCAAGAGCGGATTGTCCTTGGGCGTCGGTTCCTCGACAAACACGTCGAGCGCGGCGCCGGCGATACGGTTGGCCTTGAGGACGTCATAAAGCGCCCGCTCATCGATAATGCCACCGCGGGCGGTGTTGACGATATAGGCTGTTCGCTTCATCCGGCCGAGCCGGGCGGCGTCGAACAGACCGACCGTTTCCGGTGTCTTTGGGCAATGGATCGTGATGAAATCGGCGCGCGCTACTGCTTCGTCGAGATCGCCGATCGGTTCGTAACCCATACCGCGGATCGTCTCGGAATAGATATACGGATCGTAGACCAGAACATTGGTCTCCATCGCCGCAAAGCGCTTGGCCGAGCGCGTGCCGATCTTGCCAAAGCCGATGATCAGCACGGTCTTTCCGTAGAGGTCGATCGGCATCTCTTTGTAGCGGTCGTGCCAGCGGCCTTCCCTGACCAGCGCATCCATGGCCGCGCCGCGGCGCGCCAGCAACATGATCAGAAACATGCCGGCCTCGGCGACGCTGACCGAATTCGCGGTGCCGCCGATCATCAGCGGGATCTTGCGCCGGGTCAGCGCCGGCACGTCGACCGCGTCATAGCCGACACCGATGCGCGAGACGACTTCTAGCGCAGGGGCGGCGTCGAGTTCGGGATCGCTGAACGGCTGCACCCCGAGTGCCACCCCTGCAACATCTTCGAGCAGCCGATGCAGTTCGGCTTTGGGGATCGTGTATTGGTAGGGCACGCCCTCGACATCGTCGCGCGCCTCGATAATCGCCCAGCCGGCCCGCGACATCGTCGTCGGCAGGAGCAGCTTCTTGCGGTTGATTTGACTAGTAGCGGCCATGGAGTTACCTCGGAGTGTCGAGTGAAAAAGTGGGGTCGCGGATATTGGTACCTATGAGACTAGTGACGCTTCAGAGCCTATCGAGCTTTCGCTGCAAATCTGAAAGAGTTTCGTCAACGTTTAGTGCCTGCCGTCGAGCCAATTCGTAAAGCTCTGACAAGAGATTGACGCTGCCAAGCCCTTCTCCGCTATAGATTGGCCCGTCGATCACCTCCAGCACCTTACCGGTCTCATCTGTAATGCGCATCGAAGGCGACTTTACGCCTCGAGCGCGGTCGATAATTATTCCGATGTCTCCCACGCGCGTGAGAAAGCCGGTAAGAGATAGCTCGTCCCAGCTGAGCTTTCCCTCACGAGTCCGCGCCAAAATAGTGTTCACCAGCTCTGACTGATCCGCCATTTCAGTCCTCACCAACATCGTATCTATATCGGGATTGTGCGAGAACGCGTTGAAGGCGCTCCGACGCTTTCCTGAGTTCCAGTTGCAGCAGGATGAAGCCGGCATCGGCGCTCAGCGGATCGGGTGTCACGGTCAATTGCCCTGTCAGATCACTCATCGCGATAATCAGGCCATCGAGATCTGTCGAGCTCCGACCTAGCGTCCGTGAAATCTCTCGCGCCTCGATCGCACACCCTGATGACAGCTCCAACCAAACGATCCCTATCTGCCGCTCGCCTCTGCCGACGTGATTGCGCGCAGATTTAAGATGAGTATGCGCGTCGCCGAGCTTGGCGAGCAACTCGCGACTGCGGACCCGCTGAGCCAAACCCAGCGCGGCATCCCGGGCGGCATCCGCCGCGCGTTTGACCTTCAAAATCTGCCAGATTGCGACGGCAAAGCCCAGCACAGTTATCGCCGCGGAGGCCCATGCCAGGATTCCAAGAATCTTTGGATCGGTTGTCAGACAGGTGAACAGGTCAAGTCCTCTCCCTCTCAGGAGCTTAAAGACCAACATGCTGGAGGCAAATCCGCTCTCGCGACGGGCCGATGGTCTAGCTTGCGAAAGCCGTGATTCCCCACCGATTCCAGGCTTATGGTGGCCGCGGCCCCTACGATTTGGGCGGAGCCAGCTTCCTCGCCGCGGCGCCCGGATGCGCTCCGGTACCTGCGGGAAGAGTCACCGGCAACCTTCGCCGGACAGCGGCAAGCTGGCTCGTCTGCGTGGCGCGGTTTATCTTCGGACTGCCCTGTCCGCGAACAGGGCGAAGCGGAGCGGAAAGATGGTTGAAAGGCGGCTCAAACATTTCGGCTGGGGACGCGAAGGCGAGGGGCTGACCCCTGCCGAAGAAAACGCCGCCCTCAACCGCTACGCGCAACTATTTGGGGTCGACCATTTCGCCGAGAAGGCACCTCCGGCGCTGACTGAGATCGCGCTGCGGCCTCCCCGCATTACTCCCCCAGGGTCGCTGGCGCCGATCTGCTCGACCGAGGCTTACGATCGTATCGCCCATGCCTACGGCAAGTCGTTCCGGGACTATTCGAGGGGTCTCGATGGCAATTACGCTGCCGCCCCGGATATCGTCAGCTATCCGCGTAGCGAGGCCGAGATCGCGGCCGTTCTGGACTGGGCCGGGAGCGCCCAGGCGATGGTGGTTCCGTTCGGCGCAGGCAGCAGCGTTGTCGGCGGCGTCGAGCCGAATATCGACAATACTCCGTTCAAGGCGGCAGTGACGCTCGATCTGCGCTACCTCGATCGGGTCGTGGAAATTGATCACATCTCCCGCGCTGCGCGTATCGAAGCCGGAGCCTTTGGACCGGCACTCGAAGCCCAGCTACGGCCGCATGGCCTGACCTTGAGGCATTTTCCACAGAGCTATGAATATTCCACTTTAGGCGGATGGATCGCGACCCGCTCGGGCGGTCACTTCGCGAGCCTCTATACGCATATCGACGATTTGGTCGAAAGCATCCGAATGGTAACGCCGCAAGGCGTGATCGAGACGCGGCGGTTGCCCGGCTCGGGTGCCGGACCGAGCCCGGACCGGCTGTTGATCGGGTCCGAGGGCATTCTGGGTGTGATCACCGAGGCCTGGATGCGGCTCCAGCACCGGCCCCGGTTTCGGGCGGGCGGAGCCATCCGGTTTGCCGATTTCTTCAGCGCGGCGCGCGCAGTTCGGGCGATCTCCCAAGCCGGCCTCTACCCGGCCAATTGCCGCATCCTCGACCCGCAGGAGGCACAGAACACCGGAGCCGGCGACGGCCACTCGGCAATCATGGTGCTGGCCTTCGAATCGGGCGATCATCCGTTGGATGCGTGGATGGCGCGAGCGCTCGAATGCTGCGCCGACCATGGCGGGACCCCCGAGCGCCCCGACGAACGCGATGCCCATCGCGAGGGTGCGGCCGAGCAATGGCGCACCGCTTTTATCCGCATGCCTTATGCGAGAGAACTTATGATCCGGCGAGCGATCATCGCCGACACGTTCGAGACGGCGATAACTTGGGAACGCTTCGAGGCCTTTCACGACGAGGTCAAGGCGGCAACCGAGCAAGCGATTACTGAGGCGACCGGGCGGCCAGGCCAAGTCACGTGTCGGTTCACCCATGTCTATCCCGATGGGCCTGCGCCCTATTTCTCGTTTCATGCGCTGGGGCATCACGGCGCGCTCGAGGCGGAGTGGCGGGCAATCAAAACCGCCGCCGCGGATGCGCTGATCGCCCATGGCGGCACAATTACTCACCACCACGCGGTCGGGCGCGACCATCGGCCGTGGTACGACCGTCAGCGCCCGGAGCTGTTCGCAGTGGCTTTGCGCGCGGCTAAGCAGGCCCTCGATCCGCGCGGCGTTTTAAATCCGGGCGTGTTAATCGATCCCTAAGCCGGAGGGCATCACGCGTTGAATAGGGGTGCTTTGGTAAAGCGTTAACGCTGAACGCTGGACTTAGATTACAAGTTCCTTTACTCGCGACAAAATCGCGCTGGTTGCCGCAATCCGCTTCTCGGTGTTGCTAAAATGCCACAGTAAAAAACAGCGAATACAGGCATTTGACGCAAGGTCTGTTGCAGAAATATCGCGGCAGTGCGGGTTCTGCGGAGTTTGCCCACTAAACCGGCGGGTTGTGCTAAAAACCCGTTGCCATCAATCACTCGTATGGCTGAAGATGCGCGAACGGTGGCGAGACGACCATCGTCACACGCGTATTCGTGCCCGGAGGTTAA
>CAWJXM010000054.1:0-285554 GCA_963846635.1 uncultured Alphaproteobacteria bacterium | reverse complement strand
AGCTGCTACACATAGCTTCTAACGAAACGCCTCTCTAATAGGGGTCGTTGCCTGCCACGCGCAAAAACTCGCCTGCTATGCGACGGTTTGTGCCAGACTTGGCTCCCGCGCCGGTCCGGGGCAGGCAACGCCAAAACAGCGAGGACGCCATGCATCTGATGTACTTCACCGAGCAGCCGATGTCCGCTTATCCGTCCGATATCGGGCTCACCACCGGGCATACCGCCCTGATGTTTTCGAACAAGTACTTTGACTCGGTTGCCGGCAGCCGCCTGTATAACGAATACCTTGAGCACTACATCATGTGCGACGAGCTCGGCTTCGACGGCATTATGTTGAACGAGCACCACAACGCGCCGTTCTGCATGCAGGCCAAGGCCAACATCTTCGCCGCGATCCTCGCAGCGGTGACGAAGAAGGTGAAAATCGTCATGCTCGGCAACCCGCTACCGCTGGCCGAGAACCCGGTTCGCCTCGCCGAGGAATTGTCGATGATCGACATGATCTCGAAGGGTCGGCTCGTGTCGGGGTTCGTGCGCGGCGGTGGCCAGGAGCAGCTGGCGACCGGCGTCAACCCGGCCTTCAACCGCGAGCGCTTTGAGGAAGCGCACGACTTGATCGTCGCCGCCTGGACCCGTGAAGGGCCGTTCCGCTGGGAGGGCAAGCACTACCAGCACCGCGTCGTGAACCCGTGGGCGGTGCCGTTGCAGAAGCCCTATCCGCGGGTGTGGATCCCCGGCGTCATCAGCCCCGAGACGATCATCTGGGCGGCGCAGCACGGCTACCCCTACATCGCGCTCAACACCCCGGTCGAGCGGACCAAGCAGATCTGGCAGATCTACGATGGCGTCGCGGCCGAGGCCGGCTATCAGGGCGGTCCGGACTATCACGGACTGTTGAAGCAGATCCATGTCGCCGAGACCGAGGAAAAGGCGATCGAAAACGCCGCCCAGTTCCGCTGGATGCAGGGCGAGTTCACCGGCCTCGCCCACCCGGTGTGGTCGACGCCGTCGGGTTATGGCAGCCCGGTGAACCGTCGCGCCTTTGTCGAGTTCGCCTCGGGCCGCGCCGCGAACCCGCGCGGCCGTCCCTCACTCGAAAGACAGATGGAAGAGCTGATGATCATCGCCGGCACGCCGAAACAGGTGATCGCCCAGCTGCGCATCCTGCTCGAGGAAACGCGGCCCGGTATTCTCGGCTTATGGGGCAATGACGGCTCGGTCAGTCATGAGGACGGCAAGACGTGCATCCACCTGATGGGACAGGAGGTGTTGCCGGCGGTGCGCGAGATGGCCAAGGAATTCGACCTGAAGAGCCCGTTCGAAACCAACCAGCCGGTCAGCATCGACTACATGAATGGGCTGAAAGAGCCGGCGCGGGCGGCGGCCGAGTAATGGCAATGCCGTCGCTCGTCGGCACCTGGAAGCTGGTCGGTGCGGTGGCGCGGGACCCGGCAGGCGCGCCGCTTCCTGCACCCTATGGCGGCAAGGGGATCGGCCGCGTAACCTTCACCGCCGAGGGAAGGATGATGTCGGTCGTGTGCGACGGGCGGCCCGAACTACCGGCCGGTACGCGTCGGGAATACAACTCCTACTGCGGCAACTACAGCTTCGATGGCGCGCGGCTCGTCACCCGGGTGGACGCGGCATCGGACCCGAGCCGGATCGGCGGTGATCAGGTGTGCGGCGTCCGCTTCGAGGGCAATCGGCTGATCCTCTCCCCGCCGCCGCGCCGACAGGGAGCGAGCGAGGAATTCCGCGAGATCACCTGGGAACGCATCGCCGCGGAATAGGCCGCATCGAGCGAGCTATCGCGGATCGGAGAGCATCAGGATCCCAGGGGCGGTCATGCCGCGGCCAACATTGACGGCACTGATGGAAAGCGGGCAGATGGCCGTTTAGCGGCCGTCGATCATATCCCGGACAGCGAGGTAGCTGAACGTCATCGACGAAGCCAGCGACAAGCCGGCCTGATAGCCAACGCCCTGCTCGGTCGCGCCGGCGGCGTTGCCGGAAGCGTAGAGGCCGGGAATCGGCCGCCGCCGCTGGTGGATCACCCGCCCGCGCCATCGGCGAGCAGTCCGACCGACGAACCGCCCGCCGGATGCAGCTCGATGCCGTAGAAGGGTGGCTCTTCGAGGGTCCCGAGGCTGCTGTTGGCGCCTCGTGCGGCCGGCGTGGAGGCGAGTTTCCAGAGGTGTTCGCCGCGGTGAAAATCGTCGTCCGCGCCAGCCTGCACGAACCCGTTGAAGCGGCGCACCGTCCGCTCCAGCCGCTCGCTGTCGATCCCGAGTTTCGCCGCCAGGTCCGCCAAGCTTCCGGCGCGCGACACCGTCTCCGGCACCGCGCTGCTGACCGGCCGGTTGGCGAACGAATATTTCTTTAGGTAACCCCAACTACGGATACGCCTCGAGGCGTTGGCTTGTGAGCGAGATGGAAGGCTTGCCCGGCCTGAAAGCGTAGGCGACGAGGCAGGACAGGACATGGACCATGGCGTTGATCACCGACCTGTGGCGTGAATGCTCAAGCCCCATTTCGGATTTCAGAGTTCGAGTACGGTCTCGATGAGGACGCGCTTGCGCAACATGATCTTGTCGGCCAGCGGCATGAGATCGTTCCGCATGTTGCGCCGGATGCTGGTGATGAGATGCAAGCCCCGCTGCCAGAGTTTGCTGAAGAGTTCCTGGCCGATGTAGCCCTTGTCGGCGTAAAGGGTGCCGGCCAGGTGCTGGGTCATCTCGTCGCGCACGGTGCTGTCGGCGGTGTTGCCGGGGGTGATTTTCAGCGCCATGATTTGGCCTTTGTGGTTGATCACGAAGTGCAGCTTGAGGCCGTAGAACCAGCCCATGCTGGTCTTGCCGCGTGCGGCGAGGCCCTCGAACACCCTATGGCGGTGAATGCGGCGATTGTGGCAGACGGCGAGCTTGGTTGAATCAGCGAAGTCGACGCCGCTCGGCTCGCCGCTGAGGCTGTGCAGCAGCACCATCAGAGGGGCGAACAGCCGCGGCATCAGGCTGACGAAATGGTCATAGTGCGGCAGATCGCCAAAGCAGGTGCGATACTGCTGGCCGATCCCGTAGCAGTAGAATGCCTTGAAGTGCTTGAACGGCGAGAGGTGAAACAGCACCACAATGAACAGCATCTCGGCGCGCGACAGCTTGCCTGGGCGCTGCCTGATCTGCTCCGACGGGAGCAGCCGGTGCGCTTCCCAGTCTGCGAACAGCTTGCAGAAGCCATCGAGACAGCAATACAGCGCTGTGATATCGATCGCCATTGAGGGGGCTCTCCAGACCCGGGTTTGACGCTCAGTGTTCGTAAGCCGATGCTGTCAAAGCCTTGGTTCTTTGGGAAGCCCCTCAACCCTTATCCATAGTTCGGGTTAGGTATTGCGAGTCGAAGATCAGATAGGCGGGCAGATTGGGATAGTCGTGCCGCACCGGGTCGAAGAAGCGAAGCTGCGGCACGCTCCCCCTGGAAGAAGGTTTCGTCGGCAAAAACGCCGGCCATATTTGTTGACCAGCAGGGTATGCGGACTGCACAGCTCGACGCATTGGCGATAAAACGCCCGGTCGCGATCTCGCGGATCTGCTTTTTGTCGATCGAGGGCTGGGCCGCGAAATTAAAACCGTCGAGATCGCGCACGAACGGAAAACGCGCCAGCCCGACGCTCATCTCGATACGCCGTTCGTCTTTGCGGGCGATCTCGCGTTCGCAAAACAGCGACAGCGCCTCGCGGATGGTCAGCTCGCCCCGTGCGGCCTCATCGATCAGACTGTCGAGCTGATCGCGGATCGCGGTCAGCTTGAGCCGGTTCAACATTGCCAGCAGGTGATCGTGATCCATCACCAGCGCCCCCCGATCAGCTGCTCGTATTCCACCAGTGGCCGCAGCAGCTCCGGATCGGCAATAGCGGCCGCGGGTCGCGACATCACCGTCGCCTTCGCGCGGAAGCCGACGACACCCTGGAAATGGAGCGGATCGACGCGCCGCTCGAAACGGCCAAAGCAGCGCTGATGAACCGCGACTTCGAGGCGGTGCGCGATCTGCGTCACACCGATGTCGGGATTGGCCAGCAGCGCCTTGGCGGCCTCCTTACGCGCGGGTCGTCCGCTATCGCCCGCTTATTTATTGATGATCAGCTTTTCCGGTCCGGCACGGCGCGTAATGACTTTCATTGTCCGCCCGGACGCTGAGCGATAGCTGATTTCGATGGTTCCAGGGTCGTTAAGATGCCAGGAGCCTTGCTGTGGCACCGGGCGGTCGTCCGGCCCTATTCCCTCCATCGTCAGGCTACCGTCGGCTCGAAATTCAATCCCTCTGCGCCCGCGTGAACGGGGAAAGGCAAAAGATGCTGGTCGATAGACGAACGCATCAGCAGTGTCCTCCTCGTGCGAATGGAGCCAATTTCCCATCAATTCTTTCGCAGCTGGACGGTTTTCCATTGGATTAGCTTGTCAAAGAGGCCGCCGTAGTCGTGATCGAATCGCGCACCGCGCTAAGGGTCGCATGCATCCGCGCAACCTGCCCAGTGGTGAACATCACCATTACCGCATCGTCGACATAATCCATGTAGTTCATGAACATGTCTCCACTTGGGCCGTTGTTGCATGAAATGTGCGGAAACGTGGGCGTATCATAGTTCGGATGCTGCGCGTTTGGCGTGTCGTCGACGAAGTCCGATCCGGTACAATCTTCGGTGTCACCCCAGATATGCCGAAGATTGAGCCAGTGGCCAACCTCATGGGTGGCCGTTCGGCCAAGATTAAAGGGGGAGGTCGCGGTGCCCGTCGTCCCGAACGCGGTATTGAGGATAACGATACCGTCGGTAGCGACGGGGCCGCTAGGAAATTGCGCATAGCCTAGCAATCCGCCGCGCAAGGTGCAGACCCAGAGGTTCAAATATTGATCGCGCGACCAAGCATCTGCCCCTCCCGTTTGGCTTGATTTCACGCTATCGTCGGTAGTGAACGATGTCGTTTGTGTTTGCGTGTAAGTGATTCCCGAAGTGGCGGCGCCCGACGGATCCTTCCTCGCTAAGGCGAACTGGATCAGGCTATCGGTCGCCAAACCGGACCACACTCTGGGGATGTTAGCTTGATCCGCATTGTTGAAGCGGTAGTCCCGGTTCAGAGCATCAATCTGGCTGGCTACCTGAGCCGGCGAGATGCGCTCGTCTGGCGTGCGATAGACGACGTGCACGACAACCGGGATGATCACCGGCTCGGTCGGCATGATCAGCGCTTGCGCAAGTCGCGCTCGGGTAAGGTGCTCAAGGTTTCCTAGTGTCAGCCGAAAATCGGGGTAATCCTCAAGCAGGCGATGAAGCGCCTCCATGGCGCCACACTTGCGCCGCGGCATCACCGGACCGTGTGATGGGGTCGTCTGCATCAGTCATCCTCTGCTGATAGCCTCATTGTTCGTAATGCCTAGCCGCAGCACAACGCTGCGAGAGTCCAAAAAAATTTTCCACGCCGAATAAATTGATCCTTCGCCGATCCTGGTCGACAACGTGCGGCCCTCGGTGGCGTTCTTTAATCGCGAGGCATCTAGCAAGTGGTTTCCCGGTTCGGGATCCGCCAGGGTCGCCTTAGGCGCAGGTTTGAACTTCAGCTTCTCGTAGGCGTTGGTGCACTTCCAGAGCTGAGCTCGAAATGACCCCAGCCCCAGGCCGTTACGCGATGACGCACATCCGGCGGATGGAATCAGGGCGTCCGGCCGCCAGCATCCGGTTCAGGACCGCGCCGCCGATGGCTGCCTCAGTCTGCTGAGCGTCGAAACCGCGTGCTCGCAGCCGGGGTCCGATCAGCGCCTTGTAGCGGCCCATTGTCGTTTCGACCAGCGAGCGCTGGCCATAATCTGTTGCCTTCTGCCAGGCCAACCGCCCTTGTTCCAGGATCATCTCGAGATGCCGGTCACGCTGGGCGAGCGGACCTGGTTCACCATTGAGTACGGCCGTCGAGCGCGGCGGGATCACGACTTCGATGTCATCGCCGTGCGCGGCGATCGTGTTGTAGGTGGGCGCGCCATCATACGCGCCGTCAGCCGTTACCCGGGCGATCGCGCCATCAATCTGATCGAGCAACGGCGTAACCTGAGACGGATCATCGGCGTCTTGATCCGTCAGGGTCTGGGCCACTATCACGCCATTTTCGGCATCGACCGCCAGATGAAGCTTGCGCCATTTCCGGCGCGACTTCGCGCCGTGTTTCGCCTCCAGCCATTGACCCGCCCCGTAGACCTTCAGGCCCGTGCTGTCGATCAATAAGTGCAACGGACCGTCTGGCACGGAGGCCGGCGGGATCACCGGCAGTGTCTCCGCCCGGCGGCTGATCGTGGAGTGATCCAGCGCTGAGATCGTAAGGTCCATCAGCGTGATGACCGATGCCATCAGACCTTCGGTCTGCCGCAACGCCAGCCTGAACGCCGTGCGAACCATCAGCGTGGTCTGGATCGCAGCGTCGGTATAGCGGGCCTGGCCTTTCGGTCCAACGGTTTGCCAGTGGTCCAGCGCCGCATCCTCAATCCACAACGTCAGACTGCCACGCCGGCGCCGTCCCGCTTCGTACTCCGGCCAATTCTGGACCTTGAACGCCATCTTCGGGATGTGGTGGCGGCGATCGTCGTTGTGTTTGTGCGGCATCGGAATACCACGACAAAGGATGGCGTAGCGTGCCTCAGTGCTCCAGGCCGTCCAAGTGCACCAACGCCGCGACCGGCAGCAATTTCGATTTTTGCCGCATAAGCTCCAATACGGAAAGCGCGCAAAAGTTCCTGGCAAGTCGTCACACGGGCAGTGAAATAGAAGCACGGGCGGGGCGTGGTTTTAGACTTGTGCGCGCGGTCGGCCTGGTGCGGCGCTAGACTTTGCCGGCCGCGCGATTATTGCCAGGCGCGGCACACAAAATATAGGCGGACGCATCAGCTCGGCTTGGGAGCTGGGGGTCGGTACGGCTTGACGGCGATCTCACCCTCGCGTTGCCGCATCGCGTAGGCGTCGTGCCACGCCTGCATGTTCAAAAGCATTTCCATCTTCACGCCGAATGCCTTCTCGATCCGCAGCGCCATTTCCGCCGATAGCGCCGCGTTGCCGTTGGTCAGGTCGGAAAGAGTGGCGCGGCGCACGTCTAGCACCTTCGCTGCCTCGCTCACCGTCAAACCAAGTTCGTCGAGAATTTCCTCGCGGATGAATGCGCCGGGATGCGGCGGGGCCATTCCTATTCGGGCTGGTGCGCGGCTCATCAGTGGTAGTCCTCCAAGTCGAGGTCGCAGATTTCGTTCTGCCGAATGTCAAACGTCAGCTGCCAATTGCCGCTGACCGAAATGCTCCATGTCCCGGCGCGGTCGCCCTTAAGCTGGTGGATGCGCCAACCGGGCGGCCCGATCACGCCGCTCATGTCGGCCGCCGTGATCAGCACCGCGAGGATGTTGCGCAGCCGCCGCACCAGATCATTGCGGAGTTCCCGGCTGTCGTCGTCTTCGATGAGGCGCAACAGGCCTCGGTGCCGGACGCTCCGAATGTTCATGCCAGAGTGTACGTCGACACCGTACAGATGTCAAGTCGTGGGGCAGGGGCGGAGAAAAGCCTTGCGAAACCTCCATCTTTTGCGATGGCCGCGCGCGGTTCCAGAGCGGTCGTGAAACGCCGCAGTCTGGGCCTTATGACGGCAATGTTTCACTTGACGTTCCCATCCACAATCGCTAAATTCAGCATGATCAAGGAGATGGGTCATGCAAAGCCACCTTTCTGCCGCTCATTTTCACAACGAAGAAGCCGCCTACAAGTTCGCCGAGGCGCGGCTGTGGCCGAACGGACCCGTCTGCCCGCACTGCGGCGCAACCAAGGAACACGTCGGGAGACTGCGGGGGAAGACAAATCGCATCGGGCTCTATAAGTGCTACGCCTGCCGCAAGCCTTTCACCGTGAAGATTGGAACCGTCTTCGAGTCGAGCCACGTTCCAATGCGGGTTTGGCTGCAAGCCATCTATCTGTTCTGCTCCTCGAAGAAGGGTATCAGCACTCGCCAGCTTCAGCGCACCTTTAACTGCGGTCTGAAAACAGCATGGTTCCTCGGACATCGTGTCCGTGAGGCAATGCGTGATCTCGGCATCGCCGACACTGGCCCGCTCGGTGGCGCCAATCAGGTTGTTGAAAGCGATGAGACTTTCATCGGTGGCAAAGCCCGCAATCGGAAAAACTACATTCCACCCAAAGCCCCTGTGCTGGCTTTGGTCGAGCGCGATGGGCGTGTTCGCAGTTTCCATGTTCCCGATGTCACTGCACAAAGCTTGAAACCGATCATCGTCAAGAATGTGGATAAGGCCAGCTACCTGATGACCGACGAGAGTCCGGTCTATTGGCCGATTGGCTCGCAGTTCAGTGGGCACGGCACCGTCAACCACAGTGCTGAAGAATATGTTCGCGCCTATTTCTGGCATACCAACACGGTCGAAGGCTACTTCAGCATCCTCAAGCGCGGGATCTACGGTTGCTACTTCCACGTCAGTCGGGTGCATCTCCACCGCTACACCGCCGAGTTTGATTTCAGGCACAACAACCGGATCGCGCTCGGCATTGATGATCTGGAGCGAGCCGATCGCGCTCTTGTCGGGGCCAAGGGCAAGCGCCTTACCTATGCGACGCCTCGTAGCCGAGGGACAAGCGAGCCGCCGTTTTAAATCACGATTACGGCACCGTCCGAAGCACGAATGAGTGAAGACGCCAAAGCCGCTTGGCAGGAGCAAAAAGCCGTTTGGCGTAAGCAGTTTGCACAGCTTGGAGTAAACCAAGTTCGCGCACAGCTTCTCGAATGGAGCGGTTCGCTGCGCGTGGAGGCCAGTAACTGGCTCGCCGAAAAAGATCACGAATCGGCTCGCTTAATGGAAGCCTCTAGAGCCGAGCAACTTGAAATTGCCACCTCAGCCAAAGATGCTGCTTTTGAAGCTAATAGGTTGGCCGCAGAAGCCAACTCAATAGCGCGGGATGCGGCAGCTTCAGCTGCCTTAAGCGCGCTTGCGGCACGTACTAACAACATGATTGCCACGCTTGCGCTGATCGCTGCCGCGATCGCGATCGCAATCTCGATATTGGGTATATTCATAAAGCACTAATCCTGCGATATGCTCCACACATGCCTCGCAAACCCACGCCGCCACCCGACGACCCAGAGCAGTTCAAGCGGTTCATCGACATGGCGCGCGAGGTCGGGGCGGAGTATCCCAGCCCCGATTTCGAGCGCGTGTTTCGGAAGGTCGCGGAGCAGTCTAAGGAGAAGCCTCCTAAGCCTTCGGGTCGCCGTTCTCGTCCATCCGGTCGGCGAGTTTCATGACAAAGCCGCGAACTGCCGCAAAGACATGCTCAGCCTCTTTCTGGGTATATTTATTGGCTGGGTGCATCGTTGCATTGCGCCAGGGATTTTTGACGGCATCGAGCGAAGCATAGAGATCGTCAAAGATCACACCATCACCCGCCGCGCGGGCCGCAACGGTTGGCCATTTCGCGTTAATACCACCGCGTATTTGCTGTAAGATCTTGCCCCAACTACGATCCCCCGGGGTTGGATCTGGTATCCCTAGACAGTACGCGACAGCACGTACTGCAATTTCCATCAGCCGCATAAGGTGAAAGACAGATGCGGTTCCTCGTTCCAGCGCGAGACATTTTGCCGCCTCGTCCAACTCAAACGCACCACCGGACGCGAACTTCGTCTCAAAGGCAGTTCCGAACAGTGGCATACGGGGCTCGTAAAGTTCCCGCTCCTTGGTTGAGAGAAAAAGACAGGTCATAAGTTCGGAAAGACCACTCATCCTACGACGTAGGTCATCAACGCCACCCACGATCATTATCGGATCGGTTTCTCTCTCCAGAATCCCCAACAGCCGCTCGCAACCAAGTCGGCAATAGTCAAATTCAGACTCTTTTAGTTCTTGGATAAGAGGTTTTACATATGCAGCCATCTTTTCTTTTTGGTTGACGCTGAGACCGTTTGGGTAGAGCAGCTCACCCCGTCCCGCATGGAGCATGATCGTCCATTGTGAAAGAACGTCTTGCGCATTAAGCAACAGGTTCAGCTTCAGTTCGATCATCTCCCACAGGCTCCAAAGCCGGCGGGAATCCCACAGTGGATGTGACGCGCCAGCGAGAAGGTCTATCCCATCTCGCATCATATATCTTGTGGGTGGGGACGGCAAGTGAAACATTGCCGGGCGAACCTGGCCGGTAAAGAGAGCGCTGCCGGGCGCAGTTCCCTCCCCCGCTCTCAGAGGCTCCTCCCATGACCAGCACCTGCACGATCGCCCACTTTGATTTTAAGAAGCGGGTCGCCTACGACCCCGAGGCCAAGCGCCTGTTCCATGCCCATGCCCGCCGGCGCCTGCTCGAGCTCGCCGCCGCCCTCGGCTTAAGTCCCTGCTCTTTCGATCTGCGCTCGAACCAGGGTGGCATTGCTGTTGTGCGGAATGTCAAGAGCACTTTACGGCTATTCTTTAGCTCCGCTGAGGGGTGAGGAATCGTCCCCCCGCGCGGCGGCGATTTCGGCCGGGGTGCGGCCATCGGGTGTCGCCACATCGCGTAGGCCATCGGCCAACTTGGCCATCGCCGCGACGCCGTCCTCGATCGCTACTATTATTGAGTTTCCAAAAAATGTGGGGGTGGGACATGTCAACAAAGTCGGCGGTTTCCCGCCGCAGCCTGTTAGCGGGTGTCGCGGCTAGTGCGATCCTACCCTGGCGCCCATCCCGCGCCGCGCCCCCTGGGCCTGACTGGGACGATTTGGCCAAACTGATCGCCAGCCCGGTTTTGCTGCCGAACGATCCGCGGTTCGTCAATCTGACTCAACCGGAAAATCTTTACTATTACCGGCCAGCTGGCACACCTGGAGCCCCGATGGCGGTGGTGCGGCCGCCCACGCCGGACGCGATTGCGATATCGGTCCGGTGGGCGGCTGATCGGAACATCCCCTTGGTCGCTCGTTCGGGCGGGCACAGTTACGCCGGATGCAGCACGATTCCGGGCCTGATCATCAACACCGCGGCCTTGCGCCATGTCGCTTACGATCCGTCGAGCAACTTGCTGGAAATCGGCGGCGGCACGCTGAACATCGACATTTTTAAGGCCCTTCAGGGCCTAAGACCAGCAGCCTTCAAGGACGGAATGGCCATCGTCCACGGGCGGTGCGGTGCTGTGGGTGTGAGCGCCTATCTCATGGGTGGCGGCATCGGGTTCGATATGCGCAGTTTCGGCGCCGGCTGCGACCTGGTGGATAGCGTTGATGTCGCCCTTGCCGACGGCACTGTGGTCACCACGTCCAAAGACCTTGCGAGCGACCTGTTCTGGGCCCTGCGCGGCGGCGGTGGTGGCAACCTGGGCATCGCGATCGCCTGGCGGCTGCGGCCGTTTGCCGTCAACCAGGCGGTGGCTTTCGTTGCAAGTTGGCCGGCGGGGAACGACCCGCGGACGCTGTTCACCCGCATCGTGCGCGGCCTGGAAAATTCTCCGCCCGAGCTTGGGGCGCAGGTGACACTCGGCGCGTCGAGGGGGGAACATTGGCCAACCAGCATCCGCCTCACCGGCCAGTTCCGCGGCACATGGGCAGAGTTCAACGCCAGATGTCCGGGGTTGCTCGATGGCGCGAGACAGCCGCCTGTTTACGTGGAAGGGGCCTATTGGGACATTCAGGAATTCCTCGACCAGGTGGTGATCCCAAACCGGTATCTGGAGACTTCGCTGTTCTCCGGTCTGTTGTCAGATGATGCGATCGGCATGCTGCTCACCACGTTCGGTACCTGGCCGGGTACCACGTCGGCGGCGCGGATCACGTTTTTCCGCACCGGTGGCAAAATGAACACGCTAGCGCCGGACGCGACCGCCTTCGTGCACCGGCAATCGGAATGGCTTGCTGATACCAGCATTGACTGGGACGATTGCGATACAATAAAGGATGTTTACAATGGCCTGCGATGGCAGCGCGATACGCATGCCGCACTTGACCAGGCGTTCCCGGGCCAGGGGAGTTACCAGAATTTCGCCGATCCCGGCCTGGCCAACCATGGCGTCGCCTATTGGGGTGCCAATCTCAGACGTTTGCTGGAAGTGAAGTCGAAATACGATCCGAAGTTCGTGTTCACACCACCGCAAAACCAGGAAATAGCGGGCTGAACCGGCGCTGGCATGGAACCAACAGGGTTGTGTTGCAACGTTTGGCCTTGGTCACATGATCCATGAGAGAGGCGTTAGGTATCGGAGATGCGGTCCGACAGCCAGTTGCCGCGCATGAACTGCCAGACGTTCTCGATCGGGTTCAGCTCCGGGCATTTGGGCAGCAAAGGCACTAACGTGATGTTGGGGCACTTGAGCATAGGTCGTCCAGGGCAAGCGTGTGGAAGCTCGATCGTATCGGCCGTTCCCTCAACCATATGGTCGGTCTGGTCAGCGACCTCCAGGCCCGAGGCGCTGGTCTGCAGGTGCTGACCGGCGGCACCGACGCGACCAGCGCAGCGGGGCGTCTGGTGTTTGAGATATTCGCCACCCTGGCGGAGTTCGAGCGGGACCTGATCAAGGAGCGAACGCTGGCTGGTCTGGCCGCGGCGCAGGCGCGAGGCCGCAACGGCGGCCGTCCTCGTTTGATCCCTATATCACCCGCTATGCCGCGCGCGACGGCCGCACCGTTGCCAATGACGACAATGCACGTTGGCTCAAACCGGCTTTCGCGCAGATGCACCGGGTTTTGAAATCCGCCGCCTTCTGCGTCAGCTTTTACGGCTGGAACAAGGCCGACCTGTTTATTGACGCATGGCGCAGCGCCGGGTTTCGGATTGTCGGACACCTTGTTTTCCGTAAGCTATTACACATCATCGACCCGCTTTCTGCGCTACCAGCACGAACAGGCTTATTTGCTGGCAAAAGGCGAGGTGCAACCCCCGGCGCAGGCGGTCCCGGACGTGATCGAATTTCTCTATACCAGCAATGAGCTGCATCCGACACAGAACCCGCCCGTGATAGGGCAGCAACCCAGCATCGGAGGTGATCACAGAGCCGCGCCTGTTCACGTTTATTTGGACAATCGGTGTAGGCCCAACGTGCAAATGTCAGCGCCGTCCAATTTAAACCAGACAACCAGCTGATCCCCGCTGCGCGCCACTTCGAGGGCGAGCGCCAAGCCCGGCCGCGCAGCCTTGGCACCGCTGATCCGGTCCTCGTAGCAGCGCGACGCGCTGACCCGGGCCAGCTGCACCCTCATCTGCCTGCCGCGCCAGCACCGATCCGTCTCACCGAGCGTGCGCCGGTGATTATCAATCTGACAAACCCACATACCGTATATGGGATTTGACCGCCCTGCCATGAGCGATGGGGAGCTGCGGCATCTCGAGGACAATTGCATCGAGGCATACCCATCTCGTCGTCGCCTGTCAGTCTGTCGCATCGCAGCGCGTATCAGACATCAGGCTTAGCGTTCTAGGGTTGGTGTCCGGTCGAAACGGGGAGCCCCTCAGGACTTCTTCACGGCTGCCGGAAGCGAGTCTTGCGCGATGCTGATATCGTTTAAGAACACCGTCCCGTCGGTATGGCTCGAGACCGTCGGCGAGAAGTCGTAGATGTAGTTTCCAGGTGCGGCACGCAATTGCTTCACCTGTTGGGAGGTCGCGAAGTTGCCGGACCCGAGCATTGTCGAGACCTTCTGGTCCTGCGGGTTGATCCCTTGCGGCGTTAGCCTGTGCCAGATGACCTGGAGTCGCGCGACCTCGTTGCGCCCGAAATAGGTTCCCCGTACGACGTTGATTCCGGTTACGATGTACCCGTCCTCTTTGAGCACGGTTTCCTCGCCGCCGCCCCCGCCCTCTAAGGGACCACCGATAAGTGGCGCTCCGAGTTTTAGACTTGGCTCAATGGGAGCGAAGAGAGGGCCGATTGCGTCGATCACGTCGCCGTGGCGGACCCTAAGCCCCACCAGCGCAAGCTTCGCGTCGAGCGGTACGGCCGTTAGTAGAGCCTTCACACTCGGCACGTTCCGAACGCCGCCAAGTTCGGGCGCCGGACCATAGTTCGCGGGTGCGAATCGCGGCACGCTCTGCACACCTTCAGCAACGATCTTGTTGATGCCATCAACCACGGATGGATCGCGGATGAGGTTGGCGTTGACCAAAAACTTCAGCGACGTGACCCGCGCTTCGGGATCAGTCGGCTCCAGCGCTTTCAAGATCAGCGTCGACTGGAAGCTGTCCTGGGCCTGGCGACTATCCCAATAGCCCTTGACCACACCACTAACCATGGTGCCGAGAAGCGCCAGCAAGCCGGTAAGCACCAAGCCCCAGATCCCAAGTCCGGCCCCGGTTTGTGCCGGAGTGTCATTGTCCTCTGCCATGCGCACCCCCTTTGCCGATTGATCCATCGTGATTGGCCGCCGCAGCTCGGTGAGCGCCCAGTGACGCGCTTCTTTTCTTTGCGAACCTGGGTGGCGAGCTGACGCGGTAATATACTCTGTTCATGAACTTGTGCCGGTCACCGTGTAGCTATGGCCTGTATCTAGGTTCTGGTTGAGAGTGCTAACCAACCATAGATCGTAAATCGAAAAAGGGGTGGGATATCAAATGGTTAGTTCGATTTTGATGCTCAACAATCAAATCACATGCAAACCATTGAAGGAAAAGACATTTCGCCATTTCTATCTATCTTTGGTTAGCACTCTCGCCTCGCGTAACCTGCATAGGGATTTCAACATCTCCTTGATAGCGACCGAAGTCACCCAGATGGTCTTGGGGTCGCTCGAAAGCGATCCCAATTTGTTTAGAATACTCGCTCATTCATAAAGTTGCCTGGAGGACTATAGCGACAAACGAGCCGATAGTTTCCATCAGAACCGTCAACACCCGCACATCCCACGCGCGTAGTGTTTCTCCATACAACTTGCGTATAATGGCCAACATCAGCCCAGTTTCCGGTATTACTAACGTTTGGAAAAACTCCATTGATGAAATGTTGCTTTTCGTCTCCAAAACTATCGATCATTTGTGTGAAGGAGTAAGCACGCGACGTACCCATCCAAATGTTTTCTCCCTCACCCTTTGCTCCACTGTGCTGAAATAACAAATTGGAAGTGAGATAGTTTGGCCACTATTGAGTTTGATTAACCGTAAGCTTTCGGCGTGGGCCGCCTTCCGCCGCCAACAACTTTCTGGTTCTGTGATCCCCCAAGATCGAGCGCTCAAACGAGCGCTCTAGAGCAGGTCTTTCGAGCAATCGAGCGGGGTGCGATGCCGCAAGTCGATATCATTACGGGCGAGCCGAGGCACCGGCACTGGACCGTGGAAGAGAAGCTGTCGCTGCTTGCGGCTGCTTTTGCCCCGGGCGCCACCGTGCGGGAGATCGCCCGGCGCGCCAATGTTTCGACCAGCCAGCTTTACACTTGGCGCAAGCTGCTGACGAACAACAACCAGCCTGCCGGCAGCGGGTTTGCCCAGGTCATGACAGGACCGGATCTTCGATTGGCGGCGATGCCGCCGCACCCACCCTACGCTGAAGCTTCGGGTGGCAGGCCAGCGAACGCCGCGCCACACGAAGCGCCGGCGGCCCCACAGCCTGTGCCCGCACCTGAACTTCCAGCGATCGAACTCGAGGTGCGCGGCCACAAGGTTCGCATTCCGGCGAGCATGCCGCCGGCGCTGGCTTCCGTCGTTGTCCGGGCTCTGGTGCGGCGCTGATGATCCCGGTTCCAAGCAACGTCAATATTTGGCTGGCGACCGGCGCAACCGACATGCGCAAGGGAATGAACAGTCTGGCTTTGCAAATTCAGCAATCCTTCGGCCGCGATCCGCACGCCGGCGATCTGTTCGTCTTCCGCGGCGCGGCGGGTGACAAGCTTAAGATCATCTGGCACGACGGCCTGGGCATGTCGCTTTACGCCAAGCGTCTCGAACGCGGCAACTTCATCTGGCCTGTGGCCGTCAGTGGCGTGGTGCCGATTTCGTCCGCGCAGTTAAGCTACATGCTGTCCGGCATCGACTGGCGGAATCCGGTCTACACGTTTCGCCCGGCGCTTGCAGGATAGCATCACTCGCAACTTTTCCGGTCGCGCGCGCGATTTTTTCCGCGCGTTGCGAGCAGAGTTGTGATTCACTCCGGACGATGATTGTCGCCACTGCCGACCTGTCCGCCGTAGCCTTGGCAAAGGCGGATCCTGTTCCCGACGATCCCGCCGCGCTCAAGGCAGCGCTGGCAGCGGCGCAGGCACGATTGGCGCACGCCGACACAGTAATCGCGCATCTGAAACTGACGATCGCCAAGCTGCAACGCGAGCGCTTCGGCGTCCGCTCCGAGCGCAGCGCGCGGTTATTGGATCAGCTGGAATTGCAGCTCGAGGAACTGGAAGCGTCCGCCACGGAAGACGAACTGGCTGCCGAGCAGGCTGCGGCGCAGACGACGGCGGTTCGGGCGTTCGAGCGCAAAAGACCGGCGCGCAAGCCGTTCCCCGAGCATCTGCCGCGTGAGCGCGTCGTCATCCCGGGCCCGACCTCGTGCGCCTGCTGCGGCAGCACACGGCTGTCGAAGCTCGGCGAGGATATTACCGAAACGCTCGAGGTGATCCCGCGCCAATGGAAGGTTATTCAGACCGTGCGGGAGAAGTTCAGCTGCCGCGATTGCGAGAGCATCGGCCAGGCGCCGGCGCCCTTCCACGTCACGCCGCGCGGCTGGGCCGGTCCTAATCTGCTGGCCATGATCCTGTTCGAGAAGTTCGGCCAGCA
Source organism: uncultured Alphaproteobacteria bacterium (assembly GCA_963846635.1). Classification (GTDB taxonomy): domain Bacteria; phylum Pseudomonadota; class Alphaproteobacteria; order ATCC43930; family CGMCC-115725; genus AP-15. The sequence continues at coordinate 268,821 of CAWJXM010000054.1, read as the reverse complement.
TCAGCCGCTCAACCGGCAGGCCGATCGTTATGCCCGCGAAGGCGTCGATCTCAGCCTGTCGACCCTCGCCAATCAGGTCGGCACCTGCTGCACGGTGCTGAAGCCGCTGATCGAGCGCCTCGAAGCGCATGTTTTTGCCGCCGTCCGGCTGCATGCCGATGAAACGACGGTGCCGGTCCTCGCCAAAGGGAAGACCCATACCGGCTATCTGTGGACTTATGTGCGCGACGACCAGCCGTTTGGCGGCAAGGATCCGCCCGCCGCAGTTTATTACTACTCACGCGATCGCGGCGAGGAGCATCCCGCCGAACATCTTGCCGGTTATCGCGGCATTCTGCAGGTCGATGCCTACAGCGGCTACAACGCGCTCTTTGATGACCGTCGGCCGGTGCCGCTGACGCCCGCTTTTTGCCTCGCTCATGCGCGCCGCCGGTTTTTCGAACTCGCCGATGTGGAAGCTGCCGCCCGGCGCAAGGCGAAAGGCAAGACGGCAGTGATTGCTCCGCTCGCCCTCGAGGCGGTCAAACGCATCGATGCCTTGTTTATGATCGAGCGCGGCATCAACGGCCACAACCATGACGCACGCTTGGCCGTACGGCAGGAATGCTCGGCGCCCCTGGTGACGGATCTTCATGCCTGGATGCTCGAACATCGGGCGCAATTGTCCCGGCATTCCGACGTGGCGAAAGCGATGACCTATATGCTCACGCGGTGGGACGGCTTTACGAACTTTCTGCGCGATGGCCGCATTTGCCTCACAAACAACGCCGCCGAGCGGGCCCTGCGCTGCGTTGCGGTCGGGAGAAAGAACTGGCTGTTCTGCGGGTCCGATCGTGGCGGCCGCCGCGCGGCGATGATCTATTCGTTCGTCATGACGGCAAAGATGAACGATATCGACCCGCAGACCTGGCTTGCCGATGTGCTGGCCCGCATCGCCGAACATCCGGCCCATCAGATCGACGAGCTGCTGCCCTGGCACTGGCGACCGGCCATTAATCCGCTGCAGTTGCAAGCCGCCTGACATGGCGGCAATCACGCGCGTCTACAATCTCAGCCTCGCCGCTGAAATGCTCGGCGTCGACGAAGACACGCTGTTCGAGCTGGCTGAACCTATGTCGTTCGAGGACGGATACCTATGGGTCTGTGGCCCAGGCGGCGAAACCAAGATCGCTTTCACGGATCTCGGCATAGAAAATCTGCGCCAGGACATCATCGATGCCGAAAATCGACGGCGAAGATCTCACGATACCGATCCCGCGTGATTCACCGGATGCTTACGATAACCCCCGGGGAGTGTCATCTGTAATTGGCAGAGGGGTGACATTTTGATCGGGCGCCTACACAAAAAAGCCCGATAACAGATGTCCCGCTTACCATCGACCTTCAGCAAGCAATGGGCTAATATCATCCTGAAAACACGCCGATTTTCAGGACAAAACGATGCCTCGCAACCGCGTGCAGCACCAGAAGGGCCTCTCGGATGATGGGTTCGAACAGCGCTATCCAGACGAGGAGGCATGCCGCAAGGCGTGGTTTGCCTGGCGCTGGCCGGAGGGCTTCAGGTGTCCGCGGTGCGCAGGGACAGCGTATTGTGAGATCCAGGGCCGTCAACTGCTGCAGTGCCGGCGGTGCCGGTATCAGACATCGCTGATCGCCGGGACAATCCTGCAGGGCACCAAGCTGCCGATGCGGGTGTGGTTTCGCGCCATGCATCTGCTCGCCCAGGGCAAGAAGGGCCTGTCCAACATCGAGTTGGGACGACGGCTTGGGATCTCGACCAACGCGGCGTGGCGGCTTCAGCACAAGCTGATGCAGGCCATGCTCGAGCGCGACCGGCGGTACAAGCTCGGCGCCGCCGGCCCGCGGATCGAGATCGACGACGCTTACATCGGCGGCGAGCGCACCGGCGAGGGGTCCGGGCGCGGCCGCCGCGGCCACACCCCTTTTATCGTCGCGATCGAGACCACCGATGAGGGTCGGCCGCTACACGCGCGCTTGCAGGTGGTGCGTGGCTTCCGAGCCGGTGAAACCAAACGCTTGTGCGCCCGGATCGCCGCCGGAACAACCGTCGTCAGCGACGGCGGCCAGTGGTTTCGCTGCATCGCCGAACAGCCGGGTCTCGTCCATGAGCGCCATGTCACCGGCTCCGATCGCAAGGCGGCGCGCCACCCTGCCTTTCGCTGGGCGAACACAGTGCTGGCCAACGTCAAGAACAGCCTCCTGGCCACCCACCGCGTGGTCAGCGCCAAGCATCTGCCGCGCTATCTCGGCGCCTTTGCTTGGCGCTTCAACCGCCGCTTCGTCTTGAAAACGATCCACGAGCGGCTCGCCATCGCCGCAGCGACCACTCCGCCGATGCCCTACCACCTCCTCAAATTGGCTGAGGCTCGATGGTAAACGGGACAGATGTTATGGAAACTCGGCATTTGTCTGCCGGGGGTCATTACAGAAGCTTCCCCAAATCGTGCGCTAAGGAGCGACCGATTGCTAGCTCGTGGACTTTGGTCTGGGATAGTCGCGGGGCCGCTCGAAAGCGGCCCCGCTTTTGTTTTATATCAGAATACGCGCTCATTCATGAAGTTGCCTGGAGGACTATAGCGGCAAACGAGCCGATAATTCCCATCAGGGCCGTCAACACCAGCACATCCCACGCGCGTAGTATTTCTCCACACGACTTGCGTATAATGACCGACATCAACCCAATTGCCGGTATTGCTAACGTTGGGGAACACTCCATTGATAAAATGCTGCTTTTCGTCACCAAAACTATCGATCATTTGAGTGAAGGAGTAAGCACGCGAAGTTCCCATCCAAATGTTTTCCCCCTCACCTTTTGCCCCACTGTGCTGGAATAACAAATTGGAATTGAGATAGTTTGCCCACTCTTGAGCTTGATTAGCCAAGTCGTCAGACCACTCAATGGGTGGAACACCGACTTCTGCTCTGTATTTGTTATGAGCTGCTACAATCTCTTGTGCCATCGAATTTGCCATTACTTTCTCCTTGCATCCGTACCTCTCCCCCGCACCCTTGGGAGGCATAGGTCGCCGGTTCCGGGAGGGCCATTGATCCTCCAAATTAACTAAACTGTATGTAACGCGGCTCACACTCAGCCGACATTCCCCAAATTCCCGGCCTATTGGGTGTGATTTTGCGTCCCCCCTCCGAAGCGCTGCAGCAAGCGCCATCGAGGAGCGGAGTAGCATAAACTAAAATCAACATATTGGGTTTGTCATGAACATGCCACGATCTCATCAAAAGTTCTCTAATTGCGGGCGGTTGAGTCAATAGTTTTCTTTCTGCAGCCTTCCTGATGCTGGCTAACTCTTCCATATGAACTTCGGGACGCTTGATCTTGCCGGATTCATGGTTCTCTTTGAGGTCGAGACTGGCTCGCCTCATCATGGCATCAGAAAGCTACGGTGTCTCAATGTCGCATGCGCAATGTTGTCGTTGCCGAAGACTTGCATCTTTGACGGCGAGATCACCGTTGCTTCGTCCCGGCAAGGGACAAGGCTACCGTCAGTTCAATGACGGATCTCGTAGAGCGGCCCTCATGTTTCTCAGGCCGCAACTTCCATTTCGTTCCCTTTGTTCGACCACCTGAACTCTTCGCCGGTGGTCCACATTTGATGCATGATAACCGCGAGCTTGCGCGCGACGGCGACCTTGGCTTTGTTCATGCCGGCACGCTTGGCCACCCGGAGGCCCCAGGCTTTAAGGGCCGACCATTTCTTGGAATGTGTCAGCAGCGAGTTTGCAGCCTCGTAGAGATAGTAGCGAACGAGGGGATCGCCCCATTTTGATATGCGGCCGTTGGTATCTTTCTCGCCCGATTGATAGCGTTTTGGCGTCAGGCCGAAAAAAGCTCCGACACTGCGCGATTTTCGGAACTTGCCTGGATCTTCGACGGCGGTAACAAAGGCCAAGGAGGTCAAGGCGCCAACGCCGGGGACGTCCATCAGGTGACGGCATATCGGGTTTTGCTTGGCCTGGCTGACAGCCATGCGGTCGAGCTTTTCCGTTTGTTCACAAACAGTTTTCAGGGTGGCAAGCAAGCTCCGCAAGGATAGCTGCAGAACATCGTTGCCATTCCGGGCAACCTCGCGGACCTGCTCTTCGAACGATTTATCGCTGTTCCGCTCGAGGACGGTGCCGAAGACCTTAAGGAGGCCACGGATCTGATTGCGTATATCTGTCCGCATGCCGACGAGCTGAGCCCGGGCGCCAAGTACCGTGCGCACCTTGTGGTTCTCCAGGCTTTTTACCCCAACTTCACGGTACCAGCCGGTGCGCATGATCTGTGCCAGACCAAAGGCATCATTCCGGTCGGTTTTGTTGATCTGCATGCTGAGCGCGGCCTTCGCATGCCGGGCATCGATGCAAATCACCGGCAGCCCCATTTTCTTGAGCGCATGCCAGTGCCAGGTCGACAAAGGGCCGGTCTCAAGGCCAATTCGCACAGCGTGCGGCGCTCTTGTCCGGATTGTCGCTGCGATCTCCTCCGGTGTCGAAAGGCAAGTGCCGCGCCAGACAACGCCTCCTTCCCGATCGACGACACACACGTGAGTAAGTTGCTGGGAAACATCCAGTCCGACAAACTGCTCCATAACAGCCTCCCTATACATGGGTTGATTGCGACTCCGCTTCTGCAGAGCGGTTCCGGTCTATCGCCGGAGGAGGCCGCCCGCAATTACCCCATGTCGATGGCGGTAGGGACGCGAGTTACCCCGCGCCCCCCGCACAGATCCGGACGTGCAGCTTTCCCGCATCCGGCTCCCACCTTGGATAATGACGGCTAAATCTACGGCTTTCCGTATGCGCTCCGGCGTCTGTGACACGCTTTCCCGGCTCTGTGTCCGGCACGTGTAATGCTGGCCCGCATTCTCCTTGGCCCCCGTCCTTCACTCCATCACCTCCGCTGCCGGTTAACCCGGTTTTGTTCGGTGACTTCACCGCTACTACTACGGGGTCTGACTTCTCATGCCTGTGCATCATCGGCTTCAGCTCCTCGCCTTCCCGATGCGGGCCAGTCGGCTTTGCAGCCTGTGGCCGGGCATGAGACCTCTCAGGTTCCGACGCGTTCCTTTCGGACGTGATGTGGCCTTCGACCCCGGCGGAGCGACGGCACCTTGCATATCGGTGCCGCACATGTTGCCTTCGACGGTTATGAGCGTCTCGGCCTCCGCGCATTTATGGATTTCGTGGCTCAATCCCACACCCCTCCCGATCACTGTGTACGCTTCGCACCCGCCGTCACCGGCGACTACGCAACACTCGCTACCCGGCAGCGCGCTACCACCTTACCGGTGCCGGTCTTTCACCGGCAGGAACGCGCCAGCTTCTCCTGACGCACCATAACCGCCATTACGGAAAGCGCGCAAAAGTCCCCATCAAATCGCCACGCGGGCGGTAAAATGGAAACATGGCGGGGGGCGGTTTCAGACTTGGGCGTGCGGTCGGCCTGGCGCAGCGATAGACTTCGCCGGGCAGGGTATTACTTGACCAGTGCGGACACAAAATGTGGACTGTTTGGCCTCGATCATAGCGGCCTTCCGATCTCGGTCAGCAAATGATCGACCTGCTGTTTCAGCTTCGGCAAATCCTCGGTAATCGTTTGCCAGAGGATTTTTAAATCCACGTTAAAATAGGTGTGAATGACGACGTTGCGCATGTTGCGCATCTTCCGCCACGGAAGCTCCGGATGCTGCGCGATGAAGTCCGGGGCCATGCGGTTAATCTGGGTCGTGGCCTCGCCGATGATCTCGATGTTGCGGATAACCCCATCCTGAACCAGCGAGTTCTGCCGGAATGCTTCAATGCCCTGCAACGGCTGAACGTAGCTGGTCGCGCGCGCAATGGCTTCGGCAATATGGCCGAGATAATCCTCGACGCGCTCCGGGTGCTTCATAGAGGCTGCGCTTGTTCCAAGACCTGGCTGCGGAACTTCGGCGGCAATCCGTCGGGGGTGAGGACGGATACCGGCACGCCTAGCAAATCTTCGGCATCTGCCTGAAAGCCAGCGAGCGTGAAAAGGCTGGTCTTTTCCGCAGGGTCAACCAGCAAATCAAGATCGCTTTCCTCGTCGTCGGTGCCGGTCAGAACCGAACCGAAGATGCGCGCGCCCGCCAAGCCGTGATGGGTCACAAGCTCGCGCAATTCGCCGCGATGAGCGGCTAGGGCGTCAGAGGGTTTCATAGGGATAATGTAGCACAGCGACGGTTAATAACAAATTCTGCCTGTAAAATATGGTTAACAGCTATAGGCTCGCGCCCGGTTGCGGCGGTTCGCCGGCTCGTCATGACTGGCGATGTCGGCCGCCCTCGATGCTTTCGGCGATGCTGGATTCCACCCTCGCCACTTCTGGCGATGCCGGCCCGGGCATCGGTGAAAATGGCGATGCTACACGGTCTGCGATCAGCGGCATCGTCATTTCCGGCGAGGGGATCCACTGTCGATCGTGCATCGCCATTTGCCAATGGCTCAGACCCCTAAAAAGCGGCGATGGTTTCGGCTAACTCCACCGACGTTGCACAGACTACGCCTAAGCCCATTGTCTTGAGCGCCTTGCGCGCCACCGCTGCACATTGCGCCTGATATCCATCTCTAGAATAGAAAACATCGCAGTAGGCCAAAGCCACCGCCGCGTGCTGCAAATCGGGACCATCCGACTCTGTGGGTTTGCGTTGCGCATTGTTCGTCCGCGCCGTGGTGAGAGCGTTCTCAACGGCGAGACATCTACACTCGGTAAAAAACTGTTTCTTATGTTGCCAGCAGAACGCAACCAGTTCGGCCTTTTCCGAGACTGTGAAGGCACGTCCGTCCGGCGCGCGGTCTGGAATCGAGACAGCGATCCAAGCCTCGAACATCTCCTTTTCCTTTTGCTTCAGTGTCGTTCGATCTGCGCCCTGAAGCGTGCGTAACGCTTCAGGGGATCTTCGCTTCAACGGGCGCAGACCGGCAAAATCGGTTTCGCGGATGAATTGGCAGATCGTCAGCCCGATGCGCGTCTGTGCACCGGCGAAGAAAGAATCGACAACAGATAGTGAAGGCGTAATCGCGATCATGTCCTTTGGCGCGGCACCGAATTTGTGCTGCCAAAGAAAGCGTTCAACTTCCTGCCGCTGAATGGCTCGGCGCTCAACAATATAAAGTGGTGCCAGCCCGCTCAGGAAAGCGAGCCGGTGCTTACGTTGTGCCTGATCAGCAGCAGCGCCAATCTCGTACAAATTCCAGACCGACAGACCAAGGCGAACTTTGCCCGATCCAATCGCCCGACTGAGTTCCTCCCACGATGGCTCATGGGTCACGATGCTGTGATCGATGTATAGCGTCCGCATGTTTCATTGCTCCGGAGGAGCATCACTCCTGTCGCTGCCTCACGCTTTTCAGATGATACTTTGTGCCGCTTTTACCGCTTCCCGGCACGGCGCAGGCCTCGGTCCGTGATAAACGCCGTGGCTTTGGGGTGACGGGCGGGCGGAAAGCGGGGCCGGCGGCTGCGGGGGATGGTCTAACATAAAGATCCTATGGGGACCGGCGATTGGCCGGATTGATACGCTCAGAGCCGTCAATCACGCATCGAGGAGGAACCGATGCTCCCCAGTATCGACCATGCTTCGACCAAACAGACCGCGACCGTCGCTCTCGATCTGACCTTCTGTGCATCGCTGGAACTGAGCCGATCAACATGGCTCGTCACTTGCCTGTTGCCCGAGAGGGATAAAATGTCGAAGTACTCGACCCCAGGCGGCGATGGTGGCGCGTTGCTCGGTCTGCTGGAGCGCATGCAGGCAAGGGCTCAGCAGCTGACGGGGCGTCCGGTGAAGATCGTGGTGATCCAAGAAGCTGGCCTGGACGGCTTTTGGGTGCACCGGCTGCTCGAGGCAAACGGCATTGAAAGTCATGTCGTCGATCCCGCGTCCATCGCAGTGCCGCGGCGCCGGCGGCGAGCCAAGACCGATGCGATCGACGGTGAGACCCTTCTCAGAACCCTGCTGGCGTGGAGGCGCGGGGAACCGCGCGTCTGTGCGATGGTCGTGCCGCCCACGCCGGAAGAGGAAGATCGCCGGCGGATATGCCGCGAGCGCGCGATCCTGTTGCGCGAGCGGATCCGCCACACGAACCGCATCAAAGGTTTGCTCGCCGGACAGGGCATCACGGGGTTCAATCCCTTGCACAAGGACCGCCGGCAGCGGCTCGCCGCCGCTCGCACCGGGGACGGTCGTCCGCTTCCAAACCAACTCAAGGCCGAGATCCTGCGCGAGATCGAGCTGATCGAATTGCTCCTGCGCCAGATCGCCGATGTTGAGGCCGAGCGCGAGCTTCTCGTCGGGCCCAAGGCATCAAAGACCTCCTCTCCGGTTATTGCGCTCGAGCAGCTCAAGGGCATCGGTCCGGAGATTGCCTCAGTTCTGTACCTCGAGGGTCTCTTCCGAAGCTTTGGCAATCGCCGACAATTAGCCGCCTATGCCGGGCTCGCGCCAACACCATGGCGCAGCGGTACGGTCGACCAGGAGCAGGGGATCTCCAAGGCAGGCAATCCGCGGCTGCGCAGCACCATGATCGAACTCGCCTGGTTATGGCAGCGACATCAGCCGGCAAGCACTTTGAGCCGCTGGTTTCACGCCCGCGTCGGCAAAGAACGTGGTCGGATCCGACGGATCGCGATTGTTGCGCTCGCCCGCAAGCTGCTGATTGCGATTTGGCGCTATGTGACACAAGGCGAGGTTCCGGAAGGCGCCGTGCTGAAGGCCGCATAGCACGAGTTGCAATCCGAAACATCATAAAAGCATCGACGAGGCGAGCGCCTCGTCAGATCTTGGTGGATGGGCTGTATAACGTCCTGGCTGAGAGATGCCGCCATAAAGATTGGTCCCATCCTCCTGAGCCGTGGCCTCGAGTATGAGGGATTTTGGTATCAGCTGCTTCGAGCGGCGACCGGATGTGAGGTTCTGCGGCACGTCGCTGCAGCCGACAAAAGGCTCGAACCGAGATCAAGGAAGAGGATCAGCATGAACCAATAATCAAACCAGTTGACCGGGTCCCGTCCCATGTGAGGACGTTAAGTTAGACAAAGCACTAGCTCAGTAATTGACCTTAAACGTCGGGCTGTCCTCCGGCCGCGTCTTGCGGTGATCGTAAAGTTGGGTGGTGGAAATACTGGCATGGCCGAGCCAATCCTTCACCTTCGCGATGTCGGCATCATTATCGAGCGCATTGGTGGCGGCTGTTGCACGCAGCGCATGGGGTCTGACCTTAAAGCCAAGCCCCAATGCATACGTCATTACCAGTTTGTAGACGGCGTTGGGCGTGATTGCCTGACAGAGTGTCTTTGTGGTGTTGTTTTTGACAGGCCGGAACAGCGCGCCGGCCTCGTCGCCGCCGTGGCCGGCAGCCTCGAGATAATCGTGGATCAGTGCGTTGGTGGCGGGATGGATCGGTACGTAGCGCGTCTTCTCGCCCTTGCCAGCGATCTTGAGATGCGGTACGCCGCGTTGCGCGTGCCGAAAATCTCCGACCTTGAGTTTGCAAAGCTCGTCGCGCCGCAGCGCATGGTAGAGCAGCGTCGATAAGATCGCGCGATCGCGCTTCGCCTTGACGGTTTCCTTCGTGGGCGCCGCGAGAAGCTGACGGGCCTGGTGATCGCCGATCGTCGGCGTGGCGCCTACACCGCTTTGCGTCTTCGGCCGCTTGACGCCTTTGACCGGATTGTCAGGAACCGCGTTGCGGTCGCAGAGATATTCGAACAGCGATGATAGCGCTGCGAGGCGGTTGCGGATTGTGCAACCGGCCGGCTGTCTTTTCTTGGCGCCGATTTTGCGGCGCTCGAGGTCGTCGCGCCAGGCAATGACGTGCGCGCGCGTGACGAGACGGAATTCCTCCGGCCGGATAATGCCGGTGAAACGCATGAAATCTCGGATGGCATTTTTGTAGATCCGCTGGGTGCCGGGGTTCTTGATGTTCGCGAACCATTCGAACTCGGGCGGGACGGCGGCGAGGCCAAGAAACTCGGCGGCTGTGAGCCGGCGTCCCTCGAGGGCTATTGGCGCTGGGGGCTGTCTAATATCGGCGTCGACAGTGTCGGGTCGATCAGTCATCGGATAGATCCAACAGATCGGGATCGATATACCGCTGACGCTGTGTACCGTCCCAGTGCACGGCGACCCATTCTCCTTCGCGCGGGGTAAAAGCAATTGTGCCGCTGCGATCGGCGTCCATGCGTGGCATCAGCTGAATACCCATGAACGACAGCTTTACACGATCGCCCTTGGCGAATTTGATGGCGACCGGCTTTTGGTTAATCTCCTTGCGTAGCTGTTCGACGACGTCGCCGAGAGGAAGCTGGTTGTTGTCAGCGTGGGACTTGATTTTAGCGTAGAGACGATTGCTGACAATCGTGGTGGTGCCGCGTGCGTGATCGGCGATGAGCTTCTCATCGGACTGATTGGGAAAAAGATCCTTTAGGGTGATTTTGAATTGGTTAACGAGCGACACGCGGGTCCCTTTGAGGGTTGAGAGTTTAGTAGTGAAAAAAAATCTGTTTTCAATAATAAACTACTCATGTGGCTTTTGTATCACATCAAGAATTTACGTTCAGACAGAGTGATATCGATTACTGGAATAAGCTTGACTGAGATATAATTGCCAATGGGCGTGGCAGACCAGCGCAAACGGGTGAGCGCCAGACCGTCTCGTTCCAGATTTCACTGGCTGTACTGGGCAACCGCCTTGCCGATTTCAATCACCCACAATGCGCTATCATGAAGCAATGCGAGCCGTAGGCTGGCAGGCTAACTGGCGATCAGTAGCTCGCCCCATTAAAGTGTTTGCCGAATTCCTCGGCGTCCTTGCGCTGATCAAAATCCAGTCGAATAGCAAAAGCATTCTCGCCGGATGCGTCGTAGGTAAACCGCAATGGTTGGCAGCCCCGGCCATTGAGCCATTCACGCATGCTCCCCAATTGGGAAGCAAAGTCATACGCGGGAACGTGTACTATCACCGTGACCATGTGCACGCTCTTATCCTATACACTCTAAATTTAAAAAATCGATGTGGTTATGTCAAAATACTTAAAATGATATTATAAGACAAATATTTGATTTATTTTTGACGTTTGGGGATTACTTGAAAGGAACTAGTCAATTAGAACACTGTTTCGACGAATGAGATGTGGCAAGTTAGAGGAATCCAATTGCGTGATAGAGAATTACGGCGTGCCCTGACGTACCGCTGCCAAGCCCTGTTGACGAGGGCAATGGACCCCGAGCTGATCGAACAGCTGCGCCTGTGGTTACTTGAGTTCGCCGAGCCGGCAGCCCAACCAGAGCGCGCCGGCGCATCGCAGCACTGCGCTACCCGGTGGATTCTCCGCGAAGCGGATGAGGGAGACAAAGCTGCAACACAATCCAGATGTGGGCTGAGCAATTTTAGAGGCGGCTTCGAGCGGGAGGATATTATGGCCGCTGCTGCTGGTGGACAAAAAATCGATCCGAGTTTGATTGTCCAAATCGTCCGCAGTTATCTCGTGAAAAACTGTGTCGCGATCGATCAGATCGGAGATTTGATCGCAAGCGTATATCAGACGCTCAGTGGCCTCGGTAAATCGCCGCCTTGCGCTGTGGCAAAACAGATGAAGCCGGCGGTTCCGATCCGGCAATCAGTAAAGCACGGCTATGTCGTATGCCTGGAATGCGGGTTTCGAGGTGCAACGCTGCGCCGTCATTTGCGTGTGAGGCATGGGCTTGAAATCGTCGCCTATCGCGCTCGCTGGAAATTGCCTTCTGATTACCCGCTGACAGCGCCGGCTTCTTCAGAGCGGCGTTCGAAGACCGGGCTTTTGCCTCAGCCATTTGCCGAGGAAACGCTTGCTCGTCAGCCGCGGGCAGGTAATCGCACCACCCCAGCGCGAGCCAGCCCAAATATCTATCAACTGGGGACACAACCGCTCGGTAATAGGTGTCATTCTGAACATTAGGATCAACCGGCAGAAAAAGAATAAAGCGCTGGGGGGCCATCATGAAGCAAAGCACATCGGAGATCGGTGGCTCAGCCTCACTGTGACAGATTGTAGTGAAATGCATAGCCGCAGTCGATTACTGAAAGGTGAGCACTAATGGAAGCTCTGCTTGTCGAGAGGCGTCTGGCAGCAATATTGTCCGCCGATGTGGAAAGTTACAGCCGCCTCATGCACAGCGATGAAGAAACGACAATGGCCACCTTGTCAGCCCATCGCGCCATTATGGACGACCTCATCGGACAGCATCGCGGCCGGATCGCGAATACGGCTGGGGATAGCGTGCTTGCCGAATTCTCAAGTGTGTTCGATGCGGTTCATTGCGCAGTAGAAATGCAAAGCGCACTGGAGCATGCCAATGCTGCTCAGCCGGAAGGTCGAGAGATGCGCTTCCGGGTCGGGATCAACGTTGGCGATGTCATGGTCAAGGAAGGCGATATCTTTGGCGACGGAGTAAACATTGCGGCCCGATTGGAAGGTCTGGTCAGGGGTGGGGAGATCTGCGTTTCGCGGGGCGTGCGCGACCACTTGCGTCATCGGAACGGATTGCTGTTTGAGGATTTGGGCGAACAATTGATGAAAAATATCGCCCACCCGATCCGCGCGTTTCGGCTGCGTATCGGCGAGAATACGTCCGTTTCGGAAGCTCCAGCCGAGGAAGAAGTCGGACTTTCGACTGAATTTCCAGCTGGTCTCTCTGCCAATTCGGAATTGTCTGTCGAGAGCGAGGTCGCCCTTGAGCTTGCCTTTTGGGAAAGCGTAAAGGACGGCGCCGTCACTGAACTTGAAACATATCTTCAGCGCTACCCTGATGGTACGTTTGCCTCACTCGCCAAAACCCGCATTGAGGCCGCAAGTTCGTCGGAGGCCCCAAGTCAAGCGGATCCAGCCATTAATCCCATCGATTTGGCTTTTTGGAATTCGGTAAAGGACAGCGACCGTCGCGAAGAACTGAAGGCTTATCTCGAAAAACATCCAAACGGGCATTTCGCGGGCTTAGCTCACGTACGCCTCTCGACAATGGTCTGAGATTGACCGGGATTCGATGTCGGCCGCCGCTGCCCGGGCGCGCGCCGACCGACGCGGCTCGATGAATATGACTGCCAGCATATCGAGCAGATCAGTCTTGGCCTGGATCCGCGGTTCGGGAATGTCGGCTGGCTGGTCGTATGCCTCAAGCCGCGACAGCGCCGTCTCGAGCGCAACGGCATTGGGAGTGGCCAGCTGAGCAGTACGATAACCTGCTCGACCATTTCGGACGTGGCATCCGGATCGCCCGCCGGGGGCCCCACTCGATTAAGAAGCCGACGCGGCGGATGATGCAGTAGCGCACCTCACAGAAATGCAAGAGATAGACGAACAGGCACTCCTTGAATAGGAAAGACAGGCCTGCACATCCGCCCGGGTCAGGTCGGAGTGGGCAGCCAAAAGCTCATTGATGTCCGGATTATGGGCAAGCTCCTCAAGCACCAAGCTAACGGCAATACGGGTTCCCCGCACCACTGGGTTTCCGCCCAAAATCTTGGGATCAGCGGTGATCCGGTCTTCGTACTGAGGTTGCCGAGCTTCTTTCATGGCAAAATGATTATATCACACCGACACCATTCGTAACTTTAACGATTGTACAGCAAGCAACGATCTCAGCAATAACGTTAATAAATTGTGTCTAAGGTTGCAATTGTAATCGATTTGGCCAGCATCGATTGAACCAGGACACACCCTCCTGTGTTGATCGGATAGGACAACGCTTGGAGGGAAACTGATGAAACTCGTCCTATCCACAATTACCGCCCTGGTCCTCGGCACCGCGGTGTTATCAACCAGTGCCTCGGCGCAGCCGAACTGCTGGTGGCATGGTGTTAACCATTGCTATAACCACCATGTCTGGCACCACGGATATTGGCATCACGGCCACTATTACTCATATCGTTGAAGGCGGGTCGGCTCGCCCTCCGGGTGGGCCGACAAGCTTTATCTCGAAACCAGAAAAGAATACGCAATCACAAGGGGATCTCTCGAGGCCCTCGCCGGCGAAGCCGCTCTTCCAGCGTCTCCCCGTGATGCCGCACCATGAATTCGTTCATCTCGACAATGCCCGCGACGTCGACACCGCCAAGGACATCGCGGGCCGAGATTTATGATTTATCATCTGAAATCAGGCGGCGGATTTTGGCCTTCGCCTACCCGCTGGTACGGTGCCGGCCCTGCCGATGGGTGCATATCGGCCCTGTCCCCGGAACCGGCCGGCAATCGCTGTTACAGCTGTAGGGCCTCGACTTCGAGGTGATCGATGAGGCGGAATTTCGGCGCAGCGTGACGCTGCAAGCGATGTGCTGGCCGTTCAACCCGCCGCGGCTGTGGCCGATGTCTTCAGGCGTGGTGTAGGCATCCCAGACCGTCTCGATCGGTGCCGAGATGTTGGTTTCGACAGTGATTTTCATGCTCCTTTTCCCTTTTCTTTGTCGGTTTGCACAGCAGTTCAATGTAACGGAATGATTACAGGCGAGCGAAGTGCCAGTCCCAGGTAAGGCTATCGTTCATCAAGATTGAAGAGCTCGAATTTCTGGTGATCTGATAGACTAACAGTCTCTTCGGCGTTCGTCGTCCGCTCATGTCACGACGAGACCGGTTGCGCCACGACCGAGGCCGTGCGGAAGAAGAACTTATGAGATCCACCCACGCCATAGACAGCGCGTTCATCCCCGCGTCGCCGGAGCGTGTGTTCGCCACGCTCTTGGCCGTTGATCGCTATCCTCTTTGGTGGCCGGCCGCCCTGCGTGTCCGTGTGGTTTCACCACCCCCGCACGGGCTGGCATCGGTTGTCGAGATCAGAGCGCTCGGGAACCGATTCCGCTGTCGTATCACCACCGTCGAGCCACCAAGTCGGCTCGCCGTGGAGTACGTAGCCGGCCTCCATCGCGCCACGGCTCGTGGACATTGGAGCCTCAGGACGGAGGGACCAGGGCGACCTATACGGTCAGCCTCGTACCTCACGGTCCTATGGCGAGAACGCTGTCGCACGTTATGGACTTTGCGGCCTTGCACTCGCGTCAGATGCGGGGCGTGCTTGGCAGGTTGGCCCAGACTCTCGCGAAGGATGACATCTCAGCTTGAGCGAGGTGCCGGCCGCAAGCCGCTGCCGGCGCGCGCTGGCAATTGCTGGCGTCGGGAGCGGCCACGGTTGCGCTGCAGTTCATGCTGCGGGTAACGGTTTCTGGTCCCCATCTTTCTACTGGATCAGGATATTGCGTCGAGGATGATTGCTGATCTCAAGACCAACTTCAAAAGGCCGAGGTTAAAAACCAGGGGGCACACATGACCGAACAAGATTCGGCACCCGGCGGCGATCTCGACCGGGTCGCGCGCATCGTCAGCAGCTATGTGCGGCATCATCGGGTCGGCGCTGCCCAATTAGCGGGCAGATCGTCGAGGTTTATCGAGCGAGCGCCGATCTCAGGAAAAATACCGAGATGGCGGTAACGGTCCGCCAACCGGGCCGCCGGTATCAGCCTCACCCGACGCGATGCGACGACGGGCGGCGATTGAGAGGCGGGCGACCACCTCGCAGCCATCGATCTCGCTGCCGGGTCGAGCCGCGACGCAGTTCCGCGATAAAATCGGCTCCGTCCGGGCTATTTTGGGGCTGAGGAGCGAGGCTGCCGCATGGCCACCACCATTAGTGCGATCTACCGCTACATCTACGGCTATGCCCGCGTCTCGACGGCCGCGCAGGACGAAACCGGACAGGTGCGCCAACTGAAGGCGGCCGGATGTGAAAAGGTGTTCCGCGAGAAAATCACCGGCACCACCGCCGACCGGCCGCAGCTTTGCGCGCTGATGAAGAAGCTTACTCCCGGCGATGTTGTCATCACTCCGGCCGTTGACCGCCTCTCGCGGGACACGACCGACCTTCTAATTATCGCCCGCGACATGCAACGCGCCGAGGCCGGTATCCGATCACTCGCTGAGCCGTTCCTCGATACCACGTCCGATTTTGCCGAGATCATCTTTGCGATCCTTGGCGTTGCGGCGAAGCTGGAGCGCCGCCGCATTCTAGAGCGCACCGCGCGCGGCCCGGCCGACGCCAAGGAAAAGGGCGTCAAATTCGGTCGCAAGCCGACACTCACCCCGCACCAGCAGAAAGAAGCCCGCACTCGCATCGCAGCCGGCGAGACGCAGCGCAGTGTCGCGCGCAGCTACAACGTCAGTCAGAGTACGATTTCGAGACTATAGCCGCATGTCCACACCGCAGCGCGAAACACTCGCCTTCAAGAATCCTGACAAGGAGGCTGTCATCAAAAAACTTGACGCTCTCCTAGCTGAATGGCACGCATGGCAAAATGAGGTCTCCGAAATCAAAGATCATTCCTATAACCGCATGACCCATAGCGAAGTCTACGCAGACGGAGAAGAGAACATTACCAAACATGGCATTCTTCAGGAAAAAACGTTGGTTTTCCTAGAAAATAATATCTCCGGGCATGGCTTTATAAGCGGCCGTGATGGGACGAAAATTGACCGCACAGATCTCCGACTCAAAATTCGGGTCAAGCATCGCCTCGACGACCTTGAGGAACTGCGTGCATGTCTTGAATATGCAGACGAAGCCCCACCAGCCATCAGGGCAGCCGTTGCGCATCGACCCGAGATGTTTATCCTAAGGCCCGGTGCGTGGGGCATTAGCTTCGACGTGAAAGAGGCATGGCGGCGTTTTTGGGCATGGTTGCGACGTTAACCTAGATGTTAGGTGCGCCGCGCCCGCTTGCAGCGCCAGTTGCTTGACGCCTCTAGTTTTAGTTCATTGCGCGCGCGACGTACTGCCGCCGACCACATTCATGCCAGCTGCACGGCCACGAAACATTAAACGGGCTTCGATCGCTGATCTCGGCGGCTGGTGGGATGAGATCGGGTTTCACAGGAGCAGGTCGCCACCGGCATTATTTTGGAGAAACTTCAATACCACCCGAGGTGCCGTTAAAAGTGTCAGTCCACGTAAAAACATTGGTAAATGGGGCAGTTGGATTGTTCGGAAGCGGAACGACAGTAGGAGGATTTGTCGAGGAGATTCCGACCAGCTGTGTCGTGAATATTAACTGACTACCAGGTGCAGCACTGACACCACCGCAGAAAGAGCCACCACTACCGCCTTGCAGGCAAGTGTCGATTGGCTTATCAGCGAAGTACAGAGAAGTGTTTCCCTCTTCTACCTTCACATACAACCCGCCGCCCAGAGGATATTCATCAGACGAGATGGTCTCCGGGTTATAATAAAATGGATACACACCAAATGCCGCCCCGTTTTTATAGGTGTACCCTAATGGCGGAGGATCGTTGAATGGGCCGGTTAACGCGACCGGATTATTTATCTGGTAAAAAGGGCTAGGTGATGGAACGAAATCAACCATTGATTGGAAGTCGAATCCTTGCACATCACACAGAGCTGCCGCCGCACTTAGACTATTTCCCCCGTGCGGTGTAAATCCGGCAAGGATTGCTGTCTTACCCCCGTTAGTCGAAGGCACACCACCGAGAGTGATCTCGACGGCGTTACTGACGACTGCTGTGCAGGATGGCGACGTCTGCTGCGGGCTGAGTATCTGTATGATCTCGGATTTTAGATAACCGTACACGGACTGCGTACCATAATTAAAGCCAAAATAGTCAAGAGTGCTATTGCCGCCGTCGCTTGCGAGAATGTAGAATATGCCCGACTCCCAGTCATAATCCGTCGTGAATTGCGTGGTGCCGTTTTGAATACCCGTTGCGACGGTGCCTGAGCCAAGTGATGAGGTGTAGTTTTCAGATAGAAAAAAATATACTTGATCTCCCCCCGTGGTGGCTGGGGAGACAAACCGCTCCGCGTATGAAGTCACAGAACTGCTCGGCAGCGTGCCGAAAGAGATGGATTTATCGTTAATCGTCAGGACTGCCGTGATAGGATTGCTGGTTTGGGTAACCTTTACGCAATCAGTGATAGTCTCTATGCAAGTTCCATAGGTAACGCCGTTACTGGTAAAATCGCCTTTCGTCCCCTTGGTGTTGTCGATCATATAGACCAATGTAAAATTTTGTCCGGCCAGCGGAGTGTTTGCCGGGAAGCCAAACACTCCGGTTCGGCGGTGCCGCTTTGCACGGTGCCGGTGACCGTCGCAATGACCTGAGCGGCCTGCGTCTGCTGCGGTGCGCAGAGGGCAACAGCGGCCATGGACATCAGGGAAGCGATCCCTCCAGGGGGGTTCACCCATCTGCAAATGCGATCGGACGACGGACGCGCTCCAACCGAAGCGGGAGAATTGGTGCCACCAATCTTCTTGAGATTGCTTCGCCGCATCCGTCCCGGCAAATCCGCATCCATCGGGTTTAGCCCTCCCGCGCGCCGTGATCGCGGCACTCAAAAATTTTTTGGCCTACATTGCCCAGATACACGGCTTGATAGCGTACGGTCAACTTACTACCTTCCGTGGCAACAAAATTTGATCGTAACCAACCCCGACGGCGACGGCGGGTGGGCCGCCTTGGCCATGCCTGAACTCGCTGCTTTGCTCCTTAATCAAGGCATACCCCTCCCCGCTGTGGCGCGTGCCTTTCCATCCGACCCTGCCAACGCGCTATTAGCGCGTCGCCTCAGGAAAATCCCGAATAACTACAAATTAACCAATTCACTGTTAGCCTCCAGCAAAGAATTGCCGGAGAGGACGCCGTGATGAAACGCTCTTTGGTCTTGCTCGTCGCCGTGATGGGTCTAGGGGTGATCATTCAACCGCATGAGGCCCGAGCAGTCGGCGTCGGTGAGGGCTGCAACACGCTTGGTGCAACAGGATTAACCAATGATCAGCTCAACATGGTTGCCTGTCTCTACAACTACGCAACCCGGTCTTTGGTGTGGAAACAATTGTCCATCGATCAGCGTCCGGAGATTAATGCCACTTTTTTTTATGAAAATGACAGTGTTGGAGCACCGGTAGTTCTTTCCATGATTGGCACTCGAATAGGTATTGGCGATACAAATCCGCAAGCAACCCTCGATGTCGCCGGGACGATCAAGGCTGCTTTGAATTTCGTCGCGCCGGCAGCGTGCGCGACGAACAATGAAGGGACAGAGGCGTATTCTGCGGACGCACATTCCTTTTGCTTCTGTAACGGCTCAAGCTGGGTTCAGATGGCGAACCCTGCGCGCACCTGCGTATGGTAATCGCCTTTCCATATAACAGATTGCGGTGCGTCAGGATGTGGGTGAGGTCGATGCTTTGATTACAATGCAGGCCGCACACGAGGTTCGTCACAAGAATCGATTGCCATTACTCCTTGCGCAAGCACATGAGGCGATCCGGCCGGACGGCGTTTTCCTGTTCAGCGATCATTATGCCGAACCGGGAACGAACAAAAATACCGAACTGTACGTCACGCGAGATGAGCAGCTGATGCTCTTGGCTCGGGCTGGCTTCGCCCCCGTCAACCGCGTTCACGACGAGGGCGGAATGGCGCTCTACATGGCCATCCGATGTGCAGTGCAGAGGTAACCGCATCTTGGTCTGTGACTCTTGCAGATTGTGTAAATTTTGATGCATCGACCACATGGGTTTAGGCGGACAGGCGGCGTTTAAGCCAGCTTGCAGGTATGCGTATAACGTGCGTGTAAAACGTTAGATCGGAGTTGGCCACGCTCGAAAAGCCTGTTCACGTGCAAGGGCATGTAGATGGCGGAGATCATCAAGCTGGATAAATTCCGGCAAGCCCGGAGGGCGAGGAAGTTCAAACCGAAGTCCGGATTGAAACCGAAGAAGCTCGGAAAGAGCCGGAAGGGAGTCAGGTGGTCGTTCTTCAAAACCGGCACGCTTTCAATTCCACTGGCGAAAGAGATGATGCGGGCACCACATCACGCTGCCCCAGCGGTGCAAGATCGGCCTGTCATCTTGGAATCCGGCGTTCTCGCCTTCCGCCGTGAGCGCAACGGAGACCCGCGCATTTTATTGATTAGCCGCAAGCGGTCAAAAAAATGGGGGATCCCGAAGGGCAAGGTTGAGCCGACGCTGACCTTTCCAGAGACCGCCGCGAAGGAGGCGTTCGAGGAAGCCGGAGTGATCGGCTATATCTCGCCGTATTCAGTCGGCATGTTCCGCGCCAAAAAGCGAACAGAAAACCTGCAGGTCCAACAGACAATCGAAGTCTGGGTATATCTCCTGGAGGTGACGGAAATGGCTCCCAATTGGCCCGAACGAGGCAAGTGGGCGATCCGTTGGGTAACCTGCGAGGCCGCCGCTCGACACCTTCGGGAGCCGGTGTTGACGCATCTCTGTCATCGCCTCACACAGGGTTGAGCGCCCCTAAAGTAGTGCTGTTGACGGCGAGGATGATCCGATCGGTGTCGTGGCTTTGACGCAGGCGGCTGCCCAGTAGCGCTCTCGGCCATGGGCGGCGCGCTCTGCGGCGAGCGGCCGCTGCGCGGCCCGAGTTCTCGCGGCGGATGCGCGCAGCCGCGCGAGCTGTCAGACTGCTCCGGCTTAGGGAGGAGAACATGACATGCAGTTCACCTTATATGGGCGTGCCACCCGAAGCTTTCTGGTGCTGCTGGTGCTGATGCACCTCGTGCTCTTTCTCGACCGCCTCAACCTGGCAGCCGCGGCGAGCGTGATGCAAAAGGACCTTGGCCTGAGCAACATCGCGCTCGGCGTCGCCTTCTCGGCCTTCAACTATTCCTATGCCCCGTTTCAGATGGTTGGCGGCTGGTTTGCCGACCGCTTCGGCGCGCGCCGCACCTTGACCGTTTGCGGATCGTGGTGGTCGTTGACGACAATCGCGACCGCGGCGGTGACCGGGCTGGCGTCGCTGTTTACGGTGCGTTTCGTACTCGGCATGGGCGAGGGCGCGACGTTGCCAGCCGCCACCCGGGCGCTGTCGAAATGGACCTCGCCCGCGTCGCGCGGCATCGCGCTCGGCATCACCCACTCCGCCGCCCGCGTCGGCCAGGCGATGACGGCGCCGATCGTCGCCTTCCTGATCCTATGGTTTTCTTGGCGCTTCTCGTTCATTGCGCTGGGCACCGTGTCGGCCGTTTGGGTGGCCCTATGGTGGCGGTATTATTACGATGACCCCCGCCGGCATCCGGCCATCACCGGCGCCGAGCTGGCGGCATTGCCGGTCACCGATCCCGGCGCTCAGAGCGGTTCCGGCCCGGTGCCGTGGCGCCGCCTCATCCCCCGGATGACGCCATTGATGATGGTTTATTTCTGCCAGGGCTGGACCGGCTGGTTGTATGTGACCTGGATGCCTACCTTGTTCCAGAAAAACTACGGCCTTGATCTGAAGAAAGCGTCTTTCTTCTACGCGGCGATGCTCTTTTCCGCGATGTTCGCCGAATTGGTCGGCGGCGTCCTCACCGACTATCTGCTGCGCCGTACCCGCAGCGTGCAGATCGCGCGCTCGCTGCAAATCGCGGTCGTCTGGGCCCTCGCGGTGACGGCGCTGGTGCCGGCGATCCTGGCCCATGATGTCGTCATCGGGGTGGCCGGCTTCACGCTTGCGTTATTCTGCATGGGCATGGCAGGTGCGCCGCTATGGGCCGCGGCGATCGAAATCGCGCCGGATTACGCCGGTTCCTCCAGCGCGCTGATGAACGCCTCCGGTGCCGTCGCCGGCATCCTGTCGCCGGTCGCCTTCGCTTTCATCCTCGACCGCACCGGTAGTTGGACGATGCCGTTCGCGTTTTCCATTATGCTGTTGCTGTGTGCGATCGTGATCACTCGCTGGATCCGCCCGGACCGCTCTATCGTCGTGCTGGTTCCCGACGTCGCCACCCTGGCGGCGGCGGGGGAGTAACGAACCGCCGACCCGGTGGGTGCTCCTGCCGGGAGATGACGTCCTGCTCGGTGAGCGATTCCGCGTGGTGCAAATTCTTCAACTGCGTAGGCACGGCGGAGAATGCGCGGTAGGCCAAGTTCGAGATTCGCCACGCCGTACGCGATGATGCTGATTATTATGATGCCGGATGATTAGCCTGCCCAGGGAGTTACCATGAGTGTCGTCCTCGACAGATCGCGTGGACTGGTTCCCACTGTCGGCGGCTCGACATACGTCAAGCCTTCCGAGATGGATTGGCAGCCAACACGGTTCGAAAAGGTCTCGATCAAGGTGCTTTACGAGGATCCCAAGCGCGGTGAAATGACTTGCCTACTTAAACTGGAACCCGGCGCTCACATCCCGTTTCATAAACACCCCGAGATTGAACAGTCGCTCGTCTTGGAGGGTAGCGTCGAGGATCACGACGGGGTTGCGACAGCCGGGGACTATGTCTGGCGCAAGCCGGGTTCGGCGCATGACAACAAGTCGCCTGGTGGCGCTGTGCTGTTCGCTGTGTATCGAAAGCCGAACATCTATTACCATACGGCGAAGGAAACCAAAGGTTTCTAGTCGCACAACAGGGGCCAAAGCGACCGGCTTGGAGTGCACTGCCGCACGGGACTTTTTCAGCCCTAACTGACCGCAGGGTGGGTGCTTTTCTATCCTTTTCTGCAAAGGACTTTTGCAACACATAACGCATTGACACAGCTCGTTAATCAAATACCGTCTTGGGTTCATTTTTCTTGAATTCCGTTGAAAAACTCAGCCTTTAAGAGGGGGTGTCTTGGGGCAAACGGCCGGTTTTGAGCCGGGCAGCCCTTTATGGTTCCCGTCCCGGCACTCCGGGCGGGATGGCTTGGACTAACCTCGATCCATCAACTCACCTCGCAATCATCAAACGGCACATGCGGCGGCGCACGGCGGGGGCCGCGCAAAGCCGGCGAGCTTGGCCAGCTTACGGAGATTCTGTGCTGTTGCCGCCAGAATGCATTCATCGCGCGCGCCGGTGATGCCGCGAAGCCGCAAGCGGCGGAAGTTGAGGTTGCGCTTGAGATGAGCAAACAGCATCTCGACCTTGCGGCGCAGACGGGCGGACTGTTTGAATATCTCCGTCGTCGAAAGACCGGCAACATGCCGACGCACCTCTTGATGAGCGTTGACGGATAAAACGCGGCTGGCTCCGGTCGTGCATCGCGGCTTGAGCGCACAATGGCCGCAATCCTTTGGCCTGGCACGATACATCAGTGTATCGTTGCCGCGATCGCAGGCGAAAGTGAGTTCTTTCCCGCCGGGACAAACGAACAGATTGCGGTCACGGTCAAAAGTGAAGTCGTGATGCGTGAACATCCCGTTCGTCTGGCTGGTGCGGTCGAGCACCGGTACATGCGGCTCGATACCGCGCTGCATCAGCCAGCCGAGCATGCCGCCAGAGCCATAGGCGGTGTCGGCCGCGAGATGCTGCTTGGGGCTGAGGCCAAAGCGGCTTGCCGTGCGTTCAACCATGGTGCGCGTCGCCGCTACTTCCGCCGTCCAGCGCGCCGGCGATGCCTCCACGTCGAGGATGATCGCGGCTTTAGTGTCGATCAGATAGTTGTCGTCATAGGCGAAGGCAATTTTGCTCTTGCCTTTGCTGGTGAGGGCCACGCCTGGATCGGTCAGCGACAGCGCTTTCGGCGGCTGGGGTGCTTCGCCTCCAAGCCCTGCGGCTTTGTCCAGCTGGTTGAGATATTCACGCACCGGCCGAGTGACGTTGCCAGGATCATCCCAGTCGTCGGGCGGTTCGCTGCCTTCCGTGCGGCGCATCACGCGCGCATCAGCCTCAATCACGCTGGCATCCGTCGCAAAGGTCTCGCCGCCGACCAGACCTTCCCGTAGGCAGGTTTGCACCACGCTCTCGAATACCAGACGGAAGGCATCGCTGTCACGAAAACGGCCATGCCGCGTTTTGGAGAAGGTCGAGTGATCCGGCACCGCGCCTTTCAGGCCAAGCCCACAGAACCAGCGATAGGCCAGGTTGAGATGCACTTCCTCAACCAGACGCCGCTCCGACCGAATGCCGTAGAGATAGCCGACGAGCAGCATGCGAATGACCAACTCGGGATCGAGCGACGGGCGGCCCATGGCGCTGTAATAGGGAGCGAGCTTCTGACGCACATCGCTCAAGTCCAGCACCGCTGCGATCCGGCGCAGCAGATGATCATGCGGCACATGCTCTTCGAGACAAAAGTCATAGAACAGCGATTGTTGATTTTCGGTCTGTCGTCCCATCATGGCGCGTTCCTTCCTGTTTGCTCTGCAAGGAATCACGCCAATTCAATATCCACAAGCATTATTTGCTGATCCGAAGGCTGCTTTACTTCAAAAAGCGGCATCTATTCTGCCCCGACTTTTTCAACGGAATTCTTGAATTCTGAGTGAAAAGTCCCTCAGCCACGACTGGTTAAGCCGACTTTTTCACCGGTATTCTTGAATTATGGGCTATTGCCAACGATCACGCGGGAAGCAAAGGAAATAGCGGATCGGATACGTCACTCTCCGGCACTTGTTGCTTTTCATCCTTCCGGAGTGTCGTCTCCAATATTGCGGCGTAATCCCATACAGTGTCGACCTTCTCGACACCATGCTTGCGCCGCAGAGCCACGGCGAGCTTCCACGCTTCCATACCGCGCGCGGCGGTTTGTTCTTCAAAAGTGTCGCCGAGGCCGCTCATGTCATACTCAATGGTGCTGTCGATGATGCCTTGGCTTCCGTGTATCTTGTTGCGAAGGTTCAGGCACCGACCAGCCAATGCGCAGTCAATTGCGCGCCATCCGTCCGCGTCATCGGGATACGCAGGCAGTTCTGGTAATTCGGCTATCCAGGCGGGGTACTGCTCGGTGGGCGGAGGAGGCTCGACATTGGCATTTTTCTGAATAAGGTCCACACAGGCTGAAGCGAAAAACTCCAGTGTAACGGCGAGGCGCATGGCCATGTAGGTGGCCTGCGATTTCCTGTGACGCCCGTCACGGTAGACGGCAAGCAATCCCTGCACGAGGGCTGTACCGACACCTGCACCAAGGGCGGTCTTCCCCAGCGTGGCCCAATCCCACACCCACCAAGCCATTAAAAATTCCTGCCTGCTCGCGCGGTTCTGAGAGGAATAGCCCGTGCATCGTTATGAAACGCATAATACTTCCTTACGACAGAAGCGCTCGGCAGGCGCGCTTTCCCCAAAGGGAACGCGCCTGAAGAAATCTTGAATTCCGCACAAACGGATGTTCATGGTGACAGCTGAACATTCGAGAACACGGAATTTAGAAGCTTATCGATTGGGCAATCGGCCGGCAGTTGGTCGTCAATCATCAGCATGGCGAAGCCGTGCACTAGGGACCAGGCCGCGATCGATTTCACGCGAGCGTGCAGCTTAGTCCCGGTCTTTTCTTGCGTCTGGGCCTCGACGAGGCCGCGCAACACGGCAAAAGCTGCTTCAGACGCGTCGAGAAGGGAAGGGCGGTTTCTATCCAGGCGCTTTCCCCGAAACATCAGAAGGAACAGGTTCGGGTGAGCCCGTGCGAAGTGGACATAAGCCATGCCGATGGCTTTGAGCCTTGATTGCGCATTTTTCTCAGCAGCTTCGGCCTCAGCATTTAGGCGCGCGGCAAGCCGTCGAAAACCGACGGCCGCGAGTTCGCTCAACAATCCGGTGAGATCGCCAAAGTGATGGGTCGGCGCCGCATGGGATACGCCGGCCGCCCTGGCCGCTGCGCGCAACGTGAGACCGTCCGGACCGTCGCGCTCAAGGATGGTCTCGGCGACTTCTAACATGGCCGCGCGCAATGCACCATGGTGGTAACTGTCCGGCATCACTCAGGCCTTCTATCTTGCCGGTGGAAAGATTTTCTGGTCGACGATCTTTCTAACATAGGCTATCTTTACGCTGTAAACATCGGAAAGGTGGCCTATGCTGGCCTTCCACGCTCTGCTGATGGCTCACGTGGGCGGTGGTGCCATTGCTCTGATTTCTGGGCCGGTGCCAATGCTGTCCCAGAAGGGTAGCCAACTGCATCGGCACGCCGGCTTGGTCTACGCCTCGGCGATGGCGATAACTGCTCTTTCGGCGTTCGCGCTTGCCTTTGTTCTGCACAGCGTACGCTTCATGGGCCTCGCCGTCTTGACATCGTTCATGCTCTTCAACGGCCTGCGCGCAATCAGTTTCCGTCGGAATCACAAACAGTCAAAAGCGGACGATATTGCCTGCATCGTCGCGGGCTTCTTTGGCGCGTGGCTTCTTTGGCATGGCATCGTGTCCCGAGATGCCGTCAGCTTTTTCTTTGGTGTTGGCGGAGCCATTATCGCGTGGCGTCAATGGCGCCGGTTGCGTAATCCGCCGGCGGATTGGCTCAGAGCACACCTCACTTCCATGGGAGCGTCTTACGTCGCCACTGTGACCGCCTTTCTCGCGGTCAATTTGACCTTTCTGCCTCCCGCCTTGGTATTTATCCTGCCCGCCTTGGTGAGCATACCACCGCTCCGATTGGCAGCGTCCCGATATAGCAGCATAGCTGTGCGAAAGTCTTGATGGGGTGGACGGCCCCCGCTTCCGGCATCGATGTGCCACAACGTGGTCGTTTGTAAGCGCCACAACGAGAGGAGCCGTCCACCATGCAGATTACCACCATCGGTTTGGATCTCGCCAAGCACTGGTTCCAGGTCCACGGCGTCGACGCCAATGGACAGACTGTCGTTCGCAAGCGGTTGTGGCGCAGCGGCGTCATCGCCTACTTCCGGTCGATCAAGCCGTGTCTGATCGGCATGGAAGCGTGCGCGACAGCGCATTACTGGGCGCGTGAGCTGGTCGCGCTCGGGCATACGGTGAAGCTGATGCCGCCGGCCTACGTGAAGGCCTACGTCAAGCGCAACAAGAACGATGCCGCCGATGCGGAAGCGATCTGCGAGGCCGTAACGCGCCCTTCGATTCGGTTTGTGCCGGTAAAGGATGCCGAGCAGCAGTCAGTGTTGATGCTGCATCGAGCGCGCAGTCTTCTGGTCCCGCAACGCACGATGTTGGTCAATGCCTTGCGCGCTCATATGGCTGAATTCGGCATCATTGCGCCGCAGGGCCTCAGGCATGTCAAGATCCTGACGAAGACAATTGCTCATGAACAAAAGCAGCTCCCGGAACTCGCGCGCTCGATCCTGCAGACGATTGTCGAGCAGCTGAACGGCACGATGGCCAGGATCCGGGAGATCGAGGTGAACATCGCCCGTTGGCATCAGCAGAACCGGGTCAGCCGCTTGTTGGCGACCGTGCCGGGTGTCGGCATCATGGGCGCGAGCGCTGTTGCCGCGACCGTCGCCGATCCCTCCTTGTTCCGATCAGGCCGAGAGTTTGCAGCCTGGCTGGGGATACGCCACGGCAGAACTCCAGTGGCGGCAAGGAGCGCTTGGGCCGGACCAGCAAGCGCGGTGACAAATACATCCGCAACCTACTGATCGCCGGTGCGGTTGCTGTGTTGCGCCATGCGCGCAATCGACCGACACGCGACGGCGAGTGGGTCCGCGCTCTGCTGGCGCGCAAGCCGACCAAAGTTGCTGCAGTGGCGCTGGCCAACAAGACCGCCCGCATCATCTGGGCGGTGATGATGCGCGGGGATGGTTACCGCGCAAAGGAGGTTTTCGGACAGCCGGCATAGACGCCGCCAGCCCGTTCAGCATGCGAGGGTGAAGAGGATGTGATGGCGAGCGGTCGAGCCGCGGATCGGGAAGACCCGGAAAATTCAAAGCGCAAAGCAGCGCGTAATCTTGATAGGGACCCGATCAGCGAACTCCATCAGGGCCAGCGGTCAGATGACCGCACCAAAGGGCCGGACATATGACTCTCATGTTCACAGTCAAGGGTAAAAGACAGCCCTCTCCGTTAGCCCTTTTGCATTGCAGGAACACGCTTAAAATTATGATCTGGCAAACCAGGTGAAGAGCCGGGCACAAAAGCGTCGTGTGATCAATCTCTCATACGCGGGCTTATGTATTTACCGCATTATCATGTGTCATCGCGGGTTTAACTCTATCTGTACACGGGCACGGATCATTCGATCTCCCCACAGTCAGGACGAGTGCTACCCAAACGAGGCCCGGCTCTTCGCTGTGTCTGCCAGAATGTAAATTGAACGCCATGCGTCAGCTATCGAGAGGAACCACTTGCCCCATCTCCCAGATGAACGTTGTCAGCTCGCGGGCAATCGCGGTACAGGCGACGCAAGCTTTTTTTCCCCCGGCAATGAACCGCCGATACCGGCCGCACAACCGCACCTGCGCTCGCCAGGCGACATCGCGCACTTTTTTCTCGGCCTCTGTATGCAGCCGCTCCTTTTGTTTGGTGACGCGGGCAGGGAAACGATAGCACCAGGCTGCCTGAACCAAAACGCGCCGCACCTCAACGTTGCCAGCCTTGGTTATTCCGCCGCGCTTAACGCTATCGCCACTGGAATGCTCGGACGGCACAAGGCCAAGGTAGGACGTGAGTTTCACAGGGGAAGAAAATCGCCTCAAGTCCCCCGTCACGGACAGGATCGTCGAAGACGCGACCACATCAAGCCCTTTCATCACGCAGAGCGCCTCAACCAGGGGCCTCATTCTCCATTCCGGGACAAGCCTTTCGATCTGCTTCACAAGGGCCGCATGCCGGTCTTCGGCATCCCGGACGGCATTGATGTAATCCTGAAAGACGATCTGCTGCGCCTGGTGCTCAAATTTCTGGTCGGCAAGCCAAATAGCATGGGCTCGGCTCCAGCATGCCACACCGCCATAGATGCGTCCCTGGCGCAGCAAAAAACTCTGCAACTGTATCTTGGCGACTTTCACCTGCTCTTTAGCGTCCGCCCGCGAACGCACCAGATCGCGCATCGCTTCGTGGGCCGCGTCGGGAACCCACACCGCGTGGATTTCACCGGCCCGTAGCAGACGGGCCAGCATGACGGCATCCCGGCGATCCGTCTTCACACGCTCGCCAGGCTTACGCGGGATCATGCTCGGGGCCACGACCGTGCAGAGGTGACCGGCAGCCGTAATCTGCCGGTACAGGCCATAGCCGCAACAGCCAGCCTCGTAGCAGAAATGCAATTCACGCCCTGACTTGGCCAGGCGCTTGATCATCGCGCCCACACTTGCGGGCGTATTTTCTATGGTGGCATGGGAGCGCACTTCCCCGTCACGGCCCTCTTCGGCAACAGCAGCGGTGATCGTGGCTTTATGAACGTCCAGCCCAACAAACAATATGCTCATGGTCTCCTCCTGTCATAGTGAGATTGCACGACAGCCGGAGAGCCGATTAACGCGTCAAGGATTGCAGTAAGAAAATCGTCATCCAACAACAATGCTCACCAACGAAAAGAGCCGCGACCGCATCACGGCCTCGGCTCCATTTCCTTGGCGGTCATTGGGACTCCTCCCTGTACCGCAAGGCAAGCCTACAACGGATTTTTCCTTGAGCAAATACTCTTTTGGAACGCCAGCGATGTGCTGACTGTGAACATACGGTCTGTACCGTGGGATTATTCTAATAGGGACAATTTCCTTGTGCAAATACTCCGGGAGAGCGCGAGAGGGCTGGCCCTCTCGCATGGCACGGAGTGCCAGTTGACGTGACGATCCGACCGACGCAAGCAGAGTCCGGGGGATCACACCATGAACGACGGCGACAATCCGCAACTGAGCTTAGGCAACATCATCGCCAGCCTTCCGGCTGTCCGGGCCGCGAAGAAGATCAACACCAACAGCCGAGTTCATAAACGACTGATACAGCCGCCTGAACTCACTGAGCAGGACGACGAGCAGCGGCTTTCCTTTCAGCACACCGTCTTTTGCCAGACCTCCCTTCCCTACCGGAACCCGGGGGTCCGGTAGCAGCGGAACCGAAAGTTCGATTCAGGCTATCCAGCGGATCCACATACCGCCGAGTTAATCGACCTTCAGGCTAACAGGACTTGGGTGATGTCAACCCCGGACTCGGTGTCAATCACTGAAAATGCCAGCCCCTTAGCGGCCCCACCCACGAAGCTGCTCAGTGGAGACATGGCGTTGATTTGCCGTGTCATATAGGCGGTTTCGAGCATACCGCTTCACGAGGATCGGTTGGACTGTCCCTGCTGCTGGCATGTGACCTCCTTTGTGGACCAATATTCAACTACAAGCCAATCAGCAGAGGAACCACCCGCTTCTTAACCGACTCGACCATAGGGGAGCAGAAAACCAACGTTTAATGCATAGGTTCCCGCGACGGCGCCCGACTTGCCGATGTTAGGCGGGCGACATGCATCAACTCGTGCATTTAACTCCGGACAGCAAACTCGGAGGCGTCTCGGGTTCAATCGAACTTTCGGTTCCGCTGCTACTGGACCCCTGGATCGACGGCGCGTCGATAAAGGCCATGGCACCGGCCAACACGCGAGAATGATCGTCGATAACCGTCGTCAGCCACGGGCGCGCCGGTTTGCCCGCCTGGTCGAGGATGAGCAGATCGAGCGGGGTGTGATCGGCCTGCCAGACCGCGTTGGGAGCACTCGCCCGGTGCCGGTAAATCATCTCGAACCGGTCGCGGAAGGCGGCTGCGCCTTCATGCGCCAGAGTCATCGCCGCCGGATCAATGGCCGCGAGGATCGCGTAGACCGTGCTGTACGAGGGAACGCGCCAGCCTTGCGCCGGCGCGATCTTGCCGATGCGGCGGTGAATGGCGGCGGCTGAAGCTCGCGGTTTCTTCAGCGCCATGCCTTCGACGAGCGCGACCAGCTCGCCAGGCAGCCGATGCGCCCCGGCATCGCCTCGGATCGCTCGCGCTAGGCCGGCAAGCCCGAGTTGCCGATAACTGGCCAGCCAGCGCTCCGCCGTGCGAATCGGAACGCCGGCATGCTCCGCGGCACGCGCAAGCGGAACTTCCTCTTCAAGGTGGGGCTGCAAAACGGCGAAGCGCGTCATCGCCAACTGGCGCTGTTCACCGTCCAGGACCGCGGCCGTGGGGGGCGGCTTCTGATCGCGCGCTATGTTCAGCCTCCTTGCTTTGAGCCAACCGCGTGTGGAAGAGTTGTCCGAAAGAGGATCTTTCAACGAACAGTCCTCGCCAGCTGGGCGAGCGCTGCAATGACGCGCGGAACGCCGTCTCATATGAGCAGTACGGTTAAGATATCGTTTGTGGGGGGTTTATCGTACATTTCGGGCCATGACCGCGACCCCGATCGGCTACGCCCGCTGCTCCACCGACAAGCAGGACCTCGCCGCCCAGAAGGCGGCCCTCGAAAAGCTCG
The DNA here is from genome assembly GCA_963846635.1 of uncultured Alphaproteobacteria bacterium. Classification (GTDB taxonomy): domain Bacteria; phylum Pseudomonadota; class Alphaproteobacteria; order ATCC43930; family CGMCC-115725; genus AP-15. Next base: position 237,693 of record CAWJXM010000054.1, on the reverse strand, counting down.
GCGTCGCCCCCGAGCGGATATACACCGATCATGGATTGACGGGCACCAACCGGTCCCGTCCCGGCCTTGACCAGGCGCTTGCCGCCGTGCGCGCCGGCGACACGCTCGTCGTGCCCAAGCTCGACCGATTAGCGCGATCGGTCCCGGATGCCCGCACCATCGCCGACGCGCTCGTGGCGCGCGGCGTCAAACTCGCGCTCGGATCAAGCGTCTACGATCCGGCCGATCCGATGGGCAAGATGTTCTTCAACATCCTGGCTACCTCGCCGAATTCGAAGCCGACCTGATCCGTCTGCGCACGCGCGAGGGCATGGCAATCGCCCGGGCGCAGGGAAAGCTGCGCGGCAAGCAGCCAAAGCTCTCCGAGAAACAGCAGAAGGAGCTGCGCCGGATGCACGACACCGGCGAGTATACCATCAGCGATCTGGCCGAGCTGTTCTCGGTGTCTCGCCCGACCGTCTACCGGACCCTCGGGCGGCAGGCGCCCGCCAAGTAGTGCTGAAGAAACCCCGCCACTTATCTTTGAAGGTCACAGGATTCGTGCGGGACTTATATTTCCAAAAGTCATCTTTCCAAAATGGCGACGGAAATGACCACCATCGGCTATGCTCGGGTCTCGACCAAAGATCAGTCACTCGATATCCAGATTAAGCAGCTTGGGGACGCGGGCTGTACCAAGATATTCCGTGAGAAGGTATCGGGCGCGAACGCCGACAACCGGTCGCAGCTGCAAAAGATGCTGCGTTCTGTGCAGTCTGGTGATGTTGTAATCGTCGCGCGGCTTGATCGCCTGGCCCGCTCAACCCGCGACTTGTTGGCGATCGTTGATGAATTAACCAGCCGCGGCGCTAAGCTGCGCTCGCTTGCCGAGCTGTGGTGCGACACAACGAGCGATCTAGGCCAACTCGTGCTAACGATCCTCGGCGGCCTGGCGCAATTTGAGCGCTCCCTGATCATGGCACGCACCCAGGCAGGGATTGCCAAGGCCAAAGAAAACGGCGTGGAATTCGGCCGTCCACAGCGGCTCAACGCACGGCAAAAGCAGATCATCGCTGAGCGCTACACAAAGGGCGAAACCATTGCTCAACTCGCCGCTGAGTTCGAGTGCGGTATTGCCACAATTCACCGGGCGATCTATTCGACAATACCTTGATCGATGCCCTAGTCGCAGAGACAAACACTCTGCTAAAATTGAGCTAACTTTAATTGGCGAGACCAATCTCGATGAGTAACGAAAATATCGATCCGAGATGGCTAGAGGCGGCGGAAATCTGCCAGCGTCTAACCGAATTAAAAGACTAAGGCATCGCCACCGATTTTTTAAATCTATTCCAGAAATACGCCACACTGCTAGACAACATTGCAGCAACCGGCATCACAGCAGAAGACCGTGCGGGCGCACAGGAAATATTGGACGAATGGGCGGTACAGGCTCGTGCAGCCGTGCCAGGGGCGCTTCAAAGACTTGCGGACCTTGCGGAGAACGCTGACGACGTGGATATTCAAGAGCAGTCGAGGAAAGCATTGATTGACGCAACCCGCCAATTACCGGCGGCGTCGAAAAAGATAAACTGAAAGCCGCCGGCGCTCGAACTAAACCGCCAACCTACTAAACTGGACTTTGGCGCTTTTGAGGGGAGCCGGAGTGCGTTTGTAAGCGAAAGGTTGGCCTATTTCCGCTTGAAGCGGACGAAGTCCATTGCTCCCGTGGCGACGGCGGCGCGATAGATGCCGATGGCAAGACGGGGGTCCCCAGCAAGGGCTTTTCCTTGGAGGCTTCTCAAAGCAGGGGCTCTGATGGACACTTCTTCCATCAGCTCCGAGCGTGTCATCAGAGCCGGGATGATCGGCACAATGACGCGAGCCGTCATTGCGAAGCGGTCGGGTACGATGAGGCGTGCGGCCATCTCCCGTCCCGGCCGCACGTTCTTCGCCAGGGCCTCGTCGATTAGCCAGATCTCCTCGTCGCGCAGCAGGTCGCGCAGGATCAGACCGGTGGTTTCGTGGTGACGCTCAATGTGCCAGAGCGAGAAACGGGCATGGCGCATGGCTTCGAGCACGATCGCTGCGTCGGAGCCAGGCGCAAAACCTGCAACTCGGGCGTAACGGTCGAGCGGGTGTGGGCGGCCCAACCGGGCCAGATAAATCGCCAGATCCTCGGCGAGCACAATTTCAGATTCGCTGTCCGCTATCACCGTCCTGCCCTGCGTCAGATCGATCCGCCTGGCCCAGTCGAGCAGCACGTCGGCAGCGGTGATGTCCAGGACAGCCTCGTGCAGTTCCTTGCTGATCTGGCGCAGGTGACGATAGCGGGACAAGATCTCGGCACGGGTCACCGGAGGCAGCCCTGGCGGCGACATCGGGCTGACAGGAGGTTGTCGCGCGAGCAGACGCGACGGCAGCTGGGAGAGTAGGCGGCGAAGTGGTCCCTGTGGCAACCCGGCCATCTTCCATCCTTTCCCTCAAGACGAGGCGCGGTGTGGCCTCTTGGGGGAGTGGGTCATGGCGAAGGTTGATGCATCCGGCGGCATCCGGGCAATGGAGCTGTGGCTGCTGCCGTTCGCGGCGATGTTTACGCGGCCCTCATAGGCCCGATCCCAACAGTGACACTGGTGGCGAATTCAGCAGCCCTGCCGTCATATCCGCCGCGGCGTGCGTCCGCCAGGCCGAAAGCCCGCAAGAGCGGGTTTTGCCGAGATGTCTGCCCGCGAACAAACGACGAACTCCGAATTCGCCACCAGTGTCACTGTTGGGAACGGGCCGTGGATGGGCTGTATAACGTCCTGGCTGAGAGATGCCGCCATAAAGATTGGTCCCATCCTCCCGAGCCGTGGCCTCGAGTATGAGGGATTTTGGTATCAGCTGCTTCGAGCGGCGACCGGATGTGAGGTTCTGCGGCACGTCGCTGCAGCCGACAAAAGGCTCGAACCGAGATCAAGGAAGAGGATCAGCATGAACCAATAATCAAACCAGTTGACCGGGTCCCGTCCCATGTGAGGTGTTTATGACAAGCAAATTGCCCAACGAATAGGCAAAAAACAAGTATTCGTGGGCGTCTGCGAAGCTATCCCGCGCCTCGCCATGTTTCTACTTAACCCCAACTACGGATACGCCTCGAGGCGTTGGCTTGTGAGCGAGATGGAAGGCTTGCCCGGCCTGAAAGCGTAGGCGACGCGGCAGGACAGGACATGGACCATGGCGTTGATCACCGACCTGTGGCGTGAATGCTCAAGCCCCATTTCGGATTTCAGAGTATCGAGTACGGTCTCGATGAGGACGCGCTTGCGCAGCATGATCTTGTCGGCTAGCGGCATGAGATAGTTCCTCATGTTGCGCCGGATGCTGGTGATGAGGTGCAAGCCCCGCTGCCAGAGTTTGGTGAAGAGTTCGCGGCCGATGTAGCCCTTGTCGGCGTAGAGGGTGCCGGCCAGGTGCTGGGTCATCGCGTCGAGCACGGTGCTGTCGGCGGTGTTGCCGGGGGTGATTTTCAGCGCCATGACCTGACCTTTGTGGTTGATCACGAAGTGCAGCTTGAGGCCGTAGAACCAGCCCATGCTGGTCTTGCCGCGTGCGGCGAGGCCCTCGAACACCTTATGGCGGTGAATGCGGCGATTGTGGCAGACGGCGAGCTTGGTTGAATCAGCGAAGTAGACGCCGCTTGGCTCGCCGCTGAGGCTGTGCAGCAGCACCATCAGAGGGACGAACAGCCGCGGCATCAAGCTGACGAAGCGGTCATAATGCGGCAGATCGCCAAAGCAGGCGCGATACTGCTGGCCGATCCCGTAGCAGTAGAATGCCTTGAAGTGCTTGAACGGCGAGAGGTGAAACAGCACCACAATGAACAGCATCTCGGCGCGCGACAGCTTGCCTGGGCGCTGCCGGGTCTGCTCCGACGGGAGCAACCGGTGCGCTTCCCAGTCTGCGAACAGCTTGCAGAAGTCATCGAGACAGCAATACAGCGCTGTGATATCGATCGCCATTGAGGGGGCTCTCCAGACCCGGGTTTGACGCTCAGGGTTCGCAAGCCGATGCTGTTAAAGCCTTGGTTCTTTGGGAATCCCCTCAACCCTTATCCGTAGTTCGGGTTACTTAAAAATTTACTTGTTCTCCGGCGCGGCGAATACTTGCTCACTGCGGATTACTTGACGGCCGGCGGACACAAGATATTGATGACGGGTATCCCTGCCGGGTGGGGATGGATCGGTGAAAAGTCGTGCATGACGGGGAACCAGCCGGGGGTGCCGGCGCGGTCGGGCGAGTGATCCCGGCCGCTTGCGGCGTTGAGCGCGGGGGATAATTGCGCCCGTGATCTTGCTGCCCAAAAAACGGGCAGTGGCTCTAGCTCTCGGTCAATGCGAATTTTGCGTGTGTCGGCACGCCGCGCTCGGCTCGCGCTAGGGCGAGGGCTTCGAGGATCAGTGCGCGTCGCTATAACTAGCCCTCCGGAGGCCGTCTTTATATCTGGGAAAACCGTTACGAAGATCGTCGTTTTATCACACGGCATAAGAGAAAATATAAACGTGGTAACGAAGGACAGGTATTACCCAGCGCAGCGAGGTTGCGTACGCGAGACCGTTATCACGCATTCCCGCCTCGCCTGAACCACCATCGAGCACGAGCGGCTATGGTTGGCCGCCAAGCGTACCCTGCTCAGCTATGATATTGTTTTTCATCTCTAATCCCCCTTCGATACTATCTCGGAGCAACCACAATTTTGAACGATTTTTGCCAGTTCTTGCTTTTAGCCATAAAATAATATATTCTCTGTATAGAGAATATTTAAGGTACGCCATGCAGCCATATGAGACGCTCTTCACACCGACCGAGGCCGCTGTGCTTACCGGCCTGCCTCTCAAGGCCGTGAACAATGCAATCGACAAGAAGACGGTTTCTGCCGTTACCGGCGCGGAAGGCGGTCGGCTGCTCGATGCGCGCGCCCTCGTCTCTCTTGCCGTTGAGCGACGGCTTGCCGATCGCGTCGCGCCCGAGTTGCGGCGCCAGGTCTTCGATGCGCTTGGGGCATCCCCGCGCAATGTCGTCTCCCTCGAGGGCGGCCTCGTCAAAATCGATCTGCGCGAACCACGGCGGGAGCTTGCAACGTCGCTCCGTGAATTGCGCCGGGCCCGACGTCTCGTCGTCTCCGATTCCGACATCATGGGCGGCGATCCCGTGTTTCGCGGCACGCGCGTGCCGGTGCATATGATTGCCGAGCTCGTGGCGAAAGGCTCCACGGCGGCCGAGTTGGTCGAAAGCTATCCTCGCCTTACCGGCGAGATGATCCGGCTGGCGCCGGTATATGCCGCCGCCTACCCGCTGCGCGGACGGCCGCGCAATCAGCCCTGGCGGGATAACAAGCCGGTGCATCGAACACGGCGCAAGCTCGACACCATCGCGGTGTCGTGAGGTTTCTGATCGACGAATGTCTCAGCGTCGACCTGGTTTCCGTCGCCGGGCAAGCCGGTCATGAGGCCCAGCATGTTGCGCGTGTCGGCCGCGCAGGCTGGAAGGACTGGAATGTCGTACGCTACGCCAGCGATGGTGATTTCATTCTCGTCACCAATAATGCCAGCGACTTCCGCCGCCTCTATACGACCGAGCCGCTGCATGCCGGTCTCGTCATCCTGATCCCGGTTGTCGCCCGCGAGCTGCAGCGAAAGCTCTTCCTGGCAGCGCTCGACGAGCTCGCCGTCACCGGTGATCCGGTCAACCGGGTGCTCGAGGTCGATCTCAACGGCGATGAAATCAGCCTTATGCTTTACGATTGGCCTCCGGAAGAGACGTGACGCGCGGATCCAACCCCTCTTCTGCCCCATCGGTTCGCACCATGAGCGGCTAAACCCTTAGCAGTTCATTCCATGCCGTCGTATAGCAGGGCGACAGAAACTCCCGGCTCATTTGCCATGGCCGCCGGATACCGGCAGCGGCGAATGTTACGGTGTCGCGGCCGAAGCGGAGGTTCAGCAGATCGATCGTTCGCATCAGCGCGACACGGCGCGGACTGTCCGCCTTGCCAAACAATCCTTCCTGCACCGCCGAGGCCCGATGCAGATCGAGCAGAATGACGCCGGCCTTTTTGTACCGGTAGCCCTCGCGCCAAATTGATTTGAGGACGGCGAGCGCGGCGCCGATCAGCTTGCCGGTATCGCTGGTCGCAACCGGCAGGTGGACGGTTCGGCTTGCGCAGTGCTGCACGTCATCCGGTTTGAAGCGATTGGTCTGGATGAACACCATCAGATCGGCGGTCGCCAGATGCTGCCGCCGAAGTTTCTCGGCCGCCCGCGTCGTGTATGACGCGACCGCTTCGCACATCTCCGCCAATGTCGTCACCGGCCGCCCGAACGAGCGCGAGGCCATGATGCTTTTGCGGTCCGGGATTTCCCGCTCAAGACCGAGGCACAGCATGCCGCGCAGCTCGAGCGCCAGACGCATGGTGACGACGCCCAGCCTTTCGCGGATCAGCCAGGGATCGCCACGCTTAAGTTCGAGCGGCGTGTTGATGCCGATCGCTTTCAGGCGCGCCGCTAGCCGGCCGGCGACGCCCCACAAATCGGTGAGTTCGAGGCGCGCCAGGGCCGCGTCCTGCGCCGTCTCATCGAGCAGCAGCACCCCCCTGCCGTGTTTCTGATCCTTTTTTGCGATGTGATTGGCGACTTTTGCGAGCGTTTTCGTCGGCGCAATCCCGACCGATACCGGAATCCCGGTTCATTGCAGCACGGCAGCGCGCATTGCCCGGGCGTGGCTTTCAAGACGGTCGCCGAAGCCTTGCAGACCGAGAAAGGCTTCGTCGATCGAGTAGATTTCAAGATCGGGTGTGAACTGGCTCAGCACGCTCATCACCCTGGCACTCATATCGCCGTTTATGTGGAATGCAATGTCAAGGAGCTCACCGGAGCTCAACTACTGGAACAAGCGGAATTCTGGGTCAGGGCCTCTGACCGTTTGCGGTGGAAAGCAGCCATATGACCGTCTGAGCAGGAGGGCTGCTCTGCGCCGAAAGCGGGCGTTGGGATGCCGGTGGGCTAACGGGTCAGATCGACCCATTGCAGACCTTCATCACCACGCCAGCGGATGGTCGGGTCGGCTGTGAAGCGGACGTTCGCACCGGACTTCTACACGTAAGAGCCCATCGTAGTCGCGACGGTAGCAGAGTTGCCGTGGAATAGTCCCGTGGAGCCGCTGATTTGTAAGTACTCACCCCTCTGCGGCAATCGCCGGCTCAGTCAGCTCGTCGAGCAGCGCCTTGGCTTCTTTCAGATCGGCGGTGTCGAAGCCTTCGGTGAACCAGCCGTAGATCGGGGCGAGAAGATCGCGGGCCTGCTGCCGTTTGCCGTGATCGCGCCACAGCCGGGCCAGGCCCGTCGCCGCGCGCAGCTCCCAGGACTTTGCCTTCTGCGCGCGGGCAATGGCGATGGCCTGCTCGAAATGCGCCTGCGCTTTCGCCGCGTCGGGCTCGGGCGACATCAGCGCGATTTCGCCGGCGGTTCGGTGGATCTCCGCCTCACAGCACGTTTCCTTGGTTGTCTCCGCCGCGGTCATCGCTTCGCCGATGCAGCGCCAAGCCGCCTCGAATTGGCCAAGCTCGGCATGGGCGCGGGCCAAGTGGGGCAGATAGAATGGCAAGTAAAATCTCGCTCCCGTTGTCCGCTGGGCAGTCATCCCGGAGATCAACATTTCGGTCGCGTCCGAAGCCCTGCCGGCCAGAGCCAGTACGCAACCTTGGTTCATAATTCCGTAGGCTTTCCAAAACAGGGAACCCTTTTCTTCGGCCAGAGCGACAAGCTCTTGGGCTTGCGCGGCTGCCGCGGTGCGATTGCCGCAAAGGGTATACGGTACAGAGGTATTGAATAAAGCGTACATCAGCGTGGCCGCTTGATCTATCTCTCGCGCATTCCTCACTGTGTTGTCGGCGTCTCTGAGCGCGGCCTCGGGATAGCCAAGCAACCACAGAGCCCACGACCGGACGGCTAAGGTAGTCACCGCATTGTCTTGGCCAAACCGCGTCGCCAGCGGACGATGCTCGGCAGGATCGTAAAGCGCGAGTGCCTGATCGAAGTGTCCCCGGCCTTCCGCGATGTCCCCCGTAAACAGTAAGGAAATTCCCATGATGCGATGCCCAACCATGAGCGGGACTGTCACCCTTTGCTTCTCCGCGAGCGCCAGGAACTGCGCCGCGAGATCGCGACAGACATCGCCATTGAATGCCAATTCGTTCGCTACAAAGAAGGCGAAGAGGACCGAGAAGAGCAGCAGCGGGTCTTCGAGAGGCTCTCCGAGCGCTTCGGCTTGCTCGATCGACGAGCGTGCCTGCTCCGCAGCCGCCCTGGTTTCGGCGGAGGCATGCCCTTTGACGTGCATGAGTGGGGTGATCAGCGCGACCTGAAGCTTGATCTGCTCGCGACGCAATGCCGCCGTGCCGGGCAGGGTCGCGATCTGTTCGAGGGCCCGGGTGAGCTGGGCCGCGGCTTCGACCAGCGCCGAGCGCGCCAATGACCGCTGTCCCGCCTTGCCCCACAGACCAGCGGCCTTCTGGATCAGCCCGGCTTCGGTGCAATGATGCGCCAGGATCTCGGGCTGGCTCTCCACGATCTCGGCGAACCGGCTTTCGAGGGTTTCGGCGATACGGGCGTGAAGCGCGCGCCGCGGCTCGCGCAGCAGCGTGCCATAGGCCGCGTCCTGCACCAGGGCATGCTTGAACAGGTAGCTCGCCTGCGGCGGGACTCCCTGCCGGAACAGCAAGCCTGCCTGAACGAGACGGTCGAGCGCCGACCCCAGCTCCGCCTCGGGCTTGCGCGCCACCGCCGCCAGCAGGGCATGCGAGAACTCCCGCCCGATCGCCGACCCGATCTGCGCCACCTCCTTGGCCGGGCCGAGCCGGTCGAGCCGCGCCATCAGCGAGGCGTGCAAGCTTGCCGGGACCGCCAGGGCCGGCGACGGAACCGCCGCAACCGTGCGCCGGGCGGCACCCTCGCTCTCCGCCTCCAGCACCGCCTTCGTCATCTCCTCCACGAACAGCGGAATGCCGTCGGTGCGCTCCACGATCTCCGCCAGCACATCCGCCGGCAACGCCTTGTTCCCGACCAGACCCGCGATGATGGCGGCCGCCTCGCGCTCGCCGAGCCGGTTGAGCGTCAGGCTCGTCACATGCGGCTGTCCCACCCACGGCGCGTTGAACTCGGGGCGGAACGTCACAATGAGCAGTACCGGAAGCGTTTTAATCCGGTCGACGATGCGGCCAAGCACCTCCAAGCTCGTGGGGTCGATCCAGTGCAAATCCTCGAAGATCATCAGCACCGGTTGCCGGCGCGCCAACGCCGCGAGCTGTGACATCAGCGCTTCCAGCACTCTCTGCCGGCGCTGCTCCGGGGCCAGGTCGAGCGCGGGATAGCGTCCGTCGTTCGGAAGCGACAGCATCTCGGCGAAGAGTGCGGCATCCTCAGGCGAAGTCGAGGTTTGTGCGAGCACCGCATCGAGCTTGTCGAGCTTCGCCTGCGGTTTGTTGTCGTATGCCAGTCCGGCGGCGCGTTCGATCTGGCCGATGATCGGGTGGAACGCGCTGTCCACGTGCTGCGGCGAGCAGAAATAGCGCAAGCGCGTGTGCGGTTCGCTGGCGAGGCGTTCCAGGAGTGCGGCCGTGAGCCGCGATTTGCCGATACCTGCCTCACCGGAGAGCAGCACCACCTGGCCTTCACCCGTCTTTGCCCGGGACCAGCGCCGAAGCAGCAATTCGGATTCTTCGTCCCGCCCGACGAGGGCGGTCAGGCCGGTCGCGTGCAGCGCGTCAAACCGGCTCCCCACGGAACGCGCCCGCAGCGCCGCCCAGGCCCGCGCCGGCCCGGCGATGCCCTTGAGGTCCCTGGCCCCGAGATCCTTCAGCTCGAAGAGATTGCCGAGCAGCCGTCGCGTGCCGTCGGCGACGACGACGGCATCAGGCTCGGCGAGAGCCTGCAGGCGCGCCGCGAGGTTTGGCGTCTCGCCGACGACCGCCTGCTCCTGTGCCGCACCCGCGCCGATCAGGTCGCCGACCACGACAAGCCCGGTGGCGATGCCGACCCGCACCTGCAACGGAACGCCGGCGACGGTCGCGAGCTTCGGCGCCACCTCGACCAGGGCAAGCCCGGCCTGCACAGCGTGCTCGGCATCATGCTCGTGGGCCAGCGGGTAGCCGAAATAGGCCAGCACCCCGTCGCCCATGTACTTCGCGACGAACCCGCCGGCCTTGGTGATGAGATCGGCGCAGCAGCGGTGATACGCGCCGATGACCTCGCGCAAATCCTCGGGATCGAGCCGCGCCGAGAGCGCCGTCGAGCCGACCAGATCGCAGAACATCACCGTCAGCTGCCGGCGTTCAGCGTCTCCTTGCGGTGCAAGAGTTGCGCTGGTTGCGGCCGGTGCTCCTGACATATCGGTCGCGGGCGTGGAAGCGCCCAAGGCGGCGATGGCATCGAGCAGAATGCGGCGGTGGCCGACAGAGGCGACGCCCAGCTCGCGCAAATCCTCGGTAGTCAGCCGCCGCAATACCGCGTTGTCGATGTCATTGTCGCGGAATGCAGGCGCGTATCGTTCGAGCCCCAGCCCGCGCAGCCATGCCGCTACGTCCATGCGGTGATCCTCGGTTCCGAGGAGCGGCAGCCGCTCATGAAAAAGGATATTCCTTTGCTCTTCGACCTGCTAGCGGAAGCGCTGAAATGTGCGCCGTGTCGGGTGTCGCGGCTTCAGGCCGTGAATGACTGCTTTCAAGCCCGGGCATTGCATTCCGATCAAATCGGGAATGTCGCGTTTCCACCCGGTGCCGACTTACGGATCGAGCCGGAGCAAGGTCAGGTATGGGGCAACTACCTGCCGAAGTGGTCGACCGTCGGAGTGTCCGCTTTGCCATAGTACCGTCTGGACGCCGTCATTCCGCTATCGGCCAACCTTGGCCACCAGCCGACGCTTGCAAAAGACCGCTTTTCCGATGGCGGTCGTCAGGCCTGACAATGCTTTGCAGAGTATATCTCCTGGGGTGTCCTGCCATCCAACGCGGGAGCGTCCCGAAGCTTGGCAAGCATCCCATCCAGCGCCGTCATGTCACCTTCGGCCGCCGCCCGTTCGTCGGGGCTGAGCGGCACTTCCTCCAGTAGCCGCGTCACGGACGTCATCGCCTCGACCGCCATCGCCCTGGCCGAGGCCTTAGGCAGGTTGAACGAACATCCCACGCAGGCCATGCGGTGCGGACAGGTGCTCCAGAACGCGTTGGTGCAGTAGGAATGACCAAGGTCGTAGAACTTCCACGGCGCACCGTCGCGGGCCGCGCCGCTGAGCACGGCTTCATGGTCGATCAGTACTCTTACCATGTGCGCCATTTGGTCGGCCTTGGCGAACGCGCTGGCAAGCTGGGTCGGCCTGACCCGGATGTAGTGCATGGTCGATTTTGGGCTGCGGTGCCCGCACCATGCCATCAGCTCCGGCAAAGTCATGCCTTGCGGCACGCTGGCCAGGGCCGTCACGGCCGAGGCACGCCCGCGATGGCTGGTGATCGCGCCCATGGTGTCCCGCAGCGGCAATCCCGCCTTCGCGCACAGCATGGGAATGATGGTTCGGTTAAGGATCGACTTGCTCGGGGGCCGCCCTCGCATCTGGAACAACATCTGCACGCGCTCGCCGGTCACTTCGTCCTCGACATTCCCCTGGTCCGGTCGGACCGCGTCCCAGGCGTCAATCCGCTCCTTGACTGCCAAGGCGACCGGCTTGGTATGGGCTCTGAACGTCTTACCCGCCGGCACGTCGAGGTAGCAGAGCGTGCCGGCAGGAGTGACGCCGCCGGCCTCATTTACCACGGCGTCGTCCTGTGCCCGCGCGCAACCCCGGCGCAGCCGTAGGATCTCATTGCCGCGGAGTCCTGCGTGGGTCCAGACAACCGCCACGGCCCTGAGTAACTCGATGGGATAGTGGATCTCGCTGAGGCGGTCCCCCTTCTCCAGGTTGAGGCTCGCCCAGACCAGCTTCAACCAGATCGCGTCATCGATCGTGCGCGGGTTCACCCCTGCCAGCCGCAGCACCGACATTGGCGTCGCAAGGTGATAGCGCGGGTTACAACGCAGCGTGGTCCAACCCCAGAGCTGGACGTCTCCAAGAAAGCGGCGGACGGCGTGGTAGATCACGCGCTTGGAATTGGCGTCCATCGGCTTGCCGGCGTTGCGCCGGCGCACATGGCTGGCCGAGGAGAGGGTCCACTCGCCAACGGTGAGCCGGTCCACAGCAGCCAGGAAGTCGGCGCAGACCTCGACGGTCCACTGGGCCGGGTTCGTGACTCCAGGGTGCGCCTTGGCCAACCATAGTCCGGCGCGCAGCATGAAGCTGTAGTTCGTCTCCCGCGTCCTGGGGCGCAGGGTGGACGTCTCGCGCCAGCGCCGGCACCAAGCGACCCATTCTTGTCCGATGCCCTCGACGCTCTTCTCCCGCCAGCCAACATAGTTGCGCATACGGATTGGCTTGGCCAACACTCCAAGTGCGGCCAGACCGTGTGACACCTTGCCAATGTTTCTTGTGATGGGCTCGCAGTAGAGGGTGCGCGTCCGTTCGAGCAGAGCAGCGTCAAATGCTTCCAGCCGCGGATCACGCCGCTCAAGCATAAGCGCAGCAAGCACCATTGAGAAACAATTGTGCAGGCTGATGCGTCCATAGCCGAGGCGCACAAGCGTGCTCTCCAGCCGGACATATTCGCCCTCGAACCGATCCCCCCCGAAAATGATGCGAGCTGCCACGGCGAGAAACGGATTTTGCTCGACATCGTGGGCACGTGAGAACCCGGCGAGAAGGTAGGCGACCGCGAGCAGGTAGGGTCGCGCCATCCGGCTGGAACCGGCGCTGGGATCTGGGCCATTGAGCAAGTCGAGCCAGTGCCGCTCAGGCCAAGCCCAGTATGGCATGCGGGTCCGCCGCACCTCCTCAAGAACAAAGGTGAGTGTGCGTTTGCTTCCGTTGCGGTTGCGCTGCACCGGGCTGAACACGTCCGCCAGTGGCTGGTAAAGGCGAGCAAGGCTGATCTTGAGGGGACGGTATCCGCGCCGGCTGTTCCATTCCCCAAGCACCTCTCGCTCGACGGGGCTGAGCTTCGGTGCCCGATCATACCGATCCAGACTGATCCGCGGCATGTAGGGGATGAGGCCGGCCGCCACAGTCATGCCTGCTGCCTTTCAAAGAGGGCGGCGCCGAGTTTGGCGTCAAGGTGGCCGACGGACGCCGCCATTTTCGCGAGCAGATCGCTGCCGGACAGATGCAGGTAGGTCATGGTGGTCTGGGGATTGCGGTGGCCGGCGTAGGTGGAGAGCTCGTGCAGCCGCCAGCCCGCACGCGCCAGGTGGGTCAGCCGGAGATGCCGCAGTGTGTGGGTGCTGAACCCCTCGACGTTGGCCTGGCGCACGAGGCGCTCGACCACTTTGCTCCAAGTCCATTTGGTCAGCGGCTGCCGAGGATTGCGGTCGGACTCGGAAAGGAACATCGGGCCGGCGCCCTGGTCTAGCGCCCGGCGGCGCACGAGGTAACCGGCCAGCGCCGGCGAGGCCTCAGCAGCGTAGCACACCACGCGCGCCCGACTCCCCTTGCTGGTCTCAGGGCGAACGGAGATGAGGCGATGGGCGACGTCGAGGTCGGACACTCGCAGGCCGATCAGCTCCTCCCGGCGCAGGGCACCGTAGTACGCGAGCGCAAACATCAGGCGGTTGCGCAGCCCCTCGCGGGTCACCTCGGCAAGCACGCGCGCCCACTCAGGTTCGGTGGGAATGCCGGGCAGCCGAACCAGTCGACGGACGAGACCTCGCTGCAGGCCGGCGTGCTCCGGCTCACGGCCACCAGCAGCGCAATACTGACCCCGTGGTACCGGGTTCAACTCCCGGGCGCCCTCATAGATCAGGTGGTCATACCACAGGCGCACAGCCGTCAGCCGCTGCTGCAGGGTCGCGTTGCTGACGCGGAACCTGGCCGGGGCGCCTCCCGCCTCGCCGTTGAGATGGCGGACGAACAAAGACACGTGCTCAAGCGTAGCGCTCTGAGCGTCCAGACGGAGGTCGCGGCAGAAACGAAGGTACTGATCGAGACCGCGGCCGTAGGCATCAACAGTTGCTGCCGAGCGACCCAGGTTGCCGAGGAGAGCGAGCCAGGACCGGCCGTGCGGCTCAGCCGCTGCGAGGGGATAGTGCGACCAGACGGGAGTTGGCATCGTGTCGCTCCGTTGGATTGTGAGCGGATCTTGCGAACGGCTTACGCCCGACCGTCAGCATTCCACGTAACTTACTAGAGGGTGAAATTGCTCGACCGCACAATGACGCCAGCGGCGTCGAATTGCTTGCGGTGCAGATGCCACGGCGCGCCCATAGCGATACCAAGCGCCTTCGCTTCGTTGCTACGCGCGATCACGCAGCCGTCACAGTTCGACAGCACTACGACCGGGCGGTTGCGTAGTCCTGGTTGAAATACACGCTCACATGAAACGTAAAAATTGTTACAATCGGTCAAGGCGATTGGTTCCGCCATGGCTACAGCATGCGGATACTGCGCGTGATGACGCCCCACACCTCGAAGCTTTGTTCACCGGTAATCTGCATGTCCGCGAAGGCGGGATTTTCGGCCTGCAGCCACACCGAGCCGTCCTTGACCCGGTAGCGTTTCACAGTGAAGGCGCCGTCCAAAAGGGCCAGCACGATGCTACCATTGACCGGCTCGCGCGCGCGGTCGACGACGGCGATGTCGCCCGGGAAGATGCCGGCGCCGGTCATGCTATCGCCCTCGATGCGGATGGCGAAGGTCGCGGCCGGATGCTCGATCAGCAGCTCGTTGAAATCGAGCGGCTTGTCGACATAGTCCTCGGCTGGCGACGGAAATCCGCAGGCAGCTGACCAGGCCATCATTGGGATGCGCAACGCCGAGCGGCTATCGAGATCGAAGAAGGCAGCGACATCGCCCGGCTTTGGTGCCGCCGCAAGCTTGCGCGCGAATTCGGCGATCGGCACCGGCAGCCGAACTACCTTCGTCGGCGGTCCCGGCTTCGGACCCGATCCCGGCCTCGCCCCGCCATGTTTCTTGACAGTGCGCATCGGAATCCTCTCTTGAACATGGTAACAATGTTCATGTTGTCGCGCAATATCAAGGACTTTTTTCAACCTTGGGTCTGCGGCAGGGCGGTATTAAATTATCAATAGGGTTTTTGCCTATCGTCCCCGAGGCGTAGGAGTGAACGGATGTTGATATGGCGCAAGGAATATCGAGGTACACACAGAGCCTATGACAACGGCCGCAAAGTAGCCGTTGTACAAGGCTCAGGGTTACAGGGATGGCGATACAGCTTGGCGCCCGATCATTGGAGCGATTTCTTTGCAACCATGCAAGCGGCGAAGAAATCGGCTGAGAAAGAACTCGCAACGTCAGCTAAGCAGCTGCTTCTTCTCTGAACATCTCCACCTGTGAGGCGGGGCCTGCTGGCTGCAGGCGTCGATGAGCGGCATCTGTTCGAAGATCGCGCGAGCGGCGGCCGCGACGATCGTATCGGCCTTGCGAAAGCGCTGGCCTTCCTCAAGTCGGGCGATTGCCTGGTGGTCTGGAAGCTCGACCGTCTCGGGCGGTCGCTTTCCCATCTGCTCGACAACACCAAGTCTGCCAATTCAGTCATATTCACCGTTTTGCCTGGCCAATCAGCAGGCGCTTGGGATCCAGATTTTCGAGCAGCATCTCGGCCGCCGGCGAGGCTTCCTGCCGGGCTTCGACCGCCGCGACGCCGTCCGCCGCGAGCACCGCAATCAACTCGAGCAGTTCCTTGCCAATCCGGTCGAACGACGAAACATCGAACGGCAGCACGGCCCCGCCCGTGCGGTCGGCAATCTCGCCGAAGACACCGCGCGCATAATCGTCATCGCCTTCCTGAAGGATGATGACGCGCGTGCCGCACCGGCGAAGCCGGTCGGCCAGTGCACCAGCTTTCGACGCCGACTCCTCGAAACTGTCGCCGATATAAAGCACCAGATCGGCCTGCACTGCCGCCGAATGCGCCAGAATATCGAGGAGCCGGGTGCCGCCGGCCTCGCAATACACCCCCGCGGCCCTGTCGCGCAGCTTTGCCGGCGACGTCGTGTAGCGGGTCAGCGTATGCAGCCGCCCGCCGCCATGCACGGCAAGACACACGCCCAACCGGTCCGGCAATGCCGCCAGCAGCGTATCGGTCAGCTTCGTCGCATGGCGCCAGGACTCAGCACGGCTCGCGGTCGCATCGAAACCGAACAGCAGACGCTTCAGTCCGGCCTTCTCCGGCCCCACGCCCGGCACGAGGCGCCGCCGCGGCGGCAGCGGCGGCCCGGGGACCGGCGCCGGCGGCAACGGCGGCCGAGCTGGCAGCGCGGGCGCCGAAGGCTCGGTTTGCCGCGCATTATTGCGGCGAAAGATCGACAAGCTCATTGCTGCGCCTCTCTTATCTCGTACGGCTCGCATTGGACGGCGCGCCGCGGCCATTTGATCCACCAGCCGAACAGGCCATAGGGGTTGGCCTTGACGTATGCGCGCCAATCGAATGTCGCCGGCGTCGCGTAGAGATCGACGCAATGCAGGCCGATCGGCCGGCCCTGGGCGGTTAAATGGCTGGTCGTGTCGATCCGGCCGCAGGGCAGCACCCAATAAGGCTGATCGTCGACCTGGCGCACGACCGCCTGCCCGCACCCCTGCCCCCACGCCGTATTGGCGGCGATTTCCTGCAGCCCGCTCTGCACCGCCGGCGGCAGCGGCCAGTAGCGCTCATATCCCTGCCAGACAGCAAGGACGATCAATGGCGCCGCCACATAAGCCGCAAGCCGCAGCCCGGTCGTGCGGCCCCAGGCGATCGCGCTGGCCATGGCGAGCTTGCTTTGCATCGCCCCCGCATGTTTCTGCCACTTTGCCACCGCCTCCTTGTATTGCGTCAGCTCTCCATCGAGCAGCGCATTCTGCTGGCGCAAACCCGCAGCTTCCTGGTCGAGCGCGTCGTATTGCTCGCCGCGCTCGATTTTCGCGAGACGGTCGCGGAACGAGGATTTGTGCTTTTTGTCATGGATATGGAGCATATCCAGAGCCTGGCTGCGCTGGCCCGGCATCGGGTTGTCGAGCTGCGCAAACAGCTTTTTTTCGAGATCGTCCATGGCATTACCACCGGACATAAGGATCGCGGCGCGCCCGGTGCGACAAAATCCGATACTCCGGGTGCTCGCGGGACCAGTAACCCGGAAAGGCGGCAGGTACCGGATCGGCCTCGCCCTGCAGCCAGATGAAACCGGTGCCGGGCGGCAGGCCGTAGAGATCGGCGTGCGTCAGCGTCGGGCGTATCTCAAACGCGTCTCCGGTCGAGGTGCCGGCGCCGCCAGGGTTGGTGTTCCGGCCTCTGTGGGGCTTGATGATCGTCGTCTCACACGACCGCTTGACCAGATAATCGCAGGTCGTGTGATCGCCGGCGGGGCCAACCAGAATAATCGCGCCGGCGTTTCCAAGAAATGCTTCCCAGGCATCCTGGTACAGATGCTTCAACATACTGAGGCTCTGCACGACAATGATGATCTCGATTTTCGAGCCGGCAACGACACCGATCTGGTCGACCAAAGGTATTCTCTTAAGAGCGTAAAATTCATCGAGCCAGAAGGTCACCGGAACCGGGTGCGGGGCGAATAGCGGGCGCATGGCGCTTGTGATCGCCAACCGGAACCAACCCGCGCATCCGTCGACATGTTCCGCGGGGATCGCCAGAAAGTAGGAATGCACCTCCTTCCCTGCCCCGCTGAAATCAAACCCGCCGCGCTGTTCGTCGCCCGCCAGCATCGGCGACATCATGAAGCGGGTCTTCGATTCAAACGTGCCGATGACCGAGCGCATTTCGTCGTTGGTCTTGCCGGCGAAGCGCGATGCAGCTGGTCACGAAGGGATTGCCGAGCGTGAGGATCTGCCGCGCATGCCAGGCCATGCCGGATGTCGGCTCCCCGGTCTTGTCATCGTACTCGCTGCGCTCGAGAACCTTGCCCCGGACATTGGCGAATAGCGGCTTGCGGCCCTCGCGCTTGGCCTCGACCAGTTCTCTGTAACTGAACGAGATGAACACGCTCTGCGACGCGGTCGGGAAATAGGGTTGATGATCGTTGTCGGCCGGCAGCGTGGTCGCCGCCATCACCGTCAGATGATCTGTAACTAGGGGATGATCCGGATCGAGCTCGGGCGCCGCGAGCAGATTGATCCCGGCGCTGCCCTGCAGATCGGCGTAGTCGGGCAGATGGCAGAGACAGCCGTAAGCATTCGACACGGCGGTTTTCCGGTCGACCGACCGGCGCCAGGGTGCCGCGACCGCGGCGGCCTGGCAGCGGGTATCGACAAACACCTGCGATATCCCGGTGCGCTTTAACGCGTTCGGGATGATGATCCCGGCACCCTTGCCAGCTGAGTTGCCGCCGATAATGATCTTGGGCCGGGTGTCGCCAATGCGGATTTCGCCGCCGAGCGATCCGTCCGGGTAGCGGTAATAGCCCGCGAACATGGCTCGCGGGTCGCTGGAGCCGATCAGTTTGCGGCGGCCGGAGAACAATCCCATTGTCTCACCTTCTTGCCGATGCGTCAGCGACCTCTGCTTCAGTCGGGAGCGCCATCCCGTTCCGCGCTGCGCTTGTCGGAGCGCCGGTTCCAGCGCAGCCGGTAAAAACCGTCCTGATCGGCTTTCAAGGCCAAGACCGCGTTCACGGGCGCCGCCAGCGACGGGCAATCGAGCTTGACCGAGAGGTAATCGCCGTAGTCGCCCGTTTTGCGCCAGGCTGCCCCAAGCTCGCAGTCGTCTGGCCCATGGATCACGTAGTCGGCGCCCTTGTCCCGGCGCAAAAGACGCACCGGGTCAAGCCGCCAGCCGAGCGTTTCGATGGAGCCGAGGAAGCCATAGTCGTGCTTCTCGAACCGTCCAATGATCATTGCGTTCACCACTGCGATTTAAGGTTAGGGACCGCGCCGGCGGCGCTGTCCCGTGAGCGCCGCATGCACTTGCGACGGCGGCGCGAGCTGCCCCGACGGAAGGCCGATTTTCGAGGGATGCGGCAGCTTTGTGCCCGGCGCCGGCTGTGCCAGCAGCACAATCCGCACAATGGCCAGCGCAATCGCGGCCGGCGCTGCAATCATAATGGCATGCTCGATCATAAAGACCATCCAAACATAACCAGCAAGGCAAGGGCGCCGAGGCCAAGGACCCCGAACCAGAAGATCGACATTGGATCGAACCGCAGCTGGCCCCGCGATCCAACGATACCGACAGCCAGATACAGCAGGGCGAAAGCGCCAATGCCGGCGGCGCCGTCCAGTTCGATCTCCGTCATGGCGGAAATCCCGCGCTCGGCGATGTAGACCCCGAGCGCCACCAGTGACGCGGCGGCAAGGCCGGCCCGGGTATGGCTCTTTTGCAAAAGCGGGACGGCACGCCAGCGCTGATGCGTGCGAAAGCCGCCGCGCAGCAGCACGAACGGGAGCCTTATCAGCTCGCCGATCGCCTGGCCCAATTGGCGGACGCCTTCGTACTCGTCGGGCATTGCCTCACACTCCCCGTCCTTTGCGGCGCGGCGCTTTCAGCCAGGCGCGAACCGCCGCATGGCAGCCTCCGCTCCCAATCGGGCCAGCCGGCACGCCGACGACCACGCGGTAGCCCTGCAGGCAGTTCAAACAGGCCAGCGAAATCACGTCCGTGTCCTTGCCGTCCGAGAAAACCACCGGCACCAGGACCTGGCGGCAGTTGCCGCACCAGATTAAGGACGAGCCTTTGACGCCGCTCAGCTCGGCCGCTAGCGCCAGCGTCTCCTCCCAGCCAGCCGTGCGCCCATGCCGACATGATTGCGGCGCCGTGCGCTGCCTCTTGCCGCGCATTCAACTCTCCTTCCGTCAATCGTCATTGCCGAACCGCGGCAGCACCCGGTACGACGGCTGCGGTGGGTTCGACGGGTCATTGCCCTCGCCGGCCAGCGCTTGCATCCACCGCCAGTATTCCCCGGCTGCTTCGGCGGCGAGCCGGCGGGTGCGCGCAATCAGCCGGGCCATGTACACGCTCGCATGCCCGAAATATTCGGATGCCAGCACATAGGACAGCTCGACCGTCAGCAGCAATGTCAGCATCAGGCGCAGGTAAAAGCGGGTGCCTTCGCCGTCCGGCGAGTGAAGGATCTTCTGCAACGCCCGGTGAGCCAGGACCGGATCGTTGCGGGCCGGCACCGTTTCCTTGGCAACCTGTGCATCGATCGCCTGTGCGGCTTTCAGGTAATCGGGCTCGCGCGCGCGGAACGCCGCGATGGCATCCTTGTATTTGCTTTCAGCATCAGGCAGCCGCGCTTCGAGCGCCGACAGATCGGCAGCCGCCCGCGTCATGGCGGCATTCGCCGCCTTGCTGCGGATCAGGGCGGCGCGGTATTTGGGGCCTCTGCCGCGTTTGCAGCCCGAGCCCCGGCCGCCATGCATCTCGCAATCGGCGCTGACCTGAGCATCGGCCACAGTGCCGGCGGCACTTTCCCGGCTACTGCGCGCATCCGCAATCTGCAGCTGCAACGCCTTGAGCGCCTCGGCCGCTTCCTTGACCGCCGCGTCGTCGGCGCCCAGCATGTCACGCCAGATCTGCTGCTTCTCGGTTTCGCCCTGCTCGCGCAATGCGGCGTTCGCTGCATTGCGATCCTTTTCTTCCTGGGTCAGAATCGCTTCGTGGCTGAGCGAGAGCGTCGCGCTGTACGCCGTAGCCGACGAAGTGACGGCAGCGATGCCAAGGCGCAGGCCGAGCGTGGCGTTATCGGCGAGCAGGCCGAGGATCATGGCCCAGCTGAAAACGGCCTGACGCGTTGCCGGCCGGCGCAGGATGCCCTGCAGCTTCCAGTGAGCTGATCCCATGAACTGGTCGATCATCACGATCCAGACCATGATCGGGACCAGCAGCGGAAAGGCGTACCAGGGCAGGAACAGCATCAGGAATGCCCCCCAGGCGAAGAGGGCAATGCCGGCGACAGCCAGCAACAGCACGGCTTTCGCGATGATCTGAAAGCGGTCGATGACCGGGCAGCCCGCGAGAATGTCCGGATCTGCGCGCACCAGCCAGCAGATCAGATACATGATCTTCGAGAACGCGCCGCGGCGTTCTTCCCCGCCTTGCATCCAGTCGGGCATGCGCGAGCCGGTATTCATTGGGTTGCTCCTTAATCTTCGAGCAAAGCGAAGGGCTGCGGCACCGCGCGCAAAACAGCGCTGCGTTCGGCGCCGCCATAGCCGCGCGCTACGATCTGATATTCGACAGGGCGCGAGCCGAGCCTGACGTCGAGAAAGCCGCCATCCGTCTCGCGCAGCCGCTCGGGTGCCGCACTGCCGGGCGGGATCAGCCAGGCGCTTTCGGCCGCCATCGTGCGCCATTCGAAACGCACGGTCTCGCCGGGGCAGGCGGCCTGGACCGCGGGCCTCAACAGCATCAGCCTCAGCTTGGGCACCGCAACCGTCACTGTTTTTGTGAGGGTCGATTCCCCCCAGCTTTCCTCGGCAGTCAGCCGCAGCAGCACCCGGCCTGGCTTTGGCACCGGCACGGCCAGTTCGCCAATCGGCGGGCCGATATGATCGGTGACCTCGCTATCGCGGATCACCGCCAGGCGCACCCGCGCCGCACGCGGCGCTGACCAGCCGCAGGCGATATCATCGCCCAGGGCGACCGATGCAGGCACATCAAAGCGCTCGATCGGAGGCCCGTTCGGAGCCGGCTCGAGCACGCTTTCGAAGCGCAAGGTCCCGCTGGCCGGATTGCGCGGTTCAAGGCTGACCTGCAGCTCGACGGGATCCTTGGTCAGCGGAACGATCGTGACCTTGCCGTCGCGGGGCGCCGGACCTTCGAAGAGGATGTCATCACCCTGGCGGACGCGCAGCAATGCCAGCCGCGTCCGCCGTGTTTCAATCTCGACATGGGTGGCGCGCCGAACGGTAAGTTCATCGGCCGTCAATTTGAGGAGTTCGGGCGGGAGCAGGCGCTGGCCGAAAAGGCCGCGCCAATAATCGACCATCCAGTCGCAGGCATCGAGCGCGGCACTGGAGGCGGTCATGTCGATCTCCCCAGGCTCAACTTGCAATGGTCCACGCGCACCCGGAAATTAAGGTCGCGCAAGAGTTCAATGCCTATGAGCGCCTCGGTCTGATCGACATCGGTTACCGCAATCTTCACATCGATCACCTGAAAAGCGGTGCCGATCCGGACCCAGCGCACAGGGGTTTCTGCGAAGTGTCCTCGGCCATTGGCGCTCTCGTATGAACGATCGAACCGCAACCGAGCGACATCGATGCCAGCCTGCCTGGCCTGGTTGCGGCCGATTGTGATCCAGCCGGTGGCGCCGCTATCGGCGATCGCGCCCCGCAACCGCGTATCGCCAATCCACAAATCGGTTGAACACCAGCCCTGGGAGGCCGGCAATATAAGCGCATTGCCAGCGCCGGTGATTTGCGGGGGCGGAACCTCAAAACCACGGCCCGGCGGAGCGATCAGCAGCACCGTACCGGTGATGGCGCCGGCTAGGGTTACGAGAATTTGTCGGCCGATCGCAGTGCGGCCGCGGCGTGCAGATACAATCGAAATTTGTTTGCTCATGGCGAAGATGAATGGTCCATTCCGCTTGCCTGACGCAGAAACGGCAAAGTCCGGGCGTCCCTGGCCATGCAGGGCCACGGCATCTTCAAGCCTTTTTGCTCTTGCCTTGGCTTACGCCCGGATCGGCGCAGCGTTTAAGGTCACGCGCTATAATCAGAGGGGAGCACAGGATTTCCGCCGCCGGGTCAAGATTTCCCGGGTTCGAACGGTCACTGGCTTGAGGCAGCAGCGATCATCATTGCCAACTGCAGCTGGCCATAGGTCTCGATTGTCGGAACGATCGTCAGCCTGAACTCAAAACCATCTGCTGCCAGTGCATGGCGATCGTTTGCCGTGGAATGCACATTCCAACCACCTACACTGTCGACTTCGGGAGAAGCACTTGGCTCCCAGCCTGCGGCCACGAAGACATGGCTTTCATTAAGCGGATCAAACCAAAGCCGCATTGCCCGCAATGGATGAAGGAAAGTTCCATCTCTCTGATGATCCTCCCAATCCATTCCCCGGAGCCGCCCAGACGCGGCGGCGCCGCTGAATGCGTCCTCTTCCGCAATCGGGCGCGCCGTCGAAACATCCTGCGCAAGATTTCACCCCGGTCCGAAGACAGACCCATTCAATAGCTGAAGGACGATCCCGCTTCGTCTGTCCCTAGCATCGCCGGGCAATGCGAAATTTCCGCCACATAGCCAACGCCCGCGTTTAGATCGCTTTCGGAACCTCACGAGACCCATGAAATCCGAAGACGTACGCTTTATTCGGTGGATAACTTGCTTAATCGCGCCCCGACGTGGCGGAAATTCGGACTTTAACGAGGATTGCAGATGATGGCCCCCGCCGGCGAAAGACCGCGGGCGATAGCCGTCATCAGGAGAACCTCACCGTGTTCCAACACCGAGGACTGGTCGCGATGAACAACGCGCAGGAACCAACCCCAGTTCGCGCTCACTACTACATATATGGAATCCCGTGGGTCGCCGCCTGCGCAGCCGTCAACGAGGCGCTGCTCTTTTGCCGGCAAGCCTACGACGATCCCAGGCTCGGGGCGATCGCTCTCGAAATCCGGTTCACCGCCGCCGAGCTTGGCGGATTGAGCTGGAAGCGGGCCTTCGATCGCGCCCTTGCCGGTCACCACCAGTATTGCGGCCGGTGGATCGAACCCAGCCTTTTCCCGAAATGCGTCACCGCCAGCTATCGGACCGTCACGTCCCATGCAAACAGAGCGTTTCCGACGCTCGTCGACGCGCTTGAATTTCTCGATCTCGACGCCGGGCACCCGCTCGAGATGGCGAGGCTGAGAATTCATCTCACAGTTTCCGATATATGGCAGATCGTGCCGGTGACGCTTTATTCCGCCCCTCTGCAGGCCTGGGATTTTGCGGTCGATTCTGTGCTCCACGGCCGCGGCATCACCGGCACCTCGGCGCTAGCCTCGCAACGCAACGCGGCATAGCTCCGATCGGCACGCAACCGGAAAACCCGAAATTGGACTTCGGCCCCAGGGCCGTGCATCATCTGACAGATTTTGGCCAAGCGAGCCCGGCTCACGCGGGAGGGGTAGCACACCGCCGCCCGACCAGTGAGCTACCCCTCGCAAGGAGAACCCAGCATGTTCATACCCTGCAATTTGCAATCCGCCCTCGATGCGGATTTTCCGCCGAAGACGCTCAAGAAAATCGCGTCCCGTTGTGCTGCAACGGCAAGCTCGGTATACGGCCTCCCCGCCGCGATCTTAATTATTCGGCCTGCCCGGCTTGGTTCACAGGGAGCTCTTCAGTGACCAAGCGAGCATCTCCGCCCCGGAGCCCTGGCGGCAATCCTTCACGGCATCGAAAGGCTCCCAACCGCCTGCACCAGGCCAGTTCCAGCCCTGACAATCCACCTCGAACTAGACGGCGCGGAAGGATGCAGGAGATCGATAAAACCTTGACTGATATGAATGAATTGCATATGATCCCCAATCAATCCAATCAAATGCAGGGAGGGTGGTCGTCGAAGCTACAGGAACACATTACTAGCGAGGGCCCGCCGGCGCACATTACACGTTCCACAAAATCACCAGGACCGAAAAGGTCATCAAAAGAGAAGATGATCGGCGAGTTCCGAGAGCTGTCAATCAAGGCACTCACGGGAATGGCGTACGAGGCGGAAATAACACCGGAGGACGAAGCTGGTGCGAAACGAGATATAGAAGCACTTACGCGACGATTTCCCGACATGTTCAAGAGCCCAAAGCCACATTAATCACCAATCCAATCAGATACAGGGAGAGTGGCCGCCGAAGCTACAAGACCATATTACTAGCGAGGACCCGCTGGCACACATTACACGTTCGACAAAGTCACCAGGACCGAAAGGGTCACCAAAAGAGAAAATGATCGGCGAGTTCCGTGAGCTGTCAATCAAGGCACTCGATGGAATGGCGGCCGAGGCGGAAATGACGCCGGAAGACGAAGCCCGTGCGGATCGAGTGATGGCAAGACTTGCACGGCAATTTCCTGACATAGTCAAGAGCCCATAGCTGAATTAGTCGCCGGGCTGTTAATCGTTTCCCTGCCGCGGCTGGCTGTTCCGAACTTTCTCAACAACTGGTCGACCCGGGCCCATTCCGCGGCGGACGTGCCCTCGTCCACCAGCACAGATGCTGTTTCGTGCATCCACTTGACCACGGCGGCGTCTTTTTTCGCTTGGCTGAAGGTTCCATAGCCGGCGCCGACAATTTGCTCCGGCAATACCCCCTCCATGACAATGTCGCCATCTTCGATGCTGTGCAAAGCATCCTGTCCAACCGTCAGATACCGTCCCGACAGGATGCGCACCGCGCGGTCATCATCAGTCCTGTAGAGCTTGCCCTCATCGGTGATGAAATCGAAAAAATCAGCGCTTATGGCGTCCCGTTTTTCGAACTTCCAGTAGACATTGTCGTCCGCCGTCCTCAGGTACCCGTCGTACTCCATATAGGGGAGCGCGGCGCCCGGTTCGGGGCGCAATTTCGGCGCGTTGAGCTTGCACCGGATCAAATACCGGATTCCCGACCTGACCGCGTAGCGAACCCGCAGCGGTGACTTAAGCCACCGGCCGTGACGGTGCACATACAAATGGTACAATCCGCCATATTTTTTGAAAGTCTGATCGGCGGAGGTTTTGCTGTCGTAGGACAGCGACGGCAACAGCGTGAACGTATCGTAGATGATTTCGTCAAGGATCTTCTGGCAGTCCTCCATCTGGATCGACAGCCACTTGCGCGCCACGTCGTAGACGGGTGCTCTCGAGTTCTGGTCGAGGCATTCCGCTCGAAATCCTTTGACCGATGCGATCAGTTCCCGTTTCCGCTCCTCCGGCATTTTGGCGTTTTCGACCTTCTCGATGACGGTTCCAAACGCCTCATCCAGATGATCGAGGTTGATGCCGCCGCCCTTCTTCCAGTTGCCAAGTGTGCTTTGGGATATCTTCGCCGCCGTGGCGACTTTCTGTTGAGTGATCGATTGTTTTCTGGCCGGGATCGGATCGCCCTCTTTCGGCGCCGTCTCGACAAGATACTCCCACACCGGATTTCCGGCCGAAAAAAACAGCAACGCGAGTTTGGATAACCGGTCCAGCATCGCCGCGAACTCCCGCCAAAAGTTTCACCCCCGCCCGTTGGTCCCGCCGGCCGCCGCGCCGAAAATCCCCGTGCATGCCCCGCAGCAACACGGTTCCGGACAACGCGCATTCCGTTCTTGCCGGCTCTGTCGTCGGCTCGCCGTCAAGCTTCCGGTCATGGCGTTGTTTACCCGCATCGGCGCCTCGATCTTGCAACTCTCTTCACAGCTACTCCCCGACCCGTCTTCTTCTCGTCCCGATCGAATAGCCGGTGGAACTTTCAGAAGTCATCGGCCACATTTTTCACCCAATAAGGCTTCCGCTGTCAGCCACTATACATTATGATCCATGAGAAGGGGTCAACGGTGTGCCGCCCGGCGCCGAACCGCTGACACTTGACCGAGGTCAATTCATGAAGGCCGCGTCGAAAGGGGCGAAAACCGGGCAACCCAAGCTTTTTCGGGAATGGTTCGCGGAGTGGAATGCCGCCGAGCAGAACGACTTTATGAAGAGGCTACGCTGGAGGGCGCGGCGCCTCGTCGGCAGCGACAATGCCGGCGATTTGACGCAAGAGACTATGGCCGCGCTCTGGATATCGTCACACCCGTATCCGTACATTGAGATCGGGCTCGCATTCGCTAAAGCGCGCGAGCTTGCCCCAGCTTATAGGCGGCAGCCCCAGGGGGAGTTCACCGACGTCGACGCCTTGGTCGATCCCGATGACAATCCATGCGAGGCGATGCTAAAGCGCGAAGCCGAACGGGAAGCCAAGCAAGCCTGGAAATCATCGGTTGAACGAATACGCCAGGAATTATCACCGAAACAAAGCGAATTCCTCAACTCCACCCTCGGGTTCGAACGGAGTCTCTCCTCAGATAAAGAAAAGGGACCCTTTCGCTTCGGCGCAAAGCGGGTCCAGTTTGACAACGAAAATATCGCCCGGAATAGCCTTCCGGCCGAAATCACCGCCGAGGTCGGCCGCATCGAGCAGCGCCTCAGCGAAATCAGGAAAATCGCCGAAGACGATTTGACCAAGGAGCTTGCCGCAGAAGCGGCACAACTCGAGAAACGCCGCGACGACATCGACGGCATCATCAAGGACTCAGTCGCTGACCTTGAGGCCAAAGAAGAGGCCATCAGAAAGCGTCTATACCGGCGCGGCATCTCCAGCAGCACGGACTTGACAAACAGCAAAAAGGACCGCGCTTCGGGCCGGCAGACATCCCCGAGGCCACGTTTGAACGCCTGATCCAGTAACATCCGGATCTCGATCGCTCCATATGTGGTGCAGGGCATGGAAACTCATTGCCCGAAGATGGAAGCCGGCGGCACTACAACCGCCACCGCATCCTAGCGCAGAGCTGCAGCAAGATGTTAGCTTTCCGGCAAGCTATGTGATAATATACAGATTGGTTACGGGAAATTTTCATGACCAAACTTCTCGATCAGGCAGTTGAAGCCGCGCGCAATCTGCCGCCGGAAGCGCAGGACGACATCGCACATGTGGTTCTGCGGTTGACCGGCGCGGATGATGAACCAGCGGTGCCGCTCACGCCCGACGAGCAAGCCGCGATCGCCGCTTCGAAAGCCGCCGCCGCGCGTGGCGAATTCGCGAGTGACGAACAGGTGCGGGCGGTCTGGGCCAAACACGGTCTGTGAGGCTGCGCTACACCCTACCGGCGCTTGCCGACCTCAGCGCGATCCTCGATTACATCGCCGCCCATTCGTCGCAAGGCGCGCGCCGGGTTCAGGCCCGCATCCAGGCCCTGACCGATCTGCTGTTGCAGCATCCCAACATCGGCACCCGCACGAGCGATCCGGCGATCCGCCGGATACCGATGACGCCCTATCCCTATCTGGTTTTCTACGAGGCGACGGAGAGCGAGATCATCATTCACGCCGTGCGGCATGCAGCGCGTGATCCGTCCGGCATGCCCGGTTCTGCCTGAAATCTTTCTCAAAATATTTCCTCTCCCTCTCCCCCCTTGCCGTAAACAGCGGCTGCGAACCCCCTGTGGGCTTTAGGCGGCACCGCCTTCTCCCACACTCCAGCCACGTGCCCGGCCGCGAAGATAAGAGAGGAAGAGGACCGAGAGGGGATTTTCGACGGGTTTTCCAGGGCGAGAGACAGCTCTTGCTCGCCCGTCACGGAGGTCCCCGCCATGACCAGGAAATCCCCTCGGCAAGTTTCACGTTCCGCCGCCGTGCAACCGGAAGAGCAAGTCGCACCTGCTTCCAGCGAGGTGCAGTATCTTCTTGCTCGAACAGCTTGCGCTTTCGCCGGCCAATGTCCGCAAAACCCGAGCGACCGAAGCGGAAGATGCTGAGCTCGAAGCCAGCATCCGCGCCAAAGGCATCCTGCAGAACTTGATCGTGCATCCGGCGATCGACGGCCAGGATATCTATCTGGTCGATGCCGGCGGCCGCCGCCTCGAAATCCTGCAAAAGCTTGCCGCCGAAGGCGCGATCGACGCCAAGCACTACCAAGTGCCATGCAAGATCGAGGAGCCCAAGGACGCGGTCGAGACCTCGCTCGCCGAGAACACGATCCGCGCCGCGATGCATCCGGCTGACGAATTCATCGCCATGGCAGCCCTGATCGACGGCGGGACCGACATCGACGACGTCGCCAAGCGCTTCGGGACTTCCGAGCGGCATGTCAGGCAGCGGCTGCGCCTCGGCAAGCTGGCGCCCGAACTGCTCGATGCCTACCGCGCCGGCAAAATCAACCTCGAAGCCGTGACCGCCTTCACGCTCGGCGCCGATCAAGCGGCGCAGCTCGCGGTCTGGGCCCAGCTCAAGGACCATGCCTACATCTCGCCGCACGCGATCCGGCGTCTGCTGACCGAAAGCGCAATCCCGCTCGATTCCGGTCTCGGGATGTTTGTCGGCGCTGAGGCGTACGAGGCCGCAGGCGGCCCCATCACCCGCGATCTGTTCAGCGGCGATGATGACGGCTTTATGGACGATGCGGCGCTGGTGCGCCGGCTGGCGATTGAGAAGCTGGAAGCCAAGGCCGCCGAACTGCGCCCGCAATGGAAATGGACTAAAGCCGCGCTCGATCTCGAATATGGCGAACTCAGCCGGTATGTCCATCTGCGCCCGCAGCCGGCCGAAATCCCGGGCGATCTCGCCGCCGAAATCGAACGTATCGAACAGCGCCTCGGCGAACTCGACGACATCGCCGGGGACGAATGGAACGCCGATCGCGCGGCCGAAGCCGAGCAGCTCGATGAACGCCGCAACGAGATCAACGAAACCATAGAGAGCCTCGCGGTCTACAGGGACAAGGACCGCGTCCGTTCCGGCTGCATCGTCACCATTGGCGATAACGGCGGCTTCTGTCTGCATCAGGGACTTATCGAGCGCCCGGCGGCACGCGGCGGCGCCGATCGCGGCGATGCCGATAGCCAAATCGGGGAAGACGGCAATGCCGGCGATCCGGCCGACCGCGATGACGAACCCGCATCGCGCCCGCATGTTTCTCTCAGCCGCGAACAGACTTTCCGCAAGCAATGCGGCTTCAGCCAATCGCTGGTTGATGATCTCAAGGCGCACCGGCATCAGATCACCCGCGCTTATCTGGCGGGGAATTTCGAAGTCGCCTTCGATCTGGCGCTCTATGCGTTGTGCACCGACCTGTTCAGGCACATCGGATACCACACGAACCCGCTTGACCTGCGCGCCACGGAATGCGCGCCACGCAGCTCGCTGAACGATCTGTCCGGCACGCCGGCCGACCTCCTGATTGAGACGCAGGGAGCGGCGCTCGATCTCGACTGGCTGCAATTGCCGCCCGTCGAAGCGTTTAATGCATTTGCGGCGTTACCGGATGAGGCTAAGCGACGGCTCTTCGCCTGGTGCATCGCCTCGACCCTGAAGCCGCAGCTCGCGATCGAGGACCGCGCCGATCCGGCAAACGAAAGCGCCGGGCATCGCCTCGCGATCCCGTTTGCGGATCTATGGCGGCCAACTGTGGCCAATTACTGGGGCCGGGTAAAGAAGGCGCACGGGCTTGAGGTTGGCCGCGAGATCCTCGGCGAGCGCTGGGCGCGCGACCATGGCGGCGACAAAAAGCCGGTGCTCGCCGAGGCGCTGCAGAACGCCTTCGATCCCGGACTCAACGGAAACTTAATCGGCCTGTCAGAGGTCGCGCGCGAGAAAGCGGCCGCGTGGCTGCCGCCCGGCATGGCCTACACCGCAAGCTTCGTGCCAGAGCACAGCGAAGATGCGGACGATCCCGGCGCCGAGACCGGCGAAGACGAGTTCGCCGAAACCGGCGGCGAAAGCGACGGGATCGAGGCAACCGATCTGCCAGCGTTCCTGACCGACGACGAAGCCGCCGGCCTCATACCCTAACGCGCAAATTCGGGACGGGAACCGCGCATCGGCCGGTGCGCGGGGCCGGTCCACGCGCGCCTCAGACCGACACGGAGACAGCCATGAACAGCGATCTCGAATACTGCCTCGCTATCCTGAAGGCGCTGCAGATCGCCGAAGTCAGTTACTGCCTCAGCGGCGGCGGCGATTCCGGCACCGTCGAAATCAATCACGTCCTCTATTCCGACGGCCATGACGGGCCATTGCCGGTCGTGACCGTCGGTATCACCGATGTCGGCAGCACCATCAACCTCGACGAGCGCCTCGAGACCATCATCTACGACCTTCCGGACGGCGACTGGATCAATAACGAAGGCGGCCACGGCACCGTCATTCTCCGCCCGCAGGAAGCCTACTCCGAAGATCAGGTCGAATGCGACATGACCTACGCCGATGACAGCGACGAGCCGGATTTCGAAGACGAAGATTTCGAGAGCGACGACGAATTTCTCGCCCCCGGCCTCAACGATGCCGGCGCCACTGATGGCCCTATTGCCATTGACGACAGCGCCCTTCAACCCGCAACCGGAGATAACCAATGACCACATTCGACTGGACCACCGCCATTACCGAATGCTGCACACACCTTGCCAGCCTCGGCAATCTCCCGCCCCCGGCAGCGCACGATCCCGACCTTCAGGCCATTGCCGTGATTGCCCTGATCGCCGGCGCCCCCATCCAGCATGCGCTACAACCGGACAGCACCATGCCGGTATTGACAGTCACTCGGTACTCTGGCCGCCACGATCTCGTCGACGATCTGCTCGCCGAACTGACGATCGAGGTCGCCAATCCCACCCGCGGCAATTTTCATAAGTCCTTTTCGCCTAGAAACTGGCTTGGCGATCACGGCTTCGACGAACTAATCGTCTGTTCGGTCCAGCACACGGCCGATGACAGCGGCCGCGCCGCATTGCTCACCCATACGGCTCGCCGCGCACAGGATCTGATGAATGAACTGCAGCGCCTGCGCGACCAGCATATGCGCCGGCTGCTTGACCGCGACCTCCCGGAATTCGGGGCAGAGCGCGACTGGCATTCTTGCCAATCCAACCTCCTGGCCTGGCTTCTTGCCCATGAGTTTGACGGCGATCAGACCCGGGCTATCCGCGTACAACGCCGCTTTCAGGCCCTTCGCCTCTACGCTGGCATTTCGGGCATTCTCTGCGAACCCCCCGTCACTCAAACCATCGATAATGGTGACGAGCTTATCCCGGTGTTGATGAAACGGCTTTCGCTGACCCGTACGCAGCTGCGCGCCTTACGCGAAGCGACACCGCCCGAAGCCATCGCGAGCTATCGGCGGCCCGATTGTTTCGAAGACGCCGTCCTCCGTCTGCAGGCCCACGCCATCCCTGTGCACCAATGGCCGCGCGGCGGCCGGGCCGGCCAGCATGCCGCCTGGAACTCATCTCCATGGCTCACCATGCACGAGCTCACCTTGGTGCCCGCCAATTACTATGGTGCCGATCCGGCGACGGTCCGCGATGCCGTGCGCGCCTTTTCCGACGATCTGCTCACGCCGCTACTGGGCGACATGAGGCCGCCAGCGAGTAAGTCCGACATCTCGCCTTCGGCCATACTGAACGCGCTTACGCAGAAATCCCTTCCGGGCATTCAGCAGTATCTTGCCTGCATTCGCCGCGTCCTGATCGGCCCGCGCGGCCCGAGATGCTTTCAGGAAGCAGCGCATCTCTGGCACCGCCGCGCCGCGGCCGTTGCCGCCCTGCGCAACGAAAACCAGACCGACCGCCCCGGCTGGCCGCCGCTCTGCCCGCCCTGGACCTCGCCCTGCGGCCAGTATCAGATCGTGCCTCTCACAACGGCCAAGGCGCTGGTCGAGGAGGGCAACGCCCACCATCACTGCGTTGGCACCTATTACGATGTCTGCCGCAGCGGCACGACGCAGATCCTGTCATTGCGTGCGGACGGCCGGCCCATGGTCACCGCCGAAATCTTGCTGGACGCGCGGATTACCTCGATACGTGTCGCCCAGTTCAAAGGCCTCCATGACGATGTGCCGGACGACCCGACTCTGCATCAAGCGATGCGCGAATTTCTGCGCGATGTGCGCTCCGGCCGCCATCCGTTCAACCGCGAGCCGCTGCGCGCTTACCGCGAGTGGGCCGACGAACATTACTGTTTTGGCTGGGGCAGCCGCCCTCTTTCGCTCGCGCATGCGCGGCAGGCCTTTCCGCTTTATCTGCCGCTGCTACCGCGCGGCACGCCGGCTGAATTCGATCAATGGTGCGAGAAGACCGGACTCCGCGAGGGGCTCGGCGCAGCGCTGCGCCTAATCGCGCAAACCAGCCGGCTAGACACGGAATTCGGTTTCTGAAACCCGGTTGCGGCTTACGAGCCGCATCTGCAATCGCTCAATGATCAACCTTAACCAAGAAGGATCTTATGAATCCATACTATCATGCGCGGTCGTCGCAACGAGAACATGGCGGCACTATCGCCGATTACCTTTCCATTCACAGCTGGCTCGCTGTTATCTGGACAATCAACCCCCTTTAGGTTCGCCGACCGTAAAGGCTCCCAGAGAGGGAGAGGCGTGGCCATAACGCCTGACCAGCCACGCATCCGCCGCCCCATGTTTCATAAAACCGAATCCCGAGATCAACTAACAAGAAAGGACCTCAAAATGCATCCATATCACCACGCCCTGTCGTCAGCTCGCCGCTATGGTGGCGCGGCCGAAGATTACCTTCCCCTGCATAACTGGTTTGACGCGACAAAAGCCAACATGTCTTTTTTTACCCATCGTGCCCTCCGCCACCACTATGAAGGCGTACGTGAGGCAGTGAAAGTATTTGGCGAGCATATCGCGAATACGGAAGGTACCTCCGTTGCCGTCGAAACGATTTCTTTACAACATTTTGCGGAAGACATGAGTATCATCCCCTCGGCAGCGGACTGGCTCAAATGCATTGATCGTTCCAGGATGCCCGCATTGACAGCGATGCCCACTGCAGAAGAACTTGCTGACAGGAGCGCGCAGCGATTTGCAACAACGCCGTCCGTTGTTCTACCGGTCCACCAGTGGTTTCTCGAAACAGCCAGCTGGTTTGAAGATGCCCGGCATTTCGTGATCCGCCACCACAGCTTTGGCATATTCGAAGCCGAACAACGATTTAGAGTTGTTCTCACTGACGGCTCATTACCGCCGGTCCCAACACGGGTGCTCGGAGAATGGCATGTAAGGGCCGTCTTGGGACGAATTCCTACAGCCGCGGAGTTTATCCGTCTTGTCAAAGGCCAACCATGGATGGCCGCCGCCCAAAATCCCCGCCGCCTGCACCTCATTTAATCTGCAAGGACCGCTTTTGAAACCCACAACGGCCGCTCAGCCTTGGCGTCGGGAACTGGTCTTCATGTTAAGGGTTTTCGGACGCCTGCCAGACACAGGTGTAAGCGAGTATACGGAGGCAAGCGTCCGAAAAGCCTCATGGGAGGAAACCGCGGGGCGAGTTGTTGTCGGCGGTGGTGTCGGTCTATGGGGATTTGGCGCCGGCGTTTGATGTGATTTCCCGATTGCGGACAAGGGCGCCGGCTGACTGTTGCGGTTGGTCGCCCTGGGCGGGATCGCGACGGCGATGTCGGGCCGAGCGATCTGCGGTTTGGCGGTCGGAGTGGGCGCTGACGGTTGCGATAGGCGGAGCGTGGCCGTTGTCGGCGGGATATCGGCCTGGACCAGGCGGAGTGATATGGGATGGCGGCAAGAGCGTTGTGGTCATGAGCTGTCGAGCCGGAGCGATGGGGTGGGCCAGAGCCGAGGCTCGCAGCCAGGTTCGAAGGTCTCGACGATGACCATGCGCCCGCTGCAGCAAGGACAAATGTTCGGCTCTTCGTCTTCGCGACCACGATCGGCGCCATCGCTGTTCCCGCTCGATGGGGCTGGGTCGGGTACGCCCAGGAGCCGGCGGGCCAATGCGACATTGTCGGCCCGATTGGCGTTGGCGAAGAGGCCGTAGTGCTGGATGCGATGGAACCCGTCGGGTAACACATGGATCAGGAAGCGGCGGCTGAACTCGTCGACGTCGAGCGTCATCAGCTTGTAGCGAGCGTCGCCCTTGGCCCGGTAATCCTTCCATTTAAAGGTCACGCGCTCGCCGTCGAAGGCGACGAGCCGGCTGTTGGCGATGGCAATCCGGTGCGTGTAGCGGGACAGGTAGGCGAGCACAGCATCGGGTCCGGCAAAAGGCCGCTTGGCATAGACCACCCATTCGATGTTCCGCAATGCGGCGAGGTGATTTTTGAAGACTGCCGGTTCGGCCAGAGCAGCCTGGTCGGCGAAGAACGCCAGGCGCCCGGCTTGGTAGGCGGCGGTCAGCCTTTCCAGGAACAGGCGTGAGAGCACCCGCACGGACAGAAAGAAACCGGGTCGGCAGGCGATCCAGTGCTGGCCGTCGGGTGAGAAGCCGCCGCCGGGCACGATGATATGGGCGTGCGGATGGTGGGTGAGCGCTGATCCCCAGGTGTGCAGCACGGCGGTGAGCCCGATGCTGGCGCCGAGATGCTTGGGATCGGCCGCAATCGTGATCAGGGTCTCGGCAGCGACTTTCAGCAACAGGTCATAGACGACCGCCTTGTTCTGATAGGCGATGTCGGCGATCGGGCCCGGCAGGGTGAAGACGACATGGAAATAGGGCACCGGCAAGAGGTCGGCCTGGCGGTCGGCCAGCCACTGCTTGGCAGCGGCGGCTTGGCACTTGGGGCAGTGCCGGTTGCGGCAGGAGTTGTAGCAGATGTATTAGCTTGGACTTAATCTGACAGGCATTGTTGGTTTCCGAAACGGAGCCGGAGGGCGGGACGCGGTTCTCACCTGAAGCGGGACCGCGACCCGCCCTTCGGCGGGACGGAGATCACGACATGACCCAGGAGCAAAAGATCATCCGAGCCAAGGTAGGTTTGCTGGAGCTAGCCAAGCAGCTCGGCAATGTCAGCCAAGCCTGCAAGATGATGGGGTACAGCCGGGACAGCTTCTACCGCTTCAAGGAGCTGTACGACAAAGGCGGCGAGTTGGCGCTGCAGGAAATCAGCCGCAAGAAGCCGATCCTGAAGAACCGCACCCCGATCGAGATTGAAGAGGCGGTGGTCGCTATGGCGATCGAGCAGCCGGCCTGGGGCCAGGTGCGGGTGTCGGAGGCGCTGAAGCGGCGCGGCCTGTCGATCTCGCCGGCCGGGGTGCGCTGCGTGTGGCAGCGGCACGACCTGACCGCGATGAAACATCGCCTCAAGGCGCTCGAAGCCAAGGTGGCACAGGAGGGGATTCTGTTAACCGAGGCCCAGATCGCCGCGCTCGAGAAGGCCAAGGCCGACAAGGAGGCCCATGGCGAGTTCGACAGCGAATGCCCCGGCTATTGCGGTGCCCAGGATACGTTTTATGTCGGCACGCTGAAGGGCGTCGGGCGGGTCTACCAGCAGAGCTTTATCGACACCTATGCCAAAGTGGCCTTTGCCAAGCTCGGCGCCTGTCCTTGGGCGCGGCAACGCCGCGACCCGAGGGACCGCAAGACCCCGATTACCGCGGCCGAGATCCTCAATGACCGAGTGGTGCCGTTCTACGATGAGCACGAGATCCGCCTATGCCGGGTGCTGACCGACCGTGGCACCGAGTTCTGCGGCAGCGAAAGCCATGAATACGAGCTCTATCTCGCGGTCGAAGATATCGACCACAGCCGCACCAAGACCAAGAGCCCGCAGACCAACGGCATCTGCGAGCGCTTCCATCGCACCGTGCTCGACGAATTCTATCGGGTGGCCTTCCGTAAGAAGATCTATCGCACGGTCGACGAGCTGCAGGCCGATCTCGATGCCTGGCTTGTCGAATACAATGAGCGTCGGCCTCACCAGGGCCGCTGGTGCTTCGGTAAGACACCGATGCAGACCTTCCTTGACGCACTCCCTCTGGCAAAGGAAAAACTCATGGCCGCTTGACCACAGACAACAGCCGCATCGGCTCAACATCATAAAAGAATTACATCAGGCCGGTGCGAATGTATAATATTACCTAAATCGTGCCGCCGTCGAGCACGGACGACTTTTTCAACACAATCGCCCCTCTTCAGACATTGCCGCCGAGGTGGAGCAACGGCGAGGTGGAGTGGAAAGCGGGAGCGCATGCGCGATCGCGCGATGTACCGCATGTCGCCAACGAACTTTCAGGCCAACTACAGCGCTCGGCCGACGCTACGGAAGCTGAGATGCTGGCGCGCGCTCGCCATGTCGCATTGCGCCCTCATGAGCGCAAGGAGAGTTGCGTCGAAGTACGTCGTTCGCCCGGCCATAGTAGCGCCGTCATGCACAGAGTGTACCCGACCGCCAACAGGACGTAGCCGATCCGGGTCGCGAACGACTCTGCGGTCGTCGTGGGCAACGGCGATATGCCAGATCCGAGCAGAATCAGGAAAGTCGTAAGCGCTCCAGCATACATCTTGGCAAGGCCGGCCGTGGCCCGTCCACCCAGAATCAACCCGACGAGAAAGACGGTCAGGAACACGAAGGGCAGCGACGGGCGCAGCTCGACGAACGCAAAGGCCAGGGAGGCAAGCACCCCGCTCAGCAGATTGACGGCGACAAGGCTAAGGGCGGAGCGGACGCTAGTTGCGAAGTCAAACTGAAGCAGCACGGAAGCGACGGTGATCGGAAGGACGAGCGCCAAGGAGAGGGCGTTGTTGGTCAGGCAGAGCGCCATGGCGCCGAGCAGGATAGCGGCATTGGCGAGAGCTCGCATGGCGGGCCTGTCGGTGGCCGGAGCTGCCTGCGGCGCGCCGTCGGTCGCATCGTGGCCTGGCAGAATCGCATGGGCGAGCCACGACAAGACCACGGCGCTTAGATAAGCTTGGAGCAATATTGCAATAATGCTTGTGTCTAGCGAGTCATGCACGCGATCGAGCAGGGTAACCGTGATCGCGATCATCAAGCAGAGGAAGATTACAGGGCCACCCTTTCCCCGCGCCTGTACGAAGAAGCATACGAAAAAGAGTAGACCGAGCAGTGTCAGCAGCTGGATCGGGTGGTTGCCGAAGATGCCGTTAAGAACAATGAAGGCCTGTCCGACGACCAGCACGAGCCCAACGAACGCGACTGCCCTTGACAGCGGCAAGGGCCCGGCGCCGAGAATCAGGAATTGCACCGCGAGGACCGGTCCAAAGAACGGAATGACCGCACCCGTCGCTAGGTTCCAGGTGAATCCGGCAGCGACCGCGAGCGCGACCCGCAGTCCGATGCGCCGCTGGCGTGACCGCATCGCCTCCGCGGCAAAAGTATCAGCTGGCATAGGTCAGGATGGAGATGAGGCGAATAAATACGGCACCCAGGGCGTCCGTGACCGGATTGTTGCCGGTGTAGACGACGACATTCACTTGCGAACCAACCCGTACGCTGCCCCGCGGCGGCGTCTCGTCGACGATCAAACGTACCGGGAAACGCTGCGGGTCGCGCACCCACCCCGTGGCGTTTTTGACCGTTGGCAGACCGGTATTGGGATCGACGTTATTCTGGGAGACGCCCCAGCCTATGCTCTCGACGTGAGCTTTGAAGACCGAGCCTGGCAACGAGTTCGAATACTATTTCGGCCCGATCGGACGGAGACATGTATTCGAGGCTATTCTCCTTGAAATCCGCCGAAACCCAGACCGTGCTCGTGTCGATGAAGGTAAGGGCCGCCTGCCCTATCGCTACGAATTGGCCGGTGGCAAGTTGGAGATTGGAGACCACGCCGGCGGCAGGGGCCTTGACCGTTGTGTAAAGAAGATTGAGCCGCGCACGCTCCAACGTCGCAAGCGCGGCCTTAAGCTGGGGATTGTCAGCGCCCTTAGGGCCAAGCTCTTCCCGCGCCTTGGCAAGGTCGGCCTGGCTGGCCCTCAGCGTCGCCCGTGCGGCGTCCTGTGTGGCGCGGGCTGTATCGCCCTTGGCGGGGGGGTAGACGCCCCGTTTGACAAGTTCGAAAACCCGCTCCGTCTGGGCGTGAACGTTCTCGAGTTCGGCCGCCTCCTTAACGACGCGCGCCTGTGCCGATTCCACGGCGGCCGTAGAGGCTCCCAGCGTCTGACCGATCTGCTCGACCTGGGCCTGCGCCTCCGCCACGGCAAGTTCGAAAGGGCGCGGATCGATGCGGAACAGGACCTGCCCTGCGTCGACGCGAGTATTGTCGGCGACGTCGACGCCTATAACACGACCCGCGACGTCGGGAGCCATGCGGATAACATATGCTTGTACGACCGCTTGCGATGACAAAGGCGTGAACCGCTCCATCACGATCGACAAGGCAAACAGCAGAATGGTCACGGCGACGACAATCAGCGCCGCCTTGCGCAGCGGGTTCGCAGAGTCGGTGTCCGCGGCAGTGGGCTTCGCAGGGATGCGTTCCTCCACCGCAATTTTGTTGGTGGTTTCAAATTCAGTGCTCATTGAGGCAACACGCGTTTGGCAGCCCTGGTACCGATGCCAGCTTCCTGGCGCCCGAGGCACGCCGGCAGCAAAAGTCGCATTTTACGGCGTCCGATCGGCGTCCGGCGGCCCGCGCTGGGCGCGGCGCTGTTGCATCCATTCAATGAGCAGCACATAACCGACTGCCAGCACCACAGGCCCCACAAACAGGCCGAGAAGGCCGTCGGCAATCATGCCGCCGATGACGCCAATCAGAATTACCGGCATCGGCACTTCCAGTCCGCGGCCGAGCATCAATGGCTTTAGGACATTGTCGCTGAGCCCGGCGACGAGGGTCCAGACCAGGAAGATGATAGCCGGCTGCGTTGCTTTCGTCGCAAAGACATAGACTATGATCGGCAGTGTCACCAGTACCGCCGGCACCTGCACGATACATAGCAAAAGCACAACGACCGTCCAAAGGCCGGCTGCCGGAAGGCCAATGGCAAAGAATCCGACGGCGAGGAGAAGCGACTGGATCACCGCTACGCCGACAACGCCTAGCGCTACGCCGCGGATCGTAGCGGCCGTCAGCGTCACCAGATGGGCCCCTTCAACCTCGCTGCCGGTAAAAACTCCCAGCAGACGCCGAGCGAAATCGGCGGCTCCCCTGCCGTAGGCGACAAGGACCGCGGCAATCGCGAAGGAGAGAACGAACGATAGCTGGCCGGCGGCTAGGCCACCGGCGGAAGACACGAGCCATTTCGTGGGTTCGCTCAACACCTCGCGGTATTTGGCAAACGCCGCCGGCAGGTTGGTGGCGGCGAGCACCCAGGCCTCCGCCAGTTTCCGACCCACCAGCGGGAGCCCGGGAAGCCATGGCGGCGGCGGTGGGACGGAGAGGCTATGATTATGCAAGCCCGTGACTAGCGAATACAGAGAAGACGCAAGTGACGTCACCACTGTGACCATCGCCACCAACATCACCGTGACGCCGACCAACCCGATCAGCAGCGCCGACCAGCGATTACCGAGCCGGGCGGCCAGGCGGAGATGCAGCGGATTCAGCATAACCGCCAGGATTGCAGACCACAGCAGGAGGTCGATAAAAGGCGATATGAATCGGCTGCAGGCGTAGACCAATAAGCCTATCAGTCCGATTTGAAGCGCAAGATCAATTATGGTCGAGCGCGAAGGCGCGCGATCAGACTTCAGCACGTTCGGGTCCATCATTTCTTCCCCCTTTCCCGTCCTGAAAGACCGACGCCAGGATGAAGGCAGCTCGGCGCTCAACAAGGGTCATGCCGCCTCCCATACGACGGCCTCGTTTCATTCTTTAGCATCGCGGGATGCCTTTCGAAGCGCCTCCACGCTAATCGCCGCGACGAGGCCTGTCAGCACGATACCAGCAAAGCCAATCATCACCGCGAGCAATCGCGACACAACATGTCGCGGCGCCAGATCGCCGTAACCGATGGTGAGACCGGTCACAAAGGTAAAATAAAGAGCCTCATCGATGCGCCACCTCTCTATGTGCCCGATCAGAAGTCCGGGCCCGATCATCGCGAAAAGAACCGCGGAGAGGATCGGCCAGACTAGGCGAACAAGCCGAAAGAGCTCTGCGAAGAAGATGCGCCTAATTTGCCGTGGTCGCATTAGTCTCCCACCGTCGATCTATCGTTGAGGAGACAGCGGTCCGCCGGCACCCCAGGCAAGGTTTTCTCCCCCGAACGCGCCGTATAGACATCGCTCCTTGAATGCCGCGCTGTCTGATTCCCGTTTGCACCCACCTTTCACGCTTTTCGGGACCGGTCAGCCTTTGACTTATCCCGCTGTCCAAAAATCCGGAGCCGCCGCAGTAGCCGGCGATCTCGGCGAAGATCGCCACCAGCTCGCGTTCGATTAACTGAACGGGCACCCCAGCTCCTCCTCGACCCAAGGGTATAGCGGGCCGCACATCGGCGCGCGAGCTTTCCGCTGTGATCTTCTGCTTTCGAGCGACAGGCTCTCCGACCGCGTTGACCAGGAATGGCCCTTTGGGCCCGAGAGCAGCGATGCGTTCACCCCAAGAGTGATCGTCCGCTTCGGCGCAAAGCGTCATCTGGCAAGCAGCAGCGCAGGAGTCGCTCTCCACCCACCTGCGCCGATCGGCCCGGCTGGGACGAGGGTCGGTTTCGGGGCAAGGGCCGACGAAAAGCCCGATCGTCTGCCTCGGATCAGATATCCATCCCTGCTGCCTCAGTACCCGCACGGCGTCCGGCCGAGACTTTCGTCCACCAAAAAACGGACGGCCGTCCCCGGCGCGCCAAAGGATTCCGCAGACATATGGGTTATGCCGTCAGCCTCGAAATCGTGCTCTGACTGACGTTGGGAGCGGACGACGCTGCGTTGCGTCTCGCCCGCTTCGAGGCGCTTGCGGGCCTCCTTCTGCTGGTGCGGGGTAAGGAATGCAAAGTTTGTCGAGCCCACCTTTGATAGTTTAGCATGGGCTTCAGCACTAAAACTCTTTGTATTGGGTTCATAAACAAAACAGAAACCATGTATATGTTCCGTTCGAAGAAGTTAAATCTTGCCCATTTTCGCTTACCCGTGCTTGCCTACCCCACAACATCGGCGGCGGGTCGCGGCCATTCGAGCGGGGGCTATTTGTGATGGAAGGCGGCGGCCCTGCCGCCTTCGAGAAGGGCGTCGGCGTCGAGACGCCCAAAGATCTCGATCAGCGGCGCCACCAGCCCGGTCCATCCTGTCTGATGACTGGCGCCGATGCCGGCGCCGTTGTCGCCGTGGAAATACTCGTAGAACAGCAGGCAGTCGCGCCAACAGGGGTCGCTCTGGAACTTCTCGGCGCCGCCGAACACCGGCCGCCGGCCGGCGGCGTCGCGCAGGAAGATCCGGGTCAACCGACTGGCAATTTCGCGGGCGATCTCGAACAGGTTCATGAGATTGCGCGAGCCAGTCGGGCACTCGATCTTGAAATTGTCGCCGTAATATACGTAATACTGCAGCAGGGCGCGGATTAGCAGCACATTGACCGGCATCCAGATCGGCCCGCGCCAGTTCGAGTTGCCGCCGAACATGCCGGTGTCCGACTCGGCCGGCAGGTAGTTCACCCGGTATTCCTGGCCTTGCACCGAGAAGACATAGGGACGCTCGGCGTGATAGCGCGACAAGGCCCGGATCCCGTAAAAGCTGAGGAATTCGTTCTCGTCGAGCATTCGGGAAAGAATTCGCCGCAGCCGGTCCTCATTGACCAGAGCGAGGATGCCGCGTTCCGCGACGCCATAATGGCCTGGTCCGGTCACATGGATCGAGCTGCCCAGCTCCGGCATGCGCCGCAAGAGCTCGAAGGCTGCCGCCGTCAGTCTGGGCACCCGCTCCCGCTGCCACTTCTCGACAACCGTCACGGCGCAGAGCGGCAGCAGCCCGACCATCGAGCGGACCTTGAGCCGCATGGCGCCGCCGTCGGGCAGGCGCAGGACGTCATAATAGAAGCCGTCCTCCTCGTCCCACATGCCGTCCGGACCGATCGCGTTCATGGCTCTGGCGATCAGAAGAAACTCCATAGCGTAGTTCGACGCCAAATCCTCGTAGGTCGGATCGTACGCCGCCAGTTCGAAGGCGATCTCGAGCATGTTCTGGGAGTAGAGAGCCACCCACGCGGTGCCGTCGGCCTGCTCCAGATAGCCGCCGGTCGGCAACGGCGCGCTGCGGTCGAAGACGCCGATGTTGTCGAGCCCGAGAAACCCTCCTTCGAAGAGGTTCCTGCCGAAGCGATCCTTGCGGTTTATCCACCAGCCGAAATTCGCGGTGAGCTTGCCGAAGACCCGTTTGAGGAATTCGAGGTCGGTCTTGCCGCGAAGCGCCTGCTCCATCCGATAGGCAAAGATCGTGGCCCAGCCATGCACCGGCGGATTGACATCGCTGAAGTTCCACTCATAG
The DNA here is from genome assembly GCA_963846635.1 of uncultured Alphaproteobacteria bacterium. Classification (GTDB taxonomy): domain Bacteria; phylum Pseudomonadota; class Alphaproteobacteria; order ATCC43930; family CGMCC-115725; genus AP-15. The sequence goes on along the minus strand of CAWJXM010000054.1, from coordinate 194,816 downwards.
GCCGGGATCTGTCCGGTCGGATGCAAGAAAAGTCCCCTAAGCAGCAGGTCGAGCTGCTGCTTGGCGAAATCGACGTCGACGACGGAGAGCGCGATCGTGTGAAACGCCAGATCCCAGGCGGCGAACCAGGGATATTCCCATTTGTCCGGCATCGAGATCACATTGTCGCTGATCATGTGGAACCACTCGCGGTTCCGCAGCTGTCGCGATGACGGCCGCAGCGGATCGACGGCATGCTCGCGCAGCCACATGTCGACGTCGAAAAAGAAGTACTGTTTGCTCCACAGCATGCCGGCCAATGCTTGCCGCATGACATTGGCCGCATCCTCGCCGACGCCGGCGGGCGTGATGGCCTGATAGAACGCGTCCGCCTCGCGCCGGCGCGCCTCGATGATCTGATTGAACCCCCTGCCGAACGGTCCCTCGGCGCCGGGTGCGGCATTGATGAGCCGCAGCCGGATGACCGCAGTCGCCCCGGCGCCGACGCTCAACTGATAGTGCGCGGCGGCTTTGGTCCCGGTGCGGTTCGGGTTGACCGCGTTCTGGTCGCCCGCCACGACAAAATTGCTGATCCCATCCTTGACGTAGGGTGTGGAGTTGGGCGAGCCGAAGAGCCGCTCATTGTTCGTCTCGTTCTCAGTGAACAGCAATCGCGCATTGCCCTCGCAATGCAGAAAATAGTCGCCAAGGGCCGCGTGCACTGCGGCAATGGCGCCGGCGCCGTTCGCTCCAGACGCATCCTTCAGGGATGGTTTCGGCTCATCCGGCCACCATGTCCAGATGTTGCGGAACCACAGCGTCGGCAGCACGTGGACCACACTCTCGTCGCGCCCTCGATTGCATATACCGATTTGGATCAGGATGTCGGTGGGTGAGGCTTTCGCATATTCCACGAACACGTCGAAATACTGGTCTTCGTTGAATATTCCGGTGTCGATCAATTCGTATTCGGGATCCAGGCGATTGCGATGTCGGTTGGTTTCTATCAGATTTAGGTAAGGGAATTCGCTCTGCGGATATTTATAGAGATACTTCATGTAGGAGTGGGTTGGCGTGCTGTCGAGATAGAAATAATACTCCTTGACGTCCTCGCCGTGATTGGCCTCGCTGTTGGTCAGGCCGAATATCCGTTCCTTGAGGATCGGGTCCTTGCCGTTCCACAACGCCAATGCAAAACACAGCCGCTGGTGGTCATCGCTGATCCCGGCAATGCCGTCCTCGCCCCAGTGATAAGCGCGCGAGCGGGCCTGGTCGTGGGTGAAATAGTCCCACGCATCACCATTCTCGCTATAATCCTCGCGCACCATGCCCCATTGGCGTTCGCTGAGATACGGGCCCCATTGTCGCCACGGCACCCCTTGCCCCCGCGCCTCCTCCAAACGCTGCGCTTCAGCCGTCTTCGCTGGTTCGGTCGTTGAGCTTGTCGCCATGAGATTTGCTCCAGCTTACGTTGTAGCAACACGGTGGCCAGCGGCGGGTGAATAGGATCCGCTGCCGGCGAAGTCCATAGTCGGGGTTCTGTTGGTGTGGACGACCCCCGACGGCATCAAGCGTGCCAGAATGAGGTCGCTGAAGATCTCAGACAAAGGAGGCCGTCCATGGAACAGATTAGCCGAATTGGCATGGATACGTCGAAACACATTTTCCAGCTCCATGGAGTGAACACCGCCGAGCAGCCGGTTTTGCGCAAGAAGCTGCGACGCAAGGAGATATTCGCATTCCTCGAGAAGCTGGCGCCGACGGTGATCGCGATCGAAGCCTGCGGTGCAAGTCACCATTGTGCGCGGCTGCTGCAATCGTTCGGGCATTCGGTGAAGTTGATCGCGCCGCAGCTCGTCAAACCGTACCTTAAGCGCGGCAAAAACGATGCGGCGGACGCCGAAGCGCTGTGCGAGGCAATGAGCCGACCAACGATGCGGTTCGTGCCTGTAAAGGCGGCTGAGCAGCAAGCAGCCTTGATGCTGGTCGGCGTATGTGACCGTCTAATCCGCAATCGCACGCAGTTGAGCAATGCCATCCGCGGCTATGCGAGCGAGTTCGGCCTCACCGCCGCCAAAGGGAAGGCTCACCTCGATCCTCTGCTTGAGCGCATCCAGGCTGATGAGACCCTGCCCGCCTTGGCTCGGGAGCTGTTCGCGGCCCAGGCCGCGGAATATGCGCAACTGCAGGCACAAATCGACAAAATCGATGCCAGGCTCATGGCTTGGCATCGCGCCGATGAATGCAGCCGACAGCTCACCAAGATCCCCGGGGTCGGCCCGATTGGCGCGGTGCTGCTGAAAATGAAGACCCCAGAGCCTGAGCTATTCCGCTCAGGACGCCAGTTCGCGGCTTGGATCGGTCTGACGCCGAAGGATCATTCGACCGCGGGCAAGGTCAGGCTCGGTGTTATCACGCGAGCCGGCAACGGAGGATTGCGCAGCGTGCTGGTGGTGGGGGCTACCGCCGTGATCCAGCATGCTCAGCGCGGCGGAAGGCCGTCGCCTTGGCTTAGCCAGCTCCTCAAACGCAAGCCGCCGAAATTGGCCGCCGTGGCACTGGCCAACAAGATGGCGCGCATCGCCTGGAAACTGATGGTTACCGGCGGCCGTCGCCGGACTGCGGTCCATGTCAGTAATCGCCCGGCCGAGTGGTTCGCTACATTCTCGTGCCTTGCAGACGCGAGCAGAACCCAAGTTGCTGCCGCATAATCTCCATGCGATTCTGGCGGTGCGTTTTTCTTAAATTTTGCAAAGCGAGCGGCCAGCTCCGCTGCAACGACCTAGTGGCGGCACGGCCGGCCTATCCCCCAACAAAGGGGTATCTATACGCAGAGAAGGCCTGATTTATCCCCGCCGAGGGCTATTTCCCTTGCATAAAACGTTGAAGGGGGGGCACCATCTGCGCCTCTAACGGGAGCGTCGTTGTGACAGCGGGGGGTGGGATGCCTTCCAGCGCGACCCGCACATTTACCGACCCCGATATGTATTTTGCAGGGATCCGAAACCTGCAGATTGCCGGGGTGGTTACAAAGCGCGGCGAATTCCGCGCGGAATTGACGCGCATCGACCTGCATCGCCTGTGGATGCATCGCATTGACGAGAGCCTGCCTCGGATCATGAGAATAACGCCGAGCGGGACGCGGTCGGTGATCCTCTTCGCGACCGATCCCTATCAGCCGAAGATGCAGGTCAGCGGGATCGAAGCATCGCAAGATCAAATCGCAATGGTCGGGTTGGATTGGCCGTACTACCTTCGATCCTCTGCGGCCTGTGGATGGGCTACCATGTCGCTGACGCCCGAGGATCTCGCCGCCACTAGCGAGGCCATCATCGGGCACCCATTGATGCCACCTTCATTCCCTCTATGGACCAAACCCCCTACACCTGTTGTGTCCCGGCTGTCGCGGCTGCACGAAGCGGCGGGCCATCTTGCGAAGACCGCTCCCGACATTCTCGCGAAGCCAGAAGTCGCGCGAGCGATCGAGGAGGCTTTGGTCGAAGCAATGATCTTGTGCCTGACCCAGGGCCATTTAGACGATGTGCGCAGTGTCGGCAATGTTTCACTTGCCGTCCCCACCCACAAGATATATGATGCGAGATGGGATAGACCTTCTCGCTGGCGCGTCACATCCACTGTGGGATTCCCGCCGGCTTTGGAGCCTGTGGGAGATGATCGAACTGAAGCTGAACCTGTTGCTTAATGCGCAAGACGTTCTTTCACAATGGACGATCATGCTCCATGCGGGACGGGGTGAGCTGCTCTACCCAAACGGTCTCAGCGTCAACCAAAAAGAAAAGATGGCTGCATATGTAAAACCTCTTATCCAAGAACTAAAAGAGTTTGAATTTGACTATTGCCGACTTGGTTGCGAGCGGCTGTTGGGGATTTTGGAGAGAGAAACCGATCCGATAATGATCGTGGGTGGCGTTGATGACCTACGTCGTAGGATGAGTGGTCTTTCCGAACTTATGACCTGTCTTTTTCTCTCAACCAAGGAGCGGGAACTTTACGAGCCCCGTATGCCACTGTTCGGAACTGCCTTTGAGACGAAGTTCGCGTCCGGTGGTGCGTTTGAGTTGGACGAGGCGGCAAAATGTCTCGCGCTGGAACGAGGAACCGCATCTGTCTTTCACCTTATGCGGCTGATGGAAATTGCAGTACGTGCTGTCGCGTACTGTCTAGGGATACCAGATCCAACCCCGGGGGATCGTAGTTGGGGCAAGATCTTACAGCAAATACGCGGTGGTATTAACGCGAAATGGCCAACCGTTGCGGCCCGCGCGGCGGGTGATGGTGTGATCTTTGACGATCTCTATGCTTCGCTCGATGCCGTCAAAAATCCCTGGCGCAATGCAACGATGCACCCAGCCAATAAATATACCCAGAAAGAGGCTGAGCATGTCTTTGCGGCAGTTCGCGGCTTTGTCATGAAACTCGCCGACCGGATGGACGAGAACGGCGACCCGAAGGCTTAGGAGGCTTCTCCTTAGACTGCTCCGCGACCTTCCGAAACACGCGCTCGAAATCGGGGCTGGGATACTCCGCCCCGACCTCGCGCGCCATGTCGATGAACCGCTTGAACTGCTCTGGGTTGTCGGGTGGCGGCGTGGGTTTGCGAGGCATGTGTGGAGCATATCGCAGGATTAGTGCTTTATGAATATACCCAATATCGAGATTGCGATCGCGATCGCGGCAGCGATCAGCGCAAGCGTGGCAATCATGTTGTTAGTACGTGCCGCAAGCGCGCTTAAGGCAGCTGAAGCTGCCGCATCCCGCGCTATTGAGTTGGCTTCTGCGGCCAACCTATTAGCTTCAAAAGCAGCATCTTTGGCTGAGGTGGCAATTTCAAGTTGCTCGGCTCTAGAGGCTTCCATTAAGCGAGCCGATTTGTGATCTTTTTCGGCGAGCCAGTTACTGGCCTCCACGCGCAGCGAACCGCTCCATTCGAGAAGCTGTGCGCGAACTTGGTTTACTCCAAGCTGTGCAAACTGCTTACGCCAAACGGCTTTTTGCTCCTGCCAAGCGGCTTTGGCGTCTTCACTCATTCGTGCTTCGGACGGTGCCGTAATCGTGATTTAAAACGGCGGCTCGCTTGTCCCTCGGCTACGAGGCGTCGCATAGGTAAGGCGCTTGCCCTTGGCCCCGACAAGAGCGCGATCGGCTCGCTCCAGATCATCAATGCCGAGCGCGATCCGGTTGTTGTGCCTGAAATCAAACTCGGCGGTGTAGCGGTGGAGATGCACCCGACTGACGTGGAAGTAGCAACCGTAGATCCCGCGCTTGAGGATGCTGAAGTAGCCTTCGACCGTGTTGGTATGCCAGAAATAGGCGCGAACATATTCTTCAGCACTGTGGTTGACGGTGCCGTGCCCACTGAACTGCGAGCCAATCGGCCAATAGACCGGACTCTCGTCGGTCATCAGGTAGCTGGCCTTATCCACATTCTTGACGATGATCGGTTTCAAGCTTTGTGCAGTGACATCGGGAACATGGAAACTGCGAACACGCCCATCGCGCTCGACCAAAGCCAGCACAGGGGCTTTGGGTGGAATGTAGTTTTTCCGATTGCGGGCTTTGCCACCGATGAAAGTCTCATCGCTTTCAACAACCTGATTGGCGCCACCGAGCGGGCCAGTGTCGGCGATGCCGAGATCACGCATTGCCTCACGGACACGATGTCCGAGGAACCATGCTGTTTTCAGACCGCAGTTAAAGGTGCGCTGAAGCTGGCGAGTGCTGATACCCTTCTTCGAGGAGCAGAACAGATAGATGGCTTGCAGCCAAACCCGCATTGGAACGTGGCTCGACTCGAAGACGGTTCCAATCTTCACGGTGAAAGGCTTGCGGCAGGCGTAGCACTTATAGAGCCCGATGCGATTTGTCTTCCCCCGCAGTCTCCCGACGTGTTCCTTGGTTGCGCCGCAGTGCGGGCAGACGGGTCCGTTCGGCCACAGCCGCGCCTCGGCGAACTTGTAGGCGGCTTCTTCGTTGTGAAAATGAGCGGCAGAAAGGTGGCTTTGCATGACCCATCTCCTTGATCATGCTGAATTTAGCGATTGTGGATGGGAACGTCAAGTGAAACATTGCCGCAGTGTCCATCGGCATCGCGCGAAGGTCATGCGGCGTCTAGAGGAGGTGCTGACGTCCACCCCCGATAGGCCTCTTTACATGCCCCAGCTCTGCGCGACGGTTGGCGCTTCCTATACGACGCTGCGGGACTGTTGCCAGGAATATCTCGGCATGAGCCCGAAACGCTATCTATGGCTGCGGCGCATGCACCTGGTGCGCCGGGATTTGCGGAGCGCGGACGCGGAGAAGACGACCGTGACCGAGATCGCGACCGATTATGGCTTCTGGGAATTGGGCCGCTTTGCGGGCGCCTACCGGTCACTATTCGGAGAACCGCCGTCGGCGGCACTGCGTCGACCCCCCGAAGACCCAAAGCCGGGCGAAATCATCGAGCCGGCGTGGAAGTTCCTGAAATCCGCCTCGAACTCGACAAGCCGCCACAATAGATGTTCTACATCTGGTAGCCGTTCATTTCTACGGCTTTGCTCTCGCCAATGCTCTCATTTTGGGAAAAGTGATGCTCGTCGCTGAAGATTTTCATTTTGCAGATGGCTTAGTCGCGTTTGCTTTCATGCGCCTTACCTGCACCGGAGATGCGGGAGGTATCATCAGGCAGTAGAGGTTTACTCTGCATCGTGCAAATCCTCCGCGACGCTGTACTTGTCGGCTGCCCAGTTGCTTCCGGCGATCGATGCCGGTCGCAGGAAGGTTGGGCCGGCATCCTACGAAGGCGTGTCCGTGCCCAAACGGGCGGCGAATTCCCCGGCCAGAATTGGCACACCGAGATTGCAGGCCTGAACGCCCTGGACGACGCAGAGCTTCAGCACCTCCATGATCTCCTCGATCGTAGCGCCCAGCTTCAACGCCGCCCTGATGTGCCGCCGGGTGCCGGGGGCGTACATGTGCGTGTAGGAAGCATCAAAAGCGATGCTGAGGAGCTCGAGCTCCTTGGGTGAAATCACACCGCTCTTATACATGGGGATCGCAGCTGCAAAGAACTCGTCGGTCCACGCCGGATCGAGCTCGAAGAACGGATCCCATGCGGTATTCCATTGTCCGACCGCTCGCATGGCGTCGCAGGCCGGCGTGGCTGCGGACGACGGCGGCGCCGCCTTCGCTCCGGCCGCCTTCGCTTCCTCGAGGAGAATGGGGGCGCCGAGGCTGCAGGAATGGATGGCCATAAGGGAGGCGGCCTTGAGAACGAACAAAATCTCTTCACGGGAGGCGCCTGCTGCAAGCGCGGCGCGAATGTGGCGGCGCGTGCCAGCGGGGTTGAGATTGGTGCAGGCGGCGTTCAACCCAATGCCGACCAACTCGATAAATTTGCGCGGCAAGACCCCCGAATTCCATGGGTTGGTCGTCATCTTGACGCAGCTGTCCGCCCAATCGGGATCCCACGCGCGCAGTTGTGCCAATGCCGGGTCCCAAGGGCCGGTTTCACTCAACGGATCGATGTCGGACATTCGATCACGATCTTCCGTGCGCATGAGCCTCATGTCCTTTCGGTAAAACTTGAGCCCTGACCCCTCGCCCGGCCCGTCCCCGGGCCAAGGCAGGACCTTGGACGCGATCGCCGCTCTTAGAGAATGTGTCCGTCCGCGCCGGCGGCTGGCCGCGGTGTCGGGAGCTTTCCGTCGGTCGTGTAGCCGACGAAGCCGGTCTGACCCGTCTGGCGATTGGGCGGCAGGCCGAGGTTGATGAGCGTCTCCTCGACCGAGTTGTACGTCACCCCGATCTTCAAGATCCGACGAGCTTCCTCGCCCGTCGCGATCTTGCGCCCGAGTTCGTTGGCTATCCGGACATGCTTTTCGATCATCTGCACGGAGGTCAGGCGCTTCCCCTTGGTCGTGTCCCAGAGGTTCTCCTCGATGCCGGCGCGGGTGTGCTGCCCGAGGGCGATACACACAGCGGCGAGGGGCCAGCTATGCCGCATCATCGTTTGATAGGTGAACACCGAGCCATGCGGCGTGCGGCGAAACAACTCCAGCCAGTCGAAGGGGTTGGTGCCGGTCACGCCGCCGCCGATCATGCTGAAGAACCCGTTCACCGGCCCCATGTGGACGCCCTGGCGGACGAGACGCTCGACGATCGCCAGTGAGTGAACATGGGTGAGGGCGAAGTAGGGTTGAATGCCGCTCTTTTTCAGGCGCTTCAAGTGCTCGACGTAAAAGTCCGAGGTGGCATCGACCACCATCTGGGAAAACGCCCATATCTGCTCGGGGTTTGCGACGTGGGTCCCCTGAACGTCGTCCATCGTGATCAGCGGCGTCATGTCGTACTGGGTCGACCCGATGGCGACCGTGACCTGGTCGGGCTTCGGATCGATTTCGGTCAGCATGTGACGCGTGTCGTAGGATTGCCATTTCGCCTTCTCGTCGCCTTCCGGCGCAAACGAAATTGATCCGCCGACCTGCAAGACCATGTTCGGGACGGCTTGGCGCAGACGCCCGACCAGATCGCCGTATTCCTTGAAATTTTTCGAGATGTGGCCGGTCTTGGGGTCACGCACATGGATGTGGAGCATGGTGGCCCCGGCGTTGTAACAATCCACCGCCTTCTGGACCTGCTCGTCCCAAGTTACAGGAATGTCCTCGGGGTAATCGGCTGGCATCCAGATCGGCCCATAGGGTGCCGCCGTAATGATCAACGGGTCCTGGTTCTCGGGAAGCAGCGAATTGTCGGTGTAGTACATGGGTTGCTCCTCTCTCTCGGGTTGATGCAGACCACCCCGGTGTCAGGCGCCGGGGCCTTCTTGCTTTCGTTGGTTTGCCGCCCGCGCACGTTGCAGGATTGCTCCGACCGTGTTCTTGCTGAGCCCGACATGGCGGCCGATTAACCGGTAGCTCAAACCAGCATCTGCCAACTTGAGGACCTTCGTCGCCTTGCGGTCCGATGGACGCTGTCCTGGTTGGCGGCCGAGCCGCTTACCGCGGGCCTTGGCGGCGGCGATGCCGGACTTGATGCGCTCGCGGATAAGATCGCGCTCGAACTCGGCGAGCGCCGCCATCACCGAGGCGATAATCTTGCCGTGCGGCGTCGATAGGTCGAATTGCAGGCCTGAGATGGCGAGGACGGACACATCCCAAGCCTGCAGCGACTGCAGCGTCTGCACGAGGTCGATGGTGCTGCGTCCCCATCGGGACAGCTCGGTGACTAGGATGGCATCGATCTCGCGAGCTTGCGCGAGCGCCATCACCTTCTTGCGCTCGATACGGTCGGTCTTGGCACCGGAGGCTTTCTCCTTGTAGACGCCGACGATCTCGAAGCCGCTACGCTTGGCAAAGGCACGCAGATCACGTTCCTGCCGATCGCATGATTGATCGGCAGTGGAGACGCGGCAATAGAGGGCCGCACGCTGTCCCACTGGCTCTGTTGCAAACTTCTCCGTTGTCCGTCGGAATGGGTCCTGCGCGAGGGAGGGAGCTGGGCATGTCGGACTTCAAGGGGCGCCACTTCGAGGGTGAGATCGTGCTCTGGGCGGTCCGGTGGTATTGCCGCTATGGGGTGAGCTATCGCGATCTCGAGCAGATGATGGGCGAGCGCGGCGTTTCGGTTGACCATTCGACGATCTACCGCTGGGTTCAGAGATACGCGCCCGAGATCGAGAAACGGCTGCGCTGGCAGTGGCGCCGGCCGGGTTCAACGAGCTGGCGCATCGACGAGACGTACGTCAAGGTCCGAGGCCAGTGGGCCTACCTCTACAGGGCCGTCGACAAGCACGGGAGCACCATCGACTTCTACCTCTCTCCGACGCGCAACACGGCGGCGGCCAAGCGCTTCCTCGGCAAGGCGCTGAACGGCCTGAAAGACTGGGAGAAGCCCACGGTCATCAACACCGACAAGGCGCCGACCTATGCCACCGCTCTCGCCGAGCTGAAGAAGGAGGGCAAATGTCCGGAGGAGACGCTGCATCGACAAATCAAGTACCTGAACAACGTCATCGAGGCTGACCACGGTAAACTGAAGCAGCTGATCCGACCGGTCAGAGGCTTCAAGACCCTGAAGACGGCCTACGCAACGATCAAGGGTTTCGAAGTGATGCGCGCGCTCCGCAAAGGACAGGCGTCGGCGTTCAACATCACCCGTGACATCCGCGGCGAGGCCCGCATCGTCGAGCGCGCCTTCGGTCTTGGCGGCTCTATCCTGGCCGAGGCGGTCCAGTTTGTCAGTGGGCAGCTCGAGCTCGAAGCCGCGTAACAGAACAGGCTCTGACCCGACCGGGCGCCTTCGCGCGCCCTCGCCGGAAGATTGCAACAGAGCCCGCAGTTGTCCGTCTCGACCGCCTCGGCCGCTCACTCAGCGAATTACTTGCCGCGGTAGCGGTGCTCAAGGAGCGCGGCATTGCCCTGCTCAGTCTGGAGGAAAGGATCGACACCAACTCGGCCGCTGGTGAACTGGTGTTCCACGTCTTCGGCGCGATCGCGCACTTCGAGCGGCGGCTGATCGCGGAGCGGACAAAGGATGGGATCGCCGCCGCCCGGGCCCGCGGCAAGCGCCCCGGACGCCATCCCCTCGATCCAGGGAAGATCGCTGCCGCGCTGGAGTTGGTGAAAGCAGGTCTGTCGCCGACCGTGGCCGCCCGGCAGCTCGGCTTAGGGCGCTCGACCGTTTATCGCGAGGTCAGCCGCGCCGGTGTCGCGCGATAGCACGCTGGAGCGATCCCGCGGTATGGGGGATGATGGCGGTCGTCGGTCTCGGACTCGAAAGAAAACTCTGGAGTTTAGTCCTCAACGCTGGAGGACCAGACTGCCCGTGGCCGACGCCTCAACCGATAATGGGATGCCTCGGCAATGTCTATCGAGATCGCCGATTGGCTGCGCGGGCTGGGACTCGAACAGTACACCGCGACTTTCCGCGACAATGATATCGACGCTGCGGTCTTGCCACGGCTGACTGCCGAGGATTTGCGCGAGCTGGGCGTCGCTACTGTCGGCCACCGCCGCAGGCTGCTCGACGCCATTGCCGCCTTGGGCGCACCCGTGTCCGCAGCCGATGCGTCGGAACCACCGGCCGAAACGACCGTAACTCTCGCATCAAAGGGCGAAGCCGAACGGCGGCAGCTGACCGTGATGTTCTGCGATCTCGTCGGCTCGACCGCGCTTGCGGCGCGGATCGATCCCGAGGACCTGCGCGGGATTTGTCGCCAAATACATGGGTGACGGCGTCTTGGTCTATTTCGGGTATCCGCGCGCGCACGAGGACGATGCCGAGCGGGCGGTCCGGGCGGGGCTGGATTTGATCGCCGCTGTTAGTCGCCTCGATGTCACATCCGTCAAGCTGAAAGCGCGTATCGGCATCGCCACCGGGCTGGTGATTGTCGGCGATCTGATCGGCGAAGGCTCGGCACAGGAGCAATCGGTCGTCGGCGAGACACCGAACCTGGCCGCTCGGCTGCAAGCCCTGGCCGAGCCGGACGCGGTCGTCATTGCTGCCGGCACGCGCCGGCTGGTCGGCGATCTCTTCGAGATCCGTGATCTCGGTACCGTCGCGGTCAAGGGCATCGCCGCGCCGGTGCCGGCCTGGCAGGTATTGCGTCCAAGCATCGTCGCGAGTTGGTTTGAGGCGTTGCGTGGCTCGGCGCTGACCCGGCTGATCGGCCGCGATGAGGAAATTGACCTGTTGTTGCGCCGCTGGGCGCGCGCCAAGGCCGGGGATGGCCAGGTCGTGCTGGTCTCGGGCGAGCCCGGTATCGGCAAGTCGTGCCTCGCCGCGGCATTAGCGGAGCGACTGCGCGGCTCGCCACACCTGTGCTTACGCTATTTGGCCCGGTTAGCCGGTAGCGCTCAAAACGGCCAAGGCACGGAGTGTTGCGCAAACGAACGTTTGTACGGCATCTGCGCAACCGCAGGCGAAACAAAGCGTTGCGCCGCGCAAAAACCGGTTGCCAATCAAACCTGAAAAGCAACTAAATAACGCAACAGAGCCGGTCCTGATCGGCTACGCCCGGGTGTCCCGAACCGAAGGCCAGGACCTCGCCCCTCAAGTCGGCGCTCTGGAGGAGGCGGGCTGCCGGCGCATCTATAAGGAACGCGCCTCCGGCGGCCGCTGGGACCGTCCGGAACTGACCCGTCTGCTCGGCCAGCTCGCGGCGGGCGATGTGCTGGTCGTCTGGAAACTCGACCGTCTGTCGCGGTCCCTCAAGGATCTCCTTCTGATCCTGGAGCGAATCGGCGCCGCCGGCGCTGGCTTCTGCTCTCTTACCGAAGCCATCGACACGACCGTGCCCGCCGGGCGGATGATGATGCAGATGCTCGGCGCGTTCGCGGAATATGAGCGGGAGATGGTGAGGGAGCGCACCCAGGCCGGCCTCAAAGCGGCTTGCCTGCAAGGGCGTCATGGCGGGCGACGGCCGAAGTTCACTCAGGCGCAACGCGCGGAAATCCTCAGCATGCTCGCCGCCGACCGATCGGCGGCCGAGGTCGCCCGATTGTTCCAGGCGCACCGCGCGACGATCAGCCGACTTAACGCTGCCTCGCGTCAAACCGAGGCAGTCTGAACTGCTCAGTTCACGCTACGTTCGAAAATTTGGCCGCAAATCGACCGACCGTGTATTCGGGCCGAGTACGTGGCACCGGCGAATGACGACCGGCCGGTATGAGGGATCGCGGTGGGGTTGCGGATGCGGGGCGCGAGTTCACGGAACTTCTCGGCGCCGCTGCCGCACCCTGCTGCGATGCAGGGAGGGAACACCGATGCTGAGAAAGACGGCGAGGACGGTGCCGGTGCATGCCGATCGGCGGCCGGGCGAGGCGGCGTTGGCGCAGCTGCGCCAGATGCGCGCGGCGCTGCTCGCCAAGCTCGACCGCGCATTGACGGTGGCGACCTGGCGTTGCTGGCGCAGACGCAGACGGCGATCATGGCGCTCGACGATATGGGCGGGCCGGACGATGAGGTTTGAGTGGAAAGGCATATTCTGTGATAGGCCTTAGCTGCGCTGCGTCTCGCCGGCGTCGAGGCGCGCGCGGGCCTCTTTACGGGCCCCGGCTGCGTGCACCATTAACTAAATCTATTAAGCTTAACTGCTTCATGGTATAGAGGGCGTAAGATGCAAGGATAGTTAATTGCAAAAATTCGATACTATCGAAGGTGCGCGAGGCTGGCTGGCATGGGTTGTCGTATTTAGCCATATCGCCAATATATCCTGTATTCGTCTGCATAGTTTTGCGAGTGCGGCCGATGCATCGGTTATGATATTTATAATAATCAGCGGATTTGTTATCACTCATCTTCTCCTAATCAAATATGAGTCTTACAAAGTCTATATTTTCAGGCGTTTTATGCGTATTTTCCCGTTGTTTCTATTCACTTGCATACTTGGTTATTTTTGTACACCATTACTTCTATCAGCATTATCAAAAATACCATCGACGGATGCAACCGCCCTTACGCCAGATTGGAAATGTATGGTTCATAGCCAGACAGCTTATTTCTGGCCCAACTTTGTTACGCATCTGATTATGATCCATGGTGCCGTGAGTAATGGTATCTTGCCTTGCTCAGCAATTGTATTTAATCCTCCAGCTTGGAGCCTCTCCCTTGAGTGGCAATTTTACCTAGTAGCACCTCTAGCCATCATTGCCACTAGAAAGTTGCCGATTGCCTTAATTACAATAGCCGCTCTAACGGCACTGTATATAAGTTATGAATTTCATGTCTTTGGGAGCTTTGAACAACGTAGCTTACTATTCGCGGCCACTCCGTTTTTTGCAATTGGCATAGTAAGTAGAATTGTCTATCCGAAATTGGCAGGATCATTAAGAAATCCCGCGATAGTGCTCGCCCTGTTAGGGATGGAAAGCCCTCTAGGGTGGCAAATGGCTCCGTTTGTTGTTTGGGGCTGCATCTATGTCGTCCTTATAACCGATCGCCGCAACCTGCGGCCATTAGATGACACAGTCATTGCGGTTGTCTCGTATATACTTGAAAGCCGTGCGGCTTTGTTTATCGGAAGGAGATCGTATTCCATCTACTTATGTCATGTTCCACTATTATGTGGTATATTTTATCTATTGACATCTGTTAATGATCGACTCTCCCATTCTGTAGAATTTGCGTCTTTGCTAGTAACTGTTGTTCCTATTGTTTTTTTGGTTTCATGTATCCTTTATCTTGCAATCGAAAGACCAGGAATTATTGTAGGTAACATTGTCGTTAAGCCAAAGGTTATTAGAATCACCGCGACAATCCGCAGCTCAAGCATCATCGGTTTGAGTAAACAAGCATCGCATTTAAACTCGCATTCCCCCGGATGAAACCTTAATTTTGATAGCATCGTCAGGTTGCCAATAGATGGGCATTACTAACCTCCCGCAAATATACCTGACAGATCAAGCGGCTAGGGCCGGAAGTAGGCCCGGACGCGGCGACATGTGCCGGCCGGGCATTTGCGGCTAGCAGCTGCTGCCTTCCGGCGCGAGCGGCACGCCGAGCGCCAGGGCCGCAGTCTTGGAAGATAGCGTTCGTGCAGCTGATCCGGATCAAGTCACTGGCCAGACGCGATTTTGCTTCCAGTACATTGCCCAGTTATATTGCCTTTTGCCGTGTTGGCGCTGACCATCATCAGATCCGAGTTGCCCTGGCACAGCAGGTTACCGCGAATGGTGTTGCCGACGACATCGACGGGGCCGGTATTGTCGAGGACCGACATATTGCCGCCGACAGAATTGTCGAACATCAGCGCTGAGTTTGAATTGCCAACGGCTTCGAAATTTCCACCAATCGTATTGCCGGCGCAAAACAGCGGCGCGGTCGACCCGATCTGAACGGCGGTTCCATCCTTGTTGAGCAGCATATTGCCATAGACCGTCGCGCCGCATACGGAATTGTTCGCGCTGCCTGGCGGGATATTCTGGATTTGCAGGTTGCCGCTGACCGTCGCGTTGGGGCCAAGCGTGTAGGTTCCGCCGCCATTCACGGTCAAATTGCCGCCGATTGCCGAGCCGTTGAGAGCGAAGTTGCCCCCAACCACGTTGACGTTCCCGGCGATCCGGCCGCCGTTGAGAAATATGCAATTCTGACCGGCAGAGACGGTCACGTTGCCGGGGAAGGTGCCGTCGTATATCCCATTGCAGAGGCTTCCCGTAGCGGGTGAGGATTGCGTCGCCGGGATCGCAATGAAGACGCCGAAGGCAACGGGGTTGCTGCCGACGGGGATCGTGGCGATCACCGCATTCGTCGCCGTGTCGATCACGGATACCGTATCGGAACCATTGTTCACGGCGTAGACCTTGCTGCCGTCCGGGGTTACCGATAACCCCTTGTCATAGGCAAACCCCGTGCTCGACGAGGGCAGGGGGATCGTGCCGATCACCGTATTCGTCGCTGTATCGATGACTAACACGACCTCGGGGCTGCATTCGCAATAAGGAAAAGCCACGGCATAGACCTTGCTGCCATCCGGGGTCACGGCCACGGCACTGCTGAACTCACAGAGTTCGTTCTGGGATCCACAGTCTTCGTATATTTCGGTAATCAATGTATTTGTCGCTGTGTCAATAACCGAGAGGGGGCAGCCCGTCTCGCAACGTCCATGCGTGACATAGAGCTTGCTGCCGTCTGGGGTCACCGCCACGTCCTCGGGGAAGGTGCCGCCGGCGACGACGGGGATCGTGGCCGTCACCGTATTGGTCGCCGCGTCGATCACGGATACCGTACCCTCAAAACCGCCGCTAAAACTGTTCGCGACATAGACCTTGCTGCCGTCCGGAGCAACCGTCACGCCCATGGGGTAAACCCTGGCGCCGACGGGGATCGTAGCGATCACCGTCTTCGTCGCCATGTCGATCACCGACACGCCGTTCCCATCCGTGATGTAAACCCTACTGCCGTCTGGGGTCACCCCCACGCCAAAAGGCGTACTGCCGACGGGGATTGTGGCGGTGACCGTGTTCGTCGTCGTGTCGATGACCGACACGGTGTTGTCGCTGCTGTTCGTGATGTAGGCGTTTTGCGCGAGGGCTTGAGTGCTGCTGAGAAGGCACGCGACAACGGCGGCCGTGATCGCGAGCACCCCGGAGATGCGAAGGTTCATGCCATCCTCCCAGACGGCGGATCGGTGCCTGCTGCCAGAGCGAAAAGGCTGATCCGTCTATTTTGATTAGAGATCATATCGATTAAGGTGGCTAGGGAGCATCGTAAAAGTTTAGTTAACTACGGAATTTCGTGCTGCGGTAAGGGTATTCCGAAAATCAACAATTTCGGGAAGGCCGGACGCGGCAGTGGTGGTGTTGCCGGGCGCACAATCGGCTAGCACCCGCTTCCGGGCGACGTGTAGAGACACAATATCTAGGCGGAAGCCGGGATTTGGTGGATACGCCAGAGCACCCCGGAGGGATCAATCACGCCAGCTACCTCTACACCCCAGCTTTCGAGCTGCGGCGCTCGCGTCTTGACGCCATAGCGTGATCCAAGGTCGAGAGCGACTAGGTGATCCCACCACTGGCGCAAATCCGAGACAAACAGGTGAATTACAAAATTATCGGCCCACTGCTGCACATAGTAATTTTGCAGGAGGAAAGAGCAGCTGCCGAGGGTCATCTCCGCCAAGCCGTCGGTCAGCACTTTTGATTGAAAGCCGAGATCAACGTAGAAGCGCAGACTGAGGTCGAAATCCTTGGCAGACACCATGGGTCGCGCGGCCTTGATCGTATCGGCTAAATTGGTCATGTCGCTTCACTCCGTCGCGGCGGACAAAGCATCGATCAACGGACACCCCGGCACCTCGCCGGCATCGCAGCGCTGCACGGCGTTGGCAAGCACCTTTTCCATCGCCTTGAGATCGGCGATCTTCGCTCGTACCTCACTCAAGTGACCTGCCGTGAGCTGCCGCACTTCGGCGCACGCCGCCCGGCCGTCGTGTGTTGACAGTGCCAGCAGCGCGCGCACTTCTTCGAGCGTGAAGCCCAGCTCGCGCGCCCGACGGATGAACGTCAGTCGCCGAATATCATCGAGGTCGTACAGCCGATAGTGCCCGGCGCTGCGCGCCGGTAGAGGCAAGAGCTTGATGCGCTCGTAATAGCGGATGGTCTCGACGTGGCAGCCCGAGCGCCGCGCCAGCTCGCCGATTTGAATCTCCGCGCTTGGTGCCATGCGGCCCTTTTTGCCGCTTGAGTTTATAGCGACTACAGAGTTTAGCATGATTACGAAATCCGGTCAGGAGCATCAGCATGATCAACGACACCAGTACCGCCGCCCCGCAGCACGCACCCGTGCGCGATACCGGAGCACTGTTACTCGCGGCGGGAGGTCTTGCCGCCGCCTTCGGGGCGGCATCGTGCTGCGCCCTTCCCTTGCTGCTCGGTTCGCTCGGCCTTGGCAGTGCATGGCTTGTCACCGTGGCATGGTTCGCCGCTCCTCACCGACTGGCCCTGCTAGCCGTTGCCATTATCTGCCTTGCGAGCGCCAGTGGCGTGCTGCTCTGGCGTCGCCGCCGTGTGGCGGCTTGCGCACCGGGTGCCGCGTGCGGAAGCCCGGTGATCACGGCTTTCGTGACGGGCGTCCTGTCTGTCGGCGCGGTTTTGGTCGTGCTCGGTTTCATGTTTGCATAAGTGCTGGCGGTGACTTTGGAATCGATGATCACTTGTCCGAGATGCGGCAGCGTGAAGGCCGAGATCATGCCAACCGACGCCTGCCGTTTTTTTTACGAATGCATGGGTTGCGGCACGCTGTTGCGTCCTAAACCGGGTGATTGCTGCGTGTTCTGCTCTTACGGATCGGTTCCGTGCCCGCCGGTTCAACAACAGCGCGAGCGGCGTCCCTAGTCCGAAGTTTTTATTTATATATTACTTTAAGATGTTGAAAATAAATATAGAATCGCAATGGAACCTTGATTTTGTGTCCATGTACCTACCTATAGACCATTGGTGTGATAGGCAAAAATTTGGTAGACATGGCTTGGAAGATATTCAACCGGATAAAGTCTTCAATAATATCAATCACTTAAAGTATTAACAAGTAAAAACTTCGGCCTAGTCGCAAGGTCTGATATTTAAGCGAAGCACCGACTTGGGCGGCGGCTCATGCTGTAAAGTAAATCTAGAAGTCTAAAAAGGGCGCTTTTCGAATAACAGTGGAACCCCACCCTGTTATCGAGGCGAAGGAGAGAGAGTATGCAGCGCCGCTCTTTGATCGAAGTCGTTTCAGTCACCGTTGCGGCCGCCGCGGCCCGACTTTTGGGCTTCGGTCGCACGCGGCAACAGCAGCGCCGACCGGCAACATGTGTCAGATGATGGGCGGCCACGACATGGGCGGGATGATGAGCCGCGACAATATGATGGGGCCAATGCGCACCGGCATGGAGCTTTTCGCGCAGCACGCCGAGATACACCGCAGCGTAACCGAGTTGCCGAACGGTGTTCGTGCCGTCACTGAATTGGACGACCCACAGACTGCGGGTTTAATCCAAGCGCATGTGAGCGAGATGTATCAACGGCTCGACGAGAGCCGCTCGTTTCCCTACCCCATGAGCCGCAGCGTTCCAGCGATGTTTGCCCACAGTGCAAACTATCGCCGCAAGCTCGAAGCAACTGCCAAGGGCGTCGCCGTCACCGAAACCGCCGACGACCCCGCCATGGTCACTGTCATCCGAGAACACGCGCGCGAAATCACCGGCTTCGTCCGCGAGGGCATGCCCGCGATGATGCGCGGAATGATGCAGCAGTAATTTTTTACAGGTCGCCCGGAGCGAGCAGGAAGGCAGCGCCTACAACGGCCATTTCGGTTGCACTTGTTATCACCCGCTGTTCGTGTTCAACGAGCTTGGCGGTGTCGAGTGCTGCGCCTTGTGGCCCGGCAACATGCACAGTGCCGACGGCTGGCGGTGTGGTGAATGCAACCAGGAGAAACGTTATGGCAAGCATGAACAGAAGGTCGGCGCTTACGCTGGCCCTCGCTGCGGCGTCTGTCGCCGCCGCGCCCGGAGAGGCGGCCCGTGCGCAAGCCGCGACTGGCGGCAAGGAGATTGCGCCCGGGGTGCGGCGGGTAAACCTCAGCGAGCGTGCGTCGATGATACCCGCCTACAAGTCCGTCTCAATGGTCGACGTCGTCTATCAGCCGAAGGCCAAACTGGCGACGAGAGTGCCGATGGCGAACGACATGGTCTGCCATTGCCCGGAGGGTGAGCTTCGGGTCGAGCAAACTCCCGGGGAGGAGTTCGTCGTCAAGAAGGGCGACGTGTGGAGCTGCAATAAAGGTCTCTTGGAAGAGACCGAGAACATCGGCCCCGGAATCTCCGTCATGCGGATAATCAATCTGTTGCCGACCTAGCCGCGAGCACAATGGGAGGGGCGGGAAGCCGCCCGCCCTATCGGCCCGTCCGGTGACGCTCCCTCACGCGTTTGCAAAAATCAAGAAATACGCAGCAAAATTAGTGCATTGAAACGATTGCGCTTTTTTGCTGCGGAAATCTGCTGCATAATGGCGGCATGAAATACGGCTACGCCCGCGTCTCGACCGACGGCCAGAGCATCGAGGCGCAAGTCCGCCAGCTCACCAAGGCCGGATGCAAAAAGGTGTTCCGCGAAGGGCTCTGTTGCAAACTTCTCCGTTGTCCGTCGGAATGGGTCCTGCGCGAGGGAGGGAGCTGGGCATGTCGGACTTCAAGGGGCGCCACTTCGAGGGTGAGATCGTGCTCTGGGCGGTCCGGTGGTATTGCCGCTATGGGGTGAGCTATCGCGATCTCGAGCAGATGATGGGCGAGCGCGGCGTTTCGGTTGACCATTCGACGATCTACCGCTGGGTTCAGAGATACGCGCCCGAGATCGAGAAACGGCTGCGCTGGCAGTGGCGCCGGCCGGGTTCAACGAGCTGGCGCATCGACGAGACGTACGTCAAGGTCCGAGGCCAGTGGGCCTACCTCTACAGGGCCGTCGACAAGCACGGGAGCACCATCGACTTCTACCTCTCTCCGACGCGCAACACGGCGGCGGCCAAGCGCTTCCTCGGCAAGGCGCTGAACGGCCTGAAAGACTGGGAGAAGCCCACGGTCATCAACACCGACAAGGCGCCGACCTATGCCACCGCTCTCGCCGAGCTGAAGAAGGAGGGCAAATGTCCGGAGGAGACGCTGCATCGACAAATCAAGTACCTGAACAACGTCATCGAGGCTGACCACGGTAAACTGAAGCAGCTGATCCGACCGGTCAGAGGCTTCAAGACCCTGAAGACGGCCTACGCAACGATCAAGGGTTTCGAAGTGATGCGCGCGCTCCGCAAAGGACAGGCGTCGGCGTTCAACATCACCCGTGACATCCGCGGCGAGGCCCGCATCGTCGAGCGCGCCTTCGGTCTTGGCGGCTCTATCCTGGCCGAGGCGGTCCAGTTTGTCAGTGGGCAGCTCGAGCTCGAAGCCGCGTAACAGAACAGGCTCTGACCCGACCGGGCGCCTTCGCGCGCCCTCGCCGGAAGATTGCAACAGAGCCTGCTGGACAGCGATCGCGCCTCAGTTGTCATCTGCCTTCTGCCGACTCCCGCTTTTGGTGCTACCGATTGCTCGCCTGGCCCTAACGGGCTTTGCATGTGGGAGAGCTCTCCCGGTTCGCCACTTGTCCGCATATCGTTCGAGCTGGTCGGGGCCGGCGGCGGCGGCGGGTCGGGGGATTGGAACGCTGGAGGTAATGGTGCCGGCGGCCAGATTGTGCAATTCGATGCCATGCTGCACAGGGGGGCGATATTGACTGTTTCCGTGGGCAGTGGCGGGAGCGGCGGGGTAGATTACTCCGCTTATTATCCAACATGGTCTCCTGCTAATGGTCTTTCTGCTATTCAAGTCGATGGGGGCAGCGGTCTTTTTGCCAGAGGTGGAGCGGGTGGCCTTAATGCGAGCTCTGGCGGCGGCGGCGGCGCCGCGGCGGCTGTGCTTGGGGATAGTTTATTTGCGGTCGCCGGTGGTGGCGGCGGCGGCGGCGGGGCGGCGTATCAGGAAACCGGCCTAAATGGCAATCAGGATTGGGGCGGCCCGGAAGAAGTTGCATGGTTGCCCAGTTTTCCAAAGCCGCTCCCCGGTCTTGATGGTGAGCCGGGTTATATCGGATGCAACGACATGACCGCCTACTATGGTCAGGATGGCGGTGGCGGTGGCGGCGGTGGCAGCGGATATCCCGGCGGAACAGGCGGCTTCTGGGGCTGTGACAATTATAATGCCGGTATAACAAACCCTCAAACCGGTCTAACAGGCCAGCCCGGATATCCCGCGTCAGGCGGGATGAACGGACAAGATTATTTTTCCATAAGCAACTCCTATGGGAGACTGCCCTTTACCAAAAGCAGCAATTCCGCCGGCGTCGGCAGCGGCGGCATGGGAACGGGCGGACTTGAAGGCGGTCAAGGACAGTGCGGGCGGGTCACGATCTGGTCTTCGGCTGGTCAGAAATTTCAGTTCGATTGCAACGCGTCTTCGCCAATGTGGATCGTGCAATAGGCGGGTGCGATGCCGCGCGCGTATCGTCTTTCGGAGGCAGACCGGCGTGAACGGGCCGAACGCATGAGGCGGCTCTGGTCTGACCCGAACTTTGCGGCAATGCACAGTGGACGCTCGAAGCGGCTCTGGGCCAACCCGAACTTTGCGGCAATGCACAGTAAGCGCATGCATCGGCTCTGGGCCAACCCGAAGTTTGCGGCAGCGTGCCGTGAGCGCATCAAGCGATTACACGCAGACCCGGAATTTGTGGCGAAGCTCGCGGCGACAAATGGCAGTCTTCCGGCCGATAAACGCGCGGCAATCATCGCCGCGCTGACACTCAACCCAAACGCAAATCAAGTCGCGAAGGAAACCGGGGTGTGTCCCTCAACAGTCCGGAAATTGGCAAAAAGGGCAGGTATCCGGCTACCCAACACAGGGTGTTGCCCGCGCCGCAAACGCGATCACCTCGCCGCCGAGGCTGAAAATTTACGCGCTAAGGGGCAAGCCTCTTATGGGTCAAAGCAAACGGTGGGGTCGGGGTAGAAACCTGCACTTGAACTGTATATTGCAGAGCTTTCCTGTAGGTTGCACAAAATCTTGATTTTCGACGCGTGCGCGGCCGTCGCCGAATGGCCGAAGACGCAAAACGGTTCGGAGCGCTGTTGCGCCTTTAGGGACGCGGCCTCGAAGTGGACACGCCCAAAAGAATTAAAAAAGAACAATCGTCCTTGCGCGGCAACGGCAATGAGAGGCAGGTCTGCACACGATCCATTTCTGCGAGTTGGCCTTGCAGGGCGCGATCACACGCGGCGAGGTAAGCCGCTATCTCCGGGTTGCGGGAATTGATCATATAGGCTGTGTGACCGATTGGGCCGTGTTTACTCCTGTGTTTATTGCCGCCTCTGCGACGACTGTCAATTTCGATAATGAAACGGCGTGGTAGGTGGAGAAAATATCCCCCTTGCCCGAAATATCCAACTCGCCTAAGCCGGTTAATGAATGCCACGTTGCTTAATCATCTCTGTTCTATCACTCTCGCTCGTTGCTACTTCGTCTTTTGCTGCCGATAAATCGTCCGGCTGAAACGACGTTGTACATGCTGGCGGGCTGACGTGCTTCTCAATCCAAGAGTCCTAACTGAAGATACATAAGAAGGTGGCGGCGAGGGCAGCGAAGTTGCGCGGATTGTCGTGAAAGTGATGATAGATGCGCAGGGACAGATCGACCATCTCCACGGCTTTGGAAACGACTTTGGTAGGGCGGCGGAAGCGCGCGAGAAAATGGCGGATGTTGCTGTTGTCCTGCTCGATGGAGAAGGTCAGGTCTTTGCCCGTGAAGAGTTGGTCTTCGGGGATGAGACGGTGAAACTCACGAATCCCCTCATTTCAAATCGCGCCATAAAGACCGGCGAAAACTGGCATCTCCGCCAGCATCCCGCCAAAATATTCTATCAGCGGTCGCAGCCGCACTTCCGGCATCATCGGTATCAATTCGTAGAGCATGCAGCCTTGCCGGAACAGCGAATGAGTTCTGTGCTTCGCCGTGTTGGATTTGAGATGCCGGTCGTAACCGAGCGCTTCCCCCGCCGCGGTGTTGCCCGGCCATGGTTCGTTATGAGGGACAGCATCAGCGTAGCCTGCCCGTCGGGATCGAAGTCCGTCCAATCCATAGCGACAGCGATCTTTGGCCGGGAGCCAATCACATACGGCACCCACAGTGCCAATAGCTCCTCGACCTCGACCCCTTGGTTCGAGAGCAGCCGATCCACTTGCTTGATGGCGTGTTTGGTTTTCCCGCCGCGCGCCAAAGCGAGGCCCTGCCCAATCGTATTGACGGCTAGAGATGCCGAACTCATCACCCCGAGCATGGCGTTCGCCAGAGAATAAATGCGCTTGGCGTGTATATCGTCGGCCAGAAAACCGTTCAGGAAATTGTGGACGCTCTGAAACGCCAGACCTTTGTTCTGCATGATCATCCCCGCCCTTCAAAAGGATTTGAAGACACGAGACTCTTATTTTTCGGCAGCACATGCCAGAAAAACTAAACATTGTGCCCATTTGCGAAAGTATCTATTCCTTGTTATCAGAAATGAATGCTCGTCGTTCCGACCGAACTTCGTCCTAGTCCAATCCACGGCATCGGCGTTTTTCTTCTGGCACCTATGAAGAAAGGCGATGTCATTTGGCGCTTTGATTCACGCATCGACCGAGTCTATAGCAATGCCGAGTTAGAAAATTTGCCGGAACCGGCCCGGCAGTTCATCAAAATTTATGCCGCGTGGCATAAGGCAAGCGGCCTTTGGATGATGTGTGGCGACAATGCCCGGCACTTCAACCACTGTTCGGACAATCCGACTCTCCGATCTTTAGGCCGAAGTTTTCATTGTTAGAACGTACAAGCGATTGATCCGGCGTGATTTTCCGCCGGCTGGGTTTTTCGGTTACTGGACACGTCTGGGGTCGATGCCGAGCCGTTCGAAGGTGGCCTCCTGGAGACGGGTTGGGGTTGAGTAGAGGACGATGGAGCGGTTGTCTTGGAGCGGTGCCGAGAGGGTGTTCCGGGCGAGGGTTCCGAGGTGATCCATGAGATCGGCGAAGGCCATGACAGGCTGGCCGTCGGCGTTACGTCTGGTCGCCTTGTTGGTCTTTGCGGATCGCGAAGGTTCGGTCTTGCGGACGGGCGACCGGCGCGCGGCGCGAGCGGCTGCGATCTCGGTGTCATGGAAGAGCAGCGGCGCCAGGGCGTGACGCAGGTGCCACTCGACGTGGTAGGCGAGCATGCACAGGAAGACGTGGGCCCGCACCCGATCGGCCATCCAGTGGCGCACCGGCCGGATCTCGAGATCGATGGTCTTGAGGCACCTGAAGGCGCGCTCCACGCGGGCCAAGTCCTTGTACGCCTGGACGGTCTCGGCGGCGGCCATGGCCTCGGCCGGGACGCTGGTGCGCACGACATCGATGCCGTCGAGGCGGGCCTCGCGGGCGATGCTGTCGGGATTGCGGCGGAAGGCGAGGCTCGCGTCGCCGATCGTGACCTGGAAGTGCTTGGCCACCTTGTGCTTGTCAAGGACGGCGCCGACCGCGATGCCGATCTCGGCCGTGCCGCCAAGCGGCCCGCGCTTGCGCTGGACAGCCAGGCTGATGCGGCTCAGGTCCCGCTCGGTCGCGGCCAGGAGATCCTCGCGCTTGCGGGCGCGCTCGTCAGCCAGCAGCGGATTGCGGCAGACGATCAGGCGCTCGCCCGGGAACGCCTCAGGTGCCACGATCTCGGCGCGGTCGCGCTCGTCGAACAGCGAGAGCTGCAGCGGACCGCCCGCGGCCGCGAGCGCCTGGATTTGCGGTGCGCGCAGGCAGCTGATCCAGTCGAGCCCGGCGGGTTTGAGATCGTCACGGATGCGGGCATTGGTGATCATGCCGCGGTCACCCACCAGCACGACCCGGTCGAGCTTGAAGCGCGCCTTGAGCTTCAGGATCTGCTGGCCGAGTGTGGCCGGGTCGGCAGTGTCACCGTCGAACACCTCGACTGCGACCGGCAAGCCGTCGCGCGTGCACAACAGGCCGTAGACAATCTGCGGCCGGTCGGAGCGATGGTCGCGGCTGTAGCCGAGCTGCGCCAGCGGGCACTTGCGGCCTTCGAAATACGAGGAGCTCACGTCATAGAGCACCAGCGTGCCGTCCTTCAGATGGCGTCGCGCCAGGCCAGCCTCGATCCGCGGTTGCTGGGCTACCAGCCAGTCGAGCGCCGCGCAGACCTCGCGCTCCGCCACGGTCCCCAGCCCCAGCACCTCGCCCAGGCTGGTGCATGCCGTCTCGGGATTGACCGCGCGCACGAAGCCCAGCTTGGAACGGGGTGTCACCAGGCGATCGACGATCAGCCCGACCACCAGATCGCGATGGCGCCGGGAGTCCGCGTCCTTGGCGGTGCTGAGCATCAGCCGGTCGAGCGCCAACTTGCGTACCGTGCCCAGCGTCGCCGCGACATGGCCGTGCGGCAGCGACCGCTCGACCTTGAGCCCGTCCTTGCCCACCACCGTGCCGCCGGCCAGCAACGCCTTCAGACCGGCCACCACCTCGGCCGACAGTTTGCTCAGATTGGCCAGTGTCCGCTTCTGCGACCTGCCGGTGTCATCGCGGTAGCTCTCGCGAAGCAGAACCGCCGGCGGCGAGTTGCGGTTGGGCACGGTCTCGATGAACATGCCCCATCGAATCAGAAATCGCCCGCCCGCGGAATCCCCTACATGGACACACCTAAAAATGACTCAGGCCAAAACCGGTGGAAATCTGCCGAAAACCCGCCGCACCAAATGAAAACTTCGGTTTAGGCACCGGCTTTGCCGATGATGTTGCTGCACACAACCTGGCAGCCGGTGTCGAATTGACTTCCGATTACCGCACGATTTGCGACTACACGCTCGAAACGGGCAACTTGAGCGTCGCTTGAAACCAATGGTGCAAAAACGAAAAATATTGGTGAAAAAGTCAGCACCGGGAACCCACTCTGCACTTTTTCGCCGAATTTAGCCCGATATCAGGTGGTCGCGGCGGATTTATCGCTAGGGGGTTGAAACGCGATACCCTTTTGTAACCGCCCGCCGCGACCGTCCCGAACCTACATATTGGCACGCGGCAGTCAATCAGCGAACGCAAGTCACGCAAAAAAGATTACGATCATGTAACGCAGCGGCGCAACCAAATCGGCGTTGGGCAAGAGTGACGGATGAACCTCCTGCGACAGGCCATTCATCAGCAGCCATTTTAGCACCAGCCGCGACTTTTTTTGACAGCACGCCCGGCCAATGGCACATGTGCTTTCATGGCCATCGACTACAAGGGAATCTGTATTCACCGCTTGGGTGAGAACGTTATCGAGAGCGTGCGGGTGCGATTGCCCGACGGGCGCGAGAGCGACATTGACGCGGGAACCTACCTTCGGCAAGGCGCGCACCCGTCGCTGCACACCCTTCCCGACTGCCAAGACCTTGCCAAGCTGAAACGTGGTTAATAACATCGAAAACTTATAGGGGTTTGTCCTATACGCGACGGCCCCGCGTTACAGAACAACATATCAGGATCAATCATTGTTTTGAGCGACATTCAATCTGCTGCGGAACACTATCGCGCCCTTGCCGCTGAAGTCCGCACCCTCGCACAGCACACGGCTGCACCGGACATCCGCGCCGAGTTGCTGGCCCTGGCCGAACGCTTCGCGCGCCTCGCGGCGCATGTCGAGGCCAGCAAAGACCGGCGCTGATGTTCATTGCTTATTATCGTGGCACAAATGAAGTTAAATATTCTTTGAGCGTGTCCCTTCGGGGCCGCGTGCTAAGAAGCGGTTTTCACAACTACCTTTGGTTGATTTAACCTAATCTTTGATCCTGTGCTGTGGCTGCCCAAGTTTGGAGACCAGACAGGGATATTCCGCGCGTTGTGCAGCTCGATCGCGCGGATCGCCCAGCGCGGGTTGTCGACGCCGGTGTTGACGGTGCGCGTCCATTCGACCTTCTCGCCGCCATTCTTCAGATCGAGCGCATAGGCGCCCTGCCGCTCGCTCCCGTGCACGTTGCGCAAGTCAACTACATGCTCGCGCTTGAACTCGATCGCATACTCCATCTGTACGCGTTCGGAGCCGGCTTTCGCATGCGGGATGACTTTGACGATCACGCCTGCCGCCTCGGGATTTTCGGCACGAAAATCCTGCGCGAAGGCCACGTGGCGAGCGGCGAACACGACGTTGCGGCGTTTGCCGGTGTCGCGGTTATAGCGAGCCTCGGTGGTTTTTTCGCCGGCCGGGCGGCTGACGC
Source organism: uncultured Alphaproteobacteria bacterium (assembly GCA_963846635.1). Lineage (GTDB taxonomy): Bacteria > Pseudomonadota > Alphaproteobacteria > ATCC43930 > CGMCC-115725 > AP-15. The sequence goes on along the minus strand of CAWJXM010000054.1, from coordinate 167,568 downwards.
CCGCGCGCCTGGGCATCATCGGCTACATCGGCAAGCCGGATCGCATACCGTTCCTCCATCGTGAAAATTTTGCTATGTCAATTCAGGCTTGCATGATCATAGGCGAAATCTCCCTATGGTGGCGGTCACCTGTGGATCTGTGGTCAAAGCCAGCCTTTCCCGCTTTGCCCGGCAATGCAGGGGAAGCCCAGCGTTCGCTTGCGATTGTCCATAAATCCACGGGGCGCGGCTGGCCGCTTTTTACAAGATGACGGTGGCAGGTCCTGTTGTCCAAGCCTCCAGACTTTTGCGGGTATGGCTGAAATCAGACGGCTAAGCTGGTCTTTGAACATGCGGATTTTCCACCCATGCTGGAAGCCGCGAATTCGTTTTACGAAAGCTGACAGGCTGTTTTGAACTTCGATGATGGGCGACTGTCGCCGGATCGCTTCGGCGTTCAGCTGCGCCAAGATCAGGCGCGGCTTCGTTCCCCACGGCAAGCCGACATCGACAAAATCCCGTGCCGGAGTGAGTACCCGGCCCGTTTGTACTTCCAGCGTGACGCTGCCTTGCTGGCGCTGCCATAGGCGGAGACCGTCGCCGGGGTTCCGGTAGGGCAAAGCGGTCTGGCAGAAAACCGTGTGTTGAAAGGACAGGCGCGGCTCGTCCTCCGCCAATTCAAGCGGCTCAATCAAGCGGCGGTGAACACGGCTCATCGTGTTGACCTTCTTCGCCGCCCGGACAGCCGGAAGGCTGGCGATGATGTTGCCTAAGCTCAGTTGCGGATTGTCGCCGTCGTTCATGGTGTGATCCCCCGGACTCTGCTTGCGTCGGTCGGATCGTCACGTCAACTGGCACTCCGTGCCATGCGAGAGGGCCAGCCCTCTCGCGCTCTCCCGGAGTATTTGCACAAGGAAATTGTCCCTATTAGAATAATCCCACGGTACAGACCGTATGTTCACAGTCAGCACATCGCTGGCGTTCCAAAAGAGTATTTGCTCAAGGAAAAATCCGTTGTAGGCTTGCCTTGCGGTACAGGGAGGAGTCCCAATGACCGCCAAGGAAATGGAGCCGAGGCCGTGATGCGGTCGCGGCTCTTTTCGTTGGTGAGCATTGTTGTTGGATGACGATTTTCTTACTGCAATCCTTGACGCGTTAATCGGCTCTCCGGCTGTCGTGCAATCTCACTATGACAGGAGGAGACCATGAGCATATTGTTTGTTGGGCTGGACGTTCATAAAGCCACGATCACCGCTGCTGTTGCCGAAGAGGGCCGTGACGGGGAAGTGCGCTCCCATGCCACCATAGAAAATACGCCCGCAAGTGTGGGCGCGATGATCAAGCGCCTGGCCAAGTCAGGGCGTGAATTGCATTTCTGCTACGAGGCTGGCTGTTGCGGCTATGGCCTGTACCGGCAGATTACGGCTGCCGGTCACCTCTGCACGGTCGTGGCCCCGAGCATGATCCCGCGTAAGCCTGGCGAGCGTGTGAAGACGGATCGCCGGGATGCCGTCATGCTGGCCCGTCTGCTACGGGCCGGTGAAATCCACGCGGTGTGGGTTCCCGACGCGGCCCACGAAGCGATGCGCGATCTGGTGCGTTCGCGGGCGGACGCTAAAGAGCAGGTGAAAGTCGCCAAGATACAGTTGCAGAGTTTTTTGCTGCGCCAGGGACGCATCTATGGCGGTGTGGCATGCTGGAGCCGAGCCCATGCTATTTGGCTTGCCGACCAGAAATTTGAGCACCAGGCGCAGCAGATCGTCTTTCAGGATTACATCAATGCCGTCCGGGATGCCGAAGACCGGCATGCGGCCCTTGTGAAGCAGATCGAAAGGCTTGTCCCGGAATGGAGAATGAGGCCCCTGGTTGAGGCGCTCTGCGTGATGAAAGGGCTTGATGTGGTCGCGTCTTCGACGATCCTGTCCGTGACGGGGGACTTGAGGCGATTTTCTTCCCCTGTGAAACTCACGTCCTACCTTGGCCTTGTGCCGTCCGAGCATTCCAGTGGCGATAGCGTTAAGCGCGGCGGAATAACCAAGGCTGGCAACGTTGAGGTGCGGCGCGTTTTGGTTCAGGCAGCCTGGTGCTATCGTTTCCCTGCCCGCGTCACCAAACAAAAGGAGCGGCTGCATACAGAGGCCGAGAAAAAAGTGCGCGATGTCGCCTGGCGAGCGCAGGTGCGGTTGTGCGGCCGGTATCGGCGGTTCATTGCCGGGGGAAAAAAAGCTTGCGTCGCCTGTACCGCGATTGCCCGCGAGCTGACAACGTTCATCTGGGAGATGGGGCAAGTGGTTCCTCTCGATAGCTGACGCATGGCGTTCAATTTACATTCTGGCAGACACAGCGAAGAGCCGGGCCTCGTTTGGGTAGCACTCGTCCTGACTGTGGGGAGATCGAATGATCCGTGCCCGTGTACAGATAGAGTTAAACCCGCGATGACACATGATAATGCGGTAAATACATAAGCCCGCGTATGAGAGATTGATCACACGACGCTTTTGTGCCCGGCTCTTCACCTGGTTTGCCAGATCATAATTTTAAGCGTGTTCCTGCAATGCAAAAGGGCTAACGGAGAGGGCTGTCTTTTACCCTTGACTGTGAACATGAGAGAGCCGGGAGCGGCGATGACTGTCAAGGAAATCGAAGGCCGGTGCTGGTTCGCCTGCATCGGCCTTTTGCTTTTGTCGCGTAACATGTCTTCTGGAAAATCCGAGTTTGCATTGGCCATAGATAACCGTCATTCGCCTTGTGGCAGGCTTCCTTCCCGGTATGATTTAAATTCACTGCTTGTTATCTCTCTGTATTTTTTGACAACTCTTTCAGCACTAGCTTGAAGTCTGTGCCGATCAAACTTAAGGCCAGCCCAATTCAGACACCCGTTTTCATCGAAATAATTAGTGTACAAACTTGCGTTCTTGATGGTGTTATTTCTTCCCGCATTTTTTATGTATTCGTCGATGTGTTCTAGAACATGACGCATTTTGATCGCATCACACATGTTTGCATCAAAGAGAGTGAATGCACTTTCAAATTCTTTCCAGACTTTTGGAATTTTTTTGCTTACAAGAAACGCTTGTCGGAGCCTTTTTGGCGCAACAATATAAAAATGGGAATCAGCGAGATAATTCCAAAATTCATCTGTATCCAGAGATGAATGTTTTTCCATCCGGGCCATCTGGAGGTTCAATGCTTCGACAGCCCTGTTCACGAAATAACGAGAATCTTCGAGGACGGAAATTTCTTTAATCTTTAATGGCGCTATATTTTCTATACTTATGCACCTTAAAAAATCCTACCGAAGTTCAACCGCGAAATCATAGCTCGGCTGACATTGTAGCTGCGGGCGAGTTCCACTGCGAGCCGCAGTCGAGCGGTCACCAATTCGAAAGGGGAGGGGTGAGCGCGCGCACGACGATTGGCACGATGCCTGCGGCACGTAATTGATCGGCTGGCCCTAATCGGCTAATGTTCTGAGCGACCGGCCACATGCCGGTTCGGAAAGGCGGTGCCAATGCTGAAGCTGAGGCCCCGAACCGTTCCCGCTTGTTCCCGCCTGCATTGGCGCGGCGTGGCGTAGGGCACGGTTACTTCGGAATTCTATATTTAGTAGGTGACAAGGCCGGGCGTGACCCGGCCTTTGCCGCATAATCTCCATTACGGAAAGCGATTTTACGATTTCACCAAGTCGCTATCGCAGCCTATAAGGTGAAACTCGGGCGGGGCAGTCGATCCCACCGTTTTCGCGGTCGCCTGCCAAGCTGTGAATACTATGCCCCTTATAGGTTCTACTTGAGTGCACCTGACACAAGATATGGGTTAGGGCGTCTGGCTTAGACTGCCGCCGAGGCCGCGGCCGGCCTCGCGGTCCTGGCCGGCGCTATCGAGGCGTTCGCCGGTGTCGCGGTCATAACGAGCCTCGGTAATTTCTTCGCCGGACTGGCGGCTGGACGAGCGGTTCTGGCTGCCGCCGCCGAGGCGTTCGCCGGTGTCGCGGTCATAGCGGGCTTCGGTGACTTCTTCGCCGGACTGGCGGCTGGCGCCCGCGCGCCGGGCATCATCGGCCGCCTCGGCCAGCCGGATCGCATACCGTTCCTCCGCCTCGATCATCTGCTGTTCAGTGACCCATTGCGGCGGTGCGGTGAGCGCCGAGCCGTCGATGATCATGTCCTGCAATCGATCGATCGTATCCGCCCAGCCGAGAACCTGCTGGCCGGTTGGCAGACGGTATTCTTCCGGCAGATCGTCCTCGATTTCATGGATGCGGAAGACGGCAAACCCGTCTTGCCATGGCGCGATGTCATAGTGCGAATGTTCGCTGTCCTGCCGATCGAGTATCTCCTCGGCGAGACTCGCCCGTTCACTGGGCTCCAGCCCGGCCTGCAAGCGGCCGCCCAGTTCGTCGAGACGGCGCGCGGCGTTTTTAAAATTCCGGTCCGGAGTCTGCTCGTCATCGGGCGCGTAAATATCGAATGGATGAGGTTCGCGGGACACCGCCTGGCAGCATTGCACGACGGTGGCGTGAGCCTCTTTCAGCAGCTCTTGATCCGCACCCGCCGGGATCTCGAGGTCAACCGCGGACCACGGGTTATCCCTGATGGACTCGAAACTGAATTCGCGCTGATCCTGCCGGACGGCCTGTAACCGGGCATCGAGCTCGTCAACGCGCCGCATCGCGTGCTCGAAATTCTCCTCCCTCGTATGATCCGTGCCGTAGAGGATCGTCGGCTCGAAAGCGTGCTGCGCCGGCCCCGGCGGATAAGCAACCGCCTCGGCACACTGGACCGCTATCCCGTATGCGTCCTTCAAAAGGGCGGCGCCGGCGTTCGCGGGTATCGGTTGATACACCGCGGCCCAGGGATCGTAGTCGAGGGCTTCTTTGGTTAGCGGAGTGTCAGCGCTCAGGCCCCGGATCAGGGTTTGAGCCTCTTTTTCGCGCGCCGCCGCCCGATCGGCGAGATCGCTAGAGAATTCCGCCTGCTGCCGCGTGGCGGTGTCGACGTCCGGAACGCCGAGTGCCTCCCCGGCGCGGTCGCCGAGGCTGAAATGCAAGCCACGCGCGGTGTCGGCAACCAGGAACAGCAATCGCGGATCGGGTTCGGCCGGAAGGTCGAGCGCGACCGCGTTCCAATGATCGCGCGCGATCGCCTCGGCGGTCAATGGCTCGGCTGGCGCCGGTTCGAGACCTTCATAACGGCCGGGCTCGGGAGTGATCCCCTGAAAACTCGTAAAACCGTCCCGCAGGCGCTGGGTGAAGGGGTCGAGTTCGCGTTCGTTATGATTGGCTGCGGTATGTTCTTGCTTTGTGTTCTGCTCGATTCGCTCGTCCGTGACCCATTCCGGGGCCGCCGTCAAAGCCGAGCCGTCGATGATGGCGGCATGCAGCTCGCCGAGCGTCGGCGCCGCGCCAAGCTTTTGCTGCGATGCCGGCAGATCGACCTGCGCCACCATTTCATCTTCGCGGTTCCAGGTTCTGAACACGGCATACCCGCCCTCCCATGGGCCGATGCCATAGGTCGCCTGGCTATTGTTCTGCTGGTCGAGGATCTCACTGGCGCGCGCGGCAACTTCGCTGTTGCGCACTTGCTCCGCACGATCGCGATCCGGCGTATCCGGCTGTACGCCTCCTCGCTTCGGCTCTGATGGCTTAAGGCGAGTGATTATCTCAGGCTGGATTTCGTCGCCCTTCACGGCGTCGACGATTTTTTCATCGGTCCTATCGGGAGGTTGTTGCTGCCCCCGCGGTTCCCTGGGCCGGACGTCCATGTCCATGGCGGAGCCGCCGCCGCGCCGCCTGCGCTTTTCCTCTTCCCACCAGTCGTCCATTGGGCGGGTGCCTTCGTGCTGCTGCGCCCGCCGCGCCACGCGGGCGCGGAGGTTCTCGTTGACCGCGCGCGGCCCGATCGCATCGTCCCGGTCTTGCGCGCGGCGTTCGCGCAGCGATGGCCAGGGCGGTTTCGGCCGCGGGTTGTAGTGCCGTTGAGGCCAGCGCCGCGCTTCCCGCTGCATGCGTTCGGCCGCGTCCGCGATGTGCTCGCCGGCGAAGTGCGCCAGAATCTCCGGCGCGGTCCTCGGCCGGACCGGGCCGATCGGCTGCTGCTGGTAAAACTGTGATGCGGCGCGCGTCTCGGCGGTCCGCGAAACCTGCTGCGCCAGCTCTTTCAGGTCTTTCGCCGTGTTGCGGGCGACGAACAGCTCGGTTTTGTCCTTGTGCCGCGTCAATGCCACATAGGCCGGCGCACGGCGCCAATGCTCGGAGTGATAGAGATAAACCTGATCAAGGTTCGAGCCCTGCGCGGCGTAGATCGTCGCCGCATAGGCATGGCGGAAATGGCCGAAGCTTCCGGTCTCGAAAGTGACGGTCTTGCCCTCGGGACCGTCGAGCCGGACCGCAAGCTTGCCGCCGTCGATCATCTCGATCGTGCCGGTGGCGTTGTTGATGACGCCGACCTCTTTATCGGTGCCGGTGAAGCGGATGCGGTCGCCGGAGCTGAAGTCAAACCGGCCATGGGCCGTCTTGATCGCGTGATCTTCCCATTCGAGCTCGCCGCGGTCCTTGCGCACCGCGCGCAGCTCGAGATTGAGCCGGTCGACATCCTCGTTCGTGTAGGCCAGCACCAAGCGTGACTTGTCGCGATCTGCCGCCGTGTCCTGCGCCCACTTTGCGATCAGCTCTTCGCGCGCCTCCTTTTGCGTCAGCGTCCAGTTGATCGCACCCTTGCGCTCGTAGATGCCGAGCGCGTCGTGAAAGTTGCCTTCGGCCATCATCTCCGAGGCGCGGCGGTCATCGACTTTTTGCTGCCGCTTGACTTCGGACAGCACGGCCGCGCCATGGCGATCCTTGAGAACGCCGAACATGCCGCCGCGGTCGATCGATGACAGCTGCCGGTCGTCGCCGGCGAGGATCAGCTTGGCGCCGGCATCTTGGGCGTGCGCTGTCAGCATCGCCATCAATTTGGTGTCGAGCATCGCCGCCTCATCCACCATCACGACGGTTTTCGCATCCCAGCTTGTGCGGCCGTTGTTGAGGGCGAACAATTCGCTATGGACGGTTCTGGCGTAGGTAAAACCGTCATTGCCGAGGTTCTTTGCCACCCGGTTGGTGGGCGCGAGGCCGATCACGCGATGTCCGGCGGCTTCATAGGCGTCGCGGATCGCCGCCAAGGTGAAGCTCTTGCCGGTGCCCGCCTGGCCGTCGATCAGCGCCAATCCTTCATCGCCGGTGCAATGCCGGAATGCCTGCGCCTGCTCGGCGGTCATGGCGCCGTACGGGCCCGCAAGAACGCCGGCGCGTGTATCTTCGCCGACACCATGGCCGGTATCAGCTTTGAGGCCGGCCGCCGCGTTGAGGACGTAAATTTCGGCTTCGAGAACGGTGCGGGTCGTGTACCGGGTGGTCGGGCCGGCCTCGGCGGTGTCGCGGAGCTGCACGATCTCGGGATGCGCCAGCACCGCATTGATGAATTGCGCCCGTTCGAGCTCGACGCTGCGCTTGGCGCCACCGTCCGCGCCGATCTTCGGATAAATCTCCTTGTTGACGGCCCGCTGCAATTCCCGCTGGGTAAAGGTCGATCGCTGTTTTGTGATCGCTGTCAGCACGCCCTCGACGTCGCGGTCTTTGATCGCGCGGCGCAATTCGTTGGCGGTTTCGCGCCTTGTGTTGATGACCCCGCCGTGATCGCGTTCCCATTGTTCCGCCCAGGCCGAGCCTTTGCGCCAGCTGCCGAGGAGATCGTAGGCGTAACCCGTGTCGGGGTTGATCTTCGAGGCGACGATGTGAACGTGGGCGTAATCCTCGTCATGATGGCTGTAGACGAGCGCCATGGCGTTGCCCATCCCCTGCGCGGCAAGGGCGCTGCGAGCGGCCTCCATCATCTCCTTGTGGCTGGGCGTTTCGCCGGGTGCCCAGCTCAGCTCGATATGGACGCAGTCCTGGATGCATTTTTTGGTCTTGCTGGCCTGGTTTTGCGCCGCGAATTCCATGATCCGGCGCGCGAGGTCAGCCCGGGCTGCGTCCGTCACCTCAAAACCGAAGCCCGTCCCGCCGATCAGTTCTGCCCGGCCCTGCGCGCCCGATGCCAGCTCGATCAGCTTGCCGGTTTTCGGATCGCGCCCTTCGCTCTGCACATAGCGCAGCGCGCCGGTCACCCCTTTGCCGGTCTGAATGCGGATGTTCATCCGTGCCGCCGCCGCGCGTTCCGCATCACGGCGCCAGCACCTGTTCAAGCGCCGCGATATAGAGATCTTCCGCCTTCCTGAATAGCTCCACGGCCTCGCGCAGATCGGCCCAGTTGGTCAATTCGCCCGTCATGTTGAGATGACGCGCGATCTGATTGAGGTTGTTGCCGTTGGCGCTGTGCTCGAAGGCGGCGGCGCGCAGCGCGGCGAATAATGCCTTCTTATCAGGATTCCGACGGGCGCCGGCGACGATGCCCGGCATGCCCAGGCGCCGGAACATCAGCTCACGGGCAAAGTCGCTCCACGTCGCACCCTGCCGTTCGGCGGCGGCATCCAGCTCGGCCGCCATGGTGGGGGTAAGCTGCAGCGTCCGCTTGACGGTGAAGCGTTCGCCCGCATAAGTCTTTTTACGGCGGGCCATGATGCGGGGAAGAACCGGCCGGCCGGGCCGGTACCCAAATAATTACCCGGTAACATGCCATCGAGTTGTCGTTGTGTTCGCCTGGCACTCTCAAGTGGTATAATGCCTGAGCTTCGTCAACCCATTCGACACCAGGTACGGTGTAGCCATCAGCCATGTGTCTCATTGCTGACCCAGAAGATGAGAAACATGGAGCCGGAATGGCTCCCGCGAATGAGCCTCGCGGCAACTGGCAGGCGCGTTTACGCACCACCATCTTTCGCTTGAGTGGAACAGGAGATGATTGCCTCTCCAGCATTGGCGAAATTGATTGCGAGATCATTCCGTGGTAAAAGCGAATGCTTACGAATTTCGCGAGGAATGGCTGCAAGCGGCTCTTGGGCAGCTGCGACCGTACTTCCACGAGTGCGGTTTCGAATTGCCCGAGAAAATAAGGTTTGCCATCGCCTTTCCGAGTACCGGCCGCAAGGGCAATAGGCTCGGCGAGACATGGCATCCGAAAAGCTCGGCTGACGGCACCTGGGAAATCATTCTCCGCAACGACTTGTTCGATCCCGTGGATGTTCTCGGAGTCCAGATGAACAAGCTCGTTCATACCGTCATTCCCGACGACGCCTCGCATGGCCGGAAATTCCGCGCCGCCGCTCTCAGGGTCGGGCTGAGCGGGAAAATCCACAAGGCTGAACCGGGGCCGCTGCTGCTCAAGCGCCTTGCCGAGATTGCCGAAAAACTTGGTCCTCTGCCGCATGCCGCGCTCAACATTGAGGATAATCCGATAACGACAAGACCGATCGAGCGGTCGTCAAAAAAGCACGGCGGTGTCCGGGTCAAGGCGGAATGTCCGGAATGCGCGAGCGAAGACAAGCCTTACATCGTCCGGCTTTCCGCCGCCTCGGCGCGCGATCCGGGGCCGCCGCATTGCCCAAAACATGGCGCGATGAAAATCGAATGGCCTGCCGAAGAAGAACAGTCAAGCGAGGCCGATAGCGCCGCTGCTGCCACATAGCGCAAGCGCGTACGCGCCTCTGTCAAAATTGAAACGCGCGGTTGACCAAGGGCCGGAATACGCGGATTTGGGCATCATCGCGTATTATGTGCCGGTCTCGCCCGATCCGTGCAGGATGCGATTGAGAATATAGTTGTCATCGACGATGTTACCGAGGCATCCGACGATGGTCCGCAGAATTATATGTTCGGCGTATTGTTTGCATTCGTTGGCGATGTGTTCGAACTCTTTTCAGGTTTTGAAATCGAAGACGAGCGCAATTTCATCGCGGTGTTTTACCCAATCGAGGCGGAGTTTGTTTTGCGATGGAATATCTATGGGGTTTCTCTTTATAAGAGTCCGAACGGCGAATGGGGGCGGGACGTTTGTGTCTTGCCTCGATTATCAAAATGGTATTCCGACTGGATCGAATTTTGCGCGGCTATTGGGTGCCGATTGAAGCGCATCGGCGGCAATCTGCACCGGATTGCTCTTTCCTGCCGCGATGGCGTTCAAGGCTTTGGCGAAGATGTCGATGCATCTCGACGTTTCCAGCGAATAATATACGCGCGCACGGGCTAGATTGTTGTCGAAATGAACGCCGTTGCGGTCTGCCCGATGCATGAAATCACACAGAATTTCTGCGAAAGGATGCTCTGGTACGTCATCAGTTACATGCCAAAACTCCTGCATCATGTCGTGCGCACGCTTCGCGCGATCCGCATTCATCTTCTCCGGGTCTGGTGGTAAGGTGTTGTTCTTCATCGTCTCCCCCTCTTGGCTGATGGTGAAAAGGGGCAGGACGCGCGAACACCCTGCCCCGGCTTCACTTACCCTTTTTGACCGGCCTCCTTCTTGGCCTGCGCCGGTTCTTCGTTGTCGTTGTCGGCATGAGGCGGTTCATCCTCGTTGCCGGGGTCGGCGCTGGCTCATCGTCCTTACGATCCAGCAAAATCAATTCGCCGGAATAAGGCCGCAGCACGATCTCCGTGGTGTACCGCTCCACGTTGTCGCGGTCGGTATACTTGCGGGTTTCGAGCTTGCCTTCGATATAGACCTTGGCACCTTTCGCCAGATACTTCTCGGCAATGGTTACAAGACCGTCGCTGAGAATCGTGACGCGGTGCCACTCGGTGCGCTCCTTGCGCTCGCCACTCTCCTTGTCTTTCCAGCTTTCACTGGTGGCGATCGACAGGTTGGCAACCCGCCCTCCATTCTGGAAACTACGGATTTCCGGGTCTTTGCCGAGATGACCGATAAGAGTTACTTTATTGAGACTTCCAGACAGATGACCTCCTTCTTCTTGGTTGATGCCCATTCGGGATTGAGTGAGCATGTATAAGACTGTATTCGAAAGCCCGCCGCGGGTCGGGACTTCCGCCCTGTAAAAGAAGACCGATGACTTACGCTGTCAAAAGTTTGCCGCCATTTCGGCGGCAAAGCACCGCAGGAATTTTGTTGCTTTTTTTCTTCTAAAAAGAAACAGTAAAAAAAGCAGCAAAATTACGAGGAGCCGCCTTTTGCGGCGCTGGTCATCGGTCTTGTTTTGCAGGGTGAGAGCAATTTTCTTCGCGGATACATCGGGCTGCCCTCACGGTCTCTCGGAACCCGATCTGCACTGCACCCGGATACGCGCAAGAAAATTGATCGAACTCGCGGGGTCTCGACCCGCGGCGGGCTTTCGCTTTTTAACGGTTTTGGTTTTTTGCGCCTGCGTACTCACCCGACGGGCGCTTTTTTCGGCGACCGGAGTGGTAATCGAATGCGAGGGCATTCGATCAGGCGCATTGATGCCAATCTATTAGAGCCCGCACACTGTGTGATGAACAGGATTATGCGGCGGGAATTTCACCGGCAAGACGCATGGCAGCCTCGACATGAACCGCGCTTGGTTGGAATACTTTCGGCGGCGATCACCTAACCCGCAACGCAGTCCCTCGTAAGAATTACCATATTTTGTATGTGCGGGCCTCAAGCTATCGTACGACTGATCAAGTCTAGCGCTACGCCAAGTCGACCCGCCCGGCAAGTCGAAAACCGCGCCGCGCCGTGTCTCAACTTGATCGCCCGCGTTGTGGCTTCACGAAGCCTTTATCGCGCTTGTCATATTGGCGCTTATGCGGCAAAATTTGAAATATCCGCCGCGCGGAAAAACACCAGATGTTGATTTAGCGCTCCGAGCTTAGGAGCCGGTGTTGCAGTCCCTTCGCGGCTGGACGACTCTCCGCGAGATTGTGTTTTCTCATGGTGCCGACCAGACCGCCCATGTTGTCGCCAATCCGAACGAGGCCGATTTTCTGCGCGAGCGTGAATAGCTCGCCGGTAGATCGCCAAGCGTCGTCATGTGGCAGACTATCGTAAACCGCCCGCCACTTCGGGTTTTCCCGATCAACCCACATTGCCCGTGTTGAACCGTAACCCGGTCTCATAGACCATGCCCCGGCAGCTTGCCGTTTCTGGCCGGAGGGCGGCTCATCATCCCCACGCCCTCGGTTATTACCGCGTGACATTCAGTCTTGATCGCGCGTGTCAACGGCGCGCGGAGTGTAGGAAGGTTACGCGCTAACTGAATTGTTTTTAGCTGGGCGATTTCATCTGTCGAAAGGCGGAACATATCTGACTTTTTTCGTTTTACTGAATCGATAGGAGCGCGGTTCTCCGCGCGCTTCGCTATCAATTCTTCGCGCGTCATACCGGCCCCGGCTTTGTCAACAATCGAACAAAAGAACCCGGCTTGCGGCGCGTACCATTCGTGAAAAGCGCGCTTAAAATGAATTTCCCGTTGTGTCCGTTATAATAATCAGTACGAATAAGGCCGTCGTCGCAAAATATTGAGCGCGACTCTACGGGTGAGTTACGCGATAGCTCACGCTTGAAGTGTGCGAACTGGCTTGCTGTATCTAAAAATTTTATCACATATCAATGCTGACGCTGTTTTTTGGTTAATTCAACGACAAAGATTTACTTTCAGTGTGAATTGATGCACTGTATATTAAATGGGTGTTGGTTAATTTTCGCGCCGCTTGTCATAAGATACTTTATGCGGCTTTCGCCGCGAGCTACAGCTCAGGCACTGACACAATAGATTGATTATCCGGCTTTTGGAGAATGCGTGTTTGCTGTGCGGCGTTTCCCTTTTGGATTGTATACAGGTGTGCTCGGCACACAGGTTTGTTGGATTGTTGTAAGTTCCCGCGTGGGGGTTACAGGAATTTGACTGGTCAGTTCGCCGTCCGGTTTTTGAAAATGGTTTATTCCGACCGCCAAACCGCCAAGGATCAGCGCTACGCCCACTGCTGCAATTTTATCTGATAAAGTAACCTCTGTAGTCATTGCCGTATTTCCAGCCTTTGGTTTTTTAACAGGCAAAATTTCCTTGGTCAAATACTTAACCCTTAAGAAAAACTTGGGCGCGTTTGCGCACGCCACATCCAGCAAGGCTGTTCAACGCTGCTGGATGGGCTGAAGTGAGTCCGCGTTGCAACACAGGATGGGCGAAGTGAAGCGCCGGATAGGAAAGGGGATTCACGAATTGGCGGATCTCTGATTCCTGGGATGGCATCCGTGTCGGAGGTTGCCATGACCGAATTCGCGCCGTTGCTGGGCTTGCTGGCGGAAGTTCCTGATCCACGCCGGGCGCAGGGGCAAATCTACAAACTGCCGCACGTGCTGCTGTTCTCCATCCTCGCCATTGTGACCGGCGGGAACTCGTATCGAGGCATCGTCACGTTTATCGACGTCAATCGCCGCAAGCTGAACGCCGCCTTTGGTCTGAAGTGGCGCCGCGCGCCCGCGCACACCGCGATCCGCTCCATCCTCAAGGGGCTCGATCCGGCGGCGGTCGAGGCTGTATTCCGTCGCCATGCCGCCCTGCTTCAGGCCGCACGCGCGACACCCGGGCAGGGCAGCATCGCGCTGGATGGCAAGACGCTGCGGGGCAGCTTTGACAATTTCAACGACCGCGCTGCCGCCCAGGTGCTGAGCGCGTTCGCCACCGAGACCGCCCTCGTCCTTGCCCATGTCGACATCGCCGAGAAATCCAACGAGATTCCGGCGGCGCAGACCGTGCTCGCCGAACTCGGCGTCGCCGACGGCGCCATCGTCACGCTCGATGCGCTGCACTGCCAAAAAAACACTTTGAAGTCGCGGCAGAAGCCAACATCGCGCGGATCGTCCAGACCAAGGACAACCAACCGACCCTGCACCAGCAGATCCAGGATATCGCCGCAACCGAGGCGCCGCTCGGGTCAGCCCATAGCCGCAACAAGGGTCGCAACCGCGACGAAACCCGCACCGTCAGCGTCTTCGATCCCGCCGACAAACTGGCCGACACCGACTGGCACTCCCACGTCGCTGCCGTCATCCGGGTCGAGCGCGATGTCTTCACGCGCGATGCCAGGACCGGGCTGCTGCGCGACGCCACCGAGACCGCCTTCTACGTCGCGAATACCCCACTCACCGCTGCCCGCGCCGCCGAGGCGGTGCGCGCGCATTGGCGGATCGAGACCACCTCCCACTCCAGCCGCGACGTCACCTTCGGCGAAGACCGCTCGCGCATCCGCTCCAATCCCGGCGGGTTCGCCCGCCTGCGCAGTTTCGCCTTCAACATCCTCAAGGCCAACCGCTCCGGCACGCTCAGCCAGGACCGCTACCGCGCCGCCCTCGCCGGCGTCGACAGTCTGCTCAGACTTCTTGTCATCCCATAGCGTTGAACAGCCCTGCCACATCCAGCGATTGACGGTGGTGGCGTTTCGGCGCAAGCAGAAAACTGGGGGATCACGCCTCCATATCTGGATATAAGTTGACGATAAATGGGGCAGGTAGAGGCTGAGCCCTATAGGTAACGCTGGTGGGCTCGATGGCATTGGTGTATATTGTTCGAAGTCTTCCGAAGCACCGCCAATAATAACTTATAGCTGGCGCAATGGACCACAAGCAAACCCGCATTCAGATACTGGACACGAAGCAAGAGGCCGGCGCCGTCGCGCGGTCGATCGGCGAGCTGCATGCTCGTGTGAAGGACATCGCCGCAATCGGGCGCGGGCAAGGCGCGGAAGCTCTGCTGGTCTGTCCAGCACCGGAGGAATTGGCCGGCGAGGCGATCGATGTGGTGATCGCCGCACGGTTTGGAGACGCGCTCGATGAGGAAACCCTGTTCTGGCGGCAGCACAGCCTGGCCGACGAATTTCACCACGCGCTGAACGTGGAAGCGCTGGTTCTGGATCTCGATCGTTCGCTCGACCAATTGCTGAACCATATCGGGCCGCTGCTGGCCTCACCCTACCGGGATGAACTGGGCCGCCGCGACAGCGTCGGATCGCATCTGCAGGCCTGAGCCGACAGCCCGGAACGGAATGCGAGGATGGGCCCGCGGAAGCCGACGCGGCAGCAGATCATCGGCTGGCTCGGTGTCGCCGCCGAGCACGCCGAGCACGCCGAAATCTATCACGCGGCCGCCACCAATCCGCAGGCGCTGGATGACGGGCTGGCGCGTCAGGCGGCACGCGATGCCGCAGCCATGCAGTTGATCGAACTGGCCGGCTGCGCGGAAGGGTTCACGCGCGATCGCGGCGAACCGGGAACAACGCTGGCCCGGCTCGACGACGTGCTTCGGACGCTAATCAAAACACGGGCCGTACATGTCCATCCGGAGATTGGAATAACGCCGCCGGCGCCGGTAACATCGACGAACCTGTCGGTCCTGATGGGACATCTCAAGGCGGCGGTGCGCAATCTCGACCCCGAGACATGGAAGATCCAGGCACGGGAACAGCAGCAGGCGCTCAAGTCGATTTATGACGGATTGACCCGAATTGAAAAAGACGGTCTGCCGGATCCGGCGGCGCTGAGGCCGCGCGATTTGCACTATGCCGGGTATTATCACGAGATCCGGTTCGGGCGTCTCGCCAAGGCGACGGGCCTCTATGAGAACTGGAATTCTCCGGATCCGCGCCATGTGGATGTCAACCGGAGCATTTTCGACACCGACGACATGGCGCACAAATTTCATGCGATGCGCGCCAGTGCCGACAAGAGCCAGTTGCCGGTCAGCGTGGTGTCACCGGAGCATCGCGGCCGGGTGCCCGGCCGGTCGCTGTCGGAGTTGATGCGCGAGCTGCGCCACGAATATCAGCGCCCGGAAGAGCGGCTGGAGGAACTGGCGAAGCTATCGGCAGTCAGAGCGCGGGAGGAGTACCGAGATTCGGTGCGGGGGCTGGCGCAGCAATATGTCCGCATGACCGGGGACGCGGATGCAGCGGCGACGATCCACGACTATGTGCAGTGGCAAAAGCCGCCGCTGGACCGGGAGATGATCGATGCAATGCGCCAGGCGCTGCAGGTGGCTGTGGATCCCGGCTGCGACTATCTTGGGGTGCTGGAAGCGGTGCGCAACCGGTGCATCGATCTTTGTCTGGCGCTCGACAGCCAGGGCGACAGGCGGCTGCTCGATATCCTCGACGCCGCGGATGGGCGCGGCCAGTCGCGCGGAAAAGAAACCGAGGCCCTGATCCGTGGCTTGAGCGGCGATACACCAATGAGCAAAGAGTCCATCGATTACGATCCCTGGGCCGCGGTGTATCAGCCGATACCCCCGGATGCCGACGCTGCGCTTTTGCGGCAGGCCTATGGGATGGCGGTGCAGTGTGTCGGGGCGGTTGCAGGTCCGCCGGGGCCGATCCAAGGCGCCTTCGCGCCTCGTGCTTTGTTCGGCATGGATCAGACCCGCGAGCAGAACTTCGAGAACGCCATGCGCCGGCTCGACGAGCTCAGAGACCGCTTGCAGACCGTGAACGAGTATCTGGAACCGCCGACGGTTGAGACGACGCAAAGCGCCAGCGCGCAGGACCGGGAGTCCGCGGTCGAACCCGGGCAAAGCGTCAAAGCGAAGCTTGCTGAAGAGATCCTGGCACAGGAGAATGATCACGGCCTGTATTCACACTATGACATCGAGCCGTGGCAAGGCGGGTTTGCCGTGTTTCGCATCTACAAAATCGAGGATCCGGCATTCGAGCTGAAATACCTTCTGCCCACCGGTCAGCAGGTGCTTGGCCACGCTGATACGCTGGATGAATTGTACGACGCGATTATTGACGGATCGGCGTTCACGGTGGCCTTGGCATGGATTACCGACCAGCAGATAAACAAGACGCAAAATTCACAGCCCTTGACATGCGACGATGTCGCCCAGCGCGTGCAGCGGATCCTCGACGATCCGACGCGCGAAGCCGATGAACGCGACCCAGCGGTGTTGCAGGCTTTAGAGGAGCGCCGGGCGGCCGGCATCGAAGCTACCCAGGCAGCCTCGTCTGCGGCCGAGGATGAATTGCTGAATCCAGCGGACGGAGGCGACAAACAGCAAGACCGCCGCCGTGCCAACTCGGCAGCCGAAGCTGTTGAAGACGTCGCCAGTTCGCAAGAGCAGACCGACGATGCGCAAGTGCGATACGACAAAGGGACAGGTGAGCTGATCGAAGACGGGGGCCGCGACGTCACCGGACGGTCGCCAAGCGGTGGCCGCGGGCAAAGCCACTGATCCGCGCGGGACAGAGGCAATCCAGCATTATGGCGAAACGGTGATGAAGCTGGCTATAAAGCGACAGCTTTATGGCTCGCCGGGATACGTCAAACGTGAGACCCGGGCATTCCACCGGCGGTAATTGTGCGCCTTGATCGCGCGCTTACGCGCGGCTTTAGGACTCTTGTCGCGGTATTTGACAGTCGGCCCAAAAACTCGGGGCAGCATGGCAGGAGCTTGCTGAGCAGGTCCGCTTGCGGGCGGTTTCTCGAAGTCGGCGCGGGCAATCGGTTGCGGGACGGTATGGCCGTTGGTGCAGCGCTTCGGCGCGCTGTTGTCGAGCGAATGCCGGACGATGTCACCGCAATAGCGGCACATCGCTTTATACACGGGCGAAATCTTTACCGCGTTGCGGGTGCGGCCGAGGGCGTGGATGAACTGCTCGCTATCGAGCAGCTGGACCGGCGCGGTTTCGGCAAAGTGCCGCGCTTCAGCGGTGAAACCGCGCACCGAAATGTAAAAGCCGCGGTCGGCACTGCCGGCGACGACGCGGTCGCGCAGCCGGCGCAGCGTGCTCGTGCCGGCGGGCTGAGGCTCGATGGGATTGCCGCACATGGTGATGTACTTGCGGCCGCCCAGGACATGCACGAGCTCGGCAGCGTCTGGCGGTGTTACGAGGTTATGACCGAGCGCCTCCCATAGCGCCGCCGCCTCGACGCGCAGCATGGAGACTGTCATCGAGCGCAGCTGCTCGGACCGCGGCGTCACGGCGGCGGCGAAGCGGGCATATTCCTCGCGCTGCAATTCGTCGGAGGCTGCGTCGAATGTCATCGGTTGTCATCGTCGCCGCTGAAAAATCCCTGCGGTCCGTCCTCCTCCTCGCCGGGCAGCGGCTGGGATTTCTGCACCGGCTTGTCCGGCGCCGCCTTGGATTGCTGCGCCGGCCTTTTCGGCGAGCGCTCCTGCGGCAAAGGCGGTGGCGTTTCGCCAATCGGCACTGCGTACCATCGCCACCCCCAATGCCCGGTCGGCACGCTGGGGAAACGGCCCATGATGTGTCCGTTTTCCAATAGGGTTATGGGGCCGAGCATGACCCTTTCCGGCGGGTCGTCCGGTGAGCGACTGAAAGCGTAGGCCGTATGAGTTGGCGGTGGTTGCTGATTGTCGGCCTCCATGGATCCTCCGTTTCTAGTGCAAGGTGCGCCTGATCGCGGGCGGCATGGTTGTCGCGTAAAAAGCATCCGGCGATAACTTGAAACCGTACGGGTTCATCTTCTCGGCTGAAGCAGCACAGGCATATTCATCGACCGTGATCTGGCAGAGCCGTGCCTGTTGTTCGAACCATGCGTAGTCTTGTTCATCGACGAGAAGGTAGATCTCATCTTCGCCGGTCATTTTATCGCTGCATGTAAAGATGTCTAATGTAATGCCAGGCTGCACGATTGGCTTTTGTTCGTGCTGCTTTGCGTGACGGCCGCTGCCACCCGTAGGTCCGGGATATGATTTAGTCGTTGGCATTGTTGGTATTCTTGATGGCACAGGTCTGCGCCTTTGGCATGCGCTTGTCAAAGCGACGCGTTTAGAGGTTGAGAGAGGGAAAGTCTGCCGGACCACTCGCATTGCTCTGATTGTAATTGTCGGAAATCGCGCTTCCGGAATTGAGATTCACCGCGTACCAGCCGGCGTACCGCGGATCGAGGTGCATGTCCTGGGATGGCGCGGCATGAGTTGCGCGTTCCCCAAAAAATAGACGGGTCCACCCCGCCGCCCGGGCCAGGCGTCTGATCATCGCTTTGGCGGCGATAAAAAGCTGCCGTCCGTCGTCCTGCTGTTTTCGCTTGCGCTGCCGGGGCCCTTCGGCTTGATCGCCGCGGCGGGTCACCTTACGCTTCGCCTCGCCAAATTGTTGCCGGATCGGATTGGGTGAGCGGGACGCCGGTCTCGAGGTCTGTCCTTTTGGTGGAGAGTCTTGTTGCCGCGGCGGAGGCGCGATGGCCGGTGGCGGCATGTTGATGTCGGCGGTGAGATCCGGTTGGCTGGAATGTTTGGCCAGAGTTGATGCTGCCGATGGCGCCGGAGCGGCTGGCCCGAATTCAATCCATGGCGCGCGGGGCGCTTTGCCAATCCGTTCATCGGCCGAGCCTAGCCGGATGCGTGGAAACCTTCGTCGCGGTTGATCGGGCGCCGGCTGGTGAAGTGATTGCGTCGGCTGTGTCGCAACATCCAGAGAAAGTGATTCGTCTGCAGCGAATCCTGGCCCGTCATGTGATCGATGACGAGGCTGGGAAACCGGCCAGTGCAGGGCTGCCTCGGCCCTACCTGGCCTTGCGCGAGTGACTTCGGTGTCGATCGCGCCCGCGAACAGCGTGGTCGCCGCCGATATCTGGAGCGGTCTGCATACATCGGCCGTAATTGTCGCCGACGGCACGGGCGATGATTTGCTCCTCGGGTTCGGCAACCGGCGGCCGCCGCATGTGTTCGCGCCGCGCAATCGCCGGTGCAAATTTCGCCGAAAGCGCGGCCGCACTCAGGGCCGCAACCGGTACGAGGGGCTGATCGAGCTCAAACATCGAGGCGGCGCGACGCTCGTCGATGCGCGCCATCTGCTTTCCTAGCTGCTTAATGTCGGCCGCCGTATTGCGGGCGACAAACAGATCGGTCCGTTCCTTGTGCCGGGTCAATGCAACATAACTCGGCGCCGAGCGCCAATGTTCCGAATGATACAAATAGGTCTGCTGCAGCGTCCTCCCCTGCCCCGCGTAAATGGTCCCGGCATAGCCGTGGCGGAATTCGGTGAAGGCGGCGGCATCGACCTGGATTATCTTTGGCTTGCGCCCGTCGAGCTTCACGGCGAGATGCATGCCATCGATCGTCTCGACGGTGCCAGCGAAGCCGTTCAGAATTCCGGCCGGTTTGTCGGAGGCGGTGAACTGGAGGCGATCGCCGGCCGCAAAAGGCAGCGGCCCATGCGCCGTGTCGAACAGGCGGTCGGGCCCAAGCTCGCCGCGATCCTGGCGCACGGCGCGTAACGCGGCGTTGAGGTCTCGGACCGAATTGTTCGTGTAGGCGAAGACAAACCGGCTTTTATCGGGTGCCGCGGCGCTGTCCTTCGCCCATTGCTCGACCAGCATGGTGCGAGCTTCGGGCTGGGTGCGCGTCCAATGAATGGCGCCCTTTTGCTGATAGATCCCGAGCGCGTCATGAAAGTTGCCTTCGGCCATCATCTCCGAGGCCCGGCGCTCGTCGATCTTGTACTGGCGTTTGACCTCCGACAGCGTGGCAGCGCCATGGCGGTCTTTCAGCACCCCGAACATGCCGCCGCGGTTGATGCTCGAGAGCTGCCGGTCATCGCCGGCCAGGATCAGCTTGGCGCCGGCGTCGGCCGCCCACCGGGCGACAAGCGCCATGATCGCGGTTTCCACCATAGCGGCTTCATCGACGATCACGACCGTGTTGCGCGTCCACGCCGTGCGGCCATTGGCGAGCGCGAACAATTCGGCATGGATCGTGCCGGCATGGCCAAAACCGTCATTGCGCATGTCCTCGGCGACAGCATTGGTGGGAGCCAATCCGATCACCCGATAACCGGCTGCCTCATAGGCCTCGCGGATCGCGGCGATCGTGTAACTCTTGCCGGTACCCGCCTGCCCGTCGATCAGCGCCAGCCCACCGGCGGCCGTGACATGCCGCAACGCCTGCAGCTGCTCCGGCGTCATCGTCGCAAATCTGGCGCTGCCCTCGATCTGCGCACGACATTCATCGCCGGCGTCATGACCGGTGGCGGCTACGAGTTCCGCAGCGGCGTGCAGCACATGCTGCTCCGCCTCCAGCACGGCGCGCGTCGTGTACCGGATCATCGGTCCGTCCGGCGTCTCCTCGCGCAGCCGGATGACGTCGGGATGGGCGAGGATCTCGGCCTGAAACCGGCTGCGGTCGACCTCGATGCTCTGCTTTTGCTCGGGGGATGCGCCGCGCGGTGCATGGATTTCTTTTTGCAGCGCCCTTCGAATCTGATCTTCGGTGATCGTCGGCCGCTGCCGGGTCATGCATTCGAGCACCGCGCCCGCGTCACGGTCCCGGATTGCCGCGCGCAATTCGTTCATATCGGCCCGGCGCAGATTGATCACACCGCCATGCTCGCGCTCGTACTGCTCGGCCCAGCGCGACAGGATCAGGTAATTACCTTTGAGATCGTAGGCGCGGCCAGTCGCCGGGTTGATTTTCGAGGCGACGATGTGGATGTGACTATAGTCCTCATCGTTATGGACGAAGAACAAGGCCTTGGCGTTCTCCATGCCGAGCGCCGCAAGCGCATCCTTCGCCGCCGCTTCCACGTCTTCCCGCGTTGGCTGCTCACCCGGTCGCCACGACAGCACCAGGTGGACGCAATCCTGTTCGCAGCGCCAGCCGCCCCGGCGGACCGGCTGGTTCTGGGCATCCAGTTCCATCAGGATCCGGGCGCGTTCGACATCGGCCAGGGTCTCGATCGGGAAGCTGAACCCGTCCCGCCGAGCCATTCGACCCGGCTGCTGCCGTCGGCCCTTTTGGGCAACAATTCTCCGGTTACCGGGTGGCGGCCTTCGCCAAGGCAATAGCGCACCGCCCCGGTGACGCCCTTGCCGATGGTGATCCGAACGTTCATGCCGCCGCGGCCGCGCGGCCGAGCGCGTGCCGTTCCAGCACCAGGTCGAGCGCCGCAATGTGCATCTGGGCTGCTTTCCTGAGCAGCGCGATCAACTCTTCGATCTGCCTAACCTGAGCCGGGCCAAATTCTCCGTTGGTATTTCCGATGCGCGAAATCTGGTTGAGATTGTTGCCCACGGCGCTGCTTTCGAACGCAGCGCGGTCCATGGCGCGGACGATGGCGATCGTCTCCGGATCGCGCCGCGTGCCGGCAACCGTCGCCAGTGCGCCCAGGCGATGGCTCAGCAATTCGCGGACAAAATCGCTCCATGTCGCGCCCGCGCGCGCAGCGGCCGCTTCGAGTTCCGCGTCGAAGCCCGGCGTCAGTTTCAACGAGCGTTTGACGGTGAAGCGTTCGCCGTCATAAACGCACTTGTGGCGGGCCATGGGGAATGGCTCCTGGCGGGAACGAGGAGTTAATTGTCCGACAATTAGCTATCTCGCTGCTGCAAAACGTCTCAGTTCTTCTTTCCACGCCTTACACAGGCTATCGGATTCGCTTCAAGAACTATTTTTTGGAGTTTCTTGCCAAAAACTGGTATCAAAACCTTGCCGCACTTGATGAACAAAACAGTGCTTCAATAACCAGCATCGCGCATGGTTGAAAATTCGCGAGAAACATGGTCGGGGAAAGCCGGGGAAAGCCGGTTTGTTCGCTGCGGCGTTATACTCCACGTCCTTGAATAATCATGGGAAAAGTCGAGTAATCTGCGCTCGATTATCTTCAAATTATAATTGTTGTTAATCTATTCTGTGCTATGTTTGCGGCATGGGCGAGGTTTCTCTCGATATGATCTGGAAGCGGCTAGAAGAAGTGCAGGCTGGGCAGCGCGCGACCGGCGTCAAGATCGGCACGCTGGCAGAGTACATGGTTTCCATGCGCAAGCGGATTGACGACATTGCCCAGGAGATCGGGGAAATGCGGATCGATGTACGCAACCTGCGAGCCGATGTCCGAACAGTTGCCATTGCGGTTGACCAGCATACGCAGCGGCTCCATGAGATCGAAAAGGGTGGGCATTCCCCGGCGCACGTTTGAAATAACCTGTTTTTTATCTGTCGGGCGTACCGAATGAAACCGCCGTTTTCCTTCCAAAACTGGTCTATGATATATGCTAAATCAGTTACTTAGAATTTTGGCGCAAAATGTCAGACGGGTTGGAAGACGACGAGAAAGACTGGTTTCGGCCGGTGTGGGAAACCGAGGATGAGCTTGATCCTCCTGGGCGCCCACGGTCGCGAAAACCGTTCGCCGAGCCCGATTACCACCATCCTCTGCTGACCCCCCCTCGCCCGCGCCCAGGATGCCTTGGCGCGCCTTGAGGCAAAGGCGGAGATGTCTTCGCCAGTGGTCATAGAAGGGCTGCGCGCGCGCCTGTCATATCTCGAAGCGGCAGGCTGGCTAAGTCATGCCTCCGTCTGGATCCACCCTAAAGATCTGGCACTGCGGGATTATGGGTTGGTGATGTCCTATGGCCCAGCTGCCCGTGGCGACCGGCTGGCGACTGTATTGCCGGCAACAGTGGCGCAGCATGCCGATCTTGAGAACGTGGTGGCGACCGGCGCGATCGGCCTCGATACCGCCGCTAACCGGGCGCTGACTCTTGCGCGGATGTGGCGCAGGCTCGGTGAATTGCGCACCTGGCGCCCATTAGCCGATGCTGAGGCGGTCCTCAAGACCTTGAAATCATTGGGTTATGGACGCTCCGAAGACGGTGTGATCGAGGATTGGCTGGCCGGGGTTTACGGGCGTGAACAGGGGCCGGATTTGATCCGCGTTGGCCGCGCATCCATCGACTGGATGTGCCAGCCTGGCGTCAGGGATAAAGATCCAGACGGGATGTTCCTTGGCGTCTGCTTATGGTGCGATGAGAACCGCAATGCGCTGATCCCCCTGCCCTTTTGGTCAGCGCCCGAGCAGTATCATCACCGGCTGGGCCTGAAAACCGGCCTTGATTGGATGGCGCAATTTCTCGAATGCGTGACGTCCGCAGCGCAGATTGGCTTGCACGAGCTGGCACGGCTGCTGGAGGCCGAGAAAAAGCGCATGGATCTTCAAAAAACCGCGCGTTCCCGGCTGCCGGATGCTCTCGATGCGGTAATGCGGGCGCCGGTGGTGACCGCTGTCTCCTTGGCCAAATCGATCCAAGTCACGCCGAGGGCGGCGCTGGGGTTACTGGGGCAATTGATGGCAGCCGGCGTTGTGCGAGAAGCGACCGGACGGGCCTCGTGGCGGGCATTTGCATTGGCTTGATAAACTGTGATCGATTGTTCAAGCGTGCCATTGTGCACAAATGCACAATGGCAACTGTATACACGATCGCAACTTCGCCGATCGTGCATGGCAATGCGATTGGCCCACACTCTTATGATTGTGCACATGGTTTATTTGTGCACCTGTGCACAATTGCATTTGTGCATTCTAGTTCACTTGATTAGGCGTCGCCAAAAGCTCGATTGGCATGGTGCCTGGCGTAGAGTTCGTCGATGGCTCGCTTGAGCAGTTCTGAATTGTCGAGGTTGAGGCGCACTCGCAGCAAAGCCACTTTCTCAACGGTCTCTCTGGTGAAATAGCCGCCGATATGCTTCAGGCCGGTTCGCGGGGTCGAAGCCGGCGGTGGAGCTTGATCAACCACCTTCCGGCACGCAGTGGCCGCTGGGGCGCTGACCGGAGCCTCTGGTTCTGCTTCCGCCTCCGCGGTCATATTGCGGATAAAATCCGCGCTGCGATCTGATTTCATGCCGTTCTCCTGTGCAAATGTGCAAGTTTGCCAATGTGCACCGTCAGTTCGATTGTGTGGCAGTGCGCGGTTGCATTTCTGTAGATGCGCTTGATTGCACCTGTGCATTATTGCCCATTTGCAATTGTGCACAAAGCCATTCCCACAAAGCGCTGATTTCCTTGGATGCAATGCTGTTCGGCACTAATTCCTGCGCCGTGAGACCCTTAGGGTTGGCATCCCGATGCTCCTTGTACCGGTGAAGCACAACCGGCGACATGGGCACATTGGCTGCTTCGAACACCAGCCGGGCGGTCTCGATCTGACCGCGGCTATTGGGTGTCGCTTTGTTCAAAATGCCGAAGGCGGGCGTGTCGCTCGAGCGCGCCAGCCGGGCCGTTTTCGGAATGCCGTCGAAGGAATCCTGATCGTCCGCTTCAACGGGGATCAGCACGAGATCGGCAAATTCGACGGCGGCGACGGATTCGGGGCTACGCCCGGGCGGTGTATCGATCATCACAAGATCGCAGCCGGCACGTTTGGCCTGTTCGAGCTCATCAGGCAGGCTGCTCTCGGTCGTGAATTTGACGAGCGGCAGGATTTTGTAGGGATTTCGTTCTTTGCGGCGGGTTCCCCATTTCCGGGAGTTTTCCTGGCTATCCATATCGAGCAACAGCACGTTGTAGCCCGCCGCCACTGCAGCGGTGGAAAGACTTTTGCTGGCGGTGGTTTTTCCAACGCCGCCTTTATTGATCGCGACGGCAACGATTCTCATGTCCTGGTTCACTGTGCACCCCCTCCGTTGTGCCTTTGTGCACAACTGCACGACAGCACAATTGCACTTTTGCGATTGCGCGGTCAATGTTGCCAACTGCCGCCGTTGGACCGTAAGACGCCTATTTTTCTATATGTTGCACCTACGTCACGGGATGGCGAAATGAAAGCGCCGCACGATCGAGCTCAAACAGGCCTGACGGGCGATTGCTGCCTACGGTGATGCCGGGCGAATATCTACGACATGTAATTGTTATTAACAACGTGTGTGGTAGAATATTATAATGCGATCTGATGATCCGATCTTGAAACGCTTTCGCGCTACGCTGGACGAAATTTACGGCCAGCGGCTCGAGCGCGTGATGTTGTATGGCTCGCGCGCCCGTGGCGATGCGCGGGAGGATTCCGACTATGACGTCGCGGTGTTTCTGCGCGACATGCCCGACCGCATCGCCGAACTATACCGGCTAGCCGATCTCAGCAGCGTCATTCTCGACGAAACCGGGGCATTCATTCACGCAATGGTCTATCCGGCTGGCTTCTACAATGATCCGCGCATGCCGCTGATGTACGCGATCCGGGCGGAGGGCGTCGATCTGTGAAGGAGCAAACCAGCGCTTATCTCGACAAAGCGCGGGAGCTTCTCGACCAGGCCGAGACGATTTTCGACAGTGGTCTTTATGAAGCCGCCGGCCGCACCGCATACCTGGCCGGGTTTCATGCTGCGCAGGCTCTCATCTTCGAAACCACTGGGCGCATCTACAAAAGCCATGGCGGTTTGCAGGGAGAGTTTCGTCGGTTAGTGAGAAACGATCCGCGCGTTGACGATCAAATTCGCGCCTTCCTTGGACGCACGTACGATCTCAAAGCGATTGCCGATTATGAAACCGGCCCTGGTTCTCACATCTCCGTCGAGAGGGCTCGCGAGGCCGTCGACAGGGCGCGGCAGTTTGTCGAATGCGTCGCTGGTCTTGTGCCGACGCCGCCCGCCGGGTCCCCGCCGACGGCACCCGATGCCAACCGCGAACCGGATTACGAACGCGACGACGCGTCGGTCAAGTAACGCGAATGATGTTAAGTTACGCTGCGGCTTCGTGCACTTCAGGCTGGCCGGCGGTGCCGATATCGCCGGGCTTGCCCTTGCGGCCGTCGAGCGTGATCAATTCGCCGGGGTAGGGGCAGAGCACGACTTCAGTCGTGTATCGCTCTTGATTGTCCTTATCGGTCCTTTTGCGGGTTTCGAGCTTGCCCTCGATGTAAACCTTGCTGCCTTTCTTGAGATACTTCTCGGCGACGGTGACGAGTCCGTCGCTCATGATGGCGACCTGGTGCCATTCGGTGTGTTCCTTGCGCTCGCCGCTCTGCTTGTCCTTCCAGTTCTCGGTTGTGGCGATCGAGAAATGCGCGGTGCGCCCGCCGTTTTGAAAGCTGCGAATTTCCGGATCCTTGCCGAGATTTCCGATCAGCGTGACTTTGCTCAAACTACCCGACATGAATGTGCTCCTCTTTGCTTGATGGCGTTTCCGGTTCCAAGCGGTATTCGAACGAACAGCAGCACGATATGCTTAAAACGAGAAGCTGTTTATTGGATACGACCTCCAGAATTACTGAGAGTCTTCTCTGGATTATTGTCTAGAGGAACTATTTCGGGCAGGCAAGTAACGCACGGAAGTTGTGGAACCCGATTGCCGCTGGCGATCAACAGCAGCCGCGGCCTGACGTGCGGTTTGCGCGGCGTAGCTTTTGCCTTTTTCCCGCGCCTTCGGGCTTTCCTGCATTAAGCGATCGGCGGTGTCGCTTTCTCCGTGCCCCCATTGTTGTGCGAGATAGCAGAACCAGTAATCGGCGCGGCTGCGGTCGGGACCGGTGCCGGCGCTGTTGGGCGGCGCCTTGTCGAGACACATGGCATAGCTCGGCCATTTGTCGGTGCCGTGTGAACAGAGCCGGGCAGGGGAGGTAGCCTTGAATGTTTCCGGCGGCGCGACAATACCAAGCCGATCGAGCTCATCGATGTTGGTGATGCGGCCAGGATGTGCAGCACGGATCATGACGCGCGGATAATCCGGCGCATACTTGACTTTGAAGTTCAGGGAGCCCGCGATTTTCGTCGCCCCGCTGGCCGTGATGTCGGTCCCGGCGCCGCGGCGAACGCGGCAGGCAAGCTCGCGGTCATGCCGGCCACGCAACGCGAGCCAGGCCTGATGGTTGCCTGATGAGGTCTCGATCTGGAGAAACATGGCCGGCGAGCAGCGGGCCAAGGTGTCGGCACTGATATCGTCGAGCTGGATAAACCAGGCGGCATCGGCGTAAGGGCGCAGATTGAGATTGAGGTGGTCGGCGGCCGCGGTCTCGAGCAGAGCCGGCAGTATGTGATTAAGATCGGCGGCGCCAATGCGGGCAATGTGGATGGCGTCGAGCCAGTCCTCATTTTCGGGTTGCGGCAATGGACCATCGAGCAACCGCAGCGAGCTTCGTAGCGAGCGGGACCGGCGCGGATCGCCGTCGGCATTGGTCCAGGTCACATGAAAGCGTTCGGCTCCGACACTGGCGAAGATGTCGAGCATCCTGCGTGCCTCCGCTAAAGGCGTGTCAGTGCCGGTTTCTCCCATGTTCACGCCCGCTCATGTTTCGACACGAATGTTGCAACTCGATGGTGATTCTGCAAATCCCGAAGCGGGATGATCAGTTCTTGTCTTTATTCGGCGGTAAAGCCAGGGCGCCGTCATTCGGGTTTGTGGGCATGGATCTGGTTTGCTCCTCGCAGCGTTGCTGCTGCTGTCGAATCCGAAGCCCGTGTTGTCGCGCGTCCTCGAGCAACGCCGGTGATGGCCGCCAGTACTTGGAATTCGCGGAGGCGGCTGAGGTGCTATCGGCAGGCGCGGGGAGTGCCGTTCGCGCGGGCGGCGGCGTCAATATGGCCGCCGGGCGAGGCGGCTGCGCCGTTTGAACCGGTATGAAACGACGAACCGGTGCCATCACTGGCTCGGCCGCGGAGGATCTCCGCTGTGCTTTCTCAACTTCCCGCCGTTCCTTGTGGCCCTGGGTGCCCCAGGTCTCATCCTTAAGCTTCCAAAGCGTGGGGGCGAGGCGTAAGTCCTGCGGGTTTTTCTCGAACTTACGCAGCATGCCGGAGAAATACCTGCCGGGTGACTCGATCTCCCCGCGCTCGCGGTTTGGTCCTACCCGTCTAGTCGAAATGATCGCTATGGCGACCGCGGCATATTCGCGGCCCATTACCGCGCAGGCCCGCGTCCAGAGCGTGTGGTTGATGCCCATTTCGCCGGACAAAATCAGGGCAGCCTCGACGATTGCCGGCCAGTCCTTGGCACTGGTTCGCGCCGGCATATGGGGCGCCAGCCGCGGGGCCAACTCGACCAGTGCTGCCGGGGTGACATGCAGGGTTTCTGGAAACAGATACTTTGGCTTGGAACACCGTTGGTCGTCTGGAACCGACGGCGTCGCCAGGCCGCTACAGTCCTTGGCTGCGATTACAGTATGATTATAATCATTATCTATTAAGGTTGTAGATGTACTGTGGGTGTCGTTTTCGACACCCATGGGTGTCATATCCACAGGTTTAATGAGGTCGCTCAGCATCCGCTGGATCTCGTCCCGCCGGCGCTCCAGAGCCTTCACAGCCAGCGTAAGCTCTTCGGACCGGTGGCACTGGCTGCCGGCTCTGACCAGCTCGGCGGCTTCATGTAGCAGGCGCTGCAATGCCTCGCTGTCATAGCCCTGTACCACCAGCTCTTCCGCCGCCTGGTCAATGGCCTTGCGGGCCATGGTCTTTTGCTGCCGTAGCTTTTTCATGCGGTTACGTTCGATCTGGGCGTCGGCGGCGATCTTCTTGAATTCCTCGTGGCGCTCCATCAGCAGCGAGAGATCGAATCCGAAAGCCTTGATGATGCGGCCGGTCTTGAGGTCGCGATGGCCATAGCGCCGGCCTTGCGGGTCGTCGCGCATGACGAAGATACCGGCCTCCTGCAGCGCGCGATTGAGGGCCTGGGTGCGCCGCTCGGACAGACCGAGAAACTCCGCCTGATAGCGCAGTTGGGGCCATGCAATGGGCCGGCTGCCTTCCTCCCAATCCTGCGGCTTGCTGCAGTATTTGGTCATCAGCCAATCGATCAGTTTGTAGGCGTCCCGTGGCAAGCCGAGATAGGGCACGGCCTCCTTGAAGGCGTAAAGGAACGTCAGCGGCTTTGCGGTGCCCTGCGGCAGCCCCTTGAAGCTGTCGGCCCGGTCGAGCCAAGCCCGCATCTCGAGTGTGACCCGCCGGCATCCGTTTGCGCGACTCGGCGATTGGGCAAAGCTCTCCTGTGGCGCCTCATTGGCGCTATTATCAATGTTCATCGTCGTCCTCCATACTGGTTGGATCGCGACGGGCAAGCCTCTCCTGTTAACGGAAACGCCAATTTCCGTTTGACAAGAACGGCGTCTTTTGGCTAGGTTGAGGGCTGCGAGAACTCAACTGTTGCCTGAAAAGGCCCGTCAACAAGAATTAACGAGGACCGCCCGCCAAGGCGGTCTTTCGTTTTTCTGGGTTGTTTCTACTGGATGGCTTGCCTCCTTTGTTCGAATGAGTTCAGCAGCTCATATGCTGAATGGGTGATGCTCCGCTGCTGGTCCGTAATATTGTGAACTGCAGCGGAGTGTTGGCTGGCGGGAGCGAGCAGGGATCATGGTCAAAGCTGCGCAGATAGCGGTCGTAGCCAGTCGAAGATGACTGGAATATGCGTTCGCCTGGGCACCAATGACTTCCATCGCTTCCTCCATAGGGGTTGCCTTGCACTGGGCGAACCAACCCTGTTAATGGAAATGCAGATTTCCATTTGACAACGACGGGATTTTTTGGCTAGACTGGGTCTGATGCTTTGCCCAACGGTTGCCGAAAAGGCCCGTCAACAAGATTACCGAGAGGCCGCCTTGCAGGGCGGCCTTTCGCGTTCTGGGGCTTTACTGCTGGGCGGTTCCCCTCCTGAGTTTGAATAATTTCAGCAATTCCTCTGCTGAATTTGCGTGTTCGAGGACTTCGCCGCGATTACGAAGACCGCAGCGGGCTTTGATCGCGTCGATGTGCGCGATCGTGTCTTTGGATAGCTTGAACAGCACCTCTTGCATGCCGGCATTTTCAATGCGGCGCCTACGGGTGCGTTGGTGGGCGGCATTTGTGCTGATCGACATGGTGCTTTCCTGCGCTTGTGACTTGTCAGACACACAGGATGGCTTTGGCCGAGTTATTATGGCTTGTCCATGATTTGATTCTGTGGATGGGGCGCGTGCTTCGCAGCCAATTGAAATAACTGGCTCGTTTCGGATGCGGATATTTTCCACCGACAGTCGAAATTAGGGGTTTGGAGGGATATGGAATCGCGAATCTGTGTGGAAAACTCCGACTCAGTAAGCGCCGGAGGCTTTGGAAAATTCGGCAACTTCTTACCCTCCGTAGGTCGACCGCCCTTTGATGCGGTCGACTAGCACGCACGAGGGTAAGGTTGATAAAATGAAATGTCTAGTCTGATGTCTGTAAAATTTATGTGGAGTCCTTCGAGCTATGATTCGTGGCAGGCTGCTTGGGCCGCCGTTGGTTAGCTTTTACGATGCGGTGGGCAAGTCGCAATTGCGGTGTACTGCCGAGCTGCACACCTTGCAGGTTTTGTTTTTGAAGTCGCTGATAGGTTCCGACTAGACGTGCGGCGAGACGTAAACGATCGGTGTCGCTCAGCGCTGGATCGGCCAGGTCGATTTTCTGCAAAACCTCATAAGCGGCGAGCAGGCGGACGCCGGTCAAATTCGGTTTGGCGGTCATATCGATGATCAGGTCATAAGACTCGAGGAATTCGATGTCGTCGGGATCCGGCCACCATTTGATCACGATATCAAGTTTCTGACTTTGCGATGGGCGGCTGATGAAGATATCGCGCGCGGAAATGTTGGGCAGACCTCGCGCCAGTTTGCGGAATGGGATGAGGGTTTTCTTGCTCTGGTTGAATAGAAAATCGCGAAGCAGATAGCGTATGATATGGCGGTGTCCGGTTGAGGACATCTCCTTTAAATGGCTGATGCGCAACTCGGCGGGCCGGTCGTGAGCGATCTCGTTCCGGTATTGCTTCAGGTGCGAAGCGAAGATCGATACATCCTGTTCATTGTCGAATGACGTCGGAGGAGTCGATATGCGGGGCGGTAGATTTTCGGGCGCTGGCAATTCAAAGCGTCGGGTTTCGATAATGAACAGCGTACCGTTGGCTCTGCGAAACCCAAAAGCGCCAATCATGTCCCCCCGTGAGGTGGACAGCGGGACCCCGCTTTCATAGGCATAGATATCGCCGGGTTGCAGGGTCGGTTGCAGGCCACCGACGCTCGCGGCCAGCACATTCTGGACTTTGCCTTTCCCGTCACGGATCAGCCATTTTCGGCCAATCAGCTGTACCGGCTGACCCCCGAGATTGGCGAACCGTACCGTATACGACCATACAAAAAGATTGGTCTCCGGCTCGGCGTATTCCGGGAGGTTTTGGGCGTCGCCGGCAACGGCAAACACCTCTTGGGGGTTGATGGTGGGCCGGAATATGTCGACGTCAGTGTAGGTCGCACTCGCAGCCGGCAATTGGTCGCCAGGCTGAGATTGAGCGGAATGCAACCTCTTCATGCAGCCATCATGTGCCTCATTTTCAGGTGTTACCGCAACCCTGTAAAATAATTTCTGCTGCTTGGTGCGACATCAACTTGCTTAATCCCCTTTGAGAATCGATCTCAATTAGCGTTTCAACATCAGCTACCCTGAACTCACCTTCCCAGTTAGCATTGCCGAGTGCCGGATTGGATCAAAGTTGTCGGCGATTGATGGTTTTAGCCAGCTTCCAGGTTTTCAATGCCGGGCGGCCGTACGAGTGCCGGGATGGCGAATGCGCCTGCCGGCTGGCGTGAATTCGAACATCACGTTGATCGCGGTATTCTGCGCGTCAGAATGATCGCATGCGAAGACATAGACGGTATCGGCGCCGCTTGCCGCTCGGGCCACCATATAGGTTTTGCCGCGCCGGCGGGCTTCTGTGGCCGCGACCTCTCCGGCGATCATGATGACTGCAGTCAGCGTATCGGCAGGTTCGCCATCAGCATGTGAGTAACGCCACCAATATCCATGCGGGGTTTCGCGTTCGGTGATGCAGTGGCCGTCATAATTGGGGGTGGCGCTCATTGCACCGGGCCCCGACGTTCCTTGACAACACGACGGAAGGTGCGATCGATCAGGTCTTTAGCATCCTCTTCGCCGTGCAGATCGAGCCGGCGTTCGAAGCCAAGCTCCAGCAGAGCGGCTGTTACGCACGTATCATCGGGCGGGGATAGGGTGCGTTCGATGAATTCGGTAAGATGTATTTTGATAGCGAGAGTACGATCTTTCATCCGTTGTTTGTACGCCGCGAGTTTTTTGTCGAAGTCCTCGCCGGCCCCGGAAACGAGCCCTGTGGTCTGTTTGCCGTGGCCGCCGGTAAGTGGAGGTTTGATGACTTTGTTTGGAGGATCGGGGTCGGTCATGACCACTCCTCGACTTCGAATGGCGTGATCGGAGGATCGGTCGGATCTGGCGCTGGTTCTGAGCCGGAAACTAGGGGAAAGGGCACCCATTTGGAGGGCGCGGTGTTGTGCAACCCGGCGGGTTGCTCAATGGCGCCGACAAAATAGCCGAGCAGCGCGCCGAGCGGATCGGCGGCATCGTCGATGAACTGGCGCAAGAGGGCGTCTTTTGGCAGCGGCGCCGCGATCGCATCGAGCACGTTGAGCATTTCGGTGAGGCGGTTGGCCAGTTCTTCGTCATTGATCGGAATGGCGCGCGTCGTGGGTGATGTGGTTCTGTGAAGGACGACGCGCCGCCGCTGAACCGCGTGGCGCAGAATGGGCTGGATCATGTCGAGAGCATCGGCGGCTGCCGCGTGAAGCTCGGATGGCACGGCGGCGCGATCGGCCAGGTGGCGGTCGAACGCGGTTTCAAGCAGTGCGATCTGGATCGCTGCGCGGTGCCCGGAACCGTACTTTTGGTCGAGCCATTGAGCGAGATCGCGCTTGACGGCCGCCACCTGAATATCGATGACGGATTTGAGTTTGCCGAGTTCGGCATCGGGGGTTGTGGTGGGAGCTTTTTTCATTGCACACTCCGGCTCACGGCGAGACCGCTGAGGAATTGCTGGAGTGTGGTTGGCAATTCACTGTTGTCGGGAATGTGTTCGGCGATGTAGTGCAGCACATAAGCGCGGGCCGCGGGAGCAAAGGGTTCGCCAAGCGCGAAATTCAAATCGATGTGACAGCAAAGCTCGTCGACCGTGCAGCCGCGATTGCCGGCGATATGGCACAAGGCGTTCCAGGTGGCGTCTTCCACAAAAACGTAATCGTAACCGTAAAAGCCGTCATTGTCACGAATGTAGCGCCGTGTCTCGGTGGGATCAGGATGCTCGGTTGTCGTAATTGGTCGTGAGAATATTTGTTCGATATTCATTTATTTCTCCTGAAATCTTGTCAAAATGAAATCTGCTTTATTTCTTGGTCGAAGTCAAAACGGATCGATTTCCCATTTCTAAACGGACGAGTTCGAAGGAACTGTCAGCTTCCCGGCTCGCGTGGTTTGGGGCGTACGTCAGACGTTGGCAGCAATAATGCGGGTTGTGGGGCTGACTTTGGTCTGGCGGGCCGGCGAGGAGATTGGATATGGGGCAGTGCCGTCTGGCGGCATTGTTCGCCGTACGTACGGACAATGGCCGCGGCCGATTTAAGACGGATGCCGACCGCGCCGCGCTCGTCGATATAGGAACACTCGGCCGCAATCCGGCAGACAACTTCCTCGGCAGTCATCGGTTTAGCCGGCGGTTCATCGGTCATTGGGACAGGCCTCGCGGGTTGCTGGCGTTGTGCATTCGGTCGAGAAATAAAACTTTCGTCGACACTGCGAGTGATCGAGGCCCGCCGGGCGAACCCTACTGGACGTCAGGAAAATATTGCGCAGGCGAGCGGCGGTAGCCGGACGGACGGCCGAGACGGATCGCGTAACACGTGATGCCGGAAGCCGCGGCAACCTGTGCCACGGCGTTCCGGCGCGTGCTCCTGATTGCTGTCTTTATGGCTCGGGTGTGTGGCCCGGCGCCGTTTGCCGCGAGGATGCACGTTCATCGGCTGGCCGCGAGGGAGCGCGGTCGAGCATGGCAATCGATCCGTTGAACGGGCGCACCACGACCTCGGTGACGTAGCGCGTCGCCTGATCGGTTTCGTATTTGCGATGCTCGAGCGCGCCTTCGACCATCACGCGCGAGCTTTTTTTGAGATGCGGGACGGTCGCCTCGATCAGCGCCTGGTTCCAGACCACAACCGAATGGAATTGGCTGCGTTCCTGGCGCTGGCCGTTCCCGTCTTTCCATGTGTCGCTGGTCGCGACCGAGAAGGTGGCAACCTGGTCGCCACTATTGAGCGAGCGGATTTCGGGATCGCGGGTCAGGCGGCCGAGAAGGGTGACGCGGTTCTGTGTGTATTCAGGCATGATGTCCTCTCTTCATGATGGTTTGTTTGCATATTTTCTTTGCGCATCCACTCACTTTTGTCAAAACGCCAGAAACATACGGCGAAAATCAGGACATTACATTCACAGAATGCCGGATTTATTCCTTGTTATCCTTGCTCAAGCCATTGCTGCAGGGCCGGTTCCTGAATTCGACTATCGGATATTAAGCTGAGCCGCAGATCGATTTGGGATCGGCTGCGTGGTGCTGTCCCCACGGTTACGGCGCACCTTCGGCCGGCGACAAAAAACTCCGCCGCCCGGTGAGAGCGGCGGAGCGATCTTGGGATCGGGGGAAGGCGCCTAAGCGGCGCCGTTCCCGGTCTTGGCTGGCTTATCAAAACGCCAGCTCGGGATGCCTAATTTCTTCGCCTTGTCGGCCAGGTTGGCGGAGATGCCGGAGCCTGGGAACACGACGACGCCGACCGGCAGCGCTTCGAGCATGCGGTCGTTGCGCTTGAAGGGCGCCGCGTTGCGGTCGCGGTTCCAGTCAGGCTTGAAGACGACCTGTGGAACTTTGCGATTGTCGGCCCAGCAGGCAGCGATGCGCTCGGCGCCCTTGGGGCTGCCGCCGTGCAGCAGCACCATATCGGCATGCTTGGCGCGGACCTTGTCGAGCGCTGCCCAGATCGCGTCGACGTCGTTGCAGTCGGTGCCGCCGGTGAAGGCGATGCGTGTTCCGGCCGGAGCCAGCAGCTGGGTATCAGCCCGCTTGCGCGCCGCGATGAACTCGCGGCTGTCGATCATCGCCGAGGTCAGCGCCCGGTGATTGATCATCGATCCGGCGCGCGGGCGCCAGGCTGATCCGGTTTCGACTTCGAACAGTTCGACCGCGTGGTCGCGCATGAACTCGAAGGCGTTGCGCCGCTCGATCAGGCTCAAGCCCTGGGCGGTCAGGCGCTCGAGCTCGACCGACTTGACTTCGGAGCCGTCCTGCTCGGCTTGCGCCTTGCGCTGCGCCTGCTCGTTGAGATCGAGCTCGCGCTCGACACGCTCGACCTTGCGGTGGAACAGGTTGACGAACGACCACAGCAGATCGGCGAGATCGTCCTCGAGGCGGGTGCCGGTTAGCATCGCGCTCAAGGCTTCGACCGCGGCATTGATCTGTCCCTGAACGTCGCCAGCCTCGGGCAACGGGCGCGGATCCGGTTCGTCCTGAAGGGGACGATGGCCGCACAGCTGAAGCTCGTCGAGCAGATGCGCGGTGGCCGAAGCGGAATGGAATTCGGTATCGCTTTCGTTGTCGCAGAAGCTGAGCGTATCGGTACGGGACATGGAAGACCTCCTTGTGAGTGTTGAAGGAAGGTCTTCGGCCGTCATGCCGGGCCGGCCCGGGTCAAGGACGCCGGCAGGCGCCGCGCAGCGGGGCGCGGGGGAGCCGATTTTGTTGGGCGTAAAAAAACTTGCGCGCGCCAGCGCGCTCTCTGCGCCCGGCAAAATTGGGGGTAACCGCGCATCCTTGAGGCGGGCCGGACGGCATGACACACTGGAAAGACCGACGAGACGCTACTTTTGACAACGAGCCGCCAGTGGTGGCGGCCGGGATACGCCGGACCGGTTCGCGTAACGCTGGGCTTGCGGCAGATCCCATGCGGAATGCCAGCCGCACGGCGCTCCATCCGATTTGGAGTAGCCGCCGGCAGCACCATTCCCTTGCTGCCGTTTTCGTCTGCGTGATTTACTGGCTGGCCTTTAACACCGCAATCAATCCCGCCGCACAAGTCGATGAAAAGAAATGGGCCCTATCGGTGTTGTCGGCAGGAGCCGCCGGTCTGGTGGGATATCTGGTTCGCAAGTGAAGCTGCCGTTACGGGCAGGGCACGGGGAAATCCTGCGGGGTGGTGCCGTTCGATAGGCGGCGCGTACCTCCTCGATATATTGCTGAACGGTGATTGATCTTGGCATGATGGTAGATCTGCCACTGATACGCGGCGCTGTCAAAAATACCTCGAACGATGCGGTCCGGCGCACGCCGCGTGCCCCGGACGGAATAAACCTCAGCCCCCAGTCTGCGCATGGCATTTGCCTGGCAATGCTTATCGTTATCGCCCGGTCGCTATGCAGGTTTGCCGATGGCGATGCCGTATCCGGCAAAGGCATGAGGCGCCAGTCTGGGATCAGCGGGACAAGCGGCGGCGGTTCCACATGGCAATCGCTTCAATTTCAGTTGTCGCGTCGCCTTGGTGTACAGCTGCTGGCTCTGGCCCGATTGTGACATTGGGTCCAAACGACAAATCGCATTCGACCGCGTGCGCGGCTCCTGACTTCTACGTTGGATAATCCCACTTGTGAGGAAGTTAGATAATCCCACTTGTGGGAAATTCCACTTGTGGGAAATGAGGGGGAAGCATTGAGCGTGATGAGAGTAATCGCCCTCCTTGGGCAAAAAGGCGGGACTGGAAAAACCACAACCGCGCTTGGTTTAGCCGTATCAGCCGTACGCGCGGGATTCAGGACCGCTGTTCTCGATCTCGATCCGCAAACCAATGCAACCAACTGGAAGGACCGCAGAGAGGCTGAGGAGCCGGCCGTTGAGTCTATCCAGCTCGGGCGGCTGCGCCAGACCCTTAAAAGCGCCGAAGGAGCAGGGGCCGAATTTGTGTTCATCGACACGCCGGGAAAATCCGACACGGCGGCGGTGGAGGCCGCCCGCGTTGCCGACCTGGTGTTGATTCTGGTGCGGCCACAAATCTTTGAACTCGAGACGCTTGCCGCTGTCCGCGATGCGGTTCGCCTGGCCGGCAGCCCGCCCACCTATGTCGTCTTAAACGGCATTCATCCGAGCGCGACCCGCAGCCCGGCCGAACAGCGGGAAATGATCGGTAACGCCTTCGGACTGCCTGTGAGCCCGGTTCACCTGTCGCATCGCGTAGCCTTTGCGGAAGCACCAGCGAGCGGGCAGGCGCCGCAGGAACTCCAGCCGCATGGCAAGGCTGCTGTCGAGCTGAATGCTCTATTCGCCTTTGTCGATAAAACAGCCAAGGCACAGACGCGCCCTGTAGCTGCACCTATCCTGCAGGAGGCCCGGAGATGAAAAGTAAGACAAACATACTGCAGCAGGCCTTGAAACAGGGTAGCGGCCATTCGTTGAACGAAGATCCCGAGAGCGCCCACGTTGTGCCGGCCGGCCCGTCGCCGGAACGGGGGTTACGGAAGGCAGACCGCACGGGTAAGAAGAATATCTCGGTCTGGCTCGACGCCGCCTACAATCGCAGTATGTTGCTGGTGCAGGCCGCCACCGGCAAGAACAAGCAGCAACTTTTCGCCGAAGCCCTTAACGACTTGTTCGCCAAATATAACGCGCCGCAGATCCGTGACGATTGATCCTACAATCTCACATGTGGGATTGTGGGATATCTCACTTGTCGGAAATTAGTACGGCCGACTTTTGGCCCTGGCTGATCGTACCCTTTTGTTTTGGGCGGTAGAAACTGAAAAGAAAGCCAGCCGAGCGCGCGGCCAGATGACCGACCGCTGTCGGCCACCACCGCCGAGGGCAGGACCTCGTCGCCACAGGCCAAGCGCCAGTCGCGGGCCAGACGCTGGCCCAAGCGCCGCCACAGCCCAAGCCGGGTCCAGCGGGCGAAGGTGCTTTTTTCGCCCGACAACGATTTCGATTGGGTTGCGAATACTATCCTAGCCAAGTTGTTTGCTGGGCATGGTGCATGCCAGATTTAGGAGTCGGTGATTGATTGGCCTCGGACTGCGGAACCTGCCAACTACGCGGCCGAGTTGGCAGTCTCCCTCTTCCTTCCGGCGGCTGCCTAAAATCGCAATGCCAAGGATTACTGCGGGTCGCGGCGCGGATCGGTGAGGCCTCGCGCTATCGATTTGTTGTCGGCGGGCAGTGGATGCGGCGAAACGGGTCAGATGATCCGAGGGAAGGTCGTCAACAGAGCAGGGCGCCCAACACACTTGTATTCGGTAGGCCTCAGGTGGGCCTGAACCATGATGCAGTGATGCGCATCGGCGACGACGCTCCGGGCGACGGGCCCATTCTCTGGGACGGCGTAGAAGCCATGCCTGCCTCGGGTCACCACCACCTCGGATCGTTAGGGGTGCCCTGCCGCGAGATGACGACGGGGCGCCGGCGCAGCGCGCAGCGCCTCTCCTTTCAGGAGAACCGCCAGGGGGAGGGGGGGAGGAGTGAGCTGTGAACACAGCGGCGAAACCCAGCCTCAAGATCAGCGGCCGGAAAGAGAGGATGTGGATGTCCAGCCCGTCTGCGAGGTGCCGAACGGAGGAGCCACCCGCAGCTTGGGAAAGACACTGATCAGCGGCAATCGCGCCGGTCGATCAGCTACGCTGTTATAAAAGGTCGAGGATTTGACGGGGTTTACGTTTCTCTCCAGGATGGGCTGGAGTATAACCGCTGCCACGCGCACGGATGCAGCGGCGAGAGATAGAGCTAAGTCCTCTCGGGTTGCGGGATACCTTTGCCTTCGCTTTGCAGCTGGCGCAAATCCCGCAGATCAAGGATTTGAGCATTAGTATCCCATAGGACAGCCGTCCACTGTTTCATAAAGGCGATTGCTACCTCGATTGCCAACTTGTCCGCTCTGTGGGTGCGGCTGAGTTCAAGGACGAGGCTGCTTTTGGGCAATCCACCCAGCTTAGCGGCAAGCTGCTCACTGATATCGGCATCGATATCGTCATGGCTTTCCGAATTGAGGTAAATCCAGACATGGAAGTGACCCCGGGACACTCTGCCTTCGTCAGCATGATCGGGGTCGAGAAAAGCGCCGGTCTGGGTAAGGAATCCAGTGAATTCATTGATTCCGATCTCAGACGCGGTGAGAAGAATATAGGGATCGGACATCAGCAGCCTTTCATAAGCTCCAGCAGAACGAGCAGCTCCGCGAGGGTACGGGCGAGGCATCCTCCGGCGTTAACAATGTCCTGCCCGGCTTTTGTACCATAATTTGGAGCAAAGAGCTCGTCCTGGCCGGGGCGATGGCTGCACAGGGCCGGTTCCTCGAGCAGATGCGCCGTCGGTGAGGCGGCGTGGATTTCGGTGTCGGCGTCGTCGGAGAAGGGGATGGTGTCGTTTGTGCGTGACATGGCCGGTGCCTTTCTGGCCGGAGGATCGGCCGCGCTCGTCGCCGCCTATGAAGGCCGCCTGCGCGGCCCTTTCCGGCCAAGGCACTGTCCGCCGCCGCATCGACATTCCATCCCCTTTCTGGCGCGGCACCGAAAGATACCAGCTCAGGCCTTCAGATCGGGATTGACCAAAAACCGGAGATCGGACGGATCGAGCTGATCAGTGAGCCGCGCGCGCAAACCGTCGTGGCCAAGGCGGCAGAGATCGAGATTGAAGTCGGCATGCGCCGGCACGAGTTCGCGGACGTCGATGTTGCGATGACGTTCGTGCAGCCGTTCGGCGGCCCTGCGGCCAGCCGCGTCGTTATCGCGGGCGATATAGAGCCGGCGCAAGGACGAGGGCAG
Organism: uncultured Alphaproteobacteria bacterium; assembly: GCA_963846635.1. Taxonomy (GTDB): domain Bacteria; phylum Pseudomonadota; class Alphaproteobacteria; order ATCC43930; family CGMCC-115725; genus AP-15. Next base: position 127,329 of record CAWJXM010000054.1, on the reverse strand, counting down.
GTCGAGGGCGGCGAGATGGTTGGCCGACAGGCCGGCGATCATCGGCAGATCGGGCAGCACCGATTTAAGTGCTAGCATCGTCTCGATGCCTTCGCCGGCGGCAACGATATCGGCTGCTTTGCCAAAGCGCACGCCGTTGTCGAGCAGACAGCCCATGGCGCGGCGCGGATCGGGCAGCGGCGCCTTGGCGGGCCGATCGCGGTCGAGCCAGGTGCGCTGAACGCCGCTGATCGTGCCATCACACGCGGTGACGGCGGCGAGCAGCGCCGGCCAGAGCTCGAGCTCGGCATTCTCATCGGCACGGTAGTAGACCGACGGGTGAAAGCGCAGAGCCGGCCAGTCGAGCCTTGCGGTGATGCCGCGGGCGCGCAGATAGGCCTCGGCCGGGGTGCCGGGCACCGGGCGGCCGGCATGAAACAGGCGGCGAGCGGCTCCTGAGGATCCGCCGCGAGCAGGCGATGCGTGGCTCGGGTGCGCCGGCGATGGGATCACCGGACGCGGCAAGGAGAGAAACAGGCGAGCCTCGTCCATGGCTTCGGTGAGCTGGGGCAGATCGCGGTTGAGGCGGATCAGATCGAGCAGATCGCCGTACTCGAGCGTTGCGGCATCGTGCCAATGCCCGGCGGCGCCCGGGCCGTAATCGGGACCGGCGAGGCGGACATAAAGGCTGCGGCCGGGCGTGTTCTGAACGTCGCCGACGATCCAGTAACGGCCCGAACGGCGCCCTTTGGAGAGGTAGTAGCGGCACACGGCCTCGGCATCGCGCGCGAGGCGGCGCGCCAGATCGCCAGCGTGGCTGATCACGGCGCATGTCCGGCTTACGCGGCAGCGCGGGCATTGGCGCGCAGCAGCGGATGGCGCTCGAGGAGGGCGCCGAGGATCGCCGGGCCGCGGTCCGGCGCCGTTGGCACGAAGAGCCGCAGCCGCCAGGCGATGATCTCCGAGGTGAGGCCGAGCGCCTTCAGTTGCGGCACCGCGCCGTCGGCATAGCCGGTAAGCTCGACACGATGCGCCTGCATGACGAGCGAGCGGCGGATTTGCAGATCGCCGGCAAGATCGAGCGTCGCTCCGCGATCTAGGACGGCGTTCCACGCTTCATCCGGTGACAGGCGTGGCGCACTGTCGGCGCCAAGCGCCTGATAGAAAACCGCCAGCGCCTCGGGGGTGACGAGGCGGCCGATCACACGTTCGCCGTCATCGGTCTCGAAGCGGTAGACGCGCATATTCTCGGCCGGCAGCCGGTCCCAGACCGGCAGCAGGAGGCCGGTGATGATGTGAAAGCTGCTCTCGGTGAATTCCGGGACCGAAGCGCATTCGGCGTCCCACAACTCGGAGAATTCGTCGCGAGACGCTTTGCGCCAGTGCGAGTGCTCGAAGCGCTCGACGCTGATCGTCTCGCGGCTCATCGGCCGGATCAGGCGGGTGCGGATTTCAACCCGGCCGTTGTCGTCCATCAGGCTGGGCGCGTGCATCTGCACCGCCGCGTGCCGGGTGCGCCCGTTGATCAGCAGCCGGCCGCCCTGGGCGCGCAATGCGAGCGCATCGGCTAGCGGCAATGGCCGGTTGCGGTCCTTGCGCAGCACACGGTAGCAGCGGGTTTCGGAGCCGGTGGCGGCATAGGTGCAGACCGTGCGACGCTCGGTGATGCTAAAGCTTTCGGCGGTTAGAGTTTCGACGCCAAGATCGTAGGTGCCGGATACGATGGCGGCCTCGATGCGCGCCTCGAGCAATTGCTCGAACGCGGCAAAGAGCAGGTTCTGCATCACGATACGGAGCGCCAGCACGCGATTGAGGAATTGCGTAATCGGTGGCAATTCTTCGCGCAGGGAGCCGTCCTGGTCGCAGAGATCGAGGCCGGTCGTCTCCTGAAACTCGCTCAGTGAGCAGCCCTCGATCTTCCCGGCTTGCAGCAGCTGGTAGAACTGGCGCAGCGCCGCCTTGGCGTAGGGGCTTTCGAGATTGTCGTCGGGACGGAACAGGCCTTGCCCGCCGGTCTGGCGCTGGCCGCGGGTGATAGCGCCGAGGGTGTCGAGACGCCGCGCGATCGTTGACAGAAAGCGCTTCTCGCCCTTGACGTCGGTTGCGACCGGGCGAAACACCGGCGGCTGTTTCTGGTTGGTGCGATTGGAGCGCCCCAATCCCTGGATCGCCGCATCGGCGCGCCAGCCCGGCTCCAGCAGATAGTGGATGCGCTGGCGCTGGTTCTTGCAGGCAAGGTCGGCGTGGTAGCTGCGCCCGGTGCCGCCGGCGTCGGAGAAGACCAGGATGCGCTTGTCGTCATCCATAAAGGCGGCGGTCTCGGCGAAATTGGCCGAGGCGGGACGGCTTTCGACGCACAAGCGGTCGCCGCGTTTGACGATGCGGCGTGAACGGCCGGTGACCTCAGCGACCAGATCGGTGCCGAAGCGGTGCAGGATCTGGTCGAGCGCGCCCTGCACCGGCGGCAATGACGCCAGATGCTCGATCATCCGGTCGCGGCGTTCGACCGCATCCCGCGAGATCAACGGATTGCCATCGGCGTCGTACGCCGGGCGTGACTGAAGATTGTCCTCGTCGTCGGTGTAGAGCTCGAACAGCTGGGTCGGGAAGGAATGGCTCAGATAGTCGAGGACGTACTCGCGCGGCGTGATGTCGAGCGACAGATCGGCCCATTCGGAGGAGGGGATTTCAGCCAGCCTGCGGTCGAGCAGGGCTTCGTTGGTCGACACCACTTGCAATACGCAGGCATGCCCGGCCTCGAGATCGCGCGCGATCGACGCGATCAGGGTCGGGCATTTCATCGCCGTCAGCAGATGATTGAAGAAGCGCTGCTTGTTGGACTCAAACGCCGAGAGGGCGGCGGCCTTGGCATTGCGGTTGTAGGTATCGCCGCCGCTGCCGGTGATATTGGCGGCCTCGAGCGCCGCCTTCAGGTTCTTGTGAATGATCTGGAAGGCGTCGGCATAGGCGTCGTAGATGCGGATCTGCTCGGATGTCAATTGATGCTCGACGATCTCGTATTCGATGCCCTCGAACGACAATGAGCGGGCGGCATAGAGGCCGAGCGCCTTGAGATCGCGCGCCAGCACTTCCATGGCGGCGACCCCGCCCTTTTCCATCGCCGCGACAAAATCGGCGCGGGTCGCAAACGGAAAATCACCGGTGCCCCACAGACCGAGCCTTGCCGCATAGGCGAGGTTCTGCACCGTGGTAGCGCCGGTCGCCGAGACGTAGAGGATGCGCGCGTCGTGCAGCGCGTGCTGCAGGCGCAATCCCGCCTGGCCCTGCTGCGACGGTTTCTTCTCGCCGCGCTCGCCTTTGTCGCCGGCGGCATTGGCCATGGCGTGGGCTTCGTCAAAGACGACGACGCCGTCGAATCCTGCCCCGGCCCCCGAGCCGGGAGCCTGTCCCGGACTTGATCCGGGATCATGGCCGAGCCAGTCGACGATCTGCTGGACGCGGCTGGCTTTCTCGCCCCTGGCCTGCGTGCGCAGCGTGGCGTAGGTGGTGAACAGGATGCCTTCGTCGAGCGCAATCGCGGCGCCCTGCCGGAAGCGGGACAATGGCACGATGTCGGAGCGGTAGCCGCCGACCGCGGTCCAGTCGCGCTCGGCATCCTCGATCAATTTGTCGGATTTGGAGATCCAGACCGCGCGGCGCCGCCCTTTCAGCCAGTTATCGAGGATGATCGCGGCGACCTGGCGGCCCTTGCCGGCGCCGGTGCCGTCGCCGAGAAACCAGCCGCGCCGAAAGTGCACGGCATTTTCGGCATCGTCCGGTGCAGCCGAGACGAGATCGTAGGTCTCGTCGACGGTGTAGGCGCCGGCGAGATGCCCGGCATGGGCGTCGCCGGCATAGATCACGCTCTCGAGCTGCGCGTCGGACAGGATGCCGGCCGACAGCAGGCGCGTCGGCAGATGCGGCCGGTAGGCGGGGCGCGGAGGGGCCACAGCCGCCATCGCGGCCGATTGCACGAGTTTCGTCGGGTGCGGTTTCGCGTCCACGATCCGGACTGATTGCAGCGCATAACCTTCGTAAAGACATGCGGTGAAGCGGGTTTCGCCCGGCGTCCAGTCGCAGGTGTCGTAGGCGAGTTCGGTAACATCCGGAGCCGGACCGGTCCGCTTGACGAATGCCAACTGCGGCGCGGCAGCTTTCGGGCGCGCCGCTGAAGCGGCGCGGGTTGGAAACATGGCGGCCGCGATAGGCAAGGAGGGTTCCGCGATCGGCGGGCGCGCGGGAACCAGGCGGGAGACCTGGCCGAGCAGTTCGGCGGCATCGGCCGCCATGCCGGGCGCGGGCGGAAAGGCACGCGGATCCTCGGCCGGAATGCGGTCGATGACCGTCAATCGGGTCTCGAACGTGGTGCCATGGCGGGCATAGGCCTTGCCGGCGATCGGCGCGGTAAAGACGACGCGCGCTTTCTCTTGCAGGCGCACAAAGGCGTCGCGCCAGGCCGGCTGATCGGGACCGACATTGTGGCCGGTGATCGCGACCAGCCGTCCGCCTTCGGCGAGACGGGCGAGCGCCGAGCTGAGGTGGCGGATCGCGGCTTCGGCAAATCGCACGCTCATATGCGGCGAGGCCGAGAAGGGCGGGTTCATCAGCACCACGCTCGGCCGGATCGCCGGGTCGAGCCGGTCGTGGATCTGCTCGGCGTTGTGGCGGGTGACCTCGAGGCCGCGGAACAGGCGGGCAAGCAGGCTGGCCCGCGTCTCGGCGATTTCGTTGAGTGCAAGGCGCGCTGGCCAGTTCGGCGAAGATCGCCAGCATTCCGGTGCCGGCCGAGGGTTCGAGCACGAGATCGGAAGGCGTGATGGCGGCCGCTTCGGCGGCGGCGAAACCGAGCGCCAATGGCGTCGAGAATTGCTGGAACTGCTCGGATTCCTCGGAGCGCCGGGTCTGCGTCGGCAGACGTGACGCGAGCCGGGTCATCATCTCGAGCATCGCGGCGGCTGAGCCCGCGCGGGTGCGCATCGCGCCGCCGAATTTGCGCAGAAACATGATCTGCGCGGCCTCGCACGCCTCGTAGGCGTCCTTCCACACCCAGGTGCCTTCGGCGTCGCTGCCGCAGAACGCGTTCTCCATCGCCGAACGCAGCGCGCGGCTGTCGATCGCGCGGCCCTGGCCGAGGAGCTGGGCCAGCAAGGTCGCGGCGTGGATCAGGCCCGACACCTTGTCGGGCGGGGCCTGCGGGAGGAACAGCGGGAGTGTTGCCGCCGCGGGTGCGGCGGGGGTGAGGTCGAGCATGGGAAGATCTCCGGAAGCAAGGGTTGACAGTCCCGCCGGCGCTCTCTTTCACCGGCTCGGGTTCACTCCTTTCCGGCTGCTCTCTCACTCTCGATGGGGAATTCTCCGCACCGCCGCGGATGCGTAGGGTTCAATGCCTGGGCGGCGGTCGCTGCCCGGCCGGGCATGTCCTTGTTCCGGCCTAAACCTGACCAGGGTCAGTGGGCCGTCTTTGGTGTGCGCCAGCAGTATGGTCATGGGCTCGGCCGATTGGACGAAGGTGACGTCGAGGGCGCCATTGGGAAAACGGAAATTGACGCGAAACAAGTGCCAATGGCCATTGGGCTGCATGACTGCGATAAATTCGCCGGTATGTATGTCAATGCAACTCTTCGCCAAAGCCCAGTCGGACAAAGTGATTTTTCATCGCATCGCTGAAACCGGGATCGATGCCGAGCCAGTAGCCAGCCCCTTTGTTCCAATCGATCACCTCGCACAGCGCTTGCTGATATTCTTCGTCGGTCGAGCACCGCACGAGCGTGGTGTCGCCTTCGCAGTAGGTGAAAACTTCGCGGCGCTCGGGGTTGGTCCAGGTGCCGTAATAGGACGCGTCTTGTCGGGTGTCGATTTGCGCCCAGCCTTTCGCGTAGGTACAAGGACCGAAGTCGTAAACATAGCGGTCGGCGGGGACGAATTCGGTGATGCGCTCAATGGTCATTGGCCGCTCTCCCTTTGCTGGTTAGTAGCCGTGCCGGTGGAGCAAAGCCAATTGACGTTTGGTGGCGGCTCCGCATTCGCGAGCGTCGTATGCGCGCTCGATGGCGGCCATGGTGCGGGCATTGGGTACAGTGGTTTCACTGACACGGTGAGTGCCGCCGAATGTGTCGACGTAGCGCTGGCCGGAGCGCAGAGGTTGCCCGTCGCCGTCGTGATTTTGGCCGAGAAACTTGGCGATGCTGGCAAGCGCGGTGGCTTCTGTGCTGAAAAACTTGTACCAGTACCCGTCAGAATGTTCCCCGCGGTGGTACCAAGGCATTTCTGTCTCCTTATGCGACCGGGCCAAGCGCTCTCCCAGCTCTTGCCGGGTTCACCCGGTCCCGACGATCCTCTTGCTCTCGCGTGCTGGGAGGAGGTGGCTACAAGAAGAAAGGCCCGCGGTGAGGCGGGCCCTTTGGTTGGGGGGTCGGAAAAATATGCGTTTAGTGCCGCATTAAAGCCGAGACGAGCGCAGTGGCGAGATTGACCGGCACGGCATTGCCGATCTGCTTGGTGATTTCGGTCTTATTGCCGCGAAATTCGTACGCGGCATCGGCGTGATCGAAGCCCATGGCGCGCGCAAGCTCTTTGGGATCGAGCATGCGGAAGCGGATATCGTAGGCAGGTGCTGTGCCGACAGCTTCGGCGAGCTGGATGCGGCCGGAAGCGCAGATCGTCGGCGTCGGGTCGTCAATGGAATGGATACGTGGGTCCTGGCCGGGCCGCTCGCCGAACGCCGCGGTCCTCGCGAAGGCGGGGATGCAGGCGAGTTCGCCGCGGTGCGCGCCGGTGACCGTGGGTAGCGGTTCCTCGAGGAAACGGCAGCGCCCGCGATCGTCGCCATGGGTAATAGGCATGACCAGGCCGAACCTTGCCTTGGTCGTAACGGTGGGAAGGGGTGCCGCGGTCGATCCGCAGGTTTCGCCTGAGCCCGAGCCGTAGTAGGGAGCGATCAGCGCGTGGGCGCCGCCGGCATGCTGTGATAGGACGAAGGGCTCAACCAATCCATGCGATCCGCCGCCGGCGTGCAGGGTCTGCAGGGGTTCGCCAATCGCTTTGCAGCGGCTGCCGTCGCTGCCGGAATGGGCGAGGTTGGCGACGAACGGCTCGCAGAGATATCCGGCACCGCGGCAGTCGGCTGTCGGTACGGGATCGCTGAGGCGGTGGGCGCGCGTCGAGCCGTTGTCGCCGTGACGATCGAGGAGGAAGGGTTCGGCGAGGCCGATGTGAGTGCCGCCGGCGCAGAGCGTCGGTAACGGTCCGTTGACGCTTTGCGCGTCCATGTGGTTGCGCAGGATGACAAGGAACGGCTCCGGCCAGCGGAACTTCACGGCGCCGGCATAAATGCGGGCGAGGGTCTTTGGGCTGAGCGGGCGTTTGCGGTCGAGGATGCTGCGGCCTTCGATCGACCAGTCGATGATCTCGCGTGCCGCGCGCCATTTTTTGCGAGCGTGCAGAAGATCGGCGTCGCCGGTTTTGCTGTGGGTCGGCTCCGGCCATGTAAGCCGCTTGCCGTTGGAGCGGGCGATCAGAAAGAAGCGTTCGCGCGTGGTGGCGTCGCCGAAGTCGGCCGCATTGAGAATGTGCCAGTCGAGCTTGAAGCCGGCGCCTTTGAGAGCGGCAATCCAGGCGCGGAAGTATTCGCCCTTGCGGCGTTTGATGGGGCGGCCGCTGCGCAGATCGATCGGGCCCCATTCGACGAATTCGGGGACGTTCTCGACCAAAAGACGCTTGACGCGCAGCTCGGTGCACCAGTGGACGACGGCCCAGGGATCGATGCGGCCCTGGTCGTTGATCGGCTTTCCGCCGCGCGCGCGGCTGTGATAGGTGCAGGTCGGCGAGGCCATCAGCAGATCGAGCTTGCCCTCGGGCACGACGTCGGCCGGCTTGACCGCGTTGACGTCCTGGCAATAATGCCGGGCGTCGGGGTGGTTGGCGCTGTGGGTTTCGATGGCGCGGTCCCAGTGGTTGACGGCGACGAGATCCATCCGATAGCCACGGCGCTCCAATGCACGGCGGGCTCCCGTGCTCGAGCCGCCGGCGCCGCAGAAGAGATCGGCAATCAGGGCGTTGCGTAGCTTAGGTGGCGTGTCCTCAGACGGGATTGGAGAGGCTGTGTTTATCGCCCTTTGAGAAGCTTTGTTGGCCGGGCCTTGCGATGTGCACGGGAGCATGCCTGCGGCGGGGATGTTGTTGAACATGAGGGGGATCTCCGAAAGCGGGTTGGACGCCCGGAGAGCGCTCTCTCGGCTCTTTCCGGGTTCACCCCCTCACGGCTGTCCTCTTCCTCTTGGTACTGCCATCAGCTGCGGGTGCTGATAAAAAGGTCCGCGCTGATGCGGACCCTTGGTTTTGGTATTGAGGAGAGAAGTTAGGCGCGCCTCGCAAGCAGAATGCTCATTTTGGTATCCTCGAATGGATGATCTGAGCAACGCCGTCGCAGCTGTTGCCGGCGGTCTCAGTTTCCGCGCCCTCCGTGAAGAGGATTTTACGATGGCCGAGCCGGATCGTCCCACCCTCATAGGAGGCGACGACAGCCGCGGCATCCTCGGCGTATTTGCAAGCAGCGACATACTCGCCGTCCGTGCTGTAGACCTTGAATTTTGGTGTTGCGGCCATCATTCATCCCCTGCTCCGAGAGCGGGTTCGGTACGTCCGGCCAGGCGCTCTCTAGGCTCTTGCGCATTCCAGCCGAGACGTGGCTCATCGACGATCCGCCGCAGCGCTTTAACCCGACTTCGCGGATTGGCTGCTCAAGAATGCGATTTTGAGTGCCGCGCGAGCAAGCAAGCAATTGAATTGATAGGGCTCGTATTGGCGAGTATCGCTGGGATTGGCTGTAGTGAAGACCTACCCTATTCCCCGGATCGGGTTTCTGCGCCAAGGTTCGTGCCATCATGTTTCTGCGGCAGACCCGACGGCAGAAGGACGGCAAGACGCACGTCTATTGGAACATCGTTGAGAATCGGCGTCTCGACGATGGCCGGGTGGTGCAGCGACAGGTCCTGTATTTAGGAGAGATCCATTCGTCACAGGCCGTGGCTTGGCGTAAAGCGATCGAGGTATTCGACACAGCGTCCGGAGAGCAACGGAGGCTGGCGCTGTTCCCCGAGGATCGCTACGCGGCGGTGGCCGATGACGGCTCGGTCGTGCGTCTTTGCCTGTCGGCGCTCAGGCTGTGCCGGCCGCGGCAATGGGGGGCGTGCTGGCTGGCGGGTCAGCTGTGGCGCGAGCTGCAGTTGGACCGGTTCTGGGCCGACCGCCTGCCGCCGAGCCGAAAGGGGACGCGCTGGGACCAGATTCTCCAGGTTCTGGTGGCCTATCGGCTGATCGCACCGGGCAGCGAGTGGAAACTGCATCGCGACTGGTTCGGCAACAGCGCCATGGCCGATCTCCTGGGCGCCGATTTTGGCCTGGCCGCGGCGCACAAGCTGTATGCCTGCCACGACCGACGGCTCGAGCACAAGGACGCGTTGTTCGCGCACCTGGTCGGACGCTGGCGCGACCTGTTCAACGCCAGCTTCGATGTGCTGCTTTATGATCTGACCAGCACCTATTTCGAGATCGACGCCGCACAGCTGCCGGAAGGCGACAAGCGCCGGCATGGTTACAGCCGCGATCATCGGCCGGATTGCCCGCAGGTGGTGATCGCCTTGGTGGTCACCCCGGAAGGCCTGCCGCTGGCCTACGAGGTGCTCCCCGGCAACACGGCGGATAACCAGACGCTGCGGCAATTTCTCGGCAAGATCGAGACGCAGTACGGCAAGGCCCGGCGCGTCTGGGTGATGGATCGCGGCATTCCGAGCGAGGCGGTGCTGGCCGAGATGCGCCACAGCGATCCGCCGGTGCGCTATCTGGTGGGCACACCAAAGGGCCGTCTGACCCGGTTGGAGAAGCATCTCCTCGACCAGCCCTGGCAGGAGGCTCGTCAGGGCGTGCAAGTCAAATTGCTGGCCCAGGACGACGAGTTCTATGTCTTCGCCCAAAGCGCCGACCGGGTCTTGAAGGAGCGGGCGATGCGCCGGCGGCAGTTGAAATGGCTGTGGCGGCGCCTCAACGAGCTCGCCGCGATGAAGATCACGCGCGAGCAATTGCTGATGAAGCTGGGTGCTGCCCGTGCCAAGGCGCCGATCGGCTGGCGCCTGATCGACATCAAGCTCGACCAGGCCTCAGCCAGCTTTGCCTTCGCGCTCAACCGAACCAGGCTGCGCCAGATCCGGCGACGCGAAGGGCGCTATCTGCTACGCACCAATCTCACCGAAGGCGACCCCGCGACTCTCTGGCAATACTACATCCAGCTCGTCGCCGTCGAAGAAGCCTTCAAAAACCTGAAGGGAGATCTCGCCATCCGACCGATCTTCCATCACGAGGAACGCCGGATCGAGGCCCATATCTTCATCGCCTTTCTGGCCTATTGTTCGTACATCACGCTGCAGCGCCGCCTGCATGCGCTGGCGCCGGGGCTGAGCGCCCGCAGCGCTATCGAGAAGTTCGCCGCGGTCCAAATGATCGACGTCCATCTCCCGACCACAGACGGCCGCGAACTCGTGCTGACCCGATACACCCAGCCGGAACCCGAGCTGCAACTCCTGATCAACCAGCTCAGGTTCCAATTGCCGCCTCAGCCACTACCCAGGATCACTGCAACCGACCCAGCCAACCAACCCTTGCCGTAGTGAAGACCTTTCGTAAGTGGGGCAAAATGGCGGGCAGCAGAATTTATGCAGGTTGGCCGCGGCACCGGATGATATCTGGCAGGAGCAGTACAGCGGGTTGCTCGGAAATGCCGAGGCGGCGGCCGAGATAATCCCAAAACGCGATGCCCAATTTGGCGCAGGTCTTGGCGAGCCCGAGGAAGGCATCGCGACAGTCTCGCCCGACATCACTGCGGGTGCCGCCGCTGACCTTACGCTTGGTCACGTGGCTGCGGATGTCGCGCTCGGAACCGTTGGTATGCAGTGGGATATCGGGGTGATCCAGCACGGCCAGCAATTCGGGCTTGTTGGCATGCAGCCGCACCAGCAGGCGATCAAGCGTGACGAAGCCGGTGCGGCGGCAAAAGATACGATCGAAGCGGGCGCGAAGTTGTCCGCGACGGCGGGGCGTGGGGTTGAGGCGGTACGCTTTCAGATCGGCGTAGAACCGCCAGATCAACGCGCGGACATGCTTCTGCGCGACACGCTGCTGCGCGGTGAACGTGTCGAGCTTATGAATCAGCCGCTCCGCGTGAACCCAGCATAACGCGTGCCGACCGACGTTGAACTGGCCAGCGTCATCGCTGACGATCACCGTATCACGCAGAAACGCGTGCCCGTGGATGCTGCCCCACAGCGCGCCCTCGGTGGCGATCTGCACCGGGTTGGGCGTCACGTTGAGCGCCGTGAGGCCCAACCGTTCAAGGTGCGCCTGCCAGGCGGCCGGATCGGCAAACTGTTTGTCGGGATGTTCCGCGAGCCTGGCAATGGTCAGCCCAGCCAGCGCATGTTCGCGCATGTAGGCCAGGGCGGCATCATTGATCACGTAATCGGTGTGCCCGGCACGCAGCAGACCGAGGAAGTTTAGGCGACTTTTGCTTTCCGTCGTCCCGAACCAGGTGAAGTTGTCGTTGCCGATCTGCGTGCAGACGCCGGTCGTGCCCTTGTGACGTGCACCGGTGTCATCCACCGTAATCCAACGGGCGGTCTCCAGACCCACGCGCAGCACGTCACGCGCTTCGGCCAGGAATTCATCCTGCCCGGCGATCAGCAAACGCATGACCTGCCGCTTGGAGATGGCGAGGCCCATCGCTTGCAGCAGCGCCATCAGCCGCGGCACGCTCACTTGCCCCTGGTGGTATTGCATCAGCACAAAGCGGCGCAGCGCCGGCCCGAAGTGCCCCCTGACATCAGGCGGCAAGGGCGCGATCACCGTCTGACCATCTGGGCTCACCCAGCGCTCGCGCCGATAACGGATCACCCGGGCCCGCAGCTCGAGGTCCTGCACCACGAAATCCTCATACCCTTTGAAGCGCGAGCCTTCAGGAACCTCCGCCTTGAGGATCTGCTCCTCGACCTTGACCCGCGGCACGACCTTGCCGCGCCTGCGGCGACGGGCCCCTCTTTCGCCGGGCTTCGGCGAGGTGCCGTTCTCCATCCCACTGGGTTTGATCGACGGTCGGCCCTTCAGCCCTTTCAGGCGTGCGATCTCCTCGCGCAGCTCAGCATTCTGGCGCTTCAGCTCGGCGTTGTTCTCCAGCAGCTTCAGAAGCAACTGCCTCAGCTCGGCCGGCGGCAGACCATCGATGTCGGGTGGGACGACCACAGGGAGGTTGAATTAAACCGCACCGCGTCGGGGCAAGAAAAAAATCGACCCCCGCCCGGAATTTTGCCCCTCTTACGACCTTTCCGGCTAACCCGTTGATTTCCAGCAGGTGGGCCACACAAAATGGCTCCAATCCGCGAAGTCGGGTTAATGACTTCAGGGAGTGCCGGCAAAGCGATTGATACCCGGCACGCCGGGCTGGCGTGGCCGCGGATGCTGATCGGTTGGATGAATGCGGTTACGTCACGATCGGTGTTAATCGACGATGCCAGTACGGATATCTCGACGCCTTTGGTCGCCAGATAGCCGTTGCGTCTCTTGCTGTCGAACTCGGGGAGTTTCATAAACATGATGATTTGCGCTTTCATGGCGTATTGTCCTCCCCGTACTGAATTGTGACTGTTTCGTTTGTGTGATCCAGGATTGCGCGCTGCAGTTTGCGCGCCAGATCATCTGCATCTGCTTCCGTAACGGCCGGCAGCACCAAGCCGCCGACATGCACATCGAACACCGTTGAGCTGTCGCTTAGTGCGCGTTCGACAATACAAATTTTGATATCAGCCATACCTTATTCCTTCTGCGGGTAGGGCGGCAGGGCGCCGCCGCCGGATTGACAAGCCCTCAGGCAAGACCGGCAAGGCGGATCACGCGGGCGAGTTGAGCGGAGTTTTGCAGGCGATCGAGCGAGGCAAAATTATTGCCGCCGCCGATGTAGTCGCGTCGGCGAAGACACCGCAAAGAAGCAGTACCTGATCTTTGGCTAGGTTGAGCTGTTTCCGCGCGGCATTCCATTGCCCGAATCCCGGTATAGCCTGCGGGGTAGGAGGGTCTTTGTGGAAATGGCTGCTCGTGTCTGTGCCTGGTCGGACCGGTATCCGCCGTTGGGCGCTATTGGGAGGGTATCGGGTCCGACAGGTTGGCAATACGCCGTTCGATGCAGGCATGAATCTTAGGTGCGCGTTGGGGCAGCTGAGCCAATCCGGTGCCGAGCCCGCCGATCGGGATGACGACATCATGTCCGGCGGCGAGCGCAGCGGTCATTCGATCGAACGCTCTCGTGATGGCGTTCCGGACGGCATGATTCAGCAAGTCTTCGTCGCGGAAATAGGCGCGTTCGTCGCGCTGGGGCCGCCACTTGGTGGGGACGCCGATAGCATTCGGCTCGCCGCGCATGGCGGCGGCCTGTCCCCCGTACCCGCGTCCTTCCATGTTGTCTCCGAACACGAAGATGGTGCCGGGCTTGGATCGAACGAGGGCGCGCGTGATAGAGGCGAGCCGGATGATCCGGCCTGGACGTGGTGTGTCGGTGGTGGTCATGGCGTTCTCCTTGAGTCCTCTAGATGCCTGCTGGGGCACCCTGCTTTCGGCATTCCTTTCACTCTCGCGGCGCTTGCAGCCGTCGGGATCACTGCCGGGTCAGCTTGGCAAGTGCCGCCGGCAGGTCGTGCGTATTCAGGCTGCTGAAGGAAGCCCTGCATCTCTGGGTTGTGGGCATATTCGTAAGGGGGACATTGTCGATGTCTCCGGAAAAGGGAGGGATGAGATCAGGCGGCCGCTGCCGCGGGCTCGTCGAGATGCGCTTCGGCCAGAAAGTCTTCGATGATGTCGCTGGTGGACTTGCCGCGACGACATCGACGGTGATCAGGATGACCTCGAGGCCGCGGGCGCGAAGCGGGCCAGGGAGGCTGTGACTGGCGTGAGGTAGGATGATCCGTTGGGTTACTCGGCCTCGGCAGTTAAGCGTTCCGGCTTGCCGTGGAGGCGCTTAAAAACCCTCGTCCTCGACGATTTCCAGAGGCCACGGGAATTTGTGGATCGCTGCCATTAGCGCGATCTCATCAGCTAGGGTGCCGGCGTCGAGATGCTTTTGGATATCCTCGGCATCAATCAGCGGGCCGCGGCCAATTTCAGAGATCGGCCATGTGCGCACCTTGCCCGGCTCCATGTCGGGGGAGCGGTATTCCATGCCTGGGGACCATTCGCCGCCGGCTTCATATTCCAAGACATAGATCAGCCCGTTCTGGCGACAGAAAGCCTCAGTGCTTTCGTACTGTCCCCACGGTTGTTCGTTATTGCAGAAGTACAGATGATCCTTCGCGGCAACCTTGCCAAGAATGTGATCGACAAGCTCGCCATCTTCGAGAAAGTCCGTCCAATCGATAGTGGCGCTGTCATGTGCCAGGGCTGCTGCCAATTCGGCAATAGCGGATCGCTTGATCTTTCCGCCGATTGAGATGGCAGCGTTGCAGCTTTCCATTTTGTGGTTTCCTCTTCTGAAGAGTGGCGCCGCCGCGGCGGTGCCCTGGTTACAAAAAAGGCCCGCGCGGAGCGGGCCCGGGAGTTGAGGTTCGGGCTGTCAGGCAATAGCGATCAGGATTTCCTCGGCGCCATAAACCGCCGGCTGGCCGCAGCTTTCGCATGTGTATTGCCGGGCATCGGGTTCGCAGCCCTCGGTTTCTTCCGCGCCTCATGCGAGGCAAAAGCCGGGATTGTCAAGGCTGGTCAATTCGCGTTCGACCGCCGCGGCAACACGTTCCGGGGTGATCGACGGGTGCATATGCGCGAAGTGATGCCGGCGCAGCTGCGCGCGCGCCTGGGCTGGTGTGATTGTCGGCATGACGGATATCTCCGGGAACTGGAATGAGGGGAACCGCGCGCTCAATACGCGCGGGCGTCTGCCTTTTCGGTTTCGAGCGGGAACCGCAGGCGCGGGCGCATCAGCACGAGCGGCCGCGTATTGGCTTCGGCCGGGTCTATTTGCGCTAAAAAATCGGTGATCACGTCGTGCGTGTTCTTGCTGAACACATTATCAGCTGTGATCAGCACGGCCTCGCCGCCGAAACCGTCAGGCAACATTCTGGAACAGGTGAAGGAAGAGATGATGGTTACGTAGCACAAGGTCGGCGAGCGCCGCACAATGTCATTGAGGATGTATTGCCAGCCGTTCGAAATGACGAATTCGATCTCGGCATCGTCCGCGGGCAGTTCGGAAAGCAAGTGCCTGATGGCGCAGTTGGCCCAGTTCCAGGGCGGGGTTTCGGAGCGGGCGAGGGCGGCTTCAACTGGGCCGCGGTCGAGCCACAATACGGCCGACGGTTCTTCGCCGGCGAAGAGGTAGAGACTTTCGCCCTGGGGCTTGGCCTGGAAAACATGCGTCAGCAGGAGCTGCTCGAGCGGCGTCATGTCAGCAACCGGTATCGCCGGCTGAACCACGGTCGGGGTAAAGTAATCTGGCATGGATGCATGTCCGGGAGCGGAGGAAGGCCCCGCGGTATTCCGCCGGCGCCAAACCCGGCAAGCGCTCTCTCTCAACCGGCCGGGTTCACCCTCTTCCGGCTTTCCTCTCGCTTTACCCTTTGCCCGCGGTTGGAACGGCCGGTCTTTAGCGCCGGGCGTTTTGCGGTTGGGGATTTGGCCGGCTGGACTGCAAGGCAGTGCGCACGGGCAGCGGTGGGACGGGATGCCGGCCGCAGACTAGATTCCAATAGGCCCATGAGCGCGGATCAAAATGCCTGGCGGAGCCTGCTCCAGCACTTCGCGGTAGTCATCTTTTGTGACGATGCCGCGCAGGGCTTTGAGATCTTCAGCCGTGCCGAACACCATGACATGCGCGAGAAATTGTACCGGATCGGCAAGCGCTTGCTCGGGTTCCTCGAACCAGATGGCGCCGCGCGACGGCGAGCAGTTCGGGTGTTGAGGGCAGGGTTTTCATGGAGCGCTAGGGGCGTGGCTCTTCGAGCTTACGCCGCCGCACTGGCTTAACGTTGATATCGCCTTCGTGTTGGCGGGCCTGTGCGAGGTCGTAGGCCATTTGCAGACGCAGCCACGTTTCCGCGCCGCCGCCGAATGCCTTATCCAGCCGGATTGCCATGTCAGCCGAAATGCCGCTCTTGCCATTGACAAGATTGTTGAGCGTCTGCCGGGTGACCCCCAAAATCTCCGCTGCTTCGGTGATGGTAAGTCCAGCCGCCTTAATGCAATCGTGGCGCACGGACTGGCCGGGGTGCGGCGGGTTTTTCATGGTCATTGTCGTGGCTCCTTTGACTAATAGTAATCGACTAAATCAATGTCGGTTGTGTCGCTCTGCTCGAAGCGAAAAATAATCCGCCAGTTAGCGGTGACGGTGATGCTCCAATAACCGGCGAGGTCGCCTTTCAACGGGTGCAGCCGCCAACCCGGCAGATCGAGATGGCGCGGTTCGGTCGCTTGATCGAGCCGCGCCAGAATGCGCGCGATCTTGTCCGCCTGCTGCGGGTTTACCTCGCGGCGGTTGTCGTCTTCGTAAAGGCGTTTGAGGCCCCGATGGCGAAACCGCCGGATCATCCTCCAATGATATAGTGACAATTGTCACTTGTCAATATAATTGCGGGTTATAGACTTATAATCCATCTACTGTGTAGGCCTCAAATCCGGCTGCGGCTGACAAGGTACGGCTTGCTCTTATGTCGTTCGGCCTGCTTGCGCATGACCCGTGCCTTGACGGCGGTTTCATAAGCTGCGCGGATCGAGAGCGTTTCTTCGTACCGGCATTTTTCGAGACGCAGGCCGATATAGCCAGCCGGGTAAAGGGTGACGACGATGCGGCGGTCTTTGGAGCGGTCGCGATAAACTTCCTCGCTGCGGCGCCTCACGGCTCTCTTAAGTGGCGTCATTTTGCGTCTCCCCGTTAGTCTTACTGCGTCAATAATCTGCTACCGGCGCCGGCGCCGTCACCGCCGCCAGTGGCTCGACGCTGTTGCGGGCGATCGGCATCAACAGCCCCAAACAGTAATCGTGCATCGGTTCCTGCCGGTCGGCATGGCCAATTACTCGGCCAAATCTCGGAGCTCGTGGCAGGTTTTCAACCATATCGTGGTGAAGACCGCGCAGCGGTGAAGTTGTTGTCACGCTTCGAGAAAGCAGTCCGAATTATAGACGCAAAGAGCTCTTCGACCGCCGTATTATCAAATCTTGCTTCGGGCGCGCCGAGAAGCCCCGAAGACTCTCTGATTGCGTCCATTCGCCTGCTGGAGCTCATCTCCCGGATGGACTACCGGCGAGTTCTCGAAGAGCCGGTGGCCAGCTGGATTGCCGCGGAGTGGACCAAAATTGCTAATACTCAGCAATTTGCAATTGTCAGCCCTCGAATTTACGGCCCCGCTATACTATACTGGCGTCTGTCGCGCGGTCGAAAGGTGACCTAGCGTCTGGCGCGGATATAGTGCTTACGGCGTTACCGGCGGTTAACACGAGGTTGCACCCGGACCTAAGGCATCGGCTTGAAGAACTGAGAAACGAGGGCGAGCCCAAAGAAGTAGCCGCGTAACGGAGGGGCACCTCAATACTCGTCGGCCAACCTACAGGTCAGAAGAAGTCCTTCGGCATTTCGGGGGCATATCGCATGACCGAGCCATGGGCATTTCCTAAAGGACCCTAATCGACCGAGGGCATAGAGGCGGCGGCAATGTTTCACTTGACGTTCCCATCCACAATCGCTAGATTCAGCATGATCAAGGAGATGGGTCATGCAAAGCCACCTTTCTGCCGCTCATTTTCACAACGAAGAAGCCGCCTACAAGTTCGCCGAGGCGCGGCTGTGGCCGAACGGACCCGTCTGCCCGCACTGCGGCGCAACCAAGGAACACGTCGGGAGACTGCGGGGGAAGACAAATCGCATCGGGCTCTATAAGTGCTACGCCTGCCGCAAGCCTTTCACCGTGAAGATTGGAACCGTCTTCGAGTTGAGCCACGTTCCAATGCGGGTTTGGCTGCAAGCCATCTATCTGTTCTGCTCCTCGAAGAAGGGTATCAGCACTCGCCAGCTTCAGCGCACCTTTAACTGCGGTCTGAAAACAGCATGGTTCCTCGGACATCGTGTCCGTGAGGCAATGCGTGATCTCGGCATCGCCGACACTGGCCCGCTCGGTGGCGCCAATCAGGTTGTTGAAAGCGATGAGACTTTCATCGGTGGCAAAGCCCGCAATCGGAAAAACTACATTCCACCCAAAGCCCCTGTGCTGGCTTTGGTCGAGCGCGATGGGCGTGTTCGCAGTTTCCATGTTCCCGATGTCACTGCACAAAGCTTGAAACCGATCATCGTCAAGAATGTGGATAAGGCCAGCTACCTGATGACCGACGAGAGTCCGGTCTATTGGCCGATTGGCTCGCAGTTCAGTGGGCACGGCACCGTCAACCACAGTGCTGAAGAATATGTTCGCGCCTATTTCTGGCATACCAACACGGTCGAAGGCTACTTCAGCATCCTCAAGCGCGGGATCTACGGTTGCTACTTCCACGTCAGTCGGGTGCATCTCCACCGCTACACCGCCGAGTTTGATTTCAGGCACAACAACCGGATCGCGCTCGGCATTGATGATCTGGAGCGAGCCGATCGCGCTCTTGTCGGGGCCAAGGGCAAGCGCCTTACCTATGCGACGCCTCGTAGCCGAGGGACAAGCGAGCCGCCGTTTTAAATCACGATTACGGCACCGTCCGAAGCACGAATGAGTGAAGACGCCAAAGCCGCTTGGCAGGAGCAAAAAGCCGTTTGGCGTAAGCAGTTTGCACAGCTTGGAGTAAACCAAGTTCGCGCACAGCTTCTCGAATGGAGCGGTTCGCTGCGCGTGGAGGCCAGTAACTGGCTCGCCGAAAAAGATCACGAATTGGCTCGCTTAATGGAAGCCTCTAGAGCCGAGCAACTTGAAATTGCCACCTCAGCCAAAGATGCTGCTTTTGAAGCTAATAGGTTGGCCGCAGAAGCCAACTCAATAGCGCGGGATGCGGCAGCTTCAGCTGCCTTAAGCGCGCTTGCGGCACGTACTAACAACATGATTGCCACGCTTGCGCTGATCGCTGCCGCGATCGCGATCGCAATCTCGATATTGGGTATATTCATAAAGCACTAATCCTGCGATATGCTCCACACATGCCTCGCAAACCCACGCCGCCACCCGACGACCCAGAGCAGTTCAAGCGGTTCATCGACATGGCGCGCGAGGTCGGGGCGGAGTATCCCAGCCCCGATTTCGAGCGCGTGTTTCGGAAGGTCGCGGAGCAGTCTAAGGAGAAGCCTCCTAAGCCTTCGGGTCGCCGTTCTCGTCCATCCGGTCGGCGAGTTTCATGACAAAGCCGCGAACTGCCGCAAAGACATGCTCAGCCTCTTTCTGGGTATATTTATTGGCTGGGTGCATCGTTGCATTGCGCCAGGGATTTTTGACGGCATCGAGCGAAGCATAGAGATCGTCAAAGATCACACCATCACCCGCCGCGCGGGCCGCAACGGTTGGCCATTTCGCGTTAATACCACCGCGTATTTGCTGTAAGATCTTGCCCCAACTACGATCCCCCGGGGTTGGATCTGGTATCCCTAGACAGTACGCGACAGCACGTACTGCAATTTCCATCAGCCGCATAAGGTGAAAGACAGATGCGGTTCCTCGTTCCAGCGCGAGACATTTTGCCGCCTCGTCCAACTCAAACGCACCACCGGACGCGAACTTCGTCTCAAAGGCAGTTCCGAACAGTGGCATACGGGGCTCGTAAAGTTCCCGCTCCTTGGTTGAGAGAAAAAGACAGGTCATAAGTTCGGAAAGACCACTCATCCTACGACGTAGGTCATCAACGCCACCCACGATCATTATCGGATCGGTTTCTCTCTCCAGAATCCCCAACAGCCGCTCGCAACCAAGTCGGCAATAGTCAAATTCAGACTCTTTTAGTTCTTGGATAAGAGGTTTTACATATGCAGCCATCTTTTCTTTTTGGTTGACGCTGAGACCGTTTGGGTAGAGCAGCTCACCCCGTCCCGCATGGAGCATGATCGTCCATTGTGAAAGAACGTCTTGCGCATTAAGCAACAGGTTCAGCTTCAGTTCGATCATCTCCCACAGGCTCCAAAGCCGGCGGGAATCCCACAGTGGATGTGACGCGCCAGCGAGAAGGTCTATCCCATCTCGCATCATATATCTTGTGGGTGGGGACGGCAAGTGAAACATTGCCCCAACTCGATCATGATGTGGCGCAGGCGCCGGTTGCCGGCCTTTGAGATACCCTGCTCGCGATCGATCGTCCCGCTGCGCCACGGGGTCGGCACCAACCCCGCGTAAGCGGCCACCTCACGTCGGTTGGCAAAGCTCCGGTAGAGACCTTCAAGATAGAGAACCGCGGCAATCTGCGGGCCGATCGCCTTGAGGCGCGCGAGCAGCGCGACCGGCGATTGGTGCCCCTCTACGTCCAGCTCGACGGCGGTATCGCGTTCCGCCTCGACCTCGGCAATCTGACGTATCAGCAGCTCGATCAGCTCGATCTCACGCTGCAGCTCTGCCTTCAATCGCATCGGTAATGGCTGACCGTCTCCGGTTTTCAGCGTTGCAAGGCGGGCCCGACGATCCTTGTGCAACGGTTCGTAGTCAGTAATCCCTTGACTGGCAAGCAGACCCTTGATGCGGTTGACATGTCGGACCCTCTCCTGCAGCAGAACGGCGCGTTCGCGTGAGGTGCGCCGGCGATCCTCCTGCTCCGGTGTCGGTGGTACGACCATCGCACAAACGCGTGGCTCCCCGCGCTGCCACGCCAGTAGTGTTCTCAGCAGCGTCTCACCATCGATCGCATCGGTCTTCGCTCGCCGCCGACGCCGTGGCACGGCGATCGACGCGGGATCGACCACGTGGCTTTGAATTCCATGTGCACTGAGTAAGCGGTGAACCCAGAAGCCGTCGAGCCCGGCTTCCTGAATGACGACGATGTCGACCGGTCCTCCCGCGAGCCGTTCGGCTCTTGCTTGCAGGCGTCTCAACAGACCGAGCAGTGCGGCCCCGTCCCCTCCAAGGGTCGAGTACTTCGACATCTTCTCGCTGCCCGGCGACAGGGCCGTCACGAGCCACTTAGCCTGGCTCAACTCTAGCGACGCATACAACGTTGCATCATCCGGTCGACAGTGAGACAGCTTCTGGGTAGTGGTCTGGCTGATGAGGCGCATCGGTTGCCTCCTGGCGATGCCATTGACGACGACTGCACCGTACCCAACCCGGGCTGGTTGTCGTGGCCCCATGGAATTCTTGATCGAGGGTGGCGCAGCGATCGATGCGGTCGCCAAGCGCTTCGGCACATCCGAACGCCATGTCAAACAGCGCCTGCGGCTCGGCAAGCTGGCGCCCGAACTCCTCGACGCCTACCGCGCCGGCAAGATCAGCCTCGAGGTCGTCACCGCCTTCACCCTCGGTGCCGATCACGCGGCGCAGCTCGCGGTCTGGGCCCAGCTCAAGGACCGTTCCTACGTTTCGTCGAGCACGGTGCGGCATCTGCTGACGGAGGGCGCGGTTCCGCTCGATTCCCATCTCGGGATGTTTGTCGGCGCGGAGGCCTACGAGGCCGCTGGCGGCACGATCACGCGCGATCTCTTCACCGGCGACGAAGACGGCTTTCTCGACGACGCGGCCCTGGTGCGGCGCCTCGCGATCGAGAAGCTTGAAACAAAGGCCGCCGAATTGCACCCGCAATGGGCGTGGACCAAGGCGCTGCTCGACCCCGACTACCACTTCCTGGCGCAATACGGCCGCGTCCATCCGCAGCCGGCCGAAATCCCCGCCGAACTCGCCGCCGAGATCGAGCATATCGAGCAACGCCTCGGCGAGCTCGAGGAGGTGGACGATTTCACCGACGAGCTTGCTGCCGAGGCGGCTCAGCTCGAGGAGCGCCGCACCAAAATCGACGAGATCATCGACGGCCTTGCGGTCTATACCAAAAAGGACCGCAAGCGCGCCGGCTGCATCGTTACGATCGGCGATGACGGCGATTTCTGCCTGCACCAGGGGCTAATCGAGCACCGCGCCGCCGCCAATGGCCTACCCCATGACACCGATGACGCAGAGACCGCCGACGAAAGCGATGAGCCGTTCGTCTCCGCCGCTCATGGCGATCACGAAACCACATCGCGTCCGCATGTTTCTCTCACCGCGGATCAGCTCCTGCGGAAGGAATGCGGCTTCAGCCAGCTGCTGGTCGACGATCTGAAGGCGCACCGGCACCAGATCACCCGCGCGCATCTGGCGGGAAATTTTGCCGTCGCGTTCGATCTGGCGCTCTATTCGCTTTGCGTCGATCTGTTCGATCGCTTTCGCCACCACACGCCTGCGCTCGACTTGCGGGCGACCGAGGCCAATCCGCGCAGCTCGCTCAACGATCTCTCCGGCACTCCGGCCGACCACTTGATCGAGGCGCAGGGCGCGGCACTCGATCTCGACTGGCTGAAACTGCAGCCGGCGCAGGGTTTCGCGGCGCTCGCCGCATTGCCGATGGAAGCGAAGCACCGCCTGTTCGCCTGGTGCATCGCCTCCACCCTCAAGCCGCAGCTGGCGATCGAGGACCGCGCCGATCCGGTGATCGAAAGCGCCGGCCGGCGCCTTCAGATCCCGTTCGCCGATTTCTGGCGGCCGACCGCGGCCAATTACTGGAGCCGCGCGAAGAAAGCGCACAGCCTCGACGTCGGGCAGCAGATCCTCGGCGACCGCTGGGCGCGCGATCACGCTGGCGACAAGAAGCCGGTGCTGGCCGAAGCGCTGCACAACGCCTTCGATCCGGTGCTCAGCGAAAACTGCATCGGCCTGCCGCAGGCCGCGCGGGACAGCGCCGCCGCGTAGCTGCCGCCCGGCATGGCATATGCCGGCGAAGACAGGGCCGAGGATGATCCGCAAGCCGACAGCGGCGGCGCCGAGCCCGACAGCAGCGACGAAACCGGTCTCGCATCGGCCGACCTGCCGGCGTTCTTGACCGAGGACGAAGCCGTCACCTTCAACGCCTGACGCGCATTTTCGGAACAAGGGCCGCGCATCGGCGGGTGCGCGGCCTTCGCTTTTTCAACCTGATAGTTCCGTGCATTCACCTTAATCCTCGAAATCCCCCACCGCCGCCAGCACCGGCGGCGCGATCGGTCCTAATCCCACCGACGCCTTTCCCGCCCGCACCGAGAGAGAGGCCAGCCGGAAAAGGGGTGAACCCGAGGTGCCCAGAGAGCCCTCCGGTTCGTCCCCCAACTCCTTCCGGACGCCTCACATGCCCGAAACTGCCATCAATGCGCAAAACCCACCGATCGCCGAAACGGAGATCGGGCAACCCGCTCCGGCTACTTTCGCCCGCCCGGCGCGCGATGTTCCGGTCGGCACAAACTGGGCATTCCGCGATCACTGAACGATGAAAAAAGTCATCGCCGACGAGCGCGCGGCCCGCCGCGCCGCAACCTCCTACAAACGAGCGTGACCGCAGCACCGGCGCCCCGCAAGCCCCGATCGCCGCGGCATGGCTCCGGCCGGCGACGCCGCCAGAGATCCTATGAGGAGGAGCGACGCGCCCTGCTACGAGTTCGCGGGGGGCTCTCACCTGTAGAAGGACTCGATCATGCTGACCGCGCAGAAAGTTGTCGCCCGCGTACCGTCCGTGGACACAGACCCGATCTTCATTGCCGTCGAGATGAGCCGGTCGAAGTGGGTTGTCGGAGCGCATGTTCCAACTTCGGATAAGGTCAGCATTTACACGATGGACTGGGGTGACACTGCCGCCCTGTTCTCGCTAATTGATCGGCTCCGTTCCCGGGCTGCGGGTATGCTCGGGGCCGACATTCCCATCCTCTGCTGCTATGAGGCGGGTTACGAAGGCTTCTGGCTATACCGCCTCCTCACGGCTGCCGGCCACCGCGTACTCGGGATCGATCCGGCAAGCCTGCTGGTCAACCGACGCGCCAAGCGGGCGAAGACTGACCGCATCGATGCCAAGGCCATGATCCGTGCGCTCATGGCCTTCAACCGGGGCGAGGACCAAGTGCTCAGCGCCGTCCACATCCCGACCATCGAGCAGGATGACCAGCGCCGGTTAATGAGGGAACGTCAGCGCCTCGTGAAGGAGCGGACTGCGCACTCGAACCGGATCAAGGGCTTGCTGATGACCCAGGGGATCATCGGCTTCGATCCGCGCGGCCGAGATGCGATCCGCCAGCTTGACGACCTGGTCACCGGCGACGGTCGGCGTCTTGGGCCGCGGTTAAAGGATGAGCTCCGCCGCGAGCTCGTGCGCTTGCGGCTCGTCATGGACCAGCTCACCGCGGTTGAGGCCGAGCGTAACACAATAGCCCGTGCGGAAAAGGCTGCTGCACCGTCCACCGAGGAAGCTCGAGCTGACCTCGACGCCAAGATGATCGCCGCCCTCAGCCGGATTAGAGGAGTTGGAACCAACGACGCATCTGTACTGGTCCGGGAAGCCTTTTGGCGCAAGTTCAATAATCGTCGTGAGATCGCGGCCTGGAGCGGCTTCGCTCCGACACCGTGGGCCAGCGGAGCGACGAGCAAGGACCAGGGCATCACCAAGGCCGGGCCCGCAGGCTTTCGCGCCCATATGATACAGATCAGCTGGCGGTGGCTTCAGTTTCAGCCTCACAGCCGACTGGCGCAGTGGTTCAACGAGCGGACGAACGGAGCAAGTGGCCGCATGCGTCGCATCATGATCGTGGCGCTGGCTCGTAAGATTATGGTCGCGCTCTGGCGCTATGCGACGACAGGCTTGGTCCCGACCGGCACCGTAGTCGCCTAAGCCTCCGAGTTCCCCTGCTCGCGACAGGGGAATACCGGGGGGACGTGTGACCGACCTCTGACTTGGCTGAGAAACGCCGTTCGCAGAGAAGGGTCCCGTCCCCTGGAGCGTCGAACCCGCAGCAAACGGGATTGTGGTCGCGAGACCTGCCGAGGCAGGAACTCGAACCGGATAAAAGTCGAGCTGGTTAGACACCCAGCCTTGCGTAATGACGCTCTGCCCCGGTTGATCATCGTTCCAGCTCCGCCGGCTGCCGGCGGTGTCGATGTCGCTCACTCAAGCGGCGAGCTTGAGGCTGCTGAGGCGCCTCACCATCCCGAGAAAGCTGGTTGACTCGGGCCTCCCCATAAAAGTCAGAGGCCAGCCGGAAAGGAATGAACCGGGCCGCGAAAAAGAGAGCGCCCCGGTTTGTCCCGCAACCCGTTCCCGGAGGCCTCCATGCGCGCGATCATCATCAACGCCCAGCACCGTACCGTCACCGAAACCGAGATCGACGGTTCGCTCGCATCCCTGCAGCAAATCGTCGGCGGCTTGATCGAGCCGGTCAGCCAAGGACTGGACGGCGAGCACCACTGCTACGTCAATGAGGAAGGCCTTTACGACAATCCGCGGCATTTCTTCCTGTTCAAAAAGGGCCATCAACCGCTCGCCGGCAATGGCGTCATCCTCGCCTCGACCGACGATGGCGACGAGGCGCCCTGCACGCTGCCGCTCGACTGGGTCAAGCAGCGCGTGACGTTCATGGATCTGAACGCCGCGCGCCAGTGGTGCCGATCGCATTAAGACCAGTGGCCGACCGCATTGCCAGGCCGCACTGCTCATTCCAATCCCAATCCCATTGTACCAACGCGAACGGAGGCTTCGCCATGACCCGCTGCGCCGAAATCGAAATCGACATGGTCGAAACTTACGATCAGGACGCGCATCCACTCGATTACCTGTTCCAAGACCCGGACTATCGCCAGCAGGACGAAGCCCGGCTCGCGGCGTGGCGCAACGAGGACTGGCACTTCGTCGGCATTCGCGCCAGGGCGACGATCAAACTTCCCCACGGCAGCAACCCGGAATGCTGGACCACCAGCGAACTGCTATCGCCCGGTCTGTGGGGCATCGAGAGCGACAGCGGCGACGACTATTTCCGGCAGGTCTTTGACGAGGAACGCGAAATCCTGATCGGAATGCTCGCCTCCCTCAAGACCTACGAACTTGCCGCAAAAGACGACCCATCACTCACCACAGCAGGGAGGAGCAAATGACGACCAAAACCTACCGCGCCGAATTTTTCACTGCCGCCGATTACGCCGTCCGCGACTTCGAAGCCGAGACGCCGCAACAGGCGCTCGAACTGGCACGCCGGTTTTACGACGACGATCTAATCGAACTCGATTTCCGCAGCTACGACGACAATGCCGGTCTCGACCAGATCCAGATCTGGGACAACGAACGCGGCACGCTGGCCGCGTGGGAAAGCGACGACTATCGCCGCCGCAACGGCTGCTCCCGATCTCTACAAGCCACTGGAATACTTCTTTAATATCATGCAAGACTATGGCAGCAGCTGCCGTAAAGGCTATATCCGCCTCACCATCGGAGCAGGCGCGCACGGCGCTCGCCAAGGCCGGTCCAATAAAGACCGCACCGCCGAATACGGCAACGCCAATAACATAGGGAGGCTGCAATGATTTTAAACAACAGAATTCGCGCGCTCTACAGCCGCACCGTCTATGGCGACGTCATTGCCATCATCGATTATGACCGAGGCAAACCGGCCGGCTTCATCGGCCTGCGTCTCGAAAAGTGCCGCCATGAGGAAACGCTTTCGATCCGCGGAGCCTACGAGACCGCCGTGCAGACCCGCGTGATGCGCAAGCAGGCCGAATGCCGCAAAAACAAGCCGTGCCTGGCGAAACGGAGCCGGCTGTGAGTATCCACAAAGTTAGAGGAAACCCCGAAGAGGGTGAACCCGGCCGGACAGGAGAGCGCGTGCCCGGGTTTGGCCCGGCCAATGCCCGCCGGCCTTCCCCTGCTCCCGGAGGTTCCGTTCATGACCGACTATTTTTCCCCAACCGTGATCCAGCCGGCGATCCCGGTCGCCGACATCACGCCGCTCGAGCGTCTCTTGCTCAGCCATATCTTCCAGGTCGAGGCCAGCGCCGACGGCTTGTATTTCTATGAAGACGAAGGCCCGGCCTCGACTATTTGGCTCGATCGCGCCGACATCGACGGCGCTCTGGCGCAATCGCCAACCACGACCGAGAGCACCGCCGCCGGTTTCGTCATGGAACAACTCGCACGCGTGCCGGCGGACAATGTCGAGATCGAACTCCACCTCAGCGCTACGTCCTGGGAATTTATTTTTCAGGACATCGTGCGCCGCTCGCGCAGCCTGCGCTACGTCACCGCGGTCTCCTCCTTCACCTGCTCCAAGATGCGCCCGGACGGGTTCGGCGGCATGGCCGTGCTGATTACCGCGAACGCGATCGTCGGCAAATCGACCAACGACATCATCGCCGACTTCCTGGCCGAGGCTGATCTCGACGAGCCCGTGCCTGCGGCCGCCTGATCGCCCCGCTTTCGAA
This sequence comes from uncultured Alphaproteobacteria bacterium, assembly GCA_963846635.1. Classification (GTDB taxonomy): domain Bacteria; phylum Pseudomonadota; class Alphaproteobacteria; order ATCC43930; family CGMCC-115725; genus AP-15. The sequence continues at coordinate 99,931 of CAWJXM010000054.1, read as the reverse complement.
AGGAGCCATCAATGTCCGCCCTCACGCCCGTGGCGGCGCGCGCCATGCTGCGCCGCGGCCACTTCGCGCACATGCACCCTCGATCACCGCGCAACGGGTGACCGAAGCGGTCGAGCGTCAGCTCACCAGCCTCGACAATCCCTCCCGGCGAAAGCCGGGATCATGCCTCGTCTGCGGCACTGAAGCCGAGAGCTGCGAGCCCGACGCCAGGCAACACGAATGCGAAAGCTGCGGCGCACATGCCGTTTACGGCGCCCAGGAGATCCTCATCGCCATTGCCTGACAGCCCGAACCTCAACTCCCGGGCCCGCTCCGCGCGGGCCTTTTTTGTAACCAGGGCACCGCCGCGGCGGCGCCACTCTTCAGAAGAGGAAACCACAAAATGGAAAGCTGCAACGCTGCCATCTCAATCGGCGGAAAGATCAAGCGATCCGCTATTGCCGAATTGGCAGCAGCCCTGGCACATGACAGCGCCACTATCGATTGGACGGACTTTCTCGAAGATGGCGAGCTTGTCGATCACATTCTTGGCAAGGTTGCCGCGAAGGATCATCTGTACTTCTGCAATAACGAACAACCGTGGGGACAGTACGAAAGCACTGAGGCTTTCTGTCGCCAGAACGGGCTGATCTATGTCTTGGAATATGAAGCCGGCGGCGAATGGTCCCCAGGCATGGAATACCGCTCCCCCGACATGGAGCCGGGCAAGGTGCGCACATGGCCGATCTCTGAAATTGGCCGCGGCCCGCTGATTGATGCCGAGGATATCCAAAAGCATCTCGACGCCGGCACCCTAGCTGATGAGATCGCGCTAATGGCAGCGATCCACAAATTCCCGTGGCCTCTGGAAATCGTCGAGGACGAGGGTTTTTAAGCGCCTCCACGGCAAGCCGGAACGCTTAACTGCCGAGGCCGAGTAACCCAACGGATCATCCTACCTCACGCCAGTCACAGCCTCCCTGGCCCGCCGCGCGCGGGCCTTTTTTATTGAACGGCCGGGCCGCGGCCCGGCCGTAGCGTAGGGATGAAGCGCTTTATCCCATTTCTGGGACAAGTTTCTTCATCCCCCACCCCGAACCGGACGTGCAAGTTTCCCTGCATCCGGCTCTCCATGCGTGGCGATTGCCACGGGTGGCCCTCGCAGGAGTTTGGCGAGGGTGTTGGTTGCCTCCCAAAAATGATCGGCTCCAGGCTGGAACCGCTCCTTTGGTTCGACATTCCATCCGTTCGGTATCCGGGTGCCCCGGTCTGGGAAGCGGCTCGTCCCGCCTTCGCTGAAGAGCCTCAACTGTTTGGTTCCATCGCTCCAGCATCGCCGCTCCCCAGGTCTGTTTCCGACATACTGATGGAGCAAGGCGTTCCACCCTGCGCCGCAGTGTTTTTGCCGGACCCAGTGCGCAACACGCCGTTCCAGCCACCAATCGAGCTTGGCGAACTCCCGCCATGCTCTTCCGGCGTAGCGGTAATAATTCCGCCAGCCGGTAATGATGGGATTGAGGCTGTCGATCAGATCGGCGAAAGGCTTGCCTGTCGGCGTTTTCTTCACCTCGACCTTGAGCTTGTGGCGCAGCTGCTTCAGTTTACCCTTCGGAATGAAGAGTTTGCCGACCCGGTTGCAGGTATGACGAGCCGGTTCTTGCACCACTCGATAACCGAGAAAGTCGAAACCTTCCCTGACATCGGTGATCCTGGTCTTTTCCATCGACAGTTCCATGCGGAGTTTCTGTTTAAGAAATTCCGCCAGCGCGCGGCGTTCCGCCTCCGCTTGCTCCAATGTCCCTTCTACGAGGACGACAAAATCGTCCGCGTATCGCACCACGAAGAAGGTCGGACGCCCCGCCTTCCGGTCGACTTTCCGGCGACTGGCTGCTTTGGCGAACTCCTCTTGTGGACGCGGGGACCAGCGCCCGTATCTCTCGTCGATCACCGTCAAACAAACATTGGCCAGCAATGGCGAGATAATGCCGCCCTGCGGGGTTCCCGTGACAGGGTGGCGAAGGGTGCCTTCAATCATGATGTCGGCCTTCAGGAAAGCGAGAATGAGCCGCAGGACCTTGCGATCCTTGATGCGGCGTCGCACCTGCTCCATCAGCACATGATGATCTATGGCGTCGAAACAGCCCTTGATGTCGCCCTCGATTACGTAGCGGGTCTGTGACGGCCCGCTGCCGTTAGGCGGGTGCAGTCGACGCTGGATTCTTGCCAGCGCGTCATGGGTGCTTCGACCGCGCCGGAAACCATAGGAGGTCGGATAGAAATCCGCCTCGAATATTGGTTCCAGCACCAGCTTCAGCGTCATTTGCACCATTCGGTCTTTAAGCGTGGGGATGCCCAGCGGCCGGAACTGCCCCGGTTTGCCTGGCTTCGGGATGAGCCGTTGCCGGACGGGCTGGGGCTTGTAGGTTCCATTGCGCAGTTCTTCTCGAATTTCTTCGAGGAAAGCGGCGACGCCACCGGCACGCTTTTCGACCTTGTGCCGCGTCATTCTGTCGGTGCCCGGCGTCTGGCTGCCTGTATTCTGGGACAGCTTTTGCCAAGCAACCGAAATCATTCGGCGGTCACAAACGAGATTGAACAGATCCGAGAACACCTTGTCGGTATCTACGGTACTCCACCGATACAGCTTGCGTTGCATGTCGAGGACAAACCCGGTATTCACCGCGTCGGTCATCAGCCCGCCTCCTGCCTGCATTCTGTACCCACTGCCTTCCTTTGCCATGTGGACGGCTTTCCCGTCCTCGGACTACTACGAAGGCTCCGTCCCCCGTCCCCGCGATCATCAGTCGCTTCGATCATCCTGCCCCGGTTGAGGCACTAGGGGATGCACACATCTGGGCGCGCCAGATTGGCTCCTGCTGACGGGAGGCTTCCCGACGCGCGCCGGGGTATGCTGCCGTGCACGGCATTTAGGCATCCGGGAGGCGCACTATGGAGAGTATCGCCCTGGAGGAGATGGAGTGGTCGGTTGGCTGGTTCGGGGATCGCCGCCGCGATAAAGGGGGGCTGCGTTGCTGGAACGTATGGTTGCGCATGCCACGGTCTGCGTGCGCCGGCTGGCCGGTGGGTGCCGCGCGCACCTCGTCCGCTATGGCCGGTTTCTCGCCAATCCGAACGTGACGGTTGCGGCGCTGCTGGACGGTTGGGGCGCACAGACCGCTCGTGCGGCGACACGCCGGCATGTTCTGGCGATCCAGGATACCAGCGCGGTTCATTTCCGCACGACCGCGGGGCGCCGGCGTGGCCGGGGCGAGGTTGGCCACGGCACCATCCATGGCTTGCTGGTGCATGCCATGCTGGCGCTGGATGCGGCCACCGGCAGCTGCCTGGGGCTGGTCGGCGGGCGGGTGTGGACGCGCTCCGGGCATGTGACGGTGACGCACAACCGGCGGGCCTTGGCCGCCAAGGCGGCGGAACGCGGGCTCCCCACCGTCGGGCGTGCCAAGGAAGTGCGGGCCGCGGCGACGATGGTGACGGTGATTGCCGATCGCGAGAGCGACCTCTATGCCGCCCTTTGACAAGCTCAGGAGGGCGACGGTGCCCGCGCCAAACTTTCATATTCTGACGCGCGTCATGCAGGACCGTCGCCTGGCCAAGGGCGCCGGGCTGTCCGCGACCGGGGCCAATTTTCAAGAGGCCGACACGCGCACGATCGTGCGGCCCCGGCGCGGGCCGCACGCGCCGGGCCGCACGGCGCGTCTGACGCGGCGCTTTGGCACGGTCGTTCTCAACCGCCCGCGGGGCAGCGCTCGCGATCTCCTGCCAAGCGTGCGCCTCACTCTCGTCGAGGTCGCCGAACACGACCCACCGGCCGGCGGCGAGCCGCTGCACTGGCGGCGGCTCACCACCCATGACGTCACGAGCGTAGACGCGGCTTGGCAAATCGTCGCCTGGTACAAGTTGCGCTGGATCATCGAGCAGCTCTTTCGCATTCTGAAGAAGCAGGGGCTGCAGCTCGAAGACAGTCAGATTGCCAGCGCCGAGCGGCTGCTGAAGCGCGCGACGATTGCCACCAAAGCCGCCGCCCTCATCCTCCAGCTGGTGCAGGCTCGTGACCGGCGCCGCGCCGAACCGGCCAGCCTGGCCTTCACACAAGAGGAGATGGCGGCCCTGGAAGCCGTCAACGCGCAGGTCGAGGGCAAAACCGCAAAGCAGAAAAATCCTCACACCCGGCGCGGCCGCGCCTGGGCCGCCTGGATCATCGCGCGTCTGGGCGGCTGGCCCTTCGACAAGCTCAGGAGGCTATTGCTCCTCCCGGCCGCCAGGTCCCATCACCTTCAAGCATGGCCTGGAATACTTTCGCGCCCTCGCTACGGGATGGGAGCTGAGAAATGTGTGCATCCCCTAGGGTTGAGGCAGGAGGCGAGTAAAGGGTTCTCAGGTTCCGTCGACAACCTCTCGTCCGTTTTAGGAGCCGACTGTACCCCGTGCGGATTCCGACCCTCGGGCCTTGCAGACTTTCCCGAGGGCTGGTGCTCGATTTCCTCAAGCATCCCCGGTTCCCACCTCTCAAAAGGGAACCAGCGCTCCACAGGTCTTGCGACCGCCCCGCCCACTTCCGCATCGGCGAGGTTCCTCTTAACGGGGCGTCTGCCATCGGTTCGGTTTCCCTCTCCATGACGGACACGCTGGCCGGACCGTAGTCGGGATCGGAAGTTCCCGGCCGTCCGGCTTTAACGGGTTCTGCTGATTTATGGCCGGCCGGAAGCACCCGGTCTGCCTCACCCGTTCGCTTGTCTCTGCGCGCTGCACCGCGCAGAGCGCGGGGTCTCACACCCCGCAAGGTCACTGACAGCTTCGCAATGAAGAATCTCCTTTCTTCATCAACTACCTGACGCACCGAGAGCAAGAGGGCAGCCGGAAGAGGGTGAACCGGGACAGCGCCAGAGAGCGCGCCGGACTTTCAACCTTCACTCCGGAGATCCCATGCTCGACCTCACCCCCGCCGCACCCGCGGCAAGCCTGCTCCCGCGAAAGCGGGGGACACTCCCGCTGTTCCTGCCGCAGGCCCCGCCGGACAAAGTGTCGGGTCTGATCCACGCCGCGACGTTGCTTGCCCAGCTGCTCGGGCAGGGCCGCGCGATCGACACCCGCACCCTGCGTTCGGCGATGGAAACCGCGTTCTGCGGCAGCGATGCCGAGGGCGCGTGGGCCTGGAAGGACGCCTACGAAGCGTGTGAGGCGGCGCAGGTCATGTTCCTGCGCAAATTCGGGGCGGCGATGCGCACGCGCGCGGGCGCGGCCGCCGCGATGCTCGACATGCTGATCCGCTTGCCCCAGCGGCTCGCCTCGCAAACGCGCCGCTCGGAAGAATCCGAGCAGTTCCAGCAATTCTCGACGCCATTGGCGCTCGGCTTTGTGGCGACCGAGGCGGCGATGCTGACTTCGGCCGACCTGGCGCTCGAACCCTCGGCCGGCACCGGCATGCTGGCGATCTTCGCCGAGATCGCCCGGGCGCGGCTCGTCCTGAACGAGATCGCCGACACCCGGGCCGGATTGCTTGCGCGTCTGTTCCGCGACGCCGCGGTCAGCCGCCACAACGCCGAGCAGATCCACGACCGGCTCGATCCGGCGGTGCGGCCGAGCGTGGTGCTGATGAACCCGCCCTTCTCGGCCTCGCCGCATGTCGCCGGGCGCTTTGCCGAAGCCGCGATGCGCCATGTGTCTTCGGCACTCGCGCGGCTCGCCGAGGGCGGACGCCTCGTCGCCATCACCGGCCACAATAGCCTGCACCCGCGAAAGCGCGGTGTCGGCCACGACCAGCCCGCCTGGCGCGACGCCTTTGTCCGTCTGCAGGAGAAAGCACGCGTCGTCTTCACCGCGACGATCGCCGGCAATGTTTATGCGCGCCACGGCACGACCATGGAAACGCGCCTGACCGTGATCGACTGCGTACCGGCCGAGGATCCGCGTTCCTTCCCGCCCGCGCCCGGCATGGCGGCCGATGCCTCGCAATTGCTCGATCAAATCTCGCGGCTGGTGCCCCCGCGTCCAGCGCTCGCCGATCCTGCACCCAGGATCGCCCCCACCATGTTTCCAACCCACCACGCCCCGGCAGCGCGCCCGAAAACTGCAGCACCGCAGCTTGCCTTCGTCAAAAAGACGGCGGCAGTCCCCGATTGCGTCCCACTCGCCTACGACACCTGCGACTGGACGCCAGGAGCGACCCAATTCACGGCGAGCCTCTACGAAGGTTATACGCTGCAATCGATTTGGATTGCGCACGCCAAGCCGCATCCGACGAAACTCGTGCAATTGGCGGCAATGGCGGCAGTCGCCCCTCCGCGTCCCTCGTACCACCCGCATCTGCCGCCGCGCCTGCTCTCGGCCGGCATCCTGTCCGACGCGCAGCTCGAAAGCGTGATCTATACCGGCGAAGCGCACACCGCCCATCTCGCCGGTTGTTATACCGTCGACGACACCTACGACCTGGTGTCGGCTGCCCCGCCCGATGCCACGAATGCCGTGCGCTTCCGGCGCGGCTGGTTTCTCGGCGACGGCACCGGCGCCGGCAAGGGCCGCCAGGTCGCCGCGATCATCCTCGACAACTGGCTCAAGGGCCGCAAGCGCGCCCTCTGGATCTCCAAATCCGACAAATTGATCGAGGATGCCGAGCGCGACTGGACGGCCATCGGCGGCTACCGCTCCGACATCGTGCCGCTGTCGCGGTTCCGGCAGGGCGCGGCGATCGCGCTCGACGAAGGCATCCTGTTCACCACCTACGCCACGCTGCGCACACAGGCCAGGGGCGAGAAAGCCAGCCGCGTCCAGCAGATCATCGACTGGCTCGGCCGTGAATTCGATGGCGTCGTTGTCTTCGACGAAGCGCATGCCATGGCCAATGCCGCCGGCGACAAGGGGGAGCGCGGCGAGAAGAAACCCTCGCAGCAGGGCCAGGCGGGATTGCGGCTGCAGCACGCGCTGCACGACGCGCGCATCCTCTACGTCTCGGCGACCGGCGCTACCACGGTGCAGAACCTCGCCTATGCGGCAAGGCTCGGCCTGTGGGGCACCGGTGATTTTCCGTTTGCGACCCGCGCCGATTTTGTCAGTGCCATGGAAAAGGGCGGGGTCGCCGCCATGGAAGTGCTGGCGCGCGATCTCAAGGCGCTCGGCCTCTATGCCGCCCGCTCGCTGTCCTTCGAGGGCATCGAATACGAGATCGTCGAGCATCAACTGACGGCCGAGCAGATCCGCATCTACGACGCCTATGCCGATGCCTTCCAGATCATTCACAAGAACCTGAACGCGGCTCTCGAAGCCGCCAATATCACCGGCAGCACTGGCGATACCTACAACCGCAATGCCAAGGCCGCCGCGCGCTCGGCCTTTGAGTCCAACAAGCAGCGCTTCTTCAATCACCTGCTGACGGCAATGAAATGCCCGACATTGATCGCGTCGATCACACGCGATCTCGAGGCCGGGCATGCGATCGTGCTGCAGGTGGTGTCGACCAACGAGGCATTGCTCGACCGCCGCCTGGCCGAAATCCCCTCCTCCGAATGGGCCGATCTGTCGCTCGACATCACGCCGCGCGAATACGTCCTCGACTACTTGAATCACTCGTTCCCGACCCAGCTGTTCGAGCTTTTCACCGACGACGAAGGCAACCTTCAGTCACGCCCGGCGTACGACGCCGATGGCAATCCGGTGATTTCGCGGGATGCGGTCGAACGCCGCGACCGGATGATCGAGCATCTGGCGTCATTGCCGCCGGTGCAGGGCGCGCTCGACCAGATCCTGCACCGCTTTGGCACCGATCTCGTCGCCGAGGTCACCGGCCGGTCGCGGTGCATCGTCAAACGCGGCGACCGCTTGTGCGTCGAGAGCCGCCCCGCCTCGGCCAATTTCGCCGTGACCGCCGCCTTCATGGATGACGACAAGCGCATCCTGGTCTTCTCCGACGCCGGCGGCACCGGGCGCAGCTATCACGCCGATCTCGCCTGCAGGAACCAGCGCCAGCGCATCCATTATCTGCTGGAGCCCGGCTGGCGCGCCGACGCGGCGATCCAGGGTCTGGGGCGTTCCAACCGCACCAACCAGAAACAGCCGCCGGTGTTCCGGCCGATCGCGACCGACGTCAAGGGCGAGAAGCGCTTTCTGTCGACGATCGCGCGCCGTCTCGACACCCTCGGCGCCATCACCCGCGGCCAACGCCAGACCGGCGGCCAGGGATTGTTCCGTCCCGACGACAATCTCGAAAGCGCCTATGCCAAAGCAGCGCTGCGCCAGTTCTTTCAGCTGCTGCATGCCGGCAAGATCGACGGTTGCTCGCTGAGCGAATTTCAGGAGACGACCGGGCTCGATCTCTGCGACCAGGACGGCTCGCTGCGCGAAGAATTGCCGCCGATTACGCAATTCCTCAATCGCGTGCTGGCGCTCCGCATCGCAATGCAGAACCTGCTCTTTGCCGCGTTCGAGCAATTGCTCGACGCGCGCATCGAGGCGGCGATCGCGTCCGGCATCTACGACGCCGGCGTCGAGACGCTGGCCGCCGAAAGCTTCCGCATCGCCGAACGGCGCACGGTCTGCACCTATGCCGCCACCGGCTCCGAAACCCGCTGCTACCGGGTCCTGCGCAAGGACCGCAACCGGCCATTGCCACTAGAGGAGGCGCTCGCATTGCGCGCCCAGGGCGGCCGCCTTCTGATCAATGACCAGAGCCGGCACGCCGCCGTGCAGATGCACGCGCCCAGCCTGATGGACGATGACGGCAAGGTCCAAATCCGCACTCGCCTGATCCGGCCGATGAGCCGTGAAACGCTTGGCGTCGAGAGGTTCGAGCATTCGCACTGGCGCAAGGCGACCCGCGAGGAATTCACCGCCTTGTGGGAGGCCGAATGCGCTTCGGTCCCGGAATTCACCAAAAGCGCGTTTCACATCATCACCGGCCTCTTGCTGCCGGTCTGGGATCGGCTGCCGGTCGAGAATATGCGCGTCTACCGCTTCGAGACCGATGACGGCGAGCGCGTGATCGGCCGTCTCGTGACCCCCGAGGCGCTGGCAGTTTTCTATCAAGCGCTTGGCGCCGACGGCGCGCCCGTTCTATCGCCCGATGAAGCGTGGAGCGCCGTCATCGACCGTGGCGCGGTGCTCGATCTGGCCGGCAATCTGCAGATCCGTCGCTCGCTCGTCATGCAGGCGCATCGTGTCGAGCTTACCGGCTATGCCGACGGCGCGGTGCCGCAACTGAAGGCGCTCGGCCTGATCTCGGAAATCATCGCCTGGCGGCTGCGCCTCTTCATCCCCGCCGCCGAGGATCGCGGCCCGGCGATCCTCGCCGCCCTTCTCGAGCGCCATCCGTTGCTGCGCGCCAATGCCCGCGTTGCCGCCTGATCGCGAGATGGTCCGTGATCATCGCCACCGATCTGGCGCGCCGTCTCGCGCGCGATGCCGAGGCCGTGTGCCGCCACTATCTCTCCAAAGGATGTCGTTCGGGCCGCTACTGGATCATCGGCGATGTCCAGAACACGCCGGGTCGCAGTCTTTATGTCCGGCTGCAAGGCTCCGATTATGGACCGGGCGCCGCCGGCAAATGGACCGATGCCGCAACCGGCGAGCACGGCGATCTGCTCGATCTGATCCGGCTCAACTGCAACTTCCCCCACCTGGCCGAAGCCTTCGACGAGGCCCGCGCCTTTCTCGCCCTGCCAAAACCGCCTCAATCTCGGACACCCCTCACCCCCGTCCCGCCCAAATCGCCCGAGGCCGCCCGGCGCCTGTTTCACGCCGGCCGCCCGATCGCGGGCACCCTTGCCGAGGCTTATCTGCGCGCCCGCGCCATCGCCGATCCGCTCAACTGGCCCGCCTTGCGCTTCCATCCGTCCGTCTACTACCGCGAATGCGAAGGCGCTCCGCTGCAAACCTGGCCGGCCCTTCTTGCCGCTGTCACCGATCTTGACGGCGCGATCACCGCCGTCCAGCGCACCTGGTTCGATCCGCACCGTCCCGCGAAAGCCCCGCTAACCGATCCACGCCGGGCGATGGGCCGTCTGCTCGGCAACGGCGTCCGGTTTGGCCCGGCTGAGCCTGCGCCCGAACAACCGGCGGACGTGCTCGCGGCCGGCGAAGGCGTCGAGACCATGCTAGCGCTGAAGAACGTCCTGCCCTTGCTGCCGATGATCGCCGCGCTCTCGGCCAACCACCTCGCCGCCCTCGATCTGGCTCCGGCATGGCGCCGTCTCTATGTCGCCCGCGACAACGACGCGGCCGGTCTTAACGCGGCGAAACGGCTGCGCGAACGAGCCGCGGCGGCCGGCATCGACGTCCGCGATCTCCTCCCCGTGCATGGCGACTTCAACCTCGATCTCTGGCGTCTTGGGGCCCATGCCATGCTCGCGCACGTGACAGCGCAGCTCGACCCGGCCGACCGCGCGCGGTTTCTGCCGTCCTAGCCCTCACGCCGTCTTCCGTCCCGGCAACGCTTCCTCCGGCATGACGCCGGAAGGGGCAGGAGGAACGGCCGTGCCCGCGGGTTGCCTTTTTTGCCGGACGTCACGAGTGCCGCGCGCGGCCTTCCCGAGCGGCGATCTGCCGGAGGACGCCGGCCGGCCAAAACCTGTCCCGAGAGAAGCGGAGGCCGGCCTAAGCCGGGTTGCAATGGCGCCGGGCAACTATTTTCCGCCGCCGCCCAAGAGGGCGGCTTTGCATCGCGAAACAAAATAGTTGCCCGACCGCCATCCTCCGCGTTGCTGCGGCCCTGCGGGTGCAACCCGTCTCCGCCTCCGGCAAGGGATCGCCGTGAAGGCCGCGATGGGCGCGGCGACAACTCCGGCAAAGAAAGGCACCCGCCATGTCACACGACCGCAACCTCTTCCCTTCTCCCGACGCCGACGCCGATCGCGAACATCACACCGCCTCGGCGACCGCGCATCTGCTCGACGAACTGTCCCTTTACGGCCATCGCTTCGGCCAGGACGAGCCCGATCCGCGTCCCCTGCCCGAGCTGGACGCCGTGCAGTCCCAGCTCGACACCATGATCGAGGGCTTCGCCGCCATGCTGACCGGCACCCGCCTCGAGGACGATCTCGCCGATCTGCTGTGGTCGTTCGTCAACCTCTTCCACCGCAAGATCGACCGCATCGAGCGCGAGCTCGACAGCAACGAGCAGGCGCAGCGCCGCGGCCAGGCCGAACAGGACGGCTCCGAGGTCAAGTCGGTCGAGCTCGAACGGCTGATCGCCGAGGGCATCGGCCTGATCGAGCGCCGCAACGCCTTCGAGTTCCTGCGCGACTACGCCGCCGAGCTGTTCGAGGTCGAGACCGGCTCCGCCTGGCGCCCGCGCGCAGGGTCGATGGTCAACCACCGGGCGCTGACCTCATCGATGATCGACAGCCGCGAATTCATCGCCGCACGACGCCGGGCCGACACCGAGGTGCTGGCTCCGGCAGGCGCTCGCATCGCCTTCACCGGCGGCACGGACTGCAACGACGTCGACGCGATCTGGGCGGCGCTCGACAAGGTCCAGGCCAAGCATCCCGACGTGGTGCTGCTGCACGGCGGCAGCCCCAAGGGCGCCGAGCGTATCGCCGCCTGCTGGGCCGGTCATCGCAAAGTTCCACAGGTCGTCTTCAAGCCGGACTGGACCCGCGAAGGCCGCGCCGCTCCCTTCAAGCGCAACGACCGGATGCTCGAGGCGCTGCCGATCGGCGTCGTGGTCTTCCCGGGCTCCGGCATCTCCGCCAATCTGGCCGACAAGGCGAAGAAGCTCGGCATACCGTGCTGGCGCTTCAGCGAGCCGCAACCGGAGAGCGGCGCCTGAGGGCGCCGTTGCACCGCCGATGACATGCTTCATCTCCGAACCGCACCGCGGCACCATCTACATCCTCGAACCGGCCTGCCGCACTGTCCCGTTCATCGGCCGATGGAGCCGGGACCGAAATACCGAAAGAGGCCGTGTAAACGCGCTGGATTTTTGGCCAGGATATTGATCGAAAATGATTACGCGTCCGCGCATTTACCGGCGGGCGGGCGACCATCCCTTCCTTTGCCGCCCGGTCCCGCTCGCTATGCGCTGCGCGGCCAACGCTTTTTTTCGCGCGCACCCTGAATAACGCCGCCCGCAAGCGACGCCGAGCCGGGCTCACTCATAATCCGGGCTCGCCGTGTGAAGGCGCCACGACCGACAGTTCCGGAAAAACCTCAAAGTCCGCCGCCAAAGGAAACCGGTTCGATCGAAGCTGCCGGTTCGTAAGGCGCATCCGATCCAGCACCGATGTTTGCGATTCGGTCCTGCCTGGCGTGCTGTCCTGCCCGTTTAAGGCGTAACCCCAAATCCTCGTGGACCTCGGCCACGCGCTCCGGGCCACAGTCCCCACATCCGGCAGCTGAAAGCACAAATCCCGCCGCCGTGATCTTGAGGTTGATCCGTACGTCCGCCGCCGCTCTCCGCGGCCCCCGCTCCTTTGCCGATCTTCTCTTTCGTCTCTTTCGAGCGCTGACCCGTCCGCACGCGCGATTGTCGCCCGATCGTTCGACCGGAAAGCAACACGCGACCGGCGACTTGATCGATTGAACGCGCGCCAGGAGCGTCGAGCTGAAGGTGAAGCCGTTTCCGGGATAAGCCAGCCGGTTTCCTCTGTGGGCCGTTCCCGCGCGCCCGTCCCTGCATGCCGCTCAAGACCTGGATCCCGCGCCCGCCGGTTCCAACCCGGGCGGCGGGAAAATTTCCCCGGAGGGCAAGCCCTCCTCCTCGCGGCCGCTGCGCTGCAAATTTTTCCGCCGCCCGGGTCCTTCGCGCTGCTTCGGCCGCTCGCCTTGCTCGCGGTGATACCGGCGGCCTATGCGGGCTCCCTGGCCCGCGTCAGCGCAGGGAACGGTCCCCGCGAGACAACCCAAGGAGACGCGTTATGGCCATCACCCTCGGCACCTTCACCAAACTTGACGATGGCGCTTATGCCGGAACTTTCCGGACCCTCAACGTCACCGCCACGCTCGCGATCGTCCCGGTCGACCGCACATCCGACAAGGCACCCGATTACCGGGTCTATGGCCCCAACCGCTACGAGATCGGCGCCGGCTGGAGTGCCAAGGCGAAGGAGAGCGGCAAGGAGTACATCAACCTCAAGATCGGCGCGCCGGCCTTCGGCCCCCACTGGTTGCGCTGCCGCCTGGTCGAGCTCGAGGAGAAGGCCAAAGACGGCACCACCCACATCGCCCTCTGGGAACCTCGCGACTAGCGCGGTAACCCCGCAGCTCCGCCGGTATCCCGCCGGCGGGGCTTTCTTTTTCCGCTGACCCCCGGCGAAAAGCAAAGCTGTTCCTGATTACGCACTATCGTCAGCCGTTTTGCTCATGACCAAAGCCCGTAGAACAGCGGTTTCTGCCCGCCATGACGCTTTCCAGGATGTCCATTCCTAGGCAGGCGACCTCGAATTTGATGGTTGGCGCCGTGATCCGTGCGTTCTTCCCACCCTCAGGGCCTTGATTTCACACAGGGAATCCGGCGTCACGATCGGCTGAGGATAGTGCGTAATCAGGAAGCTGTTTCACCCCCGCGGATTGTCCGAACCCGATCCGTCTCGCCGGAATTCCGAGCCTGTCATGCCGAACCGGGCCGCTTCAACGATGCGCAGTCCCCCAATTTTGCCGGGCGCAAAGAGCGCGCATGCGCGCGCGAGTTAAATCGGACACCCGACAAAATCAGTTCCCCCGCGCCCCGCTGCGCGGCGCCTGCGGCGTCGTTGACCCGGCCCGATCCGGCATGACCCCCGCCTTCCGTCTTTCAACACGGAAGGAAACCACGATGATCGATCTATACGACCACATCCAAATGCTGCGGGCCGAGCTCAGGGGCTGCCGCTTCACCCGGCGTGAACGCGCCGCCGTCGAGGCCGAGCTTGCACAGGCCGTCAGGGAACAGGCCGAGCGCGACCGTGCTCTCGACGAGGCCCTCGCCGCCCTCGACCGGGCGGCGTAAGCGGCAGGGGGCCGCGGCGCCGGCGGCCCCTTCCCAAGGGGCCGCTTTAAGCGGCGCCCCGGAATTCGCGCGCCATAGCGCGGGCGGTGATACATGCCCAGGAATCCTTAAGACCCCAATTCGACACCAAAGGCCAGCCGTTCCTAGATTCACCCAACAGGAGTTTACCGGAGACAACGCCGTGTCTCGTCGCGACAGGCGCGGCGAGTTCATCCAATGATGCACTGGTCTCTTAGCAAGCGCCCCACGCGGCCGAGGCTTTTTGCGACGAACGGGTGCGCGCGCCAAGTGGCCCCCACGCGCTCAGAAAAGCTCCGCTGCACGCTCTTACGCTAGCTGCGGATCCAACGTTCAAGGAAATGCGCGAGCTGTTCCGCCTCATAGCGATTGAGCGCGACCCGGCTGTGCTCGAAAATATCGTCATCCCACACATCGATAATGACGCTGCCGCTGCGGTCAGCGCCCGCGACAAAGCCCCTCCTTTCATGCGTGAAGGTGACGTCGGGAGCCGCGTGCGAGGTGCGTTCGTGCCATTCGGGCCAGTCATACTCAGGATTGACGTCCGTTGCATAATCGAATTTCGCTCCCCTTAAGACACTGAATACGTGTCAACCATTCTGCTTTGACCAATGCATCAAGCGCCGGAACAAAGCCCTCGGAGAGCTCGGATAAAGGGTCGGCCCGCAGGCCGCCTTAGCAAACTGTTGCATAGCGCGATCGGCATACGGTGCCAGACGCTTTGAATGCGCGAGCTCGTTCTCACCACCGCGAACATCGAGCAGCTTAAGATCGGCTCGGAACCGTTCACCATCATCCACCACCAGGCACAACCCGCCCTTCGCGTCGCTCATTTGTCATTCTATACAACAACGTCAATCGTCATACAAAATAGGGTTAAACCCCCCGGCAACATGGAAAGCGCGCAGAGCCGCTGATGACGCACAACCACGAGCCGACGAACCAGACGGTCCACTGATCACCCGCCGTAATAGACAACTCGTCGAATGAGGTCGAAACCGGAGATGTCGCTGGTGGGGTAGAGCCTCGCCTCGGCGGCGCGTGTTACGCGTGGGATAACGTCGGTGATGACCTCGACGGCCACAAGTGCTGCACGACCCTGTTGCACCCGCCTTCTCTGAATAATATCTCGGACTATTATTCAACTGTAGGGCGACAACCGTTGCAGAATACCGAAGGCGACCAGCTCAACGTCAAACGAATGCTGCGCAATTTCGGCATCGACATACGGGAAGCCCGCCGACGAACAGGCCTGAGCCAGAGGCAACTCGGCCAACGCCTCGGCGTCAGTCAATCCTACGTGTCCCTGGTCGAGCTCGGCGAACGCAATCTTTCGCTCACGGCCATCACCGCGTTCGCTCGCGTGCTGGGATACGATGCCAGCATCGCACTGACCTTCTCCCACCCACAACGCGATCGACCCGAATAAATTAAGATTAACGCTCTTGACATGCCCGTTTCGCGTTGCGCATTCTCACAACTGGGATAGTCGTACAACGTAAAGGGAATTTACGTGCAGCCGCCCCTCCCGATTTGCGGCCGATGAGGACGCGGTCCGGTGATCCTACCGCTTGCTGTCATCACCCACCTCGCCATCGCATGCGCGCCCCAGATCGCGCCGGCGACGTTGGAAGCGGTCGCCAAAACCGAGTCGGGCTTCGATGCGCTCGCGGTGCACGACAACTCGACTGGGCGGACTTACCAGCCGGCGAGCACTGACCAGGCGGTCGGGCTAGCGCGCCAGTTGATCGCCGCCGGTCATTCCGTCGATACGGGATTGCTGCAGATCAATAACCACAACTTTGAGTGGCTGGGGCTCACGGTCGAGACCGCGTTCGATCCGTGCCGCTCAATTGCCGCCGCCGCGACATTGCTGACGGCGATCAGCCGCTACAACACCGGTTCGCCTCGGGCCGGCTTCACCAATGGCTATGTCGATCGCGTTCTTGACGCCCAGAAAGAAGGCAAAGAACACCCCACCCCCGGGACGGCTTCGCCAAACGCCGCGCCCGAGGCGGCGCCGCTTCACCGCTGGAACACTTTCCCCGATCCGGCTGAAGACAATTGGAATCAATAGGGAGAGAAAGTGCCATGAGTTTGTTGAGAGACAGGTTGAAGACTGCCACTGCCGTGCTTGCGATATCCGCCGCCGCACCCGCGATTTCCTATGCACAAACCGTCGGCGGCACCGATGCAGGCACAGTTGTCACGAATGCTGTTACTTACCTGCTTGGCCCGTTCGGTGTCGGTGTGGCCTCGATCATCGTCATCATTATTGCGATCCTGTTGGCCATCGGCCGCCATACCTATGAAGGCATCCTGCTCGCTGTGATCGCGATTGCCCTCTACTTTGGCGGTCCCGGCCTCATTGCGAAAATCGCCGGCACCGGCTGATGCCCGAGCCGCGCGAAGAGGAAGTATTGTTCGTGGCCGCAACCCGGCCGGCGATCATGCCGCTCCTCGGGTTGCCGCACAGTCTTGCCATTATTTTCCTCTGCGCCGGCCTCGAAATCATCATTCAAACCAAGGATTTTTTCTGGGAATTGGCGCTGGTGCCGCTGTGGCTGATCGCCGTTCTTTACGTTCGGCACGACTACAACGCGATGAGAATTCTCAACCTGTGGCTTTTATCAAAAGCCAAAAGCCTCGATGCCTGGCGCTGGGGTGGCGCGTCGCTGTCGCCTTGGCCAATCCGCGAGCGGACCATCCGGGGTATAGACAATGCGCGGTAGTCCCGGCTGGTTCGAGCGCAGCGCAGACCCTTACCTGCCCTACGTCGGACATCTAAGGCCCGGTATTGTCTTGCTGCAGGATGGTTCGCTCCTGGCGATGGCGGAGCTACGCGGGTTGCCGCACGAGCTCGCAGCCATGTCGGAGCGCAATGCGGCCGCGCGCGTGCTCAATGGCGTCTGGCGCAACATCGCCAGCGATACCTTGACCCTCGGCGCTCACTTCGTTCGCCACAGACATGTGCCGGAGCAGCCGACCGCTGCATTCAGAAACGGCTTTGCCGCGGAATTGGATCGCGTTTACCGCGATCGGCTGCTGGCGGGCCAACTCTTTGCGAACCAATGGTTCATATCGCTCCTGGTATCCCCCCGCAACCCGCTTGGCGGCACGCATCTCGGCCGCGAGCTGAACTGCCGCCTCGCCTGGTTCCGCAAGGAGTCGCCGACCTTGCGCGAGGATATGGTCGCCGAAATCGAGCATATCTGGACCACAATCGAGAAAAGCCTGGCGACTTACGACGTGCGCCGCCTCGCACTGCGGGAAAATGGAACCGTGCTGTTCAGCGAGATCGCCGAGGCCTTACGGCTGATCCTGACTGCCAACCATCTGCCGGTGCCGCTTGTTGGCGGGCCGCTGGGCCATGCCATTTACACCGATCGCGTCGTATTCGGTCATTATTTCAGGCGCGCGCGCGGCTGCCCGAAATGGGCATTCGAGATCCAATCTCCCGGTCATTCGCGCTTCGGGGCGATCTACGGGCTCCGTGAGTACATGCCCAAGACCTGGCCCGGAATTCTCGACAGCGTTTTGACCTTCCCATTTCCGGTCGTGACCTCCCAGAGCTTCGGCTTTCTGTCGCGCGCCATGGGGATGAGCAAGCTCGACCTCAAGGCCAATCAGATGCGCTCGGCCGGCGACAAGGCGGCGACGCAAATTCATGAGCTTGACGAGGGGCAAAACCGGCTGATGTCGGGCGAGTTCGCGATGGGCGTACATCACTTCTCGCTGGCGATCTATGCCGACAGTCTGGCCGAGCTTGAGAACCACAGCGGCATCGCGCGCAGCCGGTTCGCCGATGCCGGCGCGGTTGTCGTGCCGGAGACGCTCGCCATGGAAGCCGCCTATTTCGCGCAGATGCCAGGCAATCTCGACTGGCGCACCCGGCCGGGGGCGATTTCGTCCAAGAATTTTGCGCACCTTGCGGATTTCGGCGCGTTTCCCACCGGCGCTTGCTCGGGTCATTGGGGCCCGGCGATGGTCCGGTTCAAGACGACCGCCGCAACGCCGTACGACTACGTTCCGCATGTCAATGACGTTGGCATGGTTGCGATCTTCGGCG
Source organism: uncultured Alphaproteobacteria bacterium (assembly GCA_963846635.1). Classification (GTDB taxonomy): domain Bacteria; phylum Pseudomonadota; class Alphaproteobacteria; order ATCC43930; family CGMCC-115725; genus AP-15. Next base: position 81,929 of record CAWJXM010000054.1, on the reverse strand, counting down.
TGATCGGCAGCGGCAAGTCGACGCTGTTAACTTTTCTGCTCGCCCTTTTTGATCAGTATCTGGTCGGGCACGAAGGCGCGATCGTCTTCTTTGACAAGGATCGCGGCGGCGAGCTGCTGGTGCGAGCGGTCGGCGGAATCTACAACATCGTTCGCGCCGGCGAGCCAACCGGCTGGGCGCCCCTGCGCGGTCTTGCCAATATGCCAACCGACCGGCAGTTTCTGACGCGCTGGGTCCGCGGACTGATCCAACTCGATCAACAGGGACCCATCTCGGCTGAGGACGAGCAGCGCTTGGCGCGCGGCGTCGCCGGCATCATGCGCCTGCCCAAATGGCTGCGCAGCCTCGAGGGGCTGCGGCAGTTCATGTCCTGGCGGGACCCGCAAGGGGCCGGCGCACGGCTCGAACGCTGGTGCCGCGGGCGCGCGCTCGGCTGGGCATTCGACGGCGATGCCGACGAGGTCAGCTTCGACGCGGGCATGGTCGGGATCGACTTGACGTCGATCCTGGATGATCCGGAGCTGGTCAACCCCGCTGCGCATTATCTGCTCTATCGCATCCGCTCGATCATGGACGGGCGGCGATTGGTGGTCAGTCTCGACGAGGCCCGCGCCTATCTTCTGAATGAGCAGTTCCGCGACGACACCCAGAACTTTCTCCTGACCGCCCGAAAGAACAACGCAGCCGTCATTCTCGTCACCCAGGAGCCGCAGCACCTGCTCGACGGCGCCTTTGGGTCGACGATGATCGACCAGTGTCACACCAAGATTTATTTCAGAAACCCGGTTGCCGATCCCGCTGTGTATCGCGATCAGCTGCACTTGACCGAGGGAGAATTCAACGCGATCCGCGAGGGAATGCTTCCGGGCTCGCGGCAATGCCTGATCACGCGGCGGGACGCCGGCTCAGTCATCGTCGATTTCGATCTGTCGGCGATGCCGGAATTCGTGGCGGTGCTCTCCGGCCGTGCCAACACCGTCCGCTTTGCCGAGCGTCTGCGGACGCAGTCCGGTGCCGATTGGGTTGCCGAGTTTCAACGCCGCCACAAAGAGGTTGTCGAATGATCTTCTCGCCCCGCCCCCGGATTGACATCTTCGCCTATCGAGGCTGGCGCCCGCTGCGCGCCCTGACGATCGTCGCAGCCGGCATCCTGGCCGGCTTTATAGTTGCGGAACGGAATACACCGAGCCAGCCCCCCGCGGTTGTGGATTGTGCACGATGAACACCCGCACCCAGCTTGATGTAGTCACTTATCACCCGCGCCCGTTTAAGGCGCTGGTTCTGTTTGCCGTCGGCTTTATGTTCGGAGGCGGCATTGTGTCGGATTATTTGCCACTCCGGCACCAGTATTACACCCGGATCAGCTGCCAGCAGCACCATCCCTAACCGGCACCGATCGCGAGGCCACAATGATGCGACGGATTTTGTTGGCCGGCGCCGCGGCAGTTACTTTGTTTTACGCTCACCCAGCACCTGCCCAACAGGCCGTCCTGTGCACCAACTGCTCAACGATCCAGCAGCAACTCCTGGACTACGCCCGCCAATTCGAACAATTACAGCAAGAGATTACGACGGCGGAACAGGAGGTCATCAATACCTTGAGCTTGCCCGGCACTGTCTACCGCGATTTGACGGCCGACATTCAGCAGATCACCACCCTGGCCAATCAGGCCAATATGTTGGCCGGCAACATGGGCACCATTCTCAATGCGATGGCGGTGGGCTATCCGCAAAGTGCCCTCGACAACTGGCATCAATGGCTGACGAATGAAACCAACGCCGTGGCGCTCGCCATGAGGACCGCGGCGCAAGTGCTGAACCTGCAGCCCAACCAACTGCCAATGGACGCAACAACCCTCGCGGCATTGAATGCGCAGGCGCTTGGGACGGGAGGCCGCCAGGCGTCACTGCAGACGCTTGCCGGCGGATTATCCTCGGTTGGCCAGGGAATAAATAAACAACAGGCTACGGTCGCAACCGCGTTGCAGGCGCTGATCAGCTATCAATCAACGGAGCGCGATAAAGAACAGCTCCTGCGCAATGTCAGCGACCGCGACCTCGAGACAGCCTGGGTGCTGCAGTGTCAGGCGGTGACCGCCCTTGGCGGCGCATTGCCAAACAATTGCGCCGGCTCGCAGTGATGCGTGCGGCAATCATCCTGGCGGCCGTGCTGTGCGCCGCGTCATCCTTGGCACAGGCGCAAACGCAGGATTGGCGCCCGGCCGCCCGGCAATGCGGCGAGCAGTACGCGCAATGGTTCCGTGACACCTACGGACATCCGTGCGCGAGCTGCAGCGCCGGGTGGCCGGACATCGCCCGGTGCACTGTCAAAACCGTCGAACCGCAAATCAGTCACGATGCCCTTGAGGGCTGCATCCGACGGACCAACGACAAAGATTGGGACTTGCCGATGGCGCACGACCGCATCGGCGATGTCCTGCAATGCCTACGAGAGCAGGCCGACCGGTGAGACGCATCGCGCTCCTCGCGGCTCTGTTGGTGGCCGTGCCGTTATCGGCGCTCGCCCAGTCCACGCTGACAACCGCAGAATTGGAGGCGCTCGCAACCGCCGACGCCGAGCAATACGGCGTTCCGGTTCAGCTGTTTCTCGATCAGATCCAGGCCGAGAGCGGCTTCAATCCCAACGCGACGAACCCTTCCGGGGCCGAGGGCATTGCTCAATTCTTACCCTCAACGGCGGCCGATCCAGGTTACGGCGTCGCCCCGTTCGATCCGACCGACCCAACGGCGGCGCTGGCCGCCGCCGCGCAATACGACGCCGCCCTTTATGCCGCTAATGGAGACAATTGGGTTGCCGCTCTGACCGCCTACAGCGGCGGACTGACACCAACCAATCCCGCTAGTTACGGGACGGCTTTTGCCGATGCCGAGGCCGCCGATGCCGGCACAGTCACGGCCGGCGGCGACGGCTTGACGGTATCCACCGGCGACACCGGAACCGCTGGCACGGGAACCAGCACCACTGCCGGAAGCGGGACGATCGCCTCGGCGGCCGCCGCAAACGGGATAACCGGCTCGGCCGTCAGTGGCAGTTCGTTCAATCCCTTCACCTACCTTTGGACCCAGTATTCATCGGCAATCGCCCAGCCGCTCGCCAGCGAGCTCGCGGCCGTGCAAACCATGATCGAGGGTCCGCTGCTCGCGCTTCTATCACTGTCGGTGATGCTGATGGCGCTCGGCGCCTATACCGGGCGCTTTCTGATGCCCGATTTCTTCAATCGCTTGCTGCGGATATCCGCAGTCGTGGCTCTAACCTCAGTCGGGTCGACATACTACAACGAGTATGTCGTGCAATTCTTCGGCGGGCTGCCGACCTGGTTTTCGAACAATATTCTCGGAGCTGTATCCAACAACCCGGCCGCCGGATTTGACATCGTGTTTCATACGATTATGGGTCAAGTATCGAATGTATGGTATAACCTCCCGTGGGGGGTCTCTACCCTATTCGTCGATGGCCCGATCATTGCCATCTGTTTTTTGATCGTGTTCTTCGCCACCGCGCTGATGTTCACCGTCTGGCTGATCGCCCAGGCGCTGCTGCAACTGCTGATCGTTTTGGGCCCGTTGATAGTCCTCGGGATCCTGTTCGATCACACACGCGGATGGTTCGACAGGTGGCTGTCGGCAATGACGCTGATGGTCTTCGTCACCCTCGCCGCGGACTTGATCACCAGCATCGTGCTCAAAGTAATCGTCGGCGCCATGAACACCTTGCCGCTAACGGGCACCGGCACTCAGGCCACGCAAGACGTGTTCAACCTTGTCGGGATCACATTGGTCGTGTTCGTGCTGAGCTCCACCGTCGCGATTTTACCGGCCGTGCTGCAGCACATAGCGGCCGCTTCCGGCACCCCGGCGATGAACCATGCCCGCCAGTGGCTGGGCGGCGCGACCAGTGCTGTCACCCGCGGGGCAGGCCGAACAGCGGGAGCTGCTGCGCGCGGCGCGGTTCAGGCGCCCGCGCAGTTGGCGGCGCGGCCGAGCGCGGCGCGGTCCAGTAGCAGCGGGGCCGACCCCGGCTAAGGATATCGGCCCCGCCTCAGTCAACAGTGAAAGGACAAGTTTCGCCAATGACCACACCAACTATCATCCGGCTTCGAGCGATCAAGCAATCTCTCATTCCGGCGGCGCTGCTGCTGGCGGCCTGCCAGAACGGCAAACCGCTCGCCGAAGCCCGCGGACCATGGCGGCCGTTGAATACAGGCTACTGGACGCCGGCCCCGGCCGATCTCAATCCCCAGCTGAACCACGATGACCGCTGATTGGCAGGCCGCGCCCCCGGTCGCACCGGGGAATTTGCCCGAATACTATTCAAACGTCGTCTCGTTCCAGACCGAGCGCAACAAGCGCACCATCCGCAACAACCGGATTGCGTGGAGCCTCGCCGCCGCGCTGGCGGCAATCAGTCTCGGCCAGACCGCCGCGATCATCGTCATGCAGCCGCTGGTTCGGGTGGTCCCTTACCTGATTGTCGATCGCGGCGATGGTTCCTGGGATGCGGCGGCATCGATGTCCGATTTATCGCCGACCCAAGAGAAAGCCGTGATCGAAGGAGCGCTGTGGCAGTACGTACGCAGCCGCGAAGGCTACAACTATGCGGGCGCGCCGGACTTTTATGCTCTCGTCTCGGCGATGAGCTCGCAGCCGATCCGTGAGAGCTATCAACACTGGTTCGTCCAAAGCAAGGACAGCCCGCAGAAGACCATCGGTCAGCACGGGCAAATTCACATTACGTTCCGCGGGCTGACCTTTCTGCGCGACCGCGTGGCGCTGGTCAGCTATCGGCGTGAAGAGCTGGTTTATGGGTCTCGGGAGATCGATACCAACTGGTCAGCCACAATCGGTTTCGAACTGACCGACCGGCTGCCGGACCAGACCCGAACCCGGCTCGTTCATCCTGCTGGCATCGTGGTCACGAGCTATCAAGCCAACCAGGACACCCCCCAGCAATGATCAAGCTGCACCTGGCCGGGACCGCGGTATCCCTGGCGCTGATCGCTTCGGCCCCCTGGTCAAGCCAGGGGCAGGCTTTTGCCGAAGAGCCGCCCACCCAGAGCCGGCACGACAGCCGCATCCGGACCGTGGCGTACCGGCCTGATGATGTCGTGCCGATCTGGTCCATGGTCGGCGCCACGCTTGCGATCGAGTTCGGCGAGGACGAGTCAGTACCGGACGGTAATGTCTCGGTTCCCGATGCGTGGGACGAAAAGAAAAAGAAAGGCGGCCTGGAAGCGTTCCCGCAAGGCAACATCCTTACCCTCAAATCGCATACTTGCATGATCCGTGAGCCCATCCTCGTGACGACGAAGCTGGCGACCGGAAAGCTGCGGCTTTATGCGTTCGAGTTTCACACCATCCCCGATATTTGCCCGCAACAGCGGTCACCGGGAATGATGGCGGCCCTGCCGGCCTCCACCTCAACCGACGCACTACAGCCGCAAAGCAATCTTCGTTATGTCGGCCGCGACGATCTCGGGCCCGACCATGACGTCGATTATGTCATCCGGTTTTCCTATCCGCTCGACGAGGCGGCAAAACGCCGAGCCGCAGCCAGGCTCGCCGAGGAACGCGCCCGCAAGGAGGAGACGGAGCTTCTGCTGCGGCAGCAAACCGCCAACTTCAGCGCCGATCCGTGGCTCGGCGACCGGAATTACCGCTATCTGATCCGCGGCGATCCATCGCTGACGCCCGCTCTCGTCTGGGACAACGGCTACAGCACGGCATTCACGTTCCCGGCGATGCAGCGCCTGCCGTCGCTGTTCCGCGTCAACCCGGACGGCAAGGAAGCAACCAGCGACTATTCGGTCCACGGCGACACGATGATCGCCACCGGAAAGGCTCAGCTCTGGCGGCTACGCGACGGCCAGACTGTCGCCGAGATACTCGATCTCGGCTTCAACCCGGTCGGCAAAACCCCAGGCACGGGAACGGTTTCGCCTTACGTCCGACGCGATGTGCGAGGCGCCAATGGCGGTTAACGGGACTGTTGGCGGCGGGGGCGTCTCGCCGGTTGCGGGACCTGGCGGACCGCGGTTCACGCGCCAGGGCTATCTCATACTCGCCCTGTTTGTTTTTGCCGCCGCGCTCGTCTTCGCGCTTATCATGTGGTCGAACAGCGGCAGGAAACCAGAGCTGCACGAGGACACAGGCGGCTATGGGCCCAATCTTGCCTTCGAGCGGCCTGCGGAGCCACGGCCGGTAAACCACCCATTGCCGATGCCGATGCCGATGGTGGCATCCACGCCCGTGCTGCTGCAGCCCCCGCCACGGCCAGCGATGCGCTCGCCTCGCCAATGCTGTCGTATCGCAGCGCCAACGCGCTTGCCGGCGGCCCCCCAGGCGGCGGTGCGCGGCTGGCATCGGCGAACAACCCGGGCAACGGCGCCGATGACGAGCTGTCGCAGCGGCTGCGCAGCAGCAATCTCGGCCCCACAGCCCGCGCACATGTAATGCCCCATCCCGATCTGACAATCCCGGCCGGCACCGTGATCCCCTGCATTCTGCAGACCGCGATCAATTCGCAGCTGGTCGGCTTTGTCGATTGCGTATTGCCGCAAGAGGTGCGCGCCGCCACGGGTGCGGTGACCCTGCTCGACAAGGGCATGCAGATTTTCGGCGAGATCCGCTCCGGGCTGCACCAGGGTCAGGACCGGCTTTTTATACTCTGGGTCCGCGCGCGCACGCCGCAAAACGTTGTCGTCGAGCTCAACTCGCCAGCCGCCGACGAGCTCGGCCGCGCCGGTGCGCCGGGTGCTGTCGACAATCATTTCTGGGCGCGCTTTGGGGCCGCTCTCCTCTTCAGCGTGATCGATTATGTGCCGCAGATCGCAGCCAACCAATTTCAAAACAACAGCGGTCACAATAACATCAACAACTATACGCAATTCCTGACGCCGCAACAGCAGCTGGCGAATACAATCCTATCGGATACGATCAATATTCCGCCCACCTTAGAAAAGAACCAGGGTGACAGTGTAACGATCTTTGTCGGCCGCGACCTCGATTTCTCGTCCGTTTATGATTTGCAGCCGCAACCGTGATCCGCTTCAAAAAATCAAGTATGGTTGGGAGGGAACATTGATCACAATGAGGTGCCGCACATTGGCCGAGGTCGACGAGGCCGCCGCCAGTGCAGCGCAAGTTGCAATCCAACAAAAAGCAAAGGAAGAGCGCCGCGATCTGGCAAAAGCAAGGCACGAGCGAAAGAAGCGCAAGGCCAAGCTTGTCGTGCCACCGCCCGTTGCATTGCCTTGGATCACCAAGGCGCGGCTCATGGCGCGGCGATGATCCGCTTCCTGCTCGGCTTCTTAGCCGGAGCGTTGACTATGTATCACTTTCACGGCCTGATGGTTCAAATCCTAGGAGCCCTGCTGTGATTTCAGGGCGGCTTGACAACTTGATGCTCTTTCTTCTCGTTGCCGTGCTCGCCGGCTTTGCCGTTCAGTATTACTCGGGCACTGCGACGCGGCCTCTGCATCAATGGCCACCCAGCGCCGCGGCAGTCCGGCGTGACGTATGGAGGGCTGCGGCCGGGACACGGTTTTCAGCGGGATCATTGCATTCCGCTCGGCTTGGGCGGTGCGGATGAGCCCGGCAATGTCTGGCTTCAGCCTGAAGGCGAAGCGAGGCGCAAGGACGCTGCCGAATGGCAGGCGATCGCGGCTTACTGCCGCGGGGAGATAACTTTGGAAGAGGCGCGGTCGCGCTTTGTTGGCCACTGTCATCCTGGAGACTGGTCGTGATGGACATAATTGAGCCCTCAGAAAGCCCGGCAGCGCCTCTTTTGCGCTATCTGCTCACCCCGCTTGCGGATTGGCTAGAGGATCCCTCGACTGAAGATCTCTGCATAAACCGCCCTGGCGAAGCCTGGGTGCGCCAGCGGGGCCGGTTCATCCGGCACCAGATCCCGCTCGGCCTCGACGAGCTCGAAGATATTGCGATCCTGTCGGCGGCATTGCGCCGGCAGGATATCGGCACCTCGACCCCGCTGTGCGCAACCGAGCTGCCTGACGGCCAGCGGCTGCAGATCTGTCTCGCGCCGGCGGTGCCCCACGGAACGATTTCGCTGTCCATTCGCAGACCCGGCACTGAGGTCATGCCGATTGGCGATGTCACCAGGCGTTACGACACTCGAGATTGGAACAAGTGGAAACGCCGTCGTGAGGCACGGGACAATTCCGAGCTGCTGGCGCTCTACGATGCCGGCGATATCGACGCTTTCTTTGCGGCAGCGGTGCATGCCCGGCTGACGATCCTACTGGCCGGCGCCACCGGCGCGGGCAAGACCTTTCTGTCCAAGTCCCTGATTACCGAGATTGATCCGTCCGAGCGAATAATCACAATCGAGGATACGCTCGAGCTGATCATCCCGCAGCCCAACCATGTGCGGCTGCTCTATAGCAAGGACGGGCTCTCCGGGGCACGGGTGACCGTTGAAGACTTGCTGCAAGCCAGTCTGCGCATGCGGCCCGATCGAGTGCTGGTGCAAGAGTTGCGCGACGAGGCGGCCCTGACCTACATGAATTCGGTCGTGACCGGCCACCCGGGCTCAATCACAACCATCCATGGTGGCGACGCGGCCGCCGCATTCAAGCGTCTCGTGCTGCTCACAAAGGCTTCCGACGACAGGGCGATGATCGGGATGCTGTCCGAGGCGGTCGACCTGATCATCCCGCTCGAAAACAAGGGCGAGGTTTACAGCATCAAATCCGTTTGGTTTGTGGCTGACGCCGCCAGGCGTGGCGAGACGGCGGCCGATCTGCTGCGGGAGGGCGCCCCTTGACGCGGGCTCTCCGCGCGCCGCTGCTGCGCGCCACTCTGCTCGCCGGCACATGCCTTGCCGCCTTTACGCCGCTCGCGTCCGGCGCATTCCTCTGGGGAACCGGGCTCGCCGATGCTTACCCGGACGCCTGGTGGGGCGCATGGTGGGCCTATTTGTTTTATGCGGCCGATTAACTCCGTCGTCCACTTCTGGCTTTGGGCGAGCGCCATACCGGCCGCGGCGCTGCCGCTGCTGTTGTTCGGCAGCCTGGCCTGGCGCCTCCGCAATGTCCGCCTGCGGCCCTTGTCTCCCGGCTGGTTCACCGACCGGGTGCGCCCGGTCAAGCGCGGCGTCACCGACAATCATGGCCACAGCCAATGGCTGCCGATAAGCGATGCGCAAAAGCTGTTTCCCGGGCCCGACCCGATCCATGGCGGCGTTGTCGTCGGCGAAGCCTATCGCGTCAATCTGGATCGTCGCGTCGCCGGCGTCCGGTTCGACCCGCACAATCCGAAGACCTGGGGGCGCGGCGGCACAGCCCCGCTCCTGATCGACCCCTGCACCTCCGGCAGCGGTCATAGCCTCGTGTTCGCGGGCACCGGCGCGTTCAAGACGACAGCGGCCGTCTCGACCGTCCTGACCTGGACCGGCAGCAGCATCATCCTCGACCCATCCACCGAGCTCGGGCCGATGCTCGACAGCGCCCTGCGGCGCCAGCACAAACGCGTCGTGCACATCGGCATTCCTGACGGCGGCAGTACCAGGACGCGGCAAACCGGCTTCAATGTCCTCGGCTGGATCGATACCGCCCACCCCGAAGCCGAGACGCACGTCCATAGCGTCGTGTCCTGGATCTACGACGAGAGTGCGGCAGCGATGCCAACCACGGCTCCCGGCCGCGCCGAGGACCCGTTCTTTGGCAAGATGGGCCGCAATCTGGTGACCTGTCTGCTGGCTCACATTGTCTGGTGCGATCCGGTACAGGTGGACATCAGCCTGCGAACCTTCGTGCAGGCCATCGCGCGGCCGGAGGACGAGATGCTCGACCTCCTCGCGCACATCCGCAGCGAGAGCAACAGCCTGATGGCGCGGCGGCTGGCCGCCACCCTGATGAACTGCCGCGCCGAGGAAACCTTTTCCGGCGTGTTTCTGAACGCCGTCAAAGGCGTCGAATGGCTGTTCACCACTGTCTACGCCAACCTCGTCTCGGACGGCGATTTCGATCCGCGCGCGCTGCTGATCGACAATACAACCGTGTTCCTGAACATCAGCCTGCGCACCCTCGAGACCACCCCGCCGATCGCCCGCGTGCTGGTCGGGGCCCTGCTCAATGCGGTGTATATGGCGGCGGGGCGGACTCATGGCCGCATCCTCTTCCTGCTCGACGAGGCCGCCCGCCTCGGCCGCATGAAGGCCCTCGAGACCGCCCGGGACACTGGCCGCAAATATGGCGTGTCGCTGCACATGCTGTTTCAGTCGGTCGGGCAGATGGCCGAGGCCTGGGGCCGCGACGGAACCCGCGCCTGGATCGATGCCGCCGCCTGGGTTGGTTATGCCGCCATACGCGCCGGCGCCGCCGGCAAGGACCTCAGCGAGCAGCTTGGCAGCCATGGCGTGCTGGCCTGGTCGGAAGGCAACAACCAAGGCCGCCACAAGCCTGGCGGGTTGGCACTCGGCTCGCGCTCGCACGGGCGAAATGTAAACGTCCATGAGATCCATCGCTCACTGATCACCGCCGCCGAGATGCAGCAAGATCTGCGCGACGACGAGATCATCATCGTCCCGGCCAGCGGCCCGCCGATCCGCTGCTCCCGCGCCATCTATTTCAGGCGGCCCGAGATGGTGGCCCAGGTGGCCACAAGCCGTTTTGCAACCTCGGCACCCATAGGAGACCTAAACCATGGCCGATCAGGTATCACGAGCGCGTTCGGAGCTGCGCCGCGCCAAGGAGATCAAAACCGAGCAGGCGGAGGAATTCTGGAACCAGACGATCCGCAACGGCCGCCAGCTGCGCGAGGCAGAACAGCAGATGAAAGCGGTCGAGACCCCGGAACAGAAACCGCGGCAGCCGCGACAGACGCCGTAATCACCCCGGAACTGCTCGCGGGTCTATCACCTCAAGTGGTCGATATTTTCAGCGTCATCGGTCAGGGTGCAGAGGACGGGCGACGGTTCATAAGCATCCCCCCACCGCCCCCTGACCGGGCCGCCTGGCGGATCGTGCAGCAAAAGATCCCCGCCCTGACCGAGCAACAGGCGCACGCCCTCATCACCGCCTGGGTGCAAAACGGCAGGCTCTCGGTTCAGACCTATCGTGACCCGGTCAATCGCCGGGACACGCAAGGGTTGTTCGTCACCGATCCCAATTCACCGCTACCATAGATTGTCCCGGTTAATCTCGCGAATGTCTGCACACCATGCGAGCGCTAGTGCGCAGAGGATAGTGCATATATTCGCTTCCCTCATAACGAGTGTTCTGTGAACGAAATCTCCACGCCAAATAGCTGCAACCCCGGTTTTTGTCCGAAACGAGGCTGAAACGTTGTGGTTCGGGCAATAATTCTTGGGTGCGCCATAGCGCGTCTTGGGGCTCAGACTAAGGCACTCCTGACGGAGTGCGAAGAAGGCAACGCAACCATGTTGACGTTCAAAGTCGGCGCCTGCGCCACGCCGGCCGCCGGCAAGGCGATGGCCGAATACTACCTAAGCGCGACCCTGCAAGCCGACCCCAGTGCCGTCGCGACCGCCTATTACTATACCGGCGCGGAGCCAACACAAGAGGGCGCCACGTCCTCGCACCGCGCCACGCGGCATATCGCCGAGGGCAGCACCGTCGCCGAGCTGCGGCGCGACATTGCGCCGGAGCTCGCAACACGCCTCGGCATCACCGCGCCCGAGCGACCGCTGACACAAGACGGCATTGCGAATTTGTTAAATGCGCGACGGCCTGACGGCAACGCCATCGTCGGGCGCAAAAAGCACAGCCCGACCCGCAGCATTGCCGAGGTGTTCGCACTCGATCCCAAGCACCTGCCGACCGCCGAGGCGATCGGCAATGTCCTCGCGGGCAAACGAGCCGACGGCGGCACACCTCAGAGCGCTTCCGGCAACGCCTTGCCGGCTGAGACCGTCGAGGGCGCGCGCAAGCGCTTCAAAGCCGTGATCGGCCTTCCAGCCCATCGCGAGGCCAGCCCCGAGGAACTCGCGCATTTAGCGAATGGCAAGCTCGCGACTGGCCGTTTATTCGATGCGGCGGATTACCGCCGGCAAATTCATGCGACACGGCCGCCCGTCGGCTTTGTCGACATGACGTTCTCGGCCGACAAATCGCTGTCGGTGGCGTGGGCACTGGCGCCGACCGAGGCCGAACGCGCGGCGCTGCTCGAGATCCACCGCCGGGCTGTCGCCGACACGATGACCTATGCCGAGACCCAGCTCGGCTTTGCCCGCAAGGGACGGGGCGGTGCTGATGGCATCGAGCCCGGCGCTCTCGGCTGGATCAGCTTTCAGCACTACACCGCACGACCCGCGGCCGAGATCGAGCGGCGCGACAAAGAAGGCCGGGCCTACACCGACATGCGCGAAGTGCCGTTGCAGACGGCCGATCCTCAGCTGCACACGCATGTCACGGTGTTCAACAGCGTGCTGACCGAAAGCGGCCGGGTCGGCGCGATCGACCTCGATCGCCTGGCCGGCCGGGTCAAAGAACTGGGTGCGGTCTATCAGGCGAATGTCGCCGAGCAGGCTCGGCGTCTCGGCATCGAAACCGTGCTCGATGAAAGCACCGGCGCCGCGCGCCTGGCCGATGTTCCGCATTCGGTGCGGGAGTTATTCAGCAAGCGCACCGCGCAAGCGCAGGATGCCGCGCGCGACTTCGCCGCCAGCAAGGGTGTCGATTGGGATGCCATCACCGCCGAGCAGAAGATCGCGCTGTTGAAGGCCGGCGCCGCAGAAACGCGCCAAGCCAAAGAGACGGCAATCGGCGTCGCGCAGAAAAGCGATTTCGCGGTGTGGCGCGAGCAAGCGGCGGCGGCCGCCTATCGCCACCGCAGCGTGCTGCGCCCCGATGCCATCGCGCCTTCAACCCCGGCGGAGCAACGGCATCAGGCCGCCTATCTCACGGCTCTGCCGATCTTGAAGGACGAGCTCACCCGGCGCGCGGTACTCGATGGCCAAGAGCTGCGCGAGATCGCGGCGCGCGCGTTGATCGCCGCCGGCATTGGCCCGCGGCCAGGTGACGACATCAACGCCATCATCAAAGCCTTTCGCGAGCGTGGCGTCATCCAAGATGGCCAGCGCGTGTCCCTGCTGTGGGCCAAAGGCGCCTCTATACGCGGCAAGGAGCGCTGGAATGTCACCACCGCGCTGCATGTCGACCAGGAGCGTGAACTCATCCGCCGCGCCAGAACGGCCGCGGCGGATGTGTCGGCCGCGTTATCGGCAGCTCAGATCGACCGCGCGGCCAATGCCTTCCTCGAGCGCCATCCGGCGATCGATCCGGCGGCCGCGCAATGGCAGGCGCAGCACCTGATGATGACGCAGCTCGCCACCGGCGGCCGCTTGGGCGTGGCGATCGGCGTCGCCGGCGCCGGCAAGAGCACCGCCCTCGCCCCGCTGGTCGACGCCTGGAAGGAAGACAGCTGCCAAGTGTTTGGCATAACCCACGCCTGGCGACAGACCGGCGATCTCCACGCGGCCGGCATCGAGGAACGCGCCGCCGTCGCCGCCTTTATCAAACGTGTCGAGAGCGGCCAGTACGCGCTCGATCGCAACGGTGTCGTCGTCGACGAGCTCGGGCAACTCGGCACCCGTCAACTGGTCGAGCTGCTGCGCATCCAGCAAAGGACCGGCGCGCAACTCGTCATGGTCGGCGATCCCAAGCAATGCCAGTCGATCGAAGCCGGCCCCGTCATCGATCTTTTACGCAACGCCGTCGGCGATGACACGATACCGCAACTCCTCACCTCGATCCGCCAGAAAACCGAGCGCGAGCGCCAGATCACCAGCCTGTTCCGCGCCGGCAAAGCGGCCGAGGCGCTTGAGATGAAGCAGCAGGACGGCACCGCTGAATTGGTCGCCGGCGGACGCCAAGCAACCGTGCAGCGCGTCGCCGAGCTATGGCGCGAGCGGATCACCGCCAACCAAGACGATCGTGATTTCAAGCTGACGGTCTCGGCGCCGACGAATGCGGACGCGCGCGAGATAAGTGCCGCCATTCGTGCCGAACTGCGTCGCGCAGGCCGGCTTGGAGGAGACGCCACAGTCCTGGATGCAACCGACCGCAATGGCGAGACCTACAAATTGCCGCTCGCCGTCGGCGATCGCGTGCGCCTCTTCGATCGCGTCCATGATGCGCGCGTCCCCGGCCGCAAGAGCGTGCTCGCCAACAACGGCGAGGTGGTCGCAATCCGCGAGCTGACCGATCAGGGCATGATCGTACGCAACGATGCCGGCGTTGAAGGCCTTGTCGCATGGCGACGGATCCAGGCACGCCCCGCTGCACCCGTGCGCCTGACCTACGGCTATGCGATGACCGTCGACACCGCCCAAGGCAGCACGACGACCGAACACATCCATGCCATGCCAGCCGGATCGCAAGCGAGCCACAGCTTCAAAGCCTATACGGCAGCCAGCCGCCACGAGCGGACCACTTGGATCGTCGTCGATGAAGCCTCGGAGAGGCGCCAGCTCGCCAGCCGGTCAATGCTGGGCCAGATACCGGACATCCGCGAGGCGGATGTGTGGCGCAATATCAGCGAAAATCTCAGCCGCCAGCCACAGAAGGCCAGTGCGCTCGATATGCTCCCCACCGCCGAGACGCAGCGGCACGAGCGGCGGCACAGCGCGCGGATGCACGCTTGATGCACACTTCTTCCAAATTCACCCATCGAGCGCCGCTCGTCTTCCGCATCGCTCCTTGCCTCCTGCACGCCCGCGTATCCTGGGGTCGCGAACGCCGGTGGATATTATCCCGACACGGCAACGGTGACGATCCTGCAGGACGGCAGCTCGAGAGACTTGAGGGCGACGAAGCCGACTACTTTACGATTCCGCTTTGGCCGGCGCAGTTCCGTGCGAATATTGGTGTCGACGGTAGCCGGCGCAATTCTACCGGCCTCTACGACAACGACCTCATCGCACCCGAGATTCGCGCGTTCGCTTTCTCTCAAGTCGTCAATCTCAACTCGGCCGGTGAACTTTCCGCATTCGACACTATTAAGCAAATTCAAGTGATCCCGCCAGACAGACTGTCTCCTAGCCGTCAATTTCCTGGACAACCGCCAGACCTAGCCACAATGTTCAATTTCTAGTTACCCCACGCGCGCATGGAGGCGCTTTATGCAACCAACAGGAAGTGCCGGCGGCGCCGACAAACAGCGTGCCTACCGACGCCGCCTCATTGCGAAAGGCCGTCTTCAGTTCCTCGCCGATCTGCCCCGTGAGCATATCGCTTATCTTGACGAGCTCAAGGAACGCCAGGGCCTGCGCAACCGCGGCCAAGTGCTAGAGCAACTAATCGAAATGGGGAGGTCAGTCATCCAGCAGTAACAGCTCAGAAAACCGAAAGCCAGCCTTGCCGGGCTGGCTTTCAAAACTCGTGACGGGCCTTTTCAGGCGACCGTTGGGGACACACACAGCCCCAGCCTAGCCAAAAGATGCCGTCCTTGTCAAACGGAAATTGCCGTTTCCGTTAACGGGGTCGGCTTGCCCGTCGCGATCCAACCAAGAGGGGGAAAGCGATGGATATCGACAATAGCGCCCACGGGGCGCCACGGGGAGGCTTTGCCCATGCCTCGACCGGCTTCCGGCGGCTGACACCGGGACTGCTCAAAGCCGAGCGTTGGGCCGAGAAATTCACCGGCTTGCCCGAGGGCGTCGAGTCGCCCGGGCAGCTCTTGGCCGCCTTTAAAGCGGCGGCGCCAAGCCTCGGCATTTCGCCGCGCCTGGTACACGCGGTCGACTGGCTGTTCTGCTTCACCAAGCCGCAAGACTGGCAACCAGATTCACGGCCGATTGTGTGGCCCTCAGCCTTGCTGCAACAGCAATCGCTCGGCCTGGAGCCGACGCAGGTCAAGGAAATCAACCGCCGCCTGATCGAAGTCGGCCTGGTGACCATGAAGGATTCTCCTAATGGGAAGCGCTACGGGACGCGTGATCCCAAGGGCCGCATCGTCGAGGCCTACGGCTTTGATCTTTCGCTGTTTGCCGTGCGCCACGCCGAATTCGTCCGTCTGGCGGAAGAAGAAATGGCCGAACGCCGTGCCATGAAGAAGCTGCGCAAGCGGCGAACGATCGCGCTCAAGGCCATCACCCAGATCCTCGAGACCGCCGAGGAATACGGTTTCGATGATGAAGAGTGGCAGATCCTCGCCCGCGAGACCGCGGAGCTGGCGCGAGTGCTAAAGGACGTCGATCGGCCGGATGAGATGGAAGTCGGGGTGACCAGCCTGGAATGCCGGCGGCAGGCGGCGCGCGAGCGGGTCGAGTTCCTATTGGGGACTGTGGATTCCGCCCCCAAGGAGCCGGAAAACCGGCCCCACACATACAACTACAACCCACCTGCTAATCTTAAGAAAGATACTGTAATCACAGCCAAAACCTGTAGCGGGGAAGCGGCGAGTGGGGTTTCTCAATCCCCAACGCCCGTGCAGCCGAAACGTCCGGATAAGGGCATGATGCACGGCGTCGCTCCGGACGAGCTCCCGCGGCTGGCGCCAAAGCTGAAGCCGTATCTGCGGCGGCCGGATCCGACTTGGCCGGACCTTGTCGACGCCGCCGACTGGCTACGGCATGACCTCGGGGTATCGAAATCCCTCTGGGGCGACGCTTGCCTCGCAATGGGTCGCGAACTGGCCGCGGTCACTCTGGCAATCGTCTCGACCAGGCAGGCGGATTATTTCAAGACCTCGCCCGGCGGGTATTTCCACGGCATGGTCGCCAAACATATCGCCGGCGAGCTGCACCTCGAGCGCACGGTCTGGGCCCTGCGCCGCACGGTCTCACCAAATGTGAGCAGAGCCCAACCCTTGTTTGCGAGCGCGGCCGCCGACAAGCGCAAGCGTCTACACCTATAGCTTTTCCGGTCGTTGCAGCCCGATTTCCGTAGACAGCGGGAATGCCGCACGGCACCGTCAAGTTAGCCGGGAGCGGGCTTGGTGGGAGCCGAGCTGGTCGGGTAAACGGGCGGGATGACGACGGCTCGAGACCCAATTTACGCCGGCCATCGCTGCCCCGCCGAGATCATCAGCTACGCGGTATGGCTGTATTTTCGGTTCCATTGAGCCTGCGCATGGTGGAGGAGATGCTAACCGCCCGCGGCATCTCGGTAACCCACGAGACGATCCGGCAATGGGACCTTAAATTCGGCCAAGAATTCGCCAATCGCATCCGTCGGCGAGCGCCTCACCGGGGCGACAAATGGCACCTGGATGAGGTCGTCATCAGCATCGCTGGGAAGAAGCATTGGCTGTGGCGTGCCGTCGACCAGGAGGGCTTTGTTCTCGATATTCTCGTCCAGCGCTGGCGCGACAAGAAGGCCGCCAAACGCCTGTCCGCAAGCTCCTCAGAAAGCAGGGTCGAGCACCGGCAGCACAAGGGCCTCAATAACCGGGCTGAAAATTCCCATCAACCGACCCGACGACGCGAGCGGATCATGAAACGGTTCAAGTCCCCGCGGCAGGTTCAACGCTTCCTTTCCGTCCATGACCAGGTCGCCAATCTTTTCCCCCGCCGTCGAGACCACGATACCGCCGCCAACCTCCGATCTGACCGCATGCAGGCCTTTGCCACACGGGCCGACGTCACTGGCGTTGCCATGGCGGCATGATCCCCCGTATTGCTCGGCATCGCTCAGCCCATCGCTCTTTCTGTCAATCTGTGAATGCCAAGTTGACGGTGCCCTTTGGCTACATCCATGACAATTGGGTGAGGCCGATGGCGGTGCGGCGCCTCACGGCGCTCCCGCTGCATATTTCCGGTAAGCGGCGATCCAGTTACGTGCGATTGCCCGCTGCGCCTCGGCGAGTAGCACGCGCCTTTCGCACACGAGCCGATGCAGCCGATTTTAGAAAATCCTTGCGCCTAGAGCCCCAGCCGCCGGGAGCGACGTGCGGCTCCGGCCAGAGATTTCGGGGGTCAGTCGGCGCGCCTGCGAGCTCCAGAAGGATCAGGTGATCTTCCTCGAAATCGCTGAGGTGATGATCGGTGTAGCCGTATTCTCGCATCTGCTGCCGCTTCAGGCTTTCCGTGTAACGCTCGGGTGGCCGGACTGTGCGCGTCCATCCCCGTACGCAGATCGTCGAGTCGATATTCGCCTGCGTTACCGCGGGATTGACCGCGCCCGGCGTGCGGCGCGGATCGGGCAACGCCGAAGGGCCGGAGCCGGAATGCAGAGCATGCAGCAGAAGCGACAGGACCGATGCCTTGCACAGACCAGCAATCGCTTTCATGGGGTCACCAGGCAATTTGTTCACGTACGCTACGCCGCCTGGGACCGGATCGGCACGCGCCGCCACCCAAGACAAAAACCAGCCAGGTGTGCCAACTGAAGGCGGCCGGATGCGAAAAGGCATTCCGTAAGAAATTCACCGGCACCACGACCGACCGGCCGCAGCTTCAAAAATTCATCGAGAAGCTTGCCCGGCGATCTGTTATCACCCCGACGGTTGACCGCCTCTCGCGCGACCCGACTAATCTTATGGTGATCGCCCGCGCCATGCAGCGCGCCGGCGCGGGCTTGCGTTCGCTTACCGAGCCGGTTGTCGATACGACCTCGGATTTTGCCGAGCTTGTGCTTGCCATGCTGGGCGTTGCGGCGAAGCTCGAACGCCGCCGCATCCTCGAGCGCACCGCGCGCGGCCGGGCCGACGCTAAGGCCAACGGCGTCAAGTTTGGCCGCAAAGCCAATCCTTCCCCACACCAGCAGAACGAGGCCCGCCAGCGCATCGCCGCCGGGGAGACGCAGCGCAGCGTGGCGCGCAGCTATAATGTCAGTCAGAGTACGATTTCAAAGCTGACGGGCTAAGCTCCCACGTGGAGATATTTGGAGCGCTATAGCGGCGCCCGGGTCAAAGCGTACCTGCCGTCATTTCTATCTCGCGCAAAACTCAGCGATAGCGTTCTGGCAATTGCTCACGGGGGTGGCGAACCGGGCGGCTCCAATGCAAGATATTGTTGGGCCGGTCCGCCAGAAACCCTACATCCAGAGCGCCGGTCCGTCCCTCAGCCAACCCCGTGAGCAATTACGCGTTCTGCAAAAATTGCACGCTGGAATAGCCGAGCGCGGCGGCAGCGGCATCGAGGCCGCCGTATTGCTTGGCTAACGTCGACACAACTTGCCCGTGGCAGTTCGGCTTTCCCGGCGTGCCGACAAATATCAGAGAGATGACGACCTCGCCGTCGCCGGTCCGAATACCGGGAACCAGGATCTGGTCTGTTCCTGCATCGAAGGAGCCTCCGCCTCCGCCTGCAGAGGACCGGTCGCCAGCTCCACCTCCGCCTGGAACACCCGCGCCGCCTCCGCCGCCGCCGCCACCAAAGCCGCCGTCCCCTCCTTTGGTGGAGCCAAAGGAGCCGCCGCCCATTCCCTCGTCGAAGGGGCCGAATGGACTGATGCCATTACCACCGGCGCTGACGAAGCCACTGCCCCCGCCGAGACGACCGAGCGTACACCACCACCTCCGCCGTTACCGCCCTGCCCCCGCCAGCGCCTCCGCCGCTCTGGCCGGTGCCACCAGCGCTACCAGCGTTGCCTCCGCCTCCACCACCCGCACCGGCGATGACCAGCGGCGTATTATCGGGGTCGACTACGAAGGTGCCACCACCTCCACCACCGCCAGCCATACCCGCGCCGCCTACGGCAATCTTGAGCGTCTCGTCTTGCACTAGCGTGAAGTCGCCGCCAATCTCAGCCCCGAGCCCACCCGGACCTGTTGCATTTCCGCCCTGTGCGCCAAAGGTGACGATCCTATAGAGACCGGTAGTCGGCACCGTGTAGGTGACGAGGTTACCCTTTAAACCGAACTTTGCCCACTTTTGAGCACAAGCCATTGATATAGTTTGCAGTGCAAGGGGTCAGTCTGTCTACGCGGTCAGCGCGATGCGGCGCGCAGTGCCGAGCGCGGCGAGCACGTGACCATGCGGCAGCGCGCGGACGATTTCCACCGCCTCAGCGGCGGGCAGCAGTTGGTCGCCGCGCAGCACGGCGCGCAGTTGCTCGATGCGCTCGGCGGGCCAGCGGGACAGGTTGGCGAGGGTTCGGTTCTTGGTCTTGCCGGCCTCGCGGTAACTCTCCCGCAGCAGGATGGCCGGTGGCGAGCCTCGGTTGGGGATGACAGCCACATACATGCGCTCTGATTATTGTCATTCTCACACAAAATTCTACTAAAATCGATATATTACATGACCGCAATTACAACGAATATCAGGTCTTTTCAGCGATGTAAGTCCAAAAGTGGGCAAAGTTCGGTTTAAACCAAAACTGACCGGCTGTGCATGGGCGGCTGGTCCCACCGTAGCCAGCGCCAGGAGTGCTGCCCCAGCCAACAAAAGCCGCTTCACTTGATTTCCTCCCCGCCGGTCAGGTGTGTCGAGATGGTTAAAACGGTATTACCAAAACCGACCAACGCGATATGCTCATTGACCTAAGTCGAAACGCTAGATCGCCTTTAGCGGGGCGAGCAGGTAGCGTGTGTATTCGACCGCATTGCGGTCACCGATCCGAAAGCTCACGCTATTGCGCCCAATAGGGAATAACAGCTAAAGCAAGTGTCATGGTAGCTATCCCCCCGGCCGCCATGGTGCTGTGATCCGTGAGAGTCCGGAGGGATTCTATTGTCCAATACGTCGCCTGATATCATCCCGGTTGCCAGGGATGACGTCCGCAAACTCACATACGCCGAACTGGCGGCTATCCGGGGGATTTCGCGCGCGTCAGCCGAGCGCCTGGCGCGACGCAAACGCTGGTCTCGCCAGGTCGGCAACGACGGCATCGCCCGGGTGATTGTCCCCCTGGACGACATTGGTGGCGGCGCCCCGGACAATAAGGCGGACAATCATCCTGGCCATCCGGGCCCGGACAAGGCGAACGGCGCATCCGGCGCCACCCCGGATATCCTGGTGGCTATCAGGGAGGTCGTCAGCCCACTGGCTGCGGCGCTTGAGCATGAGCGAGCCCGCGCCGATCGGCTCGAGATCGCCTTGGCCGATGCAATGGCGGCCGAGCAAATCGCTTTGAACGAGGCGGCGACATTAAGAGCCAGCGAGGACGATCGGCGCCGATGGCGATTCTTGCGGCGGATATGTTGGGCGCTGCGCGTCAGGTGATTGCCACTGCGACGACATAGCCGCCGATCGTGTAAGCGCCGATTCAGCACATTATCGGGCGGCACGAATCGGCAACATCGCGGGGCGCAGAGGCGAGACCCTCTCCGTCGAGATATTTTGACGCTTTTTCATAAAACACGGGATTGACCTAAAGCCGGGTGGTAGCGCAAACGCTAACGGTAAAGACAACGGTCCCGGCGCAATGCCGAGTATGCAAGAGATTCGCACGCCTTTAAATCCATTGACTACGCATTCCGGCCGAAGGTGATCACCGATTCCGGTGATCGTGATCACGCTGTTTCACGGACCGCGAGGCCGGGGGTCCGGTAGCAACGGAACCGAAAGTTCGATTCAGGTTTCTCGACTGTCCCCGACAGCCGAGTTCGACCCGATGCAGACAGTCCGGCAGAACGCGGAGTAGCTTCCCTCAGCCTGCCCGCCGGGCAATGTAGAGGCTCGTCGTCATGTTCCGGACAACGCGATTTATAAAGACATCGCGAGCGATACGGCCGATTTCAGCCAAGACGGCCTCGCGGTCGAGACGGGCACTCACGTTCGAGTAAGTTGCATACAGCGCTACCGTTTGGTCTGCATCGAGAACCAGGGACCATCGGCTTGTCCTGTTCTCCGCAACATCGAATGCTCCTGTGCACTTCAAGGCAGCCAAGCGAGCGACGGTATCCAATCCGAAGGGAATGCCTCTTTCCCCGGCTGAAGGGCTGGCAGGGGCTCCTAGCAGTTCTTTGGTCGCCTCGTGAAACGGATCGGGTTGGCTGTCATCGCCGAACACGTTCCAAACCGCCGCCCACCAGCCACCGGGGCGAAGCAGGCTGGCGATCTTCGTGAGAGCCGAGTCCTCGTCGAGCCAATGAAAAGCGGTAGCGCTCACACCCAGGTCGAAGGCTTCCTCTTCGAGCGCCGCATCCTCGAACGGGGCGACGACCATCTTCAATGCCTTGTCCGGATTGTTCGTGCGCAAAAAGTCGGCGAGGCGCTGGTCCGGCTCCACGGCCGTCAGCGGGTCGGCGCCGAGATCGAGCAACCGGCGTGTTGCCGTGCCGGTGCCTGCTCCGATCTCGAAAACCGCAGCGTTGCGGCGTAAGCCGCATCCCGAGGCGAGGGTAACATACACCCATTCCGGATACTCAGGCCGCGAGCTGTGATAGCTGGCCGGGTTCTCGCCAAAGGCCTGACGGCCAAACTGCCTGGCTAGCTTGGTTGCAGTCGCCATGTCGTCCAAATCCTGGGTGCGCTTCAATACCACTGCTGCCCATCGCGATAAATGCGCGAGGTCGGACGAAACTGACTCCCTGCCCAAAGGGCAGCTATCTACCCAGTGCGGCGGAAGGCCGCGCAGAAAACCACCGTTTAATGCACGGTCGGAATACCCTGCGCACCGAATGGCGTAGAGGGCGCCCTCGTCCGCACAAACCCATGCATCTATCTCTGGCCGGCAAACCCTGCTTTGCTGACTTTCTGCGAGGCTGGGAGCTGGGCGGTGCTGGTCGGCTATATGCGGGTGTCGACGAATGAGCAGAACCTGGCTCTGCAGCGGGATGCACTGAAGGCGGCAGGCTGTGAGCGGCTGTATGACGATACCTGCAGCGGTTCGGTTACTGAAAGGCCGGGTCTTACCAAGGCGCTCGACCACATGCGCGCTGGCGACGCCCTGGTGGTCTGGAAGCTCGATAGGATTGGTCGCTCCCTGAGCCACGTCGTCGAGTTGGTCGACGAGCTGCAGGCCAAGGGGATCGGTTTGAAGGTGCTCACCGGCGGCATCGACACGACCACTTCCACGGGGCGGCTTGTGTTCGGCATTTTCGCGACCCTCGCAGAGTTCGAGCGCGACCTGATCCGCGAGCGCACGATGGCCGGGCTTGCTGCTGCTCGCGCGCGCGGCCGTAACGGCGGGCGGCCAAGGTTGATGACACGCGCGAAGCTAAAGACCGCGATGGCCATGATGGCCGACCGCGGCAACGTCGCGAGTGACGTCGCCGAGCAACTCGGTATCTCGATCAGCACGCTTTATGCCTATGTCGACGGCGAGGGTCGACCGAAGTCACGCGCAACCAAACTCCTCGGTCGCTGAGCGCGTGCCGGTCTCGTTCCTGACCGCCGAACAAGAACGGCGCTACGGCCGGTACGCAGGCGAGCCCACATCCAACCAGCTTGCCCGCCATTTTCACCTCGACGACGCCGATCGCGACCTCGCCGGCGCAAAGCGCTCGGACCCGATGCGGCTCGGCTATGCCGTCCAGCTTGGCACAGTGCGATTTCTTGGCACTTTTCTTGATGATCCCACCGATGTGCCACCAGGCGTCAGCGGCGAACTGGCGCGGCAGCTCGGCGTCGCCGATCCACGGTGCCTGACCCAGTATCGCGACGGCCGCGCCAAGTGGCAGCATGCCCGGGAGATCCGGGCCAGGTTCGGCTATCGCGAGTTCACGGACGGCGGCGCCCAGTTCCGCCTCGCCAGTTCCGCCTCGCCCGTTGGCTGTATGCCCTGTGCTGGACTGGTACCGACCGACCGAGCGTGCTGTTCGATCGCGCGACCGTGTGGCTTGTGACCGAAAAGGTGCTGCTGCCGGGGGCGTCCGCGCTGGAACGGCTGGTGGCCCGTATCCGCGCGCGTGCCGCGCAGCGGCTGTGGCGTGTTCTAGCGCGCGACATCACGCCAGCGCAACGCGAGCGGCTGGACGCTCTGCTGCTGTCCGACGACGGCCGCCCGAGCCCACTCGATCGGCTGCGAGACGGACCATACCTGCGCAGCGGCGCCGAACTGTCCCGTGCCGTGGCACGCCTCGACGAGGTTCGCCTTCTCGCCGCGGGCCTGCCCGGAACATCGCACGTCCCGCCCGGCCGGGTGACCGCGCTGGCTCGGTTTGCGACTGTCGCCAAGGCGCAGGCGGTCGCGCGCATGCCGGCGGAGCGCCGGATGGCGACGCTGCTTGCCTTTATTCGCACGCTGGAAGCCACCGCGCAGGACGACGTGCTGGATCTGCTCGACATCGTGGTGACGAAGCTGTTCTCGGACGCCGCGGCGGTCGGCAAGAAGACGCGGCTACGCACGATCCGCGACCTGGACGCGGCCGCCCTGAAGCTGCGGCGCGCCGGTGCCGTGCTGATGGATGAAACCGTGGACGATGCGGCAGTGCGGGCGGCGGCCTTCACCCTGGTGCCGCGCGCGGATTTCGCGCACGCGATGGAGCAAATCGACTTGCTGATTCGCCCGCCGGGCGACCTCTATTTCGCCGAGCTGCGCGCCCAGAACAGCAAGTTGCGCTTCATGCCGGCGCTGCTGCGCGCAGTCGCGTTCGGCGCGGCCCCCGCCGGACAGCCCGTTCTGGACGCCGTGCTCCACCTCCGCGCCAACGAGAAGCGCGGGCCGTTAGCCGCAGCCCCACTTGCGTTCGTGTCATCCGGCTGGAAGCGTCAGGTTCGCTCGTCTGACGGCTCGATCGACAAGACCGCCTACCGGATGACCGCGGCGAACCTGCCCGACAACGCGGACGTGGCGGTTGACGGCGGCGAGCTGGTGCTAACCGCCCTCGAGCGGATCGACGATCCGCCCAGCCTCGTCGCGCTCAAAGCCGCCGTCGCCGCGCGCCTGCCGAGGGTGGACCTGCCGGAACTGTTGTTGGAGATGCACGCGCGCACGGGGTTCGCAGACGGATTCACGCACGCAAGCGAAGGCGGCGCGCGGGCCGACGATGTCGCCACCAGCATCTGCGCCGTGCTGCTCGCCGAAGCCTGCAACACGGGATTCGAGCCGCTCATCCGGTTCGACAGGCCGTCGCTGCGCCGCTCCCGCTTGAGCTGGGTTCGACAGAACTACATCCGGGCCGAAACGCTGACGCGCGCCAACGCCGCCCTGGTTGCCGCCCAGAACCGTGTCCCGCTTGCCCGGAGCTGGGGCGGCGGCGACGTCGCCTCGGCCGACGGGCTGCGCTTCGTAGTGCCGATCCGCACCATCCACTCCGGCCCCAACCCGCACTACTTCGGCCAGGAGCGCGGGGTCACGTTTTACAACCTGGTCTCCGACCAGTTCACCGGCCTGAACGGCATCACCGTGCCCGGCACGCTGCGCGACAGCCTGGTTCTCCTCTCCGTCGTCCTTGAGCAGCAAACAGAGCTGCAGCCGACCGAAATCATGACCGACACCGGTGCCTACACCGACATCATGTTCGGCATCTTCCACCTGCTCGGCTTCCAGTTCAGCCCACGCCTCGCCGATATCGGCGGCTCGCGCTTCTGGCGCGTGGATGGCAAGGCCGATTACGGCGCGCTCAACGCCCTTGCGTCGCAGCGCATCAACACCGCGCTGATCGTCGAGCACTGGGAAGACCTGCTGCGGCTGGCCGGATCTCTCAAGCTCGGGACCGTATTGGCGGCGGGGCTGATCCGCACGCTGCAGACCAAGGACCGGCCGACCAGGCTCGCCCGCGCCCTCGAAGAGTTGGGACGCCTGGTGAAGACGCTCTACCTCCTGCGCTACATCGACGATGAGGCATACCGTCGTCGCATCCTGGTGCAGCTCAACCGCGGCGAGGGTCGGCACCAGCTCGCCCGCACCGTCTTCCACGGCAAGCGCGGCGAACTGCGGCAGCGCTACCACGAGGGCCAGGAGGACCAACTTGGTGCGCTCGGTCTTGTGGTGAACGTCATCGTGCTCTGGAACACGATCTACATGGACGCGGCGCTCGACCAGCTCCGGGCCAAGGGCTTCGGCGTGCGCGACGAGGATGTGGGCCGCCTGTCGCCACTCGGGTTTGATCACATCAACATGCTCGGCCGCTACGCCTTCGTTCTGCCCGACACCGTCGCTCGCGGCGAACTCCGGCCGCTGCGCAATCCGTCACTGGCCAACGACGATGAGGGCTGAATTGAACTTTCGGTTCCGTTGCTACCGGAGCCCCTAGTACAAAGGTGGGCGCAGTCATAGCCGACAGTGAGCGCCGAGTTGTAGCATTAGGGTTTAATGGGTTTCCCAAAAAAATTGGCGATAGTCATGATCGACTTTCTGATAGAAACAAGAAATACAAAATGGTTGTACATGCCGAAGCAAACGTAGCTCTTATCGCTGGCCGCGCTGCCTACAAGGAAACTATCTATGTGTACGGGGCACCAATTTGCTCACACTGCGCTGGCATTCTCATTCAAGCCGGCATAGCGCGAGTTGTAGGCAGACCTCCGTGTCACGGAACAGAAGCTAAGATTTTGAGTCCAACGCCCAAGATCGACTGGGATGAGCTTGGTGTGGTCGCGCTCGGAATGTTCGCCGAGGCCCACGTTCAGTTTGAAGCCAGCGAGTAGGAGAGCACTGGGGGTTCGAGTCACGTCGCCCGCGAAATCGTGCTCTTGCCGACGCTGTATGCGTATTCCGAGCGAAGTCGGCCACCGATTCCGACATGAAGTCGGCCACTGATTCCGATTTGATCTCGGCCATTCCGATTTGAAGTCGGCCAGCCCGGGAAGGGGTGGCAAGCGCTCGACCGCTGGGCGGCGCGCGGCCCTCTGCTCGTCAGGAACGACGAGTGGGGGGACCGATGCCAGCCGAGAGAGTGTCGATGCGACGCGTACGCGAGATTCTGCGCTTGAAGCATGGCGGGGCGAGCGACCGGCAGATCGCTCGGTCGCTGAACCTGGCGCGCAGCACCGTGGCGCTGATCTTGGAGCGCGCTGCGGCGGCGGAGCTGCACTGGCCGTTGCCGACGACGCTGACCGACCGCGTGCTGGAGGCGATGCTGTATGCCTGCCCCGGCAGCCAGCCCGGTGCACGGCGCAAGGCCGAGCCCGATTGGGCCTACGTCCATCACGAGCGGCGCCGGCCCGGTGTCACCTTGATGCTGCTGTGGGAGGAATACCGGCAGCGGGAGCCGAACGGCTACGGCTACAGCCGTTGGTGCGATCTTTACCGCGCCTGGGAAGGCCGCCTGTCACCGACGATGCGGCAGAGCCATCCCGCCGGGGAGCGCATGTTCGTCGATTACGCTGGCCAGACCGTTGATGTGATCGACGGCAGCAGTGGCGAGATCCGGCAAGCGCAGATCTTTGTCGCGGCGATGGGCGCCTCCAACCACACCTATGCCGAGGCGACCTGGACGCAATCGCTGCCGGACTGGATTGGGGCGCACGTGCGGGCGCTCGCTTTCATGGGCGGGGTGCCGGCCCAGCTCGTTCCCGACAACCCGAAGGTCGGGGTTGATCGCGCCAACTGGTACGAGCCCGGCCTCAACCGCACCTATCTCGATCTGGCGACGCATTACCGTACCGCGATCCTGCCAACGCGCGCCAGGAAGCCGCGGGATAAGGCCAAGGTCGAAGTCGCCGTGCTTGTTGTCGAGCGCTGGATCCTGGCACGGCTGAGGAACCGGCGCTTTTTCTCGCTGGCCGAACTGAACCGGGCGATCGCTGAGCTGGTCGCCGATCTCAACAGGCGGCCGATGCGCCGTCTCGGCGTTAGCCGCCGCGATCTCTTCCTCGAGCTCGATTATCTGGTGCTGAAGCCCTTGCCGGCCGAACCCTACGAATACGCTCAATGGCGGGTGCGGCGGGTCGGGCTCGATTATCACGTCGACATCGACGGACATTACTACTCGGTACCGCATCGTCTGATCCGTCAGCAGCTCGACGCACGCATTACCGAGCGTACGATCGAGCTGTTCTGCAAGGGCGAGCGGGTCGCTGTGCACCTGCGCGGCGGCG
This sequence comes from uncultured Alphaproteobacteria bacterium, assembly GCA_963846635.1. Classification (GTDB taxonomy): domain Bacteria; phylum Pseudomonadota; class Alphaproteobacteria; order ATCC43930; family CGMCC-115725; genus AP-15. The sequence continues at coordinate 54,118 of CAWJXM010000054.1, read as the reverse complement.
GCCGCGGCCGGCATACGACGATCGCCGAGCACATGCCGAGCGCGCACCGGCGCTATGCAGAGTGGACGATCGAGCGCATCCGCGCCGACGCGGCGGCGATCGGCCCAAGCACGGCCAAATTGATGGCGCTGATCCTGGAGAGCCGGCCGCACCCCGAACAGGGCTACCGGGCGTGCATCGGCATCCTGCGCCTGGCCCGCCATTACGGGGCTGACCGCCTGGAGGCGGCCTGCGACCGCGGCCTCGACATCGGTGCCCGCTCCTACGGCTCGATCCAATCGATCCTTAAGCACGGTCTCGACCGGCGCCCGCGGCCCCAGCCGGCCGCCCAAGGCGAGCTGCTGCCCGACCATCCCAATATCCGTGGCCCCCGCTACTACCATTGACCGGCTAGGAGACTGAAATTGCTGACCCATCCGACTATCGAACAGCTTCACCAATTGGGGCTTAAGGGCATGGCACGTGCCTTCGCCGAACTCGAAACGAACCCAACGAGCGCCGAGCTGTCGCATGCCGAATGGCTCGCTCTGCTGCTCGATCGCGAGGCCACCGAACGCTATGAACGGCGTTTGCGGGCACGGCTGCGCTTTGCCCGACTGCGCCATCAGGCGGCCGTCGAAGACGTCGATTACCGCACCGCCCGCGGCCTCGACCGCACCCTGTTCCAGTCCTTGATCGCCGGCCACTGGATCGAGGAGGCGCAGAACCTGATCATCGAAGGGCCCGCGGGGGTTGGCAAAAGTTGGCTTGCTTGTGCTCTCGGCCAAAAAGCCTGCCGCGATAACCGCTCGGTGCTTTACCAGCGCATCCCACGGATGTTCAGCGATCTCGCGCTCGCCCGCGGCGACGGCCGTTATCCCCGCTTGATGCGCGCCCTCGGCGGCGTCAAGTTGCTGATCCTCGACGATTGGGGCCTCGAGCCGCTCGGGCCCGAACAGCGCCACGACTTGCTCGAAATCGTTGAAGACCGCTACGGTCGCGGCGCCACGCTGATCACCAGCCAGATCCCAGTCGACAAATGGCATCAGCTGATCGGCGAGCCGAAGATCTCATGATACCTCCTTTCTTGACCATCTGGTGTGTCGCAGGCGCTCGCGAAGCTGGGTGATCTGCTCTTCGGAAAGATCGATTTGCCAGGGTTGTCCCTTGGCCAGTTGCCGCCCGCGCACCAGCCCGCGCGCGAGATAATCAAAGACGGTCTGCGGCGTGATGCCGAGCGCCACGGCGGCGCCCTGGACCGAATAGGTGCCGTCGGGCCAGCGTGGCGGGTTCGCGCTCACCCCATTGATCTTCACCGTCGCAAGGCCCCAACGCTGGCGCAGGAGCCAGACATTCTCGCCGGTGAAGCGGCAGCTCCGCGCGGCGACAAAGCCCTCCCGGTTCAGCACCGCCGCGATCTCCTTGTCCATCATGCCGGCGCCGTTGAGCGTCGTCACACGCTGACGCAGCCGCTCGAGATCGATGTAATCGCGGTAGGTATGAACGCGCCGCTGCACATGATGCTCGCTGGTCACTCCCGTCTGCCACACGATCTTGAGCCAGACTTGGCCCGGCGCCCGCTTCTGGTCGAGAACCACCTCGCGGATGATAAAGCGCAACAGGCGCTTGCGTTCGGCCGCGGTGGTCGTCGCCGCATGCCAGATCCGCGGCAGGTTCTCGCCCAGGATTTGCAGCGCCGCCCGATCGGCATCATGCAACACGAGCGGCTCCGCGCGGCGCCACTGCTCATAGTCCTGTTCGATCGCTTCGGCGGCGCGCAGCTTCTCCTCCCAGGCCCGCTCCAACGACCGTGCCACCAGGCGGTTCTCGGGCTCGACTGCGTCGTATTGGCGCCGCGCCCGCTCGGCCTCGTAGCGGGCGCGTTCGCGCCGCAAAGCCCATTGCTTCGCCAGCCGGCGTGTTTCCTCCTGCAACTGCCCGAGTGCCGCGACGGCGATGGCGATCTGGTCGGAGGCGAGGGCGTCGAGGAGGATATGCTCGACAAAGGTGTCGACCGGCAAGGCGCGCACCTCCTGGCACAGCGGCCCGGCACTGAGATCGCGATCGGCACGGCAGCAATAGACCGGGTAATCGCCGTTCGGGCCGGTATAGCGCAGGCTCATCCGCCGCCCGCAGCGGCCGCAGACGGCGATGCCCTGCAACACCGCGCTGCCGCGGCGCGGCACACCGGTATGGCCCGCCGCGTAGCGGTTGGTGTTGTCTGCCAGGCGCCGCTGGTTGGCCATAAACGCCTCCCAGGAGATGTAGCCGGGATGCGCCGCCGGCAGGCAGACCGCCCATTCGCCGAGGGCGACCTTTGTTGTCGCCGAGCGCGCTCCACCCCGCCGCCGCACCGGATCCGCCTGCCGGCGGCCATAGACATAGGCTCCGGCATAGGCCGGGTTCTGCAGGATGTGGCGGACCCGCGCACTGTTGGCCTCGCGCCACACCACTTCGTGCGGCGCCGGGCCGCGCAGCGGCCGAACCGGCCGCGGCAGGTCGTGGGCGCGCAGATAGCGCATCACCCCGCGCGCGCTCTGTAACTCGGTGAACTTGGTAAAGACCAGCTGCAAGCGCGCCTGAACCTCCTCGTCGGGATTGCGGATGATCGCCCCGGAGCGGTCGTAGGCGAGCCCGGCCGGCACGGGAACCCGCAGCTCGCCGCGCGCCGCTCCTGAGCTTGTCGAAGGGTTGGCGCTCGCCCTGATGCAGACGCAGGCGGATCTGGTGCAGCTCGGCTTGACTCATGATCCCCGACAGGCCGAGCAGCAGCCGGTCGTGATAGGCACCCGGGTCGTAGAGACGCTCGCCATCGGCGAGGATCACGCCAAACAGCGAGCACAGTTCGAGGAGCTGGTGCCAATCGCGGTTGTTGCGCGCCAGTCGGGAGGCATCGAGGCTGAGCCCGAGGCCGGCGGTGCCGAGCCCGATCTCAGCGATCAGCCGCTGGAAACCGTGCCGCTCGGTACTCTCCGCCCCCGACTTGCCGAGATCCTCGTCGATGACATGGACACGCTCGCGCGGCCAGCCGAGGCCGACGGCACGGTCGACGAGGCGATACTGCAACGCGGTGCTTTCCTGGTGCTGGCGAACCTGGGTGACCGAGGATTGGCGCACATAGACGTAGGCGAGCTTGGCGCGGTGCGCCGCGCTCACCCGCTCGTCAGCGCTGTTCGCGGCGCTCAGCACGGGGGATCTCCATCACCGCGCTGTTTTCCGGCGCCATCCGCTGCAGCAGGTCGCCGAGAAGGCGGGCGATCTGCGTTTGCGTCTCGCGCGGCAGGTTCGGCCAGGGCCGCAACCGCCGTGACGCAGAGGGAGCACGACGGGGCGGATATGGCAATGGGCGGGGAGCGGTCGTCACGGGTCACCTCCTCGACGGGAGCGGCAAGGCGGGCAACGATATGACGGGCCAAGGGAAGCAGTGTGCCGACGCCGATGCGGCGGCCGTTATGTGACGAAAGAGCAGGGGCGAGCGGTGGAGCTCCCGCCGCCCCCGAAAGATCGGTAAACGCGCGGCGTAGCGAGCGGCGTCGCCCGTCCGGCAGGGTCACGACGACATAGGCCGGGCCGCGCGCCGAGCGCAGCGACACCAGCGCCAGTCGCTGACCCGACAGCGCGTGACGCGGGTCCGTCACCGTGACGTGAGACACCAGCCCATCAAAAATGATGGCAGTCTGCGGTGTTTGGTCAACCAACGCTCGCTGACGCCATTCTCGATCGCATCATCCACAACGCTCATCGCTTGCAACTCAGCGGCGACAGCTTGCGCAAACAGCGCGCCGTCAAAACCGTCGCCGCTTGACTGCACGCAATCCATTATGGAGAGATCAAATCCGTCCAGAGGGCGCTCCGCCACCCCGGCCGGCATCAATTGGAATAGCCGGCCGACATCGATTGGAATGGGTGGCCGACATCAATCGGAATGTCCGGCATCAAGCCCGCTCAAAATAGTGCGGATCGATGTATGCGCCGGGGGCTTCTTCCACCGTAAACCAAAGGCTCTGTTCAAGCGCGGCCGATGAACCTCGATAAACGTGCGAATGCCTCGGGATGAGTTGGCCCCCGTGACAATCGCCAATATCGAGAACAACAGGACATAACGTTGCTCATAGCGCTTGCCCTCGGCGCGCCGCGGATCTGGGATTGTATCGAGAAAATCGAGAAATCGATCGAATGGGCTCGGCATGACAACCTCCGTTTATGCGGTTGTCCGCTATAGATTCAGAGCCTATTCCGCCTGTGAATCCGCTTTTTGTTGGTCTGGTTCAATTCCTTGTCATCTGTGACCCTTCAGACTCAGTTTTTAGAACTGAACAGCCCTGGAACGTAGGGGCAGTTTCAACCCAAGCTCCGCTCAACGGAGTGTTCACGATCACCAGTCTGATTGGCGATGCTATAGCGGTGCTTGTTGGAACCATCTTCAACGTTCAGTAATCGTCACATCGACAAATTGAATTAGTCCAGACCGAGTGTGCACGTAGACTGGAGAATTACACCTATCATTTTGTGTTATGCCTCTCGCTTCTTATATCAGAGCGATAGATAACAGAGTATTTGGCTTAGACATTGACCCAGGGCCGTTCAACGCTATGGGATGACGAGAAGTCTGAGCAGATTGTCGACGCCGGCGAGGGCGGCGCGGTAGCGGTCCTGGCTGAGCGTGCCGGAGCGGTTGGCCTTGAGGATGTTGAAGGCGAAACTGCGCAGGCGGGCGAACCCGCCGGGATTGGAGCGGATGCGCGAGCGGTCTTCGCCGAAGGTGACATCGCGGCTGTAGTGGGAGGTGGTCTCGATCCGCCAATGCGCGCGCACCGCCTCAGCGGCGCGGGCAGCGGTGAGCGGGGTATTCGCGACGGAGAAGGCGGTCTCGGTGGCGTCGCGCAGCAGCCCGGTCCTGGCATCGCGCGTGAAGACATCGCGCTCGACCCGGATGACGGCAGCGACGTGGGAGTGCCAGTCGGTGTCGGCCAGTTTGTCGGCGGGATCGAAGACGCTGACGGTGCGGGTTTCGTCGCGGTTGCGACCCTTGTTGCGGCTATGGGCTGACCCGAGCGGCGCCTCGGTTGCGGCGATATCCTGGATCTGCTGGTGCAGGGTCGGTTGGTTGTCCTTGGTCTGGACGATCCGCGCGATGTTGGCTTCTGCCGCGACTTCAAAGTGTTTTTTTGGCAGTGCAGCGCATCGAGCGTGACGATGGCGCCGTCGGCGACGCCGAGTTCGGCGAGCAAGGTCTGCGCCGCCGGAATCTCGTTGGATTTCTTGGCGATGTCGACATGGGCAAGGACGAGGGCGGTCTCGGTGGCGAACGCGCTCAGCACCTGGGCGGCAGCGCGGTCGTTGAAATTGTCGAAGCTGCCCCGCAGCGTCTTGCCATCCAGCGCGATGCTGCCCTGCCCGGGTGTCGCGCGTGCGGCCTGAAGCAGGGCGGCATGGCGACGGAATACAGCCTCGACCGCCGCCGGATCGAGCCCCTTGAGGATGGAGCGGATCGCGGTGTGCGCGGGCGCGCGGCGCCACTTCAGACCAAAGGCGGCGTTCAGCTTGCGGCGATTGACGTCGATAAACGTGACGATGCCTCGATACGAGTTCCCGCCGGTCACAATGGCGAGGATGGAGAACAGCAGCACGTGCGGCAGTTTGTAGATTTGCCCCTGCGCCCGGCGTGGATCAGGAACTTCCGCCAGCAAGCCCAGCAACGGCGCGAATTCGGTCATGGCAACCTCCGACACGGATGCCATCCCAGGAATCAGAGATCCGCCGATTCGTGAATCCCCTTTCCTATCCGGCGCTTCACTTCGCCCATCCTGTGTTGCAACGCGGACTCACTTCAGCCCATCCAGCAGCGTTGAACAGCCTTGGACATTGACCAGAGCGATGCAGGCGACTACAATTCGACTCATTAACAGGAACTACCGTTTTGAAGAAGACAGAACAAAACGGTTCGACAAAAGCCGAACCCGTCGCTGACCTCCACGCGCCCTCGCCCATAGAGAAGCGAATCTGCTACGCGTTTCTCACAGTTGGGCTGGCAACTATTGCCGCCGTTGTAGTACTCGAAGGACGGGCGCTTTTGCACTCATCGCCGCCCGCTAAAATAGCAGCCCCTGTGGCGATTGAAAAACCACTTTTACCGGCCAAAAAACCAAAGCCTTCTGTCGCGAAAGAAACGATAATCGTGCCGCCGCTCCGGCCAGTTGATCACCCGCTTGCAACTGAGGCCGGGAAAACTCCTGTAAATCCTGCTGTTCAGGATTTACTCGACCGAGGCTGGGCCTTGATGGCACTACCATATTCGTTGCTTCGGTGGCAGCAGGCGAGTCAGGATTTTCAGCAGGCTTTAAGGGTTGATCCAGACTCTAACGAAGCCAGAATAGGCTTGGCTCATGTCCTGGGTGCAAAAATGTCGGATCAATGGTCGCCCGTTCTCCAGGAAAACCCGAAACGGGCCGAAGAGCTACTAAAGGAGGTGTTGAACAAAGGGGACACGGCGACACGAATGGCGGCGGCGCATTATGAGTTAGGCTTGGTTTACCAGATCCAGAATCGGTTGCCCCAGGCCAAGGCAGAGTTCACGCGCAGCATTGCGCTCGAACCCGATAACGCCCGCGCCCACCTGCATCTCGGGGAAACATTGATGTACCTGGGAAACCCCGATTGCCACCCGTTTGAAAACGCTATACGGCTGACGAAACAGGGGGACGAGATCACTGCAATGAATTACTGGGCATTAGGCACCTGCCATCTGCTATTGGGTGATGTGGCCCAAGGGATTGTTGGGTTGGATAAGGCATTAGCGACAAATGATCGCTTTTGGGTACCGTACTTTTATCTCGCTGGAGCTTATGGCCTGAAAGATAACCTCGACGAAGCGAAATCTGCACTTACAGACTCACTGAAACGGAAACCGGCGATCAAATCTCTGGCTCGAATGCGATCAGAGAATCCTTGGCTCAGCAATCAGCATTACTGGGATTTGCAGGAAGATACGCTAAACCGGGGATTGCGGCAGGCGGGCTTACCCGATCACTGATCAGCGGTATCGTGGAAAGCCAAAATCGTCTGATGTTGTTTCTCATAATCAGCAAAAGCCTGGAATAGTTCTGCGTGCTTCTCATAATCCGCAAAAGCTCGAAATAGTTCTTCACGCTGGTTTGGGTCAAGTTGCGCCGTCGCTTGGGCGGATTTGGTAATGAGCCCGGCCTTTTTCAGCCATAGATCGGCACCCGGAAACCGGGTCCATCCGGAGACCTCGGAGGTCACATCGAAAGGGTGCCATTTTGGGTGAATGGCCTTGATCTCATCGAGGTGTGCAAAAAAGGCTTGTACAAAGTGGTCCACTCTCGCATAGCGCTCTGATTTATCAGGCCAGTTGTACGCCACCAGAACTGTTCCGACTTCGACGGTTTTGACCGGTGCGATTTGAGAAACGAGTTCGGGATAATCAGCGTCGGTTATCAGGGCTGCTGTATATTCTTTCGGCAGATTGCCGGTGACCGGCAGAAAATGAAGTTTCTCATCGGGACGAATATCTTGGAACATCCGCGATGGCTTGGTGCCCACATAAACCATTCCCGAAATCTCTCCACGGCGTAATTGATCGAGCGCCAACGCATGCGGCAAAGTTGTCACGTTAGGTTGGACCCCAACGGCTTTGAAGATATTTGTTGCTGTAGTATAAGTGCCGCTATTGTGCCGTCCGAAATTCACCTTCTTTCCCTGCAAATCACGAAGAGACTGGACATCTGGCCCGACCAATACGTGAAGTTGCTCGTCATAAAGCTTAGTAACGTATTCCAGATACTTACTCACACCCGGAAACGGCGGATTGCGCTTGATCTCGTCGAGCACGTCGGTTTGGATGATCCCAAAATCAATACCGCGGGTGAATAGGACATCCGTGATGTTTTGCGATGCTCCTGCACCAGAAATTGGCAGTAGCCGTATGCCATCATGTTCCGAGGCAAGGGCGAATGCGATATCAGTGCTCTCGTCGGTTCCTTCCGAAACGATGCCGACGAGACCCTTATTGGCTTGATCCCGTAATTTATGACGCAGCTGCTCATCCGACGCCGCCCGGTGTATTACCGATTTTGGCTTGTGCTTAGCCGGTGATCGAACTTCAGGTTGAGCCTGATCTCCCTGCATCTGGGCTCCATTGTCGAGCCGATCGGCCCAGACCGGTGTTATGAGCAAGAGCACAGACGCGATTGCAAATGCTATGGCACTGGTATATCGGGTCATTTTCACCCCACATACAAAAACTCTAGAAACGAAACACCATAACATTATAATTGGTTCACAGAATTTAACCAGAATCTGACGGATTACGTCAATTAACCTTAACAGACACTGCGTGATAACTGGTGTAACAGGCGGCTTGGCTGGCGTTGATTTTCGTACTGCGCTTCAGCGACGAACACGTCAGACGATGTTCGCGAGAGACCCTGGAACCTCTCGCGAGCGACGGGTGAGAAAACAATCCATCAAAATGGGACCGCTGCGGAAAGGGCCACCGGCTAATTTCAGGAGACAAATCGTTCTGCGTCCTCCTGGAGCCACGCTCGCGTAACGCGATAGATCCCATTGTCCCACCTCCTGGGCGGGTTATAGTCTCGTCTCGCTCAATCACGTCATACCTGTAGTATCCAAGATCAACCAAAACCTGCGAGACGAGATTTCGCCATACCGGCATACTATTGTTGTATCTCGCCTCAAGAGGCTCGGGTCCAATGAGAACAAGTCAGAGAGATAATTTTCGATGTCGTGTGAATTCCTTTCTTCGGTCTGTGGGTCGCGGGTGGCTGATGCGGACCGAGGATCCCGGTACCGGCACCGAGCTGCCGATGAACTGCAGGGCAATTATGCCGGCAGTTGCCCATAACCGACCTTGACCGGGGTTGCTCGACCAGCTCAGGCAGCGGCAGGCCAAGGGACGGCGCAGAGTAACAATGACTGTTTGGAACACCTCGATTAGACTGCTTCTCTCCGCCGGAGGCCGACCGAGATTCAAAAGGAAGGAAGGCATGAATGAACGGTCCGACGAGCGGCTCGACACAGCAAGCCGGCACCGAATTCATCGCGTTAAGTCGGTTTACTATCGCGAACGGAATGGTCGATCAGGTCAAGGATGCTTTTATCAATCGTCCGCATTTGGTCGACACCGCCCGCGGTTTCCTGCGGATGCAAGTGATCACGCCTAGCGACGATCGCCGCGAGATATGGCTTTTTACGGGCGTGGTTCAGAATCAGCCGTTTTTGGGTCACAGAGGTCGCACTAAAGCCACCGGTCCGTGAGGGCCGGATTTAGGTTCGAAGATGGTCCTGTCGGGAGGCGGCCAACCTCCCCGGGTCAAGCGTGGCGGGTCTGGATGGGCCCGAGGCCCAGCAGCGTCAACCAATGCGGATGGCCTTGGCCGGTCATCAATTCGCGCGGACTTTTGCCGTTGCGTTCGGCACGTCGGCTGCGCATGAAGCGCCGATGGTTCAAGAAGAACCGCAGTAGGACCAAGTATGAACCGCCTAGGTGGCGACGCAGGGTGAAGTAGTTGCGCAGCCGTGAATTGATGTTCTCGACCAGCGAGCTGCTGCGTGGTGTCTGCTGGAATTTGTCGCCGACCTTCGCCCGAAGTCGATTCCATCCCTGCCAAAAGGCGGTTGAGGTGCGCGGTAATCGGTGCAGCACGCAGGCTTCACGCACGAGGGGCTCGGCAATGAAAAGGGTTTGCGCGATGTCGGCCAGTTTCGCGTCGAGCACGCCGGCGAAGGCGAGCAAATCATCACGCTGGTTCTGCAGTGCGACGCGCAGCGGGCGAATGCGCCGTATATCGACCGGCTCACGGTTCACCAGCTCCTCGACGATGAAGTCGAACAGCACCTGCCGCGTGGCCAGGGCCGGCCCGGCCAGCGCCAGAATGTCATGGCTCAACCATTGAGTGAGCGTTCGGATGTCGCGTGCCAACGCTTGTGCCTGGGTCTCGGTCTGGCGCGCCAGCTTTACGGCCAGCTCATCGGCTGGACCAAGCTGGCCCGCGCGGCCGATCTTGGCCTCCAGCTTCTCGCACCGTGACCGGGCGCCCTTGGCCAGGCGCGACAGCGTGTTGGCGAGGCCTTCGTATTGACGTGTGATGTGAAACACATCGCCATGGCACGGCGTGTTATCCCAGGCGGCCTTTTGCCCGGCACGCAGGCCTTGCCCTGCATCGGCAATTGTATAGTCAGGCTTCAGTCCCTGCTTGCTCGCGTCGAGGAGATGCGCGCCCCAGAGGGATCAGGTGATCTTCCTCGAAATCGCTGAGGTGATGATCGGTGTAGCCGTATTCTCGCATCTGCTGCCGCTTCAGGCTTTCCGTGTAACGTTCGGGCGGCCGGACTGTGCGCGTCCATCCCCGCACGCAGATCGTCGAATTGATATTCGCCTGCGTTACCGCGGGATTGACCGCGCCCGGCGTGCGGCGCGGATCGGGCAACGCCGAAGGGCCGGAGCCGGAATGCAGAGCGTGCAGCAGAAGCGACAGGACCGATGCCTTGCACAGACCAGCAATCGCTTTCATGGGGTCACCAGGCGATACTTCCATATTGGCACTGCTGGTGACATCTGTATTTCAAGGACACGACGGTATTTGATGCACACCAATCTGCTTGCCAAGAGCAACGGGTCACCTGCCAATTGTCGAGTTTTCAATTTGTTGAGGCAACTCTTGCCCGACCGTCGTCAGCAACATGACCGATTTCGCAGCGGTGATCGCGAGCAAATTATGAGGGCGCGGCAGGCCACTGAGGCGCTTTTCACACCAAAACAGGACATCGCCGAACAACCGGTTCCGAGCGCTGCACAGGAGCCCAAATCACGCAAACCCCGCGTTTTGCCGATCCTGGCGTCAGCACTGATTCGTCAGGAAGTGGCGGATGCGTCGGTGAGCCCGGAGAGTCCGATCACACCCGAGATCCCAATAAAGAAAGCGGCGCACCTTCGGACCCTGGTAAAATATGGAATGTCGATCTCGCAGATCGCTGACCTCTATGGAGTGCCGGTCGAAACAATCCGGGCGATGCTCCGCAAAGCTTAAGCCAGATTGGCCTATTGCATGCAGACCGTTTAGGCGTCGGCCACTCTAATACGCGCGCCGATTGTTAATGCGGCGAGCTGATAGACCGCGTTGCGGCCGGCGCGCCAATCGGCGAGCTCCTCTCGATCAAGGCGCTCGGGTATGTGTGGGTGCCATTCGTCGGATACCGGCATTTACTGCGCTCTCCGAGCACGTTCTGGGCGCGGCGGATGGCCTGATCGGTCAGAGCGAGCAGCTGGTCGATGTCGCTGAAGTCGAATTCGCGCCGCGCGAGCGGGGGCAGGGGAGGGAAGAGGGCCAAGAGTGGCGTCGTCTCAGCGGTCGTCATTTCGCTATCTTCAACCCGTACGGCGCGCGGCCGGCCGGGCCGGCGTCCGGGCCACGGTCGGCGCGGGGGTGCTGTGGCATCCCGCAGCGGGGCGAGATGTTTCAGACCGTAGAGCCGCCGCTTTGAGCGATGCGTCATCTCGCTGACAATGCCGAGCCGGACGAATCCGTCGAGCAGCCGAGTGGCGTTTTTGATCGCAATGCCGAGCAGCTGGGCGAGCGAGGTCGCGGACAACAAGGGGGCGGCCGCCAGCATGTCGATCGCGGCGGCGGCATGCGAATCACGGCGGCGTCCGCTGACGGCATGGCGTGCTTGAAACCAATCGCGTTCGATCTGCCGCAGCAGCGCAAGGCCGACACCGGCCTCGTCGGCGACAGCATCCAAGAAATAACCGACCCAGACCATGCGCGCCCACGGAACCTCGGCGGCGAGTGCCGCCGCACCGGTCAGGAGCGGGCAGGGCAGGGCAGGGCAGTCACCCCACGATCGACCCAGTACCGCGCCAAGGCGGCGCGCAATGGCGGCCGGTCGCCGCCCTGATCCAGCCAGGCATGCACCGCGAGTGCCGCGCCAACCAACGGCGCGTGGCTGTCGGCGACGGTCGCGAGATGCGCCGTCGCGGTGCCGATCGAGGCGCGCTGGCTCTCGTCCGGTGCAGAAAACCAGCGATAGAGCGCGAAGGCATGGCGCGCCGCGGCAAAGATTTCACCACGGTCGATCAGCCGCGCGCCCGGATCGAGGCGCAGCCGCACCCCTTCGATCAACGCGGCGAGTGCCAGGGATCGATCGCCATGCCGTCGACCGCGGCCTGAAGGCAGACCGCGTCGAGCCGGGCACGGTAAGCCCAGGCAGCGGCGAGCGGATGGGAGGCCAGGGCCGAATCGAGGCGGGTAACGACCGCCGCGGCGCGCTCGAGACTGGCCGCGCGATCCCCTGTCGAGCCCTTGGCATCCAACCATGAATTGTCCGTGATCACGGGGAATCTCCGACGTCATCCAAGTCATTGTGACAATGTGGCACCGGACCAAAGACGGATATCGGGATGAGGTGGGTTCGAGGACCATCTTATTGAGATGAATTTGCAGCTCGCTAATTTGCGTTATTTACTTAGTTCGACTTTGGCCATTTGGGCGGTATAGCGAGGGTGTTGGGTGGCGAAGCGGATGGGAGTAGGCAGGCGGGTCTCTGCCAGGAGATGCCGCCATGCTGCATCTGCCCGCTCGCTTCGCCGCTGTGATCCTACCATTTGCCTTGCTGTTTGCGCAGGACCGGACTTGGCGCCATGCGCAGATGCTGCTGCTGGGTGCGCTGCTGACACCCGGGCAGCGCACGGTGTGCGCCATTCTGCGGATGGTCGGCCTGCGCTGGGAGCGGCACTTCGTCAGCTATCATCGGGTGCTGAACCGCGCCGTCTGGCGCAGCCGAATTGGCACGCGCCTGCTGTTCGACATGCTGCTGGCGGCCTTTGTGCCCCGCGGCCCCGTATTGCTGGGCATCGATGACACCATCGAGCGGCGCCGCGGCAAGCGGATCAGCGCCAAGGGGATCTATCGCGACCCGGTGCGCTCGTCGAAGGCCGTCTTCGTCAAGACCTCGGGCCTGCGCTGGCTCAGCCTGATGCTGCTGGTGCCGATCACCTGGGCGGGGTCTGGGCCTTGCCGTTCCTGACCGTGCTGGCGCCCTCCGAGCGGTATTGCCGCAAACGTGGCCTGCGGCACAAGACGCTGACCGACTGGGCACGGCAGATCGCCTTGCAAGCCCGCCGTTGGCTGCCCGGGCGTGAGCTCGTGCTTCTCGGTGACAGCAGCTTCGCCGCGCTCGAGCTGCTGGCCGCGCTGGTCCGCCACGATCTGATCGGCGTCACCCGCCTGCGCCTGGATGCCGCGCTCTACGAGCCGGCGCCGCCGCGCACGCCCGGGACCAAGGGACGGCCGCGCAAAAAGGGCGCCCGCCTGCCCACGCTGGCTCAGGTGCTGGCGGATCCCGTCACCGTCTGGCACCCGGTCAGCATCACCGGTTGGTACGGCACGCCCGAGCGCCGCCTCGAGATCTGCTCGCAAACCGCCGTGTGGTTCCACAGCGGGCTGCCGCCCGTGCCGCTCCGCTGGGTGCTGTTGCGCGATCCCGAGGGGCAATTCGACCCGCAGGCGCTGCTGTGCACCGATCCCGGCCGCGAGGCCTTGCAGATCATCCGCTGGTTCGTCCAGCGTTGGCCCGTCGAGGTCACTCCTGAGCCTGTCGAAGGGCCGTGAGGCGCGCGATCATCTCGGGCTCGAGACCCAGCGCCAGTGGTCGGATCGCGCTATCGCCCGCACCACGCCCTGCCTGCTGGGCCTGTTCTCCCTTACCACCCTGCTCGGCAGCCGGCTCAGTACCCATACCAAGCGCGCCGTCGCTGCCGCGGCCTGGTATCGCAAGACGCAACCAACCTTCGCCGATACCCTCGCCGCCGTGCGTAAGGAAATCTGGGCCGCTCAAGGTTTTTCCATGTCGCGCACCAGATCAGACAGCCGAAAACTCCCGAACCGCCTGCGCGAGGGCATTGCTTATGCCCTTTGCCACGCCGCATGACCCCGGCACCAAATGGCCAAAGTCGAACTTAGCTTTTATCGGCGTATATCGGGCTTCGTTGTTCGGATGCGGTCATGGCCTGGTCGTAAAGGCAGGGACCGCGCTCAGCGTGGACAATGACGTACCTTTTAGATAATGATCCGTAAATTAGGCCTCGTTTCGATAATGCATGGTTGTCGTATTCGGGATAACATCCGTTGTCCCGAGTAGGCAAGTTCCCCATCGAGGAAATTTGGATTATTTGATCATTCACAGTTGAAAAGGTATGCTGGCTCGCAAGCGCCAAACAATCTCCATCAGACTCTGTATATCGTCCCGCGTTCGCATCGGTGACAAACGTATTGGAAATACATTTCTGGAAGAGACCAAGAGAATATGCCTCCAACGACCGGCACCCTGATCGCTGTGCCGAATTACGCCGAGTTTCGTTGCGAGGAGAATTGATATCCTTCCCGAGAGAGACTTGTGATCTGCTGCGGCCGCACCGCAGATCCTGATCGACAATCCTGCGCCCAACCCCCCTCCCCCGCCAACCCGGTGCCCCTAGCCCGGCGGCTGCAATCTCGCTCGCCCGCACCGCATCATGTCCAACAACAACGAACTAGGGGTCGCCGCACGATTTGTTCAAAACGGCACGCTCAGCGGGTCAGTGCACAGTCGCGTGGGATCGCGCCGACGCTTAGCGCGGTATGGGCGGCGCGGTACTCGGCCTGATGGGGAAAGGCCGACGGCAGCGAGCTTGAGGGTTCAACGAGGTCCCGCGACGCAGTCGGCGAGCACCACACGTGGCGGGACGGCGTTGAAGCCTGTAAATCGGCACCCGACTGGGACCCCATGCCAACTCGGGACTGCCGCAGAATCGGGAATGCCCGGTGAACCGACCCTCTCGAACAAAGCTAAAAGTCAGGATTCCGGCCATCCACGGGGTGAGCTTCCACCCAAGGGAGCTGCCTGACCCTCAATTCTGCGGCAGTCCCGTGATTGCGCCCGTAAGGTATTCCGACATTCGGCGGGGCGCATCACGCCTGACGAAACTTGACGATCCGACGCATAAAAAAAGGGGCCGTCCAGAACCACCGCCAGCAGTCGCCCGCCAAGTGACCGCCGCAGAATGCGCGTCCGGGCAGTCCAGCCACTCTGCATCCGTGGCAATGTGCAAATCGGAGGGGTATGGTTCACCGGCAGGCGGACCAGCGTCTCGGAATGAGCGGCAAAGGCGAAGCATTCGACAGGTGCGTCCGGCTGGTGCCGGATCAGCCTATTCGTCCGGTCCTGCTACCAACTGCCGGGTGATCTGGCCCGACAGAGTGTTGGACCCGCTCGCAGGGCGTCACAGCAAGGAACTGCACGAACGACGGAAGCTGCGGCAGCCGACGCATGTTCCGAGCTCAGCGGCAACCGGGTCGAGCCGAAAGGGCTAATTGCCGGAATGAGCCCGGCTTTCAATTCGATAATTTCCTGGGTCAGGCGCCGAGAACAAGACCACTTAACAGCGGCGGGGAAGTCCAACGCCGTTCACATCCGCCTCCGGGCAGGCATTTCGTCAATGACGATCGCCGGATAAACTCCGTCCGGAACCTCTTGTGGGCCCAGGTGCCAGACGGGCCACGACCGTGGACGGATCACCATGTCATCGATCGTCATCGACCTCGCCGCCACTCTCAGCACGATCAGCCGTCCCGGTGATTTTTGCATTGCCGGCACGGCGGACCTGCGCGCGCCGCGGCTGGAGGTCGAGGGCGTCGGACCAATCGCGCTGCCCCTTCTGCCAGTCCAGGCCGAGCAACTCATCGCGACGGCCGAACGCGCGCCCTACGGACGCGGCGAGGACACACTGACCGACACGAAGGTGCGGCGGACCTGGCAGATCGGCTCTGAGCGCGTCCGGATCGGCGGCCGGCACTGGCCGGGGACGCTCCAGACGATCCTGTCGCGCGCCGCCGAAGGTCTGGGGGTGAGCGGATCGGTGGATGCCGAATTCTACAAACTGCTGGTTTACGACCAGGGCAGCTTCTTTGTTCGGCATCGCGATACGGAGAAGCTGCCGGGCATGTTCGCCACCCTCATTCTCGCGCTGCCCTCGGTCTGCGCCGGCGGCGAACTGATCGTGCGGCACAGGGACCGCGAGGCGCACCTCGATCTGCGCTGCGAAGACCCCTCGGAAGTGTGCTTCGCCGCCTTTTATGCTGACTGCGTGCACGAGGTGCTGCCCGTCACCTCGGGATACCGGCTGGTCCTGGTCTATAATCTCGTGTGGCACGGCCGCGGGAGGCTGCCCGAGCCGTCGGATTACGCCGTCGAACAGGATGTTGTCGCGGGATTGTTGAAGGACTGGGCCGTCGGACCGCCACCAGCTGACGATGCCTCGCCGGTCAAGGTGGTTTATCCGCTGGAACACGCCTACACCCCAGCCGAGCTCGGCTTCCAGACGCTGAAAGGGGCTGATGCCGGCAAAGCACAGGTTGTTGCCGCCGCCGCGAAGAGATCGGGCTGCGAGGTTCATCTGGCGCTGGTCTCCATCGAAGAGAGTGGGATCGCGGAATATGCGGACTATCCTCGTTCGCGCCGCGGCTGGTCCCACGACGAGGAGGACGGTGAGTTTGCGGTGGTGGAGGTGACGAACCGCACGGTGGCTGCGTCGCACTGGCGCCGACCTGATGGCGAGCCGTCCCCATTGAGCGTAATCCCAGTCAAAAATCAGGAATTCTCGCCGCCTGCGGCTCTCGATGATCTCGATCCGGACGAGCAGCATTTCTACGAAGCGACTGGTAATGAAGGGGCCTCTTTTGAGCGCACCTACCGCCGCGCAGCCCTGGTTCTGTGGCCGCGTGAGTGGTTGTTGGCTGTCATCAACCAAGCCGGGTTGACGGTGACGCTTCCATTCCTCGCCGATCTCGCAGAACGCTGGGCGGTCGCCGGTGAGGCCGACAAGGCGGCCTTGTGGCCGGCAAGCCCACGAGCTTTCGGCGCATATGGTGGCCACCTGGCCGATGCAGCACGGGTATCTGGGCAAAAGCAAAATACGCACCGACGCCGGTCACATGCTGGATCTTCTGACCCAGCTTGAGGATTTGGCGAATCTGGATGTGTTCCTAGAGGATATCGCGGCCCGGGGCGGCTTCGACCTGGGCGACAGCGGGTCGATCGTTGAGGCGCTTCGCCTCCTGCCCCCCGCGCGCGCGGCAGCCTTGATGAAACGCCTCGTCACGGGGGCGGCTGATCGCTCGCTCGCCGCGTGCGGCGCATTGCTGGCCCAGGCCATACCTCTTGGTCGCGCGGTCGTTATTGGCGCCGCGACGGACCTGGTCAATGTGCTGCCGCGCGGACTGGCGCGCGAGACGATGCGCGATCCGTGGCGCCGCGGGCGCGAGGTGGAGCCTGGTTTTGTCACCGATCTTTTCACCGCACTTGAACGCATCGATGCCGCACTCGCCGATCGCGCGGTGACCCACATGCTTGGATTGCCGGGCATCTATGATTTCGACATGGTTCTGATCCCGGCGGTGCGGAAACTGCTCGGGCCGCATGAGACGGCGAATTCCGCCGCGATGACACGGCTCCGCCTGGCCTGCGCCGCCCACCTCGAGGCGCGTGTCGCAGAACCGCTCGAACCCCCACGGAACTGGACCAGAGCCAGTGTTCTGGGCTGCACCTGCGCCCGGTGCACCGAACTGAGCCAATACCTCGCCGATCCCGAACGCGCGAGCTGGGTGCTGCGGGCGGGGGAAGGCATCCGCGTGCATGTGGAAAACACGATCCGCGCCGCGCGGTGCGATGTCGATGTGACGACCGAACGCCAGGGCCGGCCCTATAGTCTCGTCTGCATCAAGAACCAGGCCAGCTACGAACGCCGGCGAAAGCAACGCAAGCGCGACCTGACGGACCTGAAGCGGTTGAATGGATAGACTTAATCTCTGGCACGACCGGATTGCATGGCTACCACTGGGCCCGGTTTTGGGTCCTGGAACTCGGTCATTCGGGCGATGCGGCCATCGTTCGGGCGTCCGAAACCAAGCATCCGGTTCAGGGCCGCGGCGGCGGTGGCGATCTCCGTCGCCCCGGTCTGATCCGAGCGAGAGCGACGGGCGTCTCCGATCACGGTTGGTATCGGCCGACCGCCGCTTCGACCCTGGCCCGAAGACTGGGGGTTATTTGTGCGTCCCGCCGAGCCCGGTGCACGTCAAGAGGCGCACCTCGCCGCGGTCGCGGCGGGCGTGTATGGGTAGCCGTCGAACTTGATTTCGTGGAGCCATTGGTCGCCTTCCGGTGCCGCATCGACAAGCGCGGTCATGGTTCTGCTCGATGACGGCGCGCTGGCGGTCGCACGGGGTTTTGTGCGCCCTGGCGGGCGGGGGATCGGCAATCCGGTCCGCTGCGCCGAGGCCGTCTACCGGCACATCATCCGCAACGGCGCGGCGACGGCTGATTGGCGCGGCCCGATTGGAGGGAGGCAATCCAAGCTTCCGTTCGAGGTAGATCGCAATCCCCTCGATGCTCTAGCCGCAGCCTGGGCGTCGCTGGATCGCGAACTCAGCCCCGAGGAAATCGCTCAGGCGCGATCCCTTGCTGGCCAAAGGCCACTTTTGAATGCGCTGGTCAGCGTCAGCATCGCTCGCGATGGCAGGGCGCCCAAGCTTGCAAATGCATATGGACGTATCGCTTCCGTCATGGTGGAGACAATGGCTTTGCGCGCCTTGTACGGTTCGGTGCGCGAAGACCTCGATAGCGTGGCAGCTGAGATCAAAGCGGCCATCGAGCGCGGCGATTTTCCAGCAGAGACAAGGAGCCTGTTCGAAGCCTATTCGAAGCCTTGCGCAAGCGGACAGGGCTCGCAGCCGGCCGGAGAACCGGCGACACCGCAGACATCGACCGCCTGGTACAGCGCATCCAAGCCCTGCGGGCCAAGACAGTTGAGCAAGGGTGCACCGAACAGGAGGCGCTGGCAGCGGCCCAGAAAGTCGCCGAACTGCTCGACCGCTACGGGCTAAGTCTGAGCGAACTCGACTTGCGCCGGCAGAGCTGTGAGGGCATCGGAGTCGAAACGGACCGCAAGCGACGTGGGCCGATCGACGACTGCATGGGGACCATCGCCGCGTTCTTCGATTGCCGGGTCTGGTGCGAGACGTCGGAGGACGCGACGCTGCGCTACATCTTCTTCGGCCTGCCTGCTGATGTGCAGGCAGCGGTCTATCTGCACGATTTGATCGCGCTGGCCTTTGCGACCGAGACGTCGGCATTTCAGGCTACCGAGATCTACCGCTCGACCCACAGCAGCCGGCGGCGGTCGGCCACCAACTCGTTTCAGGTCGGTCTGGCGCTGGGAATAATTCGCAAGCTCGACACGCTGCGGCAGGCGCGGGACGTGGCGGGCGGCAGCACGAACGGGCGGGCACTGGTACCGATCAAGGAAGCGATCATCGACGCGGAGATGGATCGTCTGGGCCTGAGCCTCCGGCGTCGGAGTGCGGTTCGCCGCATGGTACTGCCCGCCGCTTTCAGCGCCGGTCAGGAAGCCGGCGAACGCTTCGAATACCGGCCTGGGATCGAGCGGGGTTAGCACAAGGTTGCGAGGGTCAGATGGTAGGAGCGTCGTCTACTATGCGGCTGGCGCCGAACTGATTGAAGGCAACATCATCGAAGGGAGGACCATCCGGTGGATACGCGGAAATTTCACGAGATTTGGGTAGAGCAGTGCGAGGCTACCCACGAGATCAAGCTGCGTTACGGGGTGAAAGCGGCATTTGATTACCTGGTCGGCGAGAAACTGTTGAATTTCGCTGATGCTGCGACAAGCCGTCCTGAATTCGCGAAGGAGCTGCCGCGATTTGTTGCCTGCGTTCGCGGCTTGTTTACGCCGCAGGAAATGCGGACCCATCTCGCCCGGATTGAGCGCGAGCAGACTGAATACACCGCCGAGAACGACGATGAAGAAGACGATGAGTTCGACGACGACGATGAGCTGATCCGTGAAAACCCGGCGGCAGCCGCGGAGCGCGCTCGGCAGTTTGGAATTGTCAAGGAATTGTTGACCGCGGCGGAGCTTGGCACTTCGTGAACAGGCGGCTCAAGCCGCAGCCGGAGTCATCGACACACGAAGTTTTGGCGGGCCTCGTCGAACGGGTCACGTTCCACAACGTCGAAAATGGCTTCTGCGTAATCCGCATTAAGGCGCGGGGGCACCGCGAATTGGTGACCGCCGTGGGGCACGCCGCCACGATCGCCGCGGGCGACTGGGTCACCGCGTCGGGCGAATGGGTCAACGATCGCACCCATGGCCAGCAGTTCAAGTCGCGCTTCATGCGCACGTCGGCGCCGACAACCACCGAAGGCATCGAGAAATATCTCGGTTCCGGGATGATCCGCGGCATCGGCCCGGTCTACGCCAGGAAGATGGTCAGGGCATTCGGCGAGAAAGTGTTCGACGTGATCGAGGCGGAGCCCGACCGCCTGCGCGAGGTGACCGGTATCGGCCCCATGCGCGCCAAGAGGATCACCGGTGCCTGGGTCGAGCAGAAGATCGTGCGGGAGATCATGGTCTTCCTGCACAGCCACGGCGTAGGCACTGCCCGAGCAGTCCGCATCTTCAAGACCTACGGCGCCGATGCCGTCCAGGTCATGACCGAAAACCCGTACCGTCTCGCACGCGACATCCGTGGCATTGGGTTCAAGACGGCGGACGCGATCGCGATGAGGCTGGGCATCGAGAAGACGGCGATGATCCGCATGCGCGCCGGGATCTCCTACGCGCTGACCGATGCGATGGACGAGGGTCACTGCGGATTGCCCACCGAGGAACTGACGCCGTTGGCCGTCGAGTTGCTGGAGGTCCCCGGAGAGTTGACCCAAGCTGCACTGGATCTCGAACTGGCCGAGAGAACGGTCATCGCCGATACCGTCGGCGAGACGGCCTGCATCTTCCTCGCCGCCCTCTACCGGGCCGAACAGGTAATCGCCCAACGGCTCCTGTGCCTGGTCAATGGAAAACTGCCCTGGCCCTACATCGATCCGGAGAAGGCGCTGCCGTGGATCGAGCAGAAGACCGGCTTGTCGTTGGCTGAAAGTCAAATCGCCGCGATCCGGCTCGCCCTCTTGTCGAAGGTGCTGGTCATCACCGGCGGGCCGGGTGTGGGCAAGACGACCATCGTCAACTCGATCTTGCGCATCCTCGCCGCCAAGGGCGTGAGCCTGTCGCTGTGCGCCCCAACAGGCCGTGCCGCCAAGCGCATGACCGAAGCTACAGGGTTCGAGGCCAAGACCATCCATCGGCTGCTCGAGGTTGACCCCAAGGGCGGCGGCTTTAAACGGGACAGCGACAACCCGCTCGACTGCGACCTGTTAGTCATCGACGAGACCTCCATGGTCGACGTCATGCTGATGCAGGCGCTGATGAAAGCGGTTCCAGCCGATGCCGCGCTGCTAATCGTCGGCGACATCGACCAACTGCCGTCTGTCGGCCCGGGGCAGGTCCTGGCTGACGTCATCGCCTCCGGCGCGGTCCCGGTGGTGCGGTTGACCGAGGTGTTTCGGCAGGCCGCTCACAGCCGGATCATCACCAGTGCGCACCAGATCAACCGTGGCTCCATTCCCGACCTCTCGAGACCCGAGGTCGACAGCGACTTCTATTTCGTGCAGGCGGGGGATCCCCAGACCGCTGTGCCGCTGATCATCGAATTGGTGAAGACGCGCATCCCTCAGCGCTTCGGCCTCGACCCCGTCCGCGACATCCAGGTGCTGTGCCCGATGAACCGCGGCGGCGCCGGCGCCCGTTCGCTGAATATCGAACTCCAGGCGGCGCTGAACCCCGCTGGCGAGCGCAAGGTTGAGCGTTTTGGTTGGACCTTCGCTCCTGGCGACAAGATCATGCAGATCGAGAACGACTACAATAAGGACGTCTACAACGGCGACGTTGGCTACATCGAGGATGTCGATCCCGACGCCGGCGAACTCACCGCCAGTTTCGACGGCTGCGCCGTCACCTACGGCTTCGGTGAACTCGACACGCTGGTACCGGCCTTTGCCGCGACGATCCACAAGAGCCAGGGCTCAGAATACCCCGCCGTCGTGATTCCTGTGTTGACCCAACACTACGCGATGCTGCAGCGCAACCTGCTCTACACCGGCGTCACCCGAGGGAAGCGCCTCGTCGTCCTGGTTGGCCAGAAGAAGGCCGTCGCCATTGCCGTGCGCAACGTCTCCGGCCGGCGGCGATGGTCGAAACTGAACGAATGGTTGGCAACTGCGATGCGCCACCGGCGAAAGTGGGAGACGGCTTGATCATGGTGGTCTCGGATCCCGACATTCACCGAGCCGCGCGCTCGCATCTCGAGCGGCATGGCGACGAGGCGGTCGCGAAAGCGCGCGACATGGTCCGAAATCTGAAAGAGGGCGGCGACAATGAGGCTGCCGACACCTGGTTGCAGATCATTGTCGCGATCGAGGTGTTGCAGCGCGGGTCGGCAACATGATAGGCGAACTGGTGATGGAGGCGTTGGCGACGCTCGACCAGGTCGCCTTTAACCGTTCCGCCTTGGTTTACCGAAATTTCCCAGAAGCCAAGGATTTCGGCGAATTCGTCGGCCAAATTCCGGCGGATGACGATTGACGCATCGTGTCACAATTGGTTCTCCCTCTGGAGGGGCGGGTGGTTGATACCGAATGGAAATCACTCCCTGCCGGGCTTTGGACCCTCCCTGCCGTCTTTATGGAGGCAGGAAACTTATTGCTTGAGGCGTTTATGGAAGTCGGCGTGCCGACTTGGAAGGTCAGAGAGGGGACTGCCGCAGAATTGGGGGTCAGGCAGCTCCCTTGGGTGGAAGCCCACCCCGTGAATGGCCGGAATCCTGACTTTTCGCTTTGTTCGAGAGGGTCCGTTCACCCGGGTACCCTCAATTCTGCGGCAGTCCCACGTGGCTTTGTACAACCGATTGATTTATCATGCTTTTCAGATCGGCACTTTCGACACGGAGGTTACGACAACGCCCAGTTGCCCAGGTGCATGCCACGGCCGATCAAGTTGACGATGCCTCAACTGCGAGTATGGTCCTAACCGAATGGTTGACAGTATGTATCTTAATGATATCGTGAGAATATCATATCGAAATCGGGGGGATATCCATGACCATCATTGTTTCCGGGGGCATTAAGGGCGGGTCCGGCAAAAGTACCGCCGCCGCGAACCTGACCGTCATCAGAGCAGCCCAGGGCGGCGACGTGCTTCTTGTTGATGCCGACGATCAGGAAACCGCCACCGATTTCACCAATCTGCGGAAGGGGAAAAACACCGCTGGCCCGAGCTATACTTGCATTAAACTGACAGGCGCAGCAGTGAGGACTGAAGTCCTGCGCCTCGCCCCGAAGTATCAGGACATCATCATCGACACTGGCGGCAGGGATACCACCAGCCAGCGCGCGGCGCTCTCCGTCGCCGACGTTCTCCTTGTGCCGTTCGTCCCTCGCTCCTTCGATCTCTGGACACTGGAGAAAGTCGCCGAGCTTGTGGAGGAGATGAAAACAGCGAATCCAAAACTCCACGCATACACGTTCCTGAACAAGGCCGACCCGCGCGGCACCGACAATGATGACACCGCCGCAGAGTTGCGGGAGAACCAAGCCCTGCAATTCCTCGATACGCCGCTGGGGCTCCGCAAAGCGTTCAGCAACGCCGCCGCCCACGGCCTGGCCGTTACCGAGCTGCGTCCTGCCGACCCCAAGGCCGTTGATGAAATCATGGCGCTGTTCCGATATGTTTTTGATATCGAGAATATATCATCAAGAAATCAGAAGAAGAGGGCGTAACTCATGGCCATAGCCCGAAAGCCCAAGCCTGCCCAGCAACCCGACGAAGCCGCTGTGCAGCAGCTCATTAGTAAAGGTGGTAGCGTCGCCTTGACCGCTCAGCCAGAGAATACGGACGCGAAGCTCACACCGGTCCTGCTCCGCATCCCCTCGGACATGCTGGCGAACATCGACGCCGCGGTGCAGCGTCGAAGACCGGTCAGGATTTCACGGCAGGCCTGGATCATTGAAACGCTGCAGCAGCGGCTCGAACGCGAAAGTTAGATATCAAAATGATATCTATGGCATATTAGCACGATGTCGTGACGATACCTTTATGGTATCTAAACCAATGCAGACGATTTATTCCCGGCAGGGGCCTGATAGCCCGGAATGCTTTTGACGAGGCGTTGCGCAACCATATCGGCATCCTCGGACAGTGGTGAAACGACGACTGACAAGGGCTTTGTCGAACATCTTAATGAGCGAGGGGCCGCCTGTACATCACGGACCCTACTGACCTCCGGCGGGGATTGCGGATGCCCGTACTCAGGATATCGCAACACATGAGGACTTCTTCGTCCGCAAGGCTCGGCGGCACCTCTGCAAGATTGGCCATCGCGTGCGGAACAAGGACATATTCCGCTTGGCAACCGTCGATGAGATTGCCAAAGCGCCAGCCACCCGTTACCGTCCCGCCACACTGTGCACCCCTACCGCTCTGACAGCTGTAGCAGGTGCCACATGGGGTGATCGCGCCACACACTACGCGTGCCCCGGCCTTTAGTCCCGATACCCCCTCCCCGACATCCACCACTTCGCCCAACATCTCGTGGCCAATGGTTAGACCAGGTCGCACCGGATACTCGCCACGCCAAATGTGCACGTCAGTTCCGCAGATGGTGGATGCATGGACCTTTACCAGCGCGTCAGTTGGCCCACACGTTGGAATCGGTTTCATTCGCATCTCGATCTTGCCGGGTTCGGCGAAGCAGAAAGCCTTCATCGTCGCGCTACTCATATCTGTTTCTCTTTTCTACCAGTTTGTTCCTGCCGGAGGCCTCAAGCCAATGAACTGTCGCATTCCGCGCCCGGCGCAGCCGCTCCAGCTCCGCGGCCACGTTGTCGTCGATCGTCAGGGCCGTCCTCGCGCATTAACGTTAACTGCCTTAACGCTTTGATGTAAATATGCGTCACGCGATTTATCCGCCGATGTCGAACGATGCCGCGCGGTGGCTCGATGCTCTCAAGCTCGGACAAATCGAGGTCGCAGATCGCACGCAGCGCTTCCGCCGTCGCGCTCTCTGGCAAGGCGTCGAGCCAGGCCTGATATATTCGGCTTGCAGCGCGACCAACTCGGTCACCCGCCTCGCGCCAGCGCGATCAGCGCGGCGCTCGTCTGTTTAAAGTCGGCTGACACTTCTACGAGCCGAGCGGGCTGAGCCTGCTCGGTAAAACACCGGGAGCGGTTGAGCCCGTCCGCGTTGCGGGCGTCGGTCGGGCGCTACGCTACGCCGGGGGCTCCGCGC
Source organism: uncultured Alphaproteobacteria bacterium (assembly GCA_963846635.1). Classification (GTDB taxonomy): domain Bacteria; phylum Pseudomonadota; class Alphaproteobacteria; order ATCC43930; family CGMCC-115725; genus AP-15. The sequence goes on along the minus strand of CAWJXM010000054.1, from coordinate 28,868 downwards.
CCGCCCGCCACCCGACCCCAGCACTGACATTTTTAAATTGGGGAAAACACTGACATTTGTATTTTGCGTGGACAAAGACGCAGCTTGGTCGTCCGCGGGCTCGAACAGTCAATACCATTGTTCCTTGTCGACGACGTTGAGCAGCGGCTGGCCTGTGGCGAAGCGCCGGTAGTTTTCGAGCAGGATCGCCTCCCATTTCTGACGATAGGAGGTGCCCAAGATCGCGACGTGCGGCGTGATCAGCACGTTGGACATGCCCCATAGCAGGCTGTCGGATGGCAGGGGCTCGGGATCGACAACATCCAGGCCGGCGCCCGCGAGCTGGCCGGACTGCAGCGCGGCGATCAGGTCTTGCGTGACGACACAGCGGCCCCGCGCGATATTGATAAAATACGCGCCGCGCTTCATGCGCGAGAACAGCCTGGCGTTGAACATGCCCAACGTGTCGGGCGTCTCGGGTGTCGTCAGGATGACGAAGTCGGCTTCGCCGAGGCGCTCCTCGAGCTGGTCCGGGGTGCTGAGCTCGGCCATGCCGGCGGGCGGTTCCTTGACGCGCGGGTCGATACCGAGCACACGCATCCCGAATGCGGCGCACAATTTACTCGCCTCGCTGCCGGCACCGCCGACCCCAACGATCAGCACCGTCTGTCCCGGCAGATGGATCATCCCCGGGCCCCGCTCCCAATGCTTCTGCGGCAGGTAGTGCTCAAAGCGCCGAGCAAAGGCGAGCAGAAACGTCACCGCATGCGTCGAGAGGTGCTCGTTATAGCTGCCGTGCATGCCGGTCACGACGACGTCGCTGTTGACCAGCGCATCGTAGAAATACGCGCCGCCGAGCCCAGCGCGGGATGCACAAATCCAGCGCAGCTTCTTCGCCCGCGCGAACAGCTCGGGCGGCACGGTGCCGTAGGCGGCATCAGCGGTCTCGATGTCGGCGAGAGCATCCTTAGGATCGGCGAATACCTTGGCGATCGCACCCGGGACGGTCTGCCTGATTTTCTCCGGCCACGACGGGTCGGCATCCGGGGACAGCAGCAGAATAGTGAAGCTCATCGGGCAGCTCCAGCTGGCTCACATGGGGCAGGTTAGGGGAATTGGAGAAGACGGGGCAAGAGCGACCCTCCCGAACGCCTCGATCGCCGCTGCGGGCAGCTCGAGGCTCGATCCCCGCTGCAGGCCCCTTCTGTTGTAAGCACTGCCGGATTCACGGATTTTCCTTTGTAATACCGGTTGGCCAACGAACTATAGATACTGTCGGCGAATTCAGGCGGCCTGAGCCAGGGCGGCGAAGCGGGTCACGCGTGTCTTGGCGCGCGGCGTTCCGGCCAGCCAATGCACAATGCGCGCGGCGTTCAGCGCGGCGGCGGTACACACCTGTTGCAACCCGGTCTTGGCAAGGCCGATGTAACGGCTTTGGCGCATGCCGAATGCGCGCACGCCCTGTGACAAGGTGCCTTCGACGCCGGCACGCACGTGGTAACGTTCCTTCCAGACCGGGTCATCCATCCGTGCCCGCGCCCTGTTCAGCGCCTCGTATTCCGGACGCGGGTGGAAGTAGACGGAGCGGCGCGCTTCCTTGGCCGGGGTGCATAAGGCGCGCACGGCGCAGGTGCCGCAGTCGGTGCGGCTGAACACCGCGCAAATGCGCGCGGCGCCGGCGCCATCCAAGCCGCGGCGCCAGGTCACCGATGTCTTGCCCTGCGGGCAGGTGACCTGTTCGCGCTCCCAATCGATCGCAAAGTGGCGCTGCTCATAGGCCTGTTCCGCCTCGTTCTGCCGCTTCGCTACTGCCCGGACTGGCCCCTCCAAGGAGACGCCGTGGTCACGTTGGCTGCTCACCAGCAGCGCCGCGTCGACATAGCCTGCGTCCACGAAGTGCTCGGCCGGCAGCAGCCCCTTGTCGGCCAGGCATTTGTGAATGTCCGCCGTGCTCGCCATGTCCGGCTGCATCGCCGGGCAGGTCATGACATGTGTAACCAGGTGTGCGGCATTCTCGTCGCAGGTTTCGGTCACGTGCACCTTGTAGCCCGACCATTCCGTCTGCCGTTTCGTGCTGTAATGCGCCTCCGGATCATAGGGGGATTGCAGCCGCTCGCCCACGGGCGGCAGTTCCGCTCCCGCCCGCCAGCGCGGTGGCCCGTTCCCCTCGCGGGCGTAATGGATCCGCCACACATCCCGCAGCGTCCCAACCATCGGCTGCTGGCGCGCCACGGCCGGTGCATTCGGCACCTCCAAGGCGTCCAGCAAGGTGAAGCCGTCCAGCCCGATTTCGATGGCAAGGGCTTCGCGCTCTTCCCGCCGCTTGGGCAGGCGATAATCCTCGATCCGGCGCCCGTAGCGCTTGAACCAGACGGGCTGGGCGATCTGACGCAGCCAGTCCGGCACAGTCGCGGCGAGGTCGTCCAAGGTGGCGCGCAACGTCTCGGCAACCAGTTCGAGCAGGTGCAGATCATGCACCGCAGCCAGGATATGTGTGCTGTCCGTACGCTGCTTGCCTCGCGCCCTGATCAGACCGCGCGCCTTGAAGCGCTCCAGCATCCTGTCCAGCAACAGATGCTCCGCCTTGCCCGCGACAAGGCGGGCGCGGAACTCCGCCAGCACGCTGAAGTGGAAACCAGGGTCGGTCAGTTCGAGCCCCAACGCATACTTCCAGTCAATCCGGCCGCGCACCGCATCGGCGGCTTGCCGGTCACTGAGATGCTCCAGAAACTGAAAGACCGTGACCAGCGCCAAACGCCATGGCGCAAGGCCGGGCCGACCTCGGACGGGATACAGCGTGCGGAAGTCGGCATCCTCGTAAAGGCTGGCGAATTCATCACGCAGCCGCGTTATGACGGTGCCGCCGGGAAACGCCGCACGGGCCACTCGCGCGGTCTCGGCCGGGATCTCGCCAATCGGCTCTGGATGCAGGCTCATGGATCACCCCCATGCTGAAGGACCGCCTGAATTCGCCGACAGTATCAACTATATGCTCGAAAGAGCGCAATCTGTTGGCCGCGAGTGATGGCAAGTCGACTACGGTCGGCAAGCGGATGGTGATCCTGGATAGCTAAGGCCAGTCGCGCCCCGGGCTAGAGACTGGTACTCACCTTACGCCGCTTCGACGATGTTGATTCTGTCTTCGCTTACGATGAGGCCGAAGATGGTCGGCTACACGCCGTATCCTTCCTGCGACACGTCCTTGTTGGTGTAGTCTTTCAGCAATGCTGCGCTTACAAAGCTGATGATACCGCAGACAAGAATATAAAAGGCGATCGCATAACCTGAATGAAAGGCGGCGAACAATGCTGCCGCGATGAACGGTGCGGGGCCGCCGGCGACGATCGAGGCGAGGTGGTAACCGATCCCGGCGCCGCTGTAGCGCAGCCGCGGCGCGAAGAACTCGGCGATCAGCGCCGCCTGAGGGCCGTACAATGTCATGATCGGGATCAGCGACAGCGCGATGGCAAGGAAGATCAAACCCGGTCTCATTGTGTTGAGCAGTGCGAAATAAACAAAACCGTACAACCCGCTCATCACACCGCCGATCATATACATGCGCCGGCGGCCAATGCGATCCGACAGATGCCCGGCGACCGTGACCCAGAGGAATCCTAGAAAGGAAGTGGTGAGCAGGCCAGTGAGCAGAAAATGGCGCGAGGCCCCGAGGACCACCGTACCGTAGGTGAAGATATAAGCGACGTAAACAGTGCCGGACCCCTGCTCGCCCATCCGCGCCAGTGCGCCCAGGATGAGCTCCTTGGGCTGGCGCTTGATCACCTCGATTGACGGCGCCCGTTCGAGCCGTTCCTCCGCGATGAGGCGTCGGAAGACCGGGGTCTCGAAAATGCCGAGACGGATGTAAAGCCCGATCGCGACCATGATGATGCTGAGCAAGAACGGGATCCGCCATCCCCAAACCAGGAACTGGTCCCCGGAAATCGCGCTGAACGCCAGGATCGCCAGATTCGCGAGGAATAGTCCGGCCGGCGCGCCGAATTGCGGCCACGACGCGATAAAGCCGCGATGCGCGTTGGTTCGTGCCCACTCCATCGCTAAGAGCACTGAGCCGCCCCACTCACCGCCGACTCCGATACCTTGGATAAAGCGCAATGTGGTCAGTATGATGGCGCCCCAGATGCCGATCTGGCCGTAGGTCGGGACCAGGCCCACGGCAAAGGTCGCTATGCCGGTCAATAGCAAGGTTGCGATCAAGGCCGCCTTGCGCCCGATACGATCGCCGTAATGGCCGAAGATGAAGGCGCCGACCGGTCGCGCGGCAAACCCGACGAAAAAGATCACGAACGCCTGCAGGGCGCCGACTAACGGGTCCGATTTGGGGAAGTAGAGTTTCGCAAAGACCAGCGCTGTCACGACACCATAGACATTGAAATCGTACCACTCGATGGTCGTGCCGATCGTGCTAGCGATCACCGCCCGCCGGAGCTGTGCGCGCTGATCGTGTTCGGATACCGCATCGGTTGTGATTTCGGCTGTGGCCATGGCAAAATCCCCCCTAGTATTTGTCGATGGGCGCTGGACCGTACTATGCGTTGACGTGAAGCACAGTGCGAGCAACGCTGGCGCCTTGGTGTCGAGCAGGGCGCAATAGATGAAGTCAAAAACTCCGACGTAAACGCGGCCGATGATATACACGCGTTATCGGCCGACCCGGTCCGACACATGCGCGGCGTCCGGGATCAGATGAAGCCCAGAACTGCCGAAACGAGTACAGCAACCAACAGAAAATCGCGGAGCGCCGAGGACCGTCGTGCCATAGGTGAAGACGAAGGCGCTGACGATGTCATGCGCGGTGACGCCGATTGTCATCATTAGATCCTCCCTGGGTTCGGGCGTCTGCCGCGCCCGTTATCGTGACCCTGCACCCGGTCTTCGGCGGAGAGGGCTGTTGCGTAAACCGACGTTATCAGCATTGCAGAGGCGGAGAACAGCTCTTGCTGTGGTCTGGTCGCATTGGCGACCGATCGATAGCGGCGGGCTAGTGCAATCGGCGCGCCCCGCACCGGCGTAAACAAGAACTCCATGACCCCCGGTGACAGTGCCGGCCTATTCGACGAGCCGCGCGGCGATGGTCAGGCAAATGGGCTCGGTCGCAAACAGGCCGCGGTTAAGGCGCCACCCGAGCCGCAGCGGCGGAGACGCTCACGCCGGCCACCGCGCAATAGCGGAGACCCGATTTAACCTGCACGACGGATGGGATTAGCAATAATATATTGTGAATATATAATATTTGACGATACTAGCTGCGAAATCATATTCCAGCTACGCCGCGTCCGTTGGCGATCGGATGGGAAGATGAGCTATATCCATGTGATCCACGAAAACGAGGCTTGGCTCGAACCGCTGGCACGAGAGCTGGAGGCCCAAGGGTTGCCTTGGTGTGATTGGCACCTGGACCGAGGCGTTTTTGACATATCGCAACCATCTCCGGCAGGCATCTTCTATAACCGCATGAGCGCTTCCTCCCATACACGTGGTCATCGCTTCGCCGCCGAGCTGACCGCATCGGTGCTTGCGTGGCTCGAGCGATATCGCCGCCGGGTCGTCAACGGCAGTCGAGCGCTCGATCTCGAGATCAGCAAGGCACGGCAGTACGGCGCGCTCGAAGCGGCGGGCATCCGCACTCCGCGCACGATCGTGGTCGCCGGCAAGGAACTGGTTGCCGAGGCGATGCGGCGGCATTTCGCCGGCGGACCCGCGATCCTGAAGCCCAATCGAGGGGGCAAGGGGTCCGGCGTCCGCCTGTTTCTCTCAGTTGACGCATTGGAGCATTTCCTCAACAGCCCTGATTATGAGCCGCCGATCGATGGTCTCCATCTCTTGCAGCAATACGTCCGCGCTGTGCAGCCGCTGATCACACGGGCCGAGTTCGTCGGCGGTCGCTTCCTCTATGCGGTCGAGGTCGATACCAGCGACGGGTTTGAGTTGTGTCCCGCCGACGTCTGCGCTGTCGATGACACCTATTGCCCGGCAGGCGAGCAGCCGCGAGCGAAATTCAGCATTATCGACACGATCGACGCCGGGCTGCGGCAGCTCTACGAGGCGTTCCTCGCCACCAATCAGATCGATGTGGCCGGGATCGAGTTCATCCTCGACCGCGACGGAGTTGCTTACACTTACGACGTCAATACCAACACAAACTACAACCCGGACGCAGAGCGACGCGCCGGGCGCTCCGGTATGGCAGCGCTCGCCCGCTATCTGGGAGACGAGCTGGCCGCGCTGGCGCGCCAGGAAAACCACAGATTAGCGTATTGCCACGGCGTCGGGAATTCAAGGCTATCAGCTTAGACCACGCAAACAGCGGCAATGCTATCTATTTTCCCGCGTTGGGACGGGTTGTGTCGCGAAAGCTGTTGGAATTCGTGGGCAGAGCCTCCGGCGTGATTACGGCATCAGATCAGGCCGCGAGGTCAATTGCGGTGACCGCAATGGGATGATCGAGGGTCTGCCAGCCGCCGATCTTGCGCATCGTGATCTGGCTGGAGGCAAGCAGGGCCCAGATCTGCGCGCCGCGCACAGCCAGGGTTACACCTGGACATTCGTGCCAATTGGTTACGATCGGAACGGCGATCCGGCCATCCAGGTCACGGGTATTTTGGAGAACAGCAGCGATTGGGGGTGCTTAACACAGAGCTCTTAAGCGGATCTCACCGGAAGCAAAGCAATAAGCCTCTCACCCGAGATGGGGCGGCAACCGCGCGCGGAAATCGATCCGCGCTGCTGAGCGCGTTGCGCCGCCCAATGTACTAGACCAGTTGTCTGAGCGCAGCAGGATCGATGATGATGATCAACTCTTTGGCGAGGTACTAGTCGGGCGCGCGCTGCATCGCCATTAGCTCCATCTCTCGCAGATGTACGGCCTCCGCCGAGACCAGACGGGTCGCATATTCCTCAAGAACGACGGACTTGTCTTTCACAAGGGCGAGCAACTCCCGATAGAGTTCAACGCCAGCCTCCTCCCGCTGTATTGATTCCGCCAGGATCTGATCAATCGTATTGTGCTGAGTTGTCGGCAATGCCGCAATGCCGAGTGCCGGCCTCTTGTGCAGCCGCATGATCATTTGACCCGCCTCTTGAGCGTGAGCCAGCGATTCTGACGCGTTATCGCGCAACCACGAAGTAATCGGAATTCGCGCGTGACCGTAGATCATAAAGGAATAGTGCGTGTAGTAGATGACTGCGGCGAGTTCCATCTGCAGAATGCGGTTGAGTTGCTTGACCACGGCCTCGACGTCAAATTGGAAAGCCCTTGCCATCGCGTTCTCCTTCCCCGTGGTAATATTCCTGATCGGTCGCTACGATGCTATCGGTTTCAACCGATCGGCAATGAGGGCGAACAGTTTGTCGGCCGCCTCGTTCATCGAGGCTGCCTTGTGCCGCTCGCCAAAGGCTAAAATCGGGCGACACCGGACGCGAGGAAAAGGGAGTAGCCGGTCGCTTCTTGGCGCAAGTTAAATAGCAATCCCCGCGACTTGGGTGTTCGTCGAGTGGGTCTGCCGGCTATGATAATACCGTGTATCTGGATGTAGAAGCCGCGCTCCGGTGATTGCATCCCTCGGGCGACGGCGACGACCGCTACCGGACAATGGAGCAGCGTAGTTCGGGCGGGCAGAAACCGCGCTACTCCTCGGTGACCTCGAAGGCGAATTGGAAGTGCGGCAAGTCCTCGCCGGGATGGTCGGCCGCATAAGTAAGTTGCGGGATCAGGAAGTTCCGCGGCTGCTGCTCGTCTCCGCGGTAGATCGCAGGATACAGGTCGACGAAATGCCAGCCGGCCTCGCCCGTCGCTTGCAAGGGGATCTTGACGTCGCCCTGGCTGTTGAAGGCGCAGGCGTAGCCGATGTAGCTGTTGTCGAAGACGACGGTGTAGATATTCGCGGTCTCGGTCCAGCCGACGCCTTTCAGGTGCACGGTAAAAGGCGTGCCGGCCGGTCCGCGCGCGACCTTGAGCGGCAACGCTGTCGGCTTGATCCACAAGCTTCCCGTCTGCTTGCCGGCGCCGTCCTCAACCGATAGCCCGTGCGCACCGCCTAGTGGGTCATTTGGCATGAATTTCGGTATAATGCCACCAATGGTATGTCGCGGGGTGGATTATGTCACGTCGCTCGAAGGATCCGTTGCGCGGCTTGAGCACGGAGGAACGAGAAGAGTTGACGCGGCTGAGCTATTCGCAGAGCGCGCCGGCGGCTCAGGTTGCCCGGGCAACGGCCTTGCTGGCGGTCGCCGATGGGCAGAGCTATCTGGCGGCAGCACGACAGGCGGGGCGCCGCGACAATGATACCGTGGCCGCCTGGGTGGCGCGCTTCAATCGCGAGGGCTTGGCCGCGGTCATGCCGCGCCATGGCGGTGGTCCGCCGATCTGTTATGGCGCGGCGGAGCAACGGCGCATCCTGGAGGAAGCCCAACGCGCTCCCGATCGCGCGCGCGACGGCACGGCGATATGGTCTTTGAGCACGCTGCAATGCGCCTTGCGCCGGGCCGAAGACGGGCTGCCGCGGGTGAGCACCTACACGATTTGGCAGACCCTGCATGCCGCTGGTCTGAGCTGGCAACAGAGCCGCACTTGGTGCGCAGCCGGAATGGCCGTGCGCAAGCGCAAGCAGGGCGGTGCCGTCGTCGTCCGCGATCCCGATGCGGCGGGGAAAAAACCCTGATCGAGCGGGCGTACACCCTCGGCACCGCTCTCGGTCTGGTGGTGTGGTGTGAGGACGAGGCCGGGCCTCCTGAGCTTGTCGAAGGGCCAAGCCGTGCCCCATCCCGGCCGCAGTTGGCAACCGCAGGGGCAGCCAGCATGCCAGCCGCATGAATATGTGCGCGCCGGCACGACCAAGATTCTCACCCTGTTTCAGCCCGCCACCGGCCAGGTGCGTCTCCAACCGGCGGCGCGCGTCACCAATGCAATGTTGCATCCCTGGCTGCGCACGATGCTGGCCGATATTGTGGCGGCGCTGCCCGATCCCGCGGTGCCGCTCACCCCGGCGGCCAACCGTGCCCTGTGGTGCGCCTGGCAGGAGGGGCTGACGGTGCGCTTCACTTTACCCGAGACCCTGCCGCCGCTGCGGCTATTGCTGGTCTGGGACAATTTCGCGGGTCACAAAACCCCGGAGATGGTGCTGTGGTTGTGTCAGCACGGCATCATGCCGCTGTATACGCCCCTGAGCGGCAGCTGGTTGAATTTGGCCGCGGCGATCCAGCGCATTCTCAAGCGCCGCGCACTCGACGGTCAGCATCCCCACAGCCCGGCCGAGATCGGCGTCTGGTTCGAGCAGACGGCACAAGCTTGGAACCTGCAGCCCACACCCTTTGTGTGGAACGGCAAGCGTCGACAGCGGCGCCATAGATCCAGGGCCGGCCAATCCATCAGCGGTGCCGCAGCGCATACCCGGCGATCTCTCCCGCGCTGCCAAACAAGCCACGAAGAATACCAAGTATCGTGCCAAATGACCCACTAGGTCGTCAGGAGCCGCGAAATTGAACAACACACGGCCTGAAGGGTCGGCCACCGCCTTCGCGACGGGTCGCGACGCTTCGTTCCAGCCGTGCCCGCCGCCGCGGTTGCCGATGATGGTAGTCCAAGCAAGCGCATAGTGCTGGCCCGGCGCTAAGCCCGCTCCGCCTACCGTAACCAGTTGGCCGACCCCGGCAAAGGGCGGTTTCACCGAAAGCGCGCCCGGCGAGGAGAGGCCATGCACGCTCTGCTGTGCCTGCTCCGCTGCGGGCGGCGGCAGGACCGGCGCACCGGGAGTGACCGTGAAGTGCAATACGAAATGCGGCCGGTCGGCTTCCGGGCTTTGTTGCATATTCCGATAGGGAAAGGTGAACTCGCCGTGCAAGATTTCGATCACGTGCAGGCCGGGCGATCCGGTGGCCGGAATCGTAAACTTTGCTGTGCCCGCCGAGGTCACCGCCGATATCCAGCCGGTAAAATGGTTGTCGTAGAGCAGCATCCAGCTGTTTTCGAGCGGCCGCCAGCCGATGCCCTTGACCTCCACCGTGATCGGCGTTCCCACCGGCCCGCTCTCCGGCGAGAGTGTGACCGACGTGTCGATCGAGAAGCTGGCCTGGATAAACAGGCGCCCGCCTTGCTGCAGCACGACATCATGGGGTGGAAGGCCCATCGGCGTAAAAGTGCACGGTAGCGTATTGCACGCAATGTCGAGGTCGGGTTACGAGCGGCCTGGGGGTGGGGTTCCGAGCAGGGCCTGGAGGCCGAGTTCGAGATCGCTCATGGCCATGATGCGGTCGATGGTGCCCTTGCGGAGCTCGGTGGCCAGGGTGAGGACTTCGGTGGTGACCTGACGCAAGTTGCGGTTCTTCTCTTCCAGGTGGTCCAGCTCCTGGCGCCGTGCGGCGGACGGACCTTGGTCCCGCCAGCGCCGGAGCTGCTCCGCATAGATATCGACGAACTCCAGTTGCTCGCGATGGACGCGTTCCACCCGATCGATGGTGGCGTCGTCGAGAACATGCGGCCGGGCACGTACTTTGGTCAGCGTCTGGAGGTGGTCAGCGGTGTCGCTCAAGGCGCCGTCGATCATGCTGGCGACGAGCGGCATCTGGCTGATCGGCTGCCAGTTCACGCGTTCGGACGAGGGCATACGGGGCATCTCCACTGATCAGGCCATGACGGGTTCCGGCGCGATGTCGGCGCGGCGGCGTGGTGACTGGAAGTAGGTTCCGCTCGGGATGGTGTGGGCGTGGGCCAAAGGCGAGACGTGGGCGAGATCCTCGTCGCGCACAGGGTGGCCGCCGGCACGGAGCTGCCCGGTGATGCGGCTCATGTGCACGGTGTTCCAGATCAGCACGGCATTGGAGAGCAGGCTGAGGCAGCTGGCCTTGTTCATGATCTCCTCGTAGTCGCCGGTGCGGAAGTCGCCTTGGTTGGCGAAGAAGATCCATCTAGCGAGGATGTGGCGGAACTCGCCGCGGTTGAGCTGCAACTGGATGGCTTGGCGCAGCGGCTCCTCGTGGATGTAGCGCAGGATATGGATGGTCTTGATCAGGCGCCCGAGCTGGGTCAGTGCATTGGCCAGGCGGTCGGCGGCAGGCCCGTTGGCGAGACGCTGCATGACGACATGGGCCGGCGCCATCCGAGCTTTCAACGACGCGACCAGGCGCACCAACTGATCCCACTGCTCAATGATGATGCTGACGTCAATAGTGCCGCGGAGCAGTGGCTGGAGCGGGCCGTAGTCGGCGGCGCGATCGATGCGGCTGAGCACCTGGTCTGGCAGGTCCTTCAGCCGCGGCATGAAGGCGATGCCGAGCAGGGCGCACAGGCCGAACAGGTGCTCGGTGAAGCCATGGGTATCGGAGGTGTGTTCGCGGATGACGAGGGTGGTGTCGTTATCGAGAATGCCGCTGAGCACGTAGCGGGCTTCGCGCGGCGCGCAGGAGATTGCCTGCGTGGCATAGACACTGTGCAGGTCGGAAGTGTGAGTATACAGGGCGAGCGCGCGATCGTAGTAGCCGAAGTAGCGGGGATAGAAGCTGCTCAGCAGGCTGTCGCGCTGCACCGCGAAGCGCTGCCCGTCGGAGGAGGAGCGGCTGCCGTCACCCCAGACGCGGCTGAACGGCAGGCCGTGATGGTAATCGACCAGGATCGTGTTGGCCGCCTTCAGCGTCGCCTCGCGCAGGAACCACTGGCTGGTGTCCTGCAGCGCTTCGGCGGTGACGGTGTCGACGCTCTGGCTCATGGCGGCAAGGCCGAGATTGGTGCCATGGACGATCAGGGAGGCGAGCAGCGAACGGTGCTGATCCTTGGCACGGGACTGGTAGCCGGCGAGCGGCTGGAAGGCACGCGTGAAGCCGCACCATTCGTCCACGTCCTGCAGCAGGTCCTCGATCCGCACCCGCGGGTAGCTGGCTTGAAACGCCTCGCGCAGATGACGCAGCTCCGGTGAGATCGGCAATGCGTCGGTTCGCTTCAGTTTGAGCCGGCCATTGTGGACCGAGGCAAACCGATTACGCGCGAGACCGTCCGCGGCGGCGCGCGCCGCACGGTCGAAACTGGCCGCGATCTTGGCGAGGAACTCCTGCGGATCGGTCGGCAGACCGAGATCCTGGTAGGCTTGTGCGCGGCTCACCTGCCAGCTGCGGTCGTCATGGACCAGGCTCCAGAAGGAGACGTGGTCGCGGCTCTGCACGAGGAACAAGTTGCCGGCGCGCAGGGCTTCACGCACCGCGAAGGCGAGCGAGATCTCCCAGATATGGCGGTCGAGTTTGCCGTCCGTGATGAGGTAGGGCCGCCAGTCCGCCTGAACGAAGCTGTGCGGATCCGCCGGCGTGAGTGGCCCGCGTGTGCCGGCATTGAGTGCCCGCAGGATGTCGATCGCTTGCAACAACGCCTCACTGCCGGCAGCGGCCTGAAATGGCAAGGTGAGAAAGCTCGGCAGATATTGGCGCAACGTGGGATAGCGCGACAGCATGGCGTCGAGATGGCCGCGCTCTTCGAGCCGCTCGTAGGCGCGGCAGGCCTCGGCTGCCTCGACCAAGGCGGGGGCGTTCACCGCATCGCGGAACGCACCGACGGTCTGTTCCGCATCGGCCTTGGCCAGGGCATCAACGCCCCCGAGCACGCGATGCAACCCGTCGCGGGCGCGCCGGCGCATGGTCTTGCGGCGTTTCTCGACCGCGGTGCGGGACTTACGGTTCATCGCGGTCAAAAAGAGATCGTTCATCTCGACGATCTGGTCGAGCAGGGTCTTGCGTGCCTCGACCAGATAGCAGGCAACGAGCGCGACACGTTTGGGCTTGGCGAAGCGCCGGAGATCACCCGCATCATAGCGGCGTCCGAGCTCGCCAAGCTGGCGCACGATTTTGGGGTCGAGCTCATCCAGCTCGCCGCCAGTGCCGAGCAGATCTTCGATCAGGCGCAGGCGGACGATGTCACTCTTGATCACCGCCGCGTTGGCGGATTTTGGATAATCCTTGAGGCGGAACAGGCTGGACCGTGCATCGCCCTCCGGCACTTCCACCAGCAGGTCGATCGATACGCGCAGTGACGCCGGCAACCTGCTGGTGACGACCTCGAAGAGGTTGGTCGTGGCGAACGTAACTTCTGCGACGACGATCCGCTCCAGCGTGCTGACCGCGGGCAACATGACACGCCATTCGCGCAGCTTGTCTTCGGCTCGGCTGAGCAATTCGGCTGTGCTGCGGCCTTCGAGCGCACCCTGACGCAGCCAGTCGCGCAGATCGGCGGCAACCGCACGGTCAAAGCTGCGCAGGCCGAGATAACGACGGATGCGCAGCGACTGAGCGCGCTCCGTCTGCCCACGGCCCGGCGGCCCGAGGAACAGCACTGGCGGCAGGTCGAGCTGACGCGACAGGGGGCTGATGATCTTCAGCGGAGCTTGCCGGTAGTCGTCGAGGAACCGGCCATAGGCACGCAGCGTGCAAAGCTGCAGCGCGAAGCGGCGCCGATGATCGGCCCCGCGGCACTGGGCGACCTCAGCGAGATCGTCGGCAGTCAGCGTCCAATGCCGCGCGAGCTCGTCCTCGCTGGGATCGGTCGGCAGCAAGCCGTGGCGCCTAGTCCGCGCCCGTGCCCGGTCGTCATCCGTCGACATTCAGATGCAAGTGCTCCAGGTCGGCCGCGAGGTCCTCCCCAGAGGGTCGCGTATAAACCGCGGTCGTGTCGAGTGAACTCGTGGCCGAGCAAGCCGGCGAGTTCCGGCAGCTTGCCGGGGTTGTCGCGCAGGTAGCCGAGCGCGAAGGTGTGGCGCAGCGTGTGCGCCGAGACTGGAATGCGTGTGAGCCGTGCGCGACGCGCGAGGCTGGTGATCACCGCCTGGATCGAGCGCACCGGCATTGCCGTCTCCCGGCCACTGACGAACAGCACCGCGTCCTTCGCCGGTGCCGGATGCGTAGCAAGATACAGCTTGAGTGCGCGGCGCGCGGTGGCATTCAACGGCACCTCGCGGGCTTTGAGGCCTTTGCCGTGGCGGATGCGGACCACGCCGGAACGATCGCTCAGGGTGATATCTGCCACCCGCAGCGCCGCCATTTCCCCGACGCGTAGTCCAGCCTGCAGCATCACCTGGACCAGCGCATAGTTGCGCGCGGCGAGGCCGTGGGTCGAACCCCCGGCGGCGCGCAGCAGCGCGTGAACTTCGGGATCGGTCAGACCAGCCGGCTGGCGGTTGCGCACCGTGCGCACCGGCCGGAGGTCGTGGACGACATCGCCGCTCAGGGTGCCGGTGCCGCGCGCCCACCGGCACAGGCGGCGCAAGGCGTCCAAGCGCCGGTTGATCGTGGCGGGGCGCCGGCCAGCGGCGACCATGTGTTGGCGGTAGGCGATGAGTTCGAATTCGGCGAGGCGATCGAGCGCGAACCCATCCGGCTGAACCGTGGCGTGCCAGGCGAGGAAGTGCCGCAGATCGTAGCGGTAGCCGCGCAACGTCGCCGACGCGAGGTCCGCGCGGGCCAGGCTGTCCAGGAATGGCGCCATCCAGGCTGGCTCGCCTGCCGCCGGATCCGCCGCTTGTATTGCACGCAATGTGACCCCCTGCGTTAGCCCCCCGGTTTATTGCGTGCAAGATAACTGCGACGGCACCGATATAACAGCCAATCCTGTTTGCATGCCATGATTGCACGCAATAAACCGGCAGCCCGTGACGGCGCCGTACCGGAAATGGTCAAAACCGGCCGGGAAAACCGGAAAATCACCCTCTGAGGTCGTCCTTAGCGTGCACTTTTACGCGGATGGGCCTTTCGACCCACGTTGCCCGCTGTGCTATTGACGCCCTGGAGTCTTGTCAGCCAACCCCGCTCGCCGAAACGCCGCGGCCATCGCGTCGCCGCTCGCCGGCACGGAGTTGCTTCGGCCTGCGCGGGTCTCATCTGGTTGGCGCCGTTGCTCTGATCCCGCTGGACCAAATTCGGCACGTATTGCCGCTGACCTCGTCGCCGAGGGTTCATCGAGCCGCATTGTCAACGAGATCCGACGGCGTTTTGGGTCGACCTCCAATACCTTGACACGGACGACATCGCCGGGCTTCGCAACCGTGCGCGGGTCCTTCACGTAAGCCGTGGCCATCGCGGAGATATGCACCAACCCGTCCTGATGGACCCCGACATCGACAAAGGCGCCAAATGCGGCGACGTTGGTCACGACACCTTCGAGAACCATGCCAGGCTTCAGATCCTCGAGCTTTTCCACTCCCTCCCGGAAGTTCGCGGTTTTGTAGGTTGGGCGCGGATCACGTCCGGGCTTCTCGAGTTCTCGCAAGATGTCTGCGACAGTGGGCACCCCAAACACGGCATCGGTGAACGCCTCCGGCTCGAGCTGGCGTAACACTGATGTATTGCCGATCAGTCTCTTCAGTTCGCTCTTGGTTGCCGCGAGAATGCGCCGCACCACCGGATAGGCTTCCGGGTGTACACCCGATGCATCGAGCGGATCGTCGCCGTTACGGATGCGCAGAAATCCTGCCGAAAGCTCGAAAGCCTTGGGCCCGAGCCGGGGCACCTTTTTGAGGCCCGTGCGGGTGCGAAAAGGGCCGTGCGCCTCACGGTAATCGACAATGCTGCGCGCCAGTCCTTCGCCGATACCGGAGACGCGCGACAGCAGCGGCGTGGAGGCGGTGTTGACGTCCACCCCCACGGCGTTGACGCAATCCTCGACCACCGCATTGAGGGAACGCGACAGTTTTTGTTCGCTGAGATCGTGCTGATATTGGCCCACACCGATCGATTGGGGCTCGATCTTGACCAGCTCGGCGAGCGGGTCCTGAAGCCGCCGTGCAATCGACACCGCTCCGCGCAAAGACACGTCCAGCTCCGGCAACTCCTGCGAGGCGAAAGCCGAAGCGGAGTAGACCGAGGCTCCGGCCTCCAAAACCACAACCTTGGTCAATTTGAGTTCGGGATGAAGTTGAATGAGCTCGGCAGCAAGCCGGTCGGTTTCGCGCGAGGCAGTGCCGTTGCCGATCGCGAGCAGTTCCACCCGATGCTCTTGGGCAAGCCGCGCCAGCTGAGCAATTGCCTCGTCCCAACGACGCTGCGGCTGATGCGGGTAGATCGTTGCCGTCGCTGCGACTTGCCCGGTCCCGGCAACCACGGCGACTTTGACGCCGGTCCGATATCCCGGATCAAGCCCCATCGTCGCACGCGCGCCCGCGGGCGCCGCCAGCAGCAGGTCGCGCAGGTTCCCGGCGAACACTCGCACCGCAGCGTCTTCCGCAGCTTGCCAGAGCCGATGGCGCAGGTCGCTTGCGATGTGAGCCAGGATCCTTCGCCAAGCCAAGCGCACCGTGTCAATGAGCCAGCGGTCTCCGGGCCGACCACGATCTGCGATCCTGAACCGGTGCGCGATCTGCTGCTCAAAGAGCCCGAGCTCGCCTCGATCCCCTGCGGCCGGGTCGGGCACCAGCTCCAGAGTAAGCACCTCCTCCTTCTCGCCCCGGAATAGCGCGAGGGTGCGGTGCGACGGTAATTTCGCAAGGGGCTCACTGAACTCGAAATAGTCGGCGAACTTGGCGCCGGCCTCCGCCTTGCCGGCACGAACGCGCGACCCGAGGCGGCCCCGCGACCAAACGTCCTCGCGCAGGGTCCCGATCAGCGTGGCATCTTCGGCGAAACGCTCGACCAAGATCGCGCGGGCGCCTTCAAGTGCGGCCGTCGAATCAATAATCCCTTTACTCACGTCAACATATCGGCGAGCCATCTGCTCCGGGGTTTGGTCGGGCCTCGCGAGAAGCGTCTCTGCCAGCGGCTCGAGGCCCGCTTCGCGCGCAATTTGAGCCTTCGTCCGCCGTTTCGGCCGATAGGGCAAATAGAGATCCTCAAGCCGCGCCTTGCTGTCCGCCGCGTCGATCGCCTGCTTGAGGACAGTATCGAGTTTTCCTTGCTGGCCAATGCTGTCGAGGATCGCGGCACGACGATCTTCGAGCTCGCGCAGATAGTTCAGCCTTTCCTCAATGGTACGCAGCTGGCCGTCATCGAGCGCGCCGGTCGCCTCCTTTCGGTAGCGGGCAACAAAGGGAACGGTCGCTCCGCCGTCGAGCAACGCGATAGCGGCAGCAGCCTGATGCTCGCGGACATCCAGTTCCTCGGCGATACGCAGGCTGATCGGCTTCATCGGTCCTGAAGAATGAAATGGGACAGTGGAGCTGCCACAGCAGCCCTTCCGGCTACCTCTTAACTTAATCCTGTCTTTTTATCTAACATTCCCCGGATTACAAAATCGGCACCCCAATTGTCTGGTTCTTGCGGGGCCGTGGCGGGCGCATCGACACCAAGCTCAACCGAGGTCCTGGCCGGTCTCGTCGACCGCGTCACGTTTCACAACGCGGAGAACGGCTTCTGCGTGCTGCGGGTCAAAGCGCGCGGGCAACGCGATCTGATCACCGTGATCGGTCATGCCGCGATGATCTCGGCCGGCGAGTTTGTGCAGGCGAGCGGCAGCTGGGTCAACGATCGTGCCCACGGCGTCCAGTTCAGAGCCTCGTTTCTCAAGGCGACGGCGCCGACCACGATCGAGGGGATCGAGAAATATCTGGGCTCCGGGATGATCCGTGGGATCGGCCCCGTCTACGCCAAAAAGCTCGTACGGGCTTTCAGAGAGACCGTGTTCGAGGTCATTACGGAGGAACCTGACCGGCTGCGCGAGGTCAGCGGCATCGGCCCAAAACGTGCCGAGCGCATCATCGCCGGCTGGGCCGAGCAGCAGGTCATCCGTGAGATCATGCTGTTCCTGCACAGCAACGGTGTCGGCACCTCGCGGGCGGTGCGCATCTACAAAACGTATGGCGCTGAGGCTGTCCAGCTGATCTCGGAAAACCCCTACCGCCTGGCACGCGATATCCGCGGCATCGGCTTCCGCACCGCCGACCAGATCGCGGCCAGGCTCGGCATCGACAAGACCGCGCTGATCCGGGTTCGCGCCGGGATCTCCTTTGCGCTCGCCCAAGCCATGGACGATGGCCATTGCGGTCTGCCCTATCAGGAGCTGGTGGCCTTGACCCGCGAATTGCTCGAGGTGCCGGCAGAACTCGTCAATACGGCGCTGGATCTCGAACTTCAGGACGGCACTGTCATTGCCGACGATCTCGATAACCGGCATTGCATCTTTCTCGCCGGGCTATACCGCGCCGAGCGGGAGATTGCTGCGAAGCTGAGAGCGCTCGCCATTGGAGACCCGCCATGGCCGTCGATCGACGCCGCCAAGGCGATCCCTTGGGTCGAGAAGAAAACACAGTTGGTGCTCGCCGAAAGCCAGATCGAGGCGGTCACATCGCCCTCGCGTCTAAAGTGCTGGTCATCACCGGTGGCCCTGGGGTCGGCAAGACGACACTCGTCAATACGATCCTGAAGATCCTGATCGTCAAAGGTGTCGCGATCGCGCTCTGTGCGCCGACGGGTCGCGCCGCCAAGCGCCTGTCCGACAGCACCAGGCTCGAAGCCAAGACGATCCATCGCCTGCTCGAAACCGATCCCAGGACCGGGGCTTTCCGGCGCACCGAGGAGGCGCCGCTCGACTGCGATCTGCTCGTTGTCGACGAAACCTCGATGGTCGACGTGCCATTGATGCGGGCGTTGTTGCGCGCGTTACCGGACGCCGCGGCAGTGATGCTCGTCGGTGACGTCGATCAGCTGCCCTCGGTCGGCCCCGGGCAGGTATTGGCGGACATCATCGCCTCGGATGCGGTGCCGGTCGTGCGGTTGACCGAGGTGTTCCGCCAAGCCGCCGAGAGCCGGATCATTGTCAACGCGCATCGGATCAATCAGGGGCTGATGCCCGATCTCGCCCGAAGCGAAAGCGGCGACTTTCACTTTGTCGATGCGGCAGATCCGGAAGACGGCGTGCGGAAGGTGCTGGCCGTCGTGCGCGAGCGCATCCCGAAGCGTTTCGGCTTCGACCCCATTCGCGACATCCAGGTTCTCTGCCCGATGAACCGCGGCGGTCTCGGGGCACGTTCGCTCAATATCGAGCTGCAGAAGGCGCTCAACCTGCCCGGCGACATTCGCATCGAGCGCTTCGGTTGGACGTTCTGTCTCGGCGACAAGGTCATGCAGGTCGAGAACGATTACGACAAAGACGTCTACAACGGCGATCTCGGCACCGTGTCAGCCATTGATATGGAGGAAAGCGAACTCGTCGCCGATTTTGAGGGCCGCAAAGTCAGCTACGGTTTTGGCGAATTGGATGAGCTGGTGCTCGCCTATGCAACGACGATCCACAAAAGCCAGGGCTCGGAGTACCCGGCCGTCGTCATACCGCTGACGACCCAGCACTATCCGATGCTACAGCGCAATCTGGTCTATACCGGGGTGACGCGGGGAAAACGACTCGTCGTGCTGATCGGGCAGCGGAAGGCGCTGGCGATCGCCGTCAAGGGAGCGCGGACACGGCGGCGGTGGTCGAAACTGCGGGAGTGGCTCTCGGCGAGATATCCAGCTACCATAGCCTCCTAAAACTAGATGCACCTCCAAAAAGAGCTGTTTTGTTCCAAATTAAGCGGATAACCCACAAGAAGAGAAACTACGATGCCGAGTGATCCCTTCGTCGATTTCGCAGTATTACCCTCTCCCGGGCCAGTTCAGTATTTGGATGCACGCGATCGGGCGGCATTTGATGCTGGCCACGTGCCCGGCGCTCTGCACGTGTCGGTCGAGGACTGGGATAAGGCGGCCAAGGCCGCCGATATTGGGTTTACCAATACCGCTTTCTGGGACGACGCTTTTGGGCGGCTCGGTCTCGACCCGGCGGCAGTTGGCGTCGCCTATGATGACGGCCGCATGACCAACGCCGCGCGGGTTTGGTTCATCCTGCAGTATTTTGGCGCGAAGGCCGTGATCCTGAACGGCGGCTGGCCAGCGCTTTCATCGGCGACGGGACTGCCTGCAGCTGCTGAGCCTTCGAGAGGCGGTTTCCGTACAGTACCCGGTGCTGGGTCTGTTGGTTTAGTCGATCGCGAGACCCTCAAGCGTCAAGTTGATCGGGACGCGCAAGTGTTTGATACTCGAACACGCGCAGAATTCACCGGAGCGGATACGCGCAATCGTGCCCGGAGTGGGCATCTACCGGGTGCGCGCGTCATCTCTCTCATGCCGATCTTATGGTCAATGGCGTCGTTCGGCCGGCGCCGGCGCTGCGCTCGATGATGGAAGATGTAGGTTTCGGCTCCGGCGATCACATCGTGACCCATTGCGAAGGAGGCGGGAGAGCCGCGTTGGCTGCCGCCGCAGCGGTTCGGGCAGGGTATGGCGACGTCCGCGTCTATTACCTCAGCTTCGCGGGCTGGGTGCGCGATGAGGCCTGCCCGATCGTGCGCGATTAAACACCACCATCACTGTTGGGTCTAGGCGGAGCTTCCCTCTTTTGAAAGACGCATGTGCTTGATCTGGCGCGATAAGTTTCGGCCAGAGGGATGCTCTACTGGGTACAGGAGACGCCGAGGAGGTCGAAGGCCTTCTTGTGGATGGGTGTCGGCCGTGTGGTGATGGTGAAGGGAGCGTCCGGCGCAATGGCGGTGACGACAGTATTCCGGGTGATCGTCGCGAGGTCGGCGAGCAGGGTCTGGAAGCTGTGGACGGGGAGGCCGTCGTCGGTCCGGCCGGTGGTCTGCTTGGTGACGGCGGCGGGCGATCGCTCGGCCTTGGCGACAACGCTGGCGCGGAGGGCGTCTGCGGCTTGCTTGTCGGTGTCGTCGTAGAGCATGGACGCCAGACGCTGGCGCATGTGCCATTCCAGGTCGTATCCGAGCATACAGAGAAAGACGTGAGCGCGCACGCGGTCGGGGAGCCAGTGATAGACCGGCCTGACGTGCAGATCGACGGTCTTGATCGAGCGGATCGCGTACTCCACCCGGCTGAGGGATTTGTAGGCTGTGACCGTGGCGACGTTGTCGAGCGCGGCGGCCGGCAGGCTGGTGCGCACGGCGTAGAGGCCGTCGAGCGCCGCTTCAGCAGCGATCTCCGCGGTCCGGCGCGCGAAGGTGAAGGTCGTATCGGTGATCTCGAGGGCGAAGTGCTTGGCCATCTTGTGCCTGCCGATCACGGCGCCGACCGCAAGGCCGATCTCCGCCTTGCCCGTGAGCGGCTCGCGCTTGCGCCGCACCGCCGCCGCGATGCGCGCGAGATCGCGCGCGGTCGCGGCCAGCAGATCCTCGCGCTTGCGGGTGCGCTCGGCGGCGAGAGTGTGATTGCGGCAGACGATCAGGCGCTCGCCCGGGAAGTCAGGTGACGTGATGGCCGCCATGTCCCGGTCCCCGGCCTGCGCCGGGGCAGGCTTGAACAGCGACATCTGGAACACGCCGCCGTCGAGTAGCCCGCGGATCTGGGGGGCGCGCAACGCGGTGATCCAGTCGAGCCCGGCCGGCTTGATGTCCTCGGAGATCCTGGCTTCGGTGACCATGCCTCGGTCGCCGACCAGGACGACATGGTCCAAACCGAAGCGCTCTTTCAGCTTGGTGACCTGATTGCCAAGGGTCGCGGGGTCGCCGGTCGAGCCTTGGAAGACCTCAATGGCGACGGGGCAACCATCGGGCGCGCACAGCAAGCCATAAACGATCTGCAGCTTGCCCTTCTTGCCGTCGCGGTTGTAGCCGAACTGGGCGAGCGGGCAGCAGCGGCCTTCCATCTAGCTCGATGTCACGTCGTAGAGCACCAGCGTGCCGCCGGTGAGATGGCGCCGGGCCAGCGCCGTCTCGATAGCCGTCTGGCGGACCGCCAGCCAGTCGAGGGCACCATAAAGTTCCTCCTCGTCGACGGGCCCCAGGCCGAGCTCGGCGCCGAGGCTGGAGGTGGCGGTCTCCGGCGAGCGCGCGCGCGACGCCGCGAGCTTCGAGCCGGGATCGAGGATCCGGCTGACGGCGAGCGCCAGGATGAGGTCCCGGCAGCGGTTGCCTGCGGGTCCGATAAGCCGATCGAGGCCGATCTTGCGCGCCGTGGCGAGCGCTGCGGCGACGGCGCCATGCGGCAGGGAGCGGACGATGCTGATCGCCGCCTGGTCGCGCGGGATGACTGTGCCGCCTTTCAACAGTGCCTTGAAGCCGGCGATATGCTCGCGCGGCCAGTCGGACAGGTTCAGAAGCGTGCGCTTCTTGACCCCGGCCTGCGCCGGGGCAGGACCTTGCCGCCCTCGCGGTAGCTCTCGCGCAGGAGGATGGCGGGCGGTGAGCCGCGGTTTGGGACGGCTTCGATGTACATGGGTGGATGATAAACCATACATCGCCAAATTACACTGAAAATATATCGGTCTACATGGCTACGTCTTGGCGAACCAAAATGGGATATTGCTGAAATATCAGTCACTTGATCAGTGGGAAAGAGGGAAGCTCCGTCTAGGCCAACGAAAGGAGATTGCAAGTTCGGGCGGTTCCTAATATCGACCGCCCGGAGCAAGGTCCCGTCGCCGGGACGATGGACCAGGTCAGGCCGATGACATTTCAGCAGGGCTTCGCCACTGCGCGTTGTTAGATTGGTCGACCTGCTCCTCATCCGACCCCATCAGGTGGCGGCCCAGCGCCGACCCCGGACAGAAGAGAGACCCCGGGCGACAGGATCAAGGCTCAGAGGGATTGACCAACCGAGGCCCGTGACAGAAGAAATGTCACCCGGCGTGCAAAGTGGAGATGACACCCCCCTTGGCGGCGGACGCGGCCACTCAACCCTGGCAGTGAGATTGAACGGCGCATTTGCTTGCCTCGCCGGATCGGGATTGAGCTACCATTGTCGGTGACCGTTGAAGCGGTAGCTTGCCTCGACGATGGAACCGCCGGCGGCCGCCGCGAAATTTGGCCGCGCGTCTCAACGAGGAAAACATATCATGCCGGACACACACGCCTTGGCGGAACGCCCAAGGCAGGGTCAGCTCGCGGTCTACGACGCGATCGTCATCGGCGCCGGGATTTCCGGCCTGTATATGCTCTACCGCCTGCGCGAGCTGGGCATGACCGCGTGGGTCTTCGAGGCCGGCACGAACGTCGGCGGCACCTGGTACTGGAACCGCTATCCCGGCGCGCGCTTCGATTCCGAAAGCTGGACCTATGGCTACTCCTTTTCCAAGGAGCTGATGCGGGAATGGGACTGGAAGGAGCACTTCTCCCCCCAGCCCGACACGCTGGAATACCTGAATTACGTCGCCGACAAGTTCGACCTGCGCCGGGACATACAGTTCCGCAGCACGGTCGTGGCCGCGCATTGGGATGAGGCGGCGAACCAGTGGAACGTGACACTGGAAAGCGGCCAGCAGGCAACCTCGCGGTTCCTGTTCACCGCCATTGGCATCCTCTCGGCCTATACGCTGCCGGCCATTCCGGGCCGGGACAGTTTCAAGGGCCCTGCCTATCACCCGGCGCGGTGGCCGCACAGGCCGGTGGACTTCACCGGCAAGCGCGTCGGCATCATCGGCACCGGTGCGACCGCCATCCAGGCGATCCCGGAGATCGCCAAACAGGCGAAGCACCTCACCGTTTTTCAACGCCGACCCAACTGGGCGGCGCCCTTGCATAATTCCAAAATAAGCAAGGAGGAGATGGAGGAAATCAAATCCCGTTACGAGGAAATTTACGCGCACTGCGCGACGACGCCGGGCTGGTTCATACATCAGCCTGACCCCCGCAAGACCCTGGACGTGCCGCCCGCGAAGCGCGAGGCCTTCTGGGAGAAGCTTTACGGAGAGCCCGGCTTTGGCATCTGGATGGGCAACTTCCGCGACATCTTGACCAACGAGGAAGCCAACGCTGCCATCAGCGCCTTCATCGCCAAAAAGATCCGCCAGCGCGTGAAGGATCCGAAAGTGGCGGACAAGCTGATACCCAAAGATCACGGCTTCGGCACGCGCCGGGTGCCCTTGGAAAGCGGCTATTTCGAAACTTACAACCGCGACAACGTGACGCTGATCGATACTCTCGTGGATGAGCCGATCGAGTGCATCACTCCGCAGGGCATCAAAACCACGAGGCAGGAACACGAATTCGACATCCTGATCTACGCCACGGGCTTCGACGGCGTGACCGGCGCCTACGACCGTATCGATATCCGCGGCGAGAACGGCCTTCGGCTCAAAGACGCCTGGGCCGAAACCCCGCGCACCTATCTCGGTATGCTCGCGGAAGGCTTCCCCAACATGCTGATGGTGCTCGGCCCGCACACCGCGCGCGGCAATATTACTCAGGCCATCTCACACAGCGTCGAATTCCAGGCAGGCCTGCTGCGGTTCATGCAACAGCACAACTACACGCATGTGGAGACCCGGCCGCAAAAAGTGGACGAGTGGACGCGGATAGTGATCAAGGCGGGCGAAGCGTTGCTGTCCTTCAAGGTCGATTCCTGGCAGAACGGCGTCAATCGCAACGTCGACGGCCGGACCGTGCGCCGCGTTCTGGGCTACAATGGCAACGGCGCGCATTTCCGGCGGACGACCGACGAGGTCGCCAAAGGCGGTTACCAAGAATTCGCGTTCCGGTAGTGCTCCGCGTCAGGTCTGGACCGGTGTCGGGCGTTGCTGCGACTTTGACAGCGCCGGGCGGGCAGGCCCCGCGTCTCCGCTCGCTGATTTTCACCCGCCGCGCAAAGTAGAGACGACACCCCGAGGGGCGGCGCAGAGACGCGATAGGATCGAGCCCGATCCGTTGCAAAGCGATTCTTCCGAGCGGCGCGTTTGCGAGGCGAGCCGCTGGGGCAAGCGGATCAGCATGTCGAGCATCGCGGCGGCCGCGCCCGCGCGCGTGCGCATCGCCGCCCCGAATTTGCGCAGGAACATGACCTGCGCCGCCTCACACGCTTCGTAGGCGTCCTTCCAGGCCCACGCGCCCTCGGCATCGCTGCCGCAGAACGCGGTTTCCATCGCCGAACGCAGGGTGCGGGTGTCGATCGCGCGGCCCTGCCCGAGCAGCTGGGCAAGCAACGTCGCGGCGTGGATCAGACCCGACACTTTGTCCGGCGGGGCCTGCGGCAGGAACAGCGGGAGTGTCCCCCGCTTTCGCGGGAGCAGGCTTGCCGCGGGTGCGGCGGGGGTGAGGTCGAGCATGGGATCTCCGGAGTGAAGGTTGAAAGTCCGGCGCGCTCTCTGGCGCTGTCCCGGTTCACCCTCTTCCGGCTGCCCTCTTGCTCTCGGTGCGTCAGGTAGTTGATGAAGAAAGGAGATTCTTCATTGCGAAGCTGTCAGTGACCTTGCGGGGTGTGAGACCCCGCGCTCTGCGCGGTGCAGCGCGCAGAGACAAGCGAACGGGTGAGGCAGACCGGGTGCTTCCGGCCGGCCATAAATCAGCAGAACCCGTTAAAGCCGGACGGCCGGGAACTTCCGATCCCGACTACGGTCCGGCCAGCGTGTCCGTCATGGAGAGGGAAACCGAACCGATGGCAGACGCCCCGTTAAGAGGAACCTCGCCGATGCGGAAGTGGGCGGGGCGGTCGCAAGACCTGTGGAGCGCTGGTTCCCTTTTGAGAGGTGGGAACCGGGGGTGCTTGAGGAAATCGAGCACCAGCCCTCGGGAAAGTCTGCAAGGCCCGAGGGTCGGAATCCGCACGGGGTACAGTCGGCTCCTAAAACGGACGAGAGGTTGTCGACGGAACCTGAGAACCCTTTACTCGCCTCCTGCCTCAACCGGGGCAGGATGATCGAAGCGACTGATGATCGCGGGGACGGGGGACGGAGCCTTCGTAGTAGTCCGAGGACGGGAAAGCCGTCCACATGGCAAAGGAAGGCAGTGGGTACAGAATGCAGGCAGGAGGCGGGCTGATGACCGACGCGGTGAATACCGGGTTTGTCCTCGACATGCAACGCAAGCTGTATCGGTGGAGTACCGTAGATACCGACAAGGTGTTCTCGGATCTGTTCAATCTCGTTTGTGACCGCCGAATGATTTCGGTTGCTTGGCAAAAGCTGTCCCAGAATACAGGCAGCCAGACGCCGGGCACCGACAGAATGACGCGGCACAAGGTCGAAAAGCGTGCCGGTGGCGTCGCCGCTTTCCTCGAAGAAATTCGAGAAGAACTGCGCAATGGAACCTACAAGCCCCAGCCCGTCCGGCAACGGCTCATCCCGAAGCCAGGCAAACCGGGGCAGTTCCGGCCGCTGGGCATCCCCACGCTTAAAGACCGAATGGTGCAAATGACGCTGAAGCTGGTGCTGGAACCAATATTCGAGGCGGATTTCTATCCGACCTCCTATGGTTTCCGGCGCGGTCGAAGCACCCATGACGCGCTGGCAAGAATCCAGCGTCGACTGCACCCGCCTAACGGCAGCGGGCCGTCACAGACCCGCTACGTAATCGAGGGCGACATCAAGGGCTGTTTCGACGCCATAGATCATCATGTGCTGATGGAGCAGGTGCGACGCCGCATCAAGGATCGCAAGGTCCTGCGGCTCATTCTCGCTTTCCTGAAGGCCGACATCATGATTGAAGGCACCCTTCGCCACCCTGTCACGGGAACCCCGCAGGGCGGCATTATCTCGCCATTGCTGGCCAATGTTTGTTTGACGGTGATCGACGAGAGATACGGGCGCTGGTCCCCGCGTCCACAAGAGGAGTTCGCCAAAGCAGCCAGTCGCCGGAAAGTCGACCGGAAGGCGGGGCGTCCGACCTTCTTCGTGGTGCGATACGCGGACGATTTTGTCGTCCTCGTAGAAGGGACATTGGAGCAAGCGGAGGCGGAACGCCGCGCGCTGGCGGAATTTCTTAAACAGAAACTCCGCATGGAACTGTCGATGGAAAAGACCAGGATCACCGATGTCAGGGAAGGTTTCGACTTTCTCGGTTATCGAGTGGTGCAAGAACCGGCTCGTCATACCTGCAACCGGGTCGGCAAACTCTTCATTCCGAAGGGTAAACTGAAGCAGCTGCGCCACAAGCTCAAGGTCGAGGTGAAGAAAACGCCGACAGGCAAGCCTTTCGCCGATCTGATCGACAGCCTCAATCCCATCATTACCGGCTGGCGGAATTATTACCGCTACGCCGGAAGAGCATGGCGGGAGTTCGCCAAGCTCGATTGGTGGCTGGAACGGCGTGTTGCGCACTGGGTCCGGCAAAAACACTGCGGCGCAGGGTGGAACGCCTTGCTCCATCAGTATGTCGGAAACAGACCTGGGGAGCGGCGATGCTGGAGCGATGGAACCAAACAGTTGAGGCTCTTCAGCGAAGGCGGGACGAGCCGCTTCCCAGACCGGGGCACCCGGATACCGAACGGATGGAATGTCGAACCAAAGGAGCGGTTCCAGCCTGGAGCCGATCATTTTTGGGAGGCAACCAACACCCTCGCCAAACTCCTGCGAGGGCCACCCGTGGCAATCGCCACGCATGGAGAGCCGGATGCAGGGAAACTTGCACGTCCGGTTCGGGGTGGGGGATGAAGAAACTTGTCCCAGAAATGGGATAAAGCGCTTCATCCCTACGCTACGGCCGGGCCGCGGCCCGGCCGTTCAATAAAAAAGGCCCGCGCGCGGCGGGCCAGGGAGGCTGTGACTGGCGTGAGGTAGGATGATCCGTTGGGTTACTCGGCCTCGGCAGTTAAGCGTTCCGGCTTGCCGTGGAGGCGCTTAAAAACCCTCGTCCTCGACGATTTCCAGAGGCCACGGGAATTTGTGGATCGCTGCCATTAGCGCGATCTCATCAGCTAGGGTGCCGGCGTCGAGATGCTTTTGGATATCCTCGGCATCAATCAGCGGGCCGCGGCCAATTTCAGAGATCGGCCATGTGCGCACCTTGCCCGGCTCCATGTCGGGGGAGCGGTATTCCATGCCTGGGGACCATTCGCCGCCGGCTTCATATTCCAAGACATAGATCAGCCCGTTCTGGCGACAGAAAGCCTCAGTGCTTTCGTACTGTCCCCACGGTTGTTCGTTATTGCAGAAGTACAGATGATCCTTCGCGGCAACCTTGCCAAGAATGTGATCGACAAGCTCGCCATCTTCGAGAAAGTCCGTCCAATCGATAGTGGCGCTGTCATGTGCCAGGGCTGCTGCCAATTCGGCAATAGCGGATCGCTTGATCTTTCCGCCGATTGAGATGGCAGCGTTGCAGCTTTCCATTTTGTGGTTTCCTCTTCTGAAGAGTGGCGCCGCCGCGGCGGTGCCCTGGTTACAAAAAAGGCCCGCGCGGAGCGGGCCCGGGAGTTGAGGTTCGGGCTGTCAGGCAATGGCGATGAGGATCTCCTGGGCGCCGTAAACGGCATGTGCGCCGCAGCTTTCGCATTCGTGTTGCCTGGCGTCGGGCTCGCAGCTCTCGGCTTCAGTGCCGCAGACGAGGCATGATCCCGGCTTTCGCCGGGAGGGATTGTCGAGGCTGGTGAGCTGACGCTCGACCGCTTCGGTCACCCGTTGCGCGGTGATCGAGGGTGCATGTGCGCGAAGTGGCCGCGGCGCAGCATGGCGCGCGCCGCCACGGGCGTGAGGGCGGACATTGATGGCTCCTTTCGAAAGCGGGGCGATCAGGCGGCCGCAGGCACGGGCTCGTCGAGATCAGCCTCGGCCAGGAAGTCGGCGATGATGTCGTTGGTCGATTTGCCGACGATCGCGTTCGCGGTAATCAGCACGGCCATGCCGCCGAACCCGTCCGGGCGCATCTTGGAGCAGGTGAAGGAGGAGACCGCGGTGACGTAGCGCAGGCTGCGCGAGCGGCGCACGATGTCCTGAAAAATAAATTCCCAGGACGTAGCGCTGAGGTGGAGTTCGATCTCGACATTGTCCGCCGGCACGCGTGCGAGTTGTTCCATGACGAAACCGGCGGCGGTGCTCTCGGTCGTGGCTGGCGATCTGGTGAGCGCGGCATCGATTTCGGCGCGATCGAGCCAAATAGTCGAGGCCGGGCCTTCGTCTTCATAGAAATACAAGCCGTCGGCGCTGGCCTCGACCTGGAAGATATGGCTGAGCAAGAGACGCTCGAGCGGCGTGATGTCGGCGACCGGGATCGCCGGCTGGA